>JADJYG010000006.1 GCA_016719895.1 Saprospirales bacterium | reverse complement strand
AAGCCGCCGGCCCGGCCGATTGAACACCGCCGGATGCCGTGATCAGCATTTTTGCCACCGCCGCTGCCGACAACATGAACAACACCAGGTAATAGTACTGAAACGTCATAGGGCTGAAAAAATAAAAGCAGCCCACCATGGCGTACAACATGACCAGGCAGAGGGAATAACCGTCCAGTTGGTCCTTCCAGCGGCGGCAGGCCCAGAAGCCGAATCCAAGCAGCAACAACATTACCGCAGCTTGTACGGCCCGCGCCAGCAACACTTGCTGTGCGCCATCGCCGGGAAGCCACCGCTTCATGTTTATCCCGAAATAAACGCCTTTTTCCATACTCCAGGATACCGGCGGGTCGCCCTGCCCGATCCACTGCGCCACGGCGCCATCGTTGTGGTATTTAATACCGGTGGCAAAAATGCCCGGGTCGCGCAGCAGAAACGGCAGCACATACAACAGCAAAATACCGAGGGCGACATTGCGCCACAGGCGGGCACTCACGCGTCGCGGCTGTTCTGTCCATAAAACATAGCCCAGCAATGGCAACCAGAAAATCAGGGTATAACGCGACAGCAGGCACGCGATCAGGCCCACAGTAATCCAGCCGGTGTGGCGCCCGAGCAAGCCGGCCACCAGCACGAGGTAGTAGGCGGCCACAACCGTTTCAAAACTCACCGGCAATTCCAATCGCCCCCACAGGATAAAACCCCACAACCCCAAAGCCGGCAAAAACAACGCAGCAGCCCGGCCTGCCAGGGGGGCATTTTGCCGCCCGATCCAGTAGCCATACACGCCGGCCGCCAGCACCAGCAACCCATAGCCGGCCCAGCGCGAATCGATACCCAGCCCAGCGGACAAACCGACAGGCAGCCAGTGCAGCGGCATGTACACCGGATAAGGGGCATTGTAGCCCAGGTCGACCGGGGCGTATGGCATCTCGCCGCGGCTGAAGCGATGGTATTGGGCTTCCAGTTGGGGCAACACGTCGGAGTATTGACCCGGGTTGGGATACATTACCAACAATTTCCGAAGTTCTTCGTAGCCTGAAACCATGGTCAGCGCGCCAGCCAGCGCCCACAGCAGGGCAGGGGCGGCGCGCAGCGGCAACAGCCGGGAAGCGCCGCCGGCAGGGGCTTGCAGCTGCTGGTAAAAATAGAGCAGGGCAATAGCCATCGACACCAGGAACAGCGCCAGGGGATTGGCGTACTTGGAAAAGTAATCCAGTCCGTTGAAGGTCAGGTAGATTTGCGCGAGGAAAAATAACAGTCCTAAAATACCGGGTACGATGGTCTTCATGCGGCAAAAATAGGGCTTTGGAACCGCTTCTTGCTCAATTCATCACGTCCACTTCACGCAGGATGTCCAGGAGCAGGTGGATATCCTGGTAAAATTCGCGCACGACTTCAAAGCTCACCGTGTTTTGAAAAAGCGAGGGTTCCAGCAGGTCCTTGTCCTGGGTGAGCGCGATGTAAATTTTATCGTCGATCATGGACAGGTATATTTCTTTTTCCCGGTTCACTTCCTGAAAGCGTTGCCGGAAGCGCAGGACAGCGCGTTGCAGATCAGCCGATAATACGTCGCGGAGCCGCACGTTCGGGGTGGCATAGGTGTCGAAAAACGATTCGAATTCGGGCAGCAGGTGGTCGCGCACACGGCGCCCGCCGATGAGGTGAAAAGCGCGTTCGCTGCGGCTCAGGTATTTCCGGCAGGCATCGGGAAGGAGCAGAACGCCGCCCTGCATATCCACCCGCCGGAAATCGCCCCATAAAAACACGCCCTGAAAGACGTAGTTGAGTTGGGTGCGCACGTCGGAGAACTCCCGGACGCGCAGTTCGCACAGTTCGAACGGCAATTCGCGCACCTGCCCGCAGATGAGGTCTTCGGCCTCGTACTCGTCGGCATGCGTAAATATTTTACTGGCAAAAAACCGTTCCTTGGGGATACCGCCCTTGGCTTGGTACTTAAAAGCGCTGAAGTTGATGTCGTTGTCGATAAAATCCAGCACCAATCCTACGATGCGCGGTTTGAATTCCTGGTAATAGACCTGTACCCGGAAGCCCAGGTAGGCAATCCAAAGCCCCACAGGCACGAAGAGGATCAGGGTCACCACAAAAATCTGGATAAACACCTGCAACAACACTACCCCCAGCAACAATACGGCCGAAAGGCCCAGCAACCGCATGAGGCGGCGCCGGCGTTGCTCCAGGTGGAGCAGTTCCGGGTGGATGCTTTGGTTGTAGAAAAGGCGAAAATCGTGGTAGGCGCGCATACGGAAAAAGGGCCTGGGCGCTAAACATCAACTCCTTTTTGCCGGGTATACTGCTGGATGTATTCATCGATCAGCTGGACCATAATATCCTTGAGGTAGGCGTTTTCCAGCCGCGCGATGACTTTCAGTTTTTCCAGTTTGGTTTTATCTACGGCTACCGTGAGGCGTTTTTTGCCGGTTTCTTCATCGGTTTCCAGTTCGCGCACGTCGATGGTTTGCCGGATCAGGGTATCCAGCCCGCTCATAGGGGTGCGGTAGGGTAAGGCCGATTTGCTTTTGGTTTTCGGCTGGGCGGCCGCCGGCAGGTCGGACTCTATCTTTTCCAGGCTTTCATCCATAGCCTCCTGCAACAAGACGTCGAGGTCGTGCATGAAGTTTTTACTCGCTGCGCGGCGTTCGCGCGCCGGTGTGTCGCCGGCCTGGCCCCAGCCGTGTGCTTCGGCGGTCTGGTCTTTAAACAAGTCGTCAAGACCTTCGGAGAATTTCTTTTTGCTCATGGGTTCAGACTTCCTGTTCTTGTTGGGCTGCAGGGGCCGAGATATTTTCAATACGCCCCAACAATTCGCGGCACAGATCGAGATAATCCTGTGCGCCGGGCGATTTAGGGCTGTAATCAAAGATGTCCTTGCGTTGGGCGGGCGCTTCCGCCAGCGCGATATTGTCGCGGATATAGGTATTGAACACCTTGTCGCCGAAGTATTTATGAATAATCTCCACGACGTCGCGGTTGAGCACACGGCGGTTGTCGTACATCGTGGCGATCACGCCGGCCATTTCCACTTGTTTGTTGAGCCGGAATTTTACCTTGTCGATCACCTGCTTGATCTTGGCCAGCCCCTGCACCGCCAGAAACTCCGTTTGCAACGGGATAAGCACAAAGCGGCTGCTGGTGAGGGCGTTCAGCGTGAGCAGCCCCAGCGACGGCGGGCAATCGATGATCACATAATCATAATCGTCCTGCAACTGGCTGATCAACTCCCGCAAAATGAATTCGCGGCCGGCCTCGTTGATCAGCTCCATTTCCGCGCCCGACAGGTCGAGCGACGACGTGATGACGTCCAGGTTTGGCTTATGCGTGTACGGCGCCAGCTCGCCTTCGCCGCGCATGGCCTCGTAGATGGTAAATTTTTGCCGTGGAATACCGAGCGAGATGGTCAGGTTGGCCTGTGGATCCAGGTCGACCAGCAAAATTTTTTTGCCGAGTTCGACCAGGCCGGCGCCTATGTTAATTGCGCTGGTGGTTTTACCTACGCCACCTTTGTGATTGAGAAGAGAAACGACTATACCCATATAAAACAAAAAAAGGTGTTCCCGCAACGCGGGAGCCTTCACATAATACTTTCCCGGCAACAAATGTACGATAAAAAGTGAAACGAAAAAGTGTTCAATTGTACGCAGCGTCAAGTTCCCGACGATTTGTGTTTGGAAAATCCGGAATTCGGCTTGTTTCCAAGTAATTGATTTGCAGGTAAAAAGAAAAGCGGCTGTATTTTTTTGCGAAAGATGTAAAAAAAATCTTTGACATTTTTTGTTTTTAAAAACCAATTGTTTTAAGTTTGCAGGGTCAAACGACAAAAGGCTGCCAGGCAGGCAGCCGGTTAGCATGATCGAAAAACCGCTTTTTCAGAAAAATTCAGGCCGTATGATTAAAGAAGATCGCATTCAGTTAAACGAGCGTTTTGTTCAAGCCTTTAAGTTGCTTGAAGACCGCGGAGCAATTGTCAAAAATGACCGGGGTGGCAAGGGAGTAGGCGATGTGGCGGAAAAAGTGCTGGGCAATAAGGCCTATGGGCACATTATCCGCGCTTTTTTAAACCCCGACAGCAAACGCGTGGTTGATTACGGGCAGGCCCAATCCTTCTGCCGCGCCTTCGATATCAACGAAGCCTGGTTGCTCCATGGCATCGGCAACCCCTTCGGCTTCGAAGCGCCCGGCGAGGTCCTGACAGGCGAAAAGTTTTACTCCGCCGGCGAAGGCAATATCCTGTTCACCACCATCCGGGCGTTCGCCGGCAGCACCCTGGGCGCCGAAAGCGCAGAAGACAATACCTATTTCTCCATTCCCGGTGTGGGCGGCTCCGGCCTGGTCGCTTTCCAGATCGAAGGGAATTCGATGGAGCCGGTTATCAAACACGGCGATATCGTCGTCTGCCGCTCCATCGAAAATCTGAATGATATCCGCGACAACGAAATCTACGCCGTGCGCAGCAGCGGCAACGTTTGGGTAAAATACATACAGAAAAGTTACAACAACCGCGGTCGCGTGGTCCGCTTCAAACTGATTTCCGCCAACTATTTCGACCACGATCCCTTCGAGGAAGAAGTAAACGAAACCACCCGCTTGTACAAGGTGGTGCGGAAAATCAGCAATGTATAAAGCCGGCCTGTCAAACCTGCCCCTCCTGTCATAACCCGCCCTGATTCCACCAATTCAAGAATATCCTGCTGTTTATTGTTTTCGGAGCCTCCCGGTGTCAGTCATCGGAGAGGCTTTTTTATTCCGAACACTCATCCCGCTACCAGCAGCGCCGCCTCTCGCCAAATGGGCTGTTCCGGCAACGGCGCCGTGAGTGCCAGCGGCGTTTTGCGAACCGGATGCTCCAGCACCAACCGGCGGCTGTGCAGGCCGATCGAGGCGTCCGGCAGGGGTACGGACGCGCCGTACTTCAGGTCGCCTGCAATGGGGAGTCCCATGGCAGCCAGTTGTGCCCGTATCTGGTGCGGGCGCCCGGTCAGCGGATGAATCTCCATGAGATGCAAGGCCCCGGCCTTCCCCAGGTATGCGTAGTGTAAAATCGCCTCTTTGGCGCCTGCCACGGGCATTGCAAATACCTGCACCACATTCCGGCTTTCGTCTTTCAAGAGGAAGTGCCGGAGTTCGCCCACCGTATGTTCCGGCGCCCATAATACCAGCGCCAGGTAGGTTTTATCTACCTCGCGGTTGCGGAAAACGCTGGTCAGCCGCCCCAAGGCCTTATCGGTGCGGGCAAACAACACTGCGCCGCTCACCGGCCGGTCGATCCGGTGCGCCGGATGTAAAAATACGGCGCCGGGTTTGGCATATTTTTCTTTCAGATAGGTTTTGCCCCAGTCGGTCAGCGTGCGGTCGCCGGTGCGGTCGCCCTGAACCAACCAGCCGGCAGGTTTGTTTATCGCCAGTAAATGGTTGTCTTCGTAGATTATACTTGGCATCATTTCCGCGTCTGGCCAGCCTGAATGGATAAAGCGGCGCACCACAAAACTACGGTTATCCCGCCGCCAAAGTGGAACGTTATTTACGGCACGATGCCGAACAAACAATATTCCCGGTTTTCGCCCATCGCTACTGGGCGCTACCTTTGACGCATGCTTACCCTTGGTTTTTCTCCCTGCCCCAACGACACGTTTATCTTCGACGCTATGATCCACGGCAAAGTGGATACGGAAGGCCTCCGCTTCGAGGCAATACTCGAAGACGTGGAGGCGCTGAACCGGAGGGCCTTCGCCGGCGATATCGACGTGACCAAACTAAGCTACCACGCGTTTGCCTACCTGACGCACCGGTACCTGCTGCTGGATGCCGGCAGCGCCTTAGGGAACCATTGCGGCCCCCTGCTGATCGCCCGGGAAGCCCTGACCGGCGCGCAGATCGCAGCCGGCCCGGTTGCCATACCCGGGAAAATGACCACGGCCAACTTTTTGTTCAGCCTGGCCTATCCGCAGGCGCAAAACAAGGTGGAAACGTTGTTCTCGGATATCGAAGATGCCGTGTTGCGCGGCGACGCCGCTGCCGGGTTGATCATCCATGAAAACCGGTTTACCTATGCACAAAAAGGATTGGTCAAGCTGATCGACCTGGGTGAATACTGGGAAACCGCCACCGGCCTGCCAATCCCCCTGGGCGGGATCGTTGTCCGCCGGGATCTGCCCCCGGAAATACACCAAAAAGTAAACCGGGTAATGCGCCGCAGCGTGGAATACGCTTTTTCAAACCCCGCCGGCGTGATGCCCTTCGTCCGCGCCCACGCCCAAGCCATGGAAGATACCGTCATGCAGGCGCATATCGGGTTGTATGTAACCCGATATACGGCCGACCTGGGCACAGCCGGGCGCTCGGCGATCCTGGAAATGTTCCGCATTGCCCGGGAGAAACAAATTATTCCCGATTACAATAAATATTTTTTTATAAATTAAGGAAATTTGTCATTTCTGGCACAATTTTGGAAAATACACCATACGTGTGTAAGTATTGTTTAGAATTGAAGAAATTCGGAGCGCGTGAAACGTCACGCGCTTTTTTTTATTCTGGGAAAACCTCCTCCCGCTTGCCGCACGCCGTATTCCATATTCCTTTCTATCTTTGCCGGGATCAAAACCAGGCACCCTAACCGGTGGGCCATTTTCTCATTAAAACAAAACCGTCCATATGATTATCGGCGTACCAAAAGAAATCAAGACCAACGAAAACCGCGTGGCACTCACCCCTGCCGGCGCACTGGAGCTGACCAAGCGCGGCCACACCGTATTTGTCGAGAGCACGGCCGGCGTGGGCAGCGGCTTTGAAGACGAAGATTATATCGAAGCCGGCGCAAAAATTTTGGCCACCGCCGATGAAACCTGGGCGAATGCTGAAATGATCATGAAGGTGAAAGAACCTATTGCGGAAGAGTACGGCCGCTGCCGGCCCGACCAGCTGATCTTCACCTATTTTCACTTTGCTTCCAGCGAAGAGCTCACCCACGCCATGATTAAAAGCGGCTCGGTTTGCCTGGCCTATGAAACGGTCGAGACCAAGGACCGCCAGTTGCCGTTGCTTATCCCAATGTCGGAAGTAGCCGGCCGGATGGCGATTCAGGAAGGCGCCAAATACCTGGAAAAACCGGTAAAAGGCCGCGGTGTGCTGCTCGGCGGCGTGCCAGGCGTCGAACCGGGCAAAGTGCTGGTGCTGGGCGGCGGTATCGTGGGTACGCAAGCAGCCAAAATGGCCGCCGGCCTGGGCGCCCAGGTGACCCTCCTGGATGTGAGCCTCACCCGCCTGCGGCAGCTCAGCGATATCATGCCAGCAAATGTGACCACCCTCTTTTCCAATGAATACACCATCCGCCGCCTGATCCAAACCCACGATCTGATCGTGGGCGCCGTGTTGATCCCGGGCGCCAAAGCGCCCAAACTGATTACCCGCGACATGCTCGCGCTCATGCGACCCGGTACCGTGCTGGTGGATGTAGCCGTAGACCAGGGTGGCTGTTTCGAAACGACCCGCCCCACCACGCACGACCATCCGATCTATATTATCGAAGACGTGGTGCACTACTGCGTAGCCAATATGCCGGGCGCCGTACCCTTCACCTCTACAGTGGCACTCACCAATGCCACCCTGCCGTATGCCCTGCAGCTGGCCAACAAAGGCTGGGAAAAAGCCTGCCTGGAAAACCAGGAACTGAAACTCGGACTTAATATCGTAAAAGGCAAAGTAGTATACCAAGGAGTAGCCGAGGCCTTCAACCTGCCCTTCCATCGGCTGGAAGAGGCGATTGCCGAATAAAAAACAAGGGCTTAAACATACCAGCGGGCAAAACCTTCACCGGATTTGCCCGTTTTTAATTCGTACAGCGCCCCGGCTTTTGACAAACCGGTCGTTTTTATCTATTTTGTGCGCCAGCCAGTTCTGCCATGAAATATTTTATTCTTGTTTTTAAGGCTGCTTTGCTCGTCCTGCTCGTCCTGGTGAATATCGGCGAATTGGACCTCGTGCCATTACTCGCCAATTTGAAAAGCAAATACCGCGAACCGATGAACTATTACATCGCGGTCCTGTCCGGTATTGCCATTTTTCTGATCCTGCTCGACTTTATCCAGTTCACCATCGTCTGGTTTTACCGCCGCCGCCATAAAGTGCGGACCGAGGATAATTTTATCGTAGGCATCGGGCATATTTATTCCATCGTTTTGGTCATCGGGCTCACGGTCGGGCTGTTTTCCTTGTTCCGGATCGAAATTCGTGAGGTACTGACCTCGCTCTCCATCATTTTTGCCGGCCTGGTGCTCCTGACGAAAGACTATGTCTCCAATATGATTAACGGCATGATCGTCACGTTCTCCGGTGAACTCAGCATCGGCGACAATATCCGTATTGGGCAACACCGGGGAAAAATCGTAGACATTACCCTGCAAAATATACACCTGATCAACGACGACGACGATGTTATTTACATCCCCAACAACGTGGCCCTGAATACCGAAATCACCAATTATACCAAACGTGAAGTCAAACGCACTAGTATCGATTTTGAGATCGACCTGAAATACCTGGTGACGGTAGAAGAACTCGAACGCATCCTGATCGAAGCGTTGCGGCCATTTCAGGATCTGATCAAAGAAAACAGCTATTACCTCCGCGTGGCCGAAGTACACCGGTCCGGCGTGATTCTCAAATTCCAGTACATCCTAAAAGAGCCCAATAAGGAGCTGGAACGCGCTATCCGGCGCAAAACCATCCGCCGGCTGGTCGAAATCATCAGCGGCCGGGAAAAATTTGTCGATAAAATACCCGATATACCGGAGGATTTCCCGGGGCATGCCTAAATTAATGCGGCCTCCTTTAAATCATGAACAGACTTCAACACGAAAACTCGCCATATTTACTCCAGCACGCGCACAACCCGGTGGAGTGGTACGCCTGGCGGCCGGAGGCATTCGAGCGTGCCCGGGCAGAAAACAAACCGGTCCTGGTAAGCATCGGCTATTCCACCTGCCACTGGTGCCACGTGATGGAACGGGAATCCTTCGAAAACCCCGACGTGGCGGCCTTTATGAACGAGCGCTACATCAATATTAAGGTGGACCGGGAGGAACGCCCCGATGTGGATGCCATCTATATGGAAGCTTGCCAGATCCTCACCGGCAGCGGCGGCTGGCCGCTCCATTGTTTTCTGACACCGGAAGGCAAGCCGTTTTTTGCCGGCACCTATTTTCCGCCGCGCCCGGCCTACAACCGGCCGTCGTGGCTGCAGGTGTTGCAGCACCTGGCTAATATCTGGGAAACCCAACGCGATACGGCATACGAACAGGCGGACAAACTCCTGTCGCATATCCAAAACAACGACCGCATTTTCCTCCATCCGCCCCATTCGGACCCGGCGATCGCCGTGGAAGCAACGTTCACACCCGCATCGGCGGCAACGGTCGTACAGCGCATGCGCGAACAATTTGACCGGGCTGCGGGCGGATTCGGCGGCGCGCCAAAATTTCCCTCCACCATGGCCATCCAGTATTTGCTGCAGTACCATTGGTTTACCGGCGACGGGGAAGCGTTGGAACACGCCCTTTTTTCGCTCGAAAAAATGATCCGCGGGGGCATCTATGACCAGCTGGGCGGCGGCTTTGCCCGCTATGCCACCGACCGGGAGTGGCTGGTACCGCATTTCGAAAAAATGCTGTACGACAATGCCCTTCTGGTGACCGTGCTGGCAGATGCCTGCAAACTGCTCGACTCCCTGCAGCTGCCGGGGTCCGGCTCGCAGGCGCGCCTGTTCCGCGAAACTATCGAAGAAACGCTGGAGTATATCGGGCGGGAAATGACCCACCCGGAAGGTGGGTTTTACTCCGCACAAGATGCCGATTCGGAAGGGGAGGAAGGAAAATATTATGTGTGGACCCAAGCGGAAGTACTCGATTTGCTCGGGGAGGACGGCGCGCTCTTTTGCGCCTTCTACGGCGTGACGGAAGCTGGCAATTGGGAGCACCGGAATATCCTTTGGCGCCAGCACCGCTTCGAGGCGTTTGCCGCAGACCATCAAATACCGGTGCAAGAGCTCCAACAACAGATGGCCGCCAACCGGGAAACGCTGCTGCGCGAACGCCGGAAGCGAATCGCCCCGAGCCTCGACGACAAAGTCATCCTGGGCTGGAACGCCCTGATGTGCTCGGCGTACGCCCAGGCTTTTACGGCGCTCGGCCACGAACCGTATCGCGAAGCAGCGGTGCGGAATATCGAGTTTGTCCTGGGGCAGATGACGGCCGGCGCGCAGCAACGGCCGGCGCATACCTGGAAGGGAGGGCGCATGCAACATGCCGCTGTTTTGGAGGATTACGCCTTTCTGATTGCCGCCTTGCTGGATATTTGGCAAATTACATTCAATTCCAGGTATTTAACACTGGCAGAAAAATACAGCGAACAAGTTTTGAGTTATTTTCACGACACGGAATCGGCCATGTTCTATTTTTCGGCGAGCGATCAGACGGATATTATTTTGCGAAAACGGGATTTGTACGACAATGCCACGCCATCGGGCAACAGCACCATGGCGCACAATTTCCAACGACTCGGGCTATTGCTCGACCGGCCGGAATGGCGGGAACGCGCTGCCCGGATGCTCCTGAATATGAAAAACACCGTGGAGCGCTATCCGTTGTCCTTCGAGCGTTGGGCCGGCGCGATGCTGTTTGAAACATATCCGTACCTCGAAATCGCCGTAGTGGGCGAAAATGCCTTCGAAAAAGCCCTGGCTATTCAACGCCGGTTTTTGCCGAACATGGTATTGGCTGCGAGCCGCGAGCCTCAAAGCGGCAACCCGTTGCTGACCGGCAAAACCGGCCAGACCGACGCCTTAATATATATATGCCAAAATTACGCGTGCCAAAAACCGGTACAAACCCTGGAGGCCTTCGAACAATCGATCCGAACCCATTCCATTCGTAGCGCGCATTCAATATGAGAAAATTATTGACCCGCTTGTTTTTCATATTCGGTATCCTGTCAGCCTTGCAAGCCCAGCAAGCGCCACAATACAGCCTGTTTTTACTGAACCCGTATGCCTATAACCCGGCTTGTGCAGGACTGGAGAACACCCTGGTGGCTACCGGTGTGTACCGGCAGCAATGGTCCAGCTTGCGAGGCGCCCCCGAAACCCAACACCTGAATATCCACCTGCCGTTGTTTATGATCAGCAGTGGGGCAGGACTGAAGGTGGAAAATGATATTATTGGGGCACATCGTACCACGCAGGCGATGTTGAGCTTCAGCTATCAGCTGCAGCTGGGCCGCAACCTGCAATTGTCGGTAGGGGCGAGCGGCGGTTATTTGCAATATGCTCTGGACGGCGCAAAACTCCGGGCGCCGGACGGGTTGTATGAGCCTGCCGGCACTTTTTTGCACAACGACCCGCTGCTACCCGAAGGCAAGGTGAACGCCGGAACCCCTGCTGTGGAAGCCGGTTTGCACCTTCAATGGAACGACTTGTCGATTGGCCTGGCTACCCAACCTATTTTTGCACCGGTTCTGGAAGATGGAAATACCGGCGGCTTCCGGTTGCAACCCGTACAGCACTTCCTGGGAACGGTTTCCTACCAATTTGGCGTGGGGGACAACCTGGCTGTCAAGCCGGGTATTTTGTTTAAAAGTGACATAAATATTACACAAGTGGAGATTTCGACAATTATCCGGTGGCGGGAAAATATTTTTGCGGGCGCTTCGTTTAGGGGCATGCGTTCATCTGCCAGAGACGCTTTCGTGCTGTTCGGTGGTTTGCGATTGAACGAACGTACTACGTTGGCTTATTCGTTTGACATTCCCGTATCAGCCCTGGAAGCGGCCAATAGAGGTAGTCATGAATTGCTCTTGCGCTATGACCTCAACAAGCCGATCGGAACCGGCAAATTGCCCCCAATCATATACAATCCCAGATTTTTTTGAGAACGAACGAACCAGGAGGTTTTGCGCCTGCTTCAATTGTATGCTCCAGCCAAAACAAACCCGGGGAAATGGTTGTGCTGCCCCGGAGACAAACAAAAAAAATTCGGTAAGCCATACCAGCGAAAGTTAAAAACCCGTTTGGATGCTGCTGCTCCGGCATCTAAATAAAGGTGGCTGACCAATTTTATTTGGGATTCTTTTTTGCATCGAATTTAATCATCTATCTTTACGACCACTTTTTCCAAACCGAACAATTAAGTAGGAAAACACGGGTGTCAACATGAAAAAACTACAGAAATTACTCCTGCTTTTACTCTTCATCGCGGCCTTTGCCGCTTCTTGTGGCCGGAAAGAAACCGGCGAGTTAGTTGGAGAACTCAACCGCCCTAAATGGAAGGGCATCAATCCGTATGGCATGGTTTATGTGCCGTCGGGCACGCTGCATGTAGGTGTAGGCGATGAAGACCTCAGTAAACAAATGGTCGCTCGGCCGAAATCCATCTCGATCCAGGGATTTTTTATGGATGAGACGGAAATCACCAATAACGAATACCGCCAGTTCGTCAATTGGGTTCGCGACTCGCTCGCACACGAAACGCTCCAGCATTTCCTGGAGGATGACGGCGGCGATTTTGACAAAGCCCTGATCGACTGGGAAACCGAAATTGACTGGGAAGAGGACGCCGAAGAGCTCGAAGAGCTGTACTACCAGGGCAACGAACGCTTTGCCGGTCGCAAAGAGCTGGATGCCAGCAAATTTGTGTTTGAGTTCCAATGGTATGACTGGCAGCGCGCGGCACACGACCGCAACAGCAACCGGACCAGCCATATCCACAAAGAGAAAATCCCAATTTATCCGGATACCCTCTGCTGGGTGCGCGACTACGCCTACTCCTACAACGAGCCGATGACCCGAAACTATTTCTGGCACCCGGCATTCGATGACTATCCGGTCGTTGGCATCAACTGGAAAATGGCCAAAGCCTTCTGCTACTGGCGCGCCAAACTGTGGGACATGTACACCTCCGACAACATCAATACGGAAGACTTCCGCCTCCCAACCGAATCCGAATGGGAATATGCCGCCCGCGGCGGCCGCGAAGAAGCTCCCTATCCCTGGGGCGCTTACTACACCCGCAACGCCAAAGGCTGCTTGCTGGCCAACTTCAAGCCCGGTCGCGGTAACTATCCCGAAGACGGTGGTCTGTATACGGTGAAGGCCGACGGCTACTACCCGAACGACTACGGGTTGTACTGCATGGCCGGCAACGTGGCCGAATGGACGGAAACGGCTTACTTCGAAAATGCCTATTCCTTCATGCACGACCTCAACCCTGACATCCGGTATGATGCCAAAGAAGAGGACCCGAAAACGGCGAAACGAAAAGTGATTCGCGGTGGCTCCTGGAAGGATATCGCATTCTTTCTCCAAACCGGCACCCGCTCCTGGGATTACCAGGATACCACCAAATGCTATATCGGCTTCCGGTGCGTACTGACCTTCCTCGGTCGTTCGATCAACGACTTCTAAAAGAAGCAATAAACAAATGCAAAGGGCAAAAAAGCAAGAAAATTCAATACAAATAAAATTTTGTATTGAATCTTGCGTTTTGCCCTTTGCTTTTTCTTTTTGTCCGCACTTTGGCACTTCACCCGTTACAATACCGGAAAATACCCTGGATTTTGTGATTGTTTGCTAACAGCGGACAATAAACAAAACAACCCCGGATTTGGAGCGAAATTTTCTTCGGATAAGTTTTTTTTCGATTGTTACCTTTGCTGCGTTTTTTATACCCTCTTAACAAAACACAATACACAGTTCAACCTTTTTGTAAACTGCTAAAAAGTTTTAAACAATGAGTTTCGTCAAAACCAAGTCTTTCAAGTACTTTAAGAACCTTGTCATCGGTATCGGAGCATCTATCGTACTTTTGGGCGCTCTGTTCAAACTCGAAAGCTGGGAATTCGCATCGGAAATGCTGATCGTAGGTCTGAGCGTGGAAGCCATTATCTTCCTGTTCCTCGGGCTTATTGGTCCGGAACCCGACTTTTACTGGAACAAGCTGTATCCCGGCTTAGATGACTACGACTCCCGCATACAGCCGCTCACAGCCGGCCCTACCGGCGCCAACATGCCGGAAGTCGCTCCGCTGCACGGCGACGTCGTAGAACGCCAACTGGGCGGTATGCTGACCGAGTTGCAGTCCATGTCGAAAAGCCTCGGCGCCCTCAAGGCCCTTCAAGAAGTCGATTTCTCCGGAACGCAGGAGCAAATCAAATCAATGAGCAACTTCTACACAAAGATGAACGAGGCCATGGCTGACATGGCCAAATCGGCTGAAGATGTACGCGCGTACAAAGATCAGTTGACCTCGCTGAATAAGAACCTCGGCTCGCTCAATACGGTGTACGGCAACATGCTGGCTGCCATGGCTAATATCGGCCGCCAGTAAGCAGTAACAGTTTTGAAGTGATCACTCCTATTCTAAATTATAAAATGACAAAGCCTTATGTCAATACCTAAGGAGCCGCGACAGCTAATGATCAACCTGATGTATCTGGTGTTGACCGCGCTGCTCGCGCTGAACGTGTCTGCCGAGGTGATGAATGCTTTTTTCTCGCTGGATAATGGCCTGAAAGGCAGCCGGGGTATCGTGGAAAAAAACAACGATGTCCTGATGCTTAATATCAACAAACAGGCAGACGCTTATGATAAACCGGAAAGTGAAAAATACCGCGAAAATGCCAAGCAAGCCATGGCAATAGCCGCAGAATTCACCGCGTATATCGAAAGTGTACGCAAAAAACTGTTCGACATCGCCGGTGGCCCGTCTACAAAAGACCCCACCATCCCGAAGGATATCCGGAATAAGGATATTACCACACGGATGTTCGTATTGGGGCAAGACGGCCAAAAAGGCGTCGGATTTGAGATAGAACAGCGGATCAAAGAAACCCGGGAAAGACTGTTGGCCCTTGCCGACAAAGATCCCGAAGTAGCCGCATCCCTGCCGCTCGACATAGAACCACTGCCAAAAGGTACGGACAAAACCAGCTGGGCGGACTTTCGCTTCCGGCAAATGCCCGTCGCCGCCTGCTTCCCGATTCTGGGCAAAATCCAGAGCGACGCCAAAACCTCTACCGCCGCCGTCCTGAATTACTGCCTTGGCAAAGTGCAGGGCGAAGACCTGAAAATGGACGCTTTCGAGCCGGTTATCTCTGCCCCGAAAGGCTACGTAATCCGCGGCGATAAGTATGAAGCCGACGTTTTTCTGAGCGCCTACTCCACTACCGCCAGCAATATTTCGATCTCGGTCAACGGATCCGGCCTGCCGGTCAAAGATGGTAAGGCCCACTACGAAACCGGCACCAGCTCGCCGGGTACCAAAAAATTCGAAGTCCGGATCAATGTCACCAACCCGCTCACGAAAGAAGTAAAACCCTACGTCAAATCGTTTGAATATGAAGTAGGCGAACGCTCCTGCTCGGTCCAGCTGGATAAAATGAACGTATTCTACATTGGCGTAGACAACCCGATCACCGTATCGGCCGCCGGCGTATCGTCCAACGACCTGAAAGTAAGCGCCTCCGGCGTAACCTTGTCCAAAGACGGTTCGGCCCACTATATCGTACGGGCCAGCACGCCGGGCGAAGCCAGTATCACCTTGTCGGGCGGCGGCCTTCCACCGACCACCTTCAAATACAAAGTGAAGCGCATTCCGGACCCAGTTGCCCTCCTCGGTGCGCAAAAATTCGCCAGCGCGATCCCGAACGGTACCTTTACGGCACAAGGCGGTATCGCCGCCGTGTTGGAAAACTTCGACTTTGACGCGAAATGCGACGTGGTGGGGTACACCGTAGCCTACCAGAAAAAACGCGCCGACGTGGTGGAAAAAAACAACTCCGGCGCCCGGTACAATGCCGACGTACAGGATATGATTCGCAAGGCGCAACCTGGCGACGTCTACTACTTCCTGGATATCAAGGCAAAATGCCCCGGCGATATCGCCGCCCGTAAACTGGGCGACCTGGTATTCAAAATCCGGTAATAAAATGACTTCAGCCGGCGTTATAGGTGCCGGCTGAAGTTTTTCTTTGGAAATTGCTAAACATTCACTTAATCAATCCACTGCGTACCATGCATACTTTTATCAAATGGACTTGCCTGAGTGTGTTGCTGTTCACGACCGGAACGGCCCTCCTGGCCCAAGATCCCGAAGAAATTGAAGTAAAAACGGAGGTGAGCGAGCCGGAAGATTTCGGCGAAGCGCCTTTGGACGACGTGGTGAAAAAAGAAGTTATGATGGAACGCCGTGTTTTGGCGTATCAACCCATCCGCGAAAGCGATATCTTCTGGGAAAAGCGCATTTGGCGTATTATCGACGTACGCGAAAAAATGAACCTGCCCTTCGCCTATCCGGAAGCGCCGTTCTTTAAGATCCTTTCGGAGGCTGCCTCCAAGGGTGAAATGCCGGTTTATTCCGTGGATGACGATAAATTCACCAAACGCCTCAGTACCGATGACGTTTTGTCCATGTTGTCGAAAACCGACACGATCGTTACCTTCGACCCCGAAACATACGAGGAAAAAGTGCAGATCGTGCGCAATGATATCAACTGGGCCGATGTGAAGCGTTTCCGGATCAAAGAAATCTGGTTCTTCGACAAAGAAACTTCCACCATGCAAGTGCGCATCCTCGGCATCGCACCGTTGATCGACGTAAAAGACAGCGAAGGCAACTTTCGCTATGAAAAGGCGATGTTCTGGGTATATTATCCACAAGCCCGCGAGCTATTCGCCCGCAACCGTGTATTTACCCTCGGCGGCAATACCAATGCCACCATCTCCTGGGAAGACCTCTTTGAAATGCGCTATTTTGCCAGCTTTATCATCAAAGAGTCCAACGTTTACGACCGGCGGATCGAGGACTATGCCCGCGGCGTGGATGCGCTTTGGGAATCTGACCGTATAAAAAATCAGATTTTCAACACCGAACACGACCTCTGGCAATATTGACCAGGCCTCGTGGCTGTTTATTGCTTGCGCACTAAAAAAAGAGCCGGCGGGAGTTCCCGCCGGCTCTTTTTTTAGTGCGCTATGCCCCTGTCGGCTGTGCCTCAATGAAAAACCACCTCTGTAGCGCCGTAGCCGTATTTGGTATGGTATTCATTTTTGAATTTGTGTACTTCCGGCCGACGCCGTAGTTCGTCGGCAATGGTTTCCCGCAGTTTCCCCTCGCCCACCCCGTGTATAATAAACACCCGCGGAACACCCAGGCGTATAGCCTTGTCCAGAAAGCGGTGAAAATGCTGAAGTTGTATCCGCACAATTTGACTGCGGTCAAGCCGGGCCGGGCCGGGGGTCAGATTTTCAATATGCAGGTCTATTTCCGGTTCGAAATGTGCGTATTCTTCGATATCGAATGCACGAAACGGTACGGCGTTGGGCCCGGCAGGCCGACGTTTGTTTTGCACAGATTGCCGGGTATAGTCGCGTAAATCCGTATCGCTTTTCTTTTTATCCGGCTCAAAGGAGCTGAACAACAAAAACTGGTAGGCCAGCACGTTCAGGATTGGCGCCGTTTGCAGGCTGTTAAAAAATTGTTTGGGCCGAATTTTCTGGCGCCGGGTGAGGGCAGCGTCCAGCCCATCGGTAGTGATTCGCTCAAGTGCAATATCCAGTTCCGGTAAATCACTTAAATCGTCGTACAACAAATCGCCGAGTTCCAACACCGTTGTGGCGGGAAGCTTGTCCTGCGCCCGGATCAGGGTAGCCTTGTCCGTAAACAACTCCAGGTCGAATAAAAACTCGAAAGTCGTGTCATTGACCAGCCAGACCTTGTACCGCGAAACACTTCCGTCCCGGCCGGGCATCGGCTCGAAGGCGAGCAGCACACCCTTGGGCTTCAGGATGAGGTATTGGCCTCTTATTTCGCGGCGGGGCGGCCGGGGCGGTTCTTTTTCCTTTTTCCCTGGTACGAAGCGGGCGCCCGCCAGTGCCGGTTCGGCGCCTGTATCCCGGATCAGGTCTTCCTCAAAAGTGGGTATTTCAAAATCCGGGTCGTTTTCCAGGCGCACCTGCAGCATACCGCCGTCGAGCTGCGCCGTGATGACGCCGCGCTCGCCGGTATAGCGAAACCGAACTTTTGTGCCGATGGCAAACAGCATAATATTCTTGGCCGCAAAAGCGGACAAGCGCAAAGTTACGGCTGAATCGTGGTACTTAAAACTTACTTTTACCGGCGCAACTATCCATCATTGCTCATTTTCGACCCTCCCATTCGCCATGCAACGCCGACAATTTTTTAAACAATCGAGCCTGGCTATGCTTGCTTCGTTTTTTACCGCACCCCTTGAAAAAGCTGGAAACGTGCTACCGGCATCCCGGCATAAACCCTTGCGCCTGCCCGAAGGCGCGCGTATTGCCCTGATTGCGCCAGCCAGCCCTGCTTCGGATGAAAAAATCGAAAAGGCCCTGGCCAGTCTGGCCGGCATGGGATACCGCGTGCGGGAAGGGGCGTCGTTGCGCGCCCGGTACGGCTATCTGGCTGGCCCCGACGAAGCCCGTTTGAATGACCTGCATGGGGCCTTTGCCGACCCGGAAATTGATGCCGTTTGGTGTGTGCGGGGCGGCTACGGCGCCACCCGCCTGTTGCCCCAGATCGACTACCGCCTGATCCGGAAAAATCCCAAGCCATTTATCGGTTACAGCGACGTAACGGCCTTGCACCTCGCCATCGGCCAACGCGCCGGGCTCGTAACCTTTCACGGCCCGGTAGCTGCTGCGGATTTTCCGGAAAACACCCTCCGGCATTTCCGCGCTGTGCTGGTAGAGCCGGTGGAGGGTTATTTGCTGCAGGCGCCGGGCGCCGGCGAACAATTGCCCGGGGAGGAATACCGCCCCTTTGTCATTGCTCCTGGCGCGGCCAGCGGCCCGCTCACGGGAGGCAACCTGTCGTTGTTGGCAGCGTTGGCAGGTACGCCTTTCGCGCCTTCCTTTCGCGGGAAAATCGCATTCATCGAAGACGTGGGCGAACAGCCCTACCGGATCGACCGCCTGCTGACCCAACTCCTGCACGCCACCGATTTGCGGCAGGCGGCCGGTATCGCGCTGGGGGTGTTTGCCGACTGCGCGCCCAAGAATACCGAATTTTCGTTCAATCTGCCGGAAACCCTGCGCGACCGTTTGGGCAACCTGGGCATGCCCGTTGTATACGGCCTTCCCTTCGGCCATGTGGCGCATCAGGCCACCTTCGCTTATGGAATGCAGGCCAGACTGGATACTTCCAATCAAACGCTTACCCTCCTGGAAACAGGCGTACGATAAACTACCATTCGAGGCCGGGATACGTCCGCTGAACGTGTTGCATCTCGGCCAGGATAAATCCCAAATATTCGGTATGCCGGCCGTCTTTGCCACCGATAGTGCCTGCCCAGGCGTTTTCCGGCATTTGCAGCGCAGCTTCCTGCAGCACACTGCGCACTTTAGCCTCCCATTGGGATTTGATCTCCGTTAAGTGCGGACCAATTCCGGCTGCTGCGGCCAGGCGGTCCGTCTCGTTCGGAGTAGTCAGTTCGGCGGTAAACATCCACAGATCATTCACGGCAGTTTGCATTTTCTGACGGCTCAGGTCGGTTCCATCGCCGAGCCGGATCGTCCATTCGCTGGAATAGCGCAGGTGGTAGGTAATTTCCTTAAAGGCTTTTTCAGCAATGGCGCCGAGGCGTTCGTCCCGGCTATGGAGCAGCCCCTGGCAGTGGTAGAAGTTGTACGCGTCAAAGAGAAACTGCCGTACGATCGTGTGGGCCCAATCTTCGTTGGGTTGCTCGACCAGCAAAACGTTGCGAAACGCGTGCGCATCGCGGAAAAATGCCAGATCATCCTCACCGCGCCCGCGACCTTCCAACTCGCCGGCATAGGTCAGATACAAGCGGGCCTGCCCCAGTAAATCGAGGGCAATATTGGTCATGGCAATATCCTGTTCCAATACCGGGCCATGGCCGCACCATTCTCCGAGGCGTTGCGACAAAATCAGGGCATTATCGCCCAAATGCAGCGCATATTCATAAATATGGTTCATAAAGAATATCCGCTGTTACATGTGTTTCACCTCGTCCGGCAAATTGTAAAAAGTGGGATGTCTGTAAATTTTGTCATTGGCCGGGTCAAAAAAGGCTTCGGTATCTTCTGTAGAAGCATGGATGTATCTGGACTCCACCACCCAAATGCTGATGCCTTCGTTGCGCCGGCAATACACGTCGCGGGCGTTTTCCAGGGCCATTTGCGCATCGGCGGCATGCAAGCTGCCGACGTGCTTATGGCTCAGCCCTTGTTTCGAACGGATAAAAACTTCCCAAAGCGGCCAGTCTTTCATAGTGCAGTGTCATTTTCCTGCCGGCAAAAGTAGCGTCTTTTGGCCGGACCCAAAGCCTGCGCCTGTACTTGTTGCAGAAAAATGTACTTTTGCCTGCTCCCTGGCGTTTTGGGGAGTATTTAACCTTTGTTCGCGAAACTGGCGGCCCGATGTCCGCCAAAAAAGTACCGGAATGACCCATTCAATTAACATTCGATTTCTCTTGTTTCGTTGGTGTTGCGTTGTGCTCCTGGCGCTGGTTGGCAGCAGCGCCGTGCAGGCGCAATTGCGTTATGGCTTTAAAACTGGCCTCAATTTCGCCCGTATGGCGGGCCCCTCCGAAGTCAGTGCGGCCGGGGCGGATCTGGAAAACTGGAAAACCATCACGGGATTTCACATCGGCCTTTCGGTAGGCTATGCCTTTTCGGATAATTTTGGCCTGCGCGGCGAGGTTTTATACACGAAAAGAGGGGCAAAGTACACGTTCGACGGAGCGTCCTACCGGATTTTCCGGTTTGACGGCGGGAGTATCCTGAGCACCGGCAACTCCCGCTACCTGATCAATGTCACCAATGCGTACATCGACTTTCCCGTGCTGGCGTATGGCCGGTGGAAAGATTTTGAACTTTCTGCAGGAGCTTATGCCGGCCTGATGGTGCAATCGATCGGCGACGGGTCGCTCAGTTATACCGACGGCCGTACGGCGCCGCTTCAAAATGCGATCAGCGACCTGGAGTTTAACCTCGATTATAATTTCCGCAAGGATGCTCCCGGCCGGGGCGACAATACCCAAACGGTGGTGGCCAAAGTGGATGCCAAAACACTGGAATTGCCCAAAACCCTTGGCGCCTATTACGACTACCCGGAAGACAAGGGCAATTTGTACAACACGCTGGATTATGGTTTGGTGGCCGGAATTTCGTATTACCTGAGCCGTTCGCTGTTTTTCGGGATGCGGCTGCAGTATGGCCTGGCCGACGTTACGAATGCCGACGCCGACTTGTCCAAAGCAGCTACCGACAATGGCGCGCTGATATTCCGCCAGGACTCCGATAGGAATGTGGTCATCCAGGCCTCTGTTGGTTTTAGTTTTTAATCCCGACGGCCCGTCTAATTTTACGTACCAAACCCAATTTAATTCCGATGCGATTTAAAAACTGGTTGAGTTTGCTGTTCCCGGTACTGGTACTGGCGAGCATGTATCCGGCGTGCAAAAAGGCTAATCTGGACGACGCTGCATTTGCGGAGCATACGGCAGAATATGCCTTTCCTTTGTTTAATACGACGCTGAGCCTCAAAGACCTGATGTTCAAAGTGCTGAACGACTCCCTGAGCGGCGATACTATCGTCGTAAACGCCGACAACACCATGACCCTGTACTACAGCGGCGATGTGGCGGAAAAACCGGCGAGCGATATTTTTGCGTTTTTTAATTTCCCGCCCAACGCCCCGCCTATTCCGGTGCCTGACAGCCTCTACGCCTACCCACTTGAGGTGCCCGACTCCGTATTTGTGCGCCGGACCGACGTGCTGACGGGCGATATGATCGTCATCATTTTCAACTCCCTGCCTGAGCCGGTTCATGGGGTGTTTTCTATCCCGCAGATGTCGAAAAACGGGGTGGTTTTCGAGTACCCGTTTACGGTAGGCGCCAACAGCAATATTTTTTCTCCCACCTTCAACCTTGGTGGATACACCCTGCTTTCCGACAGCAATACCCTCCAGTTTCGCTACGAAGCCTATTTGCCGGGCGGCGAACGCATTGTATTCCCCGAACCGTTCCCGGGTTTTCCCGGGGTCGGTATCTCGCTCCAAAATTTTACCCTTTCCTATGTGGAAGGCTATTGGGGATTCTCCGAATACCCGCTCACGCTCGACACGATCGATATCGACATCAACCAAACCAACCTGAAAGGCAACGTACAGGTGAAAGACCCGAAGGTCACCATGACCATATCGAATTCCTGGGGATTTCCGACCCGCGGCGTGGTTAAATACCTGAGCTTTATCGGCAAAGACGGCGAGGAATACAAACTGGAAAGTTCGGTGTTCAACAACGACAGCATCGACTTCGATTATCCCTCGTGGGTTGCCGGCGAAATCGGGCAAACGAAATACACCCACGTCGTGCTGGATGGCACCAATTCCAATATCGCTACAATTTTCAATGCGCAACCAACGCAACTGATTTACGAGGTGGCCGGCATATCGAACGCCAAACGCGACCCTTCGATCATTGGTTTTTTGACCAACGAAAGCACCATCGCCCTGCGCATGAACGTGGAACTCGTGCTGGAAGGCTCGGTGCAGGATTTTGGCGCCGAACAAACGCTTGATTTAAACTTCGGCAGCTACGGCGATATCGATACCGCGCATATCGAATCGGTGGAATTTAAAGTGGTGACCGAAAACCAGACGCCTATCGCAACGGCGTTGCAGCTCTACTTTCTGGATGAGAACGCCCAGGCGGTCGATTCCCTTTTTGTCGGCGCCCCGCAGTTTATCATGGAAGCCGCCCCGGTGGACGCTGGCGGCAATGCCATCGGCCAAAAACGCACGGAAACCTTTGTATCCATGGATATCGCGCGCTTCGACCGGGTGCGCCAGACCGATAAGATTCTGTTGCGCACGTTCTTCACCACCGCCAACGGCGGCCTTACGCCGGTCAAACTGCTGGCGAACCAGCAAACGGCAGTAAAATTGGGCATGAAGGTAAAAACGAGGTACTGAGCCCGGCAGTGCGTACTTTAAAAACATATTTCCATGAAAACGACTTGTTTTTTCCGATATATTTTTCTTATCGCCATAGCCTCGTTTGCCCGGGAGGCCGGCGCGCAGCAGGAACTCATGCTGCACCAGCAAACCGGCCTTTGGCAAGCCTCGGCCACCAACCCGGCGTTTTTTCCAAAAGACAAGCGCCTCATGATCGGCCTGCCGTCTTTCGGACTGGATGCTGCGCATTCCGGCGATATTACTTACAACGACTTGTTGCGCCGGGAGGGCAATCGTACGATCCTCGACCTGAGCAAGGCCATCGGTAAACTGGAACCTGAAAACGAAGGGTATTACGACCAGCGTTTTGAGACCGTCAGCCTGGGCTTGCGCCTGCCTGCCGGTTTCTATCTGCAAGCCGGCCATGCCGTGCGCATCAATGCGGTGGTAAACTACCCTAAAGCGCTCGCCGAACTGTTTTGGTATGGCAATGCGCCGTATATCGGTCAGACGCTGAACGTAGGTTTTTCCACCACTACCTTCGATTGGAACGAACTGAGCTTGGGCCTGGCCCGCCGCTTCGGCGACCGCCTGACGATTGGCGCCCGGGCCAAGTTTCTCTCCGGTATCAGCTCCCTTCAAACCGATGACGACCACCGCCTGGTCAGCGTTTATACCGATCCGGATATTTACCAGTTGACCTTGCAAACCGACTATGCGTTCCATTCGTCCAGCATCATCTCGGCCATTGACACCTCGGGCCTCGGCTTTGACCTGGCCATCAATGAACTGAAAAATGGGTTTTCGGCCAACACAGGCTGGGCTTTCGACCTGGGCCTTCAGCTGCAGCTGGGCGAGCGCCTTACCCTGAGCGCGAGCGCCCTGGATCTGGGTGGACGCATCAACTGGAAAGAAAATGCCAACTATTTTCGCAGCAATGGATCGTTCACCTACGATGGCGTTGAAATTCCCGGGACCGATATCATCAACGGCACGACCGACAGCCTCGACTTCACCGCCGCCCTGGATACCCTGAACGACGCCCTGCAATTTCAAAAGACAGCCGAATCCTTTCACTCTACCCTGCCGGCCCGTTTTTACATCGGCGGTACGTTCAAACTGACAGAGCGCTGGTCTTTCGGCGCTGTCGTGCACCACCAGAACAGCGAGCGGCGCAGCGCCACCTCCGTAGGCGTAAATGCCCACTGGGCTGTCCTGAAATGGCTGACCCTGGGCGTCATGTACAGCGTGAACGGCCACTCGGCGACCAACCTCGGTCTCAGCGTGGTGATCCGGCCAGGGCCGGCGCAGCTGTTTATCATCTCCGACAATGCGCTGAATGCCGCGACGCCGTACGGCTCCGCGGCGGTGAATTTCCGGTTCGGGGGAGCGGTGGTTTTTTAGGCGTTTTTTTCGGCGCGCGCGTCCAGAGCTAGAAATAACCTCATGCCGGAAAAATTGGGTTTCAGCAGCAATCTCGTACCATGCAAAAAATAGAAAAGCAGGATGTGTTGGCGGCCGTTCCCTTTTACCCCGGATGCGCGTGAAACTCCACGGTTTTAGACGTCAGCGTACCGTCGTGGTCGATCTGGGCGAACACTTCCAGCACCAGGTCGGTATGTTCGGTCAGGGTGTTGGTCCAGGTTTCATCGATCACCAGGATCAGGTCGTGTGTGTGCATTTCTTTGGTAAAAAGCAACGTACCATCGGTTTTTTTTCGCAGTTCAACCTTCCAGCCATGCAGTTGTTCTTTGCCGGTGAGTGTGGCTTTTATCGGCGCCTCTTCGCCGGCATTAAACATTTGCCCTGCCGTGGGAGAAAGGATTTCAATCGTTGCCGAATTGATGGAACCGTCTTTTTTACAAGCATTTACCGACGCCAGGCCGGCGAGCAGAACGGAACCCATGAAGTAAAAGAAATAACGTTTCATAAAAGGGAGCGTACCAATTTGGAAGAGCCGTAAAGATGAATACTTTGCCGGTATTAAACCAATGTTTTATGGCGCCAGTATTGCTAATCTTTATCAAAAACCCGCGGCTGGGCGCCGTAAAAACCCGGCTTGCCCGCACGGTGGGGAACGCAGAGGCGCTGCGCATTTACCGGTTTTTACTGGAAAAAACGCGGCAGGCGGCGCACGAAACGGCGGCAGCGCGCTGGTTGTTTTATTCGGATGCGCTGGAGGAAAACGACGGCTGGCCGGCAGCCGATTTTTGCAAATTCGTTCAAACGGGCGACGATTTAGGCGCCCGCATGGCCAACGCTTTCCAACGGGCCTTCGAGGCCGGGGCCCACCGGGCGCTCATCATCGGCAGCGATTGTCCGGCGCTGAGCGGCCCGCTGCTGGAGGAAGCGTTCGATCGACTGAACGCCACCGATTTTGTACTAGGCCCCACCCCCGACGGCGGGTATTACCTGCTGGGCATGCAGGCGCCGGAGCCGTCCATATTTCAGGGTATCGATTGGAGCACTGAAACGGTGCGGGAAAAAACGCTGGAAAAAATTCGGGCAGCCGGGAAAACGATTTCCCTGCTGCCCGAATTGGCTGATATCGATACGGAAGACGATTGGCGCCGCTACTTGCAATCATCTCACCCATCCCTCTAAGTGGTAGAGGCACCAGGCATCCGAAGTCTCAGGACAAGCAAGCCGTCCACCCCCGAGGTTTCGGGGCAGGACGTCCACCGTCCACCGTCCACCGTCCACCGTCCACCGTCTACCGGTAAAACAACCATTTCCCAATTTCCTTGAACGTCACTTTTTTGCCGTAAAGCAGGATACCGACGCGGTAGATGCGCCCGGCCAGCCATACGAAGAAAAAGGCGGCGGCCACCGTCAGCACCAGGGAGAGGGCAATCTGCCATGGCGGTGGGTTGAATGCCATTCGGAATGGCATGACAATCGGTGAAAACAATGGAAACAGGGAAGCAAATATCATGAGGCCGCTATCCGGATTGCGGATGCCGACAAACGCCACGATATAAAAGGCAAGAATGATCGGGATCGTCACCGGCAACACCAGGGCCTGCCCCTCGCCATAGTCGTCGCCCATGGCCGAGCCGATCGCCGC
The DNA here is from genome assembly GCA_016719895.1 of Saprospirales bacterium. GTDB lineage: Bacteria > Bacteroidota > Bacteroidia > Chitinophagales > Saprospiraceae > M3007. The sequence continues at coordinate 318,397 of JADJYG010000006.1, read as the reverse complement.
AAACATGGAGGAGTAAATAAAATAGCCTCCCAGGAAAAAGATAACAAAGGAGCCGACGATGAGCGGCCAGTTTTGTTTGCCGAGTTCAGCGAAAATACGGAAGGCTTCGCCCTGGGCCATTTCAGGGTCGATTTGCGGCTGGCCGGCAGTTACCGGTGGCTGCATTTGCTGCGGATCCACGTCTACCAAAAACGGCAGTAAAAACATGACTGCGCCGCTGAGCACGATCCAGGCAACCACCTGGGTAAGGCCTACGGCGCCGGCGCCGATGATCTTGCCCAGCATCAGTTGGAACGGCCGCACGCTCGACATCATCACCTCCACAATCCGGTTGGTCTTTTCCTCCATCACCGAACGCATCACCATCTGGCCGTACATCATCACCATAAAAAACATGATGAACGCCATAATACCGCCGATGGCCAGGCCCACGCCGATGGTGTATTTGCTTTCGTCTTCACCTTTGCCGGTGATGTTTTCCGGGTCGATGGACACATCGGTATCCAGGTTCTCGAGACTGGCGCGGTCCAGGCGCAGCGAGTCGATTTTGAAATCGCGCACTTTGCCCGACACCCGGCGCTCGATCAGTTCGCGCTTTTCCGGCGCCAGTTTTTTATCGGAATAATAATACACCGTCAGGTCTTTCTGGCGCAGGTTGGCCAATGGCGGTATGCGCAGCACGCCGTCGTACTGGCCCTGGGTCACCTCCGATTTAAGTTGTTCGAGGGTTTTGTCTACGGCCGGTAAATACCGGACGCCCCGTTCGTCGGGGATAGTGCCGATCACGCGGGCTTCATCCAGTACGGCCACTTTCACCTCGCCGCCGCCCTCATATTTGGTGAGGCCGACAATTACGAGAAAATACACCAGCAAACCTACGGGGGCCAGGAGGGTGCCGATGATAAACGATTTTTTGCGGACGCGTGTGAGGTATTCGCGCTGTATAATAAGTTTCAGTTTGCTCATGGTCAGTTTTGCGTTTCGCCGACGCGGCGGATGAAAATTTCGTTGAACGTGGGCAGAATTTCTTCGAAGCGGGTAATGCGCACGTTGTGGTCGATGAGGTAGCGCAGCAGCTCATTGCTCCGGCTGTCTTGTTCCAATTGCACCGTTACGGCCGACACGGCGCCGTCGGGGCGGCTGAGCACCTGAAAATGCTCATCGAAACCGGCAGGCAGGCGATCGGAGCTCTCGATGCGGAACAGGTTTTGCTTGAATGCATTTTTGATCGCCTGCACTTCGCCGTAAAGCACGTTTTTTCCGTGGTTGATGAGCACGATATGGTCGCACATCTCTTCCACCTGCTCCATGCGGTGCGTGCTGAAAATGATACTGGTGCCGGCTTCGTTGAGGCGGCGGATCTCATCCTTGATCAGCGTGGTATTGATCGGGTCGAGGCCGCTGAACGGTTCGTCGAGGATCAGCAGTTTGGGCTGGTGCACCACGGTGGTGATAAACTGGATTTTCTGCTGCATGCCTTTGGACAGCTCCTCTACCTTTTTATTCCACCAGTCTGCAATTTCAAACTTGTCGAACCAGAACTTGATTTCCTTCCGGGCATTGGCTTCCGACAAGCCTTTCAATTGGGCCAGGTAGAGCAGGTGCTCGCCGACTTTCATTTTTTTGTACAGGCCGCGTTCCTCCGGCATATAGCCGATCTGTTCAGGCGTGCGTTCGTTGAGTTTTTCCCCGTCGAGATAAATAGCGCCCTCGTCGGGGCCGGTGATGGTGGTGATCATCCGGATCAGGGAGGTTTTACCGGCGCCATTGGGGCCGAGCAGCCCAAAAATACTGCCTTTGGGTACGTCAAAACTCACATGGTCCACTGCGGTATATTTATCGTACCGCTTTACCACATTTTGAATCGATAGAATCATAATCGGGTTATTTCATTGTTCTTTAGCGGCGGAAATTTCGCTACGATTCTCCGGCATTTTTGGATTTAATCGGCCAAAGTTTGAAAAAAACTGCTTTCCCCGGGGCAAATACCCGGCCAACGCTGCGCACACACCCGATGGACATAGCCCTTAAGTTGATGGCTATGCCCCCGATGGGTGCGGCTGCAGGCGCCCATTCCGGATGAGCGCTACCAATAATATTTGCCCGGCTGCACAGGCCACTGCGTATTTTTGCGTACTGATCGCCCCGGCGGGCGGTATGCAACGCGCAATATTCCCCCGATGACCATAACCAGTTTGCCGGCAAGCCGGAACATCATCTGTTTAACCCAATTTTTGCCCATTGGAGATGGGCGCCACGCAGCATGATCACCATTCAAAACTACATCAACGGTCAATACGTGCCGCCTGCCGGCGGTCATTACCTCGACAATTACAACCCTGCCACCGGCGCGGTATACAGCCAGATACCCGACTCGGGTCCGGAGGATGTGGACACTGCCGTACAGGCCGCCGCCGCCGCTTTTCCTGCCTGGGCGGCTATGCCCCTGGAACAACGCCACGACATCCTGCGCGGTATCAGCGACGGCATCCTGGTCCATCTCGACCGCCTGGCTGAAGCCGAAAGCCTGGATTCCGGCAAGACGATTACCACTGCCCGCACGGTCGACATTCCCCGAGCGGCGCTCAATTTCAAGTTTTTTGCCACGGCGCTCCTGCACTTCGCCTCCGAAAGCTACCATATACCCGGAGCGCTCAGCTACACGCTGCGCCAGCCTCTGGGCGTGGTGGGCGGCATTTCTCCCTGGAATCTGCCGCTGTATCTCTTTACCTGGAAAGTGGCGCCGGCACTGGCTGCTGGTAATTGCGTGGTCGGCAAACCCTCTGAGGTGACGCCGTATACTGCTGGCCTGCTGGGCGAAATCTGCACGGCCGCCGGTCTGCCGCCGGGTGTGTTCAACGTCGTGCACGGGTTGGGGCCACGCGCCGGCGAGGCTATCGTACGGCACCCGCAGGTGAAAGCGGTCTCGTTCACCGGCAGCACCCGCGCCGGCGCCGATATCGCCCGCATTGCGGCGCCGATGTTCAAAAAACTCTCGCTCGAGCTCGGAGGTAAAAATCCCAACGTGATTTTTGCCGACTGCGACTACGACCACATGCTGCAAACTACCCTGGCGTCATCGTTCAACAACCAGGGGCAAATTTGCCTTTGCGGGTCGAGGATATACGTGGAACGCCCGCTGTACGAAAAATTCAAACAGGATTTTGTCGCTGCCGTCAAAGCCATGCGCGTGGGCGATCCCGCCGACCCGGGCAGCCGCTTGGGCGCTGTGGTGTCGAAAATGCATTTCGACAAGGTGCTGTCGTACATCGAGCTGGCCAAACAGGAGGGTGGGACGGTCCTGTGCGGCGGGCATGCCCTGGCTATGTCCGGCCGGCTGGCCGGCGGCTGGTACATTGCCCCCACGGTCGTCGAAGGCCTGCCGATCCAGTGCCGCACCAACCAGGAAGAGATATTCGGTCCGGTAGTCACCATCCAGCCATTCGACACCGACGACGAAGCCCTGGCCCTGGCCAACGGCGTCCCTTACGGCCTCAGCGCCACCCTCTGGACCAACCACCTGCGCCGCACCCAGCGCTTCGCCGCCGAGCTGCAGGCCGGCATCGTATGGGTCAATTGCTGGCTGCTACGCGATTTGCGCACGCCTTTCGGTGGCGTCAAACAATCGGGCGTGGGTAGGGAAGGCGGCTGGGAAGCCCTGCGATTTTTTACGGAGACGAAGAATGTGACAATTGCAGGGTGAGAAGGCCACCGTTTTTCCGGTAGTCCGAAGGCGTCAGACCGAAGGTTTTGACAAACAGCCGGGAAAAATATGCCGGCGAACTGAAACCCGTTTCATAGGCAATTTCGGCGATAGTGAGGGTGGTCAACCGGAGCAGTTGCTGTGCCTTTTGCAGCCGGATTGCGTGAATGAAGTGCACCGGTGAGCGCCCGGTCAGGGCGACGAGTTTGCGGTACAGCTGTGGTTGCGTGGTGTGGCAGGCCTGACACAGGGCCTTGACGGAAAACCGGGGTTCGGACAGGTGCGCTTCAACAACCAGCCGGGCGCGGCACACGAAAGACGCCTCCACCTTGCTGGGCGGCGTTTTGAAAACGGCGCCGGAGCCTGCTGGGCCAGTAGTACCAAAAAGAAGCGGGCGAAGGCGGCAGCCGATATTCCGGCCGAAAGTGCGTAGTAGTTTTCCGATTGGCATAGGGGATTGGATTTGGACACAAGCGCAGTTTACCACAAAGATATAGGGATAAAAAGCGAAAAAGCAAAATATCTTGCTGTAAACCGGCGCCGTTTTACATAAAAAACGTTTCGGAAAAGGAGAACGGGTTTTTATCTGCCTTTGAGTTGCATCCATTTTCTGACCGGGATTAACATCACGATCACTCAACTCCTTTACAATGAAACAGTTCTTATTCGGGGTCTCCCTGGCAGCACTCGTTATTTTCAGCTTTTCCTTTGAAAAACCGCAGCAGGCCCTACCTGTCGGCGCCGAGCCTTTTATCGGAGAAATTATGCTTTTTGCGGGCAATTTCGAGCCGCGCGGCTGGGCTTTTTGCGACGGCCGGCTGTTGTCAATTGCCCAAAATACCGCCCTGTTTTCGATCCTCGGCACCACCTACGGCGGCGACGGCCAAACCACGTTCGCCTTGCCGGATTTGCGTGGCCGGGTAGCCGTCGGGCCCGGTCAAGGCCCCGGTTTGTCGCGTTATGACCTGGGCGAAGCGGGCGGTCAGGAATCCGTATCCCTGAGCGCGGCGCAAATGCCGGCGCACAACCATGCTTATTCGGACGCCAAGCAGCAAAGCTCCGGCGGCGCTGTAAGCGTTTTGACCGGCTCCAGCCAAACCAAAATCCAGCAAACGACGGGGAGTTCTACCTCCGCGGTCACGCAAAATGCCGGCGGGAGCCAGCCGCATGAAAACCGGCAGCCGTACCTCGGGATGAATTACGCGATTGCGGTGCAGGGTATTTTTCCGCCGAGGGATTAAAACCGGGCATCACTTTACCGCCCACCCATCCGGCCACGCTGCCTCCGGGCGCACAAAACTCAGCCTCCCTTTTGCGTCTTCGGCCATCAGGATCATCCCTTGCGATTCGATGCCGCGCATGGTGCGGGGCGCCAGGTTGGCCAGCACGATGACCTGCCGGCCGATAATATCTTCCGGCTGGTAATGCAGGGCGATGCCAGACACAATCGTGCGTTTTTCAAAGCCCAAATCCACCGTCAGCCGTAGTAATTTGTCGGCCTTCTCCACCCTGCCAGCTTCGATGATCGTGCCGGTACGGATGTCCAGTTTGGCAAAGTCATCGTACGAAATCGTTTCTTTCACGAGGGGATGGCTTGGCGGCGCCGCTTGTTGGTTGGCCTGGGCGGCAGCCTGAAGTTTGGCAATCTGGGCCTCGATCACGTCGTCCGGAACGCGGGAAAACAAATGCTCCGCCGCATTCAGGGCGTGGTTGGGCCGCAGCACCGGATTGCCCTCCGCCAGGTCGTTCAGGGTATCCAGCCATTCCCGGTGGTCGTCCAAAGGGCTGAGGTTGAGCATTTGGCGCAGGCGTGCGGCGGCAAACGGTAAAAACGGGCGCATGGCCACCGACAAAACGGCAACATACTGCAAGCCCAGGTTGAGCGCCACTTTTACCAGTTCAGGGTCGTCTTTAGCGGCCTTCCAGGGCTCATTGAACTGGAGCAGGGCATTGCCGGCGCTTGAAATTTCCATCAGGATACGCAATGCCTCGCGGAAGTTGAACCGCTCGATCTCCGCGCCCAGTTCATCCAGTTTTTCGTGCAAGCGGTGCAGTTCGGCGTCGCAAGTGGTAATTTCTTCGGCATTCCAGCCACTTTTAAATTCGCGGCTGCTATCGAAGGCAGGCACTACGCCGGTGTAGTTTTTGTGCGTCAGCACCATTACCCGGTGAATAAAGCCGGCGAGATTGTTGACCAGTTCGGTGTTGGCGCTTTCCTGAAAACCTTTCCAGGTAAATTCGCTGTCGCGCTGTTCCGGCATGTTTTTGATCATGTTGTACCGGAGTTCGTCTTCGCGGCCGGGCAGGTCGTTCACGTATTCGTGTACCCAAACCGCCCAGTTTTTAGACGTCGATATCTTGTTGCCTTCCAGGTTTAAAAACTGGTTGGCCGGCACATTTACGGGCAGGATAAATTCGCCGTGGGCTTTCAGAATCGCCGGGAAGATCAGGCAGTGAAATACAATATTGTCTTTGCCAATGAAATGGATCAGGGCTGTGTCGTCGTTTTTCCAATACAGCTCCCAGTTGACACCCCGGTCGAGCGCCCACTGTTTGGTGGCAGAGATATAGCCGATGGGAGCATCCAGCCAAACGTACAGTTTTTTGCCTTTGGCGCCGGGCAGCTCGGGCGGCACGTCTACGCCCCATTCCAGGTCGCGGGTCATGGCCCTGGGCTGAAGCCCCTGCTCGAGCCAGGAATTGCACTGGCCAATCACGTGATTTTTCCAGGCGGCCGGGTCGTGCAGTTGTTTTCCGCCGGCTACTCCCGTATTGATCCATTCGCGCAGCCAGGTCTCGTGCTCGTCGAGTTTGAGGTACCAGTGGGTGGTGGGCCGGAGTACGGGTGTGGCGCCGCTCAGGGTGGAGCGGGGGTTGATCAGTTGGGTAGGGCTGAGGGTGGAGCCGCATTTTTCGCATTGGTCGCCATAGGCATCTAAATTGGCGCACACCGGGCAGGTGCCGGTGATGTAGCGGTCGGCCAAAAACTGCCCGGCCGTTTCGTCGTAGTACTGATCGCTTTCTTTTTCGTCGAACTGGCCGTTGACGAGCAAGGTCCGGAAAAAGTCCTGCGACGTTTCATGGTGGAGCGGCGCGCTGGTGCGGTGGTAAATATCGAACCCGATGCCTATTTTTTGAAACGTGTCGCGCAGGATCGTATGGTAGGTATCCACGATTTCGCGCGGCGTAACGCCATCCTTGCGGGCGCGGACGGTGATAGCGGCGCCATGCTCGTCGGAGCCACACACAAACACGACGTCCTTTCCCATCAGCCGCAGGTAACGCACGTAAATATCGGCTGGAAGATATGCGCCAGCCAGGTGGCCGATGTGCAGGGGCCCGTTGGCGTATGGCAACGCGGCGGTAACTAAGTATCGTTTTTTCATCATTGGGCGTGGTACAGGGCGATTTTTCAGGGCAAACACCTGGAGCAGCAATTGCCACAGCAGCTTGGGTTTGGCTGCAGGGCGCAAAAGTACGGCGAATAGAGCGGAATTCGAGCATTTTGAGAAACGCCAACCTGTTCGTCCTTAGATAAATTAAAAAGGGGGCCCTGATAAATACCGATTGCGCATACGTCACGCTGCGCTTTCCCGCACCGGCGCCAGCTCCAATCCCGCGACCGTTCGCTCGAACCACTTCAGGGAGGCCTGCGTTTTGTCGCCGGTTTGGGTGTCGCACTTGAAAAACAAATAATACAGCTGCAGGCAATACCCCACCCGGGCAAGCAGGGCGTCGAGCGATTTGTGCCGGTTTTCCTGGCCAAACAGTTCGTGTTTTTGCCCGAGCCAGGCGTAGTAAGCGTCGTCGTGGGTTTCCACGATATCCAAAACAAGGGTGTCGGCGGTGTAATACTCCAGGAAGCGGCGCGCCAGCAGGCCGTGGTGTTTGTTCCAATCGCGCGGATGCGAGCGGTCTTCGGCATATTTGAACGTATCATGTACGAAAGCCACGAGGCGCAATTGCCCGCGCTGGGTTTCGGGAAGTCCCCTGATCAGATCGATATTGTCGAGCACTTCGCGAATATGCAACGCGACTTTCCCCTCCGGATGACCAAACCGCGGCTCCCCCCACAGCAATCCGCATTGAAATTCCGGAATATCCAGGAGTTGCCGCTCCAGGTGCGTTTCCGGACGCAGCAGCGCCTCCAGGGCTTGTGGGTCGTCCAATGGGCGTTTCATCCAAAGTGTTTGTCGGTACGTTACGGGAGTTGGTTGGGAATATGCCCTGTTAATTCGCAAATCAAACGCAAAGAACGCAAAAAAAAGGAATGGGCAAATCTACCAATTTCCGGTATGCCGCCGGGCTCATCCGGTCTTTCTCCGGCCCGTTGGCGATGCCAGATTTATTGGCGTAGATCAAAGAATCTACTGCCTCTCGCAACAGACGCCGGCGCGGGGCCTTTCGACCCGGACGGAGATGGGGTTGGCGGATTAAGACTAAGCGGGGATTTTCCCACCGGCCCAAAACCGGTTTGCGCCCGCCGGCCCGGCGCTCACACCCCGCGGCTGGCTGCGTAAATCAGCACCGTATTGATCAGGCTGTAGGTTAAAATGATAAAAAAATACGCCCGGCGGTCGAAGCGCGCCGACGTTGCCGGTTTGCCGTTTTTCCATATCCGAAGGGAAATGACCGACAGCACGATGCACAGCAGTAAAAACAGGTAGGTCAGGATGTGCAGTTTATCCACCAGGGTGAAGGTGGTGGATTGGGGCAGGATCGAATCCACGATGTACTTGTTGCCCACGGCGGCAAACAAACCGCCCACCGACAGGCCGAAGCGGGGGTCCACATCGGTAGGGTCGATAAAAAATACGAGCGAGGAGATAAAAAACGCCACGTACATGCCCGTAAACAGGGAAAAGAACAATCCCCAGCTTTTTCGTTTGATCCAAACGGACAGTTCGGCATGCGGGTAAACGCTGCCTTGGGACAGCGCCGGGTCGCCATAGGTCGTTTCGTATTTTTTGGCGCCGACCGACAGTTCAAAGCGTTCGATTATCCAGTTTGACAAGGCCAGGCTGGTATCCAGTTTGGTGTTGGCGGAATCGGGCTCGTATACCATGGTTTCGATGTCCTTGTCGCTGTCTTCGAGTTCGATGGTCATCTTTTGCGCGTCGAAGGGGAAGCGCCGGATGTCCCAGTCTTTTTTTATCACCGCATGCACCTTTTTCCCCGACCAGATAACGCCTTCCTTGGTTTCGGAAAATTCGAGGCTGTAGGCCGCCTCTTTGGCGTTCGGGATTTCCAGGGCTTCCAGCGGCTTGATTCCGGGGTTGGTATGGTTAAACCACACCCAAAACTGCGCCGAGAAACTCTTTTCGCTCAGGTTAAGGTCGTAGATATCGTTGATAAACGCGCCGATCCGGACGGTATCGGGTTGTGCCGGTGCCGGCACAACCCGGGTACAAAACAAGACGACGAGCAGGGCAAGGTGTTTCATAAAACCGTTTTTCTCCGGGTTGAAGATACGGGGAGAAAAAATTACGGAACGCTTGTCTATTTCAAAATCACCAGCTTTTCAAAATCGCTCTCTGCCGTCGCCGTATTTCCGGCCAGGTCGGTGCCGCGCACTTTAACCCGGTAGAGGTACACGCCGCGCGCCAGGTGATCGCCGTATTCGTCCTTGCCGTCCCAGCCGATGTCTGCTACCCGGAAACCGTCGGCCGCTTTGGAATGAAGGATGGTTTTGACGAGTTTGCCGGAAACTGAAAAAATACTGATCTGCACGTCGAGCAGTTGGCCAGACAGGTTGTGTTCAAACTGGAAACTGGTGTTGGTGGTAAACGGGTTGGGGTAGTTCAGCACATGCGCCAGCGCTACTTTTCCGTCTTCGGCCACCACGAATTCGGTGTAGCCTTCACCGGAGTTGTTGGCGATATCCCAGCCTTTTACGCGCAAGGTGTGCCGGCCGGGCGTCAGGTTTCGCAGCGGGTACAAGGCCTGCCCTTTTTGCGCGTTATCCTGTTCGCTTTCATAAAAGTCATTCAGTACGAGCGTTTCCAGCACATTGCCGTCGATCACGGCGGTCAGGTCGTGGCCCAGGCTGGTACCGGTCACGTTCATGCCATAGTCGTCGGCGCATTTCACCAGAATCCGGGGGTTTTTATCCGTGATACCGCCAAAAGCAAAGGCGTCTGTATTTAAAAACACCCGGATCACCGGCGGGGTATCGTCGTCCACCAGGTTTGCGGTGCCGCCGACGATGATTTCGGTGTCGGCTCCGGCAGCATCGAGCGGGGTGCCGTTTTCGGCATAATAGCTCAGTTTCCCGTTGCCATAGGCATAGTTGATGTCTTTCGGAACGATAAAATCCACTTTAAACCGGCCACTGGCGACCGTTGCGCTGCCGCGGAACAGGATATTGCGCTGCACATTGAACGCGCGCACCGGGCTGCCGGGGTCCTGCCCCAGCGTTTGCAGGGTTTGTTTTTTATCGAACAGGGTGACGTACACTTTGCCGTTGAACCCCGAAAGCAGGTTGCCCATAGTATCGGTCACCTCGCCTTCCAACTCCACCGGCAGGAGGGCCTTCAGGGTGTCGGGCTGGGCGGGGTTGAAATCTTTGCCATTGATCCGGGTGGTATGCACCCGGTATTCCGGCATGGCGAGGTGCATGGCCGGGTCGCCCAGGAGGGTGAATCGGCGGGCATTGTCTTCATATCCGCTGGTAAGGGTATTTTTGGAGTCTTTTAAAATATCGCCGATCGTACGGTACTGGCCGTTGCCGATGCGTTGAAAGATGACGGCCTGCACGGCGTCGGTCAGCTTGTTATTGCCGTCGATGTACACGGCCCGCACGGTGGTAAAGAGCCCCACCGCGCCGGAGTTTACCTTGAGCAGGGCCTGCTCTCCGCCGGTGAGCGTGGTGTAGTCGTCGTATCCGCCAAACGAGCAGGTGGCAGTAATGATCAGCGGATAGCGGTTGAAATTGTCCCACCCGGCGATATCGTTGTTGTCGATCACGCGCTCCTGCGCCCAGCCGCGCGGCCCGCCATGGCCGATATACTGTGCGATCAGGCCGCCTTTAAACACATTGGCGTTGATGGCCGTTTTGGCATCCGGGATGCGTTTTTCGCTGGAGGTAGCCACCTGCTGGTAGGCGTCGAAATATATTTTTTCGGTATTGAACCACACTTCCGTGCTTTCAGCGGCGGCGGCCAGTTTTTCCGCCTGGTTGATATGGGCATTGGTATCCTCATCGTCGCCGAAATACAGCAGCCGCAGGTGCCAGTCGCCCAGGGTTGCGGGGTTTTTATCGTAATCGATAATTTTGTTGACGATGGCCTGCGCTTCATCGGCCGTGCGGGGGGTGAGCCGGCCTACGGCAATATCCAGGGCGCCGTCGAGTGCGCCGCCTTCGCCGTCGCTGAGCAGGCCGAAATAGTCGTCGGACGGAAACGAATTAATGGGGTTGTAGGACTGGTAGGTTTCAAAAACCGGGATAAAATCCAGGTTGTCGTCGCTGGCGGTATTGTTGCGCGGGTCGAAGGAGCCGTCGCCGAACAGAAGCAGGTAGTCGAATTTGCCCGGACTGCGCTCGTAAAGCATACGGGCGAAATCGCGGAGGGCGGTGGGGTCTTTGGCTCCGGAGGAAAACTCGTTGAACAGTTGGTCCACCCGCACGGTTGCCACATCCAGTCCGCTGTAGGCGCGCCGGTGTTCGGCCAGCTGGTTGGCAGCGGCTTCAAAATCGGGGTGATACACGATCGCCATGTGCAGGTTTTCGAGGTTGTGGATATTCTGGTTGTCTGTTTTCCCGACTATTTTTTCCGGTTTCAGAAAGGTCGCATTGTCATAAAAGGCTACAAAATTACGAAGGACGCCCTGAGTGGGCGCGCCGAATTCCACCACATCGTCGGTTACCTGGTTTTGTTGGCGTTTGGGCGCCTGCGGGTCGGTGATATCCCAAATCGTGAGCGCCCCGTTCACGCCACGCAGCCGGAACGTTGTCGCGTCTTGTACCAGCGTATGAATATCCCGGAATGCCATAACCTGGCCAGTCATTTGAAGGCGGCGGCGGGCATTCACTTCGATATAATCGAGCCAGCCCTCGCTGGTTTGGCTCGATGGCAGGTAGTGCAGGGCGACCTCCACCTTGTCGCCGGCAAGGGGTTGAAAGGCGCCGCTGACGAGCCCGTTGGCAGCAAAATCCGCTTCGTTATTGCTCACCGGCACGCCGTTGATATTGCGCGAAAAGGTGGAAGCGCCGGCTTTGACCTGCAGGGTGGTCCCTACGGCGCAGCGACCGGCAAATTCGACCCGCAGGCGGCCCTGATCGGAAGCGAGGAGGTTGGGAAAATTAAAGGTGTAGCTGCGTTCGCGCGTTTGGAAAAAATAATCGCCAAACCAGCGCTTGCCCGACCCCTGCGCCGAGTTGAAATAATCCAGCAGGTTCACTTTTTCATCCTCGAGGCGCTGTACGTCGTCAAACGCTTCGGTGACGGCGCTGGCCTGCACGCTGGCCTGCTCCTGAACCCGAAGGCCCGGGCCATCGCCGGTTTTGATAAAATAATACGCATAGCGGTCGTACAGGTGCTGCCGGATGGTGAGTTCCGTATCGTTATTGGCCGACCGGTACGACCAGGGCGACGGGCCGGTGGCGTAAAACAGGATATAGTCGTTGTTGTCAAATTTCCCGTCGGCTTCACCCACCACGACAATGGCATTTTCCACGAGGTCATCGGGGCGCTGATCGTTGGTTTTCTCCGGCAACATAGCGCCGCCGTTGCCAAACAGGCGAATCTGTCGCGGATCGATACTTTCCAGGTTGGAAATTCCGAGTTCGTTTTTCAGAAAATTAAAATCGAGCTTATACACCCCGCTCTGGCCGACGCCGAATTTGTACAAAATACCTGCGCTCAGCGCCGAGGTATACGTGAATGGCCCGCCCCGTGGTTTTACCGGCTCCGGTTCGGGTACTATGCGTACGGTGAGCCGGAACGCCGTGACGCGCTCGAAGCCATTGCCGGCCTTGCGAATGGGGTAAAACTTAATCCGCCCGAAAAAACGGTCGCGTTCCTGCTCCACGCTCGCCTGTATATTCAGGTCGTCGCCCAACACACCCGCATCCGGCGTAGCGCCAAGAACCAGCGGTTCGTATTGTACGGAAATCAGCTCCACCGATAGCCTGGAGCGCCCGGGCAAGGCGAAACGTTCGATGAACAGCGGCAGTGTCGGCGCCGCATCGCTGAAACTGCCTCCTTCAAAGCGCCATTGCTCCACGGTTTCACCGTTGGAGAGCACATGCCGGTATGGCCCGGCAGCCCAGTTGAGTTGGCGCTGAATAGTGATCGGATTTTGAGCGGACAAGGCCGCCACGCAGAAATAAGCTAAAAGTGCAAGCCGGAATTTCATCATAGGAAACCAGATGTGATAGGTTCGGTCAAATGGCGCGGTGGAATATGCCGGGGTTGCCCGGTATGGATCATTTTGCCAATACTGAACAAATTTCGGGTGGAAAGGATGGCAGAACCAACCTGGAACAGCATTTTCAGCAGAATTTGGCAAAACCGCCCGTATAGACACATACACAATCATTGCCGGTCCTGACCCCTATCAATGCGCGATACAAACGACCAGGGCCACCTTTGCCGCGCAATAACTAAAACAATGATAGCCCTGATTCTTCTGTTTGTTTTGTTGGCGTTGGTAGCGTGGTTGCTTTGGACGCCCCTGCGTATCGAGATCGACAGTGAAGCGGGGATTGTTTACCTGGCCTGGCAGGGCGTCGCATCGGTAAAGTGGGAGGCCGAACAAGGCCTGGATGTATTGCAGCTGCGCGTCATTGGATTCCGGAAGGATTTGCGTATGGGTCAGGAGCGAGGCGTCAAAGCCCCGCCAACAGCTGCCAAACCTGCCGGTAAAAAGCGAAAAAAAGCGCGCGTACGCAGGGCATTTCCTTTGAAAACAATCCTGCGAATGGCTCGCAACGTGCTCTGCACGTTTAAAATAAATCGGCTTAAAATATACTGGGACAGCGATGATTTTATCTGGAATGCCCGGCTTTATCCCCTCGTTTTTTACCTGAACTACCGGATAGGCGGGCAGGTAGCCATCAACTTCAGGGGCCGGCGCGCGTTGGCCCTATCGGTTGAAAACCGCCTGGGCCGGATGATCTGGGCCGTCCTGCAAACGTTCACTACCAAATCGTAAATATCATGAAAACAAATTTTGATGATGTGCTCAGCAAAGTGACGGAGTTTCTGCAAGGCGAAGCCAAAACGGAAACCGTTGTCGGCAAAGAATTTAAACTCGGCGAATTCACCTGCGTACCGGTTATCCGGCTCGGCATGGGCTTCGGATACGGCGGAGGCGAGGGCGGCGATGCCAAGGCGGGCCGCGGCGAAGGCAGCGGCGCCGGCGCCGGCCTCGGTGTGGAACCCATCGGTTTCCTGGTTACCCGGGGCGCTGAAATATCCTTTCTGCAAACCCGCTCCAGCAAAGGCCTGACGGCGGCGTTTGAAAAAGTGCCGGACCTGATCGAAAAATACCTGGAAAAACAGGTCGCGGAGAAAAAAGAAAGCGCCGCCGTGTGATTCCGCACTTTTTCTGACCTTTGTGTGAAGAACGTACAGCGGCGGCGGATGGGAGCGGACAGGATTTACAGGATTTCTCCGGATTTACAGGATTAGCGCTATGCATCAGTACGAAGCCCAGCTGGATGCTTTATGTTTGAAAATCCTGAAAAATCCTGTAAATCCAGTCCAATAAACTCAAAATCCAGTCCGGCGTGTGCTGCACGCATGCACATGGAAAGGATCAGCGTTTTTGATATTTTTAAAATCGGCATCGGCCCCTCCAGTTCCCACACGATGGGTCCATGGCGGGCTGCGCAGCGGTTTTTGCTTGAAATCGGGCGGGATGGAAGTTTTGACCATGTGGAAGCCGTACAGGTGGATTTGTATGGCTCCCTGGCCAAAACAGGGAAAGGGCACGGCACCGACCTGGCTGTCGTGCTCGGTCTCAACGGCGATGATCCCGTAACGATTCCTGTCGATCAGGTACAAGCGGTCTTGCAGCAGATCGAACAGGCCAAAACGCTCCGGCTGGGTGGGCGGAAGGAAATTCCGTTCGATCCGGAGCGCGACGTGGTGTTTTTATACCACGACACCCTGCCCTACCACGCCAACGGCCTCGTTTTCCGGGCATTTTTTCGCAACGGCGCGGGAATCAGCCAGACATATTATTCCGTCGGCGGCGGATTTGTGGTGAAGGAAGGGGAAGAAAACCTGGCCGCCAGCGTTATTCTTCCCTTCCCGGTCGACCGCGGCGCCGACTTGGCCCGCTGGTGCCGCGAGCAGGAAAAAAGTATCTCCGACATCGTATTTCAAAACGAACGCACCTGGCGAACGCCGGAGGATATCCGCAGCGGGTTGCTCGCCATCTGGGCGGTCATGCGCCAGTGCGTGTACCAGGGCTGCCATACCGATGGCGTGCTGCCCGGCGGGCTCAACGTCGCGCGACGCGCCCATCCGATGAGCGTCAAATTGCTCGGCAAACGGGCCTACGACAGCCCGGCCGGTTGGATGGGCCTCATTCGGCAAGACAGCCACTCGTTTCAGCATATTCTCAAGTGGGTCAGTTGTTTCGCCCTGGCGGTCAACGAAGAAAACGCGGCGTTTGGCCGGGTCGTCACGGCGCCCACCAATGGCGCTGCCGGCGTCATCCCTGCGGTGCTGATGTATTTTGCCTGTTTTTGCCCGGAATATCGGGACGACGACGATATCGTGCGATTCCTGCTGACGGCCGGCGAGTTCGGCAGCTTGTTTAAAAAAGGCGCCACCATTTCGGCAGCCATGGGCGGCTGCCAGGCCGAAATCGGCGTATCCTCCGCCATGGCCGCCGGCGCCCTCGCCGAATGCCTGGGCGGCTCGCCCGCGCAGGCTATGATGGCCGCCGAGATCGCAATGGAACACCACCTCGGTATGACCTGCGACCCCATCGCCGGGCTGGTGCAGGTGCCCTGCATCGAACGCAACACCATGGGCGCTGTCAAGGCCATCACCGCCGCCCAGATCGCCCTGGAAAGCGACCCAGCCAAGGCCAAGATCAGCCTCGACGCCGTGATTAAAACCATGAAAGAAACCGCCGAAGACATGAACCAAAAATACAAGGAAACCGCCGACGGCGGCTTGGCCATGCAGTTTACGCTGGGGTTGGTGGAGTGCTAGTGCTGCGTCCGGCCAATAACACTGAAATATATAGGGGGGGGGAATTTGGCCCGGATAAAATTTATAGGGTGCAAACGGCTCCTGTCCCCCAAAATCAACCCCTATTCAGACCTCGGAGAGGTCAAATGTTGGTAGAAGAATGGTTAAAAGGAAGATTTACGCGACCTCTCCGAGGTCGAACGTTTGTTTTAAGGCTCGATTTAGACCGGTTCGACCTCTCCGAGGTCGTGTGGGTATCTTGGGGACGGAATTCTACCAACGTTTGTGACCTCTCCGAGGTCTGTATAGGGGTTGAGTTGGGGGACAGGGGCCGTTTATGCCCAATTTATATTGCTCATTTCTAACAACAATAACGATGAAAGCAACTCGCATCTTCCTTTGCATCGCCTTGCTCGGCCTTTGGCTGGCCGATTGCAGTACCTCCAACAAACCCGCATCCGCCACCGGTACCGCAGCTCCGGTCGCCGATCCTTTAGCCGCCGAGCGGGCCAAAAGTATGCAACGCGTACGGGCATACATCGCCGGTAAGGAGAACATGCGGGCCGATTCGGTGTTTCAAAACATCCAAAAACTGAAAACCGTGACCGCCGACCGGTTGCTTGGCGTCATGGATACCTGGGGAAAGGTTCTGGGCGTCGGTTGCGATCACTGCCACGTGCCGAACGAATGGGCCTCGGAAGTGAAACCGGAGAAAGCGACCACCCGCCAAATGTACGACCTCGTCAAAGAAATCAACGCAGATCTGCGCAAGCTGGATATGGATGGCATTAGCTGTTACACCTGCCACCGCGGCGAAGTACATCCGGCCCGCCGGGTAAAATAAAGGCTGCTTATCTTTGCGTTTCATATACCAACCAGATCCGATACAGGAATTCAATCAAACTATGAGACTTTTCCTTTTTTCACTGCTTGTTCTGGCCAACGGCCCTGTGTTTGCCCAGCAATTTGTTCAGGAATTTCGCACCAACCGCGATGACGCCGCCTCCGCCGTTCAACAGGTCGAAAACCAGGAGTACCTGATGCTCAACTACCGCCTGGCCCTGGGTATCGGCGCGCCCGGCAGCCTCAACCTGACCAAAATGAGCAACCTGGGACGGCAACGCTGGAGCCGCGATTATGACTTTGAGTTCCCCGTATCCAACGGCGACCTGGCCTACTGGCGCGAAAAAGGAACCTACCTGGTGTCCACCATGGCCGCTGTCGACACTGCCCGCGACAAGATTGTGGCCCGCTTTGATATCGGTGGCAGCCTCGTTTGGGCCCGGCGCCTGGGCGCCGCCAGCCCCGTTCAGTTTGAAAATACCGGCCGCACCAAAGTACTGCCGGTATCCGACAGCACCTTCGTGGTGGCCGCCGGAGCAGGCGGCTTTGCCAGCGCTACGGGCGACAACGATCTGATGCTGGCCAAACTGGACGCCGATGGCAACCTGCTCTGGGCCCGCAGCTATTGTTTTTCCTGCCTGGGTGATTTCGAAACCCTTCTTGGCGATCTGCTGTATACTTCCGACGGCGGTTTTCTGCTCAGCGGAGGGCTCTATTACCCGGGGCCAACCGGAATCCGGCAAGAAGCGCTTTTGCTTAAAACTGACGGCGACGGCCAAATCATCTGGCTCAAATCCTACGCCGCCAGCAGTATGGCGCCCATAGCGCCCAACCTGATCGCCTGGAACCTGGCCGAGCCCAAACCCGGGCAATACGCGGTAACCGGCGCCTTCAATGACGCCGCCAATGCGAACGCCGACGGCCTTTTCATGACCCTCAACGACACCGGCGCCGTTTATTTCTCCACGCGCTGGAACGTCGTCGGCGGCGATTTTCAGGTATCCACATTTGACCTCGCCGTGCGCGATACCGGCACGGTGGTGATGGCCGGCAGTACCGTGGAAAACACCACGCCTTCGGTAGCACGCGAATTCAATTTTCTCGCCGCCGTCAGTACCGATACCCTGGGGGTTTTGTGGGCTAAAAACTATTTTGAAGAAATCGCCGCCGGCATCCTCACGCCCTATCATGCCCTTATTAAAACAGCCGACAACGGCTACGGTTATTTTATCTCCACCGACACCGTTTTTGTGAACTCAAATGCGGTTTTGGTGAAAACCGATAAAACCGGCGCTACCGGTTGCGAACAAGACCTCGCGCTCAGGGTCGATACCCTGCTCCTCGATATCCGCAGCTGGGCGGTCCCGGCTGTCGACCTGGCGGATATCGACACCATCGAACTCAAAGACGAACAAGCGTTCACCGGGATTAATCCCACCATGGAAGGCCTCGAACTGACCGGAGGAGGACTGGCCTGCCTGCCCCTTTCCGAATTGCTGGACGCCACCGTACAGGAAGCGGAAAGTTATAGCTGGAGTACCGGCGAAACCACCCCGGCCATCACCGCTACCATGCCCGGACAATTCACCGTGCTGGTCAGCTCCCAATCGCTCTGCTTCAGCCTGCCGGATACGACGTCCATCAATGTGCTGCCGCCGCCCACCGGAACGGCAGTTGCCGACCTGGATTCGTTGTGCGAAGACAACCAGGCGCTGTTGTTTGCCAACGGCATTCTGACCTTCAGCTATCTGTGGAGCACGGGCGAAGTCACGCCGCAAATTATTGTTTCCAACACCGGCACCTACACCGTCACGCTCACCAATCCCTGCGGCAGCACGGCCATCAGCGTAGACGTGCCGCGCACCGGCTGCATCTGCAACCTGGTTTTCCCGAACGCTTTTACGCCGGACAACGACACCCACAACGACCGTTTTCAGCCGGCTTTCCCCTGCCCCAACCTGACCGAGTTTCAGTTGCTCGTGTACAACCGCTGGGGAGAGAACGTATTCGAAACCCGCTCCCAAACACAGGGTTGGGAGGGGCAGTTCAATGGCGAACCCGCCGTATCGGATGTGTATGCCTGGTATGCCACCTTCAAAACGCCGGAAGGCGAACTCAAGACCATGAAAGGGGATGTGACACTGTTACGGTAGACGGTGGACGGTGGACGGCCTGCCCCGAAACCTCGCGGGTAGACGGTTAGATGAGGCGGCGGACGCTTGTCCGGTCGTTCAGTTTGGCGTTCGGTCCCAGGCCTTCCAAGAGAAGCACGCCGGGCGTTTTGCCGGGTTCGAGGCTGCCCAGCGTATCATCGAAACCCAGGGCTTGCGCGCCGTGCAGCGTGGCCCAGCGCAGCAGCGTTTCGAACGGCACATAGCTCTGATAGCGGGCAATCGTTTTTATCTCCTCCAAAACGGATAACTGCCAGTTGGAGCTAAGGCTGTCGGTTCCAATAGTAACCCGGGCGCCGGTGCCCAGAAAATGGGCGTAGTTGGGCAGCTTGTTTTCGATATACAGGTTGGCATTCGGGCAGGTAGCCCAATAGGTGTGCGGGCTCCAGGCTTGTGCGGCCCGGATGTCGTCGGGCGTGCTGAGGGTATTGTGTACGAAAAGGGTCCGGTTGGCCGGATTGAGGTGCTGCAGGGCGTAGTGGACAGAAGGCTGCCCCGTCGGCCGGAATTGCTCCAGCGAAATATTGAACCGGCTGTAAAAGGCATAAAAATCGCCGGAGCCCTGTTGAAACAGCTCGCTTTCCGGCTGGGTTTCCTGATTGTGGATGCTCACGGTGATGCCGGTAGCCGGATTGGCGGCGTTGATCCGCGCGAACAAGGCCGGGCTTACGCTGTACGGCGCGTGGGGCGTCAATGCCTTGGCGCTGCCGGGTGGCAAAGGCGCCTGGTCGTACACGGCCTTCCAGTCGGCAAACGCCTTTTCAGCGCCCGCATCCTGCAGAAAATCAAAGAGTTCGACAAACGTATAATACCGCATTCGCCCCTTTGCTTTTACGCCGAATGTATCCGGCGCATTGGATATATCCCCCAGGGCTACAATTCCGGCGTCCAGCATTTCCTGCTCAGCGCGCACGATGGCGTCGGCGATCACTTCAGCCGGCAGGTTCCGTTGGGTCACTACTTGGGTGATAAACGGGATAAGTCCGGTGCCGGTGTGCACCAGTCCCTTCATGTGTGAAAGCTCGAGATGGCAGTGGGTATTGACAAAGCCGGGAGCCAGCACCCCCGAATAGGATTCCAGGCTGGCGGGGTCATGCCATTCGCGTGGCTCGACGGCCAGGATTTCCCCGCTGTCGTCGGCGATCACGACACCGTTGTCCACCGGTCCGGCAGAAACCGGGTAAACCCGGTTGGCAGTTATCTTTCGCATAAAAAACCAATTCAAAAACCGGCGCAAGTACGGAAGCCCGGCACGAACGCCCGGTATAAACGCCTTAAAAAAAATCCACAGTCCGGTAAAAATTGTCAAATATTTGTCAGTCCGCCAAAATTTGGCCCGAACGGCCACGCCATTTTTTCCAAATATAATTTCATCTGTTGTGTTCTTGCCCCTGACCGCCGCTTGCGCCAGCAAAGCGCATACCGGGAAAAAGAATTATGTTTGCCCTTCTTTGCTTTTCCACGAAAAACCCGGCTCCAGCGATTTTATCACGCAAGTGACAAACGCGCTGGAATTGCGTTTAATTACCTGTATTTATCTTTTGCAAGTTGACTGATCATAAAATCCTTTGCTCATGTTGATGAAACGGCTCGCCTTCCTTTTGTGCATACCCCTCCTGCCGGCAGTGTCTTTTGCCGGCGACCCCCTGGTGGACAACTCCAAGGCCGGCGCCGATGGCCCGCATGTATTTTACCGGGGCAGTAATGTTGTGGTGAAAACCATCGAGCAACAGGATACGGCAAAAGTGGTGCGCGTGAAATACCACACCAAACGGGATGGCATTCAATTGCGGTGCGCCCTTCCGGAATCCGGCGACGCTTTTACCTTCCCCCTACACAACAAATACAAGGTAGAAAAGGACCGGTACGCGTTACCGGACCGCATGCTGGTCATCTCGGATATTGAAGGCAATTTTGAAGCTTTTAAGCAGTTGCTGCGCGGCGGCGGTGTTATTGACCCCAGCTTTAAATGGAGCTACGGCGAAGGTCACCTGGTGCTGGTGGGTGATTTTTTTGACCGGGGCCTGAATGTTACAGAAGTACTCTGGCTGATTTACAAACTGGAGCCCGAAGCGGAAGCCGCCGGTGGCAAAGTTCATTTCATCCTCGGCAACCACGAAGTAATGAATTTATGCGGTGAATATGGCTATGTCCGCAACAAATACCTGGAAAATGCCCAGTTGATCGGAGAAGACTACCGGCTCTGGTTTGATGACCACTCGGAACTCGGGCGCTGGCTGCGCACCAAAAACGCCGTGGAAAAGATCGGCGATTATGTTTTTTGCCACGGCGGGATCAGCCCGATACTGGCATCTACCACCCTTACCCTATCCGATATCAACCGCATATCCCGGCAACACCTGGGCACAAACTATGGTGAAATCACCGACTCGGTCGCCCAATATGTGTACGATACCCGCCAGGGTATTTTCTGGTACCGCGATGGCGCCAAAAACAAGCTGACGATCGAACAAATGGATGCCATCCTGGCCTTCGCAGGCGCCAAACGCATGGTGGTAGGCCACACCCTGATGCCCGAAATAACGGCACTTTACGACGGCCGTTTGATTTGTATGGATTTGTACCACGACGAGAACCAGCGGGCAGGCAATCTCCGTACCCTGGTCATAGAAGACGGGCTTACCTATTCGTTGAATACCAGCGGCGAAAAAAACAGCGTCTTTTCCGTGGTGTTCAAAGCAAAAGAGGAATAGGCTTGTTGCGAAGCAGGGCAGGTGTCATCCCGGAATTACCTGGTATTCGGGTTAATGCCCGTATGTACCCACTCCTGCAGCACGGGCATGTGGCGGTTGACGGCCCCGAGCAGCGCCAACTGGTTTTGCGCCCGCACCAGATTGTGTTCGGGATATTTTATCTTGTAGTACACATCGCCAGCCAGGAAATCGGTTAAAAAACGCAGCGCCTGCTCGCCAATGATCCACTGGGCGCCCAAAGGCAGGTTAACACGCTCTGTTGCAGTCAAAAAACCGACAGTTTTGCCTAAAAACCCGCGGCAAAGCGACTCCAGCACCTCGAGGCGCAGCTGCGGAGCCGCCGGGTCGTCTTCCGGACCTGTCGGCGCAAAGGTGCGCACCATATCACCGAAATCAGACAAAACCGTACCGGGCATGATCGTATCCCAGTCAATAACGGCCACCGCCCGGCCGGTGTGGAGGTCGAGCAAGACATTTCCCGCCTTGGTATCGTTGTGGGTAATGCGCGAAGGAAGCGCGCCGGCGCGTTTCAAAGCGCTTATGGCGTCAAAAACCGGTTTGGCAGCATACATGCGTTCGATTGCTGCCTGTGCGGTTTTGACGCGGCCGGCCGGGTCCTGTTCAAGTACCGCCTGAAAGCCGGCCCAACGCCGGTCAGTGTCGTGAAAACCGGGTATCGTTTCCCGGATGTTTTCCGGCGGACAGCTGCACAGGGCGTCTAAAAAACTACCGTAAGCCTGCGCAGCCGCATACGCCACGGCCGCCTCCGGCAAATGTTCGGGCGCATAGGTGTCTGCGAAATACGGGAAAACGCGCCAGAAATTGCCGGCCTCGTCGCGTTGAAGCAGCCGGCCGTCAAGCGCCAGCGCCGGCGCCGGAATACGCAGCGGGAAACCGGGCTGCTTGCTCAAATGCTGCGCTACCGTCCGGATATTGAGCATAACGGCTTCCGGATCGGTAAATACGCGGTGGTTCAGGCGCTGCAGGATGTAAGATTGCCGGCGGCCTGCTACCACAAACGAAGCCAGATACGTATCGTTGATATTGCCCGCGCCGACTGGATCGGCTCCCAGCCAGCTATCGAATTCAAAAAAACGCCGAAAAATGGCTTCCATGAAAAATACGGATAAATGGTAATAAATAGACCAACCTGCCGGCGTCATTCCACCCAGTCTGCCACAAACACATTGGTGTCGCGGGTGCCGCCGTTGTTGCGGTTGCTGCACCAGGCAATTTTTTTACCGTCGGGCGAAAACATGGCAAAGGAGTTAAAAATACTTTCCGAGGTAATTTGCTCCAGGCCGGACCCGTCGAGGTTGACCATATAGAGCTGAAAATCATAGCCCCGGCTGGAGTGGTGGTTGCTGGAGAAAATTATTTTTTTGCCGGAAGGGTGAAAATACGGCGCCCAATTCGCCTTGCCCAGCTGGGTCACCTGTTGCAGGCCGGAGCCATCCGCATTGCACACATAAATCTCCATATTGGTCGGGGCGACCAGGCCCTGCTGGAGCAGTTCGCGGTATTCGCGGATATCGGCTTCCGTTTTGGGCCGGCTGGCGCGAAAAACGATTTTTGAAGCGTCAGGACTGAAGAAAGCGCCGCCGTCGTAGCCCAGGTCGAACGTGATTTGCTTCAGGTTGGAGCCGTCGAGGTTCATCGTCCAGAGCTCCAGGTCGCCCGAGCGCGTACTGGTGAACAGAATTTTGTCGCCTTTGGGGCTGAGCACCGCCTCGGCGTCGTAGCCGGGAGTATTGGTGAGCCGGCGGACAATTTTTCCCTTCAGGTCGGTCACATACAGGTCGTAGGTATCATAAACCGGCCAAAGATATTTGCCGCCCTGGCGCAGGTTGGGCACCGGTGGGCAGGTATCGGCGCCAGACATCGTACTGGCAAAAATGATCTGCTTGCCATTTGGCATAAAATACGAGCAGGTAGTGCGGCCTTTACCGCTGCTGACCATCGGCGGCCGGTAGGCCGGTCTTCCGGCGGCTTTCCGAACCTCCAGGGCAAAAATCTGGTCGCACTTCAGGCCCCAGGCCGGATTATTGCTTTGGAACGTCAGCCATTTGCCGTTCGGACTCCAGTAGGCTTCGGCGTTGTCGCCGCCGAAGGTGAGCTGGCGTATGTTGCGCAGGTGTGGTTCGGTATCCGGCGTATACGCCGCCGTTGTGGCGGGGCGAAGTGCTTTGTGTTGAAACCCAAAGAAGGGAATAAGGATAATAAGCAGGGCAAGGATTCGCATGGTGCAGGTCGTTTTGAGGCGCAAGGATAGGGGGATTCAAGGGAAAGGCCGTCAAAAAAAGGTAAAATAACGGCGTTGCCCAACACCGGCAAACGGAATATGCTGAAAAAATCCGGCTGCTGGCCAACCAACCCGGTCGTTCCGTCGATTCACGGTAAACACTTCGCGCCAACCCGTGTTATTAGCACGGACTTATGAAAAAACAACTGCTTTGGGGGTTGCTGCTGGCCGTCGGATGCCCGCTGGTTGCACAAGAAGTCGCCTACGTCAAATCGGACCAAATCACCCGTTGGAAAAACAGCGATTCCGACACCCTGTATGTGCTCAATTTTTGGGCCAGCTGGTGCGCGCCGTGCATCGCCGAGTTACCTGCTTTTGAGCGGATAACCCGTGAATATGCCGGCAAACCGGTTAAAGTGATCCTCGTCAGCACCGATTTTCGGCGCGACGTGGAGAAAAAAGTAAAACCCTTCGTCCGGCGGAAAAAACTAAAAAGCCGCGTCGTGTTCCTGGATGAAACTACTCCAAACAAATGGATCGACTTGGTCAGCCCCGAGTGGACTGGCGCCATACCCGCTACGCTGATCGTATGCCGGCGCCGCGGCGTCGAACGGTTTTTCGAAAAACAACTGGACTTTGAAGCATTGGAAAATGCCGTAGCGGCGGGTTTAAACGCGCCGCTGCGTTAGAGCCTGTCGAAATCCGTCGCCACAAGTTCGCAACTAAAACGTCTCCTAATTATGAAAAAAACGCTTGTCTTTCTTACCCTGGCCGTTGCATTGGTAGCATGGTCGTTCACCACGCCCGTCCACGAAGGCTACCACGTCGGCGATACTGCCCGCGATTTCAACCTGATGAACGTGGACAAGAAAATGTACGACCTCGCCGGTATCCCCGATGCCAAAGGCTACATTGTCATTTTCACCTGCAACCACTGCCCTTACGCCGTGGCGTACCAGGACCGCATCATTGCGTTGCATAACAAATACGCCCCGATGGGTTACCCGGTGGTAGCCATCAATCCGAACGACAAAACAGCGTCGCCGGGCGACAGCTTCGAAGGCATGCAAAAACGCGCCCGGGAGAAAAAATTTCCCTTCCTGTATCTCTATGATGAAACACAGGAAATTGCCAAAACCTACGGCGCTACCCGAACGCCGCATGTTTACCTGCTCGACAAAAGCCGTGTGGTGCGCTATATCGGCGCCATCGACGACAACCATGAAGACGCCGGCGCGGTGCAGGAACGCTATCTCGAAAGCGCTATCGACGCTTTAAGCGCCGGCCAGGAAATCACCCTGAAAGAAACCAAAGCTATCGGTTGTACGATCAAGTGGCGGAAAACTCAATAAATATTTCGTATTTCGTATTTCACTCAACCCTGATCTCCACCCGCCGGTTCTGCTCCATTTCGCCGGCATCGCGGGTGTTGGGGAACAGCATTTCGGTATTTTGATAACCTTTGAACGACAGGCGTCCCGCTGGAATGCCGTTTTCCACCAAATAATCGTACACCAGGCGGGCGCGGCGCTCGGAAAGCGTCAGGTCGGGTATAGGGACCTTGTTCCAGTACGGATGGTTGATGTGCCCGGCAATTTCAATTTGAATACCGGGGTTGATCTGCATGAACCGCAGTACTTTGGGAAGTTCCGGCCTGGAGCTTTCCAGCAAAACAGCTTCGTTACCAACGAAAAACAGGTTTTTGATGACCGCCCGTTCGCCGGTGGCGGCCCGTGCCAGCTGGATCTCGGCCGGCTGGTTTTTCATCCGGCGCAACATTTCCGGCGTACCGTAGATTCGCTGCATAACCGACTCAAAAAAATAACCTTCCGCGTAGGCTTCGAAGCGCACTACCGAGTCTTGGGGCAGCCGTACGGCGTAGCGGCCTGCCGTATCGGTTTGCACGGCGTCGCGCCGCGAGCGGGTGGAAAAATGTACCGTCGCGGGGATGCCCGCGCCGGTTTTTTGATCCCTGACCTGCCCGGCATACGGTACCATTGGAACGGCGGTAATGGTTTCCAGCGTGGCGCGGCGGTTGCGTTGCCGGCCCTCCTCCGAGGCATTGGACACCGCCGGTTGCGTTTCTCCTACATAAACAAGTTCCATGCTGCCGGCCGGCAGTCCGCGGTCGGCCAGGGCGAGCTGGACCGTCTTTGCCCGGCGCTCCGACAAGGCCAGGTTGTAGGCCGGATTACCTTCGGCATCGGTGTGGGCGGTGATGCGGATTTTTGCGCCGGCCGGCGAGGCTGCCCAACGGGCGGCAACGAAATCGAGCGCTGGCAGGGCGCCGGCATCGGGCGCGTGTTTGCCGGAGGCAAAAAACACTTCGGTACGGCCGCTGGTGTACAGCGAATCAAAAACGGATTGCGCACCGGCATACGGCAAAAAAAGCGCGGATGCAAACAGAAAGGCGCAGGCAACTAAACGTCGGTTGAACATACGGAACGGAAGTGGTGGCTGTTTCGAAACAATAGGTGCCGAAAATACGGCGCCCGCTGCATGACCGGGTTTTAAAAAGGCGCAGCGCCAAAAACCAAGTCTGTAGCCAATTTCCACAAAAAACGCTAAAACAGCCTATCTTTGCGCGCCCAAATTTTGGACAAAATAAAAAGCGGCGAAAACAAGGCATTTTTCCCGCATCCGCCACTACGCCATTCATACATGAAAAATACCCGTAATTTCTGCATCATCGCCCACATTGACCACGGTAAGAGCACCCTTGCTGACCGCTTGTTGGAGTATACCCACACCATCAGCCAGCGCGACATGCAGGATCAGGCCCTCGATAATATGGACCTCGAGCGCGAGCGCGGCATCACCATCAAGAGCCACGCCATCCAGATGCGCTATACCCATACCGACGGGCAGGAATATATTTTTAACCTCATCGATACCCCCGGCCACGTCGATTTCTCCTACGAAGTGAGCCGATCCATTGCCGCCTGCGAAGGCGCCCTGCTGCTGGTAGACGCCACCCAGGGCATTCAAGCCCAAACAATCAGCAACCTGTACCTCGCCGTGGACCACAACCTGGAAATTATCCCGATCGTGAACAAGGTGGATATGGAAAGTGCCAACATCGAGGAGACGCAAGATCAGATTATCGACCTCATCGGCTGCAAGCGGGAAGAGATTATTTCCGCCTCCGGGCGCACGGGTATCGGCGTAGATGCGATCCTGGCCGCCGTGGTCGAGCGCATACCGGCGCCCGGCGGCAATCCGGAAGCGCCCTTGCAAGCCATGATCTTCGACTCGGTGTTCAACTCCTACCGCGGCGTGGTAGCCTACGTGCGGGTCATGAACGGCTGTTTGCGCAAAGGCGACCGGCTCAAGTTCTACAACACGGGCAAGGAAGTGCCAGCCGAAGAAGTGGGTATTCTTCGCCTTGGGCAGCAAACTACCGGCGAGCTCAGCGCCGGCAATGTCGGCTATGTGATCACCGGTATAAAAGTCAGCCGCGAGATCAAAGTGGGCGATACCCTTACCCATATGCTCCGGCCCTGCGACAAGCCGGTCAAAGGCTTCGAAGAGGTCAAACCGATGGTGTTTGCCGGCGTTTACCCCCTGGACAACGACGACTTCGAAGACCTGCGCGATTCCCTCGAAAAGCTCCAGCTCAACGACGCCTCGCTGGTATTCGAACCCGAAACTTCCGCCGCGCTCGGCTTCGGTTTCCGCTGCGGCTTCCTCGGCATGCTACACCTCGAAATCGTGCAGGAACGCTTGCAACGCGAGTTCGACCAGGATATCATTACCACGGTGCCGAACGTACCCTACTACGCCACCGACATGAAAGACCGGCGTTTCGAAGTGCGCCAGCCCGCCGAGCTGCCCGACCCTAACCACCTCAAATCGGTGGAAGAGCCCTACATCTACGCCCAGATTATCACTAAACCCGAGTATATCGGCAATATCATGACCCTCTGCCTCGACAAACGCGGCATCCTCCAAAAACAAACCTACCTCACCCCAACCCGCCTGGAGATGACCTTTCACATGCCGTTGGCCGAGATCGTGTTCGATTTCTACGACAAACTCAAATCCATGACCCGCGGATATGCCTCGTTCGACTACCATATCCTCGACTACCGCGAAACGGACCTGGTCAAACTCGACATCAAACTCAACGGCGAGCAGGTAGACGCCCTCTCAGCGCTGGTGCACCGCGGCAAAGCCGAATACATCGGCCGCCGCATGTGTGAAAAACTCAAAGAGCTGCTGCCGCGCCAGCAATTCCAGATTGCCATCCAGGCTGCTATCGGCCAGAAAGTCGTCGCCCGCGAAACCATCAGCGCCCTGCGCAAAGACGTGACCGCCAAGTGCTACGGCGGCGACATCAGCCGGAAACGCAAACTGCTGGAAAAACAAAAAGAAGGCAAAAAACGCATGAAACAGTTCGGCAATGTGGAAGTGCCGCAGGAGGCGTTTTTGAAGGTGTTGAAATTGAATGATTGAGGTTGGCAACCGTGAAGAGGCGTAGCGCTGCGGATTGGACAATCATCTTTGTAAATCCAAAACTGGTCTTTAGGATTTACAGGGACGGGTGAAAAATCTGGCTTAATAATCACCCCTTTTCCCCAGTAGGCGGCCACGTTCACCGAAATAAACCCGCAAACCGTTTTTTTCCGTATCTTTGCACTTGAATTTTTAAAAGAAGATGCTTTTGCACTCGAAACATGCAGTTTTTTGCCCAAAAACCGCCCCGATGCTAACGACGTGTAAGACCCTTCTCTCCTTTACACGTAATTTCCAAACATGAATTTTGATCAATTAGGGCTCATCGAGCCACTCCTTCGCGCCGTAAAAAGCGAAGGCTACACCACCCCAACGCCCATCCAGGTCCAGGCCATTCCCCTCGTTTTAGAAGGCAAAGATTTGCTCGGCTGCGCCCAAACGGGCACCGGCAAAACCGCTGCTTTCGGCCTGCCTATCCTGCAGTTGCTTTCCCAAAAAGGCCCAACACCGCAGGGTGCGCGCCGGCCGATCCGCTGCCTGATCCTGACGCCCACCCGCGAACTGGCCCTGCAAATCAGCGAAAGTTTCACCGTCTACGGCAAAAATCTGCCCCTGCGCAACCTCGTCATCTTCGGTGGCGTCGGCCAAAAACCGCAAACCGACGCGCTGCAACGCGGCACCGATATCCTCGTCGCCACACCGGGTCGCCTGCTCGACCTGATGCAACAAGGGTTTATCAACCTCGGACACATCGAAATATTTGTGCTCGACGAAGCCGACCGCATGCTCGATATGGGCTTTGTTCACGACGTGCGCCGCGTGCTGGCCAAATTGCCCGCCAAGCGGCAGTCGTTGTTTTTCTCAGCCACTATGGCGCCCGAAATCCTCAAACTGGCGTCCGGCATCCTCACCAGCCCCGAGCACGTGGCCGTAACGCCCGTGTCCACCACCGCCGAAACCGTGGGACAATCGGTGTACTTCGTTGAAAAATCCGACAAGAAAAACCTGCTGGTGTATTTATTGAAAAACCCGGCCATCGAGTCGGCGCTGATCTTTACACGCACCAAACACGGCGCCAACAAACTGGCGAAGGACCTGGACAAGGCCGGCGTCTATGCCGAAGCCATCCACGGCAACAAGTCGCAACAGGCCCGCGTCCGCGCCCTTCAAGGTTTTAAAAACCGCACGATCCGCGTATTGGTCGCTACCGACATCGCAGCCCGCGGCATCGATATCGACGACCTGACGCACGTGTTCAACTACGAATTGCCCAACGTGCCGGAAACGTATGTGCACCGCATCGGCCGCACTGGCCGGGCCGGCGCCTCGGGTACGGCTATTTCCTTTTGCGATACCGAAGAGCGCGCCTACCTGAAAGATATCCAGCAACTCATCGGCCTGCACGTGCCGGTAGTGGGCGGGCATCCGTTCGAACCGGCCAATACAGCCCCGGTGCCCTTGTTGCCGCCCAAAGGCCAACGCCCGGCGCCTGCCCCCGCGCGGGTGCAAACCAACCGGCCGCCAGCACCCCCCCGGACGCCTGGCGGCAACAGTCACGCACAAAGCGACCCTTCAAAAAGACGCAACCGCAAACGCGGAAATTGGTGGGGTAACCGAAGCGCCGGACCAGTAGCGGGTTCCTGATCCCGACCAACTGAAGTTCGATAAGAAACCGTCTGAACACCCCTGGCGAGGCAGAAAGGCGTAGATTTTGGCGCCAGGCAAGGCTCATTTTTGAGGGAATAGCCTTGTCCTATTGCCGAAAAAATAGCCGAAGCATAGCGGCAAAAGATGCGTCTTGCCGACCGGTAGGGGTGTTCAGACGGTTTCTAAGGCCCCGTCATTGCGCCACCGGCTTGCCTTCGCGCAGCGTTTTTATCAAGGCTTCGATGTTTTTTCGGTTCAGTTCGTCGGGGGCTTGTTTCAAGGCAGCCTCCGCGTGTTCGAGCGCCTTCTTCAGATCGCCCGTTGCCGAGTACCCGCGCAGGAGACCGACGTGGGTGGGCCAGGCGCCGCCGGCTTTTTCAAAGTTCTGCTGAAATACCGCCAGCGCCTCGGCGTATCTTTTTTCCGCGATGAGCTGGCGGCCGTAGCCATGCAGATCGGTCACGCTGGCCTTTTCCAGCGCGGCCTGCATGGTTTTATCCGCCGCCGCCGCATAGCCCAGTTTGCGCTCCAGGCCTGCCTTGGTGGACAATGCCGCAAAGGTCTGCTGGCCGCCCAGGGTCGGATCGGTGGTCCGGTTGGCCCACAGCAGGGCCTCTTCCAGGTTGACGTTGTGGGCCAGGCACCACTGCGCAGCGGCCTGCATACTGGGTGGATCGAAGCCCATGGCGCCGGAGAGCTGCCGGCGAATAGACGCCACGGTCGTTTTTTCCAGATCGGCCGCCACCGTAAACGCAATACGCCAGCGCTCCCATTCGAGCGCCACCACTACCGAATGATCGGTCGGTGCCGAGAACGTGTAGGCCAGCCACTCGCGGCTTTGCGGCAGGTCCTTTTGCTGGCGGACGTTCACCCGCAAGGCGTCCTCTTCGGGTTTGTAAAAATAAGCGCCCCAGCCGGCAGGGTTCCGGTTAAAGATCAGCGTACAGGAATCGGGATAGACGGCGATAAAAAAACCGTATTTGCCGGCGGCAAGGGGTTTGCCCTCAATGGTCACGTCGGTCGAAAATTCGATGGCCGTGCACTCGTTGGCGCCGGCGCGCCAGGGGGAGGATTTGGCGGTGCCGAAGCCAATGTCGGTAAAACCGTAGTGCGCCACCGGCGTGCCCCAAATTTTTCCCTCCCGGCCTTTTACGCCGGGCGCATTCCAGCGTATGTCGATGTCGGTCACACCGACGCGCTGGCCGGCCCACGATTTTTGGTTCACGCCGCCGTCGGGTAGCGACAGGAGCTGGGCGCGAAGGGAAGCGAAGGGGAGCAGAAGCAGGAGCAACGAGAACTGAAGTGTTTTGTTCATAGCGAATGTTGGTAGGAATGAAGATAAGGGCGCCAAGCCCCCGCATGAAATAGCCGCGAGGGTGGGCAGGTTGCGAAAAGTAGCAATGCAAGGGACCAAAATGCGAAAATTTCGGCGAAAAAAGAAGAGCGCTACGCCAATAGCCGGGTAAACCGGGTAGTTGGCAGCTACCCGCGGCGTATGCGGCGGACCCTCGATACTGCCCGGTCACGCCACGAACTCCAAAAAATTCTCCGGCGTAACGGTGAGAAAAGGACTGCCCGGGTAGGCCTCCTGAAACGATTTGGGGTGTTTGCCTTTTTTCGCGGGGTTCCATTTAAACTCAAAAGCCGAAAACCGGCCGCCATCTTCTTCTACATAGTCTATTTCACCGCCTTGAACCAAGCGCCAGAAATACGCTTTGGCGAACAGGCGTTCGGCGTAATGGTTCTTTTTCATCCGCTCGCTCAGCAGGAAATTCTCCCACAGGGCGCCCGTGTCGTTGCGAAGGTGTAAGGGGTTGAAGTTTCCAATAAGTGCATTCCGTACGCCGGTGTCTAAGAAATAGATTTTACGAGCAGTTGCCAACTCTTGGCGCAAGTTGCGCCGGAGTGGGTGAAGACGAAAAACCACAAAAGCTTTTTCTAATAAATCGATGTAATGCATTACTGTTTCTTTACTGACCGAAAGCAGGTTGGCGAGTTCATTGTACGATACTTCGTTACCCAACTGAAGCGCAAGAGCCTGCAATAAATTTTCAAGTACAAAGGGTTTTCGTACCTGACTGAAGCTGAGCAGATCCTTGTACAGGTAAGAAGAGACTAAATTAGCCAGGATGCGCTGTTCCTCACCTGCGTTATTCAACACGTCGGGGTACATGCCATACAACATGCGCTGCTCCAACCCGGTTTCTGCCTGTAAGACGCCCACATGCGCAGCCCACTCCTGCCAGGATACCGGAAACAGGTTAAACTCGTACTTGCGGCCGGTAAGCGGCTCGTTGATCTCATTGGCCAAGTCAAGCGCCGAAGAGCCGGTTGCAATAATTTTTACCTCCGGCATTTGATCTATGATAAGCTTCAGGGTGATGCCAATATTTTTAACCCGTTGTGCCTCGTCAATAACCACGAACCGGGCATTGCCTATGATCGCACGCAGGCGGTTCGTGGAGGCATCGGACAATCGCTCGCGTATGAGCAGTTCGTCGGCATTGAGGTATAGCGACTGGCCTGCATAACTCCTGGCTATGCTGTGTACCAAGGTGGTTTTTCCAGTCTGGCGCGGCCCAATGATGAGCAACGCTTTCCGGCTATCGAGGTAGCGCCGAAGTATTGGCAATAACAGGCGGGGTATCATACAGTATTTTTTTTGACAAAAATAGATATTTTTAGAGATCAAAGTCTCCAAAAATAAACTTTTTTGGAGATTATTTTTACATTCAGCTGGATTGGTGCGGTATCGTCAAACAACTGCCGGTCTGGCACAGGCAGGGCACAACGCTACGCGAGCAGGACACACCGGCCCGGATCGATAGTATCCTGGTTGCCCGGAATATGGCGCAGGACCGCCTCGACCAAAATACCTACAACATCAATTACCGCTTCGACAACAAAACCGGCCGCACGCTGAATATCGATGCCAATTACGGCCGGTATGCGAACGAAAGCGAACGGCAACAACCGAACCGCTATCTGGCCTACAGCCACACGACCGACCAGATCACCCGCCTGATCGGGCCGGACGACGACGATCCCAGGGCAAACTTTATCAGCTGGGAAAACCTGGCCGAACAAACCATCGTGAGCTTCAACTTCAGCGCGCCGATGCAGATCAAGTCCTGGTGGAACGCCTACTTCAACTTCAGCGCGTCGTACCTCGACAACCAGGCCGACTACGGCGACGGCGCCGTGGTGGATGTGCAGGCCTTTACCTACAACATTTTTCAACAACAAACCTTCGACCTGCCCGCCGGCTTCAAGGGCGAGGTGTCGGGTTGGTTTTCCGGCCCGGGCATCTGGGGCGGCGTATTCAAATACGAAACCAGCTGGAGCCTGGACCTGGGCCTGCAGCGCAAGTTTCTGCAGAACCGGCTCAATGTACGCCTGAGCGTCAACGACATCTTTTTCCAATCCGGCTGGGAAGGCGTATCCGTCTTCGACGGCCTGACTTCCGCCGGATCCGGCAATTGGGACAGCCGCCGGGCGAGTTTGAGCATGACGTATACTTTCGGCAATGAAAACGTACAGTCGCGCAAGCGGAAAACGGGTATCGAGGAGGAAGCTGGAAGAGTTGGGGAGTAGGCGTACAACGAAAGCCTGCCTTCCATAGCCGTATTTAGCGGCTATGGAAGGCCTTGCATAGTTCTACACATTCTATACCCGGCGGAAAGTGCTTTGCGAAAGTGCTGATCCCGCGCACATTGTCGGCGTGACTGCGAGTCACGCCGACAACAATCGTGACTGCGAGTCACGCCGACAATAGACCAATTGCTTCCACTTTTTCGCAAACCACTTTCCGCTGGGTATATTTATTGATGTAAACCCTAAAAGGTATAGCCCAGGCCAACCCCAACCATCCGGAAAGACAATCTGTCCTGCTCATCCGACACGAACGGCAGCAGTGCATACTGGTAGCGCAGTTGGATCTCGAACGGAGGGTGCCGCAGCGTCAGGGCTCCGACCAGTGACACATCCAGGCGTTGGTGGTCGATGGAAGCGGTGGGGTCCAAATCGCCCGGGTCATTCAACAACACATTGGCGGCCGCTCCGACCCCTGCCGATACCACATCGCTGAATACAAAGGCCGGCACGGCTGTAATGCCCAGGTAGTGGTAATTGATTTTTTCAATTTTTGTCTTGCCGGAATTCACACCGGCGGAGTAGCCCGCCAACGAATAATTGAATTCGCCGTTGATCTCGATACGTTCGCTGAGCGGATACCGCATTTGTACGCCCGCTTGCCCGCCGAAACGGGAAGTGGCGCTTACAAAATTTTCATCCAGGGCAGCGTTTTGGCCGAGATAAACAAACGATAGCATGGCGCGGCCGCCAAACTGGGGTTGCGCCCGGAGCAGGCTGGAAAAAAGGCAAAAGCCGAGAAACAGTGAACAGGTGTAGTGTTTCATCTTTTGGAAATTATAGGAACGAATAGTACAAAGATCGGCGCCCTGGCATATGCCACACATTAATTTTTACTAAAATTTTGGCCGTCAGGCGCTGGCGTTTTGGCCGGAATTAGCCGTTTTCTAAAACCGGAAAGGCGAACACCAGGTTTTTTTCTGTATTTTTCGGCCCTGTCTTGTTCCGAAATAACGCGCCGTTATGAAAAACGCCTGTACGCTGCTCCTTTGTTTAGCTGGCCTGAATACCGCCTTCGCCCAAAAAGAAGCCAGTTCGTTTTCGCTTGCATCAGAATTATCCGAGGCGATCTCCGGCGGCAAATCGCAGTTTGTCCGCACGTTCGACGACCGGTTTCAAAACGCCCCCAAAGGCTCGCCTTTTTTGTACGACGAATGGCTACCCGGTACCCTGACGCTGTTCGACTCCTCCCGGACCGGCGATTCGATCCTGTTCAAATTCGATACCTATCAGAATGAAGTCTGGATTCGAAAAATTGGCGGCGACTCGATCATTCCGTATTCCGACTATATCCGCCAGATAGACCTGCGCCACCCGGATGGCCGCAGTTGGCGGTTTAAAAAATATCCGGTAAGCAACGGTAGCAACCCCATCCGTTTCTACCAACCCGTGTATGAAGGAGCCCGTTACGTGTTGATCAAAGACGAACACAAGGTGTTGGTACGGGCCAATTTTGTGGAGCGCGGGGTATATACCACCGGCTTGCCGTACGACCGGTTTGAGGGAACGGCTATCGAATACTACCTTCAGGTAGCCCCCGATGCCCCGTTTCAAAAAATTATTCTGAAAAAACGTGCGCTGACCGAACTGGCCCCGGCCGCGCAGGCCAGGGCCTTGGAGGCATTTTGTAACAAAGAAAAAATAGGCAATCTACCCTCCGGTGAAGAAGCCGCGCGGCTTCTGGAGTTTATGGAAAAAGGCTGACCAGTATGGATGACGCGATACTTTTCGAGATAATCGATCTGCTCGACTCGGGCGAGATCGTTTATCTGCACCGGCAAACCAAAGAAATCCTGTCGTATCCCGATCCGCAGCGCTGGCCGGAATCGGAATACATCGACCTGATCGAGTCTGCCAAAGCTCGCGCCGTTGCCGAACCCGACCAGTTTGTGGTGCTCGATCCGCCCGACCCGCGCGATGCGTTTCATATTATGGAGGATTTTGTCTTCACCGTCGAAGACGAACACCTGCGCACCCGCCTGCTGGAAGCCCTCGACAGCAAAAAACCGTTCCGCTATTTTCGCAGCACCGTGGAGGACTCGCCCCTGTGCGATGCCTGGTACGATTTTAAAGACGCCCGCATGAAAGCCTGGGTGCTGGAAATGCTGGCCCGGGTGTGGGACTAGTGGCGGAGGCACTAAATTTCAGACAGTTTGAACGTCTCTTTTGGTCTGATACTTCGTTGTTCCTCGGTCATGGAGAGCCCGCTACACTCCCTCGTCACGCCTTGTCTCAGCCCAAAAGCACCTGCTCAAACTGTCCAAAACTTAGTGCCTCCGCCACTAGGGCCGGAGGCGTTATTCGCGCACCGCGCCCGGTCGGCCGCGGCCGCCGGTGATTTCTTCCAGGTATTCCGTATCCTCGCCTGTGCTATGCTCCGGGCGGGTATCCAGGCCGCGAAACTCGCTGTCGATAGTCTCGGCAATCGTTTTTTTCCGCGCTTCGCTGCGCTCAAATTCGGCCTTGACGGCCTTTTTCCCGCGTTTCATTTCGTATTTATCCACCGTGCCGGCGATGGTGTAAAAAACATTAAACCAGCCTTTTTGCGCGGGCAGGGGTTCGAGGTCGGGATCATGGCGTTTGATGCGCTGGAACAATACCTGGCCGGCATTGACCTTGAGTTTGTAGTCGATATCGTTGTCGAACGAATGGGCGCCGGAAAGGGTGAGGTTGAGCGCATTGCTTTGAACAAACATGGTGGGGATGTACAGGCGCCGGTCGCGGATTTCCAGGAAGTTTTGCATCGAGCTGAATCGCACCCGGCGCAGGTCTTCGATGTGCACGAAGGAAGAAAATTCTTCCAGCATTTTCAGGTCCAGGAGTTCGCCGTTGGTGGCGGTGAGGTCGGCGCAGGCGCGCAGTTTATCCGTCAGAAACGCGTTGCGCGCATCCCAAAACGCCCAAACGACCACGCGGCCAGACAGCCGGCCGTGCAGGTTGTCGGCCGTCACAACGGTTTGGCCGAAGTTATCACATTGTTCCATACAGGTTTGCAGGTCAATGGCCGTGGCGGTGATGCGCAGTTTCAGGGTGGGACTGATGGCGAAGTGGGCAATGCCGTCGAGGCGGACTTTGCCCTGCATGGTTTCCATGTCGCCTTTGACGATCAGTTGGTTGTGGTCGAAGGCTAGCCGGCCGAAGAAATTTTGAGCCTGCACTTTTTGGTATTCAAAATGGTCGATGGTGGCTTCAAAAACGCCTTTGAGTTTGTCAGTAAGTCGCTGGCGTTCGAGGTTGGCGGCGGTGCGGAGGGAGTCAAGTTCGGGCTGGCCGCCTTCCACGGCGTCTTCCTGCACGGCGAGCATGGCCATCAGCTGGCCGAGGTCGAGCCGGGAGGCGTGGAGTTTGGCCGTGAATTCGAGCAGGGCATCGGAGGTGTTGAGCGAGTCGGCGAACAAAACGGGCAGGAGGTTGCGGGCGCTGCCCTGCAGGGTCATGGCGCTGTTGCCGGCTTGCAGGAGCAGGCTGTCGAGCGCCAGGAGGTTGTCTTCGATGCGCAGGCGGCCGCTTTGCAGGGCGAGCGGCACGCGGTTGTAGGTGATGCCTGCATTTTCGAAGGCCACTTCGCCGCTCATGCGCACGTTGCCGATGCGGTGCATGTCGGTCATATCGGCATAGCGCCCTTGCAGGGCGAGTCGTTGTAAGTGTACGAGGCCGCCGCCGCCGGTCACGGCCGGGTTGTCGAACAGGCCGTAAGCGGCAGCCATGGGCAGGGCGCCGTGGCACTGGAAATCGACCACCGGGTCGTCGAGGTTGCTGATTTTCAGGTCGAAATAGAAGGGCTCACCGCCGAAAGCGCCCTGGAAGCCGGCAATTTCAAACACCCCCGCGCCACCGGGGGGGGCGCTGTACCGGGCCTTGAAGGAGACGTTGCGCAGGGGGCTTTGCAGTTTTTCGGAGCTGATCTGGCCGTTGCGCAGGGCTACTTCCACGCCGACGGTGGGCGTTTGGGTTTTGCTCGCCCGGCCTTTGACGAAACCGGTAAAATCGTAGGTTCCGGAGCTTTGAAAGTCGTTGAAATAGCTGTGGTAGGGTTCGGGCAGCAGGTCAATCACCACGGAAATATCGCCTTCTTTGCTCAGCAGGCGTAGGTTGAGGTCGGTGTAGGCCGGTTTGTCGACGGCGATGCCCTCCACGGCGAAGGTGTTGCCGCCGACGCTGAGATCTACGCTCTGAAAATCGAAGAGGTTTTTGACCATGTCCACGGCGATGACGGCGTTGTAGCGCACGTTTTCGCCGGCGAGGTATCGGCTGTCGCCCAGTTGGAGGCGCGCCACCTGGAAGTCGGCCTGGCTGGAGAGATCGAATTGTTGCGCTGAAAAATTGCCGGCGAAACCGGCGCTGCGCAGGTTGATTTCGGCGCTTTGGCGGGTTTTGGCATTGTGAAACGAGAGGAGCAGGTTGGTCAGTTCGGCGTCTTCGAGGGCGATGCGCAGGCCCGCGCCGGCGCCGGCGCCGGGGTCGTTTTCCTTGAAAATATCGTAGTTCGCCCGGCCGCGTTCGTTAATGCGGATGCGGATACCGCCGCCGCTGATGCGCACGCGTTTGACGTCGATGCGGTCGCCGAAGAGGCTTCGGACGTCGAAGCGAAACGACACCTCGCGGGCCAGGAGCAGATCGCCGCCGAAGGCGTCTTTCAGGCGCACATTGGCGAGGTCGACCGAGGCATTGGGGAAGCCGCGGAGCAGCGAGAGGCCGGCGTCGCCCACGATGAGCTCGGTTTTGAGGTTTTTGCCGGCTTCGGCCAGCAACTGCCGGGTGATCTGGCGGTTGAAAACGGCGGCTATGAGCACCAGGGCCAGCACCAGCATGCCCAGCACGAGACCGGCGACGAGCAGGATGCGGAGCCAGAGCGGACGGCGTTTCTTTGTTTCCATGTTTTAGGTCAGGTGGGTGGTTGGCGGTACAAATATCGGCTCAAAGTTCGGTTGGGTTGATATTGGTCAAACGCCTTGGAAGCGTCAGGCCGCTAAAAAACTGGCGCTAACAATGCGGGCGCTAATATAAAACACTTTGTTTTGAAAAACAACGGGTTTTGAAAATTTGCCGCGTTTGACCGCCGGTATTTTCTCTACTTTTGTCCATTCCGACAAAACAAGCCATGTCTGTTGAACGCCAACCCGTCCGAATTTTTATCGCGTATTCGCATAAAGACCGCGCGTTCCTGGATGAACTACGCGTGCACGCGGCACCCCTGACACGTAGCCAGCGGCTGCAAATCTGGTTCGACGGTGAGATTCGCCCGGGCGAGGTATGGGATGCCAGCATCAGGGAAAACCTCCACGGCGCGCATATCATCCTGTTGTTGCTGAGCGCCCATGCACTGCATTCCGATTATTTTTACGAACAAGAAGTCCGCGAGGCCCTCAAGCGGCATGCCGATGGCCTCGCCCGGGTAGTGCCGGTGCTGCTGGCGCCGTGCATGTGGGACGAAACCCCGCTGGCGCAGCTGCAAGGACTGCCCGACGGTATGAAAGCTATCACCACTTGGCCCGACCGCGACGTCGCCTGGGAAAACGTGTTGCGCGGCATCCAGCGCATCATCGGTGAGTCGGAGGACAACGCGCCAGCGCCCGCCAAAGCCAATCCCGCCGACGAGGCCCTCTGGAAAATCGCCCGCCAAAACAACACCCGCTCTGCCTATCAGGGCTATCTGAATAAAATGCCCCTGGGCCTGCACGCGGCGGAAGCCCGCGATATCACCGACCGCATCGACGCCGACGAAGCGCTATGGGAGTACGCAAACGACCCCGATACGCAAGACACCTTTGAAAACAACCTGGAAGCCTACCTGGAGGCGTTCCCCAACGGCTTTCACACCGCCGAAGCGCAGGACAAACTGGACGAGTTCGCCCGGCAACGCGCCGAGACGGAACGCCGACAGCAAACCGAAGCGGCCGTGCACAAAAAACGCGAACTGGAATCCGCCGATCCCTTCGCCAGCCTGCTAGTGCATATACCGGGGGGGGCTTTCGACATGGGCGATGCCTTTTCCGCCGTTGTTGGCGTCCTCGCCAACAACTTGATGTGAGCGAATTCCGACCCTGAATTACTGGAATTGAACAGATACGTTGAGGCTGTCTCATAAGTCCGTCTTGTGCAAAACGCGGCAAATTTTTCACCACGGAGACACGGAGTAGTTCCTTACAGGACAAGTCTCCGTATCTCCGTGTCTCCGTGGTGAAAAAAAATAATCTACGGCGGGCTATCACAGAAATCTACTTATAAGACGCCCTCTTCCGCTTTGTGGAACGGCGGATGTTCGGGGAGGATGACATGGCGGTGTACCGGCTGGAGCGGCGTCCTTAACGCCCCCCTGTAAAATGTCTGATTATCCTGCCATTGAGGTCATTGAGCGGCCGGTAGTCGTCGTGCAGCAAGGGAGCGAAGCGATTGATTTGTTCCCGTGAAGCTTCCACCGGGGTATCAAAGACGAACCAGGTGACGATTTCCGAGCAGGGCGGGGTGGTCAGCGAGCCGCGGTAGGTGAAATAGCCGCCGCCGGGCGGCAACAATTCGCCAGGATGGCGTTCCAGATTACTGCCGTGGTTGCCGGCGCTTTTCGGCAACCCGGCATTGATGAGTTTGGCGAGCGCCTTATTTTCTGCCCCGGCCCTGAACAAAACGCCAAGTACCGCCAGCGCCCCGGTTCTTTCGTTTTTATGTACCAGATGGACTTCCATGGGAAAGTATGTTCCGTTGATGCTGTGCTCGCTATGGGAATGGAAGTGGAATTGCAGCAGTTTGTATTCATCGCTGCCAAGCCGCAGATTGCCGGACGTTTGCCCGATGTATTCCTCCGGCACTTCAAACTCGAGGGTATACCCGTTGTTGATAAGATCGGATCCGAGGGGATCATACTGAACTTCCAGCCAATTCAGCAGGGAAGCATCTTCTTCCCATCCGGTAATGTTGATCGGGGACTGCGAGGTGCCGTCGCATTCCAGAAACGGGTGGCACAGTTCGGCCCAGTGTTCCTGTTCTCCGTATTCCCAGTGGGGCTTTGACGATTGCTCCACCGAGATATTATCCAGCGCCACGTTGCAATTGGAATTATTTATTTCGGCCCTGAACCGGATGGTATGGCTGGTTCGGGTTGCCTTGAAGGGAACTGCAAACGAATGCCAGTGCGTGTCGTCCCAGAGTTCCGGGTCGATTACGTCTGCCGGCGCGATGTATTCGCGTTGCTCGACGCCGTCTACGTCCACGGCAAGACAGGGCGTGCCGGGCCGGTCATGGTAAATGAGGGGGTGCGAACCGGGCTTGAAGAAGCCGGAGATCACGTACAGGGAACCGACCGAGAGTCCATTGATTTCCTGGCGGATGGACGGATCGGTGGTGGGCCCGTTGTCATGTTCGAGCCAGGCATAACCGCCCGGGTGGCCGCCCGTTTGCTGATTGGCGACGTTCCCGTCCACCACCTCGATCGTCCAACCGGCATAGGACGGATTGCCGTCGAACGTGCCGTTTATGACGAAATTGGGAACCGGCGCCCCATGCCCTTCCGGCGGAGCGGACGTAGCGACCAATACTTCGTAATTCGAGGTCAGGCTAATCGCTTTCCCGCCATAGCCGATATTGCAGATCTTGCTGCGGGGAAAAATTTGGCCCGGGTGCGTCCCTCCCTGGTAATCCATCCTGCCGACATACAAGGGCTGACCGTGCTCGCCGACGTCCGCGGCGCCGTCCGGCCAATTGGAACCGTTATATTTCACCCAACTCAGCGCAACGCCTCCTTTATTGACCAACACCTCGAAATCGCTGATGGCCAGTTCATCGGCGCCCCATGCGATGTTGCATTTGTTGCCCACCACTTTGCCCGAGCGGATGTCGTTGTCGTATGAACACCGGCAAACGACCAGGTTCGTTCAATTTTCACTGCCGCCGACAACGGCATTGTCCGGAAGTTGGCCGGTGAAAGGCGTCCACTCGAGTTGGGCGTGCGCGACGCCGAACGACAGCAGCAGGACGGCCGGCAGCAGGAAACGATTTAGTTTTTTCATTTTTCCAGTAGAGTTAGTAATGCTCAAATAATAAATGCACAATTTGGCTTGCCCCAAGGGGCCGGCCCCAAGATCACCGCTTTTTGTCGTACTCCTGCTGTTTGGCGTCCCGGTCTGATCGCTTTTCCGACAGGCGGCTATTGGCGCCACCGATCTTGTTTTTCTTGTCCTCTGTCGCACTACTCTCCTGGCTTTCCGCCTGCTGCTTACCCTTTTCGCGGGTAGTATTGGCCTGGTCGGCGCCGGTTACCCGGTCGCGTTCGGCTTTGGCATCGGCATCGGCTTTGCGTTGGCGTTCGGCGGCTTTGTCCTTGTTGGCTTTTGCCTGGGCCGCGGCGGTATCGGCGGCGGCTTTGGCCTGCGTGTCTGCCAGGTTTTTGGAGGCAGCGTCCGCCTTGGCGTGGGCATCCTGAAGGGCCGCCTCTTTGAGATGCGCGGCATGCGCCTCGGCGGCGGCTTGCTGGTTGTGCGCATGGGTAAGGGCGGCATGGGCCTGGTCGAGGCTGGTCTCGATGGCAAGGCCGCCGTCCATGTCCAGGGGGAAGAGGGTCACCGACGGTTCCAGGCCGTCTAAGCGGCCGGCGTGGAGGTAGCGGTGTTTGCTTTCCACCGTCACTAAGCTGCGCGCCCAGGTACGGTCTGGCCCGGGGGTATGATCCCAGCCTTCCGCGGCTTTCGGGACGCAGGTGTTCCAGGCGCCGAAGCGGATGATTTTACCGGTAAAGCCCGTAAAAATAGTTTGCGCATCGTCAGTGTCATCGAAAAGGGCGTCTTTTACCTCGGCGTGGGTTTGGGCGGTGTTGGGGGCGCCAAGGCGGTGGCTTTCAAAAACTTTTGCTTCCACCGGTAGGCGTTGTATTTTGTTCGGCCTCTTTATTTCTTTGCCATCAACAAAAGTCGGACCATCACCCGTGCTTTCAATCTTATTGGGGCCAGGCGAAATAAATCCTGGGTCCGGTTCATTTGGCAGGAGTAATTGCCTTTCGAAAACACTCTCCCCATCTATAAAAGTACGAATCAAACCAAACGAAGTTAACTCCCAGGTTAATAAATGGCGATTCCCCTTGGTTAATCTCTTCCCAGATTTAATTTCTACTTCCCTACTATAGGGAATACTAGCCGGATATTCAAGACCATCGATCCTTAAAGAAATAAAAGGAAGGCCATCGGGCTGGATACCACAAACTATTCTATCATTGTCTTCAAAAGTTGCGAGTTCATAAAGGCATATTGGAATACTTATATCCGTATCGAAGCCATTCCAAACAAGATCACAAGAGACGGTCCATCCTCTCTGCAAGTTTATACGAATAGGTTCAAAAACGACGACGTCATCAGAGGTCGTGAAATCCAGAATTTTGGTTGGATTCCCCATGGCGTTAGCCTCAAGCAATAGTTGAGATGAAAATTGCCTGGAACTCAATTTAACGGCGCCTTCACTACCCTTAATGGTCCGCCGTGCAAGAATTTGATTAGGATTCTTGCGGTTAATTACCCAAATGCTTTCTATTTTGCCAAGTGCCGGCGCTATCCCACGATTCAATATATCAGAATTCATAGAGAAGGTTACAGGAGTTGGAAATTGATTGGGAAACCCCGACATGTTAGTAAGGTACTCATCATAAACCGGCTTTTCGTTTATACTAACTTTAAGATGGGGCCACCAGCTACCAGAAACATATTGTGGAGAACTAATTTTAACAGATAAGTCAACCCATTCACCCTGGGGGAAATGTTCATAGTCAGAAAAATAATCTCCTGTGTTGTACAGGCCGCCATCAGCAATGATGATTGAATTTCTTAATCCATAATCGTTATTTATCGCGATTCGAATAATGCTACCATGGATGTCTCTATAATCTCTTGTGATGTGACCATCAAGCCATAGTCTGGCATAGATTTCAATACTTTCATTAAGACCAAGATAAAAAGGGCCGTAATTTGTATCTTCAATTGGGTACAAAGACAACAGGATGCTCGCCGGACTCCATTTTGCTCCATATAATTCCTCAATCGCGACAATAGTTTTGCTTTGCTTACCGGGGGGATCATAATCAATTTCTATATACCGCCCCGGCGTATCCAGCACCGGTACCTCCAGCGTCCGCCGCTCTTTGGCCACCCAATACACAAAAGCGGCCTCGTTCCCGGAACATTGCTCGTCTGCCAGGCTGCACACCGCCAGCCCGCGGGTGGGTTTGGGGGCAGGGTACAGGTCTTTCGGCTTGCCGAACTTCGAGTTGTCTTTATCAAACGGCAACATGCGCAGCACCTCGTCTTCCGCATCGAGCCATACTAAGGAACCATCCAGGGCCACGGCCACGGCCACAGGGAAGGGGGAGGCTACGTGCGGAAGCAGAATGTCGTAGGTAGGCGATTCACTGTCCACCTTGCTCCAGTACAATTCCCGGCCATTGGTCCAGTACAAGACCTGCCTTACGGTGTCCAGCGCCATATCCCAGGCATTGGGGTCTCCCAGGGGCGCTTCAAACAGTTCTTTATGCTTATCCGTCTTTTTTCCGTTTGGCAGATACCAGGTACGGTGGAACTTTCCGTTAGACAATACCCAATAGACTCCCGTATAGACGACGCCCCCAATTTTTGAAATGTCATTTTCGCCGGAGTCATCGATGGCCAGAGCTCTGGGCGGAAAGGGATCGTGCGGGTTAATCCGAACGTTATCATTAAAATGATTCACCTGCCAATTACTCCCGTCTATTATTGAAAACATTCTATTCTCTTCATCAATTGCCAAATCTAAAAATCGGGTTTGATGGTCAGCATAATATTTTCTTTCCAACTGTCCGGCCCCGGGTTTGCCCTTCCAAAATGAATCCCCCCGTACAAAGCCCATCATTTTAATCCCTTTAAAATGTATATCCCGTCGCGCCTGCTCCCGCGCCCGCGCCAGTTTGCGTTGGGCCTGCTTCCGGCCTTGAGCCGTTAGGGCGGCGGCATCCTGCCGGGCGGCCTGCATGTTCTGTTGGTGCTCGGCGTCCACCTGCTGCTGCATGCCCTGAACCAGCACCGTATC
This sequence comes from Saprospirales bacterium, assembly GCA_016719895.1. Lineage (GTDB taxonomy): Bacteria > Bacteroidota > Bacteroidia > Chitinophagales > Saprospiraceae > M3007. Next base: position 273,782 of record JADJYG010000006.1, on the reverse strand, counting down.
GGCGGGGGGGCGCGGCAAATCGGCGGCGACGACCGCGGCGTCGGGGGGCTGTGCGTAACTGTTAAGGTCCGGCACTAATTCACGCTGGGGTGCGCCATCTTCTGTGCCGAAGACTTTAAGGCTTGAAGCCCCGGGGTAACGCAGGTCGCGAATTTGATCGGCGGTAAGCGCCTGGCCCCATGCGCGCAATTGCGCAACGGCGCCTCTGAACCCCTGTCCCAGTACCCAGTTCGTATTTTCGAACTGTACCGACCAGGGTAATTGTTTTACCGGGCGACCGTCCAGAATCCATTGCAGGGTTTGGCCGTCCCAGGTTTGGGCCAGGTGGTACCAGCGGTCGGGGCGCAGGAGGACGCCGCCAAAACGCAGCTCGTCGGGGGCGCCGCGCAGTTCGCCGGCACGGCGTTCGATGGTCAGGCCGTAGCCGGCATCGTTGGCGATGATGCCCAGGTAGCGCTCCACGGCGTAGCCGTTCATGTTTTTTCCGGTCAGCAGGCCGTTTGCCCCCATTCTTTCGCCCGAATCTTTCACTAAGCAATACCCGGGCGGGAACCAGGCGTCCGTTTCTGCCGGAAGTGTGTTGCCGGGGGCGAATATTTTAACATCCGGCTTCAAAGACAAGACCCCATCCCAATCATCCGGCGTTTCCGCGTAAGCGGCGGAACCCGGTGTCCACGGCAAATCACTGAGATCGTCCCGGCTATCGACAACGATTTGGTGACGCCCTCCATAATTAGCTTGCTCAAACAGAAAAAGCGCGTAGCCCTCGGGGATGCGCACGGTTTTGAAAACGGGCGGAGTATCGGGCCAGGCTTTGGGTGGCGACTTTTGCTCTTTGACGGGATCATCGGCCGTGGTGTAGATCATTTCCGTACCCGTCAAAGGGGCGTCGCGACGCGGTTCGATGCGCGTCACGCCTTCGGGAAGTGTGGATAGGTCGCCTCGAAGCGTAGTACGCGTAACTTGTACTACCTGATGAGCAGAAACAGGGATGTTTTTGTAAGATCCCGGGCCCCATTCCTGCTTTTCTCCCATTGTTATTGGCTTCAAACGGAAGCCTGGGGGTATCCAAAAATGCCATTCTACCGAATTATCAGGCGTTTGGGTTCCAAGGGGGAACAGGCGCACTTCCGGCAGATCATTCCCTTTTCCCTTTGACCGAATACCAATAATGCCTTCCATACCATTCGGAGTGGCTACATAAATAGCCGACCCAATAAGCCAGGGATGATTGCTTAGTTCCTGCTTTCCAGAAATAACGGCAACCCTTCCATCGTAATCCGCTTTTTCAAATACATACAGTCTGTGATTCGGTGGCACGTTTACATACAGCTTCAGTGGCATGTCTTCATACGGCTTCGGTGACTCTTTCACCATTTTGAAAAGTGGCGGCTCTTTCGGCCAAGCCATTGGAGGGCACTCAAAGTCCAATACAGTGTCTTGCCTTGTTCACTGGTTTGGACGGTGACGTTAGGCATCTTGTAATCAACAGGTTCAGCGGTAAATGGCGTGGGAGGGAGAGATAATAGCTGCTCTACCTCCAGGGCTACCCCCGGGGGCACCCAGGCCGACCCTGCCTGTGTCAGGTGTGGTTTATCTTCTGTGCTTACGGTATCTAATTTTTGCCAGAAATCGGGAAGAATCAGCACCTCGGCTTCTCCCTGGTAGCCGGCCTCTTCGAACAACACTACGTGGTTTTGGCGGCGGTGGGCGCGGTCCAGTATCACCGCAGAGCCGATTTGCCGGTGCTTTTCCGGAACCTCGTGCAGGTCGTCCCGTTGCGCCAGCGCCTTGCCTTTGAAGTCAGGTTCGGTGAAAAAGACGGCTTCGATGTCTTCCGGCAGGCAGGCCGAGCCGAGTGTGGGCAGGTGCTCGTCCGCGAGGTCGCGGTACAACCCCGGTTTGAGGCGCACGACGTTGCCATCGTAGCCTTTTTCCGGGTAAAGCCGGGCGGCGTTGTCCATGGGCGCCGGGCATACCCAGGCTTCCAGGGTGAAGCCCCCGGAAAGGGTGAGGTTTTCCAAAGTAATGGTATGTTCGTGGCGCAGACGGAGTGCAGAGATATCGGGCATAAGTAAGATTGCTAATAATTATGGTTAAGGCGTTAAATCCAGTCTGTAGCGGCATGCCAACCCCTGCTGACCAGGTGCTCGGCCTCCCGTTCAGCCTCGCGTGCCGCATCTGCGATGGCTTGTGCGATTTCTTCCAGTTTGCGGCCGAGCGCTTCAATTTCATGGGCGAGCGCTTCAATATCGGCTTCGATGGCGCGCACCATTTTTTCTGCCTCATCGGCCAGTTGACCGACCAGGGCCGCCGCCTGCTCCAGTCGGGCAGCCACCCATCGGCGGGCCTCATCTAATTTTTGGGTCGCCCACTGAAGCGCCTTTTCTGCCACATCAATCACATAATGCGCCGCCTCACTTACCGCCGCGGCTACGTCTTCGGCAATGGCCTTGATGTGGGCGGCAGTTTCTTCGGCGAACTGCAGGGCTTTTGTGCCCAGGTCTTCGGCCGCGTTGATCAAAGGCGCGGCCGCTTCCAGGGCTTTTTCGGCGGCATGTGCGGCTATTTCCTCGGCTTTACCGGCCAACTCGCCGGCGGCCTTGCTGATTTCGTGCGCGGCATTGTCCATTGTTTCCCCTACATCAGCGACAATCTGTTTTGCTTCGTCTACAGCCTTGGTGGCCACCTCGGCCACCTCTTTGGCAGCCTCGACAGCCACTTTGGCTACCTCCTTGGCGGCATCCGCGACAAATTTTCCAATCGGCAGTAGCACCTCCGCAAAAATGTCCTTGGCCAGGGCTACGATGTGATCCCATACGGCTTTGGCCAGGTCTTCAAGGCTTTTGAATTTCACGGTGAGTACCAGCTCGGGCAAGTGCAGCGAGGCGCCCTGGAATTCAAAACTGCCATTGACGACAAAATTGAACTGGCTGCTGTCGACCACCAGGCTCACGTGTGCGTCCAGGTTGGTGTCCAAATGGATTTTCGTCGCATCGATGCCCGGTATGATCGGCCCGATATCGCCGTTCAGGTGTATGCCCATGTCGCCGTGGGCTTCCAGCCGCCCTTCCTCATGCCACCAGTGACATTCCAGATCGGCGGTTACCGCGTTGCCTGCGCCGATTTTGAAGTCGAAATCGAAACCCTTTTCGGTGATATCGGCATGGATATCCGTTTGCAAAAATCCGAACAGCGAGGCATGCAAATCGGCGTGCAGGAAAGGCGCGCTGCGTGTGCTCAGGTGTAATACCGGTCCGCCGGGCTCGAGGAACCAGGCGCCCTCGTCTTTGGCAGCGGCAGGGGAGATTGCCTTCTTCTGGCCGGCGGCTAATATATCAACCTTCTTTTTTACTTTGTCATTAAAGTCTTCAGCGGTCTTCGGCGTCTTGTGTACGCCTTTGCCATCGCCCCAGATGTGCAGCACGTCGGCGATTTCGATGGGTTCGCATTCGAAATGTCCGGAAATGCCGGGTATGCCCGTGGCTGAAAAGTCCATCACGGCGAAGGCATTCCAGTCGAAAATTTTAAGCCCTCCACGAACGCCGACGCCCGGCATGGCCGTGGTGCCGTCGGGCAGGTTGACGATGCTGTCGGCCCAGCGCATGCGCACGTCCGTAAATTCGACCTTCGAGAGTATGGCTTCCACGTGGCCCAGCGCGCTTTCGACGGCTTCAATGCCGGCAGACGCCGTTTTGGCCGCTTCTGCAGCGGCCGCGGCAGCATCTTTCGTTTCGTCCGGGCCGGCTTGTTTCACTATTTCGGCGCCGTCTCCTGCCAGTTTCACCACATCGTCCATCAGATGCAGCCTGTACTGTACCCCGGTCATAGCCTCCAGCAGGATTGGCATGCTCATTTCGTCTATTGCAAATTCGACGTACAGGGGATTGGGTACTTCCTCTATCATTTCCAGGACGAATACGGCATTGCCGTACACCTTTTCATCTTTGTTCTTGCAGATGGCAAAAGATCCGCTCATGCCCAGGTCGAGGCCGGCAGGCTCAAACTGGAGACCCAGTTCGAGGGACAAGGGGTGTGGTTCGTCGATGACCAATTGAACGCCCGGCATATAAGCGCAGGGAGAAATAGGAATGGGAACAGGAATGGCCTGCAATTGGATGTGGCCGGTGATCGATTCCTCCGCCAAGGCCAGCCAACCGGCCATTTTGAGCCGTTGTCCGAACAGGTGCAGGTCGAGCCCGCCCATGACGGCTAATTCCGGCCCCGCTGCCGGGCTTTCCAGGTTTTCCTTGATCTGGATCATCGGGGAAGTGAGCACGAGACTGTTTCCGCCCCCGGCATCTAAGGAGAGGGTGCCGGGTATGGATATCTGGAGGGCGAACACATCGCCGATGGTGAGCTGGCCGTCCAGTTCATCGATTTGGATCACCCGCTGAATGGCTTTGTTATCGCTGAATTTTACTCGTGCGCCTACGGACAAACCTTTGTTCAGCGTCATGGTGCCGCCTCCAAAAGAGCGGCTGGGGGCGGCGGCGCCCTGCCGGGCAAAGCCGGGCAACATCGCGTTGGATGAAAAAGCGGGCGGCTGATAGGTGTTGCTGCTCACGGTGGACACCAGCAGGTGGGTCAATTCCACGCCGTCTAGTATTTCTGCTACCGCTTCCAGCAGTTTATCTACACCTTCCGGCAGAAATTTGGGTTTTTCTGAAGTTGAAGGCTCTCCCGGATTGTCTTCCCCCACAAAGGAAACGCCGGCCACAAAGCCTTTATTTTCACCGCCGCGGATGGCCACGAAGGAGTGCGTGCCTTGCCGGTAGGTGGAAAGCGCCGTAAAGCTGAGGATGTTGTTTTCGCCGGATTCTTCCCAGGTAAAGCCGAGTTGTTTGAAGGTCAGCATTTCCTCCACATTTTTAGCTATGCCGCCAAGGCCCACCGTATCCAAAACGTCTCCCATTTCTTTGAAGAGGTTCGGTTGGTCAGCCAGTTCCAGGATATCGTCGATGCCGAGGGTACTTTCCTCCTTATTGCCCAGCCAGGATACTTCCACATGCCGGTTGGTAGTGCCCGGAGCCTGGCTTCCGCCCGGAGCTTTGCCTCCGCCGGTGCCAGCCGCCGCTGGTACGCTGCTATCCTGATTGTACTCCACCAGCAACATACCCTCCAACAGCGGGCGCGTCCAGGCGATTTCGAAGGCGTTGCCCGGGCGGGCGTAGTTCATGGAAAGGCTGGAGACCTGAAAAACGGTATCCAGGGCATCCCCGACTGGTCTTGGTATATCGGGCAGGCCGATTTGTTCTGCCAGTTCTGTCAACTTAGCGGGATTGCTGATATCCGGCACGCTAAAATCAAAGGAGAAAGCCTGCGATTCTTTGGAAAGAAAAGCATTGGCCGCCAGTCGATGCCCGCTTTTTTCGAGTGTCCAGTCGATGGAAAGGGAAGAATAATTTCCTCCCTGTTGGGCATCTCGCGACATAAATAGTTGCAGGATCACCCGGTTGTCGGACCCTCCCAATACGGGTATTTCCCCGGGTATTTCCCAATTGGTAATCGCTTGTATATCCAGGGAACGTGCCGCGGTATTGTATTCCAGGGAAAAAGATTCCAGCCGGACATCCGGAATTTCAGCAGGAACGGCAGCCCCGAGGCTATGCACCAAATGATTTACCAACTCCGTCAGGGAAATGCCCCCGGCGTCGGCTTGCGCGGTACCACTAAACACCCACGCCCCGTTTTCATAACTGACCCGTGTAATAAGTTTAATTGGGCCCATGCTGAATTCAGCGGAAAGCTGAAATTCATTGTTATTGTCGGAATCGTGAGAAACAAAAATCTGGATGGCCTGTAATTGAATGGCGCCTGGCACCAGGTCCACCTTTCCATCCAAACGCAACCGGAGATCGGTGCTGGTCGGCCCATTTTTCCGTCCCCCTAAAAAGTGAGTCACCCATGCCTCGGTCAGCCGGATGGTATCCAATCCAAAAGGCAATTCTACCTTAATGAGATTTTCTACAAATTGCCCGAGATTAATGCCGTCGAGGTCTTCGAGGCCGCCTTCTATGATTGTCCAGGGCCGCACCCGCACCCTGAACTGCTCCCCGAAGAAGGCGGCTCTTCCTTCGAATTCCACCGAAGAAGGAGCCTCCCGGCGGCCAATAGGCAAATTGAGGGAGAAATCCACTTCCCTCAACTCCACCGGGCCGATCGCAATGAGGTGTTTATCCTTATCCGTATAATCTCCGGCAGCAAAGGAAAGCTGAATCCATTCTTTAGGCGAGTAGGTAAATCCCAGCAGGGTTATAAAATCGGGGAGATTCAGGTCCAATTGCTCAAATATAGTGCTGCGATCGCCGATAAGGGCGTGCAGTGCTGCGCCGGCTTCCCCCAACGGGGTCCGCGTGGCAAATCGGGAAGAATAGCGCAGCGGGTAAAAGCCATTGAACCCATCTTCCATGATGCGCGCTTCAATTATTATTGGCTGATTCGGCATGCCGATTTCCCGAAGCAGATAGGCATAAGCGTTATTCGGCTCCCTGAGGTTGCACCGGATTGCCAGCCCGGCGCCATGAATGCCTGCGTCATTTAATCCTTCCGGTGTATCGCAGACCCACCATTTTTCAATAATCAGCCAACCAGCGTCCACATCCGCGCGGATCTCAATAAAATCCGTCTCCTTATCTAAAGGCGGCAATAATGCTTCCGGTACACCTGCCAGCAGCGCTTTACCATGGAAAGCAGCAACAGGTGACCCTATGTCGTCTTGTATTGTTTTCGCAATGATCTGCATACCATTTTGAAGCGGGTAGCCATGCAGATCGATTTTGCCATGATTTTGTACGTCCCGGCTGCCACTAATGACCGGTAAACCGTGGCTTATGACGATTGTCGCTTCCATAAGCAAACCTTCTCCGGGAAGCATGTCCCGGGGAAGTTGGTTAAAAGCCGATCTCACCTGCCATCCCGGAGGCAGCGGAACCAGCAGCAGCATGTTGAGCACATTGCCGTCTTTCAGCCCGAATTCCAGATAGATATCGCAGTTAGGGGTACCGTAAATATCGCCGACCCCGTGCATACAAAGCAGTTCAATCCCTTCTTGTGGGCTGGGGCTGGGGGGCGGTACTTCCTGCACCTGCCGCAGTACTACATCTACTTTGCCAAATGCGGAAAGCAGGGCCTTGCGCGCGTCGCCCAGACTTTGGGCATGCGGGGAAAGGTGCAAGGTTTCCTGCCGGGAGTCATAGAGAAGCGCTCTTTTGAGTGATTCAGTGGCGTAACTCATAAAATTCTATATTTTTTTGAAAGCCAATTTGCCATTGAAAGCAAAAAAGGGTTAGATAATGGCAAATCAAAATCAGGCTTAGCCTTTTTTGCCCCCAATTGGAGGGAGCGAGGTAGGCGATGTAGGCGACAAAACCTCTGTAAATGTGCTTTTTAGCCTTTCTTTGACCTTTTCTTTAGCCCTTTCAATGAAACCGGTAGTCGCAGGGTCGTGCAAAAGGGTGCTGCCTTTGTACAATTTCCAGTTTTGGGTATTGAGATATTTATCCGTTTTTTCAAGCATATACACGATCCGCGTGTACTCTGGATACCATGGGTTGTATTCTTTTGTTGCTGCCGCTGCCGCTGCCGAGGCGCTTCCGCCCAAGCCCGAGTCATCGGGCGGTTGATAAATACTCTTCGGGTCATCCCATTTCAAAGCACTGGTTAACCAACCTTTATCGGTACTACGGACCGTTGCGCCACGCTTCCCAATAATAATTTCATTTAGCTTATCGCGAATCTGCTGTGCTTTGCCTGAAACCCGCCACCCCGGGGGGAGCACGCCCAGCAACGTCAGGGTATCCACGCCTTCCAGGTGGGGCAGGTGAAGACCAAGCGTTGGCAGCGTTCGAAGTTGTTCTAACGTGAGGCTTCCTGTTTTCAGCGCCGCATTGGCCTTCCTGATTTCAAGCAGATGAATAATTTTCATCACGATATTCATCAGGAGGTCAACCAACTTTACCCCTACATCAACAGCGGCGCCGGCGCCAAAAGCGGCGCCGGCGCCGGTGGCTGCCGTGGTTGCCATGTCCTTACCAATATTAGCGGCCTCCTTTTTTTGAAAAGCCAGAATCGAGCCTAAAGTCTCTCTTTCGATCAGGGAAAAGGAATTTCCTTCGGCTTTGTAAATTTTATAAGCCTCATGTACTAATAGTCCGAGCTGAATACCTTTGAATATGAGTTTTACGCCTGCCGTAATCGTTCCAAGCATGGGAATGCTTGATGTTACACTTTCTGCTGCTGCTTTTACATCTTTTAAGTCTGTTATGGAATCTTTGAACACACCGCCAATTTCTTTAAAGAGCTCTCCTACCGCTTCGCCTACCTTTTCGGGATCGTCCGCCGAAAGTTTTGCAATTTCAGCGGCTTCGCCGCCGCCCGCGCCTTCTTCGAAAACTTTTGATATAGCGCCTTCCAAATCGGTAATTTGATCCTTAACTTCTTCTAATTCTTCCTTCGCCTCCGGAATTCCTATTGAAAACATAGCTCCCCTTAACGTGGCGTTGAGCCAGGCAACAAATAACGCCTCGTGTTCCGCTTTATGAAAAGGCGTGATTTCAGTAATCTCCTGCATCTCCAATTGCAGAAGCAAGGAAGGGCGAGGTTTTCCATCCAAATGTCCTCTGCCGGTAGCGGCCATTGGCGCTAATTGACCTACTCGTCGCCCTGCCCCGCCTATGGAAGTGGGCTTTTGTAACCATCTCGCAGCATCAGGTGAAATAAAATGAGTCCCTATCATTCTGCGTACTGCCTTTTCTCCGGCAGTCGGAGTCGGCTGTTGCCGAACAGCGCCTCCCCGGCTGGGTTGCACAGTTGGAAGGTGCCAAGGATCATTTGGTTTTACTTGCGTAATAACAGGATTTCCCGGTGGTGGATACGATGGATCAGCAGGCATAGGTCGCTAACTGGATTTTAAGTCAATGAAAAAAAATATTTTGAACAATACCGCTGTAAATCCCCTCACTCCACCGGCGTTTCAATATTCGCCACCGCTACCCACTGCTGGTTCCAGTTGCCGAAGGGGAACTTCTCGTGCTGTTTTCCGGTGGTTGCGCCGCAATCGCAGTTGCCGCCGGAGGGCGAGGCGGGGTTTTTCGTGTTTCTGCCGTGCATCATGGTGTATTTGATCACGTTGCCGGCATCATCTTTCACCACGGATACCACGGTGGCAATGTGCATGATCACGCCTTTGGGGACACCGCTTGGGGGGCCGGCTAAGAGATCGATGTTCATGTTGGAATACTTCTGGTCGGTGTTGGCAAAAAACATGACGCTTCCGGGGCGAATCCGGTTGGCATCGGCTTTACCATCTTCAACGATGTGCAGGTTGCCGTGTTCGTGGTACCAACGGGCAATGCCGCGGGAGGAACGGTGCTCGTTGGCATTGGGAAAGGTGTACTTCGATTTGTCGGCCAGGGCTGGAATCCTTGCCTTGAGGCTGTCGGTGATGCGCAGGAAAATGCCGGAGCAATCTTGCAGCGCGGGCCCGCCCACGATATACGGCAATTGTTGCGCCGTGATGGACTCCGATATGTAAATCAGTTGCGTGCCTATTCTGTTTTCGCTGAGGGTTCGGTTGGGAAGATCATCTGTGTTGTTGGCAGGAGTGGCGGGAGCCGCGGCAGGAGCAGGGGTGGCGGCAGGAGCCGTTTCCGCGGGCTGGGCGGCAGTATCCGTCGCCGCGGGCTGGGTAGTGCCGGCAGAACTGTCTGTTGGGGCCGGCATGGGGGCGGTGGCGGCAGGCGCCGACTCCGGCGCGACAGGTTTTTCTGCCGCAGGCTTGGAGTTGCACCCGAAAGAGAAAAGCGCGAGAGCGGCGAGGGCGAATGCCCCAGAGAAAGATAACCTTAATGACTGCATGGTCAGGCGACGTTTTTGAGTGAAAGGACTGAACGGCCGGTCGTTTTGGTGAAAAATGTACAGGGCAAATACGAACCTGCCCGACCGACGTCGAAATATGTTATAAATACTTCCCGGCCGCCAAAGACATTTTAGAGCGCTTACCACAAAAAAAATTAATAATTTAGCCAATTTATACGTTTAAATATTTGATTGTCTTATGTTTACCGGTACATATCCACCACAAAAATGGCTACCATTTTTTCCACAAAATTTTTCCGGCAGGTGTTGCCCGACGGAAAATGCGTTGCGCCTAAAATAAATTTGTATATTTGTTTCCCAAAAACCTAAATTTTTAGGAAAAAAAGAAATGAATTTACTTGAATTTTTGGACAGATTCAGAAAAACGCCCGCGTTTTCAGTACGGGAAGTAGAGCAGATATATCCGGGGTTTGAGCGGGAAAATCTGCTCAACTGGCAAAAAAAAGGCCATATCGTGCGCATTCGGAATGGTTGGTACAGCGTCGCAGGTCGAATCGCTAGCGAAGAACACCTGTACTGGGTGGCCAATAAAATATACCGGCCCTCTTATGTCTCGTTGGAAACCGCTCTTGCCTACTACGGCTGGATTCCGGAGGCGGTGTTCACCGTCACGTCCATCTCCACCCGGAAAACACAAGCATTTGACACACCGGCAGGCCGTTTCCGTTATTCCAGCGTGAAACCCTCGCTTTTTTTTGGCTACCGATTGTTGAAAACGGAGGGCTATGGCACAAAAATAGCTGAACCCGAGAAAGCCTTGCTCGATTTCCTTTACCTGCACCCAAAAATCGCAACGATAGCAGATTTTGAAGCGCTTCGCTTTAATCCCGACCAAATGAGCGTTGACATAAACTGGGAAAAACTAAACGTTTACTGCGCGCTGTTTGATTCCATTCCCCTGTCCAAACGTGTTCAAATCTTTAAAACCTATCTTTACTATGCTGAACCTGTCTGAACTGCTGGAGGCTTACCCGGCGGCCTTGCGCATGCACCGCTCGTTCATTTTGCGCGAATACCTGCAATGCAAGATTCTGGAAATATTGTTTGAAGGCCCTTATGCCAGTCGCTTTTGCTTCCTGGGCGGCACTTGCCTCCGCCTGGTGCACAACAATTCCCGGTTTTCAGAAGACCTGGATTTCGATAATTTTCAGGTCACCGAATCCGAATTCGACGAGGTGTCCAAATCTATTCGAATTGGTCTGGAGCAGCAGGGATATCAGGTAGAAATGAAACAAGTCATCCGGGGAGCGTACCATTGTTATATCCGTTTTCCCGGGTTGTTGTTCGAGCAAGGACTCAGCGGTTACCGCGAAGAAAAAATCCTTATCCAACTGGACACTGAACCCCAGCATTTCAACTTTGAGCCCGAACACTATATTTTGAACCGGTTTGACGTGACCACCCAAATCCTCACTACGCCGCCGGACATCCTTTTGGCGCAAAAATTCACCGCGCTTTGCCAACGCAAAAAAAGCAAGGGGCGCGACTTTTTCGACATTGTCTTTCTCCTGTCCAAGTCGGTGAAACCCGATTATACATTTTTAGAAATGAAACTGGGCGTATCCAACCGCGCCGAACTGATGAAACGGGTGCGCGATATTTGCCAACAGACAGACATGGAAGAAATGGTAAAAGACGTGCGCAATTTCTTGTTTTACCCGGCAGATGAAAAGAAGGTGCGGTTGTTTTTGCCGGTTTTGGAACAATCGGATTTTTAAAGTTCAGGCGTTTTATATCTATTCCTGCTACAATATGCCAACTCCATTCACATCAAAATTCATCCACCTTCTCCAAACATTCGACGAAGCAGAATTAAAGGCCTTCGAACGCTGGCTCCAATCCCCCTGGTGCAACACCAACAAAAACCTGACCCGGCTCCTGACCCGGCTCAAGCCGTATTACCCCGGTTTTTCGGATACCAAACTGACCAAAGAGAAATTGTTCCGGCAGGTGCTGCCCGACGGAAAATTCAGCGAGCGCCGGATGAACAACCTCCTGTCGGAAGCCTACCTGGCGGCAGAAAAATTTCTCGTTTTCCAGCGCTTCTCCGGCGAACACCACTTGCAAAAAGAACTCCTGATACAGGAATTCCAGGGCCGGGGGCTCGACGACTGGTTTTTCCGGGATGCTCGTCGCGAAATCGACCGACTGGAATCCAGAGAAGTGAAAGACTGGAAAGACCACCTGGGCTTATTGCGCCTGCACCGCCGGATGTACCACCACCCCGGTAAGGGGCCGGGCGGGCAAGCGGGTCATGCGACGATCGTGCAGATGGGCGCGCAGATCGACCTGCTTTACCTGCTGGAAAAAGCGGCCGTCATCAACGAAATGATTTTTCAAAACCGGCTCTTTAAAGAGGAACCCCACGACTTGCCGGCGGAATTGAAGAAATGGTTTACCGCGGCCGGCGGTATCCGGCACCCCGCGCTGGAGCTGTACCGGATGCGCTTTGCCGATGCCGGGGAAGAAAACCTGCTCCCGCAATTCCTGCAACTACAGACCGCCTTTCTGGAGCGCTTCGACGCGCTGAATACACGGGAACAAAACATACATCTTTTGTCGCTGCTGAACGACGCCAAGCAGCTGATAAAAGCCGGCGCCCTCGATATCACCAAAAGCCTTCCGCTCTACCAGCTGGGTCTGACCACGGGCGCTGTTTTGAATCAGGGGAAAATGACGAGCAATACTTATTTGACCATCGTGACTGCGAGTAACACTAAAAGAACGTTCGATTTTACCGGCCAATTTACCGACACTTATACGGTTTGCCTCGCCGAAGAAGTCCGGGATGATTGCGCCCGATGGGCCGGCGCCCATACCGCCTACTGGCGCAACGGCCCGGAGGCCTGCCTGGCTATTTTACAAGGGTATGAATTTAGCGCGCCAAACCTTCAACTGACCGGCCGGGTACTGGCGGCCCAGGCGCATTTCGATCTTTACCTGAAGGATGCCTCTTATCAATCTTATCTGTTCCATTACTTCGACACCTTCGAAAAATGGCTGAACCGGGATAAGATTTGGTCGAAGTCCAACATGACCACTTTCCTGCGGTTCGTGCAAATATCCCGGACGCTGGCTAAGTATTATACCGATCCCGATCCCAATCCTAAAAATCTGGAAAACCTGCTGGACCAGGAACAAAACATACAGGCTTTGAATTGGCTGAAGTTGAAACGCGAAGAAGTGTTGCGGCTAAAAGCGAAGCGGCCGTCCAGAATATGAACGGCCACTTCAGTTTAATTTACCACAAGGTCTTCCGTCACGATCATCTCGCCGGGAAACGGCGGCAGGGTAAGTTTCCAGTGATATTCCTGGTTCATAGACGAAACTGATTGAGTATTTAGAATAAAAGAGAAATGCTTAAGATCGGCTGAACCCAGGGAGATGCAATGCTGCAAGATACGATAAAATGAAACTTTACAAAGACTTAGCCCAGCTTTGAACCCTCCCAAGGGCATGTTTCCCGCTTTGCACTGTTCCCCAAAAACGCAAATTTTTGTAGATTAGGAATTCAAATCCTAATCTGCAGGAATATTCAGCGACAATCCGAAGAAAAACTCGGCCATTTCAAGGCCGTAGCCATCATCGGCCCGCGAAGACCACGCTGGCGAAAAAATGTTTTCCGGACAAACCCTACGTCTCGCTGGAAACGCCGGCCGACCGCATCCCGAGCCCCGAACTCCTGGGGCAACACCCCTTCCGGGGGGGGCCCTGTTTGAAAATTTTATCCTCAACGAGTTGCTGAAAAAACGCTTCAACCGCGGGCTGCGCTCCAACCTCTATTTCTGGCGCGAAAGTTCTGGCCGCGAAATTGATGCCTTGCTCGACGAGGGGGTGCAGCAAACGCCTGTAGAAATCAAAAGTGGGCAAACGATCAGCCGCGATTGGCTGAAAGGACTGCAATACTGGAACGGTCTTCAGCCGAATGCCGGCGGCGGAATAGTTTATTACGGCGGCGACGACAACCAGGAACGCAGTGGCGGGTACCACATCCGGAGTTGGCGGTCGCTGGCAGCGGATTAATGCCCATTTTTTTCCAAATCAATTTCAAATCCCGCCCCCGAAAAACAACTTCCCCGCCCCCCAGCTGTTTCCCCCGCAGGGCATCGTACCTTTGCAGCGCCCGGCTTCCTAATTCTTTTCCCACACAATGAGTGACCAGATCCAGCACGAATGCGGCATCGCTGTTTTGCGACTGCGCAAACCCCTCGAATATTACCACAAAAAATACGGCACGGTGTTCTACGGCCTTCAAAAACTCCAGCTGCTCCTGCAAAAAATGCGCAACCGCGGGCAAGACGGCGCCGGCCTGGCCACCATCAAACTCAACCCCACGCCCGGCGACCGCTACATCAGCCGCAAACGCAGCAACGCCCCCAACTACCTGGTCGACCTCTTCGACATGGTGTGGGGCCGACTCAGGCAGTTTACCCCCGAACAACTCGGCGACCCCGCCTGGCTCAAAGCCAACGCCCCCTACGCCGGCGAAGTGCTGATGGGACACCTGCGCTACGGCACCCACGGCGACAACAGCATCGAACGCGTGCACCCCTTCCACCGCCAAAACAACTGGATCAACCGAAACCTCCTGCTCGCCGGCAATTTCAACATGACCAACGTCGACGAACTCTTCCAGGAACTCGTCGACCTCGGCCAATACCCCAAGGAAAAAAGCGATACCGTGACCGTTTTGGAAAAAATCGGCCATTTCCTCGACGACGAAGTGCAGCGCCTGCACACCTGGTACAAACCCGACGGCTATTCCAACCAGGATATCAATAAACTCATTTTCGAAAACCTCGACATCCAGCGCCTGCTCAAAAGAGCGACCCGCAAGTTCGACGGCGGCTATGTACTCGGCGGCCTGATCGGCCACGGCGACGCCTTCCTGATCCGCGACCCCAACGGCATCCGCCCGGCATTCTGGTACCAGGACGACGAGATCGTCGTCGGCGCCTCCGAACGCGCGGCTATTCAAACCGTGTTTAATGTGCCTTACAGCGCCGTGCAGGAACTCAAGCCCGGGCATGCCCTGATCGTCAAATGCCACGGCGCCATCAGCGAACAGCCCTTCAGCGAACCCCGCGAAACCCGCGCCTGCTCTTTCGAGCGGATCTACTTCAGCCGCGGCAACGACCGCGAAATCTACCAGGAGCGCAAAAAACTGGGCGAACTACTGGCGCAGCCCGTGCTGGAAGCCGTCAACTTTGACCTCGAAAATACGGTATTTTCCTACATCCCCAACACCGCCGAAGCTGCGTTCTACGGACTGGCCGAGGGCCTCGACCAGGCGCTGAACCTTTGGAAACAGGAGGAAATCCTCAAACTCAAGGCCGGAAAAAAATTCAGTCCGGACAAACTGGCTGAAATCCTGACCCGCCGCCCCCGGGTGGAAAAGCTGGTGCATAAAGACGAAAAACAGCGCACCTTTATCGCCGACACCAAGAGCCGCAACGACATGGTGAGCTACGTGTACGACGTGACCTACGGCCTCGTGGAAAACAACGTGGATACCCTGGTGCTGCTCGACGACTCGATCGTGCGTGGCACCACCCTGCGCGACAGTATCGTAAACATAACCGCCCGGCTGCACCCGAAAAAAATCATTGTGCTCTCCAGCGCCCCACAGATCCGTTTTCCCGATTGCTACGGCATCGATATGAGTAAAATGAAAGATTTCGTGGCCTTCCAGGCGCTGGTGCAACTGCTGCAGGAAACCGGGCGCGAACAATTGTTGCAGGATGCCTACCGCCGCTGCAAGGCGTCTGAAAACCTGCCGGTAGAGATGATCCAAAACGAAGTGGTCCCCCTGTACAATCACTTCGGCTACTGCGAAATCAGCCAGCGCATCGCCCAGCTGGTCACCCCGGAGGGCATAAAGCCGGAAGTGCAGGTCATTTTTCAAACCCTCGACGGCTTGCACAAAGCTTGCCCCAAACACCTGGGCGACTGGTACTTCTCGGGGCGTTATCCCACGCCGGGCGGCAACCGTGTGGTCAACCGGGCGTTTATGAATTATATGGAAGACCTGGACGAACGCGCCTATTGAGGCGGCCAATTTTTGACCAAGGTCAAGGCCTGCTTTGATTCACATCATTTGATTTGGTCATTTAAACACGATCTTTTGTACTGATTATGAACTAAATCAAATCTCGTATGAAAAAGACCGGTAGTTTGGCAGTATTGGCGGCGTTTGCCGCCATGTTGCTATCGCTTCATATTCAGGCACAAGACTTCACAAGCCGCGGCAATTTCCTGATCGGTACGGCAGTTGGATTTTCTTCCAACACCTCGACGATCACACAGGGAGGCGGATCGGGGTCGGGGCCTGAATCGTTTCAATGGAACATCGCGCCGCACGTCGGCTATTTTCTGTTCGAAAACTTTAACCTTGGGGTCGGACTGGACTATACCTTCAGCCGCGAACAACAACCGAACGAGGACAAAAACGACGACAGCGACTTGTTATTTGGCCCATATATGCGCTATTATGTGCCCTTCGGCGGCGACAAAGCCGTATTTCTGGAAGGCAACTTCGGATTTGGCACCTCTTCTGACGACCTGATCATTGACGGGCAACCGCAAAACATCAGCACCGATATCATTGCGTTCGGTGCGGGACCGGGCTTTACCATTTTTTCAAATGATGCTATCGGGATTGAAACGCTGTTTAAATACAATTTTGCCCGCAGCCGTTTCAATACCACACAAGGCGGCGTAAACACCGAAACAACAACCAAAACCAACCAATTTGCGGTTTCACTGGGCATTCAGGTCTATTTTGCGGGGCTCCGGCGCGCGAAATGACGGGATGCATGGAGGCCGGGAAGCGGTGGGATATTTAAGGAAGGGAGAAATCCGTGCAGGGCAATGTGCGCGGATTTTTTTATGTTGCGTCCGGAAGTAATTGCCGATTTTAAACGTTATGGTTTACGGCTTCCCGACTATGAAACGACCGCGCTCGCTTTACTATTCTTTTCCCATCCGCCTGTTGGTCTTGCATTTGCGCAACCATCTGGTGCTGATCGGGCTATGGATTTTTCTGGCTTTGCTGATGACGGGCGGGGCGGGGCGTTTTTTCGGAATTTACTACCTGTTGCTCACGCCGGAATACCACGGCGAGGTCAACTTCTGGAGTTTTTTCCTGACAGGGGCTGCCTGCGGCGCTTTTTTCCTGATCTGGAACCTGACCACATACCTGCTTAGCGCGCACCGTTTTCCGTTTTTGGCAACCCTCAAAGCGCCTTTTACCAAATTTGGCCTGAACAACAGCCTGATCCCGGCTGCATTTCTGGTCACTTATGTCCTGGCGAGCGCCCGCTTCCAGGCGCACGACGAGCTGACCGGTGCCTGGACGGTGGTGCGCCATATCAGCGGATTTCTGCTCGGCCTGGGCACGATGATCATTGCCCTGGCCGCTTATTTGCACCTGACCAATAAAGATATCGGCGCGTTCCTGCGTCCCGGCCAGATGGGGCCGCAACCGGGCGGACGCCTGCTCGCGCCGGGTTACCGCATGCCCACGCTCTGGGAGATCCGCGCAGGCGCCACCCGCTGGCGGGTCGATACGTACCTCACCGAGCGGCTTCATTTTCGACCCGTGCGCAGCATAGCGCACTACAGCCCCGAATTGCTGGGGCGGGTGTTCCGCCAAAACCATTTGAATGCCGTAGTCGTACAACTCATCGCTATCCTGGTACTGATGGTGTTGGGCTTGTTTATGGACCAGGAGTGGGCGCGCATACCGACGGGGGCCACAATTTTCCTGCTCAGCAGTATGGTTCTGGCTTTGTTCGGCGCCATCGTATTCTGGTTCCGGCATTGGGGCACCCTGATTTTTATCATCCTCCTGGTAGCCGTCAACTATACTACCGGCCTGGGCTTTTTTCATTACCGGAACCGGGCATACGGCCTGGATTACGGAGAGCAGCGCCGGGCCGCCTACTCGAATATGGCGTTGTCTGCCCTTTGTCATCCGGACACCGTGGCGGCAGACAAGGCCAATACCCTTCGCATCCTCGAAAAGTGGCTGGCCAAAAACCGGTCGGCCGGCATCGCCCGGCCCAAACTGGTGTTTTTGTGCGTCAGCGGCGGCGGCATGCGTTCCTCGCTCTGGACCATACAAACGCTTCAGCGCGCCGACGAGGCCACCGGCGGCAGGCTGCTGCGCCAAACAGTGCTCATCAGCGGCGCTTCCGGCGGTATCCTTGGCGCCGCGTACCTCCGCGAATTGTACCTGCGCCAGCAACAGGGCGCGCCGGTTTCGGTACACGACCCGGCGTATATTGCCGATATGGGACTGGACCTGCTCAACCCCGTCAGCTTTGCTATTATCTCCAACGACCTGTTTTTCCCGGTCAGTACCTTTCGCTCCGGCGATTATACCTACCGGAAAGACCGCGGTTACCTGCTCGAACGCCAGCTCAACGAGAACTGCCGCGGCATGCTCGACAAACGCCTGGCCGATTACCGCTCGCCCGAAGCCGAGGCGCGCATCCCCATGATGGTAGTGTCGCCCTTTCTGCTCAATGATGCGCGCCGCCTGCTGATCAGTCCGCAAGGCGTTTCCTACCTGATGCAGCCGCCCGAAGATCCGCTACACTCCATGGCGCCCGAAGCAGATGGCGTGGATTTTCGCCGGCTGTTCGCCCGCCAGCAGGCCGATAGCCTGGCATTTACCACGGCCTTGCGCATGAACTGCAGTTACCCGCTCATCCTGCCACCCACCTGGCTGCCGACCGAACCCTCCGTGGAGGCGATGGACGCCGGTTTTCGCGACAACTACGGCATCATGACAGCTACCCGGTTCATCCATACCTTTCAGGACTGGATACGGGAAAATACCGGCGGCGTCGTGATCATTCAGGTGCGGTGCTGGGAAAAAGTACGGCCGATCAAGGAGGGTAACTACAAAGGCATTATCGAAAACCTGTTTTCCCCTTTCAGTGCTGCTGCCAGCCTTACGGTCATGCAGGATTTCGATCAGGACAATACCCTGGCGCTGCTCGGCGATGTGCTGGGCGAAAACCGGCTCCAGGTCATTTCCTTCATCTATCGCCCCCTGAAAAAAGAAAACGAAGCCTCTATGAGCCTGCACCTGAGCAAGCGCGAAAAGGTTGATATCCTCGAATCCTTCAACCGCCCGGAAGTACGCGCCAACCTTTTGATCCTCCAAAAAGCCCTGATGCATGCGGAATGATATTTTTCCACACCGCCCACCGTCTATGAAACTTTATTCCAACCTGTTGGCGGCCAAAAACGAGGGTGAGAAGCGCCTGGCCGTGCTGATCGACCCGGACAAGCTGCGCTTGCGCCGCCTGGAACAAACCCTTGACCTTGCGGTCGAATGCGGGGTATATTATTTCTTTATCGGTGGCAGCCTGGTGGTAAACAATCAGCTCGACGCCGTATTATCGGGTATCCGCGAGCGTTGTTCCATTCCGCTGGTTTTGTTTCCCGGCAATTCGTTCCAGTTGAGTTACCGGGCAGATGCCCTCTTGTTTCTATCGCTGATCAGCGGCCGAAACCCGGAATTGCTCATCGGGCAGCACGTTATCTCGGCGCCGTTTTTGAAAATGTCGCCGCTCGAAATTATTTCCACCGGTTATATGCTGATCGACGGCGGCGTACAAACGGCTGTTCAGTACATGTCGAATACGTATCCGATCCCTGCCGACAAGAACGACATTGCCGTGTGTACGGCCCTGGCCGGCGAATTGCTGGGCCTTAAAATGATCTACCTCGACGCCGGCTCGGGCGCCAAAAAACCGGTACCGGAAAGCATGATCGAAGCCGTGCGCGGGGCTATCAGCGTTCCGCTGATCGTGGGCGGAGGTATCCGGACGCCCGAAAAGGCCGCTGCCAGCCTGCGCGCCGAGCCGACCTGCTGGTGGTGGGCAACGCCATCGAGCAAAACCCCGGCCTGATCCGCGAAATGGCGGCCGCGGTTGAGCAATACCGCAGCGTGCCGAAATAACCGCTGTGCGCCTGCTGATATCAAATGCTGCGCGCGCTCAAACCGAAACCCCGTATCTTTGTTTCGTCAACGGATGCACGTGCGCTGAGGTGCAGCATCTCCTTCGAATTATACCTGTACAATATTTTTCAGCATGACTGCCGAACTCGAAGCCGCAACTAAAAATCTCCAACGCAACGGATTTCTGGACCTCGACGTGGACCCCACGCTTGACCTGGTTGCCGAGATTAATCGCCTGAAAAAAGAAAAAAACGCCGTCATTCTGGCGCATTACTACCAGGAGTCGGAAATTCAGGATGTCGCGGATTTCATCGGCGATTCGCTGGCTTTGTCGCAAAAAGCGGCACAAACCGACGCGGGCATCATCGTTTTTGCCGGCGTGCATTTTATGGCCGAAACGGCCAAAATGCTCAGTCCCAAAAAGAAAGTGCTTTTGCCCGACCTGAAGGCCGGCTGTTCGCTGGCCGACTCGTGTCCGCCGCATTTGTTTCGCAAGTTCAGGGAAAAATACCCCGATCACATCGTCGTGTCGTACATCAATTGTACCGCCGAGCTCAAAACGCTGACAGACATCTGCTGCACCAGCACCAATGCGATAACCGTCATCGAAAGCATCCCAAAGAACAAACCCATCATTTTTGCGCCAGACAAAAACCTGGGCCAGTACCTGATCAAAAAAACCGGTCGCGATATGGTCTTGTGGAATGGCGCATGTATGGTGCACGAGATATTCAGCCACGAACGCATCGCCAAACTCAAAGCCCGCCACCCGGAGGCCAAATTTATCGCCCATCCGGAGTGCGAGCCCCACATTCTGGAAATGGCCGATTTTATCGGCAGCACGACCGGTTTGTTGAAATATACCATGCGCGACGCCACACAGACCTACATCGTGGCCACTGAATCCGGCATCCTGCACCAGATGCAAAAGGCGAGTCCGCATAAAACCTTCATCCCGGCGCCGCCCAACAACAACTGCGCCTGCAACGACTGCCCGCATATGAAGCGCAACACCATGGAGAAACTTTACCTCTGCATGTTGCATGAAATGCCCGAGATCGTCCTGCCCGACTGGGTGATTGAGCAGGGGGTAAAAAGCATCGACCGGATGCTTGAAATTTCGGAAAAAGCAGGGTTGGGGCTCGAAAAACAGGCCTGATTAAACCATGCGAGCATGGAAAGTTAGAACAACCGGAGTTGGGACGTTTTGTAGTGTTCGTGCAAATCCAGGTTGTACTTCGGCATTTGTCTGCCGGCAAAAAACTTTTCCCGGGCCAGGCGAAACTGGTCGCGGATGATCTCCGCTATTTTCCCTTCGCCCCGCATGCGCAAGCCCGGGCGGTGATCGTGCAAATGCCCACCGTGTGCTGCCCGTATTTTGTTCAATACTTTTTCGGCCCGGTCGGGCATGATTTTGCGCAGCCAGTCTTCGAAAATCAACCCCACATCGCCGTTCAGCCGCACCATGGAAAAGCCGATACCCTGGGCGCCGCGGTCGGCTACTGCCTTGGCCATGGCAAATAGCTCATGTTCGTTCAGGCCGGGAATGATGGGCGCCAGCATAACGAACACCGGAATGCCGTGCGTATGGAGCGTTTCCACGGTCCGGAGGCGTTGGGCCACAGTAGCGGTGCGCGGTTCCAGAAACTGGCGCAGGGGCTCTTGCAAGGTGGTGATACTGATCGCAACCTGCACGAGATTATCTTCGGCCAATTGTTTTAAAATATCCAGGTCGCGCAGCACCAGGCTGTTTTTGGTAATCACGCCTACCGGATGCCGGTATTTGAGGAAAACTTCCAGACAGGCGCGTGTGATGCCGAACCGGCGCTCGGCAGGTTGGTATACATCCGTATTGCCGGCAAACATGACCGGTGCGGCTTTCCAGGATTTCTTTTTCAATGCGTTTTCCAGTAATTCGGCGGCATTTCGCTTAACCAGGATTTTCCGCTCGAAATCCAGCCCGGCGCTGTAACCCCAATAGGGGTGTGTATTTCGGGCATAACAATAAATACAACCATGTTCGCAGCCCTGATAGGGGTTCATGCTCCATTCCATTGGAATATCGGCACTTTCCACCGGGTTGAGGATCGTTTTTGGGTGCGTTTCGAGATATTCGGTCCGCAGGTCGGGTGTTTCCCAGGCATCGTTTTGCAGCGCCCAATCCACCGGTTGCTTGTCGCGCACGATTTTTTCGTACTTCGACACGGGATTGATCTGGGCGCCGCGGCCGCGCAGGAATTGTTGTTTTTGTGGCATATTTGTCTTTTGATGCAAATATACAAAACTTATTGTTTTAATTTTAGCGTAAACTTTAGATAAGTCATATTTCACACGCTGTATGATTAACATTACGCCGCTACGCGATCCAAGACGCACGTTAATTTCAGAATATTCGAAATCCTGACCAACTTCGCCGCATGCGAAATGCCGCCCTGCCCGTTTGGCTGCAGCAGGTGTACAGCCTGTTGTTTCTCCTGCTCCCCTGGACGGTGGATCTGGAGTTCGGCTCCTGGAACCTGAGCATCCCAGCCGAACCGTTGCTGGCGCTTGCCGGGATAGGGATGGCGTACGTTTTGTTCCGCCAAAAAATACCCCACCTTTCAGCGCTGGCCTGGATCAGCGTGGCGTGGATCGGCTGGATGGCTGTGGCGGCGCTGTGCTCAACCATGCCACTGGTGTCCGGGAAATATTGGATAGTGGAAGCCGGGCACTGGTGGGTGTTTTTTGGCGGTTTGTTGTGTTGGCCGCAGCTATGGCCGCGGGTATTCCGGCTGTTTGCCTGGTCGATGCTGGGGGTGATTGTTTACACCCTTGGGCACCATGCCTTCCACGACTTTCGCGCTAATCAGGCCATGCTGGCGCCGCAGCCGTTTTTTCCGGACCATACGATGTACAGCGCTGTATTGGTGATGCTTTTGTTTTTGATCACACAGAAAACGCCTGTCACCGGGCAATGGCTGTTGCGCGGGGCCTGCCTGCTGGCGCTCCTGCCCGCCGCATCCAGGGGAGCCTGGCTCAGTCTTTTAATCGCCGGCATCGTTGGGCTTGCGCTTTATTGGCGGCTAAGATGGCAGTGGTGGCTACTCGCCGGTGCAATGGCTTTTGTAGGTATCTTGTTCTGGCAAGGCCCGGTCACGCAGGCGTTGGCTGGCGATGTATCCACCCGCGAGCGCCTGAACCGGTATTCTTGTGCCTGGCGTATGGCCGCCGACCGCCCCCTCGCCGGCTTCGGTCCGGGGGTATTCCAGTTTAAATTTTTTGCGTATCAACGTCCGGAAGAGATGACGCGGATCAGCCGGACGGCGCCCATCGAAAAACGCGGTCCCGGCAACTACGGCCGGGGAGGCGGCGCACATTCGGAGTATCTGCAGGCGCTGGCCGAATTGGGCTGGCCGGGATTGGCCATTTGGCTGCTGCTGGCAGGGGGATCGGCCGCTGCTGCTGCCGGCAGGTACCGGCGAACCGGCAGCCCCGAATACCTGCTCCTGGCCATGGCCCTGCTCAGCTTTTTCTGCACGGGCTGGTCAACAACTTCCTGCACGACGCGCGCATCGCTGCCCTGATGTGGGGCGGCATGGCCTGCCTGGCCCGCGGGCCCTCCGATACTTGAATCTTCCGTAGTACTCAGTGTTATTTCCCCCCAAAGCGCCGGTTTACTTCACGCTCGAGAAACGAACGTTCGCGGCCAGCATCGCCGGTCACCGAGGTGTTTTCCTGAGCACGGCGGATCAGGTAGGGGATCACCTCGCGCACCTGTCCGTAGGGCACATATTTGCCCACCCGGAAACCTGCTTTTGCGAGGTTGAAGCTGAGGTTGTCGCTCATGCCCAGCAACTGGCTGAACAGCGCATGGGGGTGATCGCGGGCAATACCTTTTTTCTCCATCAGCTCGGCCTGCAGCAGCGCGCTTTCGGCATTGTGGCTGGCGTTGCACAGCGCGATATGGTTCACATGATCGAGGCAAAACCGCACGGCGGTATTGTAGTGGTCGTCGGTTGTGTTTTTATCCGGATTGATCGGGTCATTGTAGCCCATTGCCTGCGCCCGACGGCGTTCTTTTCCCATATAGGCGCCGCGTACCAGTTTGGCGCCCAGCAGAAAACCAGCCGCTTGCGAGCGGTCGTAGCTTTCCATCAGAAACTGAAGCCGGTCCTTGCGGTACAGCTGGAACGTGTTGAACACCACCACGCGTTTGCGATTGTACCGTTTCATCATCAGCCAGACGAGATGATCGATGGAGTCCTGAATCCAGCTCTCTTCCGCATCGATATAGATCGAAATGCCCTTTTGAGCGGCCTGGTAGCAAATGGCGTCGATGCGCTTGAGGACATTCCGGTATTCGTTCAGCTCTTCCCGGGTAAGGGTGGTGGCGCTTTGGATGCGCTCCAGCAGGCCGAAACGCGCCAGGCCGGTGAGTTTGGTGCTGACCACCGGGATGTGTTTCGAACGCGATGCGAAATCGATGGCCCGGAGGTTTTCATTCATGGTGTGGTTGAAATCGAGTTCGGTTTCTTTGCCTTCGGCCCCATAATCCAGGACCGTCAGTACGTTGTGGGCGCCCAGCCGTTCGATTTTAGGCAAACTGTCGAGCAAGGTGGCGCCGCCGACGAATTGTTCGAATACGGTTTGGCGGACAACCTTTTGGGCAAGGGGCAATTTGTTTTTTACCGCCCAAAGCGCCAGGGCAGAGCCATATTTTACCAGCCAGGGCTTGCTCATCATTCGAAAAAGCCAGGCCGACTTCTTCAATTCCTGGTCATTCAGGTATGCAAAAGCGATTTCAGTGTTGGAAAAATCCACCAGTTGAGGGCGGTTTTCCGGTGTGTTTGGTGCTGCGCTCATCAAATCCGGCTTAAAATGGTTAGGGAGAATAACTTGGTTCGTCAGTCCTGCCAAATGGCCCAGGCTGCTTCGGCTTGAAGGTGCAACATCTCCAATCCGTTTTTTACTGCAGCGCCCCGGGCTTTTGACCGCTGCAAAAGTAGCGTTTCGGCAGGATTGTAAACTAAATCGTACACGAAATGTCGGTGATCAAGGAGAGAAAAAGGGAGGTCGGGGCAGGTATGTTGCTCCGGATACATGCCAAGGGGGGTGGTATTGACGATCAGGGTGTAGTCCAGTGCAGTCAGCGTGTGGAGTTTTTCATACGAAAGGTGGTTTTGGGCCCCGGGATGGCGGGATACGAACGTGAAATCGATGCCTAGGCGCCGCAATGCAAATGCAATGGCTCTCGACGCGCCGCCGGTGCCCAGTATCAGCGCCCGAATACGACCTGCCACCAGCCCAGGCTCCCGGCCCACCAGCCACGGGCTCAACGATTGTTCGAAGCCTGTGGCATCGGTATTGAATCCCGTGAGCCGGCCGTTGCGGATGCGGATGGTATTTACAGCGCCCACCGCCTGGGCGGTTTCGTCCAGTTCGTGCAGGTAGCGAATCGCGGTTACTTTGTGCGGAATGGTTACGTTCAGGCCGCATAAGTCCGGATGGGCTCCCACCAATGCCGGCAGGCCGGCAATATCCGGCAGCGGAAACAAATCGTAACGGGCGCCGGTTATGCCATCGCGGGAGAATTTTTCGGTGAAATACCGCTGGGAAAAGCTGTGTCCGAGCGGATAACCGATGAGGCCGTATTGGGCAGGATTGGCGAGATGTTGCATAATTGACGAGGATTTGTTTGAATGGGACGGGATTATCAGGATTTTTCCGGGTGGAGGGAGGGAAAGGATAATAGTCGAAGATTTTTCAGGATCAACAGGATTTTTTTTCCGTAGAGTAAAGGACAGAATTACCAAGATTTTTCAGGATCAACAGGATTTTTTTCCATAGAGTAAGGGACAGGATTATCAGGATTTTTCAGGATCAACAGGATTTTTTTCCATAGAGTAAGGGACAGGATTACCAGGATTTTTTTTCCGTAGAGTGAGGGACAGGATTACCAGGATTTTTCAGGATCAACAGGATTTTTTCCGTAGAGTAAAGGACAGGATTACCAGGATTTTTCAGGATTTAAAAGATTATGATTTGAGTTATGCCGCCGCTACCAACTGCCATACTGTGTGAGGCTAAATTCTTCACGAACTCGAAGAATAACCTCCTGTCTAATCCGGAAAAACCCTGTTGCTCCTGTCCCTTTACTCTTCGGAAAAAAAACCTGTCCTCTCCGCGCGTCGTGTCATTTCGGCGCTAAATTACGCTAGCCGGCCGGAGGGTAATGCCAAAATGGCGGGCGAAGCAAGCTGGCACAATTGTGGCCGGTCGCCTGTGTCTTTAAAACAGCTTTTATGATACAGCAAATATATACAGAAGAAGGAGATTTGCAGCCGGGCGGCCTCCAGCGCCAGATTCCGGCAGCCGGAGATATGGAGTTACTCGACGCGTATTCCCGCACGGTAGTGGGGGTTGCCCAGCGTGTCAACAATGCTGTGGTGCACCTTAAAGTTCAGAAAAAAAAATCGGCCGGCCGGCCGGCCGCGCCGCCAGACGGCGGTACCGGCAGCGGATTTATTATCAGCAGCGACGGTTTTGTGGTGACCAACAGCCACGTGGTGCATGGCGCCCACCATATCGAGGGCATGCTTCAGGATGGCCGCTCGTTTCAGGGGCAGATCGTGGGCGATGATCCGGCTACCGACCTGGCAGTGGTCAAAATAGACGGACAAAACCTCGCCACCGCCTCGTTTGGCGAAAGCAAACGCCTGCAGGTGGGGCAAATCGCCATCGCGATCGGCAATCCTTTTGGCTTTCAGTATTCCGTCACTGCCGGGGTAGTCAGCGCCTTGGGGCGGACCCTGCGCAGCCAAAGCGGGCGCCTTATCGACGATGTGATTCAAACCGACGCTGCCCTCAACCCAGGCAACAGCGGCGGCCCCCTGGTCGATTCCCAGGGCAATGTCATCGGCGTGAATACGGCAGTGATTATGCCGGCACAGGGGCTGTGCTTCGCCGTCGCATCCGATCTGGCCCGTTATGTGGTGGGCAAGCTGATTATGGAAGGCCGCGTGCGGCGCGGATTGCTCGGCATCGGCGCCCAAACGGTGCCCCTGCCGCCCCAGTGGCTCGACGCCCTCCAGCTCGACACCAAGGGCGGTATTCAGATCCAGAGCCTGGAGAACGGCGGGCCAGCCGCTCAGGCAGGCCTGCTCGCCGGCGATGTCATCGTGCAATTCGAAGGAAAACCGCTCGACTCCATCGATGCCTTGCACAAAGCCCTCGATGAACAGACCATTGGCCGGCAAGTCAGCTTGTGGGTGCTGCGCAACGGGAATCTGAAGCAGGTCTCGATAGTGCCGGGCGAATTGAAATAGGGCTTGCTGCGAAACAACGCACCGCTACTCCTCCACCTGAAGGGTCATGCGGATATCCTCCAGGGGGCGGTCGTTGGCGTCGCGGGGTACGGCCGCGATTTGATCGAGTACCTCCAGGCCGCTGATGACGGTTCCAAACACCGTGTAAAGGCCATCGAGCTGCGGCGCGCCGCCCCTTTCCTGGTAAAGCGCCCGCCATTCGGGGCTGATTTTCCTGCCCAGCCGTTGTTCCCACACCTCGAGCGACGCGTCGGTTTGAGGCCGGCCATGCACGATAAAAAATTGCGAGCCGTTGGATGCCCGATGCGAATTGGCCGGATCGGGCTGCCGCGCGGCAGCCAGGGCGCCGCGCAGGTGTGGCGCGCCGATCTCAGCCGGAATTTCGTATCCCGGGCCGCCGCCGCCGAGCAGGGCGCCGGAAGGGGCATTTTTCGAATCCGGGTCGCCGCCCTGGACCATAAAATCGCGGATCACCCGGTGAAACAA
The DNA here is from genome assembly GCA_016719895.1 of Saprospirales bacterium. GTDB lineage: Bacteria > Bacteroidota > Bacteroidia > Chitinophagales > Saprospiraceae > M3007. Next base: position 246,137 of record JADJYG010000006.1, on the reverse strand, counting down.
CAGGCTGTCATAAAAACCCTTGCGTACGAGCCGGAGGAAATTATCGCGGTGCCGGGGTGTGGAATCGTACAGGCGCAGGCGGATATCGCCAAGGCCGGTGTGCAGGCGCACGGTAGTTTCCCGCTTCTGGCAAACGCCCAGAGACAAACATCCCGCTACCAACAAAATACGCCAAAGATTTTTATTCATTGACCTCATTAATCACATTGACCACATTGACCACATTAATTATTCCGTTTCCATTTCGTCGAAATACCGCACGGCGTAGGTTTTCAGCATTCTTTCCTGCTCCGTTACTGGTTGCGCCGGCAATTCACGCAGCTGGCGGTAGTGGGGCCAGCCGTCTTCGTCGCGGCCGGCAAATTCATAGTAGCCGTCATAACTCAGCAGCCGGCACACGGCCACGTGCATCAGGTCTTGTTTTTCTTCTTTGGAAAAACTTTTTTTCCAGCGCCCCAACTCCTGGATACCGATCAGAAACAGCACGGTATTCAGATCGGGAAGGGTATCGCGCCGCATAGAATCCTTCACCTGGTGCTGTACGCGCAGCCATTCAAAATCAAGTTGCCAATCCTCCATAGTTGCGCGGTGTCGTATTTAATTTTTCTTAAGCCGGTAATTGCAATGTTCCACAATTTCTTTGGTGGCTTTTTTGGGATTTTCCAGGATGGAAAAAAAACTGTTGATGTACGCACGGGCATCCTGCCGCCCGGCATAAGACAATCCGGAGAACCGCTGGCAGACATTTAACATCTCGTGTTTCCGGCTTAAAAATTCGGCAAACACCTGCTCGTGCAGTTGTGCACTGTAACACATGCCCAGGTAGTAGCGTTCGCGCACGCCCTGGATTGGAATATCCGGGGAGGGGATGGCGTAGTCGGCATCCACCAGCCCGGAGTAATCAAAATCATAGGGTACGACCAGCGGCCTGCGGCCCGTTTGAAAGCCAACCACTTTTACGTTGTGCCGGGTGTAAACGCCCCAGTCGGTATTTCCGATCATGTACTGGAATACGCTCATGCGGGTAAAAGCGAGCGAATCCATGATCTTAGGGCTGATGATCCGGGGTTTTAAGGGGCGTCCGCCGAGCCGGGTTGCCATTTCTTTTTCACTTTCGATAAAAAAGGCCATACTTTCCTGGTAAGCTTTTTCACGGTCGGGTGTCTTAAACACGATCGTAGCAGATTTAACGCGGAAACTCTCCTCAGTAATCAGGTTATAGAGCCGGTATGCCAGGTTTTCCATTAATACGAGCTGATCGTCTTCCTTCCGGTCCCGGCAGCTGACCACGAGCTTCAATTGGTTAATATCGGCCAGGCTGTCATCGGCGGGAGCGTCCTGGTAAAAACGGATCTTGACCGGTGGAAAGTCGCAGGTTTTCCGGCGCATATTGCCGCGCGCGGCAATTTGAACCTGTTGTTCGTACGCCACCGAATCGCCTTGCATGATCCGGAATACGGCGCTTTGCCATTCTTCTCCCTGACGGTCTTCCTTCAGTGCTTTCAAATCGGCTTCAATGACCACGTCCAGGGGGTCAAATGTTTGCAAATAGCCGAAAATATTGTCCCATTGTGCGCTCTGCGCCGGCGCCCCGGCGAAGGGAAACAGGCATAGCGCCAGGGCCGGCAAGTATGGCAGAACGATTTTCATGATTGCTGTCATTTTATCTGGTTGTGTAAGCGTTGATCGTCGCTGAAGGCCCTGTGTCAGACTGTTTTGGGTTTTGTTAATAAACGGCCGGCCAGAACGATGGTCAGCGCCACCTGCACGAAGTACACCGGGGCAAGGTAGCGGATTTCAACCGTACTGGCGTATGCGCTGAATACGGCAAAGAGGCCGATGAAAGCGATCCAGACCAGCAGCGCGCGCCATTGCAGCGGTTCGGGGCGGAAACGGCGCCGGAAAAACAGGGCCGCCAGCACGAGCAGCAGGTTGGAGGCGTTCCAGGCGCCGCAGAAGACGTCGAGCCAGGGATTTACGTATTTTTCATAGAGCGGAAACCGGGCTTTCGGAACGGTCTCTTTGGGTAAATCGAACCACTCGCAGGTTTCTTTTCCCTGTTTGATTTCCGGATAGTTTTTTAAAAAACCCGGCGGCGGGTAGGCCAGGTCTTTCAGGTTGGGCAGCACAAAATGCCGGGCAAAGAGCGCCGGATATTTCCGGATGAAATAATTGCCGAAATCCTCGTAGCGCAGGCCGGCGTAGAGCCAGCGGTTGCCGTAGGCCCAGCTGGGTTTTTCGGCGGCAATGGTCTGGGAGAAGTATTGTTTGAGCGGCTTTTTGTTTTCCCACATGAAACCCGTCGTTGTGACGCCGGGAGCGGGATATATCGTATCGCTGAAAAGGCGGACAAATTCGTACAGGCCCCCCCCCGAATATTTCCGGCTTGAGTTCGAAGTACGGGAAGGTGTGCAGGGCATTGTTGGCCATTTGCCAGCCTGCAAACCCCGAGAAAGTTTTTACGCCGAAAGATTTGTACATGAACTGGCGGGTGGTCGTATAAAAAACTACCGACAAAACGCACGGAATTATGGCCAGGGCCAGTTTTTTCCAGATGGCATCGCTGCCGAGCACGGCGATCAGCACGGAAATGGCCGGGTAGATGATGCCCGTGTAGCGCACTTTCATGGCCAGAAACAGCGCCAGCAAATGGAACAAAAAAGTGAGCCAATGGAACCGCTTCAGCAGGAACATGCCCGATGCGATCCAGCAGAGGGAGATCGAGGCGAACAAAGAGTCGCTCAAGATCGAATTAGCCATGTAAATATGCAGGGGGCTCAGCGCCAGAAAGGCGGTCAACAACCAGTTAAGCGCCCGGGAAACGGGCTGAAAACAATGCCGGATGGCTTGCAAAAAGTAGATCAGCGCGCCAATGTGCAACAGCAACTGCGTAAGCGAAAGCCCGCGCGCCGACTGGACGACGGTATGCAGTTTCATCAGGAACCAGGAGTACCCGAAGGGGCGAAACACGCCGGGCATCTGTTTTTGCGCCCGGAGCACATAGTCGCCCGAGTCGCTCATGATAGCCGGGAAGGGGTAGGCATAGACGACCAGAAACCAGGCCAGCAGGGAAAGCAGTGCGACGCCCCAGACATGTGGTTGCCGTATCGATGCGCCCAAAGTCCGGAATAATGCGGAAAACGAAAATCGGGGGCGGCCGGGGGAGGGCGGCTGTGCCGCGGTTTTTTTCTGCCGGACAGGTTTCGATTTAGCCATATGGTTGGAATATGGCCAAAAGTAGAGATAAATTTATTTCAGAGAACCCGAAAATTTGGCATAGCCGCCGCGGCTTTACGGCCTCAATTCACAGAAAATGCCGGTGCGAACGCATTGGCGGAATGAAAAAATGTCAGTTCGCTGATATGTACCTTCATATAATCAGTGAGGGGCAGCGATGAGACGAGTTCCATCAGTTCGGCTTCGGAATGAGCGGAGAAGACTGCCCACAGTTTGGAACTCTCGAGGGAAAGCGCGTAGTTGAGGATTTTCCCTTCGTGGAGCAGCCGGTTCACGGCCTGCCGTTGTTGGGGAATCCGGCTGATAAATTCTTCGGTAAGGGGTTGCGGCAAGGTGAAAACCACCATGTATTGCGTTAGGCCAGTATCCATGTTTGTCGTCTGGAATGCAGTTTTATACTCCTAATATATTTAAGAACAGAATACAAATATATAATAAGAAGAAACTATATCAAAGCAGGGCGTTAAAATGTGCCGTATACAACCTGCCCTTTAACAAAAACCGTGCAAATTTTTCAAAATGGCCGGCATACCTGCCCTATCGTCAGGGGTATTTAACAAAAACAAAACACGCGTTTAATACCCTATGCCGAGGGCTTTCAGTGTTTCAAAATCTACATTTCCATCGGCAGGCAACTCGCGTTCGCGCTGAAACTGGGTAATGGCCGATTTGGTGGCGGCATTCAGGGCGCCGTCGAGGGCGCCCCGGTAGTAGCCCAGGGCTTTCAGGGCTTCCTGGATCTGCCGCACGGTATAACCGGTCATTTTTTCGCCGCAAATGATTTCCCGCCATTCCGAAAAGCCGCCTTTGCGCACCAGCTGGCGCTTGGTGACGGTGACGAATTCGGCCGGCAGTTGTCCGGTTTTCAGGCTTGCGGGCGCTTCCAGGATTTTGCGGACAATAGTTTTATACTCGGCCGGCACGATTTCTTCGCGCAGCTGGGCGGGGCGTTTTAGTATTTTTTTGGATACCGTCACAAAAGAGCCTGGCCCATCGGCTGCAGGGGCGGTGGCGCCTGGGCGGAGGACCCATTTTACCACGGTTTGGCGTTCGGCAGGGGCAATCAGCTCTTTATAGGTTGCCGGTGTTTTTACTTTTTGAACGGGCATCGGCGTTGTTTTGGCGGCTACCGGCTGGTAGCGCGCACAATCGGTCGATCCTTTGCCGTCGCAGCCCAGGAGTATTTGTTTGTACACCGGCTGAAATTGTGCCGGCAGCTCCACCATACACCACACAAAACAATCGTCGGGATCGGCTCCCAGGCAATCGCGGTCCGTTTTTTTGCGGATCCATTTCGTACCGGCCGGCCGCACCGGTACGTATTCCAGAACGGTTCCGTATTGTTGGGGCAACACCTCGATTTGCATATATGCCGGTTCGATCTCCACCGGGTGCTGAACGGTTTCGAATTGGGCATCCGCTACGGTGTAATACTTGGTAGCCGGTTGGATCAGGATAGTTTCCAGCACGGAATCGTATGCTGCCGGATCAAGCGCGTATCCGGCCGGCGCCATAAGGATATTTTCTTCCACTGTTTCGAACTGTGCCTGCTCCGCTACCAGGCGAATGTGGCTTTCCCTGGCGACGTAGTAGCCCGTTCCGCTGACAATTTTTGCCGGCACTACGGTCGTCTCCTCCGAGGCAGGTCTCGACATCACCTGTTCGGTTACGGTTTCGTATTTATCATAAACCAGGCACTTGGCATAACATTTTCCGGGCTGTGCGCCGGGTATATCGCCGGGTTGTGCCGTTGCAACGAAGGCGCACATTCCGAGGAGCCAGGCGATCAAGGATATTTTTGGCATAAACTGAAACGATTTTTTAACCTGTCAGGCCGGGCGAAAGTACGGGATTTTGACGCTTGCGCCGCAATCAAAATACACCGCCTGCAGGTAATAACCGGACATTCGCCTTTTCTTTGTGCTGGGTTCCCCCAGTCCAACTTTTGCCAGCCGGTTTTGAATTATGCCTGCATACCGATCGCTTTCTGCTCTGCAAGCCGCCTTGCTTTCCGGCGAAACCAGCTGCCGCAGCGTGGTGGAAGCCTGTTTGGTCCAAATCGAACGCACACGGCGCCTGAATGCCTATGTAGAAGTATGGCCGGCGGAAGCCCTGGAGCAGGCCGACAAACAGGATGCCCGCATCCGCGAATTCCGGGGCGGGACCGGGCTGGCACTGGGCAAACTTTTCGGCGCCGTGGTCAGCTTGAAAGACAATATTTGCTACGCCGGCCACCAGGTCTCTGCGGGATCAAATATCCTGGCCGGCTTTTCTTCGCTTTTTTCCGCCACAGCCGTGGAACGCATTGCAGCGGCAGACGCCATCCTGATCGGCCGGACCAACTGCGACCAGTTCGGCATGGGCTCGTCCAACGAAAACTCGGTATACGGCCCGGTGCGCAACGCCGCCGATCCCGAACGGGTGCCCGGAGGCTCCTCGGGCGGCGCGGCAGTGGCCCTTCAAACCGGCACCTGCCTGGTGGCGATGGGTAGCGATACGGGCGGCTCCGTGCGGCAACCCGCGGCGTTTTGCGGGCTTTGGGGGTTCAAGCCCACGTATGGCCGGATTTCCAGGCATGGCCTGGTTGCCTATGGCTCTTCGTTTGACCAGATCGGTTTTTTAGCGCATAATCCCGCCGACATTGAGCGATTTATGGCAGTATGCGCGGGCCCCGACGCGTATGACAGCACCGCCGGCCGCACCCCTTGGCAATATCCCGGTCCGCTACAGCGCCCGGCGCGTATCGCCTGGTTTCCGGAAATGCTGGACCACTCCGGCCTGGATGCTGGGGTGCGCACAGTGGTGCAAGACTACCAGGCAGCGCTCCAAGCAGCCGGCCATGAACTCGTTCCGGTGGAGATGCCCCGCATGGGCGCGGGCACAATGTTTGATTACCTCGTCCCTACCTACTACGTGCTCACCACGGCGGAGGCCTCCAGCAATCTGGCGCGGTACGACGGTATCCGGTACGGCTACCGCTCGCCCAATGCCCGCAACCTGGAGGAAACCTACCGGCTGTCGCGTACCGAAGGCTTCAGCGATGAGGTAAAACGGCGCATCCTGCTCGGTACTTTCGTGCTGAGCAGCGGGTATTATGATGCCTATTACATCAAAGCTCAACAGGTGCGCCGCCTGATCCAGCAGCATACCCTGGCTATACTGGATAATTGCGACTTTATCCTGATGCCAGCGACGCCCGGCGTCGCCTGGCGCCTGGGTGAAAAATCGGACGATCCCGTGGCGATGTACCTGGCGGATATCTTTACGGTACAAGCCAACCTGGCCGGCGTGCCAGCATTGGCCATACCGGCCGGTAAACACCCGGAAAACGGGCTTCCCGTGGGGGTTCAACTGATGGCCGGGCTTTGGGAAGATGCAAAACTGCTGGCGTTTGCCGGCTATTGACCAGCGTAGCCCGTTGGCGGTGCTGGCTGGCTTATGGAGGCGAGAAGGCATAAACTAATCCGATGTTCAAAGAGACGGCGCTGATCCGGGCGTCCACAGTAGAAGCGGTACTCAGGTTGCTGAGGCCGTACTGATAACGCATCTCCAAGAGCCAATGCAGGCGTTTTTCAAGGGGCAACGCCACACCGGCGCCGATGTTGATAAAATATTGGGTGGTCCTGATGCTGCGCTCGCCCGGTTTCCGGGTAATTTGTCCCACCCCAAAAGCCTGGGGCAGGTCATCTTTGAAGCGCAGGCGGTTGAGGGTAACAGCCGCTACCGACGGCCCGGTAAGCGCGTACAATCTTCGGTTTTTGAACGGCGTCAATTTGATCAGCGTTGCGGCGCACCAGGTTTCGAGATCGTCTTTCACCGTACCGCGGTAAATGCTGCCGGAAATCACCTGTACTTCCATTTCGTCACTGCTGCGCCAGATCTGGAAGCCGGCCTCGGCACGCAGGGCAATCGCAGGGCTTCCCCGCCATTCGGCCAGAAGCATGGCCTGGGAAGCAATTCCGGGTGTATATTCCACGTCGACAGGCGGATAGAGGGACGAAATCTTCCACTGCCGGAAACTCAGGTTGGCGCCGCCGGCAATTCCGACGGTTATCTGGGCCAGGACAGGAGTGCAGGAACAGCAGAGCAAAGCGATGCAAAGCAGGAATGGCGGGCGCATAGCGGGAATATTTTGGCGCATAATTTCAGATTGTTCTTCATATGTCGCCGCTGGACGGGCTTTGGTTGTCTGCCTGTATAACACAAGCGCGACTTTGGCGTTCTCTTCCCAAAAATTATCGCTCGAATCATGTTTTCATTTCTTCCTTTCCAAGGCGCTGTTGGCGGGAACCTGTTGCCGCTTTTTAGTTTATTCTTTTTTTCCCAAACGCTGTTTTCGCAACAATACCACACCCTGCAAACCACGGTTCCCAACGCCCGCGAGGCCTATGAAGACGGCAGCCGGTTTTTGCGCCAAAACGACGCAGCCCGCGCCTTGCGGGCTTTCGAGCAGGCGTTGCGGGCAGATTCCCTGTTCATCGAAGCGCGGCTGGCCTGGGCCGAAGCGCATTTTGACAACGGCCATTGGGACGAGGCCGAGCGCGGTTTCGAGATGGTCTTGCGGCTCCATCCCAGTTTCCATCCCTCCGTGCCGTTCAACCTCGCGCTGGCCGAGTGGCGGCAGGATAAGTTTATGGAAGCCCACGCCCACATCGATCATTTTTTGCAGAGCGGCGTCAAAAACCCCGAGTTGCTGTACCGCGCACAGCGCCTGGCCGACAACTGCCTGTTTGCTGCGGAAGCCGTCAAAAACCCGGTCCCGTATGCCCCGAGGCCCGTAGGCGACGGCGTCAATTCCCTGTCCGACGAATACCTGCCGGCCCTCACCGCCGATGGCAGCACGATGATCTTCACCCGCCGCGACGGCTACGATGAAAATTTCTACTCCAGCTCGCTGCAGCCCGACGGCAGCTGGGGCAAAGCGGTATACCTCGATGGGGTGAATACGACGCAAAACGAAGGCGCCCAGGCGATCAGCGCCGACGGCTCCTGGCTGGTGTTTACAGCCTGCGACCGGCGCGAAGACGGCTCGCAGGGTAGCTGCGACCTGTACTGGTCCCAACTGAAAGACGGCGCCTGGGCCAAGCCGGTGCCGTTTAGCAAAACCATCAACTCAGAAGACTGGGATGCCCAACCGAGCATCAGCCCCGACGGTAAAATGCTGTTTTTCAGCAGCACGAGACCCGGTGGGCAGGGAGGCCGGGACCTGTGGTTTTGCAGCCGGCTACCCGGCGGGCGCTGGACGACCCCGGCCAACCTCGGGCCCGAAATCAACAGCCGTAGCGATGAACAAACGCCGTTTGTTCACCCCGACGGCCAAACCTTGTATTTCACGTCGGATGGCCTGCCCGGCATGGGGGAAAAAGACCTGTATTTCGTACGCCGCAACCCCGACGGCTCCTGGGGCAGGCCCCAAAACCTCGGCTATCCGGTGAATACCCGGGCATCCGAAGGCACGCTCACCGTGAGCCTGGACGGTAAAACGGCCTATTTCGCCTCCCACCGCGACAAAGGCCGGGAGAATATCGATATCTATCAGTTTGAGATGCCGCCGCACGCGCGCCCCGCGCCCGTAACGTACGTCAAAGCCCGGGTAACGGATGCTTCCACCGGGAATGCCCTGGTGGCCCAGGTCGAATTTCTCGACCTGCGCGCCGGCCAGCCGTTTGCATCGGCCCGCACCCGGCCCGACGGCTCTTTTCTGGTGTGCTTGCCGGCAGGCAGGGACTATGCCCTAAACGTTTCGAAAGAAAAATACCTGTTTCACTCTGAAAACTTCAACCTGATCGGAACGGCTTCTTTCAACCAGCCGTTTTTACTGGACATCGCGCTACAACCCATTGCCGGCGATGAAGCAGCAGCCCGCCCGGCCCCGGCCCGGCCAGTAGTGCTGCGCAATGTCTTCTTCGAAACCGGCTCGGCGGCGCTCCTGCCGCAATCGACCAGCGAGCTTGACCGCCTGACCGCCCTGCTCAACGAAACGCCCAGCCTGCGCATCCAGATCAGCGGCCATACTGATAACATAGGCGACGAACCGAGCAACCAGGCCCTCGCTGAAAACCGCGCCCATGCGGTGTATGAGTACCTGATCCAGCATGGCATTGCAGCCGAGCGGCTGCGCTTCAAAGGCTTCGGTGAAACGAAACCGATCGATACCAATGACACGCCGGAAGGCCGCCAACGGAACCGGCGGACCGAATTTGTGGTTTGGTAGAAAATTCGGAGTTTTTTCCCGCGGATCGCGCGGAACGCAGATTGGTTTTTTCCCGCGGGAAAAAATTCCGGTGTTTTGAAGTTCGGTTTTCGAACGGATACATTTGCCGCTATTATCATGCAAACAGGAACAGTAATTAAATCGACCGGCAGCTGGTACAACGTACGCCCCGACGCGGGCGACGCGGTGTTGCAATGCCGGATTGTCGGAAAATTTCGACTGGACGACGTGCCGCTCACCAACCCCGTGGCCGTGGGCGACCGCGTGGAGGTGGACATCGAGCGGGATAGCCAGGGCATGATCAAGAAGATTTTGCCCCGCCGAAACTTTGTGGTGCGCCAATCGCCCCGGCGCAAACACGACCTGCACTTGCTGGCAGCCAATATCGACCAGGCCGTCCTGATCGTGACCGTGGTACACCCCAACCTGAAGCCGGGGTTCATCGACCGTTTTTTGCTCATGACCGAACCGCACGAAATACCCGTGACGATCGTGTTCAACAAAGGCGACCTGTATGAGGAGGAGGATGTGAGCACCTTTTTTGCCATGAAAGCGCTATACGAAAAGATCGGCTACACGGTGTTGGCTACCTCGGTGGCGGACCGGAAAGGACTCGAGGCGTTCCGAGAGGTGTTAAAAGACAAAACCACCCTGCTCAGCGGCCAGTCGGGTGTGGGGAAAAGCAGCCTGATCAACGCCATTCAGCCGCAATTGGAATTGCGCACCGGTGAAATCAGCGATTATTCCGGCAAGGGGCAGCACACTACCACCTTTGCCGAAATGCTCGACCTCGACTTCGGCGGCTACATCATCGACACGCCGGGCCTCAAAATGCTGGGGTTCAACAACAAAGACCCGCAGAATGTGGCGCATTGTTACCGCGAGTTTTTCCGCCTGTCTGATCAATGCAAATTTGGCGCCTCGTGCCTGCACCGACAGGAGCCGGGCTGCGCCGTGCGGAAAGCCGTGGAAACGGGCGAGCTGAGCGCGCTGCGGTATTCCAACTACCTGGGTATTTTGGAGGAGGTGGAGGACCAGAATTATTGGGAGCGCTGGAAGGAGATTAAATGACCGGCATACGCGCTCATATCTGCATCATAGCGCCACAATGGGTACAGGTGCGGGCAGCCTCATCGGCCTTATAAGCTTCAATGGCGGCTTTGATCTGGGTACCGATATCTTTGAGGGGGAAGCCGGCCTCATGCAGTTTTTCGCCGCAGCGTTCACAAAACCACAGGAGTTTGTCTACTTCGCCGGCATGGCGCGTCCGCTCGATAACCAAGCCCACGGTGTTGGCGGGGCGCTGGGGGGAATGCGGTACGCGGGCGGGCAGCAGAAACATCTCGCCTTCGCGAATATCGATGGTTTCGGGGGCACCGTCGTCGTTGATGATTTTGACCTGGACATCGCCTTCCAGCTGGTAAAACAGCTCCTCGCCCTCCTCCCAATGGTAGTCTTTACGGCCGTTGGGGCCCCCGACGATCATGACGATAAAGTCGTCGTTTTCGACGTAAATCTGCTTGTTGCCTACGGGCGGTTGCAGCAAGTGGCGGTTTTCTTGAATCCACTTTTGGAGATTGAACGGTTTCGCTATAGCCATGACCAGTGTTTTTTAATTTTTTTAAAGCGACAAAAATACGATTCCTGCCAGAACCAGGAGGGAACCGGCCATTTTTCACTTCGAGCGCAACCGCACCACCGGGCAAATCATTTCCTCCAGGCTGATACCGCCGTGCTGGAAGGTATTTTTGTAGTAGTTGTGGTATTGGTTGTAGTTGTTGGGGTAGAGAAAAAAGTAGTCCTCCTTGGCAAAAATAAAGGCAGAGCTTACGTTGGGGCGCGGCAGGCCGGCCTGTTTGGGGTCGCGTATTTCGAGCACGTCGCGTTTTTCGTACTGCAGGTTGCGGCCCACCTTGTAGCGCAGGTTGGTGGTGGTTTCGCGGTCGCCCACCACCCGGGAAGGCGATTGCACGCGGATGGTGCCGTGATCGGTGGTGACGAACAACTGCACCTCGCGGCCTTCGAGGCGCTGCAGGGCCGTCCAAAGCGGGCTGTGCAGGAACCACGAGCGCGTGAGCGAGCGGTAAGCGCGCTCGTCGCCGGCCAGTTCTTTGAGCACTTCCATTTCCGTACGGGCGTGCGACAGCATGTCGATGAAATTATACACGATGACGGTGAGGTCGTTTTTCAGGTAGTTCAGGATATTGTCGTTGAGTTCTTTGCCATGCCCGACGTTGGTGACCTTCGCATAGTCCCATTTGATACCTTTTCGGAAAATGCGTTCGATCTGTTTCCCGAGGAAAAAGTCCTCAAACAGGTTTTTTCCGCCCTCGTCCATGTCGTTTTTCCACTTGTCGGGGAAAGCTGCTTCGATATCGACGGGCATCATGCCGGCGAAGATGGCATTGCGGCTGTATTGGGTGGCGGTGGGGAGAATGCTGAAGAAATAGCTTTCGTTTTCGGTGCGGAACAGTTCGTTTATAAACGGCTCGATCACTTTCCACTGGTCGTAGCGCAGGTTGTCGAGCAAGATCAGGATAGTCGGGACGCCGTTGCCAATATGCGGGAATACGCGTTTGCGCAGCAGGGAGTGCGACATGATGGGGCCGATCTCTTTGTTTTTGTCGACCCAGTCGAAATAATTTCGCACGACGTATTTGCTGAACTCGATATTAGCCTGCTGTTTTTGCTGGGCCAGGATGTCGCCCACTTCGGCCTGGTTGGCGTCGAGGCGCAATTCCCAGTTGACAATACGCCGGTAGGCTTCCACCCACTCTTCGTGGTTGAGTCCGCCGGTGATCTGCATAAACATCTGGCGGTAGTCCTGCTGGTAGTCGAGGGCGGTTTTTTCCCGAACCAGGCGTTTGTTGTCGATAATTTTTTTGAGCGTCAGCAGGATTTGGTTGGGGTTGACGGGTTTGATGAGGTAATCCGAGATTTGCGCGCCGATGGCTTCTTCCATCACGTGTTCGGCTTCATTTTTGGTGATCATGACCACTGGCACGTGCGCGTTGATTTCTTTTATTTTGGGCAGCGTTTCCAGGCCGGTGAGGCCGGGCATGGTTTCGTCGAGAAAAACGACGTCGATTACATTGCCTTCTTCCAGGAATATTTCAACGGCATCGTGGCCATTGGTGGCGGTCACCACGTCGTAACCTTTCGACTGCAGAAACAAAAGGTGCGGTTTGAGCATGTCGATCTCGTCGTCGGCCCAGAGAATTTTAATTTTGTCCATAATTGAAGTTAAACGCACTATTCGCCGGCTAAGGTAGGCGTTCCGTTTGTTTAGCGAAAACACCCTGCCAAATTTGCACCTTTGCCTGTTGATATGGAGAATATGCACACCAAGCGAAAAATCTTCAACGATCCGGTTTACGGTTTCGTATCTGTTCCCCATGGGTTGTTGCTCGATTTAGTCGATCACCCCTATTTTCAACGCCTGCGCCGTATCCGGCAGGTAGGCCTGGCGCATTACGTATACCCGGGCGCCTTGCATACCCGCTTTCATCACGCATTGGGCGCCCTGCACCTGATGCAGCAGGCGATCGACGTACTGCGCCACAAGGGTACCGACATCACCGAGGCCGAGGCTAAAGCGGTATGTGCAGCCATTTTGTTGCACGACATCGGCCACGGCCCCTATTCGCATGCCCTGGAACATGCCATTGTAGATCTGCACCACGAGCAATTGTCGCTCCTGTTTATGGAAGCCCTGAACCGGCAATTTGACGGGCAACTCGACCTGGCCATTCAAATTTTCACCGACCGGTATCCGAAGCAATTTTTGCACCAGCTCGTTTCGGGGCAGCTGGATATGGACCGGATGGATTATCTGAACCGCGACAGTTTTTTCACCGGCGTATCGGAAGGGGTGATCGGATACGACCGGATCATCAAGATGCTGGCCGTGCACGATGGCGCGCTGGTGGTAGAGGAAAAGGGTATTTACAGCATTGAAAAATTCCTGATTGCCCGCCGGCTGATGTACTGGCAGGTGTATCTGCACAAAACCAACGTGTCGGCCGAACAAATGGTGGTACACCTGCTGCGCCGGGCCCGCGAACTGGCGCTGGCCGGGGTGCAACTGGAAGCGTCGCGGCACCTGCGCTGGTTTTTGTACCGGGATACTTCCGGACAAGCTCCGGAGCAGGCCTTTCTGGAACATTTTGCCCGGCTCGACGACGTGGATATTGCCGCCGCTATCAAAGCCTGGCGGGATGCCGGCGATCCGGTGTTGGCGACGCTGGCCGCGGGCCTGCTCGACCGGAAATTATTCCGGCTGGAATGGCGAACGGTGCCCGTGGAGGCTGATTACCTTGCCCACATCCGTGCCCTGGCGCTCCAGGCATTCGGGCCCGAAGCGCCACTCGGGCACCTGGTTTTTACCGGCAGTGAAAGCAATCAGGCTTACGATGCCGCAGAAGAAAAGATCAACATCCTGTTTAAAGACGGCCGCGTACTCCCGATCGACGAGTGTTCGGATGTGCCGCTCTATACGCAGGTGGTGACTAAATATTTTATTTGTTACCCCAAGTCGTTATATTGAATGATTGAGTCAATCACTCAATGCAAACCGCTTGATCTGGTTTTTGATGGGCGGCACCGTTTGCAGGTATGCCCATATGGCGTTTACTTCTGTGTCGCTCAGAGTGGTATGCGGAAACATGGGGTAATACAATGGGCCGCCCCGGGGGTTTTTATTGAATTTGACGGCTTCGTAAAATTGTTGCTGGGTCCAGTTGCCGATGCCGGTTTCCTTGTCTATGGTAATGTTTGCCGACGGGACGGTTCTGCCTTCTTTGTCCAGCACCGGATTGCCGCCGCCGTAGAAACCGGCGCTGTTTTCCGGCGTCTGGATATCCATGGTTTTAAAATCGGCCGAGTGGCAGCCGTAGCAGGCGCAAAGGGCGTCGGCCACGTACCGGCCAAAAGCAACCTGGTTAGCAGTGTCGGGAATAGCGATCGTCTGCTGCGGCAGGGGGGGCGGGTTGAAGACTGTGTTGGAGAGGAACTTGACCAGGAAATTGGGGTTATTCGGCGGATTTTCCCGCAGATCGGCAGCCAATATGGGATCACTGGAGCGTAGCCATGCGATAATAGAATAAACATCTTCATTGGCCATCAGTGGAAACTTGGGCATGTAAGGTGGCGCCCAGCTGCCGTCTTTTCGGATGCCGGTGCGCAAAAAATAATATAACTCGCCATCTGACCAGGCGCCGATGCCGTGTACCGGGTCCTGCGTGATGTTGTAGGAAGCGATGGTTCCAAATTCTTTTGGTACGTCGGCCATAATAATCCCCACCAGCCGCCCGTCTTTTCCCCTATGGCATTCGTTGCACAAAAGCGTGGCAATTTTAGCGCCTCGGGCCACCCGCACACTGTCGCGTGGGACCTGCAGCGAGGCGATTTCCGCCGGCATGTTTACGGGGTAGTGTGGTATGCCTTTGAGCGCAATGTATGCCGCAAAGCCCCCAACCGCCAGTACCAGTAAACCAATGAGGATTCCAATGATTTTCAACGCACGTTTCATAAGTGTAATATCATTTGGTGAACAGTTAAGATGACTGGGCCAGTTTTGGGAGAAGGGATTGCGGGGAACCTCCAGGGGCGTATTTGTTGTACAAATGTAAAAAAATCGGCTGAACGCTGTTAATGCACGGTCGGATAGGAATATTAAAAGGCTGATCGATATTCTAACCTTTCAATTAATTTTGAAAATAAAAAAAATATTAGATCACATCTAAATAGTGTAAGTATTTTAAAATCAATATTTTATTAAATAACTAAATGTACCAACATCTATATTTGTCAAAAATTAACATTTAAATGTTTAACAGGTATTGGAAATAAGTTAAACAAGTGCATACCTTTGAGGCATCAAAAAAAACTTAAAGCAGATCGCCATGACAAGCATGGAATTCAATAGTAAACTCAGTGGATTGACGGCATTGTTGCATTCATTCGCCTACAACCTGACAAAGAACAGCGAGGATGCCAAGGATTTGTACCAGGAGACGACGTTTCGTGCGTTGTCAAACCGGGAAAAGTTTCAGGCCGGTACGAATTTCAAAGCCTGGATGTTCACGATCATGAAGAACATCTTTATCAACAACTACCGGAAAAAGGTGAAAGCCAACACCATTCTGGATACTACCGATAATCAATTTTACCTGAATTCGGGCAGCCACGCCACCGCTAATGCAGCTGAAGGCGGAATTTTACTGAAAGAATTGAATGCCATGGTAGCGGCACTGGACGACAGCATACGGGTACCCTTTTTGATGCACTTCGAGGGGTTCAAATACCAGGAAATCGCCGACGAATTGGCCCTGCCGCTGGGTACGGTTAAAAGCCGTATTTTCTTTGCCCGCAAAGAGTTGAAAGATAAGATCATGTCCAACTACGGGTTCCAGCCAAATTAACGTGTCATCGACACGCGCTTTCATTCGTTTTCCGGCCGTTCTGAACTGAACGGCCTTTTTTTTGCCCCCTCTCTGCCCCATCACAAGCTTCGAGTGCGCCCGCCGTCTACTGGCAAGTTTACACCGTTGATATACGCCGCAGCCGGGCTGGCGAGGAATGCCACAGCTGCCGCCACCTCTGCGGGATCGGCGAAGCGTTGCAACGGCACCTGGTTTCTGAGCTGGTTTTCCATGTCGGCCACGGCCCGGTTAGTGGCAGCAGCGCGCTTTTCGATGATTTCTTTCAGGCGATCGGTTTGGGTGAAACCAGGCAATACATTGTTTACCGTGACGCCCAAGCGGCCCGACTCATTGGCCCAGGTTTTAGCCCAGGAGGCTACTGCCCACCGGGTGGTGTTGGACACTCCGAGGTTTTCGAGCGGTTCTTTTACCGAGGTGCTGATGATATTGATGATGCGGCCGAAACCGGCCGCCTTCATACCGGGCAAGACGGCCTGCGCCAACAATTGATTGCAGATGAGGTGGTTGTGGTAGGCCCGGAGGAACTCTTCCGGCAAAGCCTCCGTAATCGGGCCGCCCGGGGGGCCGCCCGTGTTGTTAACCAGGATATGAATGGGGTGGCGGCGCAGCAGTTCGCCGACTTTGACGAGCAGTATTTGGCTGTCGTCAAAATCAGCGATCAGGTAACCGTGTTGCTGGCCCTGGCTGGTATCCAGCGCACCCACTGCCTGCCGGAGGGTGCTTTCGGTGCGGGCGACCAGGGTGACGTTGGCGCCGAGTGCGGCCAGTTCGATGGCTACGGCGCGGCCGATTCCGGCGCTGGCGCCGCCGACGAGCGCATTTTTTTGGTACAGGGAAAGGTTCATAAGCTTGATGTCAGGATGCGAGGGAATGCCCGAATTTAGGAGTAATATTGCTGAAACTGCGAAATTTCTTCTGAAAAATCGAGCTGCGGATGTGTTCGCAACAGCGCATGGATCGCATCCAGCTGGCGCCGGGCAAAATCGCTGTGCCCGGGTGTGCCGGGGTGGAACGGCCGGTGCCGGGCCGCCGCCCCGATTTTTTCGATTTGTTTCAGCAAGGCATTGGTGGCTGCAGGGAAGAAGGTTTCGGCAAAATACGTCCAGATATAGTCCACGGCCGTTTCGGAGGGATGCGCCATATCGGCGGCATAGAAACGGTAGTCGCGGAGGTCGTCGAGCAGGAGCTCGTAGGCCGGAAAATACCAGACAAACGGAAACTGCGCGCACAACTCCGCGCAAGCCAACACCAATGTCGCCTTGCTGCGCTGGTTTTCAACAAAACCGTTGCGCAAATGCCGCACCGGGCTCACCGTCAGGATCACCCGCAGGCCGGGAAACCGGGCGTGCAGGCAATCCAACACGCTGGCCAGGGACCGTTCGGTTTCGGCCACGCTCAGGCGACGCTGCGAAAACCAGCCGGCAGGCGCTTTGTGGTTATTGGCTACCAAGCGCCCGTTGTCCCGGAGTTCGAACACCTCGGCAGTGCCCAGAGTAAGCAGCAGGCAGGAAGCGTTTTGCAGAAATCCGGCGGCCTGCCGTTGCGCCGTTTCGATCTGTTGAAGCGCCGTTTCGCGGTCGGGGTGTGAAAAGGCGCCTGGATGGTCCCAACTGTGCCACAAGCCATCGAGTTGGTGCAGCGAATTTTCAACGCGCTCTTCCGGGCGAATTGAA
The DNA here is from genome assembly GCA_016719895.1 of Saprospirales bacterium. Taxonomy (GTDB): domain Bacteria; phylum Bacteroidota; class Bacteroidia; order Chitinophagales; family Saprospiraceae; genus M3007. The sequence continues at coordinate 228,570 of JADJYG010000006.1, read as the reverse complement.
CATTCGCCCCACGCAGCCAACGCCCGGGCAATAGACACCGGGTTGTAGAGGATACCGGTGGGGTTGGCCAGCACCCCGAACTTCGCTTCCGCCAGCCGGGCGCCGATATGTTCGGTGAAGCAGGAGCCAACCAGCAGAAGCGGGTCGGCGTGGGTCAGGGCGAAGGGCGCCCGTTGGGTGGGTAATATTGTCCGAAAGCTTTTCATGGCCGCCGCATTTTTCCCGGCAAACTTGCTACTTTTACCGCTCTTTTTCGGCAGCCTTCTGAAATTCGACGCATGGGATTTTTCGAGCGACTCTTCGGCATACAACTACCGGCCCTGCCGGATATCCCTTTCGGGCGTTATACCGACGCGTACAAAACCGAGGCCCAATTGGCCGCCTGGAACCGTTCGGTCGAATTGTTCGACCAGGACCGGCATGTCGATGCTTACCGCGAATTTTTTGCCTACCTGCGCGACGACACCGTGGACAACGTCCGGTGGAATGACGATGACAGCGGCGTTATCCGCTTCGAATTCTGGCAAGGCTCCCAACGCGTCACCGGCCGCGCAGCAGCCGATCTGGTGGCTGCCGAGAGCAAAATTGCCCGCGTCAAAGACCTGAACGTAGGTTTTCTGCGCCGCCTGATGGAATACAACTACAACCTGAAATTCTGCCGCTTCGCCCTCGATCCGGAAAACAACCTCACCCTTCGTTTTGACACCGCCGGCATCGACGCCTCGCCGCTCAAACTTCTGCATGCCTTGCGCGAGCTGGCCATCCACGCCGACAAACAGGACGACCTGCTGCTCGATGAATTCCGCACCCTCCAGCCCGTGGAAAAACGCATCGAGGCCGATATTCCGGATGCCGAAAAAGCCGTAAAATACGATTACCTCGTCCGCCAGATCCATGCAGCCTTCGAACTGCTGGACCATGCCGTCCCCGACCCAAACCAATACCCAGGCGGCTATGCCTACCTGCTCTTGTCCATGGCATTCCGCCTCGACTACCTGTTGCGCCCCGAGGGATTCCTCATGGATGCCCTGGAAAAAATTTACGGGATTTACTTTACCAAGGACGAACGCTCCAATCAACTGAAAATCATTTCCCTGCGCAAAGAATTCCAAAAAATACTCGACCGGCCCCGGGAACAAATTTTTCACGAGCTCTACCGCACGCGCAGCACCTTCGGGATCAACGCGCCGGCCAACCACGAGCGGATCGTATCGCTCATCGACGGCGAACTGCCCAATATGGATTGGCACCTGAGCCAAAACCACCTGGCCCTGGCCCTGGCGGTGCCGCAGTATATCGCCGGAAATGCTTTGTTTCAAAATGTGCCGCCCAAACCCGACCGCGACCTGCTGCACTTGTTTTTCCAAATCACGGAGCCCGCGTTTTTTCAGGCCCTGGGTTTCCCGGTTTACGCCACACCGCAAGGACAACCCGACAAGCGCCTGGTACTGCAGGCCATCCGGAACATTGCAGACCACAACCGCGCGGAGTACCCGCAATTGCGGCCCGATCTCAGCCGGCTGGATTTCAGCTCGCTGCCCTTGTTTGCCCGGAGCTACCTGGATATGATCCGGCACCTGGACCTGACCAAAGCCGAACACTGAAACCCGAAAGAACCGATACCCGCTTTATCGAATAAAACGTATGACCGACTTCATTGATATTTACCGCGACGTCATTGTCCAAATCGCCACACCCTACAGTACCGGCACCGGCTTTTATTTAAAAGACCGCGGTTTGGTGGTCACCAACCACCACGTAGTGGAGGGCAATCGCGCGGTTATCATCGAAGGCGCCCGTTTCAAAAAACAACTGGCTACCGTGCGGTATGCCGACCGAAAATACGATCTGGCCTTTCTGGACGGCCCGGAAAATGGCGCCGATTTGCCTGCTATCCGGCTGGGGGTGGACAAGCCCCTGCGCGAGCGCGACCCGGTAACGGCTATCGGACACCCGTTCGGGCTCAAATTTTCGGTAAAAAACGGCATTATCTCCGGCGCCCGCGAAGTGGTGAATAATATACCGTACCTCCATATCGATGCGGCGCTCAACCCCGGCAACTCCGGAGGCCCCTTGGTGGACGACGACGGCGACGTCGTAGGCATCAATACGTTTATTATTCGCAACGGCGACAATATCGGCTTCTCCCTGCCGGTATCTTTTCTGAACGATTCGCTGGAAGACTACGCCAAAACCGACAGCAACAACAGTTGCCGCTGTACCGCCTGCGCCAACGTAGTGTCGGAAAAAACCGTGGAAAACGGCTTTTGTACCTTCTGCGGAAACCGCGTACAACTGCCCGGCGCCGTGGAAGAGTACCAGCCTACGGGCGTATCCCGGACGATTGAAACCCTGATCGCCCGAACGGGGCACCCGGTCAATCTGAGCCGCTGTGGTCCGAATTGCTGGGAAATCAACCAGGGCAGCGCCAAAATCAACATCACCTATCACGAAAAAACCGGCCTCCTGACAGCCGACGCCATACTCTGCCAGCTGCCCAGAGAAAATATCAAGCAGCTCTACGAATACCTGCTGCGCGAAAACCACTCCAGCGGCCCCCTCACCCTGTCGGTGCACGAACAGGATATCCTGCTTTCCCTGCTCATCTATGACCGTTACCTCAACGAAGAAACCGGCATGAAATCGCTGCAAAACCTGTTTGAAAAGGCTGACTACTACGATAATATTCTGGTGGAACAATACGGCGCGCAATGGAAGGTCGACTAAATACTTCGTATTTCATGCTAACTTTGAGCCTGATTATTTGAATCCTAAACAGCGTCCGGATATGAACCCGGCACTATCTTCCACATGCCCAACACGACGTTACAAGACACCAAACCGATTATCGATTTGGCGAAATGGGAGAAGACGGTTTCCGCCCAGGCAGCAGCTTATCAATCGGCGCATCCCTATCCCTATGGTCAGTTTGAACATTTTCTGGAGGAATGGGCCGCCCAACGGGCGATGGACGCTTTTCCAAGCGTAAAAGACGACGGCTGGATTCACTACGTGCACGTGAACGAGAAAAAGCACGGGCTCAATAAACTGGACCTCATTCCGCCGTTTCTGCAGGAACTTATCCGGCAATTGAATTCGGACGAGTTTGTGGCGCTGCTCAGCCGGCTGACGGGTATCCAAGGCCTCAAGGCCGATCCATCGCTCGAAGGCGGCGGCCTGCACCAGTCGCAACGCGGCGGCTACCTGAATATTCACGCCGATTTCACCGTGCATCCCCACAAGCGCCAATGGCGCCGGCGGGTCAATTTGCTCGTTTACCTGAACGAGGGCTGGCAGCCGGAATACCGCGGCGAACTGGAACTCTGGACCCGGGATATGAAGACCTGCGCCAAAAGTATCCTGCCCGTATTCAACCGCTGCGTCATTTTCAATACCGATGAGGATTCGTTTCACGGGCTGCCCGACCCTATTCAATGCCCGGAGGATATAACCCGCAAGTCTGTCGCTTTGTATTATTTCACAGAGGAAAAATCAACCCCGCGCAAACGGGCCACCAACTACCGGCCCCGCCCCGGCGACGGCATCAAAAGCCTGTTCATCTGGGCTGACCGCGAAGCCGTGCGCTTTTACAATGCGCTCAAAGGCTGGTTGGGCATCAATGATGACTTGGTGAGCAAAGTGCTGAACTTTTTTAACCGGAAGAAATAACAGGCCTTTACCAGATGTCCGACTCCCTGCGCTATTCCCTGCTTTTCGCTTTTTTGGGCGCCTTCTTGTACATTCCCTTTTTGGGTGGCGTACACCTGTTCGATTGGGACGAAATCAACTTTGCAGAAATCAGCCGGGAGATGATGATCAAGCGGGATTACCTGCGGATATACGTCAATTTCCAGCCGTTTTGGGAAAAACCGCCGTTTTTCTTCTGGTTGCAGGCGTTGGCGATGGAATCGTTTGGAGTGGGGGAATTTGCCGCGCGCCTGCCCAATGCCCTGTGCGGAATACTGACGCTGGTCGTGGTTTTTAATATCGGCCAAAAACTCTACGACACCCGGTTCGGCATCGTTTGGGCGACGGTATACCTCGGCACCGTTTTGCCCTTGCTTTATTTCAAATCGGGCATTATCGACCCCGTCTTCAACCTTTTTATTTTTCTGGGGCTGTACTTTTTTATCCTCTCCTATTGGAAAAAGGACGGGTTCCAGGGTATTGAACTGCGGCGCAACCGCTGGTGGTACCTGTTTTTAGGCGGTTTTTTTATCGGCATGGGTATCCTAACCAAAGGCCAGGTGGCCTACCTGATCGCCGTGCTCACCATGGGCGTGTACTGGATCTGGCAGCGTTTTCGCTTTTACGTGCAGCTGCACGAGTTCCTGTTTTTTACGGTGGCTGCCAGCCTGGTAACGTTCGGGTGGTATGGCCTCGAAACCCGGGCGCACGGCCCTTGGTTTATCACGGAGTTCAACAAATACCAATACCGGCTTTTCTCGACCCCCGATGCCGGGCATAGCGGCTTCCCCGGCTATCATTTTGCCGTATTGCTGGTGGGCTGTTTCCCGGCTTCCGTGTTTGCCTTGCGCGCCTTTTTCCGCTTGCCCGGCGAACAACTCGACCATCAGCAGGATTTCCGCCGCTGGATGAAGTTTTTGTTCTGGGTAGTCCTGATCCTGTTCAGCATCGTACGCTCCAAAATTGTGCATTACTCCTCCATGGCCTACTTCCCGCTCACCTTTCTGGCGGCGGTCGTTCTCGACAAAATCCTGCGGGGCGAAATCCGCCTGGCCGCCTGGATCAAAGTGCTTTTGGCAAGTATCGGCGGGCTGTTTGTGCTGGCTACCGTGGCGCTGCCGCTCCTGGGCATGCAGGCGGAGCGGCTCAAACCATTTATCACAGACCCCTTTGCGCAGGCCAACTTGGATGCCGCAGTGCACTGGACCGGTTGGGAGGTATTGCCCGGCGTGTTCCTGCTGGCGTTGTTGGTACTAACGCTGCGCTGGTTCGGCCGCAGCCAGAACGGCCGGGCTTTTTATGCCCTTTTTGGCGGTACAGCGGCGTTTGTATTCCTGACCCTAATTTTTTTCATCAAGCGCATCGAGGGCTACTCGCAGCGGGCGGCCATTGAATTTTTCGAAAGCAAGGCCGGCCAGGACGTGTACTGCACCACGCATGCGTATAAGTCCTACGCCCAGTATTTCTATACCCGAAAGCAACCCCAGGCCAACGAAAACGCCTACCGGCAAGACTGGTTGCTCAACGGCCCGATCGACAAAGACGTGTATATAGTCGTAAAAAACCACCGCGCCGACGAACTTCGCGGCCGCGCCGATATAGAAGTGGTGGAGGAAAAGAACGGGTTTGTGTTTTTGCGGCGGAAGCATTAAGAACCGAGGTTCCGGCGCTCAATATCTTTACCCGCCATTAAGGACATAGTATGCGATTACACAAAGGAACACACCTTCTTCTGCTTACGGCTCTGCTTGCCGTAGCGCTCTATTATTTTTTTTCGGGGAAAACGGAGAAGTCCGAACTTCCGGTTTTCGTCGCACCACTCACTGAATTGAGCGACTTGGAATACCCCGATAATCCCGACCTCGAAACCCGCCACCCGGACTACCCGAACGCGCGGCTCGGCGAAATCCATTTCCTGCCCCTGGGGCAAGACTTCGGCCGTTTCGATATCGAAGTGACGCTGGAAAATCCGGCCGGCCGCCGGAAATGGTTGGAAAATATTTCGCTCGACGAGTTCATGCCCGCTATACACCGTACGGCGGTGGGCGATGCATTATTAACCCAGGTTTGTCTGGTCAACCAGGAGTGGAATCGCAATCAGGTGCGTTTTTCCCGGAACTTCCACTGGGGCGAACACCGCGTCACCCGGGTCGATTTGGCCAGAAATTGCCTGCGCTCAGGGTTGTGGGAACTGATTTTTTATGCGCTTGACCCCGCGGATGACAACGCCGAAAAAATGCTGTATCACGGCTGGTTCGAGTTTCCGGCGGATTTGTATGCCCGGCTGTTTGCCCGCCGAAACGGCGGCGAACCGTTTGAGCGACACGCAGCATACCTCCGCGATTGGATCAACCCACCGGGTGGAGTAGTGGATTTTTCAAGATTCCGAACGGTTGTTTCGGAGCAAAAACGCCTATTCCATGCGCTGAACGGCTTGATGTACCCGCTCCGGGGCGAACGCAAGCGCAAACAGAAAGAAATTGTCTACCCTGAAAACTACGGGAAAATGGCAGATTTCCTGAACGATTCGACTCAATTCGCCACCTTCGCGCCACCGGGCATATACCGCCGCGATGATCCCAGGCACACACAACTGGGACGCTTCCGCAACCTCCGTGAAGTTTTTGAGCGAAAAACCGTTGCCCCGGATCATGCCGATACGCTCACTGAGTTGGAACTGGTCTTTGAAGACGTCGCAGCCGCCCGTACCACTATACTCCGCCTCGGTGGTCTTGCCCTCGCTACCTTGCCCGTGCTCGACCCTGCCAATGCCAACGACGGGCAGATGTACTCCATGGGTATCGGAAATCATCCTTTTTATGAAACATACGAGGCTCATCTCCGCCACAGCGCCAGTAACAGCCCGCGCTTTTGCTTGCTGACCGATAGCAAAAACCATTTTCTGGATAGCCACGAAGCGGGCATAGATGGGCCGCTCCTGCACCGGGATACCGCCGGACAACTGCATATCTGGCTGTTATCGTTCGAGCGGCATAGCTTGGTGGGGCATTATGTAGTGGAGATGGCGGATTAGGACGGTAGCCGTTCGCACCCGATTATCCTGCTAATTTTCTACCTTCGCCGCGCTTGTTCCCCGGAGCAAACCGCCATACGCCATGCCTGACGGCGCCTGAAACGATACGGCGCCGCAAAAGAAAATGCCTATACTTATGTCCGTCTCCGTTCGCGCCGTTCAGGGCCCCAAAGAACTGCACACCTTCATCCATCTGCCAGCGCGTATTCACGCCAGGCACGCCAACTGGATGCCGCCTTTATATATGGACGAGCGGATTTATTTCAACCCGAAAAAAAACAAAGCCTTTTCCTACTGCGATACCGTGTTGTACCTGGCCTACCAAAACGGCGTTCCGCGGGGCCGGATCATGGGTATTATTCACCATCCGTACAACGCCGATCACGGCGAAAAAACGGCGCGCTTCATGCACCTCGACTGTTATGACGACGAGGCGGTGTGCCATGCCCTGCTGGAAGCCGTGGAGCTGTGGGCCCGCCAAAAAGGTATGAACCGCGTGGTGGGGCCCTTCGGGTTTTCCGACAAAGACCCGCAAGGTCTCCTGGTACAGGGATTCGACAAACCGCCCATTATGGTCACGATGTGCAACTTCCCCTACCTGCCCCGCTTTGTCGAAAGCTCCGGCTATTCCAAACAAATCGACTGCATGGATTATCTGATCGATATCCAGAACGATATACCGGAGGCTTATCCGAAAATTTGCGAACGCGTACAGCGAAACAACCAGTTCAGGCTCTTGGAATTCCGGAAAACAAAAGAACTGAAGCCTTATATCGTGCCGGTGTTTGAACTGATCAACCGCACCTACGAGGGCCTGTACGGATTCTCGCCGCTCGATGAAGAGGAAATGCACGAATTGGCCGACCGTTACCTGCCGATCCTCGACCCGCGGTTTTTAAAATGCGTCGTGGACGAAGCCGGCCACCTGATCGCCTTTATGCTGGGTATGCCCAATATGACTAAAGGTATTCAACGCGCCAAAGGCAGGCTTTTCCCCATCGGTTTTTTGTTTATCCTGTATGCTGCCAAAACAACCCGACAACTCGATCTGCTGCTCGGCGCCATCGACGAGACGTATCGGGGCCGCGGCCTGGACATCCTGATGGGCTGGAAAATGATCGAAAGCGCCCGGGCTGCCGGCATCCAAACGTTCGAAACCAACCTGGTGCTCGAAACCAATACCCGTATGCGTGCCGAATATGAACGCACTGGCGCCAAACTCTACAAGGTATTCCGGATCTATCAAAAAGAGATGAAATAACCACCGAAAGCGTTTTTTGCTATTGCGGGCGCTTGATCATCCGTTCCGAATGTGCCGTTTTTTTATCTTTGCGCTGCCCATCTGCACTGCAAACGGACAGCGGGATAAAAATGCCATGCCAAAATTTTTCTACAACCGCGTCAACCGGCGCGCGCTGAAGGAACAGCTGGAGCACAGCGCCGAACAGCGCACCACCATCTCTTTTTACCAGTACGTCGACTTGAAAAACCCGGCGTTTTTCCGCGACCATCTCTACGGGTTGCTGGGCGAAACCGGCGTTTTAGGGCGAATTTATGTCGCCCGGGAGGGGGTAAATGCCCAAATTTCGGTGCCGACGGCCAATCTTTCAGCTTTCAAAGCGGCCATGAACAGCATTTCGTTTTTTCAGGGTATCCGGTTGAATATCGCCATAGAAGACGGCGGCAAGTCATTTTTCGCGCTCATCATCAAAGTTCGGCGCAAGATCGTGGCCGACGGTATCGAGGACCCCGCCTTTGACCCGTCCGACTATGGCCGGCACCTTTCGGCGGAGGCTTTCAATGCGCTGACCGACGATCCGGATACCATCCTGGTCGATATGCGCAACCACTACGAAAGCGAGGTTGGCCATTTCAAAGGGGCCATTACACCGGACGTTGACACGTTTCGCGAGGAGCTGCCTTATGTAGCCGATCTGCTGGCAACACAGAAAGATAAAAACATCGTGATGTACTGTACGGGCGGTATCCGGTGCGAAAAAGCGAGTGCGTACCTGAAATACCGGGGCTTTCCGAACGTATTTCAGCTTGAAGGCGGCATCATCGAATATGCGCGCCAGGTAAAAGCCAGGGGCTTGCCGAATAAATTCCTGGGTAAAAACTTCGTGTTCGACGAACGGCTCGGCGAGCGCATCGGCGATACGGTCATTGCCCATTGCCACCAGTGCGGCGCCCCTTGCGACGACCATACCAACTGTGCCAACGAATATTGTCATATCCTGTTTATCCAGTGCCCCGGCTGCCGGGCGCAGTACGGCGCCTGCTGTTCGGAGCAGTGCCGCGATTTTATGCGGCTCCCCGCCGAAACGCGCAAGGACCGCGCAAAAACACTGCAGTTCAATGGCTCCAGGTTTTCAAAAGGGCATTACAAGGCCTTCCGAAAGTCGGAGCGCCAACCCCTCGTAACGGGCTGAGCAGAGCTGTTTTGCCGGACAGACTGGGGGGCGCCTAAAATTCCAGCCGCCCTACGCCGGATTTTTTGTTTTTTCGCGCTGCAAATTCAGCCGACAAAAAAAACTTGATCATGGCCAAACCGACGCGTAAACCTGCCCCGGCAAAAAAGCGCACAACGCCACCCGCTTCTGTCGCCGTAGCGCCGGCGCCGGCTTTTTTCCAAAACGCCCTGCTGCAAAGCCTGTTGATCTTTGTATTTGCTTTCCTGCTGTACGCCAACACGCTCACGCATGGTTTTGTGCAAGACGACGCGATCGTGATTACCGACAACATGTTCACCACGAAAGGGGTGGAAGGTATCCAGGGTATCCTGAGCAAGGACACTTTTTTCGGATTTTTCAAGGTGGAGGGCAAGGAAACGCTGGTATCGGGCGGCCGCTACCGGCCGCTGACGCTGGTCTTCTTCGCGCTATTGTACCAGCTGGCCGGCCATAACCCATTCCCCTTTCATCTGTTCACCGTTTTGTGTTTTGCAGCTACCGGTGTGTTGCTGTACCGCACCTTATTGGTGTTGCTGAAAGGTTGGGCGGCTGGGAAAGAGCAGGCGCCGGTAGTCGCCTGGATCGCCACGTTGCTTTACGTGGCACACCCGATCCACACCGAAGTGGTGGCCAATATCAAAGGTTGCGACGAGATCGTCACGCTCCTGGGCAGTTTGGGCGCTTTATGGTTGACGCTGAGGGCCTGGGATACCGGTAAAAGGCTTGGGGACTCGCGGCGGGACTCGTCTTTTTTCTCGCTTGTTTGTCCAAAGAAAATGCGGCCACCTTCGTGGTGGTCATTCCGCTGGCGCTCTGGTTTTTCCGGCAGGCCTCCCCCGGGCAAAGCGTACGCGCTGCGCTGCCTGTATGGATTGGTTTTCTGGCCTTTTTTATCCTGCGCGGCAGTATATTGCAGTGGAAGTTCGGCGCTGCGCCGATGGAGCTGATGAACAACCCGTTCCTCAAGATCGAGGGCGACCGCTGGGTGGCGTTCAGCGCCGGTGAAAAACTGGCTACGATCCTGTACACCCTGGGCCGCTATATCCAGCTGTTGGTCTTTCCCTATCCGCTGACTCACGATTATTACCCGCGTACCATCGGCATAAAAACCTTTGGCAATCCCGGCGCCCTGCTCGCCCTGGCCGGCTATCTTTTCCTGATATGGTTTGCGGTCAAAGGCCTGGCGCAGCGCGATCCGGTGCGGTTCGGCATCTTGTTTTTTCTGCTCACGATCAGCATCGTGTCTAACCTGGTGTTTCCGGTGGGCACCCTTATGGGCGAGCGCTTTGTGTTTATGCCTTCGGCCGGGATTTGCCTGGCGGTGGCCGCGCTGCTATGCCGCTTGCCCGGCAGGAAAACTGCCTTGGTTATTGCCGGTGCCGTGGCCTTGCTGTTTTCCATCAAAACCGTGCTGCGCAACCCCGTTTGGGCCAGCAACGAGCGCTTGTTTTTTACGGATGTAAAGACATCGGTGAACAGCGCAAAGATCAACAATGCCTGTGGAGGCGTGTTGTTTGAAAAAGCGCAAAAGGAGAAAGACGGAGCCCTGCAACTCACGATGTACGAGCAAGCTTTTAATTATGCCAACCAGGCGCTCCAGATCTACCCCAACTACAAAGACGCCTTGCTCATCCGCGGCGGTTGTCAGTTTTACCTGAAAAATTACGACGGCGCGGTGGCCGATTACCGGGTGGCCGTTCAATTAGCTTCCGGCGATCCCCGGGCCCGCAGCTACCTGGCGCTGGCGCTGCGCGAGGGCGGAAAGTATTTTGGCGAACAACGGGGCGAATTGGCCAAAGCCACCCAGTTTCTGACAGAATCCTGGCAGGTGAACCCCGGAGATCCCGAAACAGCCCGGCTGCTCGGCGTGGCCAACGGCATTCAAAAAAGGCATAACGAAGCCCTGGAGTGGTTTAAAAAAGCCGTGGCGATGGCGCCGGGCAATGCCGGTTACCTGTTCGACCTGGGTACGGCCTATTATATCATGGGAGACCCCGCCAAAGGCGAAGAATACCGCCGCCGGGCCGTAGAGACCGACCCGGCGGTAGTAAAGGAAAAACTGGGCCAGTAAGGGCCGGATCCTAGCGGTTTATCCGCTCCATTTTTTGAATGATAAAAAACGGCCGGTATTCTTCAATCTTTGGATCGAAGAACTCCTGGCTCATGTAGGTGATCTTTACCTGCTCGCCGACAAGGGCTTCGTGATTGCCAATCAGATCCAGCTTGGATTCCACAAAGGTGAGCCAATAGAATTTATGGAGTTTACCCATGTCGTCTTTTGCCGAAAATACGATGAAAAACTCTTTGTCGACCTTGGTGATCTTGCCTTCAAAGGTCATGGAGGCGTTTTCCGCTTCGGAGCTGCCATTGCTGCGTTCCGAAGCGGCGAGCAGGGCCGTCGGGCAGATCGACGCCATGCGCAGGCCGATAATGCGACCCAGGCGTTCGCCTTCCACGTCTATACGCTCGAAATCAATGTCATAGTCTTTTTTGAGCTGCTTTTGGTACGGCTCGCAAGCCTGGATCATACAGAGCCCGAGCTCCACGTTAAAGCGATCGCCGTCGACATCCGGTGATACTTTTTCAAGGCATTCGCAGGATTCGCGGGCGATTTTATCCATGTAGTCGTCCTGCGCAGGCAGGGTAACGGCAAAGGCGAGGAAAATAAGGGGCAGGAAATTTTTCATTGGTTCGTGTCAATTTTAGATGGAATGCTATATAATGGGCTTTGAACGGCGCCGCCGGGCAGAAACGGAACTTTTTTCAGCCACAAAGATACGAGCATGTTGGGAATTTTCTGCCGGAGCCAAAAACGAGGGCTTTTTGCGTCAGTTTTTGCGTTTTTGAAGGAGCATAGTGGGGACTCTGTGACTGAAAAAGGCGGAAAATGGCGGAAAAAGAAGCGTTTTGGGCCCGGCGGGAAAATCCCCAACAGGCTCGTAACCCGAATGCAATACCGGCCAAACATAAAAGCGCTGTACACCGCCGTATATTGCATGCGCCGCTGCGAAACTTCTATTCCACAGCGGCGCATCAAAATAAGGCGGTATAACGAAACGGGTTATTTCCCAAACGCAATATCCACGCCCAGCAACACCATACTGGTGGTCATTTTATGCGTGACATTACTGCCGGGCACAGCGCCGTAGGGGTTGACTGCAGTGATCAGCAACGGGCTGAGCAGCTGTCCGCTGACCTCGCCGGCCAGGCCATAGTGGTAGCCGGCATTGATGGCAAAGCGTTCGCTGACGGCGTAACCCAGCCCGAACTGGAACGCGTGCTCGATCACCGCCGGAGCCGAAGTGGAGAAAAAGGCCGTTTCGCTTTGGACGGGGTTCTGGCTGTAGGTGTAGCCGGCCCGGATGGGCAGATTGGAGATGCCCTTGAATTGGACGCCGGCCGTGACCACCGAAATACTCTGCCAACCGAAGCCGGCTACCGCCGCCATCTGCGTCCAGCCGGTAGTACTGAACCCATCGGTGTTGGCATAATCGATATAGCGATAGTCTACGCCCAAATCGAACAGGTCGTTGGAATAACCCAGGCCGAGCGAATAGATGGCCGGAAAATCGAGGTTAAAATTCACCGTACCGGCATCGCTGCCATCGAGGTAGGTATTTTTCATCGATAAGTCGCCAAAAAACTGGGTGCTCTTGTACGAAGCGCCGGCCTTGAATCCGCTTTCCGACTGGAAATACAGCCCGGCCTGGAAACCGAATCCCAGGGCAGAGGCATTGTCGCTTTCGGGATAGCCCAGCGTCAGGCTTGGTGAGGCAAGCGGGTTGGGCCGGACTTCCAGCGCTGAATAGTTAAAGAGGGGCGCGACGCCGATCGAAAATTGATCGGACAGTTCGTAGGCATAGGTGGCGCCCACCTGCATCAGCTGGTAATTGGAGAATACGTGGCCAAATCCGCCGTCGCTTTGCGGCAATGTGATTGGATTGGTTTCGCTCATAGGGTATTCCACTCCAAAGCCACTCACCCCAAAAGCGTGTATGCCGGCGTGGTGTTTGCTGCCTTCCTTGCCGAAAACAAATGCTGCGGTGGGAATAATGGAGTTGCCTTTTTCGTCGGTGGTGTTTCCGCTAAATGTGCCGACAGGGGTGGGTACCGAAGACGCAACTTCCGGTGTGGAGAAAAACAATCCGGCGCTGACGCTCAGTTTCGACCGGTCAAAAGCCGCAATACCGGCGGGGTTCCAGTTTAGTACGCCAGCAATATCCAGCGCCTGGCCGGTAGCTACGCCGCCCATCGAAAAGTTGGCGGCACTGTTGCCTTGCAGAATATGGCCGGTTTGCGCTTGCATAAAAACAGCGCTCAGAAATAATATAGCAGTAAAAATGGACCTCTTGCACATAACGGTATAGGTTGATGATAGAACGGTTTGAATAAAAGATGGACAAAGTTTTAAACCGCCGCACTGTCTGACCAATGACCATTGTCAGGCTTCCAGATGAGCCTTGCTTTATAAATCGCTGAAAATGAAGCAAATATTGCAAATATTACTGTACGAATTGGACTTTTCAACGCCCCGGCCGGCGCCGCTGCACCCCAGGTGGCCGGGGCAATCGATTGGCGCCATTTTGCGATAGGCGGCCAGCGGAATACCGCTGCTTATCCTACCTTTGTATAATAGTAATCCACCGGGTCGATCCGCCCCGCTAAAAAAATCTCGCTACTATGTCTTTGACGTGCCAGAAAGAACATTTTGCCCTCGACCCCGGCGTTCATTACCTCAACGGCGCCGCTTACTCCCCGGCGCTACGGCACTCCGTGGAGAAAGGCATTGCGGGGCTTCTGTTGAAGGCCGAAACGCCCTTTGCCATACGGCCGCAGGACCACTTCGAAACGGCCGACCGCGTACGGGCGCTGTTTTCTGCCTTAATTGACGCTGCCGATCCGGAGCGCATTGCGCTGATCCCTGCGGTGTCGTATGGCTTGGCCGTGGTGGCGCAAAACCTGCACCGCTGGCCGGGCTTGTCCACCAAGCGGCATATCGTGCTGACCGGTGAAGAATTTCCCAATAATGTGTATGCCTTCGAGCGGGTGTGCGCAGCGCACGGCTTGTCGGTTAAAACCGTTGAACGGCCGGAGGAACCCGGGCGCCGGGGCGCCCGGTGGAACGAGCGCCTGCTCGACGCGATCACACCGGAAACTGCCCTTGTAATAGCGGCCCAGGTACACTGGATATACGGTACCGTTTTCGACCTGGAGGCTATCGGCCGGCGTTGCCGGGAATGTGGCGCTATGCTGGCTGTAGATGCAACCCAGTCGGCCGGCGCAATGCCCGTCAGTATCCGGTCGGTGCAGCCCGATGCCCTGATTTGTGCGGCGTACAAGTGGTTGCTGGGCCCCTATGGAACCGGGGCGGCGTATTTCGGTCCATTCTTCGACGATGGCGTGCCGGTGGAGGAAGGCTGGATGAACCGTATGGAAAGCGACCGCTTTGCCCAACTAATCCGTTATGTACGCGCGTACCGACCGAAGGCACAGCGCTACAATGCTGGCGAGTTTTCCCAATTCGGGCAGTTGCCGATGTGGGAAACGGCGTTGGAGCAACTCCTCCAGTGGCAGCCGGCAGCGATCCAGGCCTATTGCAGCCTATTGAGCCAAACCGCTATTCCCATCTGGGAGGCTATGGGTTGCCGGCTGGAAGCGCCGGAATACCGGGCCGGGCATTTGTTCGGATTGCAGCTGCCCGGCCACTTCGATACCGCCGCCCTGCTCCAACGGCTGGCCGAACAACGCATCTACGTCTCCCTCCGCGGGGGCGCCCTGCGCGTGTCGCCGAACGTGTATAACCACCCCGCCGACCTGGAGCGATTAATCGAGGAGATGCGCAAACCCTGATGCCGGATATAATTTGCCCGTATTGTTAAAATGAACTGCATTTCGGAATAAAACCTTTGCCTGTTGTAGGATGCCCATCAACATACCGGTTGGCAAAGGCCTTCAGCCCAGGCAGGGCAGGCGCAGTTATGCACACGTTTAGACAAACTTCTTTTTTTTCAGAATTCTTTTGGGTCAAAGGCTTTGTCATCAAAACAAAATGCCCTTTTTTTGCTTCCTCCGGAAAAGGACTGTTACCATGGGCAAAACGATCAGCATTCGGCGCGGCTTTAACATCAAACTAAAAGGCGCCGCCGATAAATCTATTACCGAAATACCCGTCTCTGAAATCATCGCCGTACGGCCGCCGGATTTTCCCGGCGTGATCCCCAAACTACTCGTGGATGCCGGCGATGAAGTGCTGGCAGGACAGGCATTATTTTTCGATAAAACCAGGCCAAACCTCCGGTTCCCTTCGCCGGTGAGCGGCGAGGTGGCCGAAGTGGTGCGCGGCGAAAAACGGCGCATCCTGGAGATTCGCATCCTCGCCGACCGCAACGGCGTCCGCTATACGGAATATGGCCCGTCGGACCCCGCACAACTCGGGCGCGCAGCCGTTATCGAGCGTTTGCTGGACAGCGGCTGCTGGCAGTATCTCCGCCAGCGCCCGTATTCCATCATTGCCGATCCGGTGGAAGCGCCGAAAGCCATATTTGTCTCCTGTTTCGACTCGGCTCCCCTGGCGCCTGAAACCGGCTATGTGACCGGCCAGGACAAATCCAACTTTCAAGCGGGCCTGGAGGCGCTGAACGTATTGGCCAACGGCCGGCTGCACGTCGGCTTGCGCGAGGGCGGCAGTGAGGGCTCCGTGTCGGAAAACGACCTGGCTGGCGTACCAGCCGCCAATATCCACCACTTCCGGGGGCCACACCCTGCGGGAAATGTGGGGGTTCAAATCCACCACGTCAACCCGATCAAAAAAGGCGAAACCGTGTGGACCGTGCAACCCCAGGATGTGACGATCATCGGGCGCCTCTTCCGGGAAGGGCGCTACCGGGCCGACCGTGTGGTAGCGCTCACTGGCAGCTGCGTGACCCGGCCGCAATACTTCCATCTGCTGACCGGGCAGCCGCTGAGCGATGTGTTGGCCGGCCGCCTGAATTCAGAGCATTGCCGGGTCATACAGGGCAATGTGCTGACCGGCAAAACGGCTGCACCCGGCGATTTTTTATCCTTTTACACCAATCAGATCACCGTAATTCCGGAAGGCGATCAGCCCGAGTTTTTCGGCTGGCTGCTACCCGGATTCAAGAAACTGAGCCTGTCGCGCACCTTTTTTTCCTGGCTCGCCCCCAACCGGACCTACGACCTGGATACCAACCTGCACGGCGAAGAGCGCGCTTTCGTGATGACGGGTCAGTACGACAAAGTGTTGCCGATGAATATCTTCCCGGTGTTCCTGCTCAAAGCCATTCTGGCACGCGATATCGAACGCATGGAACAACTGGGCATTTACGAAATTGCGGAAGAAGATTTTGCCCTTTGCGAGTTTGTGTGCACGTCCAAAATCGACGTGCAACAGATCGTCGCAGAAGGCCTGGAATTTATGCGGAAAGAAGGATAAACAGTAACAGAACACGATCATTTCAGCCATTCATATTCATTCAAGCAGCATAGGGTGAAATTTTTACAAAACATCGTTGATTCGGTCAGGCCGCATTTTGAAAAGGGCGGGCGGTTTGAAAAACTACACCCGGCGTTTCAGGCGCTGGAGACCTTCCTCTTTGTGCCCGGCCATACCACGGCCCACGGCGTGCATGTGCGCGATGCCATGGACCTGAAGCGCACGATGATGACGGTCATTATCGCCCTGATCCCCCCCATGCTTTTCGGCATGTGGAACGTTGGGTATCAGCACCACTTGGCCTACGGCATGGAAGCCTCCCTGATGGACAACTTCTGGTTCGGCTTTCTGAAAGTTTTGCCTATTATTATAGTGTCGTATGCCGCGGGCCTGGGAGTGGAATTTGTCTTCTCCGTGTTGCGCGGGCACCCGGTAAGCGAAGGCTACCTGGTAACCGGGCTGCTGATACCGCTTACGCTGCCGGTCACGGTGCCGCTCTGGATGGTGGCGCTGGCCGCTATTTTCTGCACCTTGCTGGGCAAGGAAATCTTCGGCGGCACAGGCATGAACTTTATGAACCCCGCCCTGCTGGCCCGCGTGTTTTTGTTTTTTGCCTTCCCGGCGTACATGTCGGGCGATATCTGGACGGACCTCTCTCCCGAGGCCGGGCGCAGCATTGCCGACGCGTTTTCGGGCGCTACCAACCTGGTGGCCTTCGACGCCAACTACCACAACATGCAATCGGCATCCGACATGTTCTGGGGCTTCGAGCAGGGGTCGATCGGCGAAACCAGTGTGGCGGCCTGCCTGATCGGGGCCCTGATCCTGATCGCTACCGGGGTGGGCAGCTGGCAGGTCATCGTATCCTGTTTCCTGGGCGCCCTGGCCATGGGCCTGCTGCTCAACGGGGTGGCGCCGGCCGATCTGCCCAACCATTCGATGCACACACCGGCGTATTACCACTGGCTCACCGGCGGGTTTGCGTTCGGCGCGGTGTATATGGCTACCGACCCGGTGAGCGCCGCCCAAACGGAAAGGGGAAAATGGATCTACGGCCTGCTCATCGGCGCCTTTTCAGTGGTACTCCGGGTATTCAACCCGGCCTATCCGGAAGGCGTGATGCTCAGCATCCTGTTGATGAACGTTTTTGCCCCCCTGATCGACCATTTCGTCGTTGAACAACACATCAAAAAAAGACTGAAACGTGCATAGCAATCGATATACCCTTTTGTACGCGGCCGGCATTTCGGTCATCACTGCGGTGATCCTAGCCATAGCCTCCGAGGGATTGCGGCCCGCCCAGGAGGCCAATATTGCCCTGGATAAAAAATCGAACATCCTGCGCTCGGTGCGGATGAGCTCCACCGACCGGAAAACGATCGAAAGCACCTATAGCGAAAAAGTGCGCGACATGGTGGTAAACAGTTCCGGGGAGGAACTTCCGGATGTGGATGCCGGGAAGGTCAACCTGAAAAATGAAATCGTCAAAGCGCCTGCCGAACGGCTCCTGCCCTTGTATATCTACAGCGGCGAAAGCGGAAAAATTTACTATATTATTCCGGTGCGCGGCGTGGGATTGTGGGGTCCCATTTGGGGATACATTTCGCTGGAAAACGACTTCAATACGGTGTACGGCGCTTTTTTTGACCACAAGGGTGAAACCCCGGGCTTGGGCGCCGAGATTGCGGAGAGCGCTTTCCAAAAGCAGTTTGAGGGCAAAAAGATTATGTCGGAAGAGGGGCAGTTCGTTTGCGTTCGCGTTGTCAAGAAAACGGACAAGTTCGCTCTGGGCGACGCCCACCGCGTGGACGGCGTTTCCGGCGGCACGATTACTTCCAACGGCACCGACGCCATGTTGAAGAACTGCATAGAACCATACCTGGCTTACTTTGAAAAACTGAAGTCAAACGCCGGTCAGACAGACCGCTAAAAATAGCTGACCCATGAGTGTAGAAACAACACCCGCCCCGGACATCCGGAAAAAAGAGGCCCTGTTCTCCAAAAAGAATATCCGGACCTTGCGCGACCCCCTCGACGACAACAACCCGATCACTGTGCAAGTGCTGGGTATTTGTTCGGCCCTGGCGGTGACGGTGCAGGTAAAACCCGCGATAATCATGGCCTTGGGGGTAATTTTCGTCACCGCTTTCTCCAACCTGATCATCGCGCTGATCCGCGATTCCATACCCAGCCGCATCCGGATGATCGTGCAGCTGATTGTGGTGGCATTGCTGGTAACGATCGTGGACCAGTTGCTGAAGGCCTATATGTTTGACGTCAGCAAAAAACTCTCGGTGTTTGTCGGCCTGATCATCACCAACTGCATCGTCATGGGGCGTTTGGAGGCCTTCGCCATGTCGCAAAAGCCCTGGCCGGCCTTTCTCGACGGCATCGGCAACGGCCTGGGATACGGGATTATCCTGGTTGTGGTGGCTGTTTTCCGGGAGATTTTTGGTTCCGGCGCGCTGCTGGGGTACAAAATCGTACCGCAATGGGCCTACGACATGGGCTATGTGAACAACGGCCTGATGGTGCTTCCGCCGGCGGCGCTGTTTCTGATCGGCGTGTACATCTGGTGGCAACGCAGCCGCAACAAAAAATTAGTGAACGTATCCTGAGCCGACCGGCGGTATTGCCGCCGCTCCCGGACCAATTCTGTTCACCCATGCGCCCGGTTCGGAGCGGATTCCACAAGCGGGCAGAATTTTTTAAAGACGACGACAATGGAACATTATCTCAACCTGCTCATCAAGTCCATCTTTGTGGAGAATGTAATTTTCGCATTCTTCCTGGGCATGTGCTCTTTCCTGGCGGTATCCAAAAAGGTAAAAACGGCCTTCGGTTTGGGACTGGCCGTCATTTTTGTCATGATCCTGACCACCCCGCTCAACTACCTGATTCTGCGCTATATGCTCGGGGAAGGAGCGCTGGCATGGGCGCACCCCTCGCTGGCAACGGTGGACCTGACCTTCCTGGCGTTTATCCTTTTCATTTCAACGATCGCCGGCGCGGTGCAACTGGTGGAGATGGTGGTGGAAAAATTTGCCCCGACCCTGTACAATTCGCTGGGGATTTTTCTGCCGCTGATCACCGTGAACTGCTCCATTCTCGGCGCCTCGCTGTTCATGCAGGAGCGCGAATACAATTTCGCCGAAACCGCGGTGTTTTCCATTGGCGCCGGAACCGGTTTTTTCCTGGCGATTGTGTTGCTGGCCGCCATCCGCGAGCGTTTGCGCTATTCCAATATCCCCGAACCCCTGCAAGGTTTGGGCATTGCCATGATTATTACCGGCCTGATGGGGCTGGCCTTTTTGAGTTTTTCGGGTATTCAACTGTAAACCATTATGCTTCCCATAATTACTTCGAGCATCGTCGTTTTTATCCTGGTGATTTTGATGCTGGCGTATTTGATTCTGACGGCCAAAGACCGTTTGTTACCCCAAAAAGACGTGTCCA
Source organism: Saprospirales bacterium (assembly GCA_016719895.1). GTDB lineage: Bacteria > Bacteroidota > Bacteroidia > Chitinophagales > Saprospiraceae > M3007. The sequence continues at coordinate 208,487 of JADJYG010000006.1, read as the reverse complement.
TCATCGTCAATGGCGACACGGAACACCCCCTCGTCGTCAAACCGGGCAGCACGCTGCTGACCACCCTCGCGTCGAACCGGCTGTTCCTCGCTTCCGCGTGCGGCGGCGGCGGCACCTGCGCGATGTGCAAATGCCAGGTCTTCTCCGGCGGCGGCGACGTACTGCCCACCGAAACCAACCACTTCAACCGCAAACAGGTACAGGATCACCTGCGCCTTGCCTGCCAGGTAAAAGTGAAGGAAGATATGGAAATCCGCGTACCCGACGAAGTGTTCGGCGTGAAGAAATGGGACTGCGAAGTGGTGTCGAACGACAATGTCTCGACCTATATCAAGGAATTTGTCGTTAAACTCCCGCCCGGCGAACACCTCCAGTTCCGCTCGGGCGATTATATCCAGATAGACGTGCCGGAAACCACGATTACGTTCAAAACCGACTTGTATCAAATCCCCGAAAAATTCAAAGACGATTACGACAAGTTTAAAATATGGGACCTGAAAACGGTGGTGGAAGAGCCTATTTTCAGGGCCTATTCCATGGCCAACCACCCGGCAGAGGGCAATTTGATCATGCTCAATATCCGGATCGCCACGCCGCCTGGGACCGCGCCAAAGCGCCTGGGCCGACGTGCCGCCCGGCTTGTGCTCGTCGTACGTGTTCTCGCGCAAACCCGGCGACCATGTCTCCATCAGCGGCCCCTACGGCGAGTTTCACATCAAACAAACCGAACGCGAAATGATGTACATCGGCGGCGGCGCCGGTATGGCGCCCCTGCGCTCGCATATTTTCCACCTGTTCCACACGCTCAAAACCGGCCGAAAAGTGTCGTACTGGTACGGCGCGCGCAGCCTGCGCGAGATTTTCTATGAAGAGGACTTCCGGCGGATCGAAAAGCAGTTTCCCAACTTCCGCTTCGAAATCGCCCTGTCCGAACCCCTTCCCGAAGACAACTGGACCGGCTACACGGGTTTTATCCACCAGGTGGTGCTCGACCAGTATTTGAAAAACCACCCCGAGCCCGAAGAAATCGAATACTACCTCTGCGGCCCGCCGCTGATGCTGTCGGCGGTGCAGAATATGCTCGACAACTTCGGCGTGCCAAAAGAAATGGTTGCTTTCGACGACTTCGGCGTCTGATAAGCCTTTTCAAACATGATAAAATACGTCCTGCCGCTGCTGTTTTTCCTGATGCCGGCGTGCCGCGATGCGGCGCCGGCATACCTCCAACTGGAAGGGCAGGCGCAGGGTACGACCTTCCGGATCGTTTACCGCGATAGCCTGGAGCGCGATTTTTCCAAACCGGTCGACAGCCTGTTTCGCCTGATCGACCGCAGCATGTCGCTGTGGGACAGCACGTCCGTCATCAGCCGCATGAACCGAAACGACCCCGGCGCCGTGGCCGACGAGCACTTTACAGCCGTTTTCCGGCGCTCCCGAGAAGTATCGGCCGCTACGGGCGGCGCCTTCGATATCAGCGTCGGCCCCCTGGTTCGGGCCTGGGGCTTCAGCTACAAAAAAGGCCTGCCCCCGCCCACACCGGCGCAAGTGGACAGCCTCCGCCAATTCGTCGGCTTCGAGAAAATACGGCTCGAAAACGGCATCCTGATCAAAGCCGACCCGCGTATGGAAGTGGACATGAACGCCATCGCACAGGGGTATACCGTGGACCTGCTGAGCGATTTTTTGAGGGCGCAGGGATGCCGCGATTACCTGGTGGAACTGGGCGGCGAAGTGCGCACAGCCGGCAAAAACGAACAGGGCGAACCCTGGCGCATTGGTATCGACAAACCCATTGCCGGCGACACCAAAGACCGCCCCCTGCAAACCATCGTGCCGCTGAGCGGGCAGGCGCTGGCCACTTCGGGCAGCTACCGGAAATTTGTGGAGCGCGACGGCAAGAAATACAGCCATGCCATCGACCCGCACACCGGCTACCCCATCACACACCAGCTGCTGAGCATGTCGGTCATAGCGCCCGACTGCGCTACGGCCGACGCCTACGCGACAGCGTTCCTGGTGCTAGGGCTGGAAAAATCGGCGGAAATCGCCCAGGCGCAAGGGCTGAAAATATACGGAATCTATGCCGATGCCAACGGCGGGCTGCAGGTGCAAAGCACGTTTGAGGGGCGTTGATGTGTTGATGTGTTGATGTGAGGCGTTGAGCCGGAAGTTGTCTGAATATATGCTGTCCTGTTTTCAATTTGTAAAATCAACTTAACTATGGAGCTCCTGATTGTTGTGGTGTTTATCATCGGATACACCTTCATTGCCCTGGAACACCCGCTGAAGATTGACAAAGCCGCATCCGCCCTGCTCACCGGCGTGTTTTGCTGGTTGGTTTTGGTATTTGGCCTGGCTGCCATGCCGGCCGCCGGAGGGGTGACGGAACCCCAGGCGTATTTGCACGACTCCCTTTCCGAACACCTGAGCAGTATTTCGGAAATCCTGTTTTTCCTGCTCGGCGCCATGACGATCGTGGAACTCGTGGACGTGCACGACGGCTTCCGCGTGATTACCGACCGGATCGTGACCACCAACCGGGTAAAGTTGCTCTGGATCATCTCCTGGGTGGCCTTTTTCCTTTCGTCTGTTCTGGACAACATGACCACCGCGATCATCATGTCGGCGCTACTGCGGAAACTGATCAAAAAACAGGAAGACCTGTGGTTTTACGGCGGGTTTGTCATCATTGCCGCCAATGCGGGCGGCGCCTGGTCGCCCATCGGCGACGTGACGACCATCATGCTCTGGATCGGCGGGCAGGTGACTACGCTGGAAATTATGAAAAACACGTTCCTGGTTTCCGTCGTGTGCATGCTGGCGCCTTTGCTGGTGGCTACGGTGGTGATACGCCGGAAAGGCGGGGCGGAAGAAATGGGCAAGATGGAAGCGCATTCCCGGCAGGAAACCACGCCTTTTGAGCGGAGCCTGCTCTTTTTTCTGGGCGTAGCCGCCTTGTTGTTTGTCCCGGTGTTTAAAACCGTCACCCACATGCCGCCGTACATGGGTATTTTGCTTTCCCTGGGCGTTTTGTGGTATGTGACCGAATTTCTGCACCGCGGAAAGGAATCGGACCACCGCCACCAGCTTTCCGTGGCTGCCATGCTGCGCCGGATCGATACGCCGGCCATTTTGTTTTTTCTGGGCATCCTGCTGGCAGTCGGCGCGCTGGAAAGTTCGGGGCACTTGCACCTGATGTCGGAGGTGCTGAACCGCACTTTCGGCGATATCTACGTGATCAATACCCTGATCGGGTTGCTTTCCGCCGTGGTGGACAACGTGCCGCTCGTGGCGGCGTCGATGGGCATGTACGACATGACCGAATTCCCGCCCAACCACGACTTCTGGAATCTCATGGCCTATTGTGCCGGCACGGGCGGCAGCATCCTCATTATCGGCTCCGCAGCCGGCGTGGCGTCCATGGGCATCCTGAAGGTGGATTTTCTGTGGTACCTGAAACACATTTCAATCTATGCCGCCATCGGCTACTTCGCCGGTATCGCGGTGTATTACCTGGAGCACATGGTGATGTGATTTGTTGATTTGAAAGGAGTGTTCACGCAACAGCGCCTCCCCGACCCCTCTCCCGAGGCTTTGGGACTATCGGTTACCCATGAGTTGATGTTCTTGTTCATAATATGTTCCGTATCCATAGACCCCAACGGGGTCGAATATGAATAGTCCGGCATTTCATGCCTGGTTGAAGCGTGGGCAAGCCGTTTTACAACCGTTTTACAACCGCATTACCGCCGAGCGTGTGCCGTGCATAAATCCGGAATATTCCCTACCCCCGTTTTTTCTCCCCCCGTTTGTCATTCCGCAGGAACCTGTCCACTCTACGCGTGCATCTCGTGTTTATCCCTCGTAGAGTGGACAGGTTCCTGCGGAATGACGAGCGCGGGGAGTCACAGCGGGTTATGCGTAGCCGAGGCTCGGCGGTATAGCGGTTGAATATCCGGCATGCGTTTGGTTCAAATTCAACCGCTTCGCGGTTGTGTCGCGTCATATTCCGCTTCAACCCGGCATTTCATGCCGGGCTATTCATATTCGACCCCGTTGGGGTCTGGTACATACCATCGTAATAAGAAAAATTTCTTCGAAATGTGGGTAATCGCAAGTCCCGAAGTCTCGGGAGAGAAATCGGGGAGGCGCCGTTGCGTGAACACTTCCTAAAATAATTAACGCCCTGCGCGAATCCCAACTTAAACGAGACCAATGATCTTGCCGAGCCTCCTCAAATCAACAAATCAACAAATCCCCCCCCCTCACTCCTCCTTCCCGCAGGGCTCTCCAGGTTTGCGGCCGCATATGCCGCAGGCAACGTCGTTTTTGCGCAAAAACGGGCTGTTGCCGGCGCAGGTGCCCCTGAATTCGCCGTTTTTTACAAACAACAGCCGGACGCTGAACAGAGCAAAAGCCGCCAGCACGAAAAAAACGGAAACCCCAATGAGTGCGAGCATAGTCGAAAATTTTGGCTGAAGGTACGGGTAATCCTGAAGGCTTTTATTTAACAGTCGCGATGGAATAAGGTTTGCACACGGGGATATGGCCCCTTTATCTGGCCGGTATCGAGTAGATTTCTTTTCAAAATTTATTTTTTTATTTTGTTTGTTTTTTGATCTGCCATACCTTAGCGAAAAGCGTTTGCGGTGTAGCCAAACATCTATTGGCCGCGCTGTTTATTCAAAAAAAATAGGTTTATGCTTCCGGTACACAAACTCTTGCAGGGTAAAATGGATCGAACGGTTTGGAGCGTTACGCCCGGCCATATGGTGATTGAAGCGTTGCAACTGATGGCCGAACAAAATATCGGCTCCGTGTTGGTTATGGATGGCGAACGCCTGGCCGGTATTTTTTCGGAACGGGATTATGCGCGCAAAGGCATTATTGAGGGGCGCAAAGCCAAAAGCACGCCAGTCACGGAGGTCATGACGGCAAATGTGTTCACTGTTTCCCTGGATATGACCATCGAAGATTGTATGAACCTGTTCAGCAGCAAACGCGTCCGCCACCTGCCGGTAGTACAGGAGGGGAAAGTGGTTGGCCTGCTCAGCATCGGCGATATCGTCAACGCGATCATTCAGGAACAAACCTCGCATATCCAGTTTCTGGAACAATACATTACCGGCAGATAATAATCTACGTCTGCACCGTCTTCGCCAGAAGAATTACTGCAAACAATACAAGTCCAGCGCACCGATGTTTTTAGCGTCGATAGTGCCCTGATGGCTAAGCGGAAAACGGTCTTTGATCAACTCGTAGGTGGCTTTGGACACGTTGATCTTGCCGTCGAAGCCGCCGGACTCGACCCGGCTGGCGATATTGACATCGCGGCCCCAGACGTCGAAAGCGTATTTTTTATGCCCGACGATGCCGGCGATCACCGATCCGGAGTGTATGCCGATCCGGCAGTCGAACCATGGAAGCCCGAGCGGTTGGCGCACTTGTCTTTCATGAGCGATAAACGCCATAATTTCCTGGCAAGCCTGCATCATGTCCAGGGCGTGGTTGGCGTTTTCCACCGGCAGTCCGCTGACCATAAAATAGGCGTCGCCAATCGTTTTTATTTTTTCCAGGTCGTATTTAACGGCAATGTTGTCGAAATTGCTGAAGTAATAATCGACCGTGGCGACGAGGTCCTCGGGCGTCAGGTGTTCGGTTACCTTGGTGAACCCGACAAAATCGACAAAAGCGATCGTAATGGCTTCGTAGCCCTTGGGGGTGGCTTTGCCCATTTGTTTGAGCTCGGCGGCAATTTCAGCCGGCAGAATATTGAGCAGCAGTTCTTCGCTCTTGTCCCGCTCGGCCTGCAATTCTTTTGTGCGTTCCTTTACCTTTTCCTCCAGAATTCTGTTTTGTTCTTCAAGCGCGCGTTTGCGCTCTTCTTCCTGCTCGCGTTTCAGGCGTTCGCGCTCGAGGGCTTCTTGGGCCAGCCGCCGGCGCATTTGGTTGATGCGGGCGCCCAGGCCGAGCGAAAACAAGGCTAATTCAACGGCAGCGCCGATTTCCAGGGCCGTTGGGGCCGTTAAAAAACCGAACAGCACCGGCGGTAAAATGCCGAGCAACTGGAAAATCATGACCAGTACGCCGGAACAGTAAAATACGCTGGCCGTAAAAAAATAGGTGCCGGGCAGGTGTTTTCGAAAGGTCATGACCACACCCAGGGCGATCAGGGTGGGGTAATTAATCAGGGTGGCGGGATAATTGATGAGCGCCGCAACCATGTCCAACTGCGGCATAAATGAAAAACAGGTCGATAGTACCAGGGCGCCCGTGGTCACGAGCAGCATTTTATCGATCCGCGGATAATACTTTTTGGTTTCGAGAATATTGCGGCCTACCAGCACGTAAAAAATCTGCCCCAGCGCCCCAATCGTCGAAATCGGAAAGGTGTTGAGGTCCAGTTTGCCATAAATCGACATGGCAAATTGTGGGACCAGCGCCAATACAAACAGGGATAAGAAAACCACATATACCGTATACAGCAAATAGGCCCGGACGCCGGTGATAAAAAAGATCAGCAAGTTGAAAATGGCCATGATAGCCGTTGCGCCGATAAACATATAGGTATAATCGGCCGGTTTTTCGTAGTAATTGCTGTATGTCATCTTGTTCATCAGGGTCAGCGGGATCACCTGCTGCGGCATCACCGGCGCATTGCGGTTGACGCACTTGAGCAGCAAACGGGTCGTTTTGCGGGCGGGAAAGTCGAATTCAAAAAAAGAAAGGCCCGGTATGGCTACGGCCTTTTGTTCGGTCGGCACCCGGAGGCCGCTCCGGTATGGCCCGGCGAAAGTGGAGTCGGTTTTAATCCAGCAGTTTATATATTCAAAGCGGCTGGTGCCCAGAAACAGATGTTGCGCCGTGGCGCCGTCGTTTTCGATGTGCAGTTCCAGCCAGTTGCTGGAGGCATTTCCATCCAACAGGGCGGGGTCGAATGCGCGGAAGCCGGCGTCATGCCGCCCGTTCAGGACATCCTGTTCGGCATACTGGCCTTCCCGGCTTTCGTGTAAAACGCGGCAATTCGCCTCTACCGGCTGCGACGTGAACTGATCCCCCAAACGCAGCTGGGCATAGCCCGGCAGTTGCAAGAGTAGCCCGAATGCCGCCGCCAGCACTGGAATTAGTCGAAAAGATGTCCGATGTTTCATCGTATTGCGCGGTAGTATGAAAAACATATAATGCCGCAAGATGCCCTGTCCTGGAGCATCTTACGCGTCACCAGGGTACAAAGATGGGAATATTTGGGTTGCCGCTGACCGCCCGTGCGGTCAAAATTCCGGAGATCGCAGCGCCTTCGACAAAGCCGATATTCAGGCCGTTCTGTATCCAGTCGCCGGTCAGGAATACATTGGCGAAGCCACTTTCATCGGTACGCAAGCGGTATTTGGAACTGCCGGCCAGTGAAAACACATAACGTTCGGAAGGGTCGATATTAGCCCTGAAGTACTGGTAGAGCAGGCGGTCGTCGCCGCTCCGGTTTTCTGCATCGACCAGGATGCTCCAGTCAAACCGGCCGGCATCGTCGAAGGCGCCGGGCAAGATGTGCCGGAGCTTTTGTTCGATAAACGCTTTCATGTTGTTGAACACATCCTCTTTTTGGCTTGCAGGAAACGCATGCACGCTGTAGGGCGGAATGGTGGCGGCATCTTCAAAAGCGCCGCAGACATAGGCCAGGTATTGCGGTTTTTCCAGCAAATGCGCCCAGCGTTCGCGCAGGAGAATCTGATTCATCTCGGCAAAGGTGTCCAGGGGTTCTACATAGCAGGAGAGGATCTTCTCCGGCTCAGCGCCCAATTGGGCGGGCGTTTTGTTCAGCCAGAGCTGGAAGGCCTGGGTTTGGACGGTGCCGACCTTGTCGAGCATTTCACTCCAGGCATTATTTTGATCGATGAGCGCGCTGCAAAAATCCGGTAGCGAAGCCAGCGATGCGCCGATGATGATCTCGTCGAAATCGGTTCCGCGCTGTTTGTTCACGATGACGCCTTGCTTCCAGCCCGACCAGTTGCTTTCCAGGTTGATGGACCCGGCCTTCAGTGCCTTCGCCTGTTCGGGGTCGAGTTGTTCGTACAACGGCTCCGACGGCCAGCAAGGCAGGCCTCCGACGTCGAAAAGCGGCGTATAGGCGGATATTCCTTTCCCAAGTTTGACCTGTTGTTCAAAATCGATCGATTCGACCTGTTTATTATCGGCCGACAGGTGCAGGTGGCGGGCTTTGTGGAAGAAATGGAAGCGTACGTTTTCGGGGTGGTGTTTTTGAAGCCAGAGGTAAACGGGGGCAAAAACAGTGTCGCCCATGCCGGCTTGCATACGCCACATGACGTCTTCTTTGCAGGTGACGGCCAGGCGCAGGAAAATATTCAGGGCCGTGCCGGCTTCTACGTTGGGCGCGGCGACGTTGCCCCGGAAAAACGCAAACGGGCCGTCGTACATGCTTTTCACCGGCGGAAAATCCATGACATAGCGCGCGTCCATTCCGTGCATGACAAGCCAGTCTTTGTAGTCGTGGTCGTTAATGACGCTGAAGTCCAGACTCAGTTTGCCGTTTTTTATACCGACAACGCCGTCGGCCAGCATTCCCCGGGTAAAGGCCAGGGTAAAATCGATGGTTGCCCACAGGCGGCGCAGGGTGTTGTCGCGGCGGATCAGGTCGCCCAGCAGGTCCCAAACCCATTTGCGGAGATGGTCGAGGTGGTCGAGGTGCTGTTGGACGTGTTCGGGCCCGTGATATTTGGGGTCGGCCAGCAGTTGGCCGGTCACGCGGAGGCGTTTTTCGATGTCGTGCACGACATCCGTCTCGATCTTTTTTTCGAGTTCCTGGATAATTTGTTCGAGTGGCCCCTCCAATTTGGGCTTGCCGGATTTTCCCAATACGCGCCCCAGCAGGCCGCCGAGGCAGCCTTGTTTATGATGGCTGGGATCGAAGTGTTTGCGAAACTCCAGGGCCAGGTAGTTGAACGCAGCGGTAAAAATGGTCTGCACGGGGTCGTTGAATTTCCCGTCGCCGACCTTTCCGGGCAGATTGGGAAAGTCTACTTTCCAATCGACCCATTGCCCCTCCACATTTTCAGCAAAGACCATGTACGGCTGGGCTTTGAATGCCTGGTTGAAGGTTGCCAGGGGGGCGGTTGCCGGCCGGTCGAGCCCGGCATAAACGTTCCGCATCAAGGCAAAGGCATTTTCATAAAACCCGAACCAGAAGTGGATGCCGTGTTCTTCCACCCGGTGGCCTTTGTCGCGGTTTACCCCGCTGGCGCCTTTGCCGCCCAGGCGCCACCCCATTTGGTAAATATCGATTTCATATAAATCGGCCGCGTTTGGCTGCTGCATCAATTGGCACACCGCTGTGAGGGCGCCCAGCCCGCCGCCAATCACGGCTATTTTTTTCTTTCCCATCCTTTTCGTTTTAGCATGTTTAAGCAGACTTGTTGCGACAGGGCCCTTTGGCGGCGAAAAAGCCATTTTCTCGCCTGTCTTCGTTTCCCGAGTGCTCGGGATCGCCGAATATACCCGATTTCGACTGCAAAATTTGCCTTGGCAGCCGAAAAAATGGCAATTTTCGGCGCTCAAACTCCCCCGTCGCAACAAGTCTAGTATTCATCCCGCTGCGGCTTTTGCGTTATCGGCCAGGGCCTCCGGCTGGTAGTATTTGAACAACCAGATATACGTGATATCCATGACCGCCACCATCAGACACATGGTCAGGAGATACCAGTTGTGCGCCCAGTGCATAAAACACACAACGGTTATAGACCCGGTGCCGAGGAATTTAGTCCAGGCCACCCGGTACGAAAACCCGCGGTTGCGCAACTGCGGAGAGGTCAGGAGCTGGTAGATGTACAGGGAGGAGATCATTAAATTGATGAAATAGGCGGAAATGACGCCCAGGCCGTTGTCGGCGGCTTTTTCCCGCATAAAATAGGTGATCGACAGCCCGCCAATGAGTACGAAAAGGTAGATCCAGCCGTACATTTTTTTGATCCAGCTGTTTGTCACCAGCTTGTAGCCATACCGCAGGGTGTTGTAGTTTATAAAAATATCCAGAAAAAACCAAATTGCACAACCGAAACTGAACAACAGGCCCAGGTCGTTTTTCAGGAGAAACGCCCAGCTGAATTCCCAGGAAATATCCAGGGCGACTACGATCATGGGGATTTCGACCAATTGGTATTTCCGGATGCCTTGCAGGATTTCTTTATAGGCCAATACCCAGAAGATAAATCCGAAGCCAAGAAAAACGAGTTGGACCGGCGGATAGCGGTGGAAGTCGATATAGGGGTCTAATAAATTATACAGCGTCTCCATGGCGATAGAACATGATTTTCAGATTGTTATCCGGGTTCTAACAAGCTTCCCACTGGGCAATGCCGTTGATAAAACGCAGGTCGGCTTCGATCCAGAAGGGGGTTTTAACCACCGTCCGTTGCGGAATGTTCAGGTCGGCCATAATGGGGTAGGAGGCGAAGTTCTGGAAAACAACCTCGTATTCGCCGCCCAGCCACCAGCCTTTGTGGAATTTGCGCAGGAAGCTATCGGCCGCTACGATGCCCTGGTAGCAGGCGTTTTCCGACACGTCCACGGCACGGTATTGTTTCAGGAAAACCATGGGGATGTCCGTGCGCGCAAGGTCTTCCAGCTCGTGGATAAAAAAGGGCAAGCCTTCAATAAAAGTCGGGTCGGACGGGATGCGCTCGAACGTGTCTTTTACGGCTTGCCAAGCTTCGCCATGCGAGCCCCAGCCGCCTGCCGCAGCGGCCTGGGTTTGCCCGATTTTGTTGATACTCAGCCAGGGTTGGTAGGAGGCGGTTTGCGGGTTGGCCTGATCGAAGCGGGTGAAGCCGTACGCGGCTACGTTGAATTGATCGGCTGCCTGCGGGTTGGGTGGAAAAACAAACTGCGCCATGGATTTGGCAAATCCCATCTGTTCGCGCCCGCAAACGAGCGAAAAAGGATTGTCGACCAGTATATATGGAATGTAACACACCATCCGTTGGGCCACCCATTGCCCTTTCGAGTTCAGCGTACATTCGGCCAGCGGCATAAAAAACTGCACGCCGGTTTCGGCTACGTAGCCGTATTTCGGATACTTCGCATCGGTCGTATAACCCTTGGCAATGTACGACAACACCATGATGATATGCGTGGTGAGCGGGAAGTACCGCAAGCGTTGGCTGAGCGGGCTGAAATTGAGCCGCTGGTTGCACATGGCCAGCAGGTTCGGGTAGGCGCCTTCAAGGGGAAAGCAGTACATCAGCGTCTGATCGGCATTTCCGGGTACGGGAATTTGTACTTCGTTCGGATACTCGATGTACTTTGGCGTGAAGCCGGGCGGGTTGGGAGGCGCAGGGGGCGGGGTGAATTGAAACAAGTTTTTCAACCAATTCCAGATGGTATTCCAAATTGTCATAACAGCGGGTTTTACATTTGATTCCCGACAAATGTAGACAAATACCGGTAAGGTGTAATTGAATTGTTTTTCCGTGGATGGTCTGCACGCGGTTTTTGACGTATCCTGCTTGTACGAGACTTGTTGCGACAAGCGTCTTGGGTAGTATAAAAGCCAGGGCCTTGCTCAAAGCCCCCCCGCTTAAAACAAGGGGTTATCCATTCAGTTTAACTTTTTGGTTAAAATATTTGGCTGTTTCCAATGGCTCGTTTACATTTGCCCGGCGTTAACCAAATAGTTAAACCGGATGGATAATTTGTCGATACCTGCCGACTCGCCTGGAGGCCCTGATAGCACCGAACAGCGCATTTTTGACGCGGCCCATGACGTTTTTGTGCAAAAAGGGCTGGACGGCGCCAAGATGCAGGAAATTGCCGACCGGGCGGGCATCAACAAGGCACTCCTGCACTATTACTACCGCTCGAAAGAAAAGTTATACGAAACGGTGGCCCGGGCGGTCATCAACCGGGCGTTTCCGGTAATCCGGAAGATGCTGGAGTCGGATGATCCGCTGGAGCTCAAGATTTCGCGGTTTATCGACTTTTATATCGACCTGGTCAGCGGGAACCCGTTTCTGCCTCTTTTTGTCATCACGGAAATGCACAAACACCAGGACCGCTTTTTCGAAACCGTACTTTCCGGGCAACTGCCGCAGCCTGAAGTATTTTTCCAGCAAGTAGAATCTGCTATAGCCGAAGGCCGTATCCGCCCGCTCGATCCCCGGCATTTGTTGGTCAATATGGTGTCGATGTGCGCTTTCCCGGTTTTGGGCAGGCCCATGATCCGGGTTGTATTGGGCCAGAGCCAGCAGGAAATGAGCGTTTTTTTAGGCCAGCGCAAGGCGGAGGTAAAAGAATTTATTTTCCAGTCCATACAGCCCTGACCCGCCCTATGCACCTGCCCGTAAACTTCCTTTTCAAGGCAACGATCACATGAAGTACGCTTTTCTTTTCCTATTTCTTTGCCTGTTCAGGGTTGCGCCGCTGTTTGCTGCCGACACCCTGAGTATCGGCCAGATACGCACACTGGCTCTGCAAAACAGTCCGCTGCAGCAAACGAAAGCCCTGGCCGAAACCACTGCGGCACTTCAGCTGCGCAACATCCGCACGAATGCGTTGCCGCGTATTCAGGCAAGCGGCCAGGCCACCTGGCAAAGCGACGTGTTCGCGCTGCCGATCGACAACCCGCTTTTTGCCGTTCCGGAAATACCCAAAGACCAGTACAAAATTGGGGTGGAAGTCAGTGAACGCCTCTGGGACGGCGGCTCCGACAAATACCTGCGCCAACAGCGCGTGCTGGAACGCGAACAGACGGTTGCACAAACCGACGCAGACGTATTTCAACTCCGCGAAACGGTCACCGACCTGTTTTTCAAGGTGTTGTTGCTCCAGGAGAGCGAAGCCATCCTGACGGCTTCCCGCGCTTACCTGCAGGCGCGCCTGCGGCAGGCTGAAGCGGCGGTGTCGGGCGGGGTTTCCCTCCGCACCCACGCCGATCTGGTGCGTATCCAGCTCCTGCAAACCGAGCAGCAAATCAGCGCTGTTCAGGCCGACCAGGAGGCGCTCAAAACCGTATTGGCAATTTGGATCGGCCGGCAAGACACGGGTTTTCAACTTCGCGCGCCCGGTGAGGATTTTACATCCGGCGCGCCGGCTGCCGGCTTCGACCGCCCGGAATACCGGCTTTTTGATGTTCAGCAGCGGCAGGTCCAACTAGGCCAGGACCGGCTGCGGTTACGCCTGCAGCCGCGGGTGGAGTTGTTTGCACATGGCGGTCTTGGACGCCCGAACCCGTTTAATTTTTTTGAAACGGGTTTCGAGCCCTTTGGGCTTATCGGCGTGCGGGCCGTTTGGACGCCCATCGACTGGGGTAATGCCGGCCGCGAACGGCAGGCCCTTGCGCTGCAAGCCCATGCGGTGGACGTCCGCCGGCAGGCCTTCGATCAGCGGCTGCTCGCCGTGACTGCCAAAGACCGCGCCGACAGTGCCAAAGCCCGGGCCCTGCTGGAGCAGGACGAGGCGATCATTGCCTTACAGGAAGATATCGTCCGGCGCGCCGAAGCGCAGGTGCAAAACGGCATCATGACCACTACCGATTACCTGGCCCAACTTCACCTGCTCACACAGGCGCGCCTGGCCCGCAAAACGCATGCGGTGCAGGCTCTACAGGCCCGCGAAATGCTGCTGGCGCGCACCGCCTCCAACTAAAAACCCGCTGCCTTAAACTATCGCATACCATGAAATATCTGTTTTTTTTGTCCGCCATACTTCCCTTGTCCGCTTGCTCTTCCGGCGGCCCGGCGGCCGATGCCTACGGGAATTTTGAAGCCGACGAGCGCATCATCAGTGCCGAAGCCAACGGCCAGATCCTGGTGTTCACAGCCGAAGAAGGCCAAACGCTGGCAGCCGGCCAGGTTGTGGGCCGCATCGATTCGACGCAGCTGGTTTTGAAAAAAGACCAATTGCAGGCCGCTATCCGGGCGATTGCCGCCAAGAGCCCTGCGATCAGCGCCCAGCTGGCCGTTTTTGAAAAACAAGCCCGGAACAACCGCTTGCAGTTCGATGCCTTGCAGCGCGAAAAAAAACGGGTGGAAGCCCTGCTCAAAAGCGATGCGGCAACCCCCAAACAACTCGACGACCTGAACGACCAGATCGACCTGGCAGAAGGCCAACTGCGCCTGATCCTGGAACAGCGCGATGCCGCCAGTGCAACGCTCAGCACCCAAAAAGGCGGCTTGCTGGCTGAAATTTTACCGTTGCAAAAACAAATCGCCCAAGTAGACGACCAAATCGCCAGGTGCCGCCTGGTAAGCCCCGTTGCCGGCACGGTACTAACCCGCTACGCGGAAGCCGGCGAGGTGGCTACCTACGGCAAACCCTTGTATAAAATTGCCGACCTCCGGCGAATGGTGCTGCGGGCCTATGTGGCCGGCGATCAACTGGGCTCCATCCGCCTGGGGCAGAAGGTAAAAGTGGCGATCGATGCGCCGGCCGACTCCCTGCGCGAATTGAAAGGAAAGATTGCGTGGATTTCGCCGAAGGCCGAGTTTACACCCAAGGTTATTCAAACCCGCGACGAACGGGTAAATCTGGTATATGCCGTAAAGGTGGAAGTTCAGAACGACGGGAGTTTGAAGATCGGGATGCCGGGCGAACTGCACTTCGCACGCAGCGGTGAACAGAATTGACAGGGTTTCTTTTTTTGGACAGGATTACCAGGATTTTTTCCGCAGAGTGAGGGACAGGATTGACAGGATTTTTCAGGATTGACAGGATTTTTTCCGCAGAGTGAGAGACAGGATTATCAGAATTTTTTTCCGTAGAGTGAGAGACAGGATTGACAGGATTTTTCAGGATTGACAGGATTTTTTCCGTAGAGTGAGGGACAGGATTTGCAGAATTTTTCAGGATTGACAGGATTTTTTCCGTAGAGTGAGGGACAGGATTGACAGGATTTTTCAGGATTGACAGGATTTTTTCCGTAGAGTGAGGGACAGGATTTGCAGGATTTTTCAGGATTGACAGGATTTTTTCCGTAGAGTGAGAGACAGGATTGACAGGATTTTTCAGGATTGACAGGATTTTTTCCGCAGAGTGAGAGACAGGATTACCAGGATTTTTTTCCGCAGAGTGCAGGACAGAATCAACGATATGGCAGTTGGTAGCGGCTGAATAATTCAAATCATAATCCTGAAAAATCCTGCAAATCCTGTCCTTTTCAAATCATAATCCTGTCAATCCTGAAAAATCCTGTAAATCCTGTCCTTTTCAAATCATAATCCTGTCAATCCTGAAAAATCCTGTAAATCCTGTCCTTTCCAAATCAATCCTGTCAATCCTGAAAAATCCTGTAAATCCTGTCCTTTCCAAATCAATCCTGTCAATCCTGAAAAATCCTGCAAATCCTGTCCTTTTCAAATCATAATCCTGCAAAAAAATCCTGTCCAAGAAAGAGAAATCCCGGCGTAGTCTGCAAAATCAGGTCAATCATGTCTATCAGCGTTCAGAACATTTCAAAATCCTACGGTCCTGTCCAGGCCGTTAAAGCCGTCAGTTTCGAGGTGCTGGAGGGTGAAATATTCGGTCTTATCGGCCCCGACGGCGCCGGCAAAACCACTTTGTTCCGCATACTGGCCTCCCTGCTCCTGCCCGACGCGGGTCAGGCCAGGGTAGATGGTCTCGATGTGGTGCAAGACTACAAGGCGCTTCGCCGGCGCATCGGCTACATGCCCGGCCGGTTTTCGTTGTACCAGGACCTGTCGGTGGAAGAAAACCTGGGCTTTTTTGCCAATGTATTTGGCGCCCATATTCGCGATAATTACGACCTCATCCGCGATATCTACGTCCAACTCGAGCCATTCAGCGACCGGCGGGCAGGGGCGCTCTCTGGCGGTATGAAACAAAAACTGGCCCTTTGTTGCGCCCTGATCCACCGCCCGCGGGTACTCTTCCTCGACGAGCCCGGCACCGGCGTGGACCCGGTGTCGCGCAAGGAATTCTGGGATATGCTGCGCCGTCTGCGCGCATCGGGTATCACCATCCTGGTGAGCACGGCATACATGGATGAGGCTGCGCTGTGCGACCGGGTGGCGCTGATCCAAAAAGGCGAAATACTGGCTATCGATACGCCCCGAGGCCTTACTGCTGCGTACCGGCATCCGCTTTTTGCCGTGCGTTCCGACGATATGTACCGCCTCATCCGCGACCTGCGCGACCTGACGCCGGATGCCGATTGTTACGCTTTTGGCGAATACGCACACCTCGTAGTGCCCGGCGGCGGCAGCCCGTCGGCAGCCATCCTGCAATACCTCGAAGCGCGGGGGCATACCGGTGTGGAGCTGCTGCCGGTACAGGCAACCGTGGAAGATTCTTTTATTGACTTGATGAAAAACGGCGTATGGACTACGTAATTCAAACCGAACAACTAACCAAACGATTCGGCACGTTCACTGCGGTAAACGCGATCAGCTTTGCGGTGACGCGCGGCGAAGTTTTTGGCTTCCTGGGCGCCAACGGCGCCGGCAAAACGACGGCCCTGAAAATGCTCACCGGGCTGCTCACGCCCAGTAGCGGCCGGGCAACCGTGGCTGGCTTCGATGTGTGGCGCCAGCCCGAAGCGGTTAAACGGCGCATCGGCTACATGAGCCAGCGGTTCAGCCTATACGAAGACCTGACCGTGCGCGAGAATATCCGCTTATACGGCGGCATTTATGGGCTCAAACGCGCAGCGATCAGGGTAAAAACAGCCGATTTGTTGGAAAGGCTGGATATCGGCGCGTATGCCGACCAGCTCGTGGCCGGGCTGCCGTTGGGTTGGCGGCAAAAGCTCGCTTTTTCCGTCGCCTTGTTGCACGAACCCCGCATTGTATTTCTGGATGAGCCTACCAGCGGCGTGGATCCACTCACCCGGCGGCAGTTTTGGGACCTGATTTACGAGGCCGCCCACGCCGGAGTCACGCTCATGATCACGACTCACTATATGGACGAAGCCGAATACTGCGACCGGGTCAGCATTATGGTCGATGGCAAAATAGAAGCCCTGGACACGCCCAGGAATATGAAAGCCGCTTTTGGCGCCGAAGATATGGACGAGGTATTCCGGCTCCTGGCGCGTGCGACCGCAACCAATGATTGACGCTAACGTTTGATTCATCCGGACATGAACCGATTTTTTGCCTTTGTCATAAAAGAATTTCGCCACATCTACCGCGACCGCCGTACGATGCTGATCTTGTTCGGGATGCCTGTCATCCAGGTCCTGTTGTTCGGCTTTGTATTGACCAACGAGATCAAGAACGCTGCGATCGCCATACTTGATCCCTCCAAAGACGAAGCCAGCCTCCGGCTGACGAGTAAGCTGCTTTCGAGCGGCTACTTCCGGCTGGAACGCAGCCTCGCTTCGGCCGACGCCCTCGAGCCTGCTTTCCGGCAGGGTAAGATAAAACTGGCGCTGGTTTTTCCGCCCGGTTTCAGCCACACCCTGCGCCACGATGGCACGGCCCAATTGCAGCTGATCGGCGATGCCAGCGACCCCAATACGGCCACCACCCTGATTAATTACGCGAATGCAATTATCCTTGATTTCCAACGGGAACAAGTGGCGTTATCGAACCCAAATGCTCCCGGGGCGCCCCCCGGAATCCGGGTGGAAACGCGCATGCGGTATAATCCCGAACAAAAAGCCGTGTTTAATTTTGTACCGGGGGTAATGACCCTGATCCTGATGCTGGTGTCGGCGATGATGACCTCGATCACCCTGGCGCGGGAAAAGGAACTGGGCACTATGGAGGTGCTGCTGGTATCGCCGTTGCAGCCCTTGCAAATATTGCTGGGCAAAACCGCCCCCTATCTGGCTCTATCCTTTCTTAACACCGTATTGGTGGTGGCGCTGGGCATGCTGGTATTCGGTATGCCTATGCGGGGCAGTTTTTTGCTCCTGGGGCTGGAGTGCCTGCTGTATATGTTTGTAGCGCTCTCGCTGGGTATATTTATCTCTACGCGGGCCAAGACGCAGATGGTTGCCATGTTCGCATCGGCCCTGGGGCTGATGATGCCGACCATTTTGTTGTCCGGGTTCTTGTTTCCCAGGGAAAGTATGCCCTTGCTGCTCCAAATTATAAGCGTCCTGTTCCCGGCTACCTGGTTTATCCCGATCATCAAGGGCGTTATGATCAAAGGCGTCGGGCTGGAGTATTTATGGAAAGAAACGCTGGTATTGGCCCTGATGGCTTTGGGGTTTATCGGCCTGAGTCTCCGGAATTTTAAAAACCGTTTAGAGTAGTCCATCATGCGTACCGTACTATACCTCGTTCAGAAGGAGTTTTTGCAGGTTTTTCGCAACCGGTTCATGTTGCCGATGCTACTGGTGATGCCGGTCGTGCAAACGGTATTATTGTCGTTTGCTGCGAACTATGAAATCCAGAACCTGTCGCTTGGGGTGGTCGATCATGACTTGTCGCCCATGTCGCGGCAACTGGTGGCGCGGTTTGGAGCGTCGGGCTATTTCCGGGTGAAAAAATCGGCGTTCTCCATCCAGGAGGCCGACGCTGACCTGGCCCGCGACTATACCGACCTGATCCTGGAAATACCGCCGCACTTCGAGCGCGATTTTATTCGGGAAGGCACTGCCGGCGTGTCTATTACCGCCAATGCCATCAATCCCGTAAAAGCCGGGCTGGCTATCGGGTATGCGCAGGCTATCGTGCAGAGCGAGATTCCCCCCCGCCCGCCCCAAAAGGGGGGGCTCGAGCTTACCTACAGCAACTGGTACAACCCCCGGCTCGACTACAAGACCTTTATGGTGCCGGGCATCCTGGGGGTAATCATTTCGATGATCATTTGCTTTCTGACGGCGCTCAACATCGTGCGCGAACGCGAAGTGGGCACTATCGAACAGATCAACGTAACCCCTATCCGCAAGTGGCAGTTTATCCTGGGCAAGTTGTTGCCGTTCTGGCTGATCGCCCTGGTCATGATGACCATAGGGCTTGCGGTGGGCTGGCTGATTTTTCGTATTCCCATGCTGGGCGACCTGCGGCTGGTGTTTCTGTACACCCTGGTGTTTGCGCCCTGTATGCTGGGCCTGGGTTTCCTGATTTCCAATTTCGCCGAATCGCAGCAACAAGCCATATTCACCGCCTGGTTTTTCCTGGTCATTTTTATCCTCATGTGCGGCTTGTTTACTCCTGCCGACAGCATGCCCCGGTGGGCGCAATGGCTCAATATGCTCAATCCCGTTAAATACTTCGTAGAGTTCATGCGCCTGGTACTGCTCAAAGGGGCCGGCTTCGCCGAAATCCGGCAGAATTTCTTCACCGTGTTGACCTATGGGGCAGTCGTGAACGGGCTTGCGATGTGGACGTATAGGAAAAGGGT
Organism: Saprospirales bacterium; assembly: GCA_016719895.1. Classification (GTDB taxonomy): domain Bacteria; phylum Bacteroidota; class Bacteroidia; order Chitinophagales; family Saprospiraceae; genus M3007. The sequence continues at coordinate 189,167 of JADJYG010000006.1, read as the reverse complement.
GTGACCAAATGCAAAACCGGGGCAGCAGGGCCCGCAGCAACGGCTGCTTGGTATTTTTGCGGGGCGCGTCTATCTTTGGGCAAAAAATATAACCGTGAAAAAAACACTGATCCTGCTCCTGCTAGCCGGCACTGCCGGCATCGCCTTCGCCCAAACCTCCGCCGACACCATCGAAATCAAGCGCACGGCTTTTGGCACGGTATTCCGCTCCAACGGCAAAACCCTGAGACCCCGGCAACTGCTTCACCTCACCCAACCCAACCCGGAGGCACACCGCTACATGCAAAAAGCGAAAACCAACTACGATCTTTCCTTTGTGCTGAGCTTTGCCGGCGGATTCCTGGTGGGGTATCCTTTGGGTACTGCTATTGCCGGCGGCGACGCCAACTGGACCCTGGCGGGTATCGGTGCCGGCCTGATCGTGGTATCGGTACCGTTTACCGTGGGCTACACCAAAAACGCCAAGGAGGCCGCCCGGCTGTACAATGCCGGCTTGCCTAAAACAGGCTTCCGCGAGCGGGAACTGTACTTCCGGATAGATGCCAATGGGGTGGGTGTACGGCTGGGGTTTTAGGCAATACATCGCCGAGCCCGTACTTGTTTACGTAGATAGATAGTTTCACAGAGGCTCACAAAGGGTATAGAGCCTCTGTGAAACTGTCTATCTACGTAAGCAAGGAAATCCTCCCGCGCCAGGCTCATTGACTGAGCGCCTCCAGTATTTCCCGGCGTTTGGCCCGAAAGGCCTCGATGCCCGAGTCATAAAGGTCGAACTGATACACTACCTGACGGGCCAGTTCGCGGGCGCGTTCGGGAAATTTGACTTCGTACATTTTCAAAAGTTCGTAGTCATAAATGCCGTCGCGCATAGCTTCCAGGCGCAGGGAAGGGATCACTTCGCCGTTGCCGGGATAGGCCACCCAGGCATCGCCGCCGGGCAGGGTGTTGCCGCTTTCGGTGATGATGCCGGTGGCTTCGCGGAAGGGGTCGTCGTTCCAGAAATTATAACCCCAGTGCAGGTATCCGGGTATGCCGTACCGGTAGTTGAGCCAGTGCAGCAGGCGGGTTTGGATCAGGGGTAATTCCAGAAAACGGTTGGCATAGTTGCCCTGTGGCGCCAGGCAGGTATAAAACCAGATCTCCTCGCCCAGCCGCTGCCGCTCCAGGTAGAACGCAAAATCGGTGTGCAGGAAATTCAGCTGGGGCACCCACACGTCGATGCTACCGGCCAGACTGGAAGCGTGATTGGCCTCCACGATGGGTATGCCCGGCAGTCGCTCGCGCACATAGGCGCTGAAGGCGCGGTAGGAATCGATATTTTCCGCGATCGGCTCGTCGGCGATGTGTTGCAGGTAGATGGACTCCCAATTTTTTTCTTTCAGATGGGCCAGGAAAGCCGGTAAAAACTGGTCCAGGAAACGCCGGGTGCGTTCGTCGTCGAGGGGGAGCATTTCCATCCCGGATGCGCTGCCGGAAGCGGGCGCCGCCGACGGTACCGACACACCGAAAGGGCTCGTCCAGTTACCTATGCGGCCGCCCAGGTGCCCGCCTTCGATACGGCGCATGCCAGCCTGCAGAAACAACCCGGTCATGCGGTCGAAACGGCTGAAATCAAACGTATACCGGTCGCCGTCGAGTGAAAACTGCGTCAGCGCAAGCGGCGAAATCAGGGCCATGTTCTGGCCGTGCCGGGCGGCCGAGCCAGCCAGCACCCCGACGAGCGTCCAGTAGCGCTCGGACCAGGGCTCCACGGCCTGCCCGCCGTTGAGGTGCCGCAGGTTGTGCGCGCTGAGGTTCATCCAGTTGGTCACCCAGAGGCTGGTTTGGCCGATGGTTACCGGGTACACCTGGAGCTGGAGCGGCCGGGCGATCCGGAACGGCCGGCCGTTGGAACGCCCCCGGAAAACCACTTCCCCGCTGTAGAGGCCCGGAGCGGCGCCGGCAGGCACCGCCACCGACAGCCAAAACGGCTGCAACTCACCGGCAGGAAGCTGCATGCCGGCCTGCACACCCGGCAACGGATCGGGGTAGAAGCCCGAAGGCGACGCTATTTTGTCCTTCGACGGCGTAGGCGTCTGGCGGCCTACATGCACATAACCGGCATAGCCGATGCGCGTCACCGGCAGCCGGGCAGCGCCGTTGCGCAGCGGCAGAGCTTCCACCGTGAGGTCGTCGGTGGCTGCCGGGTTCAGCCAAACCAGCTGAAACGACGCCGTTTCGCCCCGTGCAACTTCTGCCGGCCCCGTTGATTCGAGAAACGCGCGACTTTCACGCAGTACTTTCTCCAGGGGGTCAACCTGCCAGATCCGGATCGAATGCTGCGCCCTAGCAGACGTCAGACCAAAAATAAACAGGAAAAAAAGCAGGCCGTGTTTCATAACAAACGCTGATTGAACCGTGAAGACAAGGTTTTTCAGGGAAGTCCGCTGCTGATAATTACCGCTCCATCCGCCGGATCACCAACCTGTCATAAAAATACACTGCCAGGGCCGAAAACAGCGCCAGAGCCGCAAAAATAGCCCACATGATATCGGGCCGCTGCATGCCTTTGACGCCAAATTTGGCGTACAGCTGGCCGGAGAGTATGCCGCCGAACAGGTTGCCCAAGGCCACGCACCAGTAGAAATAGCCCATGTACATCGCCACCTTGTCGGGCGGGGCAATCTTACCGGTATATTCTTTCGATTTCGGGCTGGCCATCATTTCGCCAAACGAAAAGATCAGGATACCCGCCAGCACGACCCAGCCGGTGGCGCCAAATACGAGTACCGAAAAACTCGCTACCGTGATCAATACCCCCCAGAAAATAGTGGTAAATGCCTTCAGCCGGGTCACCAGGTACGATACCAGCACCTGAAAGACTATGATTGCCCCGGCGTTAAAATTGATCATGTACTCGGGGTTCACCTGCCCCGCTGTAACCATGGAGGCGTTCATCGAGCGGGCAAACCCCTCCAGGCCGATTGCGTTCAGGAACGCGGTGAACCCGGCGAGCACATCGGAGGTGTTGGTAAAATCGCGGATGTGCAACGGCAGCGTGTAAAACAACTGATTGAAGCAGGTCCAGAAACCTGACATAATAAGCAGAAAAAGCCCGAACCGCCAGTCGCCCAACCGCATAGGCTGTAATAGCCACTTTTGCGCGCCCGGTGCTGCCGTTTTCAGCGCAAAGTCGTACACAAAATTCAGCGCTACCCAAACGCCGGCAATGATCCAAATGTGCATCCAGGTGAAACTGCCGTCGGAGGTGTACTTCGAGCCCAGGACCAGGAAGGCCAGCAGCCCGAAAACGAACAGGAAAAACCGTCCGTTGCCCAATACTTCCACCATATCGGACAGCACTTTTTTAAGGGTTCGTGGATTGGCCGACTGGCTCTCCGACGTAGGCTCGCGGAAAAAAAACGTGACGACAATAAAGTTCAGGGAAATCCAGACGGATGATGCGATAAAGACGTAATTCCAATCCCAGCCCCGCACAATTCCGGCCACCACCGGACCGAGAAAGCCTCCAATATTGACCATCATGTAGAAAATACCAAAACCCATCGAGGCCGTCCGGTCGTTCGTTACCTTTGAAATAGTGCCGATCACAACAGGTTTGAACATGGCCGCCCCGAGGGCAACCAGCATAAACGCCAGGAAAAACGTCGGAAATGTTTTAAACTGCCCGAGTAAATAATACGCCGGCACCAGCACGGCAAACGCGGCGAGTAACATTTTCTTAAAGCCATAACGGTCGGCCAATGCGCCGGTGACCACGGGAAAGAGGTACAGAAAAAACGTCACCACGCCCTGGAGTACCCCGCGGTCCTGGTCCGAAAAACCCAGTCCCCCTTCGCTTGCGGCGCCGGTGATGTACAGCGACGATACCGTGAAAAAGCCATACCAGGCCATCCGCTCAAAAATCTCCATGGTGTTGACGGCCCAGAAGGTAGGGGGAAATTCTTTCAGGCTGATTTTTTTAGAATCGCGCATCGTTTTGCCTTTTTGTGTGCGCCAAAGATGATAATATTTCGGTATCCGGGCGAATACTAAAACAAAGCTGGCGTTTGCTCGCCGGGCCTGTTTTCTTTACCTGCATTGACGACCTTTGAGGAAAATGAATGCGATGAAAAACCTGCGTTGCTTCTCCGCTCTCCTGTTTGCCGGCTGCCTCGCCAGCGCGTTTTTTGCTTGCCGGACCAGTCCCGAACCGGACTGTCACCTGTCGTTTCCCCTGCATGAATCCAGGGTTGTGCCGATGGGCGACTCCACGGCCGCAGCGTTCATGCTTTCCCCCTTCGAACCGGATAAGATCTGGGTGGAAACTGGCGGCAGCAACCCCGATTTCCTGGAAATCGACCTGAAAAACCAAACCCGGGCTCCGCTGCCCGACGCATACGGGCAGGTCATGTCGCCTCCCCGGAATTTTGCCATTTGCCCCGACCCTTACGAGCCGCTGGTGTGGATCGGCGGCAACAACTGCCCCTTGCTGAAGTATGATAAACGCAGCAAAGCGCTGACGGAAATGCCTGTCCGGTATGTCACCCGCATCGTTCCGCGGGCTGATCGTACCTACTTCGTGGCCTTCAACGGGTTTTATTTTTGGGACCGCCAGAAACAACGCCTTGAAAAAGAAACGCAGGTGCCGCTGGAAATTATCCAAAGGTCCGGCCTGACAGGGGAAAATGCGATCGTACTCGACGGAAAGTACACGTATTATTTCGATCGCCTCCAGGCGGAAAAAAAGGAGCCCGTTTGGGCGGCGAGAATTGGTTTAACTGGAAATACGCCGAAGGGATTACGCTTTTCGAAACCGGCGGGCGCCTGTCGATACGGTACCAAAATCAGGTCAGACGGATGCCTGATCCGTTCCGCCAAGCCCAGTTTCTGCAGATTGACTCGCCCTACGTCTGGTTTGCAGACGGCCTGAACCAGAATTTTTACCGCTACCACGCCGGCACCCAAGAAGCCCGTCTTTTCGGGTTCCGCCTGCCGAAACACAGCAATTACGCGCTGCAATTTCAATACGACCGGGATTTACTCTGGATGCAGCGCCCCGGCCAGCTGGCCTTGTTCGATACCAAAACGTCGGCGCTGCACCAGTATCCACTGAAAAACAGCGGCGGATTCCTGAAAATGCTGCTCGACGACTGCCACGTGTACCTCTTGTTCAAAGACCGCCTGGAGGTGCTGGACAAAGAAACGTTTATGCGCAACTGCCCGGTGCTCGACGCCCAGCAGTACGACGGACAGTGGGATGCGTTCAAATACGCCGTGGATTCCAGCGGCATACACAACGACTCCAACCTGCAGTCGGTATTAGCCAAGCTGAAATACCTCCAGCAGCGGTATGCCGGCGTAGAGCACCTGGAAATCCGGCGCCACCTGAAGCAACTGGATGTTTCCGCGTTCTCGGGCGTGTCGCTCCGGTTCCCCGACGGGTACGAAGCCTGCTATCAAAACACAGAGCTGCCGCTGGCTTACCGCCAGGGATGTTTGTATGCCTTGATGAAAGAATATACCCTCCGGGCCGATTTCAGGAAAACACTGGCTCTGGACCGGCGCTACCGCGATCTGTTCGGCGCCCCCGGGAAAGACAACCACGGCTACCGTATGAACATCGACAGCGTGCACCGCCACGTGCAACGGGTGGATAGCCTGGAGCGGCTCGGCCTGGCGCCCGACTCGCTGGCGTATTTCAAGGCGGCGTCTCTGTTCACCGTTTGCCATACCGACTGGTTTTCCGGGGAGGCGTGCTATCACTACGGTCTGGCGCACAAGGCCTTGCAGGCGTTTTTGAAAACCTGGCCCCAAAGCCGCCTGGCCGATAACGCCGAATATGACTTGTGGTCCACCTCGTATTGCGGGGAGGGCGGTTTCGACGACGGCGTGACCATGGAAATCATCGAGCGGTATAAACAGATCCTGATCCGATACCCGGACAGTGACCTGGGGCCGGAGATCGATTACCAGGTTTTCTCCATGCTGGCGTATTTAAACGAGCCGGATGCAGAGGCGGCAAAAAAGGCCGGCCAGGAGTACTTGAGGCGGTATCCCAACGATGTGCGCGCGACCTACGTTCGACAAGAACTCGGGCTCGGGAAGTATTAGACCTGCTACGGCGGGGTATTACTGAACCGGCGGGACGAAACGCTGCATTTCATAAATTCTATTTCTGGCAACGTTACGGGTTGTGCGGGAAATTTTTCCGGCAAGGGCGGCAAGGTCAGACAACCTTGGCCCTTATTTGTGCATCAATCCTAATTGACGGCCGGAATTCGGGGCGGAAACGTTATTTTTGCACGCTTTTTGCGACAAACCGGCCTCAACCACTAGACAAGCCGAATATTTTGCCACTAAATTATTATTTGCAATCATGAAGAAGTCCCTTGTGCAGTTGCTGTTCATCGTGTTGCTCGTTCTCGGAGGAACAGCGTTAAAGGCGCAAATTATACCAAAATGTATTGATGGTCAGGGTTTTAGCTACAATCCAATCACCGGCCAGCAAATCCCCACCGGCGAACGCTGTGCCAACGCCGTCACGACTGCCGTGCCCTTCCTGCGCATCGTGCCGGATGCCCGCGGCGGTGCCATGGGCGATGTCGGCATTGCCACCTCGGCCGATCCCAATGGGATGCACTACAACCAGTCCAAACTCGCTTTCGCCAAGCAAAAAGTGTCAATTTCCGCCACCTACACCCCTTGGATGCGCAACCTGGGTTTGCAGGACGTGTATTTGGCCTATTTGTCGGGGTATGTACAACTGGATAAATTCCAGACCATCGGTATGGGGCTCCGCTATTTTTCCTTGGGCGATATCGAATTTACCGATGAAAACGGCGGGTCGTTGGGGCAAGGACGCCCAAACGAGTTCGAGGTAACCGGCGCCTATGCCCGCAAACTTTCTGAAAATTTCTCTGCGGCGGTGGGCGCCAAATTCATATATTCCAACCTGGCAACCGGCCAGGTGGTTGAAGGTAACGAAATCAAACCCGGCGTCGCCGGCGCTGCCGATCTGTCGCTGACGTTCAGGAAACCCCTGAAAGTGACCAAAAACGGCAGCGAGCTGACCATCGGAGCTGTTGTCACCAACCTGGGCTCCAAAATTACGTATACCAATTCCGTCAACCGCGATTACATCCCGACCAACCTGGGCTTGGGGCTTGCGTGGAAATTCAACCTCGACGAATACAATACCTTTACGTTTACCACCGATTTCAACAAACTGCTGGTGCCTACGCCCCGGCCGGAAATTGACGAAGACGGAGACATGATCCCCGACTACAAGCAGTACTCCTCGATCCGGGGCGTATTCAAGTCGTTCGGCGATGCACCGGGTGGTTTTAGCGAAGAGATGAAAGAGATCACCACCGGCATCGGCGCTGAATATTGGTATGACGACCAGTTTGCCGTGCGCGCCGGCTACTTTTTCGAACACTACTCCAAAGGCAACCGGAAATACTTCAGCCTAGGCCTTGGAGTGAAGTATAATATTTTCGGGCTCAATTTTTCGTACCTGGTTCCAACCAGCAACCAGCGCAATCCCCTCGACAACACCCTGCGCTTCTCCCTCCTGTTTGATTTCGCAGCCTTCGAAGGCGAAGAGTAGCGGCGCAGGTTTCTACCAAATTTTATAATAACGGATGCGCCGGGGCGATTTCTATCCCGGCGACGCCTGTTTACCAAAACACGATATACAACGTAGTCAAAATACCTACCACCAGCAAGGCGCCCGCGGCAAACCCCGGCGATGTGCGGAACATAGATGCGTCGATCTCAATGGCGCGCACGTTTTCGCGGCCTTTTTTATCGAGCAGGCTGGTCAACACCATGAGGGCTACCAACGTGAGAAATACGTACCCCATCCGGTGCAGGAACGGCATGTGCGGGAATATATTCTCGAGCAACAAACCGGCTGGCATGGTTGCCAGGGCGCCCACCAGGGCCGCGCTGCCGGTCGCTTTTTTCCAGAAAAAGCCCAGTACGAAAATAGCCACCACGCCCGGCGAAATCAAGCCGGTAAAGTCCTGGATAAACTGAAAGGCCTGTCCGAAATTGGCCAGGGCCGGGGCTACGACAACGCCGATGATGAGGGCGACAAGGATAGCGATCCGGCCGACGCGCACCTGAGTAGCTTCGTCGGCCGATTTATGGAAGAATTTTTTATACAGGTCCAGCGTGAATATCGTGGAAATACTGTTGGCCTTGCCGGCCAGGGATGCTACAATGGCCGCCGTCAGCGCCGCAAAGGAAAGCCCTTTCAGGCCCGCGGGGAGCAGGTTGAGCAACACCGGATAAGCCTTGTCCGGCCGTACGTTGCCGGCATCCAGCAGTTCCTGCTGAAACACGCCTTCGCGGTAAAGCAAGTAGGCGGCAATACCCGGCAAGACCACGATCACCGGCATCAGGAGCTTTAGAAATGCGGCAAACAACAGTCCCGAGCGGGCCGTTTTGAGATCGGCGCCGAGCGCGCGCTGGGTAATGTATTGATTGAAACCCCAGTAGTTCAGGTTAGCGATCCACATAGCGCCGATCAGCACGGCCAGGCCAGGCAGTTTGCCGTAAGCATCTTCCATGCCGCCCTTTCCGTCGGGCATCATCATCTGGCCGGGTTCCATGATCATGTGGAAATGTGTACCGGCTTTTTCGCGCAGCAAAGCCAGGCCGTGCAGAGCGCCGCCACTGCCAAAATGTTGCGCCACCAGGTCAAGCGCCAGGTAGGTAGTGGCCAAGCCGCCCAGAATCAGCACCAACACCTGTATGACGTCGGTGTAGCCGATGACCTTCATGCCCCCCAGGGTGATAAACACCGCAAATATGGCCAGCCCGATCACGCAGGTGGTAAACGTGAACCCTGAAATGGTACTCACCGCCAGCGCGCCGAGGTACAGGATGGAGGTCAGATTTACAAATACGTATACCAGCAACCAGAACACGGCCATAATGGTAGCCACCAGCGGGCTGAAACGCTGGGCCAGAAACTGCGGCATGGTGTAAATTTTATTTTTCAGGTATACCGGCAGAAAAAACACCGCCACAACCAGCAGGGTGGCGGCCGCCATCCATTCATAGGACGCGATAGCCAGGCCCATGGCAAAACCTGAGCCCGACATACCGATAAACTGTTCGGCGCTGATATTCGAAGCGATCAGCGAGGCGCCGATCGCCCACCAGGTGAGGGCGCCTTCAGCCAGGAAAAAATCGGCAGCACTGGTTTGGGCCGCCTTTTTGCGCTGATATATCCAGTAGCCATAGCCAGCCACGATGACAAAATAAATCAGAAAGACAAGGTAGTCGAGCGATTGTAGTTGGTTGCCCATGCGTTTTCCGTAATGTTTAGTGAACGTAGCGCCCTTTGCTGAAGGGCAAAATCAAAAACGGCATTGGTTAAGGCGGCCAAATATAGAACAGTATTTTACTCTGCATCAAATACGCCGGATTTGATTCGGCTGAAAAATTTCTTTTGGGCCTGCCCTTGTGTGAAATGCGGAAAAACCATTTATCTTTGCGGCCCCAAGCCGGCGGCTTTCTTAAATTTTAAATTCAAAATTTAAAAAGATGATCCCGGTGGAAAGGGCCTTCAAGGTATCGTGGCCGAGTGGTTAGGCACAGGTCTGCAAAACCTGCTACAGCGGTTCGAATCCGCTCGATACCTCCGGAATTGTTTTAGAACGCCGCAACTCGCTTCAATTCAATGAGTTACGGCGTTTTTGTTTTTTATCCTTCTGCACTTTGTTTCGCTTTTCCGGCACCTTTGCATCTTCATTGTTTCACTAATGATTGATGCCAGTGCAGCGCCTCCATTTTTTCCTGAAAAAGGATTCGGCGCCAAATCTCCGGGGCTTCCCGGTATACTGCCAGATCACTTACCAGCACAAAAAGGTGGAGTTGTACACCGGCGAAAACTGCATGCCGGACAAGTGAAACGCCCCCACAGGAAGCAGACCACAATTCGTCCAGGACTTCGACGTGCTGCACCTGCTTTTTTGCACTTTTAATCCCCCGGCTAATTTATCTCCTTCCCCGTCTAAAAATCAGGGATAAAACGCCCAGGCTAATAATGGCTATCCCAATAATGGCTGCCATTTCCACCATGCCATCCTCTGTGCTCAAATCGTGGATACGTTTAGAATAGATGCCGTAAAGCGCCCACATGATGACCAAAGCAAAGCCAACGTCATGACGGTGCAACAATGCCAACAATCCGATGGCGACCGCCGCCGTTATGACCACGACAGTCCAGAACTGAGGGCCACCCGGTTCACCGCTCCAGCCAAGATGGGAAAAGAGTATACTTGTATTGGCAATAGTAGCCACCGTTATCCAGCCCAGATAAACGCTGAATGGCAGCCTAACCAGCCAGCGCTCTGCGGTGGAAGGGATGGTTTGCCCATCGTTTATGCTCAGGTAAATGGCTAGGAGGCTGCCCAGCAATACGAGCATGATCAGCAGGGAAAGCCCGGTTTGTAAATGGTGGAAGGCCAGTAGCCAGCCGGCATTGGCGGCACACGACAACACGAAGAGCCAGCCCGTTTTTTCCAGGAAAACAGGCGATTCCTTGTTGAAAAAGCGGGCCTGGTACAGGACAAAGCCGATGAGCAACAGGTAAATCACACCCCAGATGCCGAATGTAAAACCTGCCGGGGTAAACAACGTAGGGAACATGTCCGACACATCGGCAGGCGTTCGCCCGGCAATGGGCAGGGCGGTGGCGAGGTAGTTCATCACGAGCACTCCCACGAGGGCGAGTATGTTGAAAATGGGAAGCAGTTTTTTCATGGCAGTTTTGATAAATGTAAACCGGTTCATCCGGCAATACGGTCTATTTAAGTAGAAATCAGGCATGAAATTGTCGAAAGACCTGCTGCCCTTGAACCTTCGGTATTGAATGGATGACAGACAGCAACCCTACAAATCAAAATTTACACCTAACTAAATTAAACAATATGGCGATATGAAACAACTATTCCGTGCAATAACAGCTGGAAAGCGTACCTGCTATTTCGACCTAAATGAAACTAGTGCCGCGTCCGGTCAATAACACCGCAGTCTTTGGAGTGGTTTGCCGTCACTCTGCGTTGACAAAAACCTCATTTATTCCCGATAAAATCGGCTTTTGCCGCCTTGATTGACGACCAACCACCCTCAAATATTCCAGTGTTATTGACCGGACGCGGCACTAGAGAATTTGGATATCAGGCCGGTGCTGCGCTTGTAAGCCGCAATATCGAATAAAATGAGAAAGGCTGAAATCAAATTATACGACACCCCTGCCGGTTGGCTGACACAAAACGAAGCGGGGTACCACTTCGAATACGACGCCGATTATCAAAATGAGCCGGACGCCGAACCAGTCAGCCTTGTTTTTTAGCCCGTTTGTGAACCAAATTTCTCCCATTTTCCAACTGCAACTCCCCTACCTTCGCCCCATGGAAACAGAGCATCCCTTCCACACTACCCTGTCTAACCTGGGTATTCCGGCATTGAATGCCTTGCAGGAAACAGCCGCTCCGGCCATTCAGGCGCATCCGAATGTCATCCTGTTGGCTCCCACGGGTTCGGGCAAGACCTTAGCCTTCCTGTTGCCTGTTTTTCGCCTGCTAAAAATCGATACCCCGGGTGTACAGTGCCTCGTTTTGTCGCCTACCCGGGAGCTCGCCATACAGATCGAACGCGTATGGCAAAAAATGGCCACCGGCTTCAAAGTCAATACCTGTTACGGCGGCCATTCGATGCAAACAGAAATACGGAACCTGAGCCAGCCGCCAGCGTTGCTGATTGGCACCCCCGGGCGGGTTTTGGAGCATGTCAGCCGCAAAACGGTCGATTTAAGGCGCGTCCGCCTCCTGGTGCTGGATGAGTTTGACAAATCGCTGTCCATGGGCTTTCAGGAACAGATGGCTGACATTATCAAAGGACTGCATTTTCTGGAAAAACGCATCTTGGCCTCCGCTACCGACAAACAACACATTCCCGCTTTTACCGGCATTGCCAACCCGAAAGTGCTGAATTTTTACAAAGCCGCCGAAAAATCGACCGACGGCCTGGTCGTGAAACGGGTATTGGCCAGCACTGGAAATAAAGACCGGGTTCTTTTCCAACTGCTTTGTTTTTTGGGCAGGGAGTCCACACTTATTTTCTGCAACCAGCGGGATTCTACCGAACGCGTCAGCGCCTTCCTGGCAGGAATGCGTATCCCAAACGCGTATTTTCATGGAAAAATGGAGCAACCGGACCGGGAAAAGGTCCTGGTGCAGTTTCGGAATGGCAGCATCATTTATCTGGTAGCGTCTGATCTGGCTGCCCGGGGGCTCGATATTCCGGAAGTTAAAAACGTCATTCATTACGAATTACCCACGCAACAAAAGGACTACCTCCATCGCAACGGCCGCACCGCCCGAATGCACGCCGACGGTACTGCATACATCCTCCTGCAGCCGGACGAGCCGCTGCCGGCATACCTGCCAGAGGCGCCGCCCCTTTTTGAAATACCCCGCACCGATAGCCTCCCGGAGCCCTCCCCCTGGATCACCTTATACATCAGCGGGGGTAAAAAGGATAAACTCAGCAAGACAGATATCGTGGGCTTTTTGTCGAAAAAAGGGAATTTACAACAGGAGAACATCGGAAAGATTGAAGTGCTGGACTTTATGTCTTTTGTCGCAGTGAAAAAAGAGGTCGCAGCGGGCTTGCTGGAAGCGGTCCGCCCGGAAAAAATGAAAGGCAAAAAATATAAGATTGTAGTGACAAGCTGAACAGTTGCAGTTTTTTATACTGCTTAGCCGGATTTTTAATCCACGAATAAGCGCTACTTCTTATATCAATACCAACCCTGCTCCCCGTCACTTGCTTTCTGTTGCGGGAGTCTTAACTTTACGAAAATATCAAGCCCGTTTGAGATGAGGGCGCCGCCAGACAGGTGCTGCCTGATTATCCGGTTTTGACAAGACATCGTTCATTCACCCAAATTAATGCTTTATGAAACTCGTATTCCTGTTCTGCGCCACGCTCATCTGCCAATGGTCGTTTGGACAAATCACAAACGACACTATTTCCATAGGCGGACAAACCGTTAACCCGCAGGTGGCCGGCCCCTACCAACCTTATGTAAACAAGCCGGAAGTTAAATTCCATTTCACCATCACCCGCGCCCCCCAGGCAGATGGCACCAAATGGTACACCGCCTATGGAGAAGGCGTTTTTAGTTGGGCCAATACCAACCGAACGGCGCTGACGTCCACCTTTAAGCTGTACTTTAGCGACCGCAGGTTCCGGACCGGTGCGCCGTTTCTGTACACCCGCTACGACAATGTCAGCCTGAATTTCGATCTGAGCACCAATGACCTCATCGTCACACTGCTATCGTGGCCAAACACACAAAAGGTGTACAAAACCCAATATGCCAACGCCCTGATCACCGGAATAGATTATGCTGGGGAAATGGTCATCCTAACCCTCGAAAAACCCTGATATTGCCACCTGAATATGACAAAACTCGAACTGATCAAATGGGTGCGCCAACTACTGGCCAAAGGCGATGTCGAACTGGCGCTGGAATTGGTATCGTCTTATTTGCAAGGGCAAAACGAACAACTGGAGCAGGACATCGTGCTGCTTCAGCACTCCCATGCCACCAACCAAACCCAGTACGAGATCCGGAAAGTGATCGACAAAAGCGAGTACGACCTGGCCAACGCCAAGTTAGTGCAGGGCCTGCAAAGCCTGCTTGAACGCCTGCCCGACCAATCGCCCAACCCCGTGCCGATGGCCCTGGAAGACGTTGCAGTCGAAGCGCTCCAGTCGACCAGAAGGCGAAAATGGCTTATCGCAGTGGGTATTTCGATAACCGCCGTCGTAGTAGTTTATCTATTCTGGTTCAATACCCGCACCGCGCAACCAGCCGCGGATAAAACCCGCAGCATCGCAACCGATACCTCTTTTGAAGCCTCTTTGCCCGGAAACTGGGAAGCGTCTATCCACAAGATTGGTTCCAACTTTGACCGCGGAGACTGGTATAAATACGAAGATGCGAATGCCGTCTGGGCCGTGGTGATCCACGAAGATCATACCATGTCGCTGAGCGGCACTAAAGACACCTCCAGCCGTTCCGAATTAAAATGGTACTACGACACCGGCCGCAAAACCCTCAACTTTATCCTGGCCGACGGCACAGCGTTTGATGCCCAAGTTAAAAAATGGTCGCGCGAGCGCCAGGAATGGTATAGTGTCAAGGAAATCGGCCGTAAAAAAGAGGAGTGGACCTGGCTCCTGGAAAGAAAGCCGGATTGAAGCGGCATATATATGTACTTGCCTGCAATCCGCCAATGACACAAACTGCACAGCTTCTCGGGGCTGTGCGTTTTGTTTTGCACTCAGATAAAGCGCAATAACACACTATGAATAAACGCATTCCATTACTCTTCGCGCCGCTTTACCCGTTCCTTCTAAGCGCCCAACTCATCATTCAGGTCGCGTCGATCCCCGCTAATACCCCAGCGCCGGATAAGATTTATATCGCCGGCAATTTTAACAACTGGAATCCCGCCGATGCCAACTACATCCTGCAATCAAGCGGCGGGACAGGTCAATACCAGCTCGTTCTGAACCCTTCACCGGGTATGTTGGAATATAAATTTACCCGGGGCAATTGGAGCACGGTGGAAGGTAATGCCTCCGGCAAGTATATCCCCAACCGAATCCTCCGCTACGATGGCAAGCCGCAAACCATTCGGCTGGACATTGCCGGCTGGCAAGACCGCGACGCCGGCGGCGGCGGCACCGCTGCGCCCAATGTTTTTGAACTCGACGATGATTTCTACATCCCGCAGCTCGGCCGAAAACGCCGCGTGTGGGTCTATTTGCCGCCGGACTATGCCACTGCAAAAAAGCGATATCCGGTGTTGTACATGCACGACGGGCAAAACCTGTTCGACAATGAAAGCAGTAGCTTCGGCGAATGGCAGCTGGATGAAGCGCTGAACAACCTGTTCAACCAGGGCGATTACGGTTGTATTGTCATCGGCATCGACCATGGTGGCGCCAAGCGCCAGGATGAATACTCGCCCTGGAAAAACCCGGAATACGGCGGCGGCGAAGGCGCCCAATACCTCGATTTTGTTGTCAAAACACTAAAACCCTACGTCGATTCGGTCTACCGCACCCTACCGGGTTGCGAAACGACGGGTATTGCCGGCAGCAGTATGGGTGGGTTGATCTCGATGTACGCCATCACCGAACGGCCGGAGGTTTTTTGTAGAGCCGGCGTGTTTTCCCCCGCCTTTTGGTTTGTTGAAAACGCCGTAGCCGATCATGTACGATCACACCCGAAACGCCAACCGGGCAAAGTGTATTTCCTTGCCGGTGGCAACGAACCTGATTATGTCGAAACAGATATCATTAAAGTTGGCAACGCCATGCTTTCGGCCGGCTATATGCCGCAGGACATTAACCTGACGGTACCGCCCGACGGGCAGCATTCGGAATGGTTTTGGCGGCGCGAGTTTCCGGCGGCATACCGTTGGATGTTTGCCGGCGCCGTTTCAAAACCGGGCAAATCCCGGTCGGTCGGCTTCGACTTGCCAGTGGAGTCCGATTCGTCAGGCGCCTTTGTGCGCATTGCGGACATAAAACCGAAAGAACGGGTGCAAATCAAAATTGTAGGCGCCAATGGCCAGGTTTGGATGCAAACCAAAATACGCGGCGACCGCCTGGCAACAACACACTTGCCGAAGGGCGGATATGTGCTGCTGGTTAAGCGCAAGGGAAAGGATTGGGAAATGGGCGCGTTGTTAAAACATTAAGCACGGCAGATTGCCCGAATGACCGTTGTTGGTTCACAGCACCTGCAATTTGGCAAACCGTAAAACGATGCGGCGATCCGGCAACTCGTCGTCTTTGAATTGTATCGTGGCTACTTTATTTCCCTGCGGGCCTTCCACACTTTTGACTTTGCCCTCGCCAAATTTCAAATGCAGTACTGTGGCGCCGGGCACGATGGCTTCGGAAGGAGAGGCCGTGAAGTTTGCGCTACCCGCTTGCGGCCCGGCAGGGGCAGTTTGCCGCATCCTGGGTTTGGAAAAATACCCCGACACGCTGGCCCGCGGGTTGGCGACCGTTTGCGGCGCTGGCGGCCGGGAAGCGCCAATGCCCCCGAGCAATTCGAAATGCCGGGTATCAATTTCTTCCAGAAAACGCGACGGTTCGCTGGAGCGGATTTGGCCGTAACGATAGCGGTTTTGGGCGTAGCTGATGGTAAGCAATTCCTTGGCGCGCGTAATGGCTACGTAAAACAGCCGGCGCTCTTCATCCAGGCCGTTGGGCTCTTCCAGGGCCATAAACGACGGGAACAGGTTTTCTTCCAGGCCGGTTACAAATACACTGCGATACTCCAGTCCCTTTGCCGAGTGCGTGCTCATGAGTGTGATATAATCGCGCTCACCGGCGGCTTCGTCGGCATCGGTAAGCAAGCTAATCGTTTGCAGGTAGGCGGCAAGCGATGGCGCATCGTTGAGCGCATCCGGGCCATTCGCCTCGAAAAGGGTGTTATTTGTATCGGTAAATTCGCTGATGGCGTCGAGCACCGCATTCACGTTTTCCAGCCGGCCAATACCTTCGGGGCTCGTATCGCTTTTCAGCGCGTCGAGCAGGCCGGAACGGCGCAGGATATCGGAAGCGAGCCGGTAGGCCGTATCGGTGGATACGCGCCCCTGCCAGCTTTCCACCATATTCCGGAAGATGGCCAGGGATTTTCGAGCCCGGTCGGGAACATCGATAAACAGCATGGCGTCCCACATGGTCATGTTGCGTTCGCCGGCATAGGCACTGATTTTATCCACCGTAGCCGGGCTGATACCGCGGGCCGGATAGTTGATCACCCGGCGCAAGGCCTCCTCATCGTTGGGGTTGACAGCCATACGCAGGTATGCCACCAGGTCCTTCACCTCTTTTCGTTGATAGAACGACAGGCCGCCAAACACGCGATACGGAAGGTTGAGCCGGCGCAGGTGTTCTTCAAACTTCCGGCTTTGGGCATTGGTGCGGTATAAGATGGCGATTTCAGCATTGAGCAGGTGATACCGGTGTTTTTGTTCCAGGATCAGATCGGCGACCCTGCGGCCTTCTTCATCGTCGGTGACGCACTTTACCAGCTTAATTTTGTGCCGGTCTTCCCGATCCGTCCAGATCGTTTTGTTCAGCTGGCGCCGGTTGAAGGCAATGACCTCATTGGCAGCCGAGACGATATGGTGTGTACTGCGATAGTTTTGCTCCAGTTTGAACGTTTGTAGCGTGGGGTAGTCTTTTTCAAAATCCAGGATATTATCGATGGTTGCCCCGCGGAATGCGTAAATACTTTGCGCATCGTCGCCCACGATAAATATGTTTTCCGGGCTGCCGGGATATTTGACGAGTCGGCGCAGAATGGCATATTGTAAAAAATTGGTATCCTGGAATTCATCCACATGGATGTACCTGAATTTCTGCTGGTATTTGGCTGCTATATCGGCATGATCGCGAAAAAGCCGGTATAACTGGAGCAGCAGGTCGTCAAAATCCATAGCGCCGGAGCGCTGGCAGCGGGCAGTATATTTTTCATAGATATCGGCGATATACGGTCGTTTGGCTTGCCGGTCCTGTTGCATCATGTCGGCGTTGTCGCGGTAGGCCTTTGGCGTAACCAGGTTGCTCTTGGCCAGCGATATGCGCGACCGTATGGCGCCGGCGCTGTATGCCTGCGGGTCGAGGTTCATCTCCTTGATGATGGCTCGCAGCAAACTCGTGGTATCGTCGGTGTCGTAGATGGAGAAGTTGGAAGGGAAGCCGATCCTGGAGGCCTCGGAGCGCAATATCCGGGCAAAAACGGCGTGAAAAGTGCCCGCCCAAACTTGTTGGGCATTGGGGCCCACCACGTGTTCGATACGCTCCTTCATTTCACGCGCAGCCTTATTGGTGAACGTGAGGGCCAAAATCTGCCAGGGCGGCACGCCGCTTTCCAGCAGGTGCGCAATCCGGTAGGTGAGCACCCGGGTTTTCCCGGAGCCCGGACCCGCAATCACCAATACCGGCCCTTCCGTGGTCGTCACGGCTGCCCGTTGTACATTGTTGAGTTCATCAAGATAATGCGCCATGTAGAATGCGGTCAATGCGGAAATATTGCTGTTGTTCCAATCCAATGGCAAAAATAACAAGATTGAGTGGGATTGAATTTTTTAAATAAAATGTTTTGTTTTTAAATTTAAAAAACTCATTTTTGTTTTTAAAACAGCCAGAGTCACTATGCCTATCCTGTATTCAAATGTACCAAATCACTCGTGATCAACTCTGGAAAGCAATCCTCGAAGACTTGTTTGACGATTTTCTACGTTGGTTTTACCAACCCTATATTGATCAGATCGACTTTCAACGCCCTTTTGAGTTTTTAGACCAAGAGTTGCAGAAAATTTACCCCGAGTCCCGCTCTAAAAGGCGGTTCGTGGATAAACTGGTAAAAGTCTCCCTCAAAAACGGGACAGATAGCTGGTTTTTACTTCACATAGAGGCCCAATCCTATCCGGATCCGGATTTTGCCGAGCGCATGTATATTTATCAGTACCGAATTTGGGACCTATACCGCCGGGATATTACAGCCTTGGCAATTTTGGCAGATGACAACCGACAATTCAGGCCGGAGCATTACCGGTACGAGTTCATGGGTACCAGCCTGGAATACCGGTTCGGTATTTGCAAGGTTATGGACCTGGACATTCGCCAGCTCGAAGCCTCTGCCAATCCGTTCGCGCTAGCCTTGGCTGCTGCATGGTATGGGATTCGGCAAAACAGCGGGAACGATGAACAGCGGCTGGTTTTCAAACTTCAGTTAGTTAAGCGCCTGCTGGAATATAAGATGCCGCGCGAACGAATACGGAGGCTGTTGGAATTCATTAAGTTTTATACGAAATTTGACCGCGAAGAACTATATGATCAATTTGAAATAATTATTCAACCAAACCGTGAAAAAATGGGAATTCTTGAATTGGTCGAGCAACAAGCCCGCAAACATTATAAAAAGGTAGGACGTGCCGAAGGACGTGCCGAAGGACGTGCCGAAGGACGTGCCGAAGGACTGAAGGAAGGTTGGGCGGAGAGCCAGACGGAAATGATAAAAAAACTCCTTCAGAAAGGGTTTTCCAGCGAACAAATTATTGATTTGCTGGAAGTGCCTTCGACCTTGGTCGACAAGCTGCAAGAAGAGTTGAAAGGCGGCACTGGCGAATAAATTTATCGCCTTTCGGAAGAGTGGCTTATTTCAATCTGCCTATTTTCACCCAAAAATCACACCTATGCCTCCTTCCTTCCTTCAAAAATACGCCACCCTGCTCACGCATTATTGCCTCCGTGTCACGCCCGGGGACAAGGTATTTATCAGCACGACGACGCTGGCTGAACCGCTGGTGTGCGAAGTGTACCGCGAAGCATTGGCAGCTGGAGCAGCACTTGTCGAATGCGACCTTTCGTTTCGCGAACGCGAACGAATTTTCCTGGAGCACGCTTCCCATGATGCGCTCCGAACGCTGCCTCCGCTTCAACTACTGGCCATGGAAACCTTTGACTGTTACCTGGCTATCCGGGCGCCCTTCAACTTGCGTGAAATGCAAAATGCCCCCGCCGACCGCGCTGGCATCCGGCAGGAGGCTATAAAGCCCGTAAACAAAGCGTATTTCGAACGCACCGCCGACCGCCGGCTGCGCCGCAACCTCTGCCAGTTTCCTACCGACGCCGCTGCCCAGGAAGCCGGCATGAGTTTGAGCGAGTACGAGCAATTTGTATTCGGCGCCTGCAACCTTTTCGAAGACGACCCCACACAAGCCTGGATCAATGTGCGCAACCGGCAACAAAGTATCGTCGACCATCTCAACGCTTGCACCGCAGTTCGCTACGTTGCCGAAGGGACCGACATCCAATTTAGTACCAAAGAACGGACATGGATGAATTCCGACGGACAAACCAATATGCCTTCCGGGGAAGTCTACACCAGCCCGGTGGAAGACAGCGTGAACGGAACCGTTCATTTTTCCTACCCCTGTATCTATCATGGCAATGAGGTGCAAGGGGTTACCCTTTGGGTGAAAGACGGTTATATCGACCGGTGGGAAGCCCGCATGGGCCAGGAGTTCCTGGACCGGATTTTTCAGGTGCCCGGTACCCGGCGGTTTGGCGAAGCGGCTATCGGGACGAACTACAACATTACCAAAATGACAAAAAACATCTTGTTCGATGAAAAAATCGGCGGTACTATACACATGGCCATCGGCCAGAGCTACCTCCAAACCGGTGGTAAAAACGAATCTACCGTCCACTGGGACATGATCACCGATATGACAAATGGCGGCGAGGTTTGGGCCGATGGCGCATTAATTTACAAAAATGGCAAATTCCTGATTTAGATCTAATGCCGGAGTATTAAACGCCGGCTAAACTGCCCGGAAGCTGATTGTACAACAAACAGATACATCCCCTCCGCCTTCCCGCTCAAATCCAGTTCAGTAACCGTTTTTTTAATTTCCTGCGCCAATACAAGGCGCCCCGCAGCATCGAAAACGCGCAGTATTGCGTCGTCCAGGACCTGTGGTAAAAGACGGACCCTCACCCAACCCGTCGCCGGATTCGGGAAAAGAAATACCGGTGCATCCGGACCGTTTTCCCGCGTCGAAACAGCCGGACCATGCGTCACACAAATATCAAACCGCCCATCTGTAGCCGGCGCATCGCCGTAATCATATACCCGGATGTAATAAACATGACCGGGAACAAGGCCCGGCAAGTCGAGTGTAGTGGCCACACCAGCCCCGCCCGGCGCATCCACACAAGCCAGGAGTTGCAAGGCATCGCAACTACCATCGTACACCGCAATAACCGGGTCCAAGGCGCCCGGCAGGTTGCCGGTAGGCGCCACCGTGACGTGATGATGGTCTTCCAAGGCGCCAAAACGATACCAAACATCCAGGGCAGTTCCGCTCGTAAATCCGCTGCAAGTCGGGATCGGCAAGCCCGAGGCCGTGGCGCCATCCGTGGTACCGGCAAAAGCCTGGCAGCTATTGCCGCTGAATAACGTGAAAGCATCCGTGCAGTCGTCATTCCCCGGCGGCCATAGGCCGTCGCAGCCCGTCGGATCACTGTATAAAGTGTCCGTCATCGTCCGCACACCTGGAAGCCGGGCATACAAATTGTCGCCCGGGCACAGCGTAGAGCACCCATTGCGATGGCCGCTGATGTTTTGGAGCGTCAACCCCGAGCCGGCGTGGAAAGCCGTAGCAGTCGGGTTGATACCGCTGTCGCAGCATTTCCAGGCTAACAGCCTCGACAAGCTCGATAACGCCGCCGCTGTGGGTTGTTCATTCTGGAAATTACCGAGAAAACAAACTCCCATCGTATTGGCATTCTGCCCGCAGAAATGGGCGCCGACCACATTGTTGCCGCCTGCCCGCCCTTCATATATGGTACCATCGGGCGCTATAAGCCAATTGTATCCAATATCACACCAACTATTGGTGTACACATGCTGTTGCCAAATGGCCCCGACCACTGCGGCAAACGGCGGGTTGGCCACACCCGCCTGATGATGAACAATGAGGTGGCTGACCGCTGTATAATTAGGGGTACAACCCGGTTGCTGAGCCGGCGGGCCACCCCAACCCGCGCGGCTTACAAAAGCCGGCATGGGGCATGGGCACGCAGCCCCCCCCCGGGGCGCCGCTATTGGCTGCGGATCGGCCGCAAGTAATTTTTCCGGTGAATAAAAAAACAGCTCGGTTTGCGTCACCGGCGCTTTCACACCAACGACACGCACTTGTATCAGGCGGGTCGTAACTGGCAAAAAAAGCATTTCGAATTGCCGTACTCCACCTTTTTGCACCGCATGCGCATCATCCGATAAGGCCTGCCAGCCGGTCCAATGGCTGTCATCGGCCGCGCTCCGAACCTCCACGTTTCCGGCCATCGAAACACCGGAACAACGCAGGGTAAGCGCAACAAAATGGTTCGGCGCTAAAAGCGGAACGGTCAGGACCGGTGTGGTGTGTTCCGCACCAATTAAAGTAGTTTTTAACACGGCACGGCCAGGAATTTGGGCCGCAAGACCTGCCGATACGCAGGCCAGTACCAACGACAGGTAAATAAGTTTCTTCAGCATAGGAGGAGGGCATGCCGCAAGCCTGCCCGGGGTTGGGCAGGCTTGCGATTGTTTAAAGCAGAGCAAGTTACTCCTTTCAGGGCCATAAAGGCAAGTAAACTACCGTTCGACTTCGATCCGGTAGCCCCGCAAAACATAAAAAACGACGTATGAGAAACAAACGAACGGCACCAGCAAAGCCATCTCCATGCCGCCGGCGCCCGAGAGCAAGCCGGCAACAGGCGGCATCACCGCACCACCCACGATTGCCATGATCACCAGGGAAGAAGCCAGCTTTTGCTCGGCCGGCGGCATACCCTTGGTAGCCAGCGCAAATATGGTAGGGAACATGATGCTTTGGCAAAAATAGGTCAGCATGATACAAATGATGCCGGGCAGGCCGCCGGTTAAAAACGCCAGGGCGACTAATCCAACCGCTGCCATGCAATAATAGGCGAGTACTTTGCGCGGCTCCATACGGCTCATCAGATAAGTGCCCAGAAAGCGCCCCAGCATGAAAAGTACTAAAGCAAAGGAAGCGTGAAAACCGGCGATTTGGTCGGGCGTCATGCCTTCCGTAACCCGGTATAGGGTATTGACAAATCCGACGTGTTCGTTTTTGGCGAAATCAATTTTGAAATCGACAAAATAGCCCCAAAGTGTTGCCTGAGCGCCCACATTTGCAAACTGCGCGATCACGCCCAGCACCAAATGGCGGTATTTGCGCAGGGGGGCCAAAATGCTGACCCTGCCTTCGGCCAATTCCTCCTCGCGGCCTACTTCCGGCATTTTGGTCAACCAAAATAATAAGGCCACCAACAGCACCACCCCGGCCACTACCAGGTATGGCCCTTGTACGGAAAGTGCCTCCTGTATGCGGGCAGCGTCAATCTGCTCCGGCGCCATACCGCCCAACACATCAGCGGTATATTCTTTTTTGGAAAATATAAACAAACTGCCGATCACCGGCCCCAAAATAATACTGATCCCGTTGAACGACTGCGCAAAATTGATCCGCCATTCGGCCTCCTTCTCGTCTCCCAATACCGTAACATACAAATTAGCCGCCGTTTCCAGAAAGGCTAAACCCGAGGCAATCGTGAATAAAGCAAAAAGAAAAAACGCATAAATCCGGATATCGGCCGCCGGATAAAACAATAAAGCC
Organism: Saprospirales bacterium; assembly: GCA_016719895.1. Taxonomy (GTDB): domain Bacteria; phylum Bacteroidota; class Bacteroidia; order Chitinophagales; family Saprospiraceae; genus M3007. Next base: position 165,876 of record JADJYG010000006.1, on the reverse strand, counting down.
CCTCCTGCATACAGCAACAGCCCGGCCAGGATACCGCGCTTATATCCGAATTTGCGCATAAATATGCCTGCGGGAATCGCAAACACAAAATAGCCGAGATAAAAAGCCGAATCTACCAGCCCGGCTTGAAAACGGTTCAGATCAAGGGCAAATTGAAAATGCCGGATCAGCGAACCATTCAGGCTGTTGGCGATCCCCCATAAAAAAAACAAGCTGCATACCAGCGCGAACGGGATCAGGTAGGGGTTGCGGGTCGGTGTTTGATTCATCGTATGGAATGATTGAGTGATGTGCAAGGGAGATTTTCTTCCTCCAGCCGCTCCGGAAGGTGTGTGCACCAAGGCCTGTATCCCTCCTCCTGCAGCATTCCCCGGCCAGTCAGGCCAGTTCGCCCAGGTGATACTTGACGGCCAGATGGCGCAACATGTCTTTGGTCATGGCGTCCAGGTCATATTCCGGATGCCAATGCCAGTCGTACCGGGCTGCCGAATCGTCGATAGCCGCCGGCCACGAATCGGCAATAGCCTGCCGAAAGTCCGGTTTGTAGGTTATTTTGAAATTCGGCATCAATTTCCGGATGCTGGAGGCCACTTCTTCCGGCGTAAAACTCATGCCCGCGAGGTTATAGCTGGTACGCACGGAAAGGCTGTTGGCCGGCGCTTCCATGAGCTCGACCGTGCCCCGGATCGCATCAGGCATATAAAGCATCGGCAAGCGGGTATCGGCGCGTAAAAAACATTCAAACGGCTTTTTTTGAATGGCGTAGTGGTAAATATCCACGGCATAATCGGTAGTGCCGCCGCCGGGCATGCTCTGGTACCCGATAATACCGGGGTATCGCAACGAACGCACATCCACGCCATACCTCCGGAAATAATAGTTAGCCCAGTTTTCGCCCGCCACTTTACTAATCCCATATACGGTTTCGGGAATCAGCACCTCGTATTGAGGGGTATCCACAGGAGCCGCCTCCCGGCCAAACACCGCTATGGAAGACGGAAAATACACCTTACCGAGGCCGCGTTGCCGGGCAATTTCCAACACATTGAACAGGCTGGTCATATTGACGTTCCAAGCCCGCATCGGATCTTTTTCGCCTGTGGCGCTCAGGATAGCTGCCAGGTGGTAAATTTGATTGATGCGCCATTTCTTTACCACGGCTTCGAGGGCTTGCCCTTCCAGGGCATTCAGCACCTCCGTCGGCCCCGACTGACCTTCCAGTGGGTGCAAATCCGAAGCGACCACCCGGTCGTCTCCGTACAATTCGCGAAGGGTATCGGTCAGTACAGACCCGATTTGGCCGCCAGCCCCAATAATCAGAATATGCTCTTGTTTCATGTTTTAATGGTACGGGCATTGGTTACTGGCCGAAAAGTAATGCGCGACACGGAAAGCGCCAAATAATCGGCATACCGACCTGCATTCGATTCGTTATTTGCCGGGGCGCCGGAAAATTTACCTGAAAAGTTAATCTTAGAAACCGTCCGAAAACCCCTGGCGAGGCGGAAAGGCGTATATTTTGGCGCTAAGCAAGGCTCATTTTTGAGGGAATAGCCTTGTCCTATTGCCGAAAAAATAGCCGAAGCATAGCGGTAAAGGATGCGTCTTGCCGACCGGTAGGGGTTTTCAGACGGTTTCTTACTTTTGCACCTGCACGACCGGCCATTTTACGGCAGCTGGCCAACCCGGAGGCTTGCCGACCCTTAGTGGCATGTCGAATGTCAAACTGCTATCCAAATAGTGCTACTATGCTGAAACGACTTTTCCTCCTGCTGTTCCTTTGCCTATCAACCGCGCCAGCGTTTGCCCAAATTCCGCCGCCGGCACTCCTGACCCCGGAAGAAGCTGTACGGATTGCCCTGGAAAACAACTTTGATATCCGGCTGGTACGCGGCGATGCGGAAATTGCGCGATTAAACAACACCAGGGCGAATGCAGGCATGCTGCCAACGGTCAACCTGGTGGCCAATGAAAATTTTACGCTCAGCGCTTTCCAGCAAAAACTGGCCAACGGAAACGAATTCAATGCCATCGGCGCTCCCTTCAACGCCGTCAACGCCGGCGTGCAGCTAAATTGGACACTTTTCGACGGCCAACGCATGGTCATTGCCAAAAACCGCCTGGAAGCGCTGGAAGCGCTGGGGCAAATCAATCTGCAGGCCGCCATCGAACAAACCTCCGCCAACGTCCTGCTGGCGTACTACGATATCGTCCGCAGCCGGCTCCTGGAGCGTTCGACGCAGGAGATCATTTCGCTCAACGAAGAACGGCTGCGCATTGCCGAAGCCAGGCTCGCCGCCGGCTTTGCCGCCCAAACCGACGCCCTTCAGGCCCGAATCGACCTTAACCAGCAGCGCTCCAACCTGCTTACCCAGCAAACGGCCACCTCCACGGCCATGCACAGCCTCAACCTCTGGCTGGCCCGGCCGCCGGAAACAGCATTCGAAGTGGTTGAAACACTCGAAAACACCTACTCCCCCGATCGATCCCGCCTGCTCGAGCAGATGCTGGCGCAAAACCCGCAGTTGCTTGCCCTGCGGAAAAATGCAGATATCGCAGCCCTTACCGTCGATGAAACCCGGACATTGAACAAACCCCGCATCACCGGAATCAGTCAGTTCAACGTTCAACGCACCGACAACGGGGCCGGGTTTCTGCTCAACAACACCCAAACAGGTTTTGTGATCGGCGGATCGCTGGTGTTGCCGCTCTACACCGGCGGCAATATCCGGCGGCAGGTGGACGTGGCCCGGGTGGCAGCCGAACAAGCCGCCGTGCGGGCAGACGCCCAGCGGCTGGCCATCGAAACCGAACTCGACAACCAGCTCGCCTTTTTCCATACCCAACAAAAGGTACTGACACTGGAAGCCGACAATGCCCGGAACGCCCGCGAAAGCCTGTCGGTCAGCACCGAACGTTTCCGCCTGGGCCAAACAAATGCCCTTGAAGTACAGTCGGCCCAAAATGCACTCGAACAAACGCTGCTCCGCCAAAATGTAGTGTTGTACAATTTAAAAACGGCCGAACTGCGGCTGCAGCTGCTGGCCGGCGAACTGTAATCATTCCAAATAACGGCAGCCACACTTGCTGTTTTCCGGAATACAAGAACTTTGTCCGACTATTTTTTCAATAAATGTAATTGCACCATGCCTGACCCAACCAACACCAAACAAGCCGTAGTCGTAGGCGCAGGCCTCGTTGGCGCCCTGTGGACAGTGTTCCTCGCCCGGCGCGGCTACCGCGTCGACGTCTATGAGCGCAGGCCCGATATGCGCACTGCCGGTTACGCCGGCGGCCGCTCGATCAATCTGGCTATGAGCGTGCGTGGCTGGGCTGCCATAGACAAAGCCGGTATTCGCGAAAAAATTGAAAAAGTAGCCATCCCCATGCCCGGCCGCATGATGCACGCCGTGGATGGCGAACGCACCTACCAGCCTTATGGCAAAGCCGGAGAGGCGATTTATTCCGTATCGCGCGAAGGCCTGAACCTGGAACTGCTCCACATCGCCGCCGGATACCCCAATGTGCACTTCCACTTCGAACACCGCTGCGCAGATATGGATCTGCAACGCCCCGTAGTTGCGTTTGAAAACGTACGAACCGGAGAGATCAAAACAGTCGCCGCACCCTTGATATTCGGCGCCGACGGCGCCTTCTCCACCGTGCGGTATGCCTTGCAACGCACCGACCGCTTCAACTATATCCAACGGTATATCGACCACGGATACAAAGAACTGCATATTCCGCCCGCGCCCGACGGCAGCCACCGTATGGATCCCAACGCACTGCACATCTGGCCGCGCGGCAACTTTATGCTGATCGCGCTGCCCAATGCCGACGGCAGTTTTACCTGCACCCTTTTTCTGCCATTCGAGGGCCCCGTGTCTTTCGAACATTTGTCCGGCAACGATGCCGTGCTGGATTTTTTCAACCGCTATTTCGCCGACGCCCAGCCGCTGATGCCAGATATCCTCAGCGATTTTTGGAAAAACCCCACCTCCTCGCTGGTCACCACGCAGTGCTATCCCTGGCAATGGCAGGAACGCATTCTGCTTATCGGCGATGCCGCCCACGCCATCGTGCCGTTTTATGGCCAGGGCATGAACGCCGGTTTTGAAGATTGTACGATTCTGGACACGATGTACGATGATTATAACGGCGATTGGTCCCGCATTATCCCGGACTTCTCCAGCCGGCGCAAGCAGGATGGCGATGCCATCCTCGAGCTGGCGCTTCGCAATTTCATCGAAATGCGAGACCTGGTGGCGGACCCAATGTTCCTGCTGCGCAAAAAAATTGCCGCCAACCTGCACGAGCGTCATCCAGACTTTATGCCGGTGTATTCCATGGTCTCGTTCAGCAACACGCCCTACCATGTCGCCCTGCGCGAAGATGACCAGCAAAACGACTTATTCCGCCAGATCCTTGCACTGCCCGGCATCGAACAAAACTGGGACGGCGCCGAAGTGGAACAAGTGTTTCAAACCTGGATGGAGGAGCGCCGGCGCATTTGACGAAGGCATACCGCTGGATCAGCCGGAAAGCAATCGTTGAGTGTCCTCCCTTGCGCTGTTAATTCCGGATCACCCGGATACCCCGGCCGCTGCTACCGCCCATGGCGCGAATACGCTCGTCCATCAATTGCTGGAATTCAGCCTGGGTAATTTTATCGCCTTTGGAAGGCGCTTCCAACTCGCCTTTGTTCGGGGCTGTCCATTCAATTTTTGTTGCCGTCAGCTGCAGTTCGCCGGTATTGATATCCAGCAGCAAGATCATGCCAGGCAGTTGCCCATAAGTGACAGGGCCGGCGGCAACCGGAATATCCGGTGCAAACCAGGCCGTCAGGTGGCGTTGGCGGCCGCCGGTGGTATCGTCCCATACCGCCTGCATACAGGAGTAACCCAGTATTTCCCGCGTTTCGGCGCCAATCTTCCAGGGCGTTTGCCCGATGGCGTCTTCTATGAGATAATACTTACCCATGAACTCCCGGCGGTCAATTTTTCGGTTGGTACTTAAGTTTTTATAAAAAACGGCATCCGGGCGCTGCATGCGGATCATAACACCGCCGCCGCCGCCCATTTCCGTATCGTCTTCTTCCTCTTCCACATTTCGGTACAAACTTTCCGTACCGGTAAAAAGCAGCTCGCTTTTCATAATTCGGAATTCGGGAATCATTGCCCGCATATCGCCGGCATCCGGCGGTAAATTGCGGTGCATATTCATTTTTTCTTCAAACTGAATCACGCCGGTAGTTTTTTGAGCCGTCAACGCCGTTCCTAAAAACAGGCCAAGCCAAAAGAGCAAAATATACGGTTTCATAATCCTGTGTTTTTTGACAAAGGTAAAACCGGTAACAGGGGCCGGCAGGTTAATCGTCCTTGATTTTTGGTTAATTAAGGTTAATCAAAGCCAGCCGGCTTCCCTAAAGAAAGTAATTTTGCAGGCAACCGGCTGTGCCGCAGCCATTCACCACCGAACCGGCGTTCCACACGCACTGCATGCCTGATCAGAAAATACATCGCTCGCTGTGGCTTATTATCGCCAGCCTGACCTGCTTGGGGGCGTTTGAGGCGCTTTGGCTGCGCAAGGTGTACAAGGAGCAGTACGACCGTTTGAGCCAGGAAACCGAATACCTTTTTCAGCAAACAATTATGGCATTGCAGGACTCGCTGGTGCGCAGGAGCCTTGTCCATACCAATAGCGGGACGGACAACCTTTACCCCGCGCCGGCAATACCGGATTTCCTGACGGCCACTCGCCGAAACGCATTCCCCCCGCCCTATTTGCAGGATTCCGCCGTTCGGCAGTTAAAATCAAATACTAAAATGGTCGTGCGGGTGGGAACGGAAGATAATAGTAAACATCACCCGCCGGATTCCATGCGGTACGACCAGGTAGTGGTGTTCATCGCTGCTTCCGATTCGGCAGCGCCGGTTCCAGGCGGTGGAATGGACCGTTTGCTGCTCCACCTGCCCGAGCGCTTAACCGGCGTCAAAGGCAACGACCATTTTTTTCGGATCGAAAAAAATACCCTGCCGATTACTGAGCTGCAAAAGCGGTACCGGGAGCGCCTTGCTTCAGCGGGTATCACGCTGCCTTTTGAAATCATCCACAGCGATGCTTTGCCGCTGAGCTGGGTATCCGGTGGAATCACAACCCGGCCGGCGCCGGCAGGTCTGCTGGCACACCGGTTTTATGCCGCCAATTTTTCAGATTACCGCGCGTACCTCTGGCGCCAAATGACGCCCTCTGCTGCGTTTGCTTTTTTTGTTTTTGGAATAACCCTTGCCGCATTTCTACAGATTTACCGGTCGCTCCGCCAACAACAGCGGTTAGCCCGCCTGAAAAGCGAATTTATCAGCAATATAACTCATGAGCTCAAAACGCCGATCACCACGGTTGGCGTTGCCCTGGAGGCCTTGAGCGATTTTGACGCCCTGCATAACCCGGAAAAGACGCGCGCTTACCTGGCGCACTCCAAACGCGAACTGGATCGCTTATCCCTGCTCGTAGAAAAAGTACTGCGCTTGTCGATGTTTGAAGAACAGGAGCCGCAGCTCAAACTCGAGCCCTTGCAAATGGCCCCAATGGTTCGCCAGGTGATCGACGCTATGGCTTTGCAGGCCGAACGCGCCGGCGCCACCGTTCAGTTGCAGCTCCCCGCCGATGTATCCGCCCTGACGGTGAACGGCGACCGGATACACCTTGCCGGCGTCGTGTTTAATCTCCTGGACAACGCCCTGAAGTATGCGGCAGACCAACCGTTTGTCCAGGTATCCCTGGAAAATACGCCGGCAGCCGTGCGGCTACAGGTACGCGATAACGGCGCAGGTATTCCGCCGGAGTATCAATCCAAAATCTTCAATAAATTTTTCCGGCTGCCCTCGGGCAATCAACATAACGTGAAAGGCCACGGCCTTGGCCTGAGTTATGCCGCACAGGTAGTGCGGCAACATGGCGGTCGGATATGGGTAGAACGCGCAGAAAGGGAGGCAGCCTGTTTATCGTGGATATCCCTCCCGCTCAAACTTCATAGGTAGCCACCAAACCCTTTAATTCTTCCAGGTACTGTTGTTTGGCGGGTTCACGCAATCGGATGCTGGTGCGCGTATGGAAATGATGTGCCATCAGAAAATTTACCTGGAGCCTGTTCCAGGCTTGCTCCCCACTGATCAGCTGGTATGTGTTGAGCTCCTGAAAAAGCGTTTCTGCGATCGGATAAAAGTCCGCTCTGCCCAGGTAATCCAGGTCCGCATCACAAATAATTTCTTCCAATAAATTAGTTGGCGATTGCGGAATTTTGGTGGCCATAATCATCCCACAAATAATTTCCACATCTTCGGAAAAATAACCAAAACCCGGCAAAACCGCGCGTGCCATCAAACAACCCTCATATTCATGGCCGGCGTGTTTGTCCTTGACGAAGCCAGCATCGTGAAACAATGCGGCTGTTTTCACCAAAGTGACCGAATGCTCAAGCACGCCTTCGCTTTCGCACAACGCTTTAGCTACCTTGAGCACGTCCAGGGTGTGGTGCATGCCATGGTAGCTAAGGTTGCCGGAAAGACCCGTACGCAGTTTAGCCAGAATATATTGTTTGGCGGCTCGGTAATCCATTTGAGCTGGTCGGTGTTTCGGTGAACGTAGTTTTCTGAAGCTTTGTTGGATAACGGGCAGCGTAAAAATCATTATTTTCTTAAAATTAATCCGCTGTTGCTACATTATTTTGCCCAGAGAGCCAATTTTACGCCGCTTTCAATGTTTAAGAAAAAAATGCCCGGGCTTTTTGTTGCTTTTCAGATTCCTTGCGTCGGAAGTCCGTTTGCGAAGTTAACAGATGAATCTGAGGCTTCCTTCATTTGCACACACTCATTTTTTAAATCAATACAAAAATTTAACCTATGAATTTAATGGAAATACTCCAGGGCCAGCTCTCTGACGACATGGTTGGACAGCTCAGTCAACAAATCGGTGCAGAAAAAGAACAAACTGCGGCAGCCGCCAACGGCATTTTCGCCACACTTTTGGGTGGACTGGCCAACAATGCCTCCACTGAAAATGGCCTGGCTTCCCTGGCTTCCGCCCTCGACCGGGACCACGATGGCAGCATACTGGACGACCTGATTGGAATGGTCGGTGGTATGCCGCAAGGCGCAGGCGCATCCTCCAGTGCACTGAACGGCGCCGGTATACTCGGGCATATTCTGGGCGATCGGCAGGAAACTGCCGCACAACAAATCAGCCAAAACTCCGGCCTTAATGTCAACCAGATCATGAAACTCATGCCTATCCTGGCGCCCATCGTGATGGGTGTTTTGGGGCGCGCGAAAAGTTCCGGCGGGCTCGATCTGGGTAGTCTGGCCAATATTCTGATGGGTTCGGCGCAGAATGCCCAATCGGGCGGCTTTGGCGACTTGCTCGGTAACGTGCTTGGCGGCGTACTTGGCGGTGGCCAACCCCAACAACCCCAAAGCAGCGGGGGGGTGTTTGGTCAAATCCTTGGCGGAATTTTCGGCAAGCGGTAACCGGCCAGCCGGCAGGTGGTAGTAGCGCGAAAATGTATTTCATACCTGATAAATGGGGTGCGACCAATCGGTTGCGCCCTTTTTTTATTTGCCTTGTTGTCCCCAACGCTCCAATCAAATAGATTTCCTCTTCCCGGCCGGAATATTCAAGGGAGATAACTACTCCACCGGAGGCCGGCAATTGAAGTGGCAGCTGTATAAAAAAGCGCGGGCCACTTTGAATCCGGAAATCCGGAAAAGTGGCCCGCGCTAAAAAAGCCTGGCAAGACGACTCGTCTTGCCAGGCGATATTCCAACAAATTACTTGGTTTGAATCATCTTCTTAACGGCGCTGTCTTTAGCCGTTTCGAGTTTGTAGTACAGTACACCGGTCGTGTTCACGAGTGCGCGTTCGACGGCGAAGGCGTTGTAGCCTTTGCTGAAGGCGCCGGTTTGTGTGAACAGCGTACGGCCCGTTTCATCGAAGATCGTCAGCGTAGCCTCTGTTGCTTCTGGCAGGTAGAAGCCGATCTGCGTACGGTTCATCCATGGGTTCGGTTGGTTCTGGTACAGTTCGAAGCCCAGACCAGTTACCGTCGATCCATTGCTACCGTTGAAGCGCAGCGCGACCGATTGCCGTTCGCGACCCAAGCTGTAAGCCTCGGCCTTCGTGATCCGGCTCGATACCTGCAGCATCTGGCTGAGTACGCCGCCGGCCTTCGCGCGGAAGGTTACGGAGAATTCGCCGTTGAGCTGTTCGTTATCGAAGGAAGTCGTCAGGCTGTGCTCGCTGTTGAAGACGCCGAAGTTACCCAGCGTCATTTCAGCGCCCGGTGTTACGTTCACCACTTCCAGGTTCGGGAAGTACAAGGTAAACTGGTAGCCTACGGCGCGGTCCGCAGCGCGGAAGTTCACCGTAAAGGTTTCACCCTCTTTCACCTTGGTGTCGGTTACATCGAACAGCAGCGTGCCCTCCGTCCGGTCGTTAGCGCTCACCAGCGTGCTGGTAACCGCATTCAGGTTCACGTCGCCCACTTTCACCGATACGAAGTCCTCACCGGTCATGCTGGATTGCATTGCAGCGATTTGCTTTGTTTCCGGGAACAGCGTCTGGAACGGATTCTGCAGATTCGGGAATTGGAAGTCTGCATCCACAAAGCGCCACGACGTGTTGTTCGGCAACTCGGTGTAGATACCCAGGATCAGTTTGCGCAGTTCAACGATGTCGAACGTGGTGATCGAGCGGCTGTTGTTAGCATCCGCGGCGATCATTTTGTACGGCGTATTGAGCGGCTCCAGGCCCAGGATGTGCTTGTTGATGAGCACCAGGTCAAAGGTCGAAACGCCGTTGAGCGGATCGTTGTCTTTCGTCGGTGTCACCGTGTAGTCGCCCAGGAACGGTACGCCTGCGAACAGGTAATCGCCCGTGTTACCAGAGGATTCGAACATGCTCGTCGGCGGCAGTGCCGGGTGTGAGCCCTCGAGTTCAACGTTAGCGTCTTCAAGGCCGTTGCCTACTTCTGTTTTCAGTGCGCCAGCAACCGTACCGTAGTCATTCGAGCAGTAGTTCGAATTGTCCTGTACGATCACGTAGGTTTCACAGTAGTCGGCATTGTCAGCCTTATCGATCGACCAGAGTTCTACCAACTGCGTGCCCAATTCGTCGCAGGTAAAGGTTACGCTCGTCTGCGGCGTGCCATCCGGGTTCCACGGGAAGCCCGTGCCCGTGCCCGATTTGCGGATACCGATCACCAACTGGTTGTTCGGCGTGCAGTTGTCTTCGGTGTATTGCAGGAAGTCAGAAGCCCACAGCGTGATCATCTTCGTCGGCATGATATTGACGCTCAAGCCGTTGAGGCAAACCACCGTCGGCTTCTTGCAGTCTTTCACCACGAAGGTGTATTCGCATATCACCTCGTTGCCGCAACCGTCGTCTACGATCCACTTGATCTTATGCGTGCCGTAGGGCAGTTCCGGTACCACGTAGTTGCTGGGCTGCTGCAGGGTATTCCAACGGACAGCCGCCACTTTCTTCGTGCCGCTGATGCTCGTTTGCAGGGCAAAGCCGTACTTCTGGTTAGACAATACCGGGCGCTCGTCAAACTGGCGCGGAGTACCGCCGCCGAAGTTCGGATTGGCAGCATTGCCGAAGTATACATTGTTGAAGCCAGGCAGGTTCGTGCTCGATATCACCGTTTCCATGTCGCCATCGCCGTCCAGATCCAGGAACAGCAGGTAACGAACATTCACACTGGCGCCCGAGCACAGGTCCGTAGCCGTAATGGTCAGGTCGGTCGGACCTTCGCACAGGTTGTGGCTGTTGATCGTGTTGTCGTACCAGTAGGATTCGTTCCACAGCTGCGGGTCGTTCGGCGTCAGGTCGCATACCTCAACCGGGCTGGTCGGGCAGTTCTCGACGATCGGATCCTGCGTATCGATCACTTTGATAATCTGCTTGTACTTGTAGCAATTCGCGTTGGCATCCCAGAACGTGCAGTAGTTCGTCGACTGCGGATCCGTCGGGTTGATTTTCACCACCGTCGGGTTCCACGGAGCCGGCGTACCACAGGCCGACACGGTCGGGCCAGGCAGGTTCGTCGGATGGTTCGTGATCGCGTTCGGGTTCGGGTTCGGTACGTTGATGCAGCCCGCGTTCGGGTTATACGTGCACCAGTTGATAATGGTCCACGTCCGCTCGATTTTGTAGCAAGCATCCGGTACTACCGTGAACACCTCATCTTCATACGATACACCCAACAGTTCGCAGTCTTCACCGAAGAACGTCGGCTCACCGTAGCTGCCCGTGCCGTCGCACACCGATACGATGACGTCGTTCGGGAACTTGATGTAGTAGTCCTGCTCGTAGGTCACGTATACGCGCTGCGTGCACTGGTTCGACAGGCCGCCGCAGTCAAATACGCGGAACGTGCGGGTGATCGTGCCTTTGTTGCACAGCGTGTCAAACGAACCGTAGTTGACCGTCGTAGTGATCGTGTCGATGCAGCAATTGTCTGCACCGGTGGCAAAGCCATACGCCCACAAGCTCGGGTCAAAGTTTTCGCACGTTACATTGGCCGTAGCCGGCGGATTACAGATCGGTTTGATCTTGTCTTCCACGAACACTTGTACCATGCAATCATTCCAGTGACCATCGCCAAATTCCAGATCTACTGCACCAGCCGGTACCGGGATGTCGTACACCCGGAACACTACCAGAATGGTATCGTTGATATCATCGCAGCAGAACTTGACCTGGTCATAGAAGTAGTCATTGTCCTGGCAATCGTTATCGTTCATGCGACGTGCCTTGAAGTGCACATCGTAGCATACGTCGTACGAGCCATCATCGAAGGTCGAAGCGTTTATGAATGCCATGCCGTCGCCGCCCAGAGCCACTTGCGTGAACTCGTCGCAGGCAGCCACCGGCGGAACCTGGTCTTCAACCGTCATGGTGAAGGTGCAGGTGGAAACGTTTTCGCAACCGTCGATAGCCGTATAGGTTACCGTGTATTCGCCAAGCGGCAGGCATTGCGTGTGGCCAAATACGCCGAGCGTATCCGGGTGCCACCAGTTGTTGCCGTCAAAGTCGCTCAGGTAGCCGGTACCTTCAATCAGGATCAGGTTGCCCGAGTTGACGTCCTGGCCCACTACTTTGTAGGTCAGGCTGGTCACGTAGGAGCAAGCCTCCGTAATAATCACATCCGGAAGGTTCGGCGTAGCGCAGCAAGCAAACGGATCGGTGGATACCGTGATATCGGACGGGCAGTCGAAGACCGGACCGTTGGTGTCAATCACTTTAATCACCTGAACGTGTTCGATCGGGTTGCCGCCGCTGACCGGCAGACACATGTTGCGTACTTTCCAGGTGCGGATGATTTCGTAGCTGCCCGGGCAAATGTCGTAGTATTCGTCCGTTTTGCTGATCGAAGCCATGCACAAACCACCCGTACCAATCGGCGAGCCGTTGATAGTCGGAACGCCTGTGGCGTTCGGATCGGTGCTGAAGTTGCTACCGCACTGAACGGTTACGTCATCCGGGAAGTCAACATCATCCAGATCGAACGGAGCGATCGTGATCCGCTGCGAGCAGGTCGACTGGTTGCCGACGCCGTCCGTTACGATCCAGGTGCGCACGATTTCAGCGCGCGGATCGGAGCAGGAACCGAAATCGGTGTACGCATCCGTGCTCACCTTGGTCACCGTCGGATGGCAATCCGAGATGATCGGCGAACCGGTAAAGTACTCCGCGGTCGGGTCGCTGCAGGCGATCGTGATATCCGCCGGGCAGGTCAGGGCAGGAGGTTCTTTGTCTTCCACCTTGATCTGACCCCAGCAAACGTTGCCGCTGTTAGCGTGTACGAGGCTGTAATTCAGGAACTTGCCGATATGCGTGTAGTCGATCTTATTGGCCGGAGTGAACGTATGCGTACCGAACGGATACGTCAGCACCACGGAGTAGTCGTCGAAGCAAACGTAGGAGCCTTCCAGCACATCATCCGGAGCGACCACGAATACGCAATCGCCACCGTCATTGTGTAAGGAAATGTGCACCAGGTCGTTGCAGACAATTGCCGTCGGCGTGCTCACGACCTGTACGATCTTCGTGATCTTCTGTTCGCAACCCGGGTCGGCCAGCGCCTGCGCGTTGGTACCGCCCACCAGTTGACCATTGATCACCAGGTTGGTCGTAGCCGTGCCGGCGTCGAACGTAGCCATTACCGTGTGGAAGCCCAGGCCAAGTGCCGCAGCATTGAAGGTGGTCGTGGCAACGCCATTTACGGTGACGTTTTTCACGGTGCCTTGTGCGCCATTGACTTCAGCCACCTGGATGGTGAACGGCGGGGTGTTGATACAGAACGGATCGTTCAGGTTAACAAAGTACGGCGTCGGATAGTAGCCTTTATTGCTGATGGTACCCGTCTGGTTCACGTTATTCTTCACCGCGATCGAGTAGCCTACGGCATCCACGTGGATGCCTTTCAGCGTGTAGTACACCATCTCATCCGGTTCATCAAACGCACCGTCGTTATCGTTGTCGATATCGTCATCGGTGCCTGCCGTGAAGGCCGTACCTGCCGTCAGCGCGATCGGAGCAGCCGGCGGAGCCGGGCTGGCGGTCGAGTAGAGGCCGGTGACGGAAGTCAGCGTCCAGGTTTGCATCGCCAGCGACTTGATCGTGATCAGGTCTTCGAACTGACCATTGTCCAACGTAGTTGCGTTGTTTTTACAAGTCGTCTTGACGGTGAACTGCGGCGTGCAGGGGCCGGGGCCCTCAAGTACCGTAACGATAGCGGTGCAGGTGGCGGAGTTGCCACACTCGTCCGTTACCGTCAGGATAACCGTATTGTTACCCAGGTTGGCGCAAGTGAAGGCACTTGGTGTAACCGTGAAGGTCAGGTCGCCAGGAGCAGAGCAGTTGTCCTCCGAGCCATCGTTGATCATCGCAGCCGTCACAGTAGCGTCGCCGGATTTGTCGAGCGTCACCGTAGCATTTTTGCATTTTGCTATTGGCGCCTTCGTATCGCGCACCGTTACGATCTGGGTATGAACCAGCTGGTTGCCGGCCTCATCGGTCACGGTCCAGGTGCGGGTCAGCGTGTAGTTGAATTTGCAGTCGCCGTTGGTACGCACTTCGCTGGTGTCGATGACGAGCAAGTTAGACGGTGTGCAGTTATCGTGCACGTCGTTGTTGGTGAGGATGAAGAAAGGCGGCACATTGTCGCATTCCACCGTTACATTGGCCGGCATAACGATGTCGGCGTCAAATTCCGGATTCTGCGTGTCCATCACCATCACCTGGAAGGAGCAAACCGATGTATTGCCCATGGCGTCAGTAGCCACGTAGATAATCGTGTAGGTGCCCCACGTCCAGGGTATCGCCCGAAGTCGGACCGGAGGTTTGAATAACGTCCGGGATGCTGCAGTTGTCCACAGCCACCGGAGTCGGCCAGTTAGCCTTAGCCGAGCACTTGTCCGGGTCGTTGCCGAATACCAACGGACCAACCGGGCAGTTGAGGAATACCGGCGGTTCGGTATCTTCCACCGTCACCGTTTGCGTGCAGGTGGCCGTGTTGCCACACTGGTCGGTAACGCGGTACGTACGGGTGAATACGTTGCCGTTGGCCACTTCGCTGATCATGCCGAACGAATTCACGTTCAGGCCGCAGTTGTCGGAAGCGGTGCCGCCGGCAGATTCGAATTCAGCCAGGTTAGCGTACGGCGGTTGTTCAGCCGGCGAGCACTGGGCAAACAAAGGATCCGGGCAGGAGATCTCCGGAGCGACGTTGTCGTTCACGTTGATCAGTTGCTGGATCGACGTTTCGTTGCCGCAGTCGTCCTGGGCAACCCAGGTGCGTACCAGGGTAAACCTGTTCAGGCAGCTACCCGGGTCGATCGTCTCGCTAAAGTCTACAAACACCGGAGCGTTGCAGTTGTCCGTAGCGGTCATCACCGGTGCAGCCGGAACGTCGGCGCCGCAGGTAAAGTTGAGCGGCGTGGCCGGGAGTGCCTGATCCCAGGTCGGAGCCTCGGTATCATTCACCGTAATGGTTTGAACGAACACGGCCGTGTTGCCGGCAAAATCAACGGCGGTCCAGGTACGAACGACCTGGTATTGGTTCGGGCAGGTGCCCGGAACCTCCACTTCGCTGAAATCGAGATCAACCGTACCATTGCAGTTGTCTGAAACCGTCACTACAGCCACTGCCGGAACATCTTCGGAGCAAGAAACATCTACCGTAACATCGGGCAAGCTGCCCAATACAGGCGCTTCGTTGTCGTTCACCGTGATGGTCTGCGTGTGTGCGATGGCATTGCCACAGTCATCTTCTGCCGTCCAGGTACGAACGATCGTAACACCGTCGTTCGGGCCCGAGCCGGGCAGGAATACTTCGCTATATTCAACATCAACCGGAGCGTTGCAGTTGTCGGAAGCCGTCAGTACGATCGGCATCGGCACGTCTTCGCCGCACTGTACATCCAGGTCCGCCGGGAGCGTCGCCGGCAGGCGTGAAGGTCTGGCCATTGTTGACGGCGCCAGGCGGGCAGCAGCCGGAGCGTTCCAGGTAAAGGCAGCATAGTTGTTGCCCGTGCCGGTCAGGCTCAGCGAGGTGCCGGCAGCATTGTTGCCGTCTTCGGATACACCGATGTCGGAAGACATCATGCCGCTCGCCGGGCCGTCGAGCGCCAGGAAGGCGCCTTCATAGCTCAGGAACTGGAGCACCATAGTGCCGTTGAGCACGAGTGCGATGCCATCAGGCGATCCGTTCTGGACGCCATTCACCGGGTATGCGAAGGATGCGGTACCCGATCCGTTGCCTTGATTGTTCAAGGCGCCGAACAGGTTCATCGTGCCGTACATCAAACCGTTAGCGCCGTTGTAGAGCACCAGCGAGTAGTTCGACAGGTCTGTGCCGGTAGTACCGGCTACTTCGATGAATTCGCCAGCATCCGTGCCAACATTATCGTAGTGGATTTCATTGATCCAAACTACTTGGGTAGTAGAGTTCCAAACCGGAGCCTCGTCGTCGAAGACGTTGATGGTTTGCACAAAGACCGTTGCGTTGCCGCAATCGTCTTCGGCAGTCCACGTCCGCGTGATCGAGTACTGGTTCGGGCAGGTACCCGGTATTTCGATTTCGGAAACTTCAACATCTACCGGAGCGTTGCAGTTGTCCGTAGCGGTTACCACGGCAAGCGCCGGGACGTCTTCGGAGCATTCCACATTCACTACAGCAGCGGGCAGGCCGGCGAATACCGGTGCGATCACGTCGCTGATGTTGATCGTTTGTACGAAAATCGTCGAGTTGCCGCAGTCGTCTTCGGCAGTCCACGTCCGCGTGATCGAGTACTGGTTCGGGCAGGTACCCGGTACTTCGATTTCGGAAACTTCAACATCTACCGGAGCGTTGCAGTTGTCCGTAGCGGTTACCACGGCAAGCGCCGGCACCAGTTCGGAGCATTCCACATTTACTACAGCAGTGGGCAGGCCGGCGAACACCGGTGCGATCACGTCGCTGATGTTGATCGTTTGCACGAAAATCGTCGAGTTGCCGCAGTCGTCCTGGGCAAACCACGTGCGCTTGATCGAGTACTGGTTCGGGCAGGTACCCGGAATTTCAACTTCCGAGAAATCCACCTCGATCGGCTTGATGCAGTTGTCCGTAGCGGTTACCACCGGAACGGCGGGCACTTGTTCGGAACATTCCACATTCACCGTCGCTTGCGTCGGCAAGCCGCTCAACACCGGTGCGATCACGTCGCTGATGTTGATGGTCTGTACGAAGATCGTCGAGTTGCCGCAGTCGTCCTGGGCAAACCACGTGCGCCTGATCGAGTACTGGTTCGGGCAGGTGCCCGGAATTTCAACTTCCGAGAAATCCACCTCGATCGGCTTGATGCAGTTGTCCGTAGCCGTAACCACCGGAACGGCGGGCACTTGTTCGGAGCATTCCACATTCACCGTCGCTTGCGTCGGAAGGCCGCTCAACACCGGTGCGATCACGTCGCTGATGTTGATCGTTTGTACGAAGATCGTCGAGTTGCCGCAGTCGTCCTGGGCAAACCACGTGCGCTTGATCGAGTACTGGTTCGGGCAGGTGCCCGGAATTTCAACTTCCGAGAAATCCACCTCGATCGGCTTGATGCAGTTGTCCGTAGCCGTAACCACCGGAACGGCGGGCACTTGTTCGAGCATTCCACATTCACCGTCGCTTGCGTCGGAAGGCCGCTCAACACCGGTGCGATCACGTCGCTGATGTTGATGGTCTGTACGAAGATCGTCGAGTTGCCGCAGTCGTCCTGGGCAAACCACGTGCGCTTGATCGAGTACTGGTTCGGGCAGGTGCCCGGAATTTCAACTTCCGAGAAATCGAGGAATACCGGGAGGATGCAGTTGTCCGTAGCCGTAACCACCGGAACGGCGGGTACTTGTTCGGAGCATTCCACGTTCACCACGCTTTGCGTCGGCAAGTTGTGCAGTTCGGGAGCCGTTACGTCATTGACGTTAATAACTTGTATGCGGGTCGTGATGTTGCCGCAATCGTCGGCAGCCGTCCAGGTGCGGATGACGCTGAACTGGTTGGCGCAGGTACCCCAGTCGATCACTTCATTGAAGTTGATGTCGACCGGAACGCCGCAGTTGTCGGTGGCCGTTTGCGTCGGCACCGGCGGCACGCCCTCAGAGCAAGCCACGTTCACCGGGGAATCCGGAGCGGGCTGGTCCCAAACGGGCGCCAGGATGTCGGAAACCGTAATCACCTGGATACGGGTGGTTGCATTGCCGCAATCATCCTGAGCCGTCCAAACGCGGGTCAGCACGAAGCTGTTCGGGCAGGAACCCGGATCCCATACTTCATAGTATTCGAGATCGAGCGGTTCGCCGCAGTTGTCGGTGGCGGTCTGAACCGGTACCGGCGGTACTTGCTCGGAGCATTCGTATGCCAGCGGGGTAGCCGGAGCGGGTTCGTTCCATACCGGAGCTTCGGTATCCGATACCGTTACGACTTGAACGCGGGTGGTGACATTGCCGCAGGCGTCCTGGGCAACCCAAGTGCGAACTACCGAGTATTGGTTCGAGCAGGTGCCCGGAACTTCCACTTCGGAGAAGTCGATGGTCACGGCCACGCCACAATTGTCACTAGCGGTTTGAACCGGCACAGCAGGCACAAGCTGGGAACATTCAACTACCGGGTTGTCCGGTGGGGGTTCGTTCCAGGTCGGAGCAATACCGTCGTAAATATTTACGACTTGTTTGTGCGTCACAACGTTGCCGCAGAGGTCCTCAGCCGTCCAGATGCGAACGATGCTGAATTGATCCTGGCAGGTGCCCGGTTTCACTTCTTCGGTATACACCACCGTCACAGCGCCGTCACAGTTGTCGGTAGCCGTCAGTACGGCGGCAGCCGGAACGTCTTGAGCACAGTCGTCATTGACTACTGCCGGCGGAAGCGTCTCGTTGAAGACGGGCGCCTTGGTGTCGCTGATCGTGATGGTTTGCCAGTGCTCGTCGGTGTTACCGCAGAGGTCATAAGCATACCAGCGGCGAACTACCTGGTATTGGTTCGGGCAGTCGCCCGGAACCGTCGTTTCGGCAAAATCGATGGTTACAACATCGCAGTTGTCCGTAGCAGTTTGAACCGGCGCCACCGGAATCTGGTCGGCGCACTCGTAAGTACGGTCAACCGGGCGGGTTTGGAGTACCGGCGGAATATAATCATACACCGTAATCGTTTGCCAGTGTTCAGCCGTATTTCCACAGAGGTCGTAAGCATACCAACGGCGGATAATGGTTGTCTTGTTATGGCAATCGTTCGGATTTTCGGTCTCCTCAAAGTTGAGGGTAACCACGCCGCAGTTGTCCGTAGCCACCTGTACAGGGGCTGCTTCCACATCGGCAAAGCAGGTATATTCGCGGTCGACCGGCGTGGCGGACAGTACCGGCGGAATCGAGTCGTTTACGATGATCTGTTGTTCCCAGGTGCTCGAGTTGCCACAGAGGTCATAAGCCACCCAGCGACGCTCGATGGTGAACTTGTTGTGGCATTCGCCCGGATCTTCCGTCTCGCTGAATTCAACGTAGGCCACATCGCAGTTGTCCGTAGCAAACTGGTACGGGGCGATCTCCACATCTTCTGCGCAAGCATAGTGGCGGCGCAGCGGTTTGGCGTACAATTCAGGCGGAATGATGTCGTTCACCGTGATGGTCTGGCGCCAGGTAGCGGTGTTGCCGCAAGCGTCGGAGGCCACCCAGTAGCGAATCACAACGAGTTTGTTCTCGCAACCGTTCGGCTGTACTTCTTCGCTGAAGTCGATCACTACGTCGCCGCAGTTATCGGTAGCGGATTGAGCCGGTACGGGCGGGATATCGTCGGCGCATTCGAAGGACAAGTCACCGGGTTTAACAGCCAACACCGGCGGCGTGATATCTTCCACATACTGGAAGGTCTGCTGGCAGGTAGCGGAGTTACCGGCAGCATCCCAGGCCGTATAGGTGCGTACGATGGTACGGATACCGTCGTAGGCGCAGTGGGTCAGGTCGTTGTCGTAATCGGTGAAATCCAGTACGGTTACACCGCAGTTGTCGGACAACTGACCGCCACCATCGGTAAATTCATCGAGCGCCAGCGGCTCGGGCAGGATTTCCAAGCAGGTCAGGTTGAGCACGTCGGCCGGGCAGGTGATGCTCGGCGCCTCGTCATCCACCACCGTTACCACGAAGGAGCAGTACACCGTGTAGCCGCTGGGGGAAGTATAGGAATACGTCACCGTCGTGTTGCCGATCGGGAACGTAGCCCCCGGAACGGCCCATAGCGGCGCGACAAGCGTACCGGCTTTCGGACTGTTGCAGCCGTCGTTGAAGGTCGGCGGAATGTAGGCCACCACGGCTGTGCAAACACCCGGGTCGGTACCCTTTTCAATATCAGCCGGGCAGTAAGCGTTGCCCGGGAGTTGCATATCCTCCACCGTAATATCGGAGTAGCAGGTAGCGGTGTTCGGATCCGGGCGGGAGCAGTCGCCTACGCGCATGTACACGCGCACCACGGTGCCCACGTCGGCGCAGGTCAGCGTGACCGTCGGGCCGAAGCAGCAGTTCGGGTTGCGGCTTACGCCTTTAAAGCAGATGCCGCAGTTATCCCAGGTGCCCGGGGCGTCGATGTCGGCAACCGAAAGTTGCATATCACCGTCGGGCTCCATATTCACCGTGAACGGACCGGCGCACATGGCCACCGGGTCTTGATCGTCGGAAATCAGCACTTCTACCGTGCAGGTCGAAACGTTGCCTTCTGCATCGGTAGCAGTGTAAGTCACTACCGTGCGGCCAACCGGGAACAGGGCGCAGTCTTCGTCGCCTACCTGGTTGATCATCACCGTCGGGTCGCTAACGGTTACTACAACTGTCGGCGCCGGGCATGGGCCGCTCGGGTATTCGCAGTTGTCGTAAGCCGTCGGGCGCGTCCAGCACTTCATCTGGTAGCAGTCGCCGGTTACCGTTTGAGCAACGATGGGCGCGTCCGGACAGTCGTTCCAGAGCGGAGCCTCGTTGTCTTTAACGAGTATTTTGAACATGCACATCACTTCCGGCTTGGTATTGCCGTGTTCGTCGCGCACGCGGTAAATAATTTTATATTCGTTGTCGTCGCAGTACGGGCCTTTGCCCACTAAAAGCGTATATGGATCACCGGCATCGGCAATCACATTTACCTGGTAGTTCGGCGTGGGGAAACCATTAGCCGGATTGATGGTTGTGAATACACCATTAATTTCTTTCTGCACTTCCATCGTCATGCATTTCACCGAGCAGTTATCGTGCGGGGACGGGTGCGTCCACGTCGCGTCGGCTTTGCAATCATATCCTCCATTATTATCGGTGTAGACCGTCATATCGTCCGGGCACTCGATGGTCGGCGGTTCGTTGTCTATAACCGTGATCGTCGTCGTGCAGATATCCGTTTGATCGCAATTGTCGGTCACGCGCATCTGGATCGTAATGATGGCGGAGTTTTCCACAAAAGCGCCGCAGTTCGGAATATCCGGAATGTCGGCGCAGTCGAAGGTCAGCTGGGAGAACCAGGGGCCGGAAGCGCCGCGGCGGATCTCAATTTTCTTGATGCCACAGTTGTCGAAGCTGCCGTCGTTGAATTCAGTGGCGTTCACCGTCACCACGCCATTTGCGTCGAGGTTGCGGGTTAGCGCCTGGCACAGGGCTTGCGGCGCCGTCATATCCACCACGGTGATCTGGTGCGAAACAGAGGCCGTATTGGCCGAGCAGTCGGTCAGTTTGTACCAGCGGATGATGATGAGCGGGTCGCCCATGCAGCCCGAGCCACCGTTGTTCTGGGTAGCGCCCGGGAGGAACATCACCGAGGGCGGGTTCGGCGAGCAGGAATCGTATTCGTCTGTGATCACATTCGGATTCGGCGGCGGCACCTGATCCGGGCAGGAATACATCGATTCTACCGGAGTGGCCGTCGGCGGGGTATTGTCGAAAATGTTGACCGTAGCCGTGGCGCTTACGGAGTTGCCGCATTCGTCTTTGGCGTAGAACGTAACCGTCGTCGTACCGGCCTTGGGCCCACAGGGGCGCAGGGCATCCAGGACGCCCTGTACGGAAGCCGGGCTATAGGAATACGTCAGGTTGCTGCCGCTGCACTCATCGAGCGCGGCGCTGCTGCCGCCGATGTTGGTCAGCCAGTCGTTCAGTTCGGTGTTCAGCGAGCCTGCGGTGCAGTTGCGGGAGAAATCATCCGGGACGTTGGTCCATTGCGGAGCCGTCCGGTCTTTCACCTGAATCATTTGCGATACGATGCGGGTGTTGCCGGCGCAGTCGGTCAGCCGCCATTTGCGGATCATGACGTGCGGGTTGTTCACACAACCGGGCGCTGCAGGCGGATTGGCCTCGATGGTTACCTGAACCGTGCTGCCATCTGTGCAGTTGTCGTTCAGGAAGATCACCTGGCTGGCCAGCATCTGCGGCACATCGTCGGCGCAGTCGTACATTTGGGCAGCCGGCGGCGTACCGTTCGGCGCCTGCGTGTCCATCAGGCGGATGGTCGCCGTAGCCGTGCGGGTGTTGCCGCAAGCATCCGTTGCCGTGAACGTGACGACCGATGAGGTCGCACTGGTCGGCGGTGTGCAGAAGTCCAGCAGCTCGGCGCGGATTTGCGCGGCTGTCTTGTTGTAGCCAACATCTGGCGTTCCGCAACCATCCAGGGCAATGCCGCCGCCATGGTCGTCGAGCCAGGCCTGGATTTCAGCCAACAGGGCGAGGGGGTCGCACACATCCATCATGAACTTGGCCTGCGGCGCAGGGTTCCAGTATGGATTGACGTCGTCATCAACATATATGGTGTGCGTACGGTCTCTGTAGTTGCCGTCGCAGTCTGTGATCCGATACGTACGGATTAACGTGAACCGGTCGGGGCAGGTCTGATCATTGATCTGGCTGCCGATCAATTCGATCTTCAACTTGTCCGTAGGCGTACAATTGTCAGTTTCGCCGACCACCACATCAAAGTTTGGCGCCGGGGGCACCTGGTCGGCGCAGTCGTAGTACGAGTTGGCGATCGGCGGAACGTCCGGCTTTTCGATATCGATCAAGCGAACGCGCGCCGAGCGGGTGGCCTGGTTGGCGCAGCCGTCGTCGGCGGTGAACACCACGATCACTTCGCGCGGGTTCGGGTCGCAGGCATTCGGCATTTGCGCCAGAATGGTAGCGGCAGTACCCGGTACGGCGGTGATCATCACCATGTTCTCGTCGCAACCGTCTACCACCACAGCGTCCTGGCCGGGATTGTTACCGGGGTCTCTATTTACGTTCAACCAGTTATTGATGGCAGCGGCCATGGCAGCAGGTGTGCGGTCGCACTCAATGCTCAGGTCAGCCGGATCATGGGTAAACACCGGCGGTACGTTGTCGGCCACCACGATGTCCTGCTGGCAGGTCTTGTGGTTGCCGTTGATATCGAATACAACAAACGTACGCCGGATCGTCCGGTTGGTTTTGCAAAATGGGTCGGTGGCAATAATATCGTCTTTGTAAACGACGCCATCCAGGCCGCAGGCGTCGGAAGCCGAACCGCCAAGGGCCTGGAAGGTAGCCTGGTTGATCAGTTTGTAACCGGGCCAAACAAGGTTCAGCGGGAAGGGCAGGTTTACACCCGGCCGGGGCACGTCGTCATTGCAGACGTACATTCGCATCGGCGGGCAAATAACGGCCGGTGGCTCGCAATCCTTGATGTGGATGCGCACTTTCACCAGCGAACTGCGGCACTCGGGCCACAGGTATTTTTCGCGGGAGACCCAAAGGTCGACATGGTCGCCTTCGTCGTCGCAATCCACCCAGATGGGATCGGTGAGCTCCACCATCCCCATTGCGTCCCGCCAGACGCGGGTAACGTCGCAGTCCGGATTCGGGCTGGAGGTGTGTGAGGCTACCCAATCCACCGTGATGGCGGAGTGGCCGTAGTTGTCGGGAGCCAGACATAGGGAAATGTCGGCCGGGCATGTGATTGTACAGCTGCCTCCCGGGCATCCTCCCTGCGCGAACGCAGCGGTATGCCCTAAAACAGCAAAGCAGACCAACGTCAGAAAGCGGGAAAACGCTGACATTGTTCTGCTCGAAAAAAGGTCAATCACAGTCCCTGACACACGGCTACAGCCAGGCCAAGTTGCCTTGTAGACTTTTTTCATGAGATTGATAATTTTGTTAAAATATTACAGATGAATCAAAATAGTTCCGGATGGACGGGATTAAAACAAAAAATGTTGAATCAGTTTTTGGAACCGCATCGAGTCATCGCAAACCAAAAGCAAATCGTATAACAAAAATTATGCCTAACAAATATGGAAACCGAAAGATGATATTTCATCACCTTTCACCTTGCGAAGGTAGAAGATTATTTTGAATTCGCATCGCTAAAATGCAACAATCGTCAAAATTTATTCACAACCGGCAAGGCATCGGCTACCTTGGACCGTTCATCCGTTTCCCGGGTTTGGCTTTTATGCAAAAAAACGCACTTTTTGACGGTTTTCCGGCGTCTTTTGGCCAATGGAAGGGTGCAATCCCCAATCCGAACCGTTTCGGCATTCAGGTCCGAAATGCGTGCAATATTGACTAAAAATTTTTTGTGAATGCGCAAAAAACCGGGCCCTTCCAGTTGTCGCTCCCAATAACCGAGGTTGCGGGTAGCCACCACTTTCTCCTGCCCGGGAATAGCGAGGTGCACCCGGGTCACTTCCCCCTGCGCCTCCAGGAAGAGGATATCATTGGGGTGTACGGCCAGCCGGCGGCCTTTCGTCAATTGCAGTTCCAACGGTATATGTGCGGGCGGCGGTAGTACACGCCGGTTCCAGTAAAGGCACTGCTCGGCCCGCTCGAGGGCGCGTTGCAGATCGGTCAAGGAAAATGGGCGCAGGAGAAAAAATGCTGCGCCTAGTTGCCAGGCGCGGTAAGCATCTGCCTTCTTGGAGGAAATCAGAATCCATACCCGGGCGGACAGGCTGGTCCCGGCGTAGTGTTTGTTCAGGTCGCGTGTTTGTAGCAGCAGTACATCGGCGGAGTTCGCATCTGCCGGGAAGGAGTATTCCTCGATCAACCAGCGATTATGTTGGAGCGCCCACTGGCGGACGGCTTCCGATTGAAAAAACAAAGCGTCATCCGGATGCCTGCTCATGCATCCAATTCTGATCATGGGGAGGGCTTTGAAACGCAGCCAAAGGTAACAAGGCCTTCCCAAGCGGCAAGATTTTTTTGTGTTAATGCAAAAAACAGGTGAGCGTAAGCCGCAGCGAACCGGTCCGGATACGCGGCCCCGGGGATACAAAATCGAGGTAATTGTACAGGTTTTTCATACCGAGATAATACCGGGCATTCGCGCGAAAACGCCCTTCCCCAGCGGCGATGCCTGCGGCTGGGCCGAAATCAATACCGGCAAAAGCGTCGTTGAGATCAACCGCACGCATGGCATTGTTGATGTTTTCATAGTCGCCGATCATCAGCTCGCGCTGGGAGCGGTCGAGTCCGTGAAAATTTGCGCCAAAAAAACCGCCCAGCAGCAACAACGGAACCCGGGCCCCCGGGCGAATGCCGGCAAAAAGAGCCGTCTCAAAGGTGTTGTAATGGTAGGAAAAGGTATGTTCACCGGGTTTTTCCTCCGGCCGGAAGTATACCGCCCGGGCTTTGGCGCCCTTGAAGGTCAGCACGATTTCCTGGTTCAGTTCGAACAGGCGGCCAAAGCCAACGGCGAACGAGCAACCCAGCGCCGGCGCCAGCCTCCCGGAGGATGTGGCAAACAGGTCGGAGCGCAAGGAAGCGTGGTTTACGCCGGCCGTAATACCCAGTTGGTAACGAATCTGAGCGTTGGCGCTCAAAGCGACACTAAAGAAGCATAGGGTCAGAAGGAGTGTCCTGATATGCATGACAGAGAAGATTTGTTTGAATTTTGGAACAAATACCAAGGGATATTTGCGCGTAATCAATCGTCAGGACACCAGCACACGGCAAAAATCCGGCCAACTTTCACTTTCGCCGCCCGCCATTCCAGTGCTGCGTCCGCGGCAAGATTCGCCCTTACTGGTCAAACGCTGCCTGAATTAAAAAACTTGTGATACCGCCGAGCCTTGGCTGCGCACACCTAGGGCAGGGGTTGTAAGGCCGAACCCCGTTCGGCATTGCGGCGCCGAACGGGGTGCTGTGCGACACTAACTCGTTCCATCAAGGACCGTCGTTAATTTGTTCACGTTCATTGACATGCCGGCATATTCCAAAATTTCCTGCTCCGTTACGATTTTTTTGTCATGGGTCTTAATGAGGCGGCCATCCTGGGTTCGAAGCATCAATTTTTCTTCAATGGGGTCGTAAGTAATGGTTAAGTTCATTCCTTTAAACTGTGTACCCACGTAAATTTGGGTATTGAAGATGCGTATTGCATGTTGACTTACCCTTCTTTGCCAAACTTGTGCAGCGAGGTATTCCTTGACTTTTTGCCAAGAAAAAGCCTTAGGATTGAATGTTTTTGGGTTATTTTCCAGTTCGGGAAAGAGTTGCATGCGGGTTTTTCTATTCTTTGTGGTCACTTGGTACACCTCTCTTTGTATCCTCGTCTGTTCGTTTAGTTCGTGCTGAAAGGTTTGCATATCAGGCTGCTTAGAGGGCTGCACCCAGCGCTCACAGATGCCTTGCAGCCCTTCCACTGTGCTGTTCTGCTGCGGGCAGGCCCCAACGCTCGAAAGCCCGGTTGAACATTTGCAACAATTCCCGGCCGTCTATCATGGCCACCTTACTCCGGGGGGAAAAGTTCTGCAAACAGATCGGCCCCGCTTGCCTTGTCCGCCACGTTCATCCAGGTAACCTCTTCGCCCGTCGCCATTTTCATCTGCTCCTTGCCATCTGCCTCCCAGACTTCATGGGGCTTTTGGGCTAAGACATTTTCTCGCTTCTTCACTCCGCCTTTGGAGCGGTTGGTACCAAGGGCTTTCCACTTGCGCTGCATCGTGCGTTCGCTCGGCGTGGGCTCACCTTGTGAGCAACGTAAACTGAAGATATAGTTCGCCCCGCGTTGCCTTCCTGCACGCAAGGCTTCTATTGCTGCCCACATCTCCTCATCTGTGTATTGTGCTTTGCGGCCATTCTTTTTGAAGTCCGTTTGAAGACCCTCCTCGCCTCGTGTCTCATGGCGGGAGTAGACCTTTCTAACCCCCCTTGCCGTGGCAGGAAAGCCTAAGTTGGCGGCAATTTCTTCAAAGGATTTGCCTTCAAGCCGTTCGCGGACAATTTTCCGTCGAAAATCGTAGGGGATTGCTCGACCCATAGTCTAATCGCTCGGCAGTTTTGTTTGTATGCCGGCATGTCAATGAACATGAACAACTATTTGACGGTTCATTTGGGAACGAGTTAGTGTCGCACAGCACGGGGTTCGGCGATACGGTTCATTGCCATTCTGAAAAATGTACAGTAGTATGGCCAATACTACGCCTGCTGCAATAAGTCTGTCGCGTAAGGCTTTTCAATATAAACGTTTTTTAAATTCTATTTGCAGATATATTTTGTATACAAAAAAATAATAGAAAAGTTCTACCATTTTTTATACAGCGTTACCTGTAACAGATAATATATTGTATAAAAAAATAGTCGAAGATTACGGCGAAAATACAATCGCCCATAAAGAATTCAACTTTTACATAAAAGTATTTCTGTCCACACTACTGGCCATTTTTCAATTCGGGTCGATTTGTACTGCAGCACCCCGTTCGGCATTGCGGCGCCGCACGGGGTTTGGCGATACAGTTCATTGCCATTCTGAAAAAGTCTATGTTTTTGTATGCACTTTAAAATACTGTATAGGTATTTTTCCTTCAAAAAAAGCCTTGCCAACAATAGCGCCGGCACAGCCCAGGGCCTGCAATTCCTCCAAATCCGGCACGTTACTGATGCCACCGCTGGCTACGAGTTGAATAGATGGAAAAGCGGCTATTATTTCGCGATAGAGCGCAATGGCCGGGCCGGCCAATTCGCCGTCGCGGGCAATGTCGGTGACCGACACCTGGTGAACACCCAGTTTTTCCAGGCGGCTGATGAACTCGAACAGGTCCAGGGTTGTTTGCTGCACCCAGCCATGTACGGCCACCATCCGGTCGCGCACGTCAGCGCCAACGAGGAACCGGTCGGCGCCAAACCGTTCGACCCAGGCCCGGAATTCATCGGGCGCCATTACCGCCACACTGCCTACCGAAAACATGGCTGCCCCGGCATCCCAAACCTGGCGGAGCGCTGGTATCGAGCGCAGGCCGCCACCGTAATCAATTTCGAGGCGGGTATGCGCGGCAATTTGCTCCAGGATATTCAAATTGACCGGCCGGCCTTCCCGGGCGCCATCGATGTCAACGATATGTAAACGCCGGATACCAGCAGATTCCAATTCGCGGGCAAGCTGAAGCGGGTCATCCGGGTACTCGGTTCTTTGGTCAAAATCGCCCTGCCGCAAGCGCACCAGGCGGCCATCCATAAGGTCGAAAGAAGGAATAATATGCATAATTGAACCTGCTGAAGGATTTCCTGTTGAGCGATAACGCTCAACTGCGCCAAAAATACCCAAACCCGCGGATTAACCGGCGTTCAAACGCTGCTAAAACCACGTGAAGCTCGAAAATAAACTGTCCAGGTAAAGAAATCATTATTTAACCCGCCATTTTTCAGCAAAGGCAAACCACCCGACCTACCTTTGTCGTTCTGTTTTAATCCAATGCGCGGCGTCCCCGCTTCGGTTCCCCGATGATCTGTAAAAAACTGGAACCATTTCTCCATTCCTGCACTATGAAATGCACGCCATACCCTGCCCTCCCCTTTGCGTTTTCCCTGTTCTTTTCGATCAGCTATTCCCCCGTCGCGCAGGCACAGTGCCCACAGATTGAGGCTATTATGATTGACGCTTGCGGCCCGGAATCGGTCAATGAGTTTGTGATCATCCATTCGGGCGGTGGGTTCAATACGGCGGATATTCAGTTGGATTTCGACCAGAACAACAACATTTTAGGGCCTAATAACAACGATATCAATATCGACAACGGCAACTGGCCGGCCAACCCCACGCCTTGCGGCCTGATCACCGGCAACACGGGCGCCTTCACCGGGTGCTCCAACCTGATTGCCGTAGGTCCCGGGGTAAACATCCCGCCCAATTCCATAGTCGTCCTGCAAACCAGCGCAGGTTCGTCGCCCGGCCTTTACAATTTTGCCTCCATCTGCGGTGGCGGCCAATGTGTATATGTCATTTCCAGCAGCTGCGTGCGCACGGCCGGCGCGTTTACCAATGGCACCAGTTCAGGTACCCGCACCACCAATTTTTACATCGCCGGTAGCTGCGGCCAAACAATCACCTATGACCTTGGAGCCACCGGCGGCGGCAACGGCGCCTATTTTCTGCCCCTGTCGGGCGCCTACGGCAATGCCGGTTGCACAGCTCCGCCCATTACTTCTCCGGCGCCCTTTCCGCCCACCATCAACCCCATTGCCAACGTTTCCGTTTGCGACAGCTATACTCTTCCGCCCATTACAGGTACAAACCTGAGCCCGGGCGCGGCCTATTACACCGGATCAAACGGCACCGGCACCCAGTACACTCCCGGCGCGATCATCACTTCAACCACCACCTTGTACGCATTTGATGGCGCCGGAAGCTGCTCCGACCAGGAACAATTCACCATAACGATCACGCCTACCCCGACGGTCAATCAACCAGTCGACGTAGTGGCCTGTGCCGGACAGGCCGTGAATATTCCGCTCACGGGGTCACCGGGCGCCACTTTCCCATGGGCCAACAATAACCCCGCCACCGGCCTGAGCGCCAGCGGCACAGGGACCATCAACTTCACTGCCGCCGCTGTAACCAGCCCGCAAACCGCCCTGATCGCCATCACCCCCACACAAGGGAGCTGTACCGGCGCCCCCGTCACGTTTAATATTACCATCAACCCCGGGCCAATGGTGGATGATCCGGCCAACCAAACCGTTTGCGCCGGCGCAGCCGTAAGCGTCCCGTTTACGGGTACTGGCTCCAATCCGGCCTACAATTGGACCAACAACAACCCCGCCATCGGGCTGCCCGCCTCCGGCTCGGGCAATATCAGCTTCACCGCTGCTGGCGTGGCCTCCACCCAAACCGGCACGGTCACCGTGACGCCCGTAGAAAACGGCTGCAGCGGCACGCCACAAACCTTTACGATTACCGTCAATCCGCTGCCTTCCGTGAATCAGCCGGCCAATATAAATGCCTGCGCTGCACAACCGGTGGGCGTAAATTTTACCGGTAGTGGTGGCGCTACGTTCAGCTGGGCCAATAGCAACACGGCCATTGGGCTGGGCGCCAGCGGGACGGGGAACATCAGCTTTATCACGGCAGCGGTAGCCACACAGCAGGTGGCCACCATACAGGTGACGCCGGCCAACGCCACGTGCACCGGTACGCCCGTTTCGTTTACGATCACCGTCAACCCTGCCCCAACCGTAAACGATCCGCCCGATATTACCGTTTGCCCCGGCGAGCCGGTAAACGTTTCGTTTGCCGGCACCGGCGCCAACCCGGCCTATGCCTGGGCGAACAGCAACCCCGCGATCGGGCTGGCGGCTGGCGGCGCCGGAAATATCAATTTCACCGCAGCGGCAGTAGCATCCGTTCAAACGGGAATAGTGACGGTAACGCCTTCGGAAAACGGGTGCCCCGGGCCGGCGCAAACGTTCTCCATCACGATCAACCCAACCCCGTCAGTCAACCAGCCGGCCGATGTCGTCGTGTGCACCGGACAGGCCGTTACAACCAATTTCAGCGGCACAACAGGCGCCGTCTTCAACTGGACAAATACCAATACCGCTATCGGACTGGGCGCATCCGGGGCCGGAAACATCAGTTTTACTGCAACAGCCGTAGCGACGCAACAAATAGCTACCATCACCGTCACGCCGGTATTTGGCGCCTGCATGGGCACGCCGCGCACCTTCAGCATTACCGTCAACCCAAGCCCAAGCATGAACGACCCGGCCGACCAGACGGTGTGTGCCGGCACTGCGGTCAACGTCACCTTTTCAAGCGCAGCAGGCAACCCCACCTACGCCTGGACGAACAACAACCCCGCCATTGGCTTGGCGGCTTCCGGTACCGGCAATATCAATTTCACTGCAGCCGTTGTAGCAGGCACCCAAATCGCCACTATCACCGTTACCCCTGCCGAAAACGGTTGCCCAGGCCAGCCTCAGACCTTTACGATCACCGTCAATCCTACCCCGACGGTCAACCAACCCGGCAACCTGGTGCTCTGCGGCGGCCAATCGATCGTCATCAATTTGTCGGGTTCGGCAGGCGCTACACTCAACTGGACGAACAGTAATACGGCCATTGGTTTGGCAGCCTCCGGCAGTGGCAACATCAACCTGACGGCTGCTGCAGTAACCGCCCCGGAGCTGGGAACAATTACCCTTACACCGGTAGCCGGCCCTTGCAGCGGCGTCCAGGTTTCGTTTACGATTACCGTCAATCCCACCCCCAGCGCAGACGACCCGGCGAACCAAAGCGTATGCAGCGGAGATGCGGTGAGTGTGGCGTTTTCCGGAACCGGGAACCCGGCGTTCAACTGGACGAACAACAACCCGGCCATTGGCCTGGCAGCCTCCGGCGCCGGCAATATTTCCTTTGCTGCCGCCAATGTCGGTACGCCGCAAACGGCGACGGTCAGCGTCACACCCACCGCAAACGGCTGCAACGGTCCTGCGCAAACCTTCACCATAATGGTGAGCCCATTGCCGGTTGTAACCCAGCCTGCAAATGTCAGCGCCTGCGCGGGCCAGGCTGTAAACGTCAATTTTACCGGGAGTACAGGCGCCACCTTCAGTTGGACCAACGACAACCCGGGTATAGGCCTGCCGGGGTCGGGAACCGGCAATATTAATTTTACAACGGCAGCCGTCAATAATCCCGAACTGGCCAATATCACCGTCACCCCCACCAGTGCCGGCGGGGCTTGCACGGGTGTGCCGGTCACCTTTACCATTACCGTCAACCCTGCCCCGGTATTGGATGACCCTGCCGACCTATCCGTTTGCAGCGGCGATGGCATTAATGTTTCATTTAGCAGCGCCGGCAACAACCCAACTTATTCCTGGACGAACAGCAATCCCGCTATTGGCCTGCCCGGTATCGGCACAGGCAATATCAATTTCACAGCAGCCAACGTGGCTGTCGTGCAAACCGGCGCCATCACGGTTACCGCCATCGAAAATGGCTGCTCCAGCCCGGCCCAAACCTTTACGGTCTCCGTGAGCCCGGCGCCGGCAGCCAATATCCCTGCAAACGTCAGCGTATGCAACGGGGAACAGGTTATCGTGAATTTTACCGGCACAGCAGGCGCCACCTACTCCTGGACGAACAACAACCCGGCCATCGGTTTGCCCGCTAGCGGCACAGGCAATCTGAATTTTACCACGCCGGCCGTTGCCGGCACCGAAACCGCTACGATCACCCTCACGCCGGCAATCGGCGCGTGTACGGGCGCACCGGTACAGTTTACCATTACCGTGAGCCCCGGCGTAAGTGTAAACAACCCCGGTAATCAGTCCGTTTGTACCGGTACGCCGGTGAGTGTGACGTTTACCGGCGCCGGAAACCCATTGTATTCCTGGACAAACAGCAACCCGGCGATCGGCCTGCCGGGGTCGGGAACCGGCAATATCAACTTTACGGCCGCCAATCTGGCTTTCCCACAAACGGCAATCATCACCGTTACGCCGTTGGGGGCCGGTTGCGCAGGCGCCGCCCAAACCTTTTCCATCACGGTCAATCCGGCGCCAATAGTCAACCAACCAGCCAGCCTGGAAGTTTGTACCAGCGAGCAGGTGCCGGTACAATTTACCGGCAGCGCCGGCGCCGTTTTTAACTGGACCAACAACAACCCGGCCATTGGCCTGCCGGCCAGCGGAAGCGGCAACCTGAACTTCAGCGCCACTACCCCGGGCAGCGTTCAAACTGCCGTGATCACCGTAACGCCCACAGCAGGGCCTTGCGCCGGCACGCCAGTATCCTTTTCGATCACCGTTCGGCCCGGCGTGAGCATGGATGACCCCGGCGACCACGCCGCCTGCACCGGCGATTCGGTACACGTAGTATTTACCGGAACGGGTAATCCTACTTATTTGTGGACCAACGACAATCCGGCCATTGGCTTAGCAGCCAGCGGAACAGGCGACCTCCATTTTCAGGCCGCCAACGTCATGACCACTGAAATTGCCACCATCGCCGTGACGCCGCAGGCTGCGGCTGGGCACGCCTATATCACCAACAATACCAGCAATACCGTTTCTATGGTGGAGTTGGGAACCAATACGATTGCCGCCACTATCCCAGTGGCAAACAGCCCGATCGGCGTAAGCGTAAATCCGGACGGGAGCCGGGTGTATATCAGCCACGAGAGCAATATCGTGTCCGTGATCGATGCCGCTTCAAACACCGTGCTGACTACTGTGTCGGTGGGCGGCAACCCTTTCGGATTAGTAGTAAGCCCTGACGGCAGCAAGGTGTATGTGACCAACGGTACGGTAAACAACATTGCGGTGATCGACGCCGCTACCAATACCGTTTCAGCCACCATTCCGCTTGGAGCGATAACGCGGGGAATTACCTGCCACCCGGACGGCGCGCGCCTGTATGCCGCGATGGGCAACAACGTGCATGTGATCAATACGATCACCAATACTTTGATAACCTCCATTCCGCATCCGCTAAGAAACACTTACGGCCTGCGGGTATTACCCGATGGCAGCCGGATTTACGTGGCCTGCAGCAATTCCAACGATGTATCCGTAATCGACGCCACCACCAACGCCATAATTGCCAACATACCGGTAGGTAACGCACCCAGTGGAGTAGCGATCAGCCCCGACGGCAGCCGCGTATATGTAGCCAATGAAAACGGATCGAGCGTCAGCGTGATCGATCCGGCAACCAATACCGTACTGGCCACCGTGCCGGTAGGCACGTCGGGATTGGCCGGGCCGATTGGGATCAGCGTGACGCCTGACGGGAAATTTATCTACGTAGCCAATATACTGGAAGACCTCGTATCAGTGATCGATGCGGCTACCAATACAGAGATCGCTACGATTCCGACTGGGATCAGTCCGATTGCCTTCGGCAATTTTATCACACCAAACCTGGCCTGTGAAGGCGCCCCGCAAAGCTTTACGATCACCGTGGGGCCGGCCCCCAGCCTGGCCCAGCCAAACAATGTTGTGGTTTGCGGCAATGTCATGACAAACGTTTTGTTCCTGCCGTCGCCGGGCGCCACAGTACAATGGACCTCCGACAACCCGGCCATCGGTTTGGCGGCCAGTGGAAACGGCAATATCAACTTTATTGCCGCCAATGTACCGGCGCCGCAAACGGCCACCATCACGGCTACGCCGGTACTGGGCCAGTGCAACGGGACGCCCGTAAACTTTACCATCACGGTTAATCCCGCAGCCGTGGGCAGTATTAGCGGCGATTTGTTGTTGTGCGCCGGTGACAGCGCCACGCTAACGGCCAGCGGCGGAGTGTCGTACGAATGGGATTCCGGTCAGTTGTCGGCTTCCATCACTGTAGGCCCTACCGTGCCCACCAATTATACCGCCATCATAACGAATACCTTCGGTTGCCCGGTAGCGGTATCGGTATTGGTAGATGTCAGCCCGGCACCGATAGCCACTATCAGTGGAAACACCGTTTTGTGCGCCGGCGAATCAAGCACGCTCACGGCAAGCGGCGCAGGTGCGTATTTGTGGAACACAATGGCCGCTTCCAACTCCATTTCGGTAACGCCTGCTGTGACAACCACCTTTACCGTAACGGTCACCAATGCCTTTGCCTGTACTGACACGGCGCAAATCACCATCGCGGTGCATCAACCCGACACGATCAACCTGGCAGCTGTCAGCTGCAGCCCGGCAGATACCGGCATGGTGGTACAGATGCTTCAAAACCAGGCCGGCTGCGACAGTATCGTCACCACAGTAACCTCCCTGGCGCCCAGCGATAGCCTGGCCTTCACCCAATACACCTGCACGCCCGGAGGCGCAGGCGTGTTCACGTATGCCCTGGTCAATCAATTTGGTTGCGACTCTATTGTGGTCACCACGATCCTGTTCGATCCGGCAGCGGTGGACACTACCCTACTCTCCCGCAATACCTGCGACCCTACCCAGGCAGGCATCAGCCAGGCGTCGCTTACGGGCGCCGACGGCTGCGACTCGCTGGTTATTACCACCACCACGCTGATCCCACCCGACTCGACCTTCCAAACCGCCGCCACCTGCGACCCCGCACTGGCCGGTATTTCCACCCTCCAACTAACCAATCAGGCCGGTTGCGACTCCATCATCATTACCACCACCACGCTGATCCCACCCGACTCAACCTTCCAAACCGCCGCCACCTGCGACCCCGCACTGGCCGGTATTTCCACCCTCCAACTGACCAACCAGGCCGGTTGCGACTCCATCATCATTACCACCACCACACTGATCCCACCCGACTCAACCTTCCAAACCGCCGCCACCTGCGACCCCGCACTGGCCGGTATTTCCACCCTCCAACTGACCAACCAGGCCGGTTGCGACTCCATCATCATTACCAATACTACATTGCTACCTTCTGATACGGTCTTTCTGACGCAAGTAACCTGTGATTCCAGCCTGGCCGGGATATTTTTACAACCGTATTTTAATCAATTTGGATGTGATTCGACCGTCTTTACTACGATCATTTTCGACCCCAACCTGATCGATATCAGCTTCCAAAATGGCTTCACTTGCGACCCCAGCCTGGCCGGCACTACACAAATAAACCTTACTGGCGCCGACGGCTGTGATTCACTGGTGGTGCTGACCCTGATTCTGCAGCCCAGCGATACCCTTCGGGTCACCTCGTTCACCTGTATTCCCAGCCAGGCCGGTGTCTTTGTGGACGTACTCCCCAACCAGTTTGGGTGCGATTCGGTACTTATTTCGGAGGTCATCTTTGATCCGCTGGCTTGTGCGCCGGTCGTGGTGGCTACGGCAACAAATCTCACTTGCGGCGGTAGTAGCAGCGGTTCGTTCAGCCTTCAAATTCTGAACGGCCAACCGCCATTACAATACAGCTGGGCCGGCAGCACAGGTAATTTGGGCGCCGGCCCAATTACCAACCTGGGTACGCCGGTAGTGGTGAATAATTTGCCTGCCGGCAATTATAGTATTACGGTCACTAACCTGAACAACCAGACTTCCGCCACTGCGACGGTAAGCCTTCTGAGCCCGCCTGTACTGGTAGCCAGCGTTACGGTCCCGACAAATTTCAACGGCTTCAGCATCCGGTGTTATGATACTGCGGACGGCACGGCCGATGGCAGCGCCAGTGGCGGCACACCGCCTTATCAGTTTGCCTGGAATAACGGCACTACCGGCAGCCAGCTCACCGGCCTGGCCGCCGGCAGCTATCTGCTCACCGTAACGGACTCGAATGGCTGCACAGCCCTCGGCACAGCAGCGCTGAGCGCCCCGCCGCCGTTAGTATTCGCCCTGGCGCTCGAGCGTACGGACTGCGGCGATACCTTGGCGGATGCCACCGTTTTCCCTAGCGGAGGGGTAGCGCCATACGCTGTTGCCCTCGACGGAAACCTCATCAGCGGGACGATGCCAGCCATTGGCGCCGGCATGCACACCGTGACCCTGAGCGACTCGAATGGCTGCAGTGTCGATTCTGCGCTGACGCTGAACCTGCCGCCGGCGCCTTTTATTTCCCTGCCGGCCGACACGACAGTTGTTCTGGGGCATACCATCCGTATCACGGCCCTGACCAACCTGAGCACCTGGAGCGCCCTGACTTGGCAACCCTTGCCCGATACCGCCTGTGCAGGCTGTCTGCTACAGGAATGGATGCCCCTGCAATCGCAACAAATTACCGTTACGATTGTCGACGCTTTCGGTTGCAGCGCCCAGGCAACTATTTTGGTCGGCGTAAGCCGGGTGATCGAATTATACGTACCCAATGTGTTCAGTCCAAATGAAGACGGCCAAAACGACCTGTGGAATATCAGTGCCGGGCCTTCCGTAGTGGAGTTGCAAGAAGTACAAATCTTCGACCGCTGGGGCAACCTTCAATATTTCTGGAACAGTCCGTTGCCACCTAACCAGTGGCCCGGTTGGGACGGCAGTACCCGGGGCCAAAAGGCCAGCCCTGGCGTATATACGTACTACATGGAAGTAAAACTGGCGGATGGCCGTACGGAAGTGGTAAAGGGGGACGTGACGGTCATGGGGAAATAAAACTGCGATTTAAGTACTGGCGAGACAAATTTTGCAGTCGCGGGCTTACAAAGAATCAGTTGACAGGATACCTGCCAACCGCGCAATTTGGCTTTTTGGAAAAACCGTACTGGCGGGCGCCGAACGGATAGGAATAAACTGAAAACGGCCGCCGGTTTTGTTGAAAAAAACAACCTGAAAGCCAAGGGAGTCATCTTCGAAAATATCGCAGGGTATTGTGCCACTGGCGGTATCCACCGGTGCGAACAGCGTCCAGTGCGGATGCGCAAAACGGTCCCGTTCCGGTGTTGGGACGGTTTTCAAAAAAGCGGCGTATGCCCTGGCAATTCCCGCCGTGTCTGGCAGGTTTAATTTTCCGGAAATGCGGCGGGGCAGGGTTTCAGCCGGGAACGGCGCGGCCTGATCTGGCGGCATCGTACAGGAAATCCAAATCGCGCTAAAAAGCAGGCTGGTACGGAAGAGGGAAATGGCGTGCATCGGTATTTTTACAAGTGTTACCCGGGAGTATCGGTTGCGGCCAACAGGATCCCTGTTGCCTGCCCAAATATATTCCTGCCGGGGCTGCGCCACAAGGAGAATCTTGCCGGTGGGCAGCATAAGCTCGTAACTGTGCGGGTTTGGCCGATAACCATGCAACAACTACCCGTACAAACAATACGCCGCCGCCCCGGAAACGGGACGGCGGCGTTGTAGCCGTTTTACGGTCGTCGATAAA
The DNA here is from genome assembly GCA_016719895.1 of Saprospirales bacterium. GTDB lineage: Bacteria > Bacteroidota > Bacteroidia > Chitinophagales > Saprospiraceae > M3007. The sequence goes on along the minus strand of JADJYG010000006.1, from coordinate 128,333 downwards.
AAACGGCGTACTATTCGTCATCGTCGGCCAGCAGCACGTCGGCGTCGCGGTTATCGCGGAACGGCCGGCCCAAGCCGGTCACCTGCAAGCGGTCGTACTGGCGCATTCCGGTACCTGCCGGTATTTTTTTGCCCACGATTACATTCTCCTTCAAACCGTTGAGGAAGTCCTTTTTCGCAGCGATAGCGGCGGTACTGAGCACTTTTGTCGTTTCCTGGAAGGACGCGGCCGAAATCCAGGATTCCGTACCGAGCGAAGCTTTGGTAATCCCGAGCAACATCGATACAGCCGTTGCGGGCAAGGCATCTCGGAATTCCACCAGTTTTTTATCGTTGCGTTTGAGGAAAGAGTTTTCTTCCCGGATCTGGCGCAAGGTCACCAATGCGCCGGCGCGCAATTTGGAGCTATCGCCTGCATCGGTAACAAACTTTTTATCGAAGATCCAGTCGTTGTAATCAATAAACTCATTGCGATCGACGGGTTCTCCTTCGAGGAAGTGGGTGTCGCCCGGCTCAACAATTTCGAGTCGACGCAACATTTGGCGCACGATGACCTCGATGTGTTTGTCGTTGATATTGATCCCCTGCGAGCGGTACACCTCTTGTACGCCATTCACCAGGTACGAAGAAGCCGCGAATGGCCCTTTGATCGCAAGAATATCTTTCACTGCGATAGTGCCTTCCGTGAGGGCCGTACCGGCGCGTACGAAATCGCCTTCCTGCATCAGGATATGCTTGGTCAGCGCGATCAGGTATTTGCGTTTCTGGCCATCTTTGGCTTCAATGATACATTCCCGGTTGCCGCGTTTGATAGATCCGAAGGTGATGATGCCGTCAATTTCGGCCACAGCGGCAGGGTTCGACGGGTTTCGGGCCTCAAACAGTTCCGTCACACGGGGCAAGCCGCCGGTGATGTCGGCAATTTTACCCAGCTTCCGCGGGATCTTTACGATTTGGTCGCCAACCTTCACTTCTTCGTCGTCATCCACAGAGATATAGGCGCCTACCGGCATGGTATAGTTTTTCAGTTCCTCGCCGGTTTTGGGGTTGACCACTGCGATAGACGGGATCTTGCGTTTGTTCTTGCTTTCTATGACGACCTTTTCGGCAAAACCCGTTTGGTCGTCGCGTTCCATGCGATAGTTGACGCCTTCTTCGAGGTTGTGGTATTTGATGATGCCGGCAAACTCGCTGACGATCGTGGCGTTGAACGGGTCCCAGGAGCATATCCTCACGCCTTTTTCCACTTCCTGGCCGTCTTTTACAAAAAGGATAGAACCGTAAGGGATGTAGCTTTGGGAAAACATCCGGCCTGTTTTGGAATCCACAATCCGGAGTTCGCCGATCCGCGATACCACGACCTGTACCGGTTGGCCTTCTGCATTCGCACTGGTGATTGTTTTGATCGAATCGAACTCAATCTTGCCCGCGTTTCGGGTGACGATTTCGTTTTCTGTTTTACCGATCATAGCAGTACCACCCGTGTGGAAGGTGCGCAGGGTGAGCTGGGTGCCCGGTTCGCCAATCGATTGAGCCGCGATAATCCCCACCGCATCGCCCATTTCGGCTATCCGGCCGGTGGCCAGGTTTTTACCATAACATTTGGCGCAAACGCCGTGCCGGCTTTCGCAGGTCAGCACGGAGCGGATCGTCACGAGTTCCACACCGGCTTGATCAATTTCCCTGGCGATGTGTTCGCTGATGTATTCGCCGGCGGCTACCAGCAACACCTCCGTTTCGGGATGATAAATATCGTACAGGCTGAACCGGCCTTTGATCCGGTCGGACAGGTGTTGAATGATTTTGTCGCCTTCTTTCAACGCGGAGGTATCGATACCGCGCAGCGTACTGCAGTCCTCTTCCCGGATAACAACATCCTGTGCCACGTCCACCAGACGGCGCGTCAGGTAACCGGCGTCGGCTGTTTTCAGGGCAGTATCAGCCAGGCCCTTGCGGGCGCCGTGCGTAGAGATGAAGTATTCCTGCACCGACAATCCCTCCAGGAAGTTGGAGAGGATGGGGTTTTCGATAATAGCCCCGCCGGTATCGCCGGATTTTCGCGGCTTGGCCATCAGCCCCCGCAAGCCGCACAGCTGTTTGATCTGCTGTTTGGAACCGCGGGCGCCGGAATCAAGCATCATAAACACCGAGTTGAAGCCCTGTTTGTGCTGGCTCAGCTCTTGCATCAGCCGGTCCGTGATCCGGTTATCGGCATACGTCCATTTATCGATGATCTGGTTGTACCGTTCGTTGTAGGTGATCAGGCCCATGTTGTAGTTATCCCACACTTCATCCACCTCTTCCTGGGCCGACTCCAGCACGGTTTTTTTCAATTCGGGAATGATCAGATCGCCGAGGTTAAACGACAAGCCGGCTTTGAAGGCCCAGCCGAAGCCCATTTCCTTGATCGCATCCAGGAATTCGGCGGCCAACTTGAAGTTAGTGCGCTGAATGATCTCCCCGATGATAACCTTGAGGTTGCGCTTGGTGAGCAGTTCGTTGATAAACGGCACGCCTTTCGGCACGGATTGGTTGAACAGTACGCGGCCGACCGTCGTTTTGATCCGCCGGTGCACGAGTTGGCCGTCTTCGGCCAGTTCGACGCGGCATTCGATCGCGGCATGCAGGTCGAGTTGGCCTTCGTTGTAGGCGATCAGGACTTCTTCCGGAGAATAGAACCGGCGGCCTTCGCCTTTTACTGGATTTTCCGGGATGGATGTGCGTTCTTTCGTCAGGTAATACAAACCCAGCACCATATCCTGCGACGGCAGGGTAATCGGTGAGCCGTCCTGCGGGTTGAGCATATTATGGCTCGAGAGCATCAGCACCTGGGCTTCCAGGATAGCGGCGTGGCTCAGCGGCACGTGCACGGCCATCTGGTCGCCGTCGAAGTCGGCGTTGAACGCCGTGCAAACGAGCGGGTGCAGTTGGATGGCTTTGCCCTCGATGAGGCGCGGCTGGAAGGCCTGGATAGACAAGCGGTGCAGCGTTGGGGCGCGGTTGAGCAATACGGGGTGGCCACGCAGGATATTTTCCAGGATTTCCCAGATCACCTGATCTTTGCGGTCCACCAGTTTTTTTGCCGATTTGACCGTTTTTACGATGCCGCGCTCGATCAGTTTGCGGATGATAAACGGCTTAAACAGCTCGGCGGCCATTGCCTTTGGAATACCACACTCGTGCAATTTGAGCGTAGGGCCCACCACGATCACCGAGCGGCCGGAGTAGTCCACCCGTTTACCGAGCAGGTTTTGGCGGAAGCGGCCTTGTTTGCCTTTGAGGATATCAGACAGCGATTTGAGGGCGCGGCCGCCTTCGGCTTTTACAGCATTGGATTTCCGCGAGTTGTCGAAAAGCGAGTCTACGGCCTCCTGCAGCATTCGTTTTTCGTTCCGCAGGATCACCTCCGGCGCTTTGATTTCGAGCAGGCGCTTGAGCCGGTTGTTGCGAATAATAACCCGGCGATACAGGTCGTTGAGGTCGGAGGATGCAAAGCGGCCGCCATCGAGCGGCACCAGCGGGCGCAACTCCGGCGGAACGACGGGCAGGTAATGGATGACCGACCATTCGGGGCGCTGTCCGGCGTTTTCGAGGCCATCGCGGAAGGCTTCCACCACGCGCAGGCGTTTGTTGGCGTCGGCTTTTTTTTGCTGGCTGGCTTCGGTGTTGGCTTCATGGCGCAGGTGAGCGGCCAGGTCATCGAGGTTGAGCGTGCTCAACAGGTGATGGATGGCCTCGGCGCCCATTTTTGCCACGAACTTATCCGGATGGCTGTCGTCGAGCAGTTGGTTGTCTTTGGGAAGGGTATCCAGGATTTCCAGGTATTCCTCTTCGGTGAGCAGGTCCATTTTGCTGACGCCCTCTTCTCCTTTCACGCCGGGGCTGATCACCACATAGCGCTCGTAATAGACGATGGATTCCAGTTTTTTGGACGAAACGCCGAGGATATAGCCGATTTTGTTTGGCAGGCTTTTAAAAAACCAGATATGCACCACGGGCACCACCAGCCGGATGTGGCCCATACGTTCGCGGCGCACTTTTTTCTCCGTCACTTCGACGCCACAGCGATCGCAAACGATGCCTTTGTAGCGGATGCGTTTGTATTTGCCGCAGTAGCATTCGTAGTCTTTCACCGGACCGAAAATGCGCTCGCAGAACAAACCGTCGCGCTCGGGCTTGTAGGAGCGATAGTTGATGGTCTCCGGTTTAAGCACCTCGCCGTAGCTGCGCTCCAGAATTTCGTCGGGGCTGGCCAGGCTAATGGTGATGCTTTCGAAGTTTTGGTCGGTCTTGTTGCTTTTCTTTTTGAAAGGCATATAGTCAAGTCAAAAAAGTGACAAAATAATGGTTGGCATCAGGTATTGAGATATGGTCAAAACTGTATACTGGTTATTGGCTGCTGCGGTCTATTTTGAATAAAACGTTTCGTTCGTTGTGCCAGATTTTCTGTAGTGCGCCGGCCCGGTCTTTTAGAAATTGCTGCAATCCGGCGTCGCCCGAATCTACCCAGTTGTTAACCAGCAAGTAGTCGATTTCAAATTGTTTGAAATCGACCCAGATTTGCCGGGCATCGGCAAAATTGCTCCACCGCACGCATTTTCGGTCGGCATAAAGGCCGAAGATCAGTGGATGACTGGCGGCAAAACGCGCTCCGGGTGGGGAGTTTTCCCGAATATACCGAAAGGCTTCCTGGTTGTTCCAGTACTCCGGCGCGCCTATATCCGCGTTTCGCAATCCTTTATGTAAGCCAAGATCGATGTGCCAATAGGCGCCGTAAAACAAGAGCGGTACGGCCAGCCATTTCAGGCTGTTGGCCACCCAATGGGCTTGAAAATCGACGGCCTGCAAGCCGCGCAACAGGAAGTAAGCCATAAGGCACATCACCGGCAATAAATACCGCAGCGTCTGAACGAGGGGCCAAACAGCCAGTAACACACCGAACAAGCAAACAACCAACAGATAGAACCGGGCAGCTGGAGAACCGGGGCGAAGCATCCCCAGAATAATCAGCCCTATCGCCAGCGCGCCGCCAATTTGAACCGCGACATCTTCGTTTTTAATGCGAAAAAAGGTCATTTCAGGTTCAAGCTGAAAGTAATGCAGAACCTGGACCAGCAGTTGATTGAAATTTGAATTAATCCTTGCACTCCCGAACGCTCCTCGGTTCATCTGGTCAAAATAACTCCCTGACTCCGGTAAATGGAATAAAACGCCATGCACCAAAACCTGCACCAGGACTGCCACGGCAGCGGCAATTGCCAAAAACCGCATTTGTTTGATCTCCGGCAACCAACGGCGCTGAGTCCAAACGGTATACAGATAGGACAGTGCGGTATCCGCAACGAAAGCCAGTAACAGTACAATTCCGTTTGCGCGCGTAACCCAGGCCAAGCCGACCCAAAGGCCACACCAGAGCGCATTTGGGTATCGATGGCGATCGCGGTAATTATACCAGTAGATCGCTGCCAACACCCATACTGCGAATATAAAGTCGGGAAGAACCAAATTTTTCCCGGCAAAATAGTAGGGGTTAAACAAGAAGAACACACTCGTTACCAGAGCAGGCAAGGTAGAAAATTCGCGGCGCAGGAAAAAAAATAGCGCCACGCCTGCAAGCCACCAGGTAAACGCGCTGAACCGCGAAAACACCAGCATATCCAACCCAAACCAGGCATACAGCGGCGCCAGCATCAATGGATAACCCATTGGGTATGCCGGCGGCGCCAGGTGCGGCATGGCGGGGTTGTAGATATAGTTGCCGTCGGTTATCGGACGAGATTCCACCACGCTGCGCGCCTGGCCCAGATAACCGGCATAATCGCCCCCCCAACCCTGGTAAATATTACACGAACGCAAGAGCAAATTCAGCGCCAATGCCATTATTACAAAAGCAAGGGCGTTTAACCAATATACAGCCAACCTTTTAAAGAACTTCCTGATTGTTTCCAAGGTGTTTGTAATGAGCGGTTTATACGGAATATTTACATTTAAACCATTCCTTACTCCTTACTATTCAAATTTGACATCCAGTGCGAGTCCGCGCAGTTCATGCACCAATACATTGAACGATTCCGGGATATTCGCTTCGGGCAGGTTATCGCCTTTTACGATGGCTTCGTATGCTTTGGCGCGTCCCTGGATATCGTCCGATTTAAAGGTGAGCAATTCCTGCAGGATATTGGATGCGCCGTAGGCTTCGAGAGCCCACACTTCCATTTCGCCGAAACGCTGGCCGCCAAACTGCGCTTTACCGCCGAGTGGCTGCTGGGTAATGAGCGAGTATGGCCCAATGGAACGGGCGTGCATCTTGTCGTCCACCATATGGCTCAGTTTGAGCATGTAAATAATGCCTACGGTCGCTTTTTGATGAAAGCGGTCGCCTGTTTCGCCATCGTGCAGGTAGGTTTGGCCGAGTTCTGGCAAGCCGGCTTTTTCGATCCACTGCTCCACTTCATCGGTTTTGGCGCCGTCGAAGATGGGCGTGGCGAATTTCAAGCCGAGGCGGTCGCCGGCCCAGCCGAGTACCGTTTCGAAAATCTGGCCGAGGTTCATCCGCGAGGGTACGCCCAGCGGGTTGAGCACCACATCGACTGCGGTACCATCGGCGAGGAAGGGCATATCTTCGATTCGCACGATGCGGCTGACGATGCCTTTATTCCCGTGGCGGCCGGCGAGTTTATCGCCCACCTTGAGTTTGCGTTTTTTTGCCAGGTATACTTTAGCCAGTTTCAACACGCCGGCGGGTAGTTCGTCGCCAATGCTGATATTGAATTTTTCGCGCTTATAGCGCCCAACTTCTTCATTTACCTTGATGCTGTAGTTGTGCAACAGGCGGGCGATGAGTTGGTTGGTGCCTTTTTCGCTGGTCCAGTTGGTATAGTCCACCTGGCTGTAGTCGATCTGGTCGCGCAGAACCTGGATACTGAGTTTGGAACCTTTCGGAACCATCTCCTCGCCGTAGATACTGCGGATACCGTTGGTAATTTTATCTTTTACCAGCACCTGAAGTTTGTCGACCAAAATGGTTTTCAGGTTGTTCAGCGCTACTGCGTGTTCGTCGTCCAGTTTGTCGAGCAGGGCTTTTTCCTGTTCTTTCTGGATTTTATCCTTTTTAGCGCGGGCGAAAAGTTGTTTGTCGATCACCACGCCATTGATGCTGGGCGGCACTTTGAGCGAAGCGTCTTTCACGTCGCCGGCTTTGTCGCCGAAAATGGCGCGCAGGAGTTTTTCTTCCGGTGTCGGATCGGTTTCCCCTTTCGGCGTGATTTTTCCGATCAGGATATCGCCCTCTTTTGCCCAGGCGCCGATTCGGATAATGCCGTTTTCGTCGAGGTCTTTGGTGGCGTCTTCGCTGACGTTCGGAATGTCTGCGGTGAGTTCTTCTTCGCCGAGTTTGGTATCGCGCACATCCAGTTCGAAGTGTTCGATATGGATGGAGGTAAAGACGTCTTCCTGTACGACGCGTTCGGACAGCACGATGGCATCCTCGAAGTTGTACCCTTTCCAGGGCATGAAGGCCACCTTCAGGTTTTGGCCGAGGGCCAGTTCGCCGTTTTCGGTGGCATATCCTTCGCAGAGGATATCGCCTTCTTCCACGCGTTGGCCGCGGCGCACGATGGGTTTCAGGTTGATGCAGGTACCCTGGTTGGTGCGCATAAACTTGGTGAGTTTATACGTTTTGCGGGCATCTTCAAACGAAACCAGTTGGTCTTCTTCCGTGCGGTCATAGTGAATGACGATTTCATTGGCGTCCACGTATTCCACCACCCCGGAGCCTTCGGCATTGATCAGCATGCGGCTGTCGCGGGCTACTTTGGCTTCCAGCCCCGTTCCCACCACGGGGGAGTGCGGGCGGATGAGCGGTACGGCCTGGCGTTGCATGTTCGAGCCCATGAGCGCGCGGTTGGCGTCGTCGTTTTCCAGGAAGGGGATCAGCGAGGCCGACACGCCTACGATTTGGTTGGGCGCCACGTCGATGTACTCCACGTCTTCCGGGCTGAGGATCGGGAAGTCGCCGTGTTCGCGCGAGCGTACGCGGTCCTCCTGGAAGGCGCCGACTTCGCTGACCGGCGTATTGGCCTGAGCGATTTTCCGGTAGTCTTCCGCTTCTGCGGAGAGGTATTCCACATCGCCGATCATGACCACCTTGCCGCCTTCCACCCGCCGGTAGGGCGTTTCGAGAAAGCCCATTTTATTGATCTTGGCATGGGTGCAAAGTGTGGAGATCAGACCGATGTTTGGGCCTTCCGGCGTTTCGATGGTGCACAGGCGGCCATAGTGGGAATAGTGTACGTCGCGAACTTCAAAGCCGGCGCGTTCGCGGCTCAGACCACCCGGGCCGAGCGCCGAAATACGGCGCTTGTGCGTGATTTCGGAAAGCGGGTTGGTTTGGTCGAGGAATTGCGAGAGCTGGCTGGTACCAAAGAACGAGTTGATGACGGACGACAGCGTGCGGGCGTTGATCAGGTCGACCGGAGTGAACACCTCGTTGTCGCGGACATTCATGCGCTCCCGGATGGTACGGGCCATACGGGCCAGGCCAACGCCGAACTGGGCGTACAACTGCTCGCCCACGGTGCGTACGCGGCGATTCGACAGGTGGTCGATATCGTCGATTTCAGCCTTGTTGTTGATCAGGCTGACGATATAGCGCACGATAGCGATGATATCCTCCTTGGTCAACACCAGGTTATCGTTGTCGATATCGAGTCCCAGTTTTCGATTGATTTTGAAACGGCCCACCTCGCCGAGGTTATAGCGTTTATCGGAGAAAAACAGCTTTTCAATGATGCCGCGCGCCGTTTCGTCATCTGGCGGATCGGAGCCGCGCAGCTGGCGGTATATATAGGTTACGGCCTCGAGTTCGCTCGACGTCGGATCTTTTTGCAAGGTATTGTAGATAATGGAGAAGTCCTCGTCGATGTCAGTGCGCTGCAGGATAACCGTGGTGGCGCTGGCATCGAGGATATGTTCGATATTCTCCTCATCGAGCATAGTGTCGCGTTCGAGGATAACCTCGTTTCGCGGAATAGTGACTACTTCGCCGGTATCCTCGTCTACGAAGTCTTCCGTCCAGCTTTTCAGCACGCGGGCGGCGAGTTTGCGACCGACGGCGGCCTCGAGGTTTTCGCGGGTGCAGGCGATTTCATCGGCCAGGTTGAACAGGTCGAGGATAGCCTTGTCGGTATCGAATCCGATGGCCCGGAGCAGGGTCGTCACGGGAAACTTCTTTTTCCGGTCGATGTAGGCATACATCACCAGGTTGATATCCGTGGCGAATTCCATCCAGGCGCCTTTGAAGGGGATGACGCGGGCGCTGTAGATTTTCGTACCGTTGGGGTGGAAGCTCTGGCCGAAGAATACGCCCGGCGAGCGGTGGAGTTGCGACACGATCACGCGTTCGGCGCCATTGATCACAAACGTGCCCTTGGGGGTCATATAAGGGATATTGCCCAAAAAAACATCCTGGACAATCGTTTGGAAATCAATATGTTCTTCATCGTTACAGGACAGGCGCAGTTTAGCTTTCAGCGGCACGGAATAGGTCAGGCCGCGTTGCATACACTCGTCGATAGAGTAACGGGGAGGATCAACGAAATAATCCAGAAATTCCAGGTTGAAGATATTCCGGGCATCGGTGATCGGGAAATTTTCTTTGAACACCTTATACAAGCCTTCGGCGGCCCGGTTTTCCGGTGTAGTTTCCAATTGGAAAAACTCCTGAAACGACTTCAGTTGAATTTCGAGGAGGTCGGGATAATGACCGGCGAGGCGAATTTTGCCAAAATTTACGCGCTCTTGAACTCCGGTTTTGGGCATTACCCCATTAGTAGTGCCGTTATTGGTCATTTTATGCAAAATATGCTGGTGTGCGATTTGCAAATTGGCCGGAAGATTTCCGGCCGGGAAAAAAGGATAGGCGGGAGGGAAAGTACTTAAACGCTGAACCCAGCGAAAAGGTTTCTCCGGCCACACCGGTAAAGACGCCGATAGGCTTAACGCAGACCGGTTATCGGATCTGCATTAAGCCCAATCGAGAGGGTATTGAAATTACGTAAAAATGAGTGCCAAGCATCGTTTGGAGATCGTAAGTCAGGAGGTGGGCGTTTGTTTATAAAACGCAATTCGGAGGCCGAAGGCGGCCTTCAACGCACGCACCCTGCTTACTTGACCTCGATAACGGCGCCGGCGCCTTCCAGCGCTGCCTTGATCGACTCGGCTTCTGCTTTGTTTACGCCGGCTTTGAGTTGGCTTGGAGCGCCGTCTACCAGGTCTTTCGCTTCTTTCAAGCCCAGGCCCAGGAGGTTTTTCACTTCTTTCACGACGTTGAGTTTATTTGCGCCGGCATCTTTCAGGAATACGTCGAACTCCGTTTTTTCAGCCGGAGCGGCTTCGCCGCCGCCTGCGCCTGCGCCCGGGGCCACAGCTACTGCCACAGCAGAAGCGGCCGGCTCGATGCCGTAGTCATCCTTCAGGATAGTAGCCAATTCGTTGGCTTCTTTAATGGTGAGGTTTACCAATTGTTCGGCAAGTACTTTCAAATCTGCCATTCTGATAGTTAATTAAAATGGTTTGCTAAAATGATGGTTGAAGGTTCAGTAAGGGGTTCTGGGTTCAAAGGGTGGATCGCATATAGTGCGTACTTGGAAGCCGTGGTAACGGTAACGCAGGACGATAGGAAGCCCCTGTTCAGGCTTCCCTTTCTTCGAGCGCTTTGACAATGCCGGCCAGTTTGCTGCCGCTGGCCGTGATCAGGCTAGACAGGTTGCGGCCGGGCGATTGCAGGAGGCCGATGATTTCGCCGACGAGTTCGTCTTTGGTTTTCAGTTGAATCAGCGTTTGAAGCTGATCGTCGCCGATAAACACATCGGAATCGATGTAGGCAGCCTTCAGGATCGGGCGCGCTTCCGACCTGCGGAATTCTTCGATCAGTTTGGCCGGCGCTTTCGGATTGTCGGAAATGAGAATGGTGGTTGGGCCATGCAGCGCCTCGAACAGGTTCTGGTAGCCTTTTTCAGCGGGTTCGCCTTCGAGGGCTTTTTGGATCAGGGTGTTTTTCGCCACCTTGATTTTTACGCCTTTTTCAAAGCACATGCGGCGGAAACGGTTGATTTTCGCCACCGACAGGGTCGAGGAATCGGCCAGGTAGAAAAAAGCGGTACTGCCCAGTTCTTCCCGGAGTTCCGCGATGGCTGCGGTTTTATCTTCTCTGGTCATTTCTTGTATGTTGAAATGTTGATTTGTTGATGCGCTGATTTGTTGATGCGTTGATTTGCTGATGCCCGCTTCAAATCAACGCATCAACAAATCAACATTTCAGCAAATCAGACTTTGATCGATTTAGGGTCTACTGCGATGCCGGGGCTCATCGTGCTGGCCACCGATACCGATTTCATGTACACCCCTTTGGCACTGGAAGGTTTCATCCGCACGAGCGTAGCGATCAGTTCGTGGGCATTGTCGGTCAGTTGGCTGGGCGTAAAGGAGACCCGGCCTACCGAGGCATGCACGATACCGAACTTATCGACGCGGAAAGCGATTTTACCTTTTTTTACTTCCTGAACAGCCGAGGCGATATCGTTGGTCACGGTACCCGTTTTCGGGTTGGGCATCAGGCCGCGCGGGCCAAGTATACGCGCTACTTTACCGAGTTGGGCCATGACGCTGGGCATGGCGATAATCACATCGATATCCATCCAGCCTTCCGACACCTTTTGGAGGTATTCATCCAGGCCGGCATAATCGGCGCCGGCCGCTTTGGCTTCGGCTTCTTTTTCCGGCGTACAGAAAACCAGTACACGCTTGGTTTTGCCAGTTCCGTGCGGCAGCGATACCGTGCCCCGCAGGGCCTGATCGGCTTTCCGGGGGTCGAGGCCAAGGCGCACGTGAACATCTACCGAGGCATCGAATTTGGTGGTGTTGACGGCTTTGACGAGGCCCATGGCTTCGTCCAGCCCGTAGAGTTTGTCTTTGTCAACTTTCGACTCGACGGCTTTGCGTTTTTTCGTTAGTTGTGCCATTAAAAACTGTGTTTAAGGTTCAGCGTTTCGGGTTGGGCCGAAACTCCCTTGTTCGAATGTGGTCAATGTGGTCAATTTTTCAAAAACCAATTCCACATTGATCTCATTGATTTCATTATCAATTCCCCCACGGCGGCGTGCCGTCTACGGTAATGCCCATACTGCGTGCGGTACCGGCCACCATTTTCATGGCGGATTCGACCGTAAAGCAGTTGAGGTCGGGCATTTTATTTTCAGCGATTGCGCGCACCTGTTCCCAGGATACGGAGCCTACTTTTTTGCGGTTGGGTTCGGCGGAGCCTTGCCCGGGTTGCAGTTTGGCGGCTTCAAACAATTGAATGGCGGCCGGTGGTGTTTTGATAACAAAGTCAAATGTTTTGTCTTTGTATACCGAAATAATAACCGGCAGCACCTTACCCGTTTGCTCTTGCGTCTGGGCGTTGAAGCGCTTGCAAAACTCCATGATATTCACGCCTTTCGAGCCGAGTGCCGGGCCGATTGGCGGAGCCGGGTTAGCCTGGCCGCCTTTTACCTGGAGTTTGATATAAATATCGACTTCTTTTGCCATTGGATCAGCTGGTTAAAAAACAGCGTGTGCTGCATTTAAAAGTATATATGTACTCACTCAAGTCGTTTTTAATGGAAGCGTGTCCGGGAGAAGCGGACCTTAAAAACGGGCTTAACTGATTTTATCTACTTGCATAAAGTTTAGTTCGACTTCCGTACCGCGGCCGAATATCTTGACGATCACTTTCAGTTTCTTCTTCTCTTCGTTGACCTCCTGGATGTCGCCCACAAAATCGGTGAACGGTCCATCGATGATTTTAACCGTTTCACCGACGAGGAAGGGTTCGGCCATGGTTTCGCCGGCTTCGCTGCTGTCGTCCACTTTACCCAGTAAGCGGTTGGCTTCGACCTGCGTCATGGGAATAGGCGTTTCTTTTCCCAGGAAGTGGATTACGTTGGGGATATCGCTGATCATTTTAGCCACATCGCCATTGAGCCGGTGGCCGTATGCTTCGATCAGGATATATCCGGGCAACAAATTCCGTTCTTGCACGACTTTTTTGCCATTGCGGATTTTGTATACCTTTTCGGTGGGAACGATAATCTGGAAAATAAAATCTTTCCAGTTAGAGCGTTCAACCTCCAGGTCGATGCGTTCTTTGATTTTTTTCTCCTTGCCGCTGATGACCCGGAGAGAGTACCATTTTTTTTCTTCGACCCCTGCGACAGACGTCGTTTCCTTTTCTTTACTCATAACTTTTAGGAAGGGGTATGAAGAGGCGCCCCGGAGCTATATTATTGGCCCCACACGCCGTAAATATTTTTAAACACTACGCTACAGGCCACATCCATCAAAAAGACGATCAAGGCAAGAATGACGGAGGTGATCAGCACTACGATGGTGCTTTCCTGCAGCTGCGCCAGTGTAGGCCAAGAGACGTTCTTGACCAGTTCGTGATAACTTTCTTTCAGGTATAAGGTAACGCGCTCCATTGCTAAGTATTGACGTTCCTTGTTGTGTTGTCCGGCTGATACCGGAGCAGACCTGTGTTTTGCCAAAAAAGTCCGTTGCCCGATAGGGCGGACAACGAACCTCGCCGGCCGGTTAGCAGGCAACGCAACTGAACTGTGCTTGATATTGATTCGCAGGGGCAGCAGGGCTCGAACCCGCAGCCTGCGGTTTTGGAGACCGCCACTCTACCAATTGAGCTATGCCCCTCGGGCATGGCGTGATGGAATGATTAGAAAAATCACTCCATCACGCCATGAATATTAGTCCATTATCTCCGTCACCTGACCGGCGCCTACCGTACGGCCGCCTTCGCGGATAGCGAAGCGCAGCCCTTTTTCGAGGGCGATCGTGTTGTGGAGTTCCACTTCAAATTCGATATTATCACCCGGCATAACCATTTCTACGTTGGCCGGCAGCTTAACGTTGCCGGTAACGTCGGTCGTACGGAAGTAGAATTGCGGGCGGTAGCCGTTAAAGAACGGCGTGTGCCGGCCGCCTTCTTCTTTCGACAACACGTACACCGAGCACTTAAATTTCTTGTGCGGCTTGACGCTGCCCGGTTTGCAAATAACCATACCGCGGCGGATCTGGTCTTTTTCAATACCGCGGAGCAACAATCCGGCGTTGTCGCCAGCTTCACCGCGCTCCAGGATTTTACGGAACATTTCCACGCCGGTGATCGTGGAAGTCAGCGGTTTTTCACCTTCTTTCATCATGCCGATGATTTCAACCGGGTCGCCCGTGTTGATTACGCCGCGCTCGATACGGCCGGTAGCAACGGTACCGCGGCCGGTGATGGTAAATACGTCTTCCACCGGCATCAGGAACGGCTTGTCGGTTTCGCGAACCGGTTCCGGAATGTCTTTGTCGCAAGCATCCATCAGTTCGTTAATAGCTTGAACGCCGGCGGCATCGCCTTCCAGGGCTTTCAGTGCAGAGCCTTTGATAACGTAGGCGTCATCGCCGTTGAAGCCGTAGGAGGTCAACAGTTCGCGTACCTCCATATCCACGAGCTCGAGCATCTCATCGTCGTCAACAAGGTCGACTTTGTTCATGAAAACCACAATCTGCGGCACACCTACCTGGCGGGCCAGCAGGATGTGTTCGCGGGTTTGGGGCATCGGGCCGTCGGTGGCGGCAACCACCAGGATGGCCCCGTCCATCTGGGCGGCGCCGGTGATCATGTTTTTGACATAGTCGGCGTGACCCGGGCAGTCAACGTGCGCATAGTGACGCTTTTCCGTTTCATATTCTACGTGAGCGGTGTTAATCGTAATACCCCGCTCTTTTTCTTCCGGAGCAGCATCAATGGAAGCATAATCCGTCTTTTTGGCCAATCCCTTGCTGGAAAGAACATAAGTGATCGCTGCGGTCAGGGTAGTCTTACCGTGGTCTACGTGTCCGATCGTACCGATATTTACGTGCGGCTTTGTGCGTGCAAATGTCTCTTTTGCCATTGGTTTAGACTAAAAATTTGTTGATGTGATAATTTGTTAATGTGATAATGTGATAATCGAAAATTTGATGCAGGCACCACCGCACATTCAAATTATCCTGTTACCACATCGTTTGAGCCGTTGATGAGAATTGAACTCACGACCTCTTCCTTACCAAGGAAGTGCTCTACCCCTGAGCTACAACGGCGAACAAAAGCCAATAGTCGTCAGCTCTTCGCCGCCACCGGGAAAGCAGCAACTTGTAACTTACGACGGTTTGATCGTTCGACGGAGCGGCGGACGAGATTCGAACTCGCGACATTCAGCTTGGAAGGCTGACGCTCTACCAACTGAGCTACCACCGCAATCTGAATCATCCCTGCTGAACCATGCCGGACCGGTTATTTTTTCAGACGGCACTGCCAAAATAACGCGTCAGATCGTATTCAACATTTATCATTCATAGTGGGGGTGGTGGGATTCGAACCTACTCAGCGGTCAAGCACCAGATTTACAGTCTGGCCCGGCTCTCCAACTCCGGGGCACCCCCCCTTCATCTTTTACATTTTGACTTCTGTTCAAAGTCTAAATGTAAAATTTAAAAGTCAAAAATTCTGAGCCAGTGAAGGGACTCGAACCCCCGACCAGCTGATTACAAATCAGCTGCTCTACCAACTGAGCTACACTGGCCAGTTACTGCCACTCCAATGGCTCTTCAAATCGAAAAATTCAAGTTCAAACAACGTACTTTTTCTTCCGGAAGATACCCCCTTTCGAAAAGCGAGTGCAAAGGTAACGCCTTTCGCCAAAACTGGAAAAGAATTTTTAAAAAAAACTGCAAACCCGGTTTTATATGCTTTTTTTGCGGCACACCTCCTTCCGCCGGTGGCGCATAAGTTTGTCCAGCCATGCCGAACAACGAAAAGCTCCTTCAATATTGTGCGCAACATACCTCTGCGGCGCCCCCGCTGTTGCAGGCGCTGGAGCGCGAAACCCAACTGCATACCCTGAACCCGCACATGTTGTCGGGGCCCATTCAAGGCATGCTCCTGCGGTTGATCAGCCAAATGATCCGCCCCCGACGGATACTCGAAATCGGCACCTTTACCGGCTACAGCGCTATCTGCCTTGCACAGGGCCTTCCGGATGAGGGGCGGCTTCATACCATTGAAGCCAACGACGAACTGGAGCCCTTTATCCGGAAATACATCGGGCTGGCCGGGCTCGAACGGCAAATCGAGCTCCACCTTGGCGACGCCGCTATTATTTTACCCCATTTGAACGAGGTATTCGACCTGGTCTTTCTCGATGCCGGCAAACTGGACTATGCCCTTCATTATGAACTGGCGCTGCCCAAATTGCGCAGTGGCGGTATATTACTGGCCGACAACGCGCTTTGGGATGGCAAGGTGCTGCTCGATGAAAAGGATGCCACCGCCCGGGCGCTGCGCGCCTTTAATGCACGCCTGCAGGCAGACGAACGGGTTGAGAACCTGTTGCTGCCCCTGCGCGACGGGTTGATGATCGTCCGCAAACTATAGGTATCGTGTCACAAATAGCTTTCCATTTTGGAAGGCAGATTTTGGACACGATGCTAAATGGCTTGCGGCATACTGTATTTTTTACGCCAACTTGTGTTAAGTTTGCCCGTTGCCGAAAACGAAACACCCAACCTGAACACACAAATCCACCGGACCAATGGCCGAAATAAAAGCACACTTGTTTTACGTCGAGGATGATGAAAGCCTGAGCTATGTCACGCGCGACAACCTTGAGTTTAACGGTTACCAGGTCACCTATTGCGAAGACGGCCAGAAAGCCCTGGAGGTGATCCAGTCCGGCCAGAAATTTGACCTGTGCATTCTGGACGTGATGCTTCCGGAGGTGGATGGGTATACGCTGGCAGAAGAGATCCGCAAGCGCGACGACCAGGTGCCCATCATTTTCCTGACCGCCAAAAGCCTGAAACAAGATAAAATCCACGGCCTCACGATCGGCGCCGATGATTATATCACCAAACCGTTCAGTATTGAAGAACTGCTCCTGAAAATCGATATTTTCCTGCGCCGCTCCAAATACACCGGCATCCTGAAATCCAACACGCCGACCAGTATCGGCCATTACCAGTTCGATTACAAAAACCTGCACCTCGCCTACGGCGACGAAGAAGGCGAAACGCTCACCCAAAAAGAAGCCGACCTCCTCAAACTTCTCTACGAAAACCGCAACCAGGTGGTGAAGCGCTCCTATATCCTGGAAACCATCTGGGGTAAAGACGATTATTTCCTTGGCCGCAGCCTCGACGTGTTTATCTCCCGCTTGCGCAAATACCTGAACCGCGACGAGCGCATCAAGGTGGAAAATATTCACGGCGTGGGGTTCAAGTTCCGGGTGGACGAGTGACGCGAGTGTGGAATATAACAGCTACCCTTCATGCAGTCTTTTTATCTGGAATATCAAAATGCCCGCATACACTGCCTGCGGTTTGGGCAGGGGCCGCGGCTGCTGGTGGCCCTGCACGGCTTCGGCGACCGGGCACGCCTGTTCGCCATTCTGGAGGGCGCCCTGGCGGAACGCTACACCGTAGTCGCTTTTGATTTGCCATTTCATGGGCAGACCGAATGGCCGGAGCGCAGTTTTTCAAAAGAAGACCTGCTGGCTATTATCCGCCAAATCATGTCCAGGGAAAACAAAAACCGCCTGAGCCTGATGGGCTACAGTTTTGGCGCGCGCCTCGTGCAGGCCATGTTGCCGGAATTGCTCCCCCAACTCGACAAATTGTATCTGTTGGCTCCCGACGGCATCCGGACGAAAGGCATGCCTATGGCGGTGCGCACGCCTATGTGGGTTCGCCGGATTTTTCACCAGCTGCTCAAACGCCCGCAGTGGTTTCTGCGCCTGCTCGATCTGGGGCGCCGGCTGAACCTGGTGCCGCCGCTCATCCTGCATTTTTTATCCTTCAACCTCACCCGCCCCGAGCGCTTCCGGCGCAGCTTCGGATGCTGGTTTGCCCTCGATTCGTTTTACCTGCGCCGCCAACGCATCAAAGCCATCTGGCGCGAATCGGGTCTGCCGGTAGATATTTATTTCGGAACAAAAGATGAGATGATCCACTATAAAACCGTAAAAAAAATGGTGGAAGGCGTGCGCAACGTCCGCATCTACCGCATGAACGCCGGACACCGGCTGATCGGAGAGGACTTGCGCGAGCGGATGCGGGCAAAATCCAAAGCCTGAACGTTTACCGTTGACGCCGCAATGATTCAAGCAACTTTTCCGCCATCAAATACCGCTCCTCCGGCTGGCTCCCTTTTTTAACGTTTTCCAAGGCCTGAATGGCCGCGCCGGTTCGCTCACGGTCGCGCAAGGCCAGTTGCACCTGGGCCAAAGCCGTGTACCACACGATTTCCTCGCGATAGAGTTTGCTGCCTTCCGCATTTTTCAAGTGCAAAATAGCCGCTTCCGGCTGCTGGTCGGCCAGGGCGATCACCCCCGCCGCGTATAAGGCGGCCAGCCGGCTTTGAGTGTCGGTTTCCGCCCTGGAAATTTCAAGCGCGAGCCGAAGGGCTTGCTCCCGGCCGGCAGCTGCCCAGGCCGAGTCGAGGCGCACCCAAGTGGGATCGGCAGGCGCCGTAGCCATGCTATCGGCCGTGTGGCGAACCGACCGGTGATAAAACCGGGTGGGCGGCTGAAAGGCCTGGGCATACAAGTCTTCCGGGGCCGGGCCAGCCGGAAACCAAAACCAAACAGCTGCCACAGCCAATAGCAGCGCAGCCGCCAAGGCCCAACTGTAGCGCGGGAGCCAAAAGCGGCGCAGGCTGGGTATTCGGGCTGTGCCGGCGCGGTGCTCGCCCAGCAGGCTGTCGAGTTGCTGGCGAAAATCGCCTGCCGATTTTTCCCGGACAGCCTGGCGCAAGCGTTCGTGCAAGGCGAGCTCCACGGCGAGCGCAGGGTCGTCGCGCAGACTGGCGGCAAACGCCGCGCGCGCTTCCGCATCCAGCGTTCCGTCAAGCCAGGCTTCAATTTGTGCAGTTCGTTCTTCCGGCGACATGGCTTGGTGCGTTTATAAATATTGATCGGCAAGCGGATCCTCCCATATGCTTTTTTTCAAAATTTGAATACACTGGTGCTTGCGTTTGCTGGCGTAGCCGGCGCTGGCAAAGCCCATCCGAACAGCGATATCTTCCATCGAAAGGCGTTCGTCCGACCAGCACAATTCGAGCAGTTGCCGGCAGGATTCGGCCAACTGGCCCAGTTTTTTTCGGAGGAAGTTCATGGTTTCTGAATCGTGCAGGGCCGTCATCCATTCGTCTGTTTCAAGGCTTAATACCTCGGGGGCGTGCAGGCTTACCCCGCCGCCGGATTTTTTTTTGTTGAGGCGTTTCAGCCATTGTTTTTTACAAATACTGAAGATATAGGTGGAAAAACGAGCCGTGAGCTCGATGGTCGCTCCCTGGCTTAGCTTTCTGAAAACAGCCTCGAGCGCGTCGCCAAAAACGTCTTCCGCGTCGGCCGGGGCGCCGCTGTTTTGGCAAATCCAGCGTTCGACAGGCGGATAACTCTCGGCGATCAGCCGGCGCAAAACGGCAGTGTCGCCCGTGCGGATGGCTTCGATGTAGTGTTGGTCGGGATGCTGGGTAGACATGACAGGGGCCGGGGTGTGCCGGCGAGCAAATTTGAGAAAAATACCGGAATCGGCGGGAAGTGAAAAAAGGGCGCCGGGATTGTGGTAAATGGAAAAAAAATTACCCCTGGGTGGTAAGCACTTGCCGCTTCCAGGTATAAACCATAAAAAAGCACTGCCATCATGAAAAAGACGCTCGCTACCATCGCCCTTCTGCTCTCCGCCGCCGGCGCTACCCTGCTCAACGCACAAAAAATCAACACCTGGAAAGGAGGCTTCCCCGGCCAGGAAACCAACTGGAGCTGCCCGCGCAACTGGAGCCTCGGCACGGTGCCCGACTGGGCCTGCCAGGTCGTCATCCCGCAACAAACCAGCGACCGGAAAAATTATCCGGTGCTTACCAGCAAAAATGAAGAAATTTATAGCCTGGTTATTCAGCCCGGGGCTCGTTTGGAGATTGCGCCGAGTGGGGGACTGACCGTCCTCGAGATCGATTCGCAACTGACTGCTGCAGCCAGTGACGGGAACCTGTTCGTTTCCCGGACGCCCAGTAAACCCGAAATTCGGGAATGAGCTGGATTCTGGTTTGTCATTAAAACAATATCCTGCTTTTTCTATGAACCATTTGATTAGCCTGGCTGCTTTCTGTAGTGTTTTTTTGAGTTGTGAAAAACCACCAACTACATATGCTAAAAACTTGGACGCTACAGATGTCCACGCCCCACAACACCATTGGAGCGACTCAACCTGGGACCACGCACGCGCACAAGCGCAAGCGGATCTGGACTGGACGCTGAAAAAATTTGCCGCTGGCGAGCTCGATACACTTTATGTAAAACTGTCAGCATGCGTGCCGATGTATGAAGACCTGCTGCTTCATAAAAAAGACTCCGCGTTGTTGTATGCCTCCACAATAATGAAAGGTATCCTCGGCAACATGCAAACCGTTCACGGAGAACTGGAAACCGGATTGGATAATTTCCTCGCCGCGCTAACTTCGATGGAGGAGCATTTCGGAATTAATGCGCTCATGTTGGACGGCTGCGTGGGAGTTGCCACCAACTATGCGCTTCGCGGCGACTATGAAATGGCAGTCTACTGGCAGTATAAAGGCATAAATCTTTCCGAAATCCTTTATCCGCCCGGGCATCCCGTTTATGGCAACTGGCATTTCAACATTGCTTATTTCCGTAGCAGGCAAGGCGACTACGAGCGGGCCTTGGAGCATTTTCTGAAAGCAGCGGCAATTTTTGATCAATCCTGGTACAAGGCAAGACTTGTCATGACGTACGAACGGGCAGCCAATGCAAGCATTCATCTGTCAAACTTTGATCAAGCCCGACCAGTGCAAAGCCACGATTTTACGTGAAAAACTGCAAGATCCCGGCATCCGGCAAATAGCTGGCTTGCCTGAAACGCATCGCCATCGAGAAGACTCTTTGCGCCAGGAGATTATTTTCCTCGAGCACCTCGTTCTGGCCGCGCGAAACGATTCCTCCACTCCGGCCGGGCAAAAACTGGTTGCATACCAAGCCCGGCTGCTGGCTGCCAAAAACCGTTACGAGGCCTATTTAGCAGAAACCCGACAAAAACACAGCAATTTTTTCCAACTGAAATACAGCGCTGTACCCGCCCTCACGCAATTGCGCCATCAGTTAGCCGCCACTGGAACTACCTTGGTGGAATACTTCGCCACCGATTCCGTTTTTTACCTGTTCAGAATAACCGCCGAAGACCTCCAACTGCGGCAGGTGCGCCGCGACGCTCAACTAGACTCCGCAATATACCGCACTGCAGCCATCCAGCACGCAGGCGATATCGACCAATTTGCCACCGACGCACACCGGCTCTATCGGAGTCTGCTCGCTCCAGCCCTGTCCAGTCTTCCCTACACAGCAGAATTGGTCATCATCCCCGACGGCCCCCTCCACTACCTCCCCTTCCAAATCCTGCTCGAAAAAGCCCCCAGCCCCGAAACCCTCGCCGCCGAAAACTGGCGCGAGCTGCCCTATTTGATCAAAACCAAAAACATCCGCTACGAATACTCCGCCGCGCTGCTGCTCGAACAATCGCCCCGCCGACGGCCACACCAGCACTATTATTCCGGCTTCGCCCCCGCTTTCAGCGGCCAGCCCCTGGCTTCGCGCGGCATTGGCAGCGCAGTGGCCAATAGGCATTGGCGCGGCGGCCTGATCCCCGATTTGAAACAAAACAGGCCCGAAGTACAAACCGTGCACCAACTGCTCCGCACCGGCCAGGCGTTTTTGGCCGAAGCCGCCACCGAACGGGCCTTCAAACAAATTGCCCCGCAGTGCCGGCTCCTCCACCTGGCCACCCACGCCTGCGCCGACGACGAAGACCCGCTCTACTCCCAAATTCTGTTCAGCCCCGATTCCGCCGAAGACGGCGCCTTGCACGCCTACGAACTGTACAACATGCAACTCAGCGCCGACCTCGCCGTGCTCAGCGCCTGCCAAACCGGCGCCGGCCGCCTCCAGCGCGGCGAAGGCGTCATGAGCCTCTCCCGCGCATTCAAATACGCCGGCTGCCCCAACATTGTCATGAGCCTGTGGAATGCCGACGACGACGCTTCCAAAAACATTATCCTCCGTTTTTTTGAACATTTGAAAGCCGGGCAAAACAAAGACGACGCCCTCAGCCAGGCCCAGCGCGATTACCTCCGCCAGGCTACCCTCGCCGAAGCCCACCCCAGCCGCTGGGCGACGTTTGTCCTGATCGGCGACGACAAGCCGGTCGAATTTTCGTCGCCCGTCTGGTGGGTGGCGCTGCTTACGTTGGGGCTTTGTGCGCTGATTGTGTATGTTTTCTTCGGACGCGCACAGTAAAAAACCTGACAGGTGGAATTTTTTAAAAAAAATTCCACCTGTCAGGTTAAAAATTCCGCAATACCTCTCCTTCCCGCTCGAAAAACCGCAGTTCGAGTTCCGTCCCGTCGAACACCGCATAGGAGCAAAACGACATCCAGTCGCCCAAATTGACATAGCGGCTCCGGCCGTTTTTCAACAGCCAGTCCACGGCGAGATGCCGGTGGCCGAAAATAAAATAGTCCGCTTCGACGCCCTGGTCGATCTTTCGGTGGGCGTATTGCACGAGCCATTCGCGCGCTTCGCCCAGCCAGGAGCGCTCTTCTTCCGGCATGGCCTCGCGGCTTTTTTGAGAAGAAAAACCCGCCAAGCGCATGCCCAGGTCGGGATGCAGCCAGCAAAACAGCCACTGGTTGGCCGGGTTAGTAAATATTTTTTTCATGCGCTTATAGCCCCGGTCGCCCGGACCCAGGCCGTCGCCGTGACCGATGAAAAATTGTTTTCCCTGCAATTCGATTTGCAAGGGTTTGCGGTGCACGGGTATGCCCAGTTCTTCTTCGAAATAACCGAACATCCACAGGTCGTGGTTGCCGGTAAAAACCTGGATGGGCAGGCCGCTGTCGCGCAGTTCGGCCAGCTTGCCCAGAAAGCGGTTGAATCCCTTGGGAACGACGGTTTTGTACTCAAACCAAAACTCGAACAGGTCGCCAACCAGGTAAATCGCATCCGCCTCCGGAGCAATCGCATCGAGCCAGCGCACAATCTGCCGCTCCCGGTCGCGGGAGGACAGGCGCGCATCGGCGCCGAGATGGAAATCGGAAGCGAAAAATGTTTTTTTCACGGTGGACAGCCTGCCCCGAGACCTCGGGGGTAGACGGCGCAAAAGTAGGGCAGTTTATTCTATCTTCATTACCTTCCCCACACCTTGCATCGTCCCCTCGCTCCACAATGCATAAAAATAGACTCCGGTAGCCAATTCCCGCACATCTATTTCGGTAACGGCCTCCAATGGATCGAACACTCGCTCCAGCACCGGCCGGCCCGCCAGGTCGAACAGGCGCAGGCGCACAGGTCCGGCGCATCGCCGGCCGGCAAGTATCTTCAATGTCGTACGCACCGGATTGGGATACACCCAAACCCCCACCTCCCCCGAGGGCGGCGCTCCCACACTCACCACGGGCGAGCAGGGCAAGCCAGGGTTATCCACCGGACCCAGGCGGTAGTTGGGAAACGACGGCATCGAGGCCCCGCTTGGTGTCGGCAGGGGCAGCCCACGCTGCTCCACCTGGCAAGCCAGGCCGGGCTCGTCGGGGTAGTGGATCACGTGGAAATAGCGGGTGTCGCCCCCGGCCCGTATATATATTTTACAATCAGGACCTAATTGGCATTGCCAAAACATAGTCGGCAAAGGGTCAGCAAAACCATCCCACTCGGCCACAACCAGCTGGGAAGCACTGATGTCTGACGCCCAAAGGTCTAATTGATATAATAGCCTTCGACAACTTAAATATAAAAATCGTCCATTGGGCGACACCGCGCAGCCGATTTCTCCAATGACCGGTTGATTGCCGTATTTGAAGCGATGGTGTCGAAATGGGTAAAACGCCGGCTTCCCGGTCAAAGTCATACACCATGACGGGGTTGAAGGGATTGGTGCGGTATACTTTACTGCCGTCGGGCGAAAACACAGTTGGCCGTACCCTTCGCCGGCCGGTTTCGGTTTTGATCCCTATGGTTTGCCAGAGGGTGTCGACAATACCGTCTTTGGTGAATTTCGGGACATAAAACGTGTTGCTGTTGCGGCGCGGGGTGACAACCACCAGTCTTTCCCGTTCGCGTGTTTGACCGCCAGGAGTTCGCCAAAGGCCAGCGTATCGTGCAGCAGTTCAACGTTCTTTTCAGTCACTTTACCTGCGCTGTCAGAATAATCAATTGTAGAATAAAGTAACTGGTCTATTATTACATCAACCGGGCTATTAGTGATGATATAACTTTTATGAAATAATACATATTTATTACCAGATTCCGGTAACGGTAAAAACAACGCGCTTTGTATCCCAGATGCATACCCGTCATTGTAATTAATACAATGTAATTGATGTGGCCAGCCTGGGTTTAGATCGTCTCCGTTTTCCAAAATATTGTCGTCAGCCCCTGCAATGGCGCAACCGTTGGTATAAAATAATAAGTTCCCGGCAGTGTCACAGATGCTCGCATTGCAAACGAACATATTAAGATTTCGGTAATGATAGTAGGCCTTTACCGGATTTTGATGAAAATCAATCAACAGGCCGCCATGCGTAGTATCAAACGTCTGATTGTCATCGCCTGTAACCCAGATGTAATCGTGTTTCTGAGCGCAGGTAAGGAATGGCAACCAGCTAATCAACAGAATAAAGATGATTTGTTTTTCCATAGTTGGATAAATCAGCGAAGGATGCCTGGCACAGGCGAGGCCCCAGGCATCCACGTAAATACCGAACCGTTTTAACGGTGAATAATAAACCCGCCGGATGCTGGAGCCTGCTGATCTCCGGCGACATGATACCAATAAATACCGGCCGGCAATCTGCCTGTGGCAATTTTTATCCTGTCTTGATCGCCCGGAAGCCAGGCCGACAGCACCAGTTGGCCTAGGTTATTGAAAATGAGGAGCAGCTGATCTCCGTTTTCCGTGGGATCATAACGGATTGTCAAATGATCCGAAGCCGGATTGGGATACACCGACAGGTAGTCGTTTTTCGGCGCCTTCGCTGACAGGGCACGCTCTGCCCCGCAGGTGGCTTCGTCATCATACACCCGGGGCGCCTCGAGCGATAAAACCAATAACGCCCGCGCCCACAAAACCGCCTCTCCGTCAGCCAACGGACAACCGGCTGCTATGGAATCCAGCGCGGTACTATCCGGTACGGAAAAGGCGAATATCCCGCTGGCCACCGTGCGCAGCAGGATATCGTTGACGGCTTTTTCATTGGCCGCATACGGCGTTTCCAGGTCGGGCAGGTCGCTGTTCTGCTCCAGCAGGTCGCCGGCATCCAGGGCGCGGATCGAATCGATCCGGTGCAGCAGGGTTGTTTTCGCCAGCCCGGCCAGGTACACCGCATCGACGAGCGCCAGCCGTTGTTCCGACCACGTAATGCTGTCCTGCTGGCTTACGCCGGGGCTGAACAATTGCGCCTCCAGGGTTTTGAGGCTGTCCAGCCCATTCAGGATTTGGTTTTCATATGCCAGCAGGGAATCCTGATCGGCCTGGGCCAGGGTAAAGGCCTGCCGGATAGCCGTTTGTACTTCCGCATAATCCGCCAAACCGTTTCCCTGAGCGGCCGTTAGAAAATCTGTTATAATCGTATTTCCGGGGTACGGATTGCCTTCGTCAGCTATCCGTTCGAGCAGCCGGCGCTGCGCCAGCCAATTGTTGGCGGCCTGGTATTCGCTGCCGGGTAGGTCGCCGCCGGCGATCGTTTCGTCCAGGGCCTGGTCCGTTTCCTCCCCGGCGAACTCGGCCGCCTGCGGGCAGCTGCCGGCGGGAGTGGGGCACTCGTAAGAAGCGCCTGTGTTTGAGACGTTAACAATCCAGTCAAACGGATTCCAGTCATCCGGTAAAAAATCCGGGTTTTCCGACGCATCTACAGTGTATATTGATTGGATCGCGACAGCCAATATACCCTGGTGCTGAGCAAATGAACTACTCCCCCCACCTGTTCCCCGGTGCAAGCTAGGGCCTGAAATAGCGTCCGGGCCGTACAACAGGCCGGTGGCGTTATCCTGCAGGGTATTGCCGGCCACGTCGGCCCTGGCCTTTCCGATCAGCAGGCCCGCAACGTGTACGCCCGTCGGTGTGCCGGCCGCGAGGTTGCAACGGACTTTCGGCAGGCTGGCATGCAGCAGGTATATGCCCGTGTGGATCGCCCGATTCGCCATGAATGATGTTGTTGCAGCCACCTGTTTGATCTCGCCAGCGCTCAGGGAAATCCCCCGGCAGCTGCCGGAGTTGTTGTCCAGGTCGACCGTATTGTGGAATACGGACAGGTTCCGGGTGCTGCTCAGCCCGATGCCCACGGCGCCGTCGGTCATACTGACGGTGTTGTCGGCGATCAGGCCGTTGGTGAATTGCGGCGGACTGCTCAGCCCACCGTTGGTATTGATTCCGGTGATCGTATTGCCGGCCGCGTGAATGCCTACGGCATCGGGGTTGCCCCGCCATGGCGATGACATTGCCTTTGATGCCTCCGACGACCGTAGGCGGTGCGCCGGGCACGGCAAACAGGGGCGACGCGCGCCGCAATTCGATGCCCCGGTCGGCAGCCTGGATGGTATTGTTCTCGTGCGTGGAAAAATTGCCGTTGGTCGTGATGATCCCGTTGGTCATGCCCGTCATCATGGCGTTTCGCACGTAGGCCGTGGCCCCCACCGTTTCCACGCCGGTATGGCAGTTCAGGAAGGATAACTGCTGGCTGCCGTTCTTCGCTATTTCTACCAGGCCATTTTCGGCATATACAGCCTTGCCCGTAGCCGCGGTTGTAAACATTGCATACCCGTCTCCCTTGGGTGTCCGGACGATATCCTCAAAAACCGTCCCACCTACGCGCAGTTCCGTGCTTTTCGAAATAATGCCGTACTTCAGGTTGAAAAACCGGTTCAGGGTAGCGGTGGCGGGGTCTTCATCCATATTGATCACGCCTGAATTCCGCAGGTAAATACCGGCGAATCCTTTCCCGAGGGGTAGCGGCGATTGCCTCGTGTAAGCCGGCTTCAGCCCGGCGGCAGTGGCGCCGTACTGGTTGCCCAGCAAGGTGATATCCGGCGCATATTCCTGTCCCTGGGGATAGCGTTGGCCGACTACCACCGCGATATTATTGTCGTAGAAATTGCAGTGTCTGGCTACCAGGGTACCCCAGGCCGTAATCCCTTGCTGCGCGTCGCGGATGGTAGTGTTTTGGATGTCGAGCGTGCCGCCGTTGTGCACGGTGATGCTTTTCCACATGGTGGCGCAGCCGGCAAGGGTTGGCTGACTTCCGTAGGCATTATATGCCACGACGCCGCTCGGCACCGTCATTTGCGTACCTTCACTAAACAACATCAGCGGTGTGGTACCTAAATTAAAACTCGACCCCGAAAGCGTAATATCGCCCGTTGCCAACACCGGCTGGCCGTTTGAAAAAAAGTTGACGGTTCCCGAAACCGGAACAGCGGCTTTGGGCTCAACTACGGATTGTTTGAGAATGCCCTGACCGTTTAAATCAAAACTAAAACGGGCGGTAATTTTGGGCAGAAGATTGTTCGAGGGGTCCACGCCCGTATCGGGGTTATATTCTATTTGGGTATGGAACGTTTTGACCTCGTTTGGCGCCAGGTCGATCAGCATTTCCTGCCCGTTGTCCAATATTCTGAGTTCATAAATCCCCGGGCAATTCGCCCTCGTAAACGTCATCCCAGTCGTCGCAATGGCAATTCAGGTTACAGATTGGGCCGGCGGTAAAAAACACCGTAGTTCACATCGGCCAGTTGCAAAATAATCGCAGGCATTAAAGGTAATCGCTCCGGAACCGCACATGAACGTGCTGAAGAAATTGCAGTCATGCGGACAATTTATGGTCGGTGGGTTGGGGTGAATAAGCCCAAGGTTATGGCCGATTTCGTGGGCGATCAAAGTTGGCGAAAGACCCAATCCGGAAATCAAAGCGACATTGCTGTTTCCATGACCGCCGCCCGTACTGAAGGCGTTGCTCAAAACCAAAATACAGTCCTGATTGACGCATGGATAGGTTGTTCGAAAAGCGTCGTTTATGACGGGTATCCAGGCATTCAGGGAAGACTGTGCATACGGAGGCGCTACCGAGTTGACCGGAAAGAAAACCAGCCGGAATTCCAGGTGATAATTGTTAAACAGATTTGTCATCTCATCCAGGGCTGCTTTTATCTGTGGTTGTGCGTATGTTTTGGCAGCCTGGGCATCGTTGTTGAAATTGGCGATGAAGGAGGCATCCATCCAAACGACTACGTTGTAATAGGAAGGGCGAATTTGATTTCCACTGACAAAACATTGTGCCCGCGCGGCCGGGTTAAAAACCAGCAGGCACCAAAGCACTAAAGCGGTGAGCATATGGAATCGATTTTGGTGACCGAAGGACCTAAAGATAACCTGTTGTAGTGAAAAAATAGAAATTTCAGTCATTCAATTTGAGTTAAAATATCAAAGGATAACAGCAGCCCATGCGTCAAAAGGCCGTAGTTTTGCATCAATCATCACTTATTACTTCATGATCATAGTCACTGGCGCCGCCGGCTTCATCGGTTCCTGCCTGGTCCGCCGGCTCAACCAAGCCGGCTACCGCGAAATTCTGGTCGTCGACGAATTCAGCCGGCCCGATAAATTGCGCAACCTGGAAGGCAAAACATTCCGGGACAAACTCCACCGCGACAGCTTCCCGGCCTGGCTGGAAAAAAACTACCGCGACGTCGAGGTCGTGTTCCACATCGGCACTCGCACCGATACTACCGAGCTCAGCGTCGAAATTTTCAATCAGCTCAACCTCGACTACAGCAAGGCGCTGTGGAATACCTGCAGCGATCGCCAGATTCCGTTTTTCTATGCCAGCAGTGCCGCCACCTACGGCCTGGGCGAGCAAGGCTACTCCGACGACCACACTACCATCCCCGGCCTGCGCCCACTCAACCCCTACGGCCAAAGCAAGCAGGATTTCGACGTTTGGCTACTCCGGCAATTGGCCGCCCCGCCGGCGATGGCCGGCGCTGTAGCCCCGCCGCCCGCCGAAGCGGGTTTCCCCTGGGCGGGCTTCAAATTCTTCAACGTATACGGCCCCAACGAATACCACAAAGGCCGCATGGCCTCCGTAATTTTTCACACCGCCCGCCAGATCAAAGCCACCGGCGGCATGAAACTGTTCCGCTCGCACCGGTCCGATTTCAAAGACGGCGAACAAAGCCGCGATTTTATTTACGTAAAAGACGTGGTGGACGTCTTGCTGTTTTTCCTCGAAAAACGGCCGCCCGGCGCTATCTACAACCTGGGCACGGGCAACGCCCGGACCTTCCTCGACCTCGCCACCGCCACCTTCCGGGCGCTGGGCAAGGAACCCAACATTTCGTTCATCGATACGCCCGCCGACATCCGCGACACCTATCAGTACTACACCCAGGCGGACATGAGCAAACTCCGCGCACTGGCTGGCTACAGCGCGCCTTTTTACAGCCTGGAAGAAGGCATCGACGATTATGTGCAAGGATACCTGCACGACGAACGGATTTGGTAAGCCTTACCTTTTTCGCTACCTTTTTGATTTTTTTCAGATTTTTGGGTTGACGAACACCGCTCACCTGCAATATATGAACCGGATACCCAATGACGACGATGCCTTGCTGCGTTTACTGAAGGAAAACCCGCAGGAAGGATTTACCCGGCTGATCAAAGCAGGCGGTGGATTCCGGTTTATCGACCGGCTGGCAGCCGATGCCGGCATACAC
This sequence comes from Saprospirales bacterium, assembly GCA_016719895.1. Taxonomy (GTDB): domain Bacteria; phylum Bacteroidota; class Bacteroidia; order Chitinophagales; family Saprospiraceae; genus M3007. Next base: position 98,425 of record JADJYG010000006.1, on the reverse strand, counting down.
GACAGCGCGTTTATAGAAGATATTAAAGCGGAAACGCTCCTGGCGCTGTACCACAACGTGCGGACCGGCCGCCTGACCCGGCTGAGCGGCAAACTGACGACGTATCTGTACGGGGTGGCGCAAAAAATTTTAGCCAACCAACTCCGGAAAAATCAAAACGAAGCCAAACGGATTGAGCGTTTTTTTACGATCGACGATACCGAATTTGAACTCCCCAAATGGGATAACACACCGCCGGACCCCTACGAACTGCAGGTAAAACGATGCCTGGATAATCTGCCGGAAGAATGCAGGGGCCTGCTAAAAAAACGCTTTTTACAGGAAAAACCGGATTATCCCTTTTTACAGGAACTATTTGGATTTGCCTCTGCCGCCGTAGCCAAACAACGCGTTTATGCGTGTCTGGAAAAAATTCGAACTTGTGTAAATCTGATCTCCTCCTCCATGGATCGCGACGAAGCTGCCATACTGGAAATTTTGCGCCGGTTTCTCGACGACGAACTGTCGCCTGAAGAACGCCCGGGTGTGGCCTCGCTCCTCCGCGATGACCCCAGGGCGGCCGTCCTGCTGGAGGAGGAAAAAAAGATCCGCGCAGCCCTCAGCCGTATCGCCCGCCGGGACCTGCTCGACCAGGCGCGTTCGGCTATCGGAGCGTCGGAATCATCCGCCCGCGTCTTCCGGCTGCCGCCCTACCGCTGGATGCTGGCCGCCGCTGCTTTTGCCGCGCTGGCAGTCGGCGGCTGGTGGTTGTTTCTCCGGCAGCAGCCCGGCGAACACCCGGCCGCCGCTGCGCGGGAACGCCGCACCGTGTTTGATCAACGCCTCCCCATCCGGTCCGGCGGCAGCGACGCCCGGCCAGCCACCGACTCGCTGCACGTAACCATCAAGGAAGCAAAAGTATCCGTCACCCGCTATACGCTTTCTGCTACCGAACTCGAACTGGAAAGCCCGCCGGGCCAGTGGATGCCCCCGCCCGACATCCGCCTGTTCCGCGCCGCGCCGCAGGACTCCCTGCTGTTGCAGGTGAACAACCGGCTCTACCGGCTTGCGCCCACCGACGTGCAACGGCCATTGCCGCCGCCGGCCAGCCCCGATTGAACCCTGTTTTTCTCTTCGCCGAACCCTTGTACATCCGACTATGCGAACTATTCCTGAAAACAGCGCACTTTTGTTCCTTTTAGTGCTTGGCAGTATCGGCGCATCAGCCCAGGTCGTGCCGGGCGGTTTTGTGCACCACCCCGATTCCGCAGCGGCCGTGCCACTGGAGCCCCTCGATTCTTTCCGGACCATAGAACCCAAAGTTTCCGTACTCGATCGCTACCCCACGCCCCGCAGCCAGGGCGATATCGGCAGTTGCGTGCCCTGGGCGGTAGTGCACATCTGGCTCGTCCAACAGGCCTACCGCCTGAGATTCTCCAAAAACATCGCTGATGTGGACGCCCTCCAGCTGTCGGCCTCATACCTGTACAACCAGGCGGTGTACAAGCCGGGCGACTGTAGTTCAGGCGCGCTGATTCCCCACGTCCTGCATCTGGCGCTGCAACGCGGCATTTGCCCCGCCGGCATATTCCCCAACTCCACAAAACGATGTCAGCCCCTGCCTGGCGATAAGCAACACCAGGCAGCGGCGAGCCACCGGATCAAAGCGTACTTCCGTATTTTCAGCGAAACAGACCGGCCGGAAACCCGGATGAGGGCTGTAAAAAACCGCCTGTCGCTGCGCATACCGGTGCTGGTGGGCCTGTCCTTGTCGCCCAATTTCGCGCAGATCGGAGAAGGCGACGAGTGGTGGCTGCCCGACCGCATCGACCCCGACGCCCAAACCGGCCACGCCTTCGTAGTCGTGGGCTACGACGATGCCGACCAGGGCGGCGCCATCACGCTGATGGGCAGTTTCGGCGCCGGCTGGGGGCGCGCGGGTTTTATCAAAATACGCTATGCCGATTTCCGGCAAATGCTCCTGGAAGCATATACCGTGTATCTGCCCTGATACATTTCTATTCACTAAAACTATCCGCATCTATGGCCATGTATTTCCGGTTCAAGCCGGCGTTTTTGCCGGCACTGTTGCTCGTTGTTCTATCCACCTGCCTGCTGTCTGCGCAAGAACCCGCTGCTATGGGCTGCAAGGAGTTAAACGACCGGGCAGATCGACTTTATGCCAAAGGAAAATTTATGGCGGCGTGTCAGGCAGCGGAGCAGGCCATGGAACAATGCAAACAAGAAGTCGGCGAAGAGCACGAATGGTATGCCAACGCTTTGATAAACCTGGGGACAATGTGCGTTAGTGGCAAAGGCGACTATAAGGGCGCATTGGAATTGTATGAAAGGGCCCAAATAATCATGGAAAAACGGCTGCCAGCCGGCCATTCCGATTTCGGCGCACTCTATGTCAATAGAAGCACAGTGTATTCATATCTGGGAGACTTCGAGCGGGCGCACCAAAATATAGATATTGCTATAGAAACCGTTGAAAAAAATCACTTGCAAGACAGCTCGTTGTATGGTGCCTGCCTATCGATCAAAGGAGGGCTACTCATATTGCAGGATCGCCTTGGAGAATCTCTCCCATATCTCGAAAAATCTTTGGACAATATCGCCAGAACCAGTGGGAAAAATGATTTGCAATGGTTAAGCAGCGCATTGAGTGTGGCCGTCCTGCGATACAAGCAACGGCAGTTTGTCCAGGCTAAAACCCTTGCACTGGAAATATTGGACATTTCACGCATTGTCTTCGACCAGGAGGAAAATACCATGTATGTCCTATCAGAAAACATGCTCGGAACCATCTGCACCCAGCTCAAACAATTTGAAGAAGCGGAAAAATATTTGCTGAGCGCTGTGGCTAAAGTCCGCAAAAACATCTTTATTGCCCAGGTGGACTTAAGTTTTATGCTTAATAACTTGGGAGAGGTTTACTTTAATCTGGGTCAAATAGAAAAGTCTGTTTCTTGTTATGAAGAAGCCCTGAAAACCGCAGAAAAAAAGAAAATAACCGTCCATCCCAACTTTTTATATTTCCTTGGCAATACAGCACAGACATATTTACATTCCGGGAACTATGAAAAATGCCTGCCCCTGGCCGAAAGGGGGTGGCGGATTCTGAACGACTCCCTACAGTCAAAGTATATCTTGCCGGCCGTAGCGTTATCCGGCACGCTTGCCTCCGCCTATATGCTCTTAGGTATGTGCGACCAGGCAGAAGCCGTAGTGCAGGAAGGCCTGGTCATTGCAGACAGTATCTTGCCAAAATCACATCCGGTTTTACTAAATCTACAGTTGACTCGCGTACAAATATACTTAGCTCAAGGCAGGCAGAAAGACGGTGCCCTTTTGATGGAACAGCTGTTCGCGCAAGGAGAGGATAGAATCCGGCAAGATGAAGACACCTACTATATCTTGGCCCATCAACAGACGCACATCAACATTTTGACCGGCCGCTATGATTCTGCTATAAGAATTCTCGACCGCTCGCTTCAGTTCTGGGCACAAAAGCGGCCTAACCGCCCGGAACACGCCTCCACGCTGCACAACCTGGCGGTTGCCTGGGAAAAGAAAAAAAACCGGGAAAAAGCCGAATATTATTACCGGAAAGCCCTGGAATGGTATGACGGCCACCCTGCTGCCGACATCGACCAAAATATCACCACACGCCTGCTGTTTAGCGAATTCCTCGAAAAACAGGGCGCCATCCCCGAAAGCTACCAGGTGCTGACAAAAGCCGACAGTCTCCTGCGCGACAAACTCCGACGCAACTTCCCCGTGCTCTCTACGCAGGGCAAAGAACTACTCCTCGGCGCCATCGACTCCAATTTCAGCCAGATCCGCGACTTCGCCTGGCGCTTCCGCGAACAATACCCCGAAGCCCAATGGATGGCCCTGCGCAATACCATGCTGCTCAACGGCCTCCTCCAGCGCTCCGCGGCGTCCATCCGGGCGGACATCGAAACCGGCGGAAACCCGGAACTGGCTGCACAATTTGAGCACTGGACCACCCTGCAGGCGCAAATCAACCGCGAACTGACCAGCCCCGACAGCCTCCGCCGATTCAACCCCGTACAGATCGACAGCCTGCAACGCGCCGCCGACCGGCTGGAAAAAACCCTGTCCCAACAATCGGCCGGCTTCCGCGCGGCTTTCGCAACAGCGCCCTACGACACGCTCCAGGGCGCTCTGGGGAAAAAAGAAGCCGCTATCCAGTTTTCGCACTACACCGAACTCGAACACCCCGGCTCGCCCGCCCACACCTGGTACGTAGCCTTTGTGATACGGCAGGGCTACCAGCACCCGCTCATGTTGCGTCTGTGTACCCAGGAACAATTGGCTGCAAAAATCAGCATGCGCAGCCCGTATGAGTGCAAACAAATGTATGGCCGAGGCCCCGGCAGCCTGTATCACTTGCTCTGGAAACCCCTGGAGGCACAACTGTCCGGTATCGAAACGGTGTATTACATCCCCGATGGATTACTGCATCAAATCGCCTTTCCCGCCATCAAGCCGGACAGCGGGCAGGCGCTCGTCGGCCGCTACGAGCTCTGCGCCCTCGGCGCCATGACCGACCTCATCGATGGGCACGATCTTCCTTTCAACAGCATCAAAACCGCCCTGCTCACCGGCGGGCTCGACTATGCCGGCACGCCCATTGCGCTGCTGGAGGAGCCCAGCCGGGGCGCTTTGCAGTCGCTGCCTTTCAGCGGTGTGGAGCTAGATTCGTGCGAGGATATCCTGCGCCGGGCGCTTGTCTTCGTCATGAGTTGCCGGAAAAACCAGGCTGCGGAGGCCCTGTACAAATCAGCCGGCCGGCAGTTTGCGGCGCCGGATTTGCTGCACTTTGCCATTCATGCCAAAGCCGGCAGCCGGGCCTGGGTCAACCCGCAATCGCCTTGCGAGACGCCGCTCGAACAGTACCCGCTGAACGAGGTCCGGCTCTACCTGAGCGGCTCCGACCCCTCGGCCCCGCTGGCGGCGCGGCGCTCGGCGCATGCCGACGACCAGGTGCTGTACGGTTCCGAAATCGCCGCCTGTCACTTTTCGAATACCAAACTGGCCGTTTTGTCGGCCTGCGAAAGCGGCGTCGGCGATGTCCGGGGCATGGAAGGCGTGTACGGCCTGCAGCGCGCGTTCCGCCTGGCCGGTGTGCAGCGCCTGATTTCCTCCCTGTGGTCGGTAAACGACCGGAGCGGCGCCGAATTCATGACCGCGTTGTATAAAAACTGGCAGGCGCGAAAAGACGGCTCGCTGCGCCGCGCGTTTTCACAAACCCAACGCGATATGTCCCGGAAATACGCGGAGCAAGGCCCCTGGTATTGGGCAATGTTCGTGCTGAACTGAGCTGGTGGACGGTGGACGGCCTGCCCCGAAACCTCGGGGATGGACGGTGGCAAAATATTCATTCCCAAGCAGTTAAATTTCAGGCGAAAAATATTTTACGATTTTTTAAAAATTCTTTGCTGCCTGGGGTTACGGTGGGCGAGGCATTGCAATACATGGGCATGTTATTCACCCAGTATTTCTTCACTTCAAATATCTGTAACCATGCGAAAGCACCCTTTTTTGCTTGCCTTTGTACTGCTTGTCTTTGCCGCTGCCGCTCTACCGGCACAACAAACGCTCACGCCGCTGGAAATAAAAGGCCGGAAGATTTTCCACGAAGGCGCCCGGGTTAAATCGCCCAAAGCGCTGGAGCAAATCATTCACCAGGCGAAAGACGCCGAAGCCGAGCAACTCCTCCGGGAATATAAAAACATGCGCACGATCGGCACCGTCGTTATGATCGGCGGCCTGGGCCTGGAGACCGTGGCCCTGATGAAGCAGTTGAACAGCAACGGCGATGGCGGGAGCGCCACCGGGCTGTTGCTTGGCGGCGCCGGCCTGCTGCTCACCGGCGCCATTATTCAGGCTGTCGGTTGGTCGGGCAAAGGCAAGGCCGCCGTACAACGGTACAACACCGTGGTCGGCGGCGGGCATCCGCTCAGTTTCCGGATGCAGGCAGCCCCACAAGGGCTGGGTATCGGGTTGGCTATGACATTCTGAGACCACCCAATTATTGCTCAACAGTTAACCTTCCTTCATCATGGCATCGAATGAACAGGGATCCGGCCCGCCGAAAGCCGGCTTGCCGGCGCCTTGGGTCTGGCTGAACCCGAAAACCTGGTTTTCAGCCCCCGCGCACCCGGTACTACCCCCGGAAGCCGAAGACCCGGCGAAAACAGAACCGCCTGCCCTTCCATCCACTACATCAACCATCACCATTTCAAATCCAATCGATATGCAAAACGGCATGATTTCAAGAGAAAACCTCAGCCAGGAAGCCGTGGCGGAAATCTTTTCCAATGCTTTTTTCGACATCCAGGCCAGCGAAGACGAGCACGTCATCAAAGAATCTTACCGCACGTGGATCCGGGCGGATGAAAAAGGTCGCTTCGTCAAATTTCAAACCTTATTCGTCCTTGAACCCAAAGCCAAGGAAATCGATATCCTGCGGGCAGTAAACAACCTCAATGTCAAATACCTCATGTTCAATACCTTTATGCTGAAAGATCGGGTCGGGTTTGAATACTATTACTGGGTGGAAGGCGGCGTGTCGCCCAAAGCGATCGTACAGGCCTACAAATTCTTCGGCTCGGTATTGCCCGATCTGGTGAGCGATCTGGCCGATCAAAATGTGATACAGTGAGGGTGTAATCGGATGGGACAGCATTTTTGTTCCGTCCGTAGCGTGATTGGACAGGATGAACAGGATTTCTCAGGATTTCTCAGGGTTGAGTGAATTTATTCCTGTGTGAGAACTGTTTAGCAGGTGCAACATGAGAAATCCTGTCCATCCTGAGAAATCCTGCTAATCCTGTCCATCTACCCTACGGACAAAAAAATCCTGTCCATCCTGAGAAATCCTGCTAATCCTGTCCATCTATCCTACGGACAAAAAAATCCCGTCTATCCTGAGAAATCCTGCTGATCCTGTCCATCTGCCCTACGGACAAAAAAATCCTGTCCATCCTGAGAAATCCTGCTGATCCTGTCCATCTGCCCTACGGACAAAAAAATCCTGTCTATCCTGAGAAATCCTGCTGATCCTGTCCATCTACTCTACGGACAAAAAAATCCTGTCCATCCTGAGAAATCCTGCTAATCCTGTCCATCTACTCTACGGACAAAAAAATCCTGTCCATCCTGAGAAATCCTGCTGATCCTGTCCATCTACTCTACGGACAAAAAAATCCTGTCCATTAATTCGCAAACACCATCTGCCGCACATCCACCGTGCGACCGTCGATCTGAAGAGCGTAGGCAAAGGCGCCACGCACGCCGTAACCGTGCGTGTATAATACCTCGTTGAGACCGGTCCGGATGTCAACCGGGAGTTGCGCCACCAATTTACCCTGCAGATCGCTGATCAGGATTTGTGCCTGCCGGTACTCGGGCGCCTGGTTCACCCAAAAGGAAATCCAGGTTGCCTCATCGAACGGATTAGGGCGGTTTTGCAGCAGGGTAATATTTTTTCCCGGTTCAGCTTCGGGTTCAACAGCACCGGTGATGAATACAAATTTTTCGCCGGAAAACAAGCTCTCTCCTCCCTCGGCATCCACACCGGCCACGCTGACATACAGCGCTCCGGTCGGCGGCGCCGGGAAAGTGCCAAAGGTGGCACCGCTGAGGGTAAACACCGTATCCCAATCCAGCGACGCCGTGCGCAGGGCCACCCGGTAGGTGCCAATGGTTGCTGGATCTTCGATCTGCACATCCAGCAAACCAATGCCGGCGTTGCTGGAGCGCAGCAAGGAATAACCTGTTGGCGTGGGAACATTCCGGGCGGCTACAGCAGCGGCATTGCCGTTAATGACGGCATTGCGGGCCAGGTAGTTGAATTGAACAAAGAAGGAATCGACGGCTTGATCGCCGTCGGTATCCACGCCGAGCACGTCGCTGGAAGTGTGCTGGCGGTCGGTATAATCCGGGCCATTAGAGGCGTCGCCATGTTCGTTGGCAGCTGTAAAACGGATGGATGCGTAACCTTTTTCCCGGAATGGAATATGATCGCCGCCGCGGCCGGTGCGGTCCTCCGGACTCATGATGCGCACAATCATCGGTACAGTAGCGGTAGGCCGGATATTTTCGATATACTGGAGTTTGACAAAACGGGCCAGTTGTTTGTTCTGCGAGTTGGCGCTGCCAGCCGAGAACAACCGGACGCTCGTGGAATCAATATGATTCAGTCCAGGGCAGGAGGGCGCAGACGAGGTCTGACCGCAAATGACCCCTCCGATCACGTCGTTGTTCAAAACGGCGCGTAATGGAATGTTTTTACTCTGGATATACTGTACAAAAGCCCTGGCGCCCAGCAAGCCCTGCTCTTCACCGGTAGTGGTTACAAATACAATCGTATTTTCGAAGGTATACCGGGCCATCACGCGGGCCAGCTCCAGCACCAGCGCCGTGCCGGTGGCATTGTCTTCCACGCCCTCGGCGTCGCACACGACGTCACACTCGTCATTGCATCGGCTGTCGATATGCCCTTCGATCAGTATGACGCCATGGTTGGATGGGTTCGAACCGGGCAATACGGCAAAAATGTTCCGGTGCCGGCCCATCCCGCAGATATTTTGGTCAAACTGCAGGTACGACACCACCAGCCGGCCTTCATTGGCCAGGCTGAATTCCTCGAGTTTTTGATACACCCAGCGCCGGGCAGCGCCCATCCCCGTCGTGGCCGATACGGTGTCGGCCCCTGTGTTGCGGGTGCCAAACTGGCTCAGCCGCACGATATACGCCTTCAGGCTGTCGGCTGACACACGGGCGTGTATGCCGCCGGTAACCGACGGCAGGTCGGAAATGACCGTAGAGGCCACATAGTCGGCCGGATTGTAATTGCCCAACAGGATTTGCTCGGCAAGGGGGTTGGTGGACCAGATGTTGGTTTGTGCAAAAAGTGCTGGCCCTGAGGCCAGCAACAACAGGACAACGGCGTATTGGAGCCGGACAGGCAGAGCAGATTTCCGTTTCATACGTATGGCTTAAGCCATAAACAAACTTGCTTTCACCGTTTTCGGGGTGTATCGACTGTACAAATTTGCCGGCTGCGCTCAAAATTTGCATATATAACAGGCCTCCACCCCGCCCGCTAACCGGGTTTTGAACTACTTTTATTGCGCCGGGCAGCAAACCGGCGACGGGAACCGTCTCTCAGGCGCTTCGAAAAAACCAGTCCGCCACATACCCAAAACGTAAACAACAAAATATGGCCTGGAAACCTGCTTTATTCCTCCTGTTAGCCTGCCTGCCCAATCTCTCCGGCCAGGCGCAACCCATCCCCATGCGGCGCCGATATGCTGTATCAGAAAGCCCTCGAAAATCCGGTATTCCGGAAAAAGCACGCAGCCTTCGAGCAATCCATCCTCCAGTACTTCCAGCAGCATCCGCAAGCCGCTTTGCCGGATGGCGCCGGCCCGGTCGTCACGCTACCGGTAGTCGTACATATCGTGCACCAAAACGGTGCGGAAAACATCTCCGACACCCAGGTTTTGCAAGGAATCCAACAATTGAACGAAGCCTTCGCCAATACCGGGTACTACGATCAGGGAAGCGGCACGAATACGATGATCCAGTTTTGCCTGGCCAAACGCAGTCCCGCCAACCTGAGCACCAACGGGATCACACGCGACCAAAACGCCCTGACCAACCTGACCATGGATTCGGAAGACCTGGATTTGAAAAACCTCAACCGCTGGGACGCCACACAGTATATCAACATCTGGCTCGTGCGCGAAATCTGCTCCTTGAGCGGCAGCTGCGGGGTGGCTGGCTATGCGTATCTGCCGTCGGCACACGGCGCCGATATCGACGGTATTGTGATAGAGGCCCGCTGGTTTGGCTCCTCCCCAGGCAATACCGGCGTACTCGTACATGAAATGGGCCACTACCTGGGTTTGTACCACACCTTCGAGGGCAGCTGCACCAACAACGACTGCCTGCAGGACGGCGACCGCGTGTGCGACACGCCTCCCGACAACAGCACCCTGTGGGTACCGTGCAACGCCGCCGTCAACACCTGTAGCACGGATACACAGTCGGGGTTTGCCACAGATCAAAACGATTTGATCCTGAATTTTATGGATTATACCGACTTCAAGTGTTTCCACGATTTCACTCCCGGGCAGTCCGGCCGGATGAATGCGGCTATACAAACCACACGAGCCAGCCTGCTGGCATCAAAGGCCTGCAACAGCCCCTGCCCGGCGCCGGTAGTAGCCACCTTTACCCCTTCAAGCGCTACCATACCGGTGGGCCAAAGCCTGACGTTTTCCAATTCGAGCCAAAACGCGGGCTCCTACAGCTGGTCGGTGGGTGGCGTGCCGTTTTCCAACTCAACAAACGCCGCCTATACCTTTTCAGCCGAGGGCGTTTTCATCGTCACTCTGCAAGCCAACAGCGCCATGCCGGACCTGTGTGCGCCCGACACCGCAACGGCCGTCATACAGGTAACCTGTCCGGTAACGGCCAATTTTCAGGTCAGTACAACAAACCCTTTGGCGGGCGAGGTCGTGACGTTTACGAACGCCAGCCAGAATGCCACACAAATCGAGTGGTTTATCGACGGCGTCTCGCAGGGGCCGGTCTTAAACACCTTTACCTTCAACCAAACCGGTGTGTATATCGCAAAGTTGGAGGCCTGGAACGGGCTGTGTAAAAAATCGAAATTCGTTTATATCGCGGTAACGGACTCCTGCGCCGACTTTACGTTTCAAAAAACCTGGGGAGACAATCTGGATAACCAGGGCATACAAACGACAGTGTTGGCCGATGGCAATTTTCTTCAGGCCTGTCAATCGGCCGTTAATGGCGGGGGTACCGATATTGTTTTTATAAAAACAGCCCCCAATGGCGCTCAAATCTGGCAAAAACGTTTTGGCGGCTCCGGCAACAACGGTGTCAGGGCACTGGAACCATTGCCCGACGGCGGCTGGATACTCGCCGGATTCAGCAGCAGCATGGGCAGCAATCTCGATCCTTTGGCAGTCCGCTTCTCCGCAGATGGCGCCGTGATTTGGCAAAAGATCATGATCACGGCCCCAGACATCGACTATTTTACCGATGTCAAACGAACCAAAGACGGGCAATTGATTCTTGCCGGCGCCCTGCATACAGCCAGCAACCAGGGCTGGGGCGCTTATTTGGGAAAACTGGACGCCGGCAATGGCAATGTTTTGTGGTCGCGTTTGTACGACAATGTGCGTACCGATTTTATACAAGGCGTAACCGAGCTGGCCTCCGGAGATTTGATCGCCTGCGGTTTCACCATGTCTTTCGGCCAAAATTCTTCCCTAGTACACGATGGAATGCTGCTGCGGACCGATGCCCAGGGGAACTTGTTATGGGTAAAAGCCATCGGAACGGTTTCGAATGAATGGCTTACAAATGTTTTCGAAACGCCAGACGGCAATCTGATCGCCACCGGCTCTACCTCGGGCTGGAACGGGACAACAGGCGGCACTTTTTTTGACGACGGTTGGCTGGTCAAAATGGCAGCTGACGGTACAGTCCTGTGGTCAAATGTGTATCGCAGCGATCAAAATATCGATTACGGCGCAATTGGCGTAGTCCAAAACAGCGATGGCAGTCTCGTTTGGGCAGCCAACGACCCCGCAAACATCGGCGCCAGCAGGCCGCATTTTTTCAAAACCGACGCAGCCGGCGCGCTCGAATGGTCGCGTATTTACAACGGCACAGACGCGGGGCGTATGCTCGATGTGGCTGCTTTGCCAGATGGTTACCTGTTCAGCGGTTATTATGTCATAAACGGGAGTCCGGATATCTGCCTCTTGAAAACCGATCCGGCGGGATTTGCCGGACAATGCGCCGAGACGCCGCACACCCTGGCCGTCGAACCGGTGCAACCCTTGGTTGTGAACGGCCAGTTGAACACCCTGCCGGCACAGGCGCTTCAAAACGCCAACCTGACTGTTGGAAACATAGCGTTGCCCGAAGCGCAGTATTGCCTGCCGGATTGTATCGACCCGCCACCGCCCTGCAAATCCTTTCAAAATACCTATGGCACCTCAGACAACGACCGCGGACTCATCAGTATCGAAATGCCGGGCGGCGGTTACCTTATCGGTGGTACCACTACGCAATACGGCAATACGGATATTTTGCTTACCCGTACGGATACCAAAGGGGAAATCCAGTGGAGCAAACGCTACGATAGCGGCAATTTGCCGGATAATCTGCTCGATCTGCACCCCGGGCCCAACGGCGGTTTTTTTATTTCCTTCACGCTTGGCAATCCGTCCGATGCTGCCTTTGCCATTTGCGACCCTTCGGGCAATATCCTGATTGCATACCGGATCACTACCACAGCAGGTAGCCTTACCGATGCTTTTTACGATATCACTTCCACTTCTGATGGCGGCTACCTGGCCGCTGGTGCGTTTTCGCCAGATGATAATACCAAATGGGCAGCTTGTTTTATAAAAATGGATGCTGCGGGCACGGTGCAGTGGTCGCGGGGCTGGAACAACCCTGGGACTGATTTTGTAACAAGCATACGCGAACTGCCCGACGGTGGGTACATTGCCTCCGGCTTCGGCACTTCCTACGGGTTGGGCGGCCCACATGACGGTACCGCCTACCGTATTGATTCCAACGGTGATTTGCTTTGGACCAAAGCGTACGGTACGCCCACCGAGGGTGGGTTTAGTGAGGTGGCAATTGCTGCCGACGGCGGCTTCTTGTTCACAGCGGGCCTGTGGGGATTTGGTTCTGGCAATTACCCTGAAGGCGGTATCGTTCGCACAGATGCCAATGGCAATTTAATCTGGACCAAATTATACCGCCCCTCCAACAACCTCGACTGGCACGCCGAAGGTATCGTGAACACTGCTGATGGCAATTTTGTCATTATTGGTCAAAACCGGCCCAACACCACCGATACCAAAGCATACATACTAAAAATAAACGATTCCGGTGAAATAATCTGGACCCGGCAATACGGCGGCCCAGGCAGGGAAACACTCAGCGACCTGCGCGCGCTGACTTCCGGTGGATTCTTATGTACGGGCTTCACAACCAGTGCCGGCAACGGTGGCGAAGATTTTTATGTGCTCCATACCGATGCCGATGGCCGGGCCGGGCTCTGCCCGGAAACACCGCACACCACGGCTGTTGTACCCCTCCAGATCACCCAAACCAATGGTTTATCCGCCCCTCGTGCTCACCGACGGCAAAACCAGCACCAACGAAGCCGCCGCCGTAGCCAGCGACCCGCTCGGACAGCTGATCTTTTACACCGACGCCAAAACCGTTTTTACGCGCAACCACGTGGCCATGCCCAATGGAAGCGGCCTGTTTGGGCATACTTCCTCCAGCCAAACCATCATCGTGCCGCACCCCGGAAACCCGGCGCTGTTTTATGTATTCACCCCCGACAGCTACGACAACGGCCCCGCGCGCGGCGTATCGTATTCGGTGGTTGATATGGCGCTCAACGGCGGTTTTGGCGATGTGCCCGCCGGCCAGAAAAACCTGGCCCTGACGCCGGCCAGTGAACTGGTTGAACAACTGAGCGCCGTGCGGCATTGCAACGGCGCCGACTTTTGGGTGCTCAACCACCGCAAAACCTCCAATGCCTTCCTGGCCTACCGGATCGATCAAAACGGCCTGAACACGACGCCGGTTGTCAGCAACACGGGTACCGGCGGGCCTGCGCCCAACGGCAACTACGACGTGATCGGCCAGATGAAAATAGCCCCCGACGGCTTGCGACTGGCCCGCGCATTGTACCACACCAATGCCGTGGAGGTCTTCGATTTTGACGCGGCTACGGGCATAGTGAGCAACCCGGTGCTGCTACAAACGCCGGGGCTGATCAATCCGTATGGCGTGGAGTTTTCACCCACCGGGCGCTACCTCTACGCGACAGGCCTGGGTAACCCGTCCAGCCTCTTTCAATTTGACCTCCATGCCGGCAACGCAGCGGCTATTTCGGCCACTGCCGTAAAACTGGCCACTTTCCCGGGCATTTACCATTACGGTCAGCTCCAGGCAGCGCCAAATGGCAAAATTTACACCACCAACAGTGGCCCCGGGGTATTTACTACGCAGCTGGGCGTGATCCACCAGCCGGATGAAGCCGGCGCCAATTGCCTGTACCAGGAAAACGGTCAGGCGCTGGCCGGAACGCCGGGCACCAACCTGAGCTTGCCCAATTTCCCCGTCAGTTATTTCTGGAAACCGGCCATCTGGTTCGATTCGGCCGATTTGGTCGACACCATTTGCCAGGCGCCACAGGAGCAAACCTTTTACCTGAAAAAACTATCCTGCGGCATCCAGTCCGTCGATTGGGCCATCAGCGGCAGCGGAACCATCTTAAACCAGTCGAAAGAGACTGTTACCGTCCGGTTCGATCAGGCCGGCCAGGCGACGCTCGTCGCTCATGCCGTGGCCGCCTGTGGCGAAGCCGCCGATACGCTCCAAGTCGCCGTGCTCGAACCTTCAACGGCCGTGCTCAACCTGGGCCCCGACCACGCCGTTTGCGCCAACGGCGTCACCGAACTTGACGCCGGGCCCGGCTTTCAAAAATACCAGTGGTACGACGGCAGTACTGGTCAAACGAACACGCCCGCAGCAGGGCCCGGCAAATACTGGGTGGATGTGTGGGATAATTGCGACAACAAACAAACCGATACGCTGGTCATCGACGTGATTCCCACCACGGCGCTCGACCTGGGCCCCGACCAGATGGCGTGCGCGGGATCGGCGCTCTTATACGAGCTGCCGGCGCCTTTCACAGCCTGGCATTGGTACCCGGACGATCACCTGTCCTGTGCTGATTGCCACACAGTCGTATCCACGGCGCCGGTAAACACCACGTATATCGTGGTCGGAGAATTGGCGGGCGGATGCTTGTCAGCGGATACCCTGACGATTCATATTGCCGGCGATACGATCCTTTCGGCTGTTCAACTCGTCGCCTGCCCCGGCCAAACCGCCGCATTTAACGGCCAAACCCTGCCGCCCGGCGGGCCGTATCCGTTCATCTTCCCGGCTGCCAACGGCTGCGATTCCACCGTGCTGGTTACCGTGCAGGAAACCATTCCAGCGACCAGCAGCGTCCAGTTGGTCGCCTGCTCCGGCCAAACTGCCGCCTTTAACGGCCAAAACCTGCCGCCTGGCGGGCCGTATCCGTTCATCTTCCCGGCTGCCAACGGCTGCGATTCCACCGTGCTGGTTACCGTGCAGGAAACCATTCCAGCGACCAGCAGCGTCCAGTTGGTCGCCTGCCCCGGCCAAACTGCCGCCTTTAACGGCCAAACCCTGCCGCCCGGCGGGCCGTATCCGTTCATCTTCCCGGCTGCCAACGGCTGCGATTCCACCGTGCTGGTTACCGTGCAGGAAACCATTCCGGCGGGCACCAGCCTCCAGTTGGTCGCCTGCCCCGGCCAAACTGCCGCCTTTAACGGCCAAAACCTGCCGCCCGGCGGGCCGTATCCGTTCATCTTCCCGGCTGCCAACGGCTGCGATTCCACCGTGCTGGTTACCGTGCAGCAGGCAAACGCCGCGACCAGTAGCCTCCAGTTAGTCGCCTGCCCCGGCCAAACTGCCGCCTTCAACGGCCAAAACCTGCCGCCCGGCGGGCCGTATCCGTTCATCTTCCCGGCTGCCAACGGCTGCGATTCCACCGTGCTGGTTACCGTGCAGCAAGCCAATGCCGCGACCAGCAGCGTCCAGTTGGTCGCCTGTGACGGCCAACCTGCTTTTTTTAACGGCCAAAACCTGCCGCCCGGCGGGCCGTATCCTTTTGTTTTCACTGCCGCCAACGGCTGCGATTCCACCGTGCTCGTTACCGTGCAGCAGGCAAACGCCGCGACCAGTAGCCTCCAGTTAGTCGCCTGCCCCGGCCAAACTGCCGCCTTCAACGGCCAAAATCTGCTACCCGGCGGACCGTATCCGTTCATCTTCCCGGCCGCCAACGGCTGCGATTCGACTATACTGGTCACGGTTTTACCGCTTCCGGGTGTGACGGTCGATTTACCCCTGCTGGCACAAACCGGATTGGGCGCCGCGATACAATTATCCCCTACCGTGAACGGAGAACCGCCGCTGCAATATTCCTGGACGCCCCCGGAGGGACTGAGCTGCAGCGCCTGCCCCGAACCATATGCCAGCCCAGAGTCGAATACCTGGTACACCCTGAACGTGACGGATAGCCATGGTTGCATGGCTTCCGATTCGATTTGGCTACGGGTAAACCCTGCGTGCGACGTCTACTTTCCCAATGCCTTCCAACCGGACGAGGATGGCCGGAATGACTGGTTTTATCCGCAGGCAGCCGGATGTGTGCGCCTGGTGCGCATCTTCCGGGTGTATAGCCGTTGGGGAGAACTGGTATTCGAGCGCCGGAATTTTACCCCCAACCAGGAAAACCTGGGCTGGGATGGCCGCTTCCGGCAACGCGATGTGCCGCCCGGCGTGTTTACCTGGTTTGCCACTTTCGAATTGATCAACAACCAGGAAATATTGCTAAAAGGAGACGTTACGCTGGTTCGATAGAAACAAAATGGCCAATATGAACTCAAAAACTACATTTTCCCTCGCGCTCCTCGGCATGGCCTTGCTCGCCAACGCCCAGCCCGGACCCATACCCTGCGCCTTCGACCTGGTGCACCAACACGCCCTTCAGGATACGGCTTTTCGGCGCCAACACCAACTATTGGAGCAACAGGCCTTCGATTTTTTCCAAAAACCGGTTCGGCCCGAAACGGCAGCCGGCGGCGTCATCCCGGTCGCCGTGCATATCATTCACGACAACGGTCCGGAAAACATCCCGGACGCACAAGTGAAGCAGGCGATCGCCTGGCTCAACCAGGCCTTCGCCAACACGGGCCCGTATGCGCAGGGCAGCGGCGCCGATACAGACATCCGCTTTTGCCTGGCCCAACGCACGCCCGACGGCCAGCCCACCAACGGCATAACGCGCAACCAGAGCCCGCTGACGGTGATGGCAGACATCCTGGCCAACGACCTGGCCGTGAAAAACCTCAACCGCTGGGCGCCCAAGGAATACCTCAACATCTGGGTCGTACGCAGCATATGTTCGAATACCTACGGCTGCGGCGTGACAGCCTATGCCTACCAGCCCGGCTATCACGGGTTGCCGGTCGACGGGGTAGTGATCGAAGCCGCGTTTTTCGGCAGCACGCCGGGGTATGTGGCGGCCCTCACGCATGAAACCGGCCACTATTTAGGCCTTTACCACACTTTTGAAGGCGGTTGCAAAAACAGCAATTGCCTGCAGGACGGCGACCGGGTGTGCGACACTCCGCCCGACCAAAGCACTGCCGCCGTGCCCTGCGGCCAAATGCTGAACACCTGCACGACCGACGCGCAGTCGGGCTTCAGCAGCGACCAGCCGGATATGACCTGGAATTTTATGGACTACGGCGATTACAATTGTATGCACGATTTCACCGCCGGGCAAGCCGCTCGTATGCAGTTTTTCCTCAACGGCGCCCGCAAAAGCCTGCTCGCCGGCAAAGGCTGCCAGCCACCCTGCCCGGCGCCCACCCTGGCGGCCTTTACGCCCAGCGCCACTTCAGTGAATGCCGGCCAAACGGTCGTTTTTTACAACCAAAGTCAAAATTTCGGCAGCCTGCAATGGATCCTCGACGGCACGCCCTTCAGCACCGCCCCCAGTCCTTCCTATACGTTCAACGCACCCGGGCTTTATACGGTCAGTCTGCAAGTACAACCCGCCAACACAGCCCTTTGCGAGCCCGCCACGGCCACAGCGGTCATTCAGGTGCTTTGCCCGGTGGTAGCGGCATTTGCGGTCAGCAACCTCTACCCGCTCGTCAACGAACCAGTAATCATTGCCAACAACAGCCAGCAGGCCACACAGTTCGAATGGTTTCTCGACGGAGCAAGCCAGGGCGCGAAGGTGGATACGCTGGCGTTCTCCCAGCCTGGCACGTATGCGGTGCAGCTGGTGGCCGGCAACGGGTTTTGCACAAAAAGCCTGACCCGGGAAATCACCGTGGTGAAGCCGGATAGTTGTTTGAGTTATAATTTTATAAAAACCTATGACCGGCCGGGCATTTGGTCAGAATGGAGCAGCGTACGCCGCGCACCCGATGGCAACCTGTACCTGGCCACCTTATTCAGTACAAATATTGTTGAAAAGACGGACGCCGATGGAAATTTACTTTGGGCCAAAACGCTTGATTTGGCCAACGAACAAATCTATGCGTTAAGCCCGACTGCCGACATGGGGGTCGTCCTGGTATCGAACGCGCAGCTCTCGCCGTACCACTCCAGCATTGTAAAGCTGGATGCTAACGGCAACGTGGAATGGCGAAAAACCGCCAGCCAGGTGACGGCGCAGGGTGTCGCTTTTTTTTGCATTACCCCTACCAACGATTTCGGTTTTTTGATCGGCGGCACCCTCCACCCGCAGGGGGGCGGCAGCTCCGGGGCATATTATTTGAAAATCGACGCCAACGGAAACCAACTGTGGTCAAAACTGTACAGAGGGGGAAGCAACGATGTCCGGCGCATCCTGCAACTGGACGATGGCGGCTTTTTGAGCGTAGGCTCTTCCACAGCCGTGCGTCTGGATAAAGTTGGAAGTTTATTGTGGTCCAGGTGGATTGACGGCGGGCCTTTTTCAGACGTCATAAAAACGGCCAACGGCCATATTCTCCTGGTAGCAGGCTCGGCTTCAAACAGTTTCTGTTATCCCAACAGTGCATTAATTAAGATAACCCTCGACGGAAACGTGCTCTGGAAAAGAACCTACGGCTCGCCCGGCAAAACGTGCTTACGCTCCGTTGCCCGCGGAAATTTTGGCGGATATGTTGCCGTTGGCATGACGGAGGGGAATATTGCCAGCCCTAATGAATCTTTTATCACATGGTTGGATGACGAGGGCAAACCGCTCAAGGCCCGCTTGTATGATCCTGCAGAAGGCTTTCATTTCGACGAACTGATCCGGACTCCCGGCGGTTATGCATTAGCCGGAACGGCAGACGCACCGCAAGGTACCGGCATCTTGCTGGCCAAAATGGACGAAGCCGGAAATACCGGACTTTGCACGACGGCGCCGGCGCAACTGTCGTCGACATTGAGCACGATTCCCTCCACTCCGGTAGACGAAACACCGGCACAAGCGCCCGAAATTTCCACCGGCCAGGCCGCTTCCGCCAACCTGGTCCTTCAGGAAATCCTGCGTTGCGCGTATGCGTGCGACACCCTGGTGATCCAACCCGAAATCTGCAACAACAACCTCGACGACGACGGCGATGGCCTGTTCGATTGCCTCGACCCCGACTGCGACTGCCCGGAAAACGCCTGTGCGCCCGGGCAGGCCCTTACGTGGTATTTCGGCCGCGGCAGCGGGCTGGACTTTTCCACCGGCCCACCTTCGGTGCTGACCGGCGGACAAACCGACAACCTGATGAGCTCCGCCGTGGCTAACGACGCCAAAGGCAATCTCTTATTTTATTCCGACGGAAAAACGGTGTACAATCGTTTTCATCAACCGATGCCGAACGGCCAACTGCAAACCGGCGCCGGTCCGGCACAGTGCGAATCTATAATCCTGCCGCATCCCGGCAATTCGAAGATTTTCTACCTGGCAACGGCAGCTGCCGGCGCGTTTGGCGCACCGGCCCTTGTTTCTTATTCTGTCATCGATATAAGTCTGGACGGTGGCCGGGGCGATGTGGCGGCCGGGCAAAAACTGTTGCCCTTGTGGCCGGGCGGCGGCAAAGTGCTCCCGCGAATTGCTGCTGTCCGGAGTTGTTTTTTCAACGGCTATTGGCTGGTGCTGCGCGCCTACGAGCCGCAGGCGGGTTTTCTGTCGTTCCGTCTGGATCCGGGCGGATTGAAAACCACGCCTGTGGTCAGCGCGGCAGGGGCGATACCCGCTGTTTTCGGGCAAATGAAATTGTCGCCCGACGGGCTGTTGCTGGCTGAAACGGATCAGCAGGGCAAATCGGTCTGCGTATATAATTTTGATCCGTATTCATCCGGAAAAGTAAGCGCTGTGCCGCGTTTTGTAGCCAATCTGCCGTACGCCCCCTTTGGTCTTGAGTTTTCGCCAAAGGGGCGTTTGCTCTATGTCAGCGTGTGGGACGAATCGCCAGCGACGTTTCATTCCGAAATCCTCCAGTTTGATTTGCAAACCGCCGGCGGCCCGGATATTTCGACAAACGCCGCAAAAATTGCCGCGCTCCCGGGTACGTCCGGCATCGTGTTGCTGGGCGCCATGCAGTTGGGGCCGGACGGCAAGATTTATGTTTCCAGTACCACCGCAACTAATCAATTCAAAACGAATCTGCACGTCATCCACTGGCCCGAAAAATCCGGTTCGGCCTGCCATTTTCAGGAAAACGCCCTATCGCTTGCCCCGCCTCCAGGGGCCAGTGCCGGCTTGTGCAACTTTCCGGCCAGCCTGTTTGCCTCGCCGCATATTGCCTTTCCGGCCAATGCGCCCGACACCATTTGCCGGCCCGGCCAGACGGCGCTCTACCAGATCACAGATGTGCTTTGCAACATAAACACGATCACATGGACGCTCGAAGGACTACCCGGCACGGTTCAGTCCAATTACCAATACGCGTCGATCCTTTACACCGAACCGGGCGAAGGCCGGCTGATCTTGACTGCCCACACCGGCTGCGGCAGCGTATCGGATACCATGCGGGTGTTTGTGTTTGACGATCCGCCGCCGCCCAAACTGGATCTGGGCCCCGACCGGGTCGTATGCGACAACGGTGTCTATCGCTTCGAAGCCGGTGGCGGCTTTGCCCGCTACCGCTGGCAAGACGGCTCGTCCGACTCGATATATACCACTACACTGCCTGGCCGCTATTGGGTAGATGCCTGGGACCGCTGCGGCAACCGCCAAACCGACACCATCACCGTGACGGTAGCCCCGGCTACCGTGCTCGATCTCGGCCCCGACTGGCAGGGCTGCCCCGGCACAACGCTTGCTTATATCCGGCCGGCCATATTCAGCCGCTGGCAGTGGCTGCCGGCCGGTTTTCTCTCCTGTGATACCTGCGCCGCCATTCAAACCGCCCCGGCGGCCAACCGGACATACCAGATCATCGCGCAAACAGCCGGCGGCTGCATTTCGGTGGATACCTTGACATTTACCCCTTACGACACCATCTTCGTCGTGCTGGATACCTTTATTTGCCAAAATGAAACCCTTGAGTTATTGGGTATTACCCTGCCGGCCGACACCTTTGCGCAGATTTTTCAGCCGGCTGCCGGCGCCGGCCGGTGCGATACCCTCTGGCAAATAGCGGTATTGGGCATCGAGCTGGCAACCGGTTCGTTTGATACTGTTATTTGTGCCGGCGCTACCCTATTCTACCAGGGGTTGCAAATAGAGGCCGGTGCCAGCGCAGAGCTGCTTTTACCCGGCGCCAACGGTTGCGATTCGATCCTGACCATCAAGGTCGGCGCGTTTCTCCCGCTTAGCGCAAGCCTTCCACCCGATACTACACTCCGCATCGGCGACACGCTGATGCTGGAGCCTGAAGTTGCGGGCGCCGGCCCTTTCGCCTATTCCTGGGCGCCCGAAGGATCTGCCCCCTGTGCAAACTGTCCGGCAATTTGGGTTTCCCCCTATCAAAGCCTGTGGTACGCTTTAGCCGTCAGCGACGCCAATGGCTGTCAGGCTCAGGACTCGATTTTTGTAGCGGTCGATTCTGTATGCCGGCTGTTTCCGGTCACAGCCTTCACCCCGGATAATGACGGCAACAACGACTGGTTTTATCCAAAAACGGATCCCTGCGTACGCACCGTACTTCGCTGGCAAATTGCCAACCGCTGGGGTCAGGTTGTTTTTGAACGCCAGCATTTTATCCCCAACCAGGAGTCCATGGGTTGGGACGGGCGCCACAACGGCCAGGAGGCCCCTTCGGACGTGTACATCTGGCGGGCGGAGTTGGAGTATTACGACGGTAAAAAAACAGGAGTCAAAGGAGCGGTCACGTTGCTTCGGTAGTATATTATCAGTTCCGGTGTTGACCAAAAAACGGAAGAGCCCGGTCTTTTTCAGAAACTAACACCTGATGGAGGTCAAATTCCCAATCGATATCCAAGGTGGGGTCGTCGAAACGAATACCGCCTTCGTGGGACTTTGAATAAAAATTATCGCATTTATACACAAACTCGGCGGCCTCGCTCAGTACCAGGTAACCATGCGCAAAACCGCGGGGTACAAACAACTGACGTTTATTGGCGGCGCTGAGTCGAATTTTAAAGGGCTGGCCAAACGAAGGGCCGTTTTCCCGCAAGTCCACCACTACATCCAGCACCTCGCCTTCCACTACCCGCACCAGTTTGGCCTGAGCCATTGGGGCTACCTGGTAATGCAGGCCGCGCAATACCCCGCGGGTACTCCGCGCCTGGTTGGTCTGCACAAAATCGGCCCATACGCCGGCCTCCTGCCACACCTGGCGGTTATAACTCTCAAAAAAATAACCGCGCTCATCGTAGTAAACATTCGGTTCGAAGATCAGCAGGCCGGGGATAGGCGTTTCGATAAAAGCCATGGCGGTTTCGTTTTGTCCGGCAAATATGGCACACCTGTATTAAAAAGCGGAACAGCGTTCGCATTCCTGTATATCTTTCATCCGCCTGAAAAAAGAAGACGCAAAGCGCTGGTACCGCTTCGCGTCATCTTTATGCGCCTGGGTTCAACTATACAACCGCGTTTGCCCCCTAAAAAGGGCATTAAAACTTGAATCCGACCGTCAGCAAAAAGTCGGAAACGCGGTTTTTTGTCGTGGCAAGGGGGCCTCCGGAATAGGCAATTACCGAGCCATCGCCACTCGTCAGGCGATACCCCAAATCAAGGAAAAACGACTCGCCACGGATGCCGGCGCCGGCAGTATAGGCCATATTGAAACCGCTGTCTTCTGCATACGGTTTTCCCAAGAGGTTGATGCCTGCCCGCAATCTGAAATTGTCCAGCACGGCTTCGCCGCCAAAGCGTACATTTATTTTGGGTTCGAAGAAGCGTTGAATTTCGGTGTTCACCTGGCGTTCGGCCAACTGATTGGCCGTATTGGCAACATCGGCTGTAAAGTTGTACTTGTTGGCGCTATAATCCACCCATTCCACTTCCGCGCTGAGGAAACCATGTTTTTGGATCAATACGGCGCCGCTCAGGGAAGCGCGCCAGGGCGTCGCCAGTTTGTAATCGAAATTGCCGCTGGGCGAAGAAGCCTGGTCGCTAGACGTGCCGTTACCGTCGGTATAGGCATAGGAAAACGTATTGCTGTAATCGTCGGTCAGGCTGAGCCAGGTGGGAGAATGAACGGATGCGCCCAAGCGCAGAGCCTGGCTGACGCGATAAATCACCCCGAATTTGAAATTAATACCGACGCCGTCGGTGGTCAGGTCTTCCGTATAGGTAAGGTTGTCAAAATATTCCACTTCGCCGGCAGGGTCGTCCTCGCGGTATTCGCCGCTCAGCCGGTACCGGACGAAGGGCACGCCGACTGTAAGGCCGATCATCATGGTTTCATCGTAATTGCCTGCCAACGACAGCACCATTTCATTCATCGTACCCGATTGGGTCAGGGTTTGCGAGCGCTGGAGTGCGGCATTGGGGTTGGCGGCAAAGTCATAGGACAGGTCATTGTCCTGATAATATATGGCATTTACATCATATGCCAGGCGAGAGGTAAAGGGGTCCAGGTCGTCTTCCGTACCCGTAGCTAATATCTGTTGGGCCTCGGCAAACCAGTTGTTCAGGACCGTTCCGTTGGCATTGCCCAGGTAGTAAATACCCCGGTTGTAGTTGGCCAACTGATTATAGCCCAATCCGACATTGAAGGTTTTCCAATCGCTGCCACGCGGAGTCGTATTAAAGACAATGCCGATATTGTCGAAATGAAAGTGGCTCTTGCTTTCATCCGTACTCAGGTTGGAGCCTCCAACAAGCGTGGATTCGGTATTGGAAAAGCGCAGTGCTGGCGTCAGTATCAACTCATCGGTGCGATACATGGCTAAACCTGCCGGGTTTTGGCTAAGGCTGCCAAACTCGGCGCCCAATGCCCCAAAGGCGCCGCCGGCCCCCAGGAAACGGGCGGTTCCACCAGGTGATAAATACGAATACTTCAGGACATCCGGGGCTGTTTGGCTGAATGCGGCCGCTGATATGAACAGAAAGAGCGGCAAGAGATAATGTTTCATAGTTTCTAGGTAAGACCGGTGAATAATTGAATAATGCGTACGAAACCCGTTTTTTTACCAATAGAAATGGGTGGAAAGAGGCGACAGGACCGGTTTCCACCCATTTTTCAATGCGCTGCTTCAGAATTATATTAGCCGAGTTACAGGCAGATTAATCGCGACCACTTTTACCGCCGCCACTTTTCGATGAAGAGGAAGAGGAACTGCGACTGCCGCTTTCGCTGCCACTGCTGCGTCCGCTTTCGCCACCGCTACGCATATTGCTGCCTGAAGAGCTATTGTTGCTGCGGCTAGGCTCATAACTCCGGCGCTCGGTTCCTTCCGAAGAGCGGGAAGGCCGGTCGTAGGAAGGCTCGGCACGGCGGCTGGAGCGTTCTTCACTGCTGCGGTTGGGGCGCGCTTCCCGGTTTGGCGTCACCTCGCGACTCGGGCGCGTTTCGCGGTTGGCAGGGGATTCTTCCCGGCGGGGCGACGCATCAGGGCGGCGCGACGGGCGCGCTTCGCGGTTGGGCGTCACCTCCCGCGGCGGCCGGCTTTCTTCATTCGGCGTCACTTCGCGCGACGGGCGTTCCTGCCGGGCGCGTTCAGGTTCGCGGGTGGCCGGTGGAGTGGTCGGCCGCCTGGATTCCGGCGGCGCCGACCGACCGTCCGTCGGGCGGGTTTCACTGCCCGGGCGGTTAGGTGTAGTGACCGAGCGGCTATTGGATGTGCCCGAGCGCTGACTTACGCCGCCTGACGGCGCTTTGGTTCCACCCGTCTCCAGACGCCCATTGGGGCGGTTCTGCAGTTCAATAACCGGGGCTTCGGCGGTCGAAACGGCCAGTCGGTTAGGGTTGGTAGTCGTATTGCCACTTGCCAGGCGGGCATAGCCGGGGTTGACGGTAGTACCGGAGCGGCGAACGCCGGAGTAATATGTTTTTGGCGAATAACCGCCATTGTTATATTCACCGCTGTTGTTCCAGTAGTAGTTGTTGTTCACCCAAACATTACCGGGGCAGTAATAAGGATTGTAGCCGTTCCAGGTCCAGTACGGATCGTAGTAATAATTGTTCCATACGTACGGGTTGTTCCAGGTGTTCCAGCCCCACGGGCGATTCCAGCCCCAGCCCCACGTGTTGTAGCCGGCGCCCCAATAGGGATCGTACAAGGACCAGGAGTTCCGGCGGTTCCAGCGGTTCCAACGGCGCCATTGCCAGTAATCGTTGTAGCCACCAATATAGATTGTAGCGCCGGGCTGGTAGAAGGGATCATAAAACCACAAGTCCACAAAAAACGGGTCGTAATAGTCGATCACTTCTACCGGGCGGTGAAAGCGCCGTATGCGGGAAGAATATTCGTAAGCGTATTCATCCTCATAATAATCGTCATCCCGGTATTGTTCGGTAATCCGGTTTTCTTCCCGGTATTCGTTGTCATCCGCCGGCGGCCGGTAGGCGCCATCGGTAGCCGGGTCATAATACAAGTCGTCCTGTGCCATGGCCGGCACACCCATAAATACGGTGGTTGCCATCAGGAGACTCCAGATCAGTGCCATATTCCTTTTCATAGCGAAGAGTTA
Source organism: Saprospirales bacterium (assembly GCA_016719895.1). Lineage (GTDB taxonomy): Bacteria > Bacteroidota > Bacteroidia > Chitinophagales > Saprospiraceae > M3007. The sequence continues at coordinate 72,654 of JADJYG010000006.1, read as the reverse complement.
GATTTTTTACAATGTTCCGCATCGAGCGTTTACGGGCTCAAAAATATTACCTTTGCGCGCTTTTTTTGGTTAAAGACCATTTAATTCAACGCGTTTGAGCCGTTAAAGTTGGCTTAAACCGGCCAATAGGGAACTATCAAATGTTAATTTTTTTTAGGATTAGACCAATACGGTCTTTTAAAGTAACAAGTACAACCGGATTTAACCTGGTCTTAACGCCGGAGAACGGTTGCCGGCCGGCAGTATTTAAATGTAATTATTCAATATTCAATCACGCAGTGGAATGGCTAAAGAAATAACACCTCGCTCGGAAGACTATTCGCAATGGTACCTTGACATTGTTCGGAAAGCACGCATGGCGGATACCTCGCCCGTACGTGGCTGTATGGTGATCAAACCGCACGGCTTTGCTATTTGGGAAAAAATGCGCGATGCCCTCGATGCCATGTTTAAAGAAACGGGCCACGTAAATGCCTACTTTCCGTTGTTTATTCCAAAAAGCTTTTTGAGCAAAGAGGCTGCCCACGTCGAAGGTTTTGCCAAGGAGTGCGCGGTGGTTACCCACTACCGGCTAAAAAACGATCCGGAAGGCGGCGGTGTTATCGTCGATCCGGAGGCCAAACTGGAGGAAGAGTTGATTGTCCGGCCGACATCAGAAACCATCATCTGGGATACCTATAAAAACTGGATACAGAGTTACCGCGACCTGCCCCTTTTAATCAATCAGTGGGCCAACGTAGTGCGTTGGGAAATGCGTACCCGGCCGTTTTTGCGCACCACCGAGTTTCTCTGGCAGGAAGGCCACACCGCGCATGCCAGTGCAGAGGAAGCGATGGAAGAAACGCTGCTGATATTGGAAATATATGCCCGTTTCGCGGAGGAGTTTATGGCCATGCCCGTAATAAAGGGCATCAAAACGCCCAATGAGCGTTTCGCCGGCGCTGATGAAACCTTTTGTATCGAAGCGCTCATGCAGGATGGGAAAGCATTGCAGGCTGGCACGTCGCATTTCCTTGGGCAAAATTTTGCCAAAGCATTCGACGTATTGTTTCTCAACAAAGACAACCAACAGGAGCACGTTTGGGCCACCTCATGGGGTGTTTCCACACGCCTGGTCGGCGGATTGATCATGACCCATTCGGACGATGACGGCCTGGTTTTGCCCCCCAAACTGGCGCCCATCCAGGTAGTGATCGTACCCATACCCAAACCGGCCCCGGAGATTTTAGCAGCTGCCCAAAATATCGCATCACAATTGCGCGCCAAAGGCGTATCGGTCAAAATTGATGACGATGACCAAAACCGGCCTGGCTTTAAATTTGCTGAATATGAAATGATCGGCGTCCCTGTTCGCCTGGGGCTTGGTCAGCGCGACCTCGACGCAGGTCAGGTGGAGGTGGCGCGGCGCGACACCAAAGAAAAGGAAAGTGTGCCGCTCGATACCGTGGCTGAACATGTTGCCCGGTTGCTTCAGGATATTCAAAGCAACCTCTTCAACCGGGCCAAAGCCTACCGCGATGCGCATATTACATCCGTGGATACCTGGGCAGCATTCGAGGACGTGTTGGAGAACAAAGGTGGATTTGTTTTGGCGCACTGGGACGGCACTACCGAAACAGAACTGGAAATCAAGGAACGCTGCAAAGCGACGATTCGCTGTATCCCGGTGGATGGCGCCCTGGAAGACGGGAAGTGCATTTTAACAGGGAAGCCAAGCACACGTCGGGTATTGTTTGCACGGGCCTATTGACCGGGATCGGACGAACCGAATCCATGCCTTAGACATGTATAGGCCGGTTGGCTGTAGCAGCCAGGGCGGCTTCCTTGAGGGCCTCGGTGTATGTCGGATGCGCATGACTCATGCGGGCGGCGTCTTCCGCCGATGCGCGAAATTCCATGAGCGCTACACCTTCAGCAATCATATCGGCAGCACGGGCCCCTACGATGTGTACGCCGAGTATTTCGTCGGTGTCTTTATGCGCGATCACCTTCACCATGCCGTCGAGATCCATACTGGCGCGGGCGCGGCCAAGGGCGCGAAAGGGAAATTTGCCGGACTTGAACGGCACCCCTTTTTCTTTCAGCTCTTCTTCCGTATAGCCGACTGCGGCCACCTCCGGCCAGGTATAAACGACACCGGGTATGAGATGGTAATGTATATGCGGTTTTTGCCCAGCCAGCACTTCCGCTGCGAAAACACCCTCTTCCTCTGCTTTGTGGGCAAGCATGGCGCCCCGGATGACGTCGCCTATGGCATAAATACCCGGCGCCGAAGTTTCAAGGTGTTCATTAACAGGGATACGGCCTTTCTCATCGGTGGACAAGCCGATATTTTCGAGGCCCAGCCGGTCGGTATATGGCCTTCGGCCAATCGCTATCAGGCAGTAGTCTACCTCAAAATTTAATATTTTCGCGGCATCGTCCCGGCTTTGAGCGACTACTTTGACCTTCGTTTTTGAAGGTTTCACCTCCGTAACGGCGTGGCGCATATGAAACTGCATACCAAGAAGTTTGAGGCTTTTCAGGAGCTCGCGGCTGCAGTCAGCATCCATTGTCGGAAGTATCCGGTCGAGGTATTCCACCACCGTAATTTGGGCGCCCAAACGGGCGTATACGCTGCCGAGCTCCAGCCCGATGACCCCACCGCCGATGATGAGCATGCTACCGGGTACCCGGTCGATATTCAACGCTTCCGTACTGGTGATGATGCGTTTTTTATCGTAGTTGAACCCGGCCGGCACGATGGGTTTGGAGCCGGTGGCAATGATGGTTTTCGTCGTATCAATTTCCAAGGCGGATCCATCTTCCCGGGCAATCCGGATCTTGTTTTTGTTGACGAACGAGCCATGGCCATGGTAGACATCGATCTTGTTTTTTTTCATTAAAAACTCGACGCCTTTGTTATTCTCCAGCACGACGTTGTTTTTGCGTTGGATCATCTGGGGCATGTTTATTTTAAGGCCGGTCAGGTTAATTCCATGTGCATCGAAACGGTGTTTGGCGTTGTGGAAATGCTCGGAGGAATCGAGCAACGCCTTGGATGGAATACACCCCACGTTCAGGCAGGTGCCTCCCATGACAGGATAGCGTTCGACGATTGCCGTACGCATGCCCAATTGGGCGCAGCGAATAGCGGCGACATACCCGCCGGGGCCAGATCCAATTACAGTGACGTCGTATTGCATGCAGAATAAAATGAGGATGAGTGCGACGGCAGGGCATCGCAAATGGCTATGGTGTGCCGGTCAATACCGGATATCAAACACGTTTTGTTATCCATTGTTTTTTGGTCCTTTGCCTTTAGTAAAGCGCCGCTTGTCGCGTCCGCGGTTATTTCCTCCGTTTGCGGGTTTGTCGCCGGGCACGCCGCCAATTTTCGGGGGCTGGGCCGGCGCTTGGTCGCTCCGTTTGGGCCGGTTGTCCGGAGCGCCTTCCTGGCGGTTTTCCGGCCGTTGCTGGGGGCGTTGGGTGCGGCTTCCCGGCCGCTGATCGCCTCGGTTTTGCAGTGGCCGGGTACGGTCTTCGCGGTCTGCTTTTTCGACAGCGGAAGCCAGGCTTTGATCGGCACGGCCTTTTTTCTTCTTTTTGCGCTTCTTTTTCCGTTTTTCGATGGGCAATTGGATGACATTGTCCACGCTTTCAAAATCGGGCTCCTCTTCTTCCGGCTCATCGCTTGGCGGCGCCATGGCAAGAATATCGTCGAGGCTGGCGGGTATTTCGCCCGATTTCAGCATGTCGAGCGCTTCCCAGACCTGATCGACATGCAGCGGGAAAAATTTGCCGCGGTCTTCGGCATAGGTATAGTACATCAGGCGTTTGAAAACATCGGTTTTCATCAGTACAGCCATACCGGCAGAAGTTTTCAGGCGCTCGGCTCTATCCGGGAAATCTTCCAGGGCGTCGATATAGGTATCGAGTTCATAGTTGAGGCAGCATTTCAGGCGGCCGCACATACCGGAAAGTTTGGTCTGGTTGATTGCCAGGTTTTGGTACCGGGCAGCGGCAGTATTGACACTTTTGAATTCAGACAACCACGTGGAGCAGCAGAGTTCCCGGCCGCAATTACCCAGTCCGCCAATCCGCGCTGATTCCTGGCGGGCGCCAATTTGGCGCATTTCTATTTTGACCTTAAACTCCCGGGCATAATGCCGGATCAGTTCGCGGAAATCTACCCGGCCATCGGCGGTATAGTAAAAAGTGCATTTTCGGCCATCGCCCTGGAATTCCACGTCACCAACTTTCATATTGAGGTCGAGCGTGCGGGCAATGGCGCGGGCGCGGATCATAATATCGCGTTCCTGCTGGCGGAGTTCGTCAAGCCGTTCGAGGTCGCGTTCGTGCGCTTTGCGGATCACGGCCATTTGTTTGGCGTCGGAGCGGGTGCGTTTGCGTTTCATTTGCACGCGTACCAATTCTCCGGAGAGCGATATTTTACCGACATCATAACCACCGGAGGCCGACTCCACCAGCACCCAATCGCCCGTCATGGCGCGGGCATGGGCGGGATTTTTAAAAAATTCCTTGCGCGAACCGTTTTTAAAGTTCACCTCCACCACGTCGAACGGGTGGTTATCGCGGATGCCAGTAGCGGATATCCAATCATAAGTATTATGCCGGTTGCAGCCGCCCGAAGCGCAGCCGCCGTTGGAGCGGCAGCCCCCAGGGGAGGAATCATTACCGGTAGCACAAGAACAGCCTATACAGCCCATAGTTTGCGTTGAATAGCTTCGATTTAAGGATTTGGTCCTCCTCCTTTCAGGATTCGGTTGATCTGGATGGAGGTATCTAAAAACAGGATTTTGGGGTTGGCGTTGCGTTCGATAAAGTACACGTTTTCATTGAGCATGGCGGCCATACGCGCGATTTTGTCGAAGTTGAGTACGCCGGCCATATTTTGTGCGGTCGATAATTCGTCGGGGCGAAGGCGCGGGGCGGCATGCTTTGTTACGACAAGTGCGAGGAGTTCGCGTAAAAAGTGCAGGCCATAGTGTAAAAATTGCTTTTGGTTTTCGCGGCCGAGTTTGGCAAAATGCTCCGTCCAACGCACCAGTTCCACGCCGTTGCCGCGCCAGCATTTTCGAAACCAGTCGAGCAACAGGGCGGCATCGTCATTTTCCGGGTTATCTGCCAGCTGAAGGGCCTGGTTGAAATCGCCGGCAGACAGGAAGGCGATTTGCCGGGCGCGGCCGGCCTCCAGGTGGCGGTGGCGCTGCAAGGCTTCTGTGATTTCCTCGTCGCTCAATGGGTCCGTTTTGACCAGCTGACAGCGCGAGAGGATCGTCGGGAGGATCAGGTCGGCATTTTCGGCCACCAGCAAAAAAATAGTTTGCTCCGGCGGCTCTTCAATCAGTTTAAGCAGGCGGTTACCCTCTTTGCCGAGGTATTCGGGCAGCCACATCAACAAAATTTTGTACCGGCCTTCAAAAATTTTCAGGCTGAGTTTTCGGATGATGGCATTGCATTCCTCCTTGGTGATATTCCCCTGCTTGTTTTCGGCGCCCAGACGCTGCAGCCAGGTATTGGCGTCGAGCCAGGGATTGCCGGTCAAAGCCTCGCGCCATTCTTTCGCGAAGTTGGCGCTGAGGGCATTGGCGCCGACGGTCGGGTAGGAAAAATGAATATCCGGGTGACTCCATTGGGCGGCCTTGCGGCAGGCCTTGCAAAGGCCACAGGGGCCGTCGGCGTCTTTTAGTGCGGCGTCCGTTTCGCATTGGAGCCACTGGGCAAACCCGAGCGCAAGCGCCAGGGTACCCCAGCCCGTCTGGCCAAGAAACAACAAGGCATGCGGCACCCGGCCGCTGTGGTACAGCCGGCAGAGGTGTGCTTTCGCGCGTTGTTGTCCGAGGGTATTCAAATTATACCGTGTTAACGTGACAAATAACAGAATACAGGCCATCCTTCACTGTTCCAGCAAGCCGGGTAATACGGGATCAAAAGGACCGCATGCAGGTGAAAAAACAGCCAGAAAGCGGCCGTTTTCATCGAGCAGGTACTTTTGAAAATTCCAGGAAACTGCGCTGTCCGAGTGACCGTTGGTCATTTGCTGCAAAGGTACACAAAACATTGAGTGATGACGTGATGGCGTAATGGCGTGATGGCGCGTGCGATTTTTTTGTGCATATCATCAAACCCACTGCATCAGTAATATGTTTTACCGTATCTGCTTCTCAATAGCAATTTGCATTTGTAGAAAATCACTCCGCCGCTCAATGAAAGTCGCCGTCGTCCGCAAAGCCCATTTCAACGCAGCGCACCGCCTGCACAATCCTGCCTGGAGTACCGCTAAAAATCAGGAGGTGTTCGGCTTGTGCAACAACCCCAACTGGCATGGGCATAACTATGAATTGGAGGTAAAAGTGAGCGGCGACATCGACCCCGAAACGGGCATGGTCGTCGATTTGGGGTGGCTGGCCGACCTCGTTCGCGACCATATTGAGCGCCGTTTCGATCATAAAAACCTCAACCTGGACACCGAAGAATTCCGGGACCTCAACCCGACCGCGGAAAATATCGCCGTGGTGATCTGGAATATTTTACGCGAACACTTACCCGAACGGTTTGGTTTACACATCCGCTTGTACGAAACGCCGCGCAATTTTGTCGAATACCCGGCCTAGTGGATGAGGCACTATTGCGCAGGCCTTCAAACAGCCGGACGCGGGCCTGATTTCTTATGTCTGCACATAGCCAATACCGCAATACGTACACGCTGTATCGGTTCTACAAATCTTACCTTTGTCCGCTTGATACCTGACCCAATCCTTTGCTGCTCTGTTTATTTTACTTTTTTAAAAAAGAATCAAGGTCTCCTCGTTATGAAGTTATTGCTCTACTCCTTGCTGCTCTGGCTACCTGCTTTTAGCTTTGCCGCCCCGCTTTTTCCCCCGGAAGGCGATCCGCCACCCATCCGGGAAACTATTTTTTACGCTAAAAATGACAATCCCGATTGGCTGGTCATCCGGGAGGGTGTGCAGATTACCGCTGCCGAACTCGTGCGTTCGTACCTGGGCGATCTGGGGCTATCTGAAAACGACGCGCTGGTGCTCTACCGCAGCGACATCGACGATGCCGGCTTTACACACTACCGCTACCACCAATACCACCGGGGCGTGCGGGTGGATGGGGCCGAGCTACTGATCCACGAATACAACGGCCGGGTCCGGACCCTCAACGGCAAACTTGTATGGGGCTTGCACGCCGATGTACAAACCCCGGTACAAGCTGCTGACGCTATCCAATTTGCCCTGGCGCACCTGCCCGCCGAGCGGTATATGTGGCAGGACGATGCCGCCGGGCGCCTGCTGCGCCGGCTCAAAAATGACCCGTCCGCCACGTTTTATCCGCAACCCGAACTGGTGCTCGTAGCGCCCGGGTTTACCCGCGATCCCGCCGGTTACCAGGCTGCCTGGCGGATGATCATTCATGCAGGAAAGCCCAACTTTCGAATCGATGTATTTGTAAGCGCCCAAACCGGCGCTATCCTCGAAGAAGTGCAAGAATTATGTACCCAAAATACCCCCGGAACCGCTCAAACCAAATACAGCGGCGCCAAGGCGATCATCACCGATTCGCTCGGTGCAGGCATCTTCCGGCTGGCGGAGACCACCCGTGGCAACGGTATCGAAACCTATAATATGCAGACGAGTACCGAATACGGGGATGCCGTCGATTTTATAGACGCCGACAACCACTGGAACAATGTCAACGCCGCGCAGGACGAAGCCGCCACCGACGCGCATTGGGGCGCGGAAATGACGTACGATTACCTGCTGACCCATCACAACCAGGCCAGCCTGGACGATAACGACCTGCCGCTGATTGGTTTTGTCCATTTCGACCAAGGCTATGACAATGCCTTTTGGAACGGCAACTGGGCCACGTACGGCGACGGGAGCGGCAACTGGGAACCCCTGACCTCGCTGGATGTGGTCGCCCACGAATATACCCATGGCCTGACCGACTTCACGGCCGACCTGCGCTACCGCAATGAGAGCGGCGCGCTGAATGAATCGTTCAGCGATATTTTCGGAACATCCGTAGAGATTTGGGCAGACCCGCCGCGCGCGGACTGGCTGATCGGCGAAGATTTTGTTAAAAACGGTAAACCCTTGCGCAATATGGCCGATCCGAAGAGCCTGGGAGACCCGGATACCTACAAAGGTGAATTCTGGGAATCAGGTACCTACGACAATGGCGGCGTGCACATCAACAGCGGGGTGCAAAACCGATGGTTTTTCCTGCTGACCAAAGGTGGATCCGGCCGAAATGACAACAATAAAGACTATTCCGTAACCGGGATCGGCCAGGAAGCCGCCGCCGCCATCGCTTTCCGAAACCTGAAATATTACCTCTTGGTCTTGTCAGATTTTGCCGATGCGCGCGAAGGCGCCCTGCAGGCTGCCGAAGATATTTTCGGGCCCTGCTCCGTTCAGTATATCGAGACCGCCAACGCCTGGTACGCCGTTGGCGTAGGCAAACTGCTGGCGCCCAATGACCTGAAAAGCCTGCGTATTTTGGATCCTCAACCCCTGTCCTGCGGCTTGGGCGCCGCCCAGCCGGTTTCGGTGCAGTTCCGGTACAATGGTTGCAATGCCGACCTGCAAGCCGGTGAAAAAATACCGGTCGCCTACCAGGTCAACAACTACGCCGTGGTGTGGGACACGCTCACCCTGGCAGCGCCCCTGAGCGCCGGCGATACCCTCGGCTTCACGTTTGCCGTACCGGCGGCCGAATTCGCCACGCCAGGTTCTTATGTGCTCCGTTGCTGGACTCAATACAGCGCCGACCTGAATGCCGACAATAACGAAGTCGGGATCGTTCTGGAAAGCCTCGTCGCCCAAAACGTCGATATGCGCATGCAAAAACTGGAACAGCCGGCATCCAGCTGCCTGTTGGGCATCGAATCGCCGGAAGTGGAAATCGGCTTCTGGGGCTGCGATTTCGTGCCGGCCAACACGCCGCTTCAGGTGTTTTACAGCGTTAATGGCGGCGCTCCGGTCAGCGAAAACATCCTGACGCCAAAGCCGCTTTACACGGGCGAGAGCTTCCGGCATACGTTTTCAAAAACGGTTGACTTGTCGGCCGACGGCGCCTACGACATCCAGGCCTGGGTGCGCTATAGCCCGGATTTTCTCGCCACCAACGACACCCTGTACAACATCCGGATCGTGAACCCGGAAGCCATGATCCGGGAAAGTGTGCTCACCTTTGAAGCCGCCAACAAGTCCCTCGACTCGGTGTACACGGTCACCACACCCGAAACGCGGGCGGAAGTATCCACTGCCGCTGCCCGCACCGGCGCATACGGCGCGCGCATGACCGGCGGCGACATCGACCTGGCGCTGTTGTACGGCCAGGCCCAGGTACCGAACGCTTCGAATGTTTGGGAGGCCAATGAAAATTTCCGGTCCCGCATGTGCGTATGCGTCGATTTATCGGACATGAGTGCGGCCGAATTGCGGTTCGACCACAAACAAACGTTCTCCTATTATTACCTGAAAACACTGGGGTATAACGCGCCCTATGCCAGCTCCCTGCGGGTGCTGATCAACGGTGAACCGATCAGCCCGACATACAAGCCGTTCACGCACTTTGGCGACGCCTGGAAAACGCGCAAATTTGACCTGGAAGCCTATCTCGGCACTTCGATCGAAATTTGTTTCGAAACGCTGACCGGCATCAACCCCGAACGCGATACCTTCAACAGCCGGGGCGACCAGGTGCTGCTTGACAATATCGCCATCGCAGGCCCGGCCTCCACCGGCGCTACCGCACCCGCGGGCGCTGCGCCCGAATGGACGGTGATGCCCAACCCGGGCGCCGGCTTGTTCACCGTGGCATTTCAGGCTGCCGAAGCGCACGACCTGCGCCTGGAAGTAACCGACGCGTTGGGCCGCATCGTCAGGACCCGGCACACGGCCGTCAGCACTGGTATCAATATGATTCCGCTCAACCTGGAAGGTATGCCGGCCGGCGTCTACTTCGTGCGGCTGGGATTGGAGCGAGCGTGGTTTGTGCGGAAGATCGTGTTGCGGGATTGAACGCCCGGCTATTCGTTGCTGCGCCTCCTTTCCGGACCTCCGGGAAGGAGGCATTTTTTTAGCATGTTGGGGATTTTTCCGCCGGGTATACGAAATAATGCACTATGTTTGTTGCTCTTACCAAAAGGCAACTGCAGGTTTCACCTGCCTGATTTCGACCTGCTTCATTTCCACCTGCTTCATTTTCTAATCTTGATCTGCGCGGGGCCATATGTGGCCCTTGCGACGCCCGTTGTGCCACACGGAACGAAATTCCGGCCCCGGGGCGTTGAGGTGTCGCCGCATTTTTCCGTCTGTTGTTCAAAACCAAACGCCGCCCACTGCGCAGGCGTATTATCTTTTTTTAACCAAAACAATATAAAATGAAAACAGTGAAAAGTATCCTGTGCTGCCTGCTCATGCTGGTTTTCGGCTTACAAGCAGACGCGCAAACCAACGAAGAACCGACTTTTTTTATCGTGTCGTACATGAAAGTAAAACCCGGCATGTACGGCAAGTACCTGGCGGTCGAACAGGGTGTCTGGAAAAAAATCCACCAGGAACGCATCAAACAAGGTCGCCTCGTCAATTGGTGGTTGTATGAAGTGCGCTTCCCGGCCGGCACCGGCACCGAATACGATTTCGTAACCGTTAACGCCGTACGCGGCTGGAACGGCGTCGACTCGTTCAGCATCGGTTGGAACAGGGTTTTCCAGGTGCTGAACAAACAGGAAGCGGCTCTGGCGGACTCCACCGAAATGTTTCGCGACCTGGTGCGGGAAGAGCTGTCCTACGCCGCCGACGCCATTTTCAAGGCGGATGCCAACAAAAATCCTTCGCGGTACCTGATCGTCAACTACATGGATGTGCCCGACGGCAAATGGGAGGAATACGAAGCCATGGAAACCAAACTGGCCAAACCCCTGCACGAAGCCCAGGTTAAAGCCGGAAAACGCGGTGGCTGGGGGCTTTACCCCCTGATTTTCCCGGGGGGCTCCGATCGTCCATACGACGCGGTGACGGTCGATTTTTACGATAAATGGGAAGACATCGGCGGGGGCGATTATGAAGCGACCCTGAAGCAAGTCCACCCCGGCATGAGCATCGAGTATTTTTCGCGCCAGATCGAGGCAACGCGCAGGCATGTGCGCGGCGAAGTATGGATCCTGCGCGACCGCGCGCAATAGCGCAGCCGGAAACGGTTCAAAAAGCAAACCCTTCGCGCCCGGGCGCGAAGGGTTTGCTTTTTAGGGGAAATTTTCCCGCCACCCGCACCGTCAATCCGCCCCGTGCATCATTCGTTTGAGCGGGAACGACAGCAGGAACAGGATCAAACCGGCCACACCCGCCATCACCACGAAAATCAGGAAAAACTGGTAGAGGTCTTTGACCGGCCCAAAGAAATTGGGATAGTCCAGCGGTATGGCCGCCCGTTCGGCGAGTTGTATCTGCTCGGCCGATGGTTGGATTTGTCCTTCCAGAATACCCCGGTAGGTCGCTTCGTCGATCCCGTTGTCCAGAGCCAGCTTGTATTCCCGGCCGGAAGGCGGATACAAGGCGCTGAGCTGCCCCGCTGCCTTGTTCGCCACAGAGTTGGCTAAAAACCACACGCCGAACAGCAGCGATACGAAACGCATAGGCGACAGTTTGGACACCAGCGAAAGGCCGATGGGCGACAGGCAGAGTTCGCCGATGGTATGGATCACATACAGGGCAACCAGCCAAAACATACTGACTTTGGTGCCCAGCCCCAGCCCTTTAACGCCAATGGCGATCACCACATACCCCAGGGCCAGGATAACCAGACCCATAGATTGTTTAACCAGGGAGTTCGGCTCGGAATTGCGCTTGGCCAGGGCCACCCAAATTGCTGCCGTGATGGGCGCCAGGATAACGATCGACACCGCATTGATCGACTGGAAGTAGCTGGCCGGAATATCATCCATCGAAATAGACGCCTGCCCGGACGACAGGAACAGGATGTTTTTATAAATCAGGAACAACGCCGGCCCCAGTACGAAAATGTACAACAGCCCCGACAGCCCGTCGATGCCCTGGGTGAAATTGCGCCGGATGATATTGAACGCCCAATACAAAGCGGCCAGCAAGCCCAGCGATACCAGGTGTGCCAGCCACATGGGAATATTCAATCCCACATGCCGTTGGGTTTGTTCTTCAGCGAAAAACGTGAGCGAGGCGCCAGCCTGCTCGAAAGCGGCCCAGAAGAACACGACGAAAAAGGCGGAAACATAAACCACGATGATCCGGTCGCGCTCTACTTTCGACAACGACGCATCGGTAATGATCATCGCCATCATCGCCAACGTAGTGCCGTAAATGATCGCTCCAATGGCATCAAATCCAAGCGCCTTCCAGAACGTCAGGAACAACGCTACTGCCAGCCCGACGCCCAGGAGCAGCTGGCGGGTGCCGAGGCCGGCGCTTTCGGTGCTGCTGCCGTCCTGCGCCTGTACCATCTTGTTGGGCAATGCGCCGATGGGCTTGCCCTCAGGATCAACGACATAGCGGTTTTTTTCCAGATGAAACAACAGCGTGCCGAGCACCATGCCGACGCCGGCGGCCAGGAAACCCCACTTGAAGTATTCCGGCAAGGGGGTACCGGCGGCGTCGTACCGTTCGCCCAAAAAGCCGCATACCAGCGGGGCCAGGAAGGCGCCGAGGTTGATGCCCATGTAGAAAATGGTGTAGGCTGCGTCCCGCCGCTTGTCCTTTTCGGTGTACATCTGCCCGATCATGGAGGAAATATTCGGCTTAAAAAAACCATTGCCGATGATCAGAAAAATGAGGCCGGCCCAAAGCAGTGCGGTTGCCATACCGGCATTGTGGTACATTGAGGCGCTGCCAAACATCAGGAATTGACCAACGGCCATGAGCAAGCCGCCCGCTATGATGGATTTTCGGTTGCCCCAATAGCGGTCGGCCACATAGCCGCCGATCAGCGGCGTGAGGTATACCAGGCCGGTATAACTGCCGTAAATTTCGGAGGCTTTGGCCCGGGAGAACAACAGGCCGTTGACCATATACAGCGTGAAGATGGCCCGCATGCCGTAATAGCTGAACCGTTCCCACATCTCCGTAAAAAAGAGCAGGGTAAGACCACGCGGGTGTCCGAATAATTCGTGTTTCTGTGCAGACATAGGCGTTTTTTACAAAAATTTGGTTGGTAAATCGTCGTTAGTGTATCAAATTGTAAACGAAGCGCGGTAGAAAAATCTTCCGGCAAATCCTGTGCTGTTTGGTTGAGGATTCACCAAGACCGGGCAAATGTGCAAATTTTTTCGTGCAGTACTATTTTACCAGGCGTCAAAAGGCCAAAACAAAATACCGCCCCGGCTTATAGCAGCCATTTTTTTCAACAACCGGACGGGTGCTGACCTGCGACCTCCTCGCCGGCGCCAGCAAACCTACGCCAACAGTAGCATTTTGTACCGGACAGCGGCATTATCTTTGTCCGCCTTTCAAAAACTTTCACCGTCAGGCAAATTTTAAGACTCTTTACGCCATGTTTAACCAAAAATCGGCTGTTGTGCTGCGCGTTTTTAACGGGGTAATTTTATCCGCACTTTTTTGTTTTTCCTGCGGACAAACAACGACCCCAACCATCCACCGCCACCGGTCATGACAATCGACAGTATTACAGGCGCTCCGGTCGGACTGCCCAATCCCTGGAAAAATGCCGGCTGCGACCTGGTAACCGACGCCGAAGTCGTTAAACTCTTCGCCATCGAAGTCCGGCGCGACGCCTTCAATGCCCGCACCCTGCCCGACCGCGGCTTTTGCCTGCGTTCGTGGATGAAGCTGGACTGGAAAGAGCGGGAAAGCGGCAATGAGAAGCCGGACGCTCCGTACCGCGAATTCAAAAACACCCTGGTCACACAGGTCCTGGATTACGGCACTGAGGTGGTCGCCAAGGACCAGTTTGAAATGGTGCGCCGCGACCAGCGCAATGTATATGAAAAGAAGTGCCCGGACTGGGCGACGGCGCGATCTGGAGCACCTCCAATACCTCGCTGATGGTGAAAAAAGGCCATCTGGTGGTAAAAATTACGCTGGATTATACCGACGCCCCCGCCGACAACCTGGAGCCCGCCATAGCAGTGGCCAAACTGGCCCTGAAAAAAATGCGATAAAATCCGTTCAACGCACCCGATCATGTACTCGAAAGAAGCCCAGCGCGCCCTGTACGACCTGTCTAAAAAACTGCTGTACACCCCGCATGCCGACCTGTCGGCCGCATCTGCCGCCGAACGCGTGCAAGACCTGAGCAGCGTCATCCGCTACCACGAGTGGCGCTATTATGTGCAAAACGACCCCGTGATCAGCGATTTCGAGTACGACCAATTGTACAAACAGCTGGAGGCCCTCGAACGCCTGCACCCCGAACTGATTGGGCCGGATTCACCCACGCAGCGCGTGTCGACGGACCTGACGGAGGACCTCGACCAGGTGGCGCACCTGACCCCCATGCTGTCGCTCGACAACTCTTACGACGCGGCGGACCTGAATGATTTTGACACCGCTGTAAAAAAGCTGTGCGGACTTCAGCGGGAGTCGGAGATGGCGTATGCTGTGGAGCCTAAATTTGACGGCGGCACCATCGCCCTGGTATACGAAAACGATCGTTTGGTGCGGGCAGCCACCCGCGGCAATGGCGAGGTGGGCGACGATATTACGGCTAACATGCGCACCCTGCGCTCCATTCCTTTACAGGCCCATTTCTCCCGGCATGGTATTGCCAGAGCCGAGTTGCGTGGCGAGGCAATTATTCGAAAAGACGTTTTTAGCAAAATAAACGACCGGCGGCAGGAGGCCGGCGATCCCCTCTTTGCCAACCCCCGCAATGCTGCAACGGGCGGCCTGCGCATGAAAGACCCCAAAGAAGCCGCCAACCGGGGCCTGGAGGCTTTCGTGTATCAGCTGGGCTTTGCCGTGAACGCTGCAGGTATCCAGGTGCTGGACCGTTTCCCGACCCACAACGATTCGATCCTGTTGCTGGGCGAACTTGGATTTAAGGTTCCTGCTTTAACCCCGGCCCCCGCAGTGGCGCTGCCCGAACGCCGCATCTGTGCCAATATTGACGAGGTTATCGCTTTTTGCGAAGGCTGGCAAAACCAGCGCGATGCCTACCCGTATGAAATTGACGGCATGGTCATAAAAGTGAACAGCCTGGAGTTGCAGGCGCGCTGCGGTTTTACGGCGCACCATCCGCGCTGGGCGATCGCCTTCAAATTCAAAGCTAAGCAAGCCACCACCCGCCTGCGCGACGTAGAATTTCAGGTGGGCAAAACCGGCGCGATCACCCCGGTGGCCAAGCTGGAGCCGGTGCAACTGGCCGGCGTGACGGTGCAAAACGTCAGCCTCCATAACGAAGAGTTTATCCGCAGCAAGGATATCCGCATCGGCGACCAGGTGTTGGTGGAGCGCGCCGGCGATGTGATCCCTTACATCGTCAAAGCGCTGGACGAGTTGCGCAGCGGCCCGGAGCGGCCGGTTGAGTTCCCGACCCACTGCCCGGTGTGCCACAGCCCGTTGGTCAAACCCGAAGACGAAGCCATCTGGCGCTGTGAAAATGCCGGTTGTGAAGCACAGGTCGTACAACGTATGATCTTCCACGCCTCCAAGCATGCGATGGATATCGAAGGCATGGGCGAGAGCGCTATTTTACGGTTTTACAAGATCGGTTGGCTGCACTCGATCGCCGATATCTACCGGCTCGACTATGGGAAAATCGCCGAACTCGAGGGTTTTGGCGAAAAATCGGCGGCTAACCTGCAAAAAGCGGTTGAAAAGGCAAAGGATAATCCAATTTACCGCTTGCTGCACAGCCTGAGCGTTCACCACCTTGGGCTGAAAAGTTCACGCCTGCTCGCCGCCGAAGTGGGGCACGTGCTCGATTTGAAAGACTGGGACCTCGATCGGTATGAAGAAATCAAGGATGTGGGACCGGTTTTGGCGCGCAACATGTACTATTTTTTCCACAACGAACAGAACCTGGAATTGCTCCGCACCCTGGAAGCCCTCGGCGTCAACCTGCGCCAGACCGAAGCCGACCAAAAACCGCAAAGCGCCGCCGAAGGGCCGCTGGCGGGTAAAAGTATTCTTTTCACCGGCGCCCTTGCCACCATGACCCGCGAGGAGGCCGAAACCCGCGCCGCTGCCGCCGGGGCAAGCATCGCCGGCAGCGTGAGCAAAAACCTGAATATCCTGGTGGTGGGTGAAAAAGCTGGCAGCAAGCTAAAAAAGGCGCAGGACCTGGGCTCCGTGGCGATTTGGAGCGAGGAGGAGTTTTTGGTAAATATCGCGTAAGTTTGTATCGTGGAATCTCCCTTTGATAGAACACTGTTTATTCAGGCATTGACAAATGGAAACATCATCTGGCGAAAACATGCGCTTGAAAAGATGTTGGAAAGGAGAATTTCCCGCGAGGAAGTACTAGCCGTGTTGGAGGTAGGGGTAATTATTTAGCGTTATGACGATGATAAGCCGTTCCCAAGCGTATTGCTATTGGGTTTTCCGGCCACCCGGCCAATACCTGTGGTGGCTTCTTTTGATGAAGACAATTTTATTGTTTTCCTGATCACAGCTTATGAGCCAGATTTGAGCATTTTTCAGGACGATTTCAAAACAAAAAGAACTTAGCATGGAACGGAAATTAATTCCTTCGAAATGCCCGTTATGCGGTGGCAATGTAGCATCCGGAACAACAACCTTCACTGTTGACTTGAAAACAGGTTTGATTGTCGTGCGCGATGTGCCCGCCCTGATTTGCGCACAATGTGGGGAGGAATGGATTGAAAATGCCGTATCGATCAAATTGGAGATGATTACGGACAGAGCAAGATTGCAAAACACGCAATTGGAGGTAGTCTTGATGGTGTAACAGTATAAAATTCAATGAGATGAAAGTCACAGTCGTTGGTAGTTACAAAGAAGAACTTTCGCACCGCAACAAAGAAAAAGCAGTGATTCTCGCTTTGCCTTTAACCACCGATTCTCTGGGGACTTGTCATGTTGGAAACAGCCACACAAGCCAAATTTTACGCTGAAATGTTGGCTTGTGTGGCTGTTTCCAACATGACAAGCCCCCGTTAACGTGAAGAATTGGTGCAAACCGAGAATTGCTGAAGAAAAAGCGGAGAAACGAGCTATATCCTTGAAAAGATTTGAGGATGCGTGCTTCGCTATCGGCAAAGCATTGGCGGAAGACGGTCATCGACTTATCGTAGCCCATGACGAAAATCCGAAAACAGCCGAAGCGCTTGCGCTTAGTGGGTTTCAACAAATACAACCATTCAGATATTATAAATGTATTAAACATGATGGGGATGCAGAGCTCAAGGCACATCTGGATGCCGTAGAAATGAGTGATGTGGTCATCCTGATTGGTGGGGGTAATGGCACCTATGCATCTGGCCTCAGTGCTTTGCGGAGACGAAAAGTAATGGTCCCCATCCCTGTGCTAGGTGGCTCAGCCAAGGACCTTTGCGAAATTCCCGAAATTGATAAAATAGTCGTGGACGAAATCAGAAATCTAGATTTCGAGTCTGATGATTGGAATAATGTACTTACAAACGCAATCAAAAAAGTATTGAACACATACCCACGTGTGCTGATTATTCATGGCCGGGGAGATGACGGTGAAGAACTAAAGCGATACATAAAAGAGGAGTCAGTTTCCGGAGGAGTGCTGCAGGGTTTGGCAGAGCCCGTCATAATGAATCTGTCTGGATCAGGCGCTGTTACCGTGCCGCAGGTTTTCGAAGATCTTGCATCGGAAGTATCTGCCGCTATTGTTATTGTAACGGCTGATGACATAGGCCCCTAAAGCAAAAAGCCACCGACGCATTGCGCGCCGGCGGCTAAAACCCCAAAAAACCAAATGAAAACAATCTTCCTTTTTGTATTGCCTGCCCCTGCACATTTGCAAAGACAACATTTATACGACCCTTCACCACAAAGGTCACACCAGAAGTCACGGGCCCAACACCGGGTAGCGGGGGGATTTAAAATACATTAACATTCGCTGCCGTTTTTCGGCAAAAAGCCCTTAAGCGACGCCCGAAATCCGGGCGCCTTGTATCTATTTGCTACCTTTACATTTGAAACCCGTTAACGAAAAAACCATTTCCCTGTCCGGCAACTATCCGTATACCAGAAACCTTCTAACCAGAAACCTTCTAACCAGAAACCTCGAAACCCTTTCAACATGCACGCTGAAAAAGTCCTCCTCTTCAACCCGCGCAGTGCCCGTTCGAAACACCGGGTACCCAACAGCATCCTGCAGGTGGGGGCATCGATATACGGCAAGCGCGACTTTGCGTTGGTAGACGGCAACCTCGAGCGCGACCCCTGGGCAGTGCTGGAAGCGTATTTGCGCAGCGGCGATTTCGGATACTTCGGTTGCACCGTGATGCCCGGCCCTCAATTACTGCAGGCCATCCCGTTCACAAAGCGCATCCGGGAGCTGTTTCCGGAAGTGGTAACCATTTGGGGCGGTTATTTTGCCAGCAACCAATACCAGGTAGTGCTGGAAAGCGGCTATGTGGATTTTGTGGTGTATGGCCCTGGCGATAATGCTTTCCCCACCCTGTTGGAGGCTTTGTCCGGCGGCAAACCGTACGAATTTATTCCGAACCTGATCTGGAAAACGGCGGAAGGCGCCGTGGTCAAAAACAGTAAGGAAATCTTGCCCGACCAGGATGCCCTGCCACCCTTGCCGTATGATTTTCTGGACCGGTTCTATCCCATGCAACGTTACCTGCCCCCCACCTTTCTGGGGCGCCGGACCCTGGCCTACCACAGCAGCATGGGTTGTCCGTTCAAGTGTTCGTTTTGCGCGGTGGTTCCGATTTACGAGGCGCGTTGGCGCGGCAAATCGGCGGAAAGTATTTACCGGGATGTGCGCTACGTGAAGGAAAAATGGGGCGCCGACAGCGTCGAATTTCACGACAACAACTTTTTTGTCAGCGAAAAACGTATCCGGGAGTTTGCCGGCCTGATGCTGCAGGAAAACATGGCGTGGTGGGGAGAGGGCCGCATCGATACGATCGATCAGTTTTCCGACGATACCCTGGCGCTCATGCGCAGGTCCGGATGCCGGATGATCTTTTTTGGCGCCGAAACCGGCAACGATGCCCTGCTGCAGCAAATGGACAAGGGCGGCAAACAAACCGGTGAACAAATCCGCCGCTTTGCCGCCCGCATGAAGCAGTTCGATATCATTCCGGAGTATTCCTTTGTACTCGGCATGCCGGCGGATACTCCCGGGCAGGTGTGGGCGCAGATTGAAGAAGATATTGCTTTCATCCAATCCATAAAAGCCATTAACCCCGACACGGAGATCATCATTTACGTCTATTCACCCGTACCGACGGAAGGCTCCGAACTTTACGAACGCATCACCCGGGCAGGGTTTTCCTTCCCGAAAACCCTCGACGACTGGCTTTTGCCCCAATGGGAATCCTTCGACCTGCGCCGCAACCCGCTGACGCCCTGGCTGACGCCGGCCATGGTGCGCCGGATCCGGAATTTTGAAACCGTGCTGAACGCCCGGTTCCCGACGGTATCCGATACCAAGCTGACGAAGCTGCAACGCCGCGTGATGCATGCATTGGCCGCCGTGCGGTACCGGACTGGTTTTTTCTACCTCCCGTACGAAATAAAGGCTTTACAAAAATTCTGGTTGCGTTACCGGCAACCCGAAATAGAAGGTATGTAGAATCTTTTATGCCTTGTGGCTAGCGTTACTGCGTGGGTACGCAGATAAACTCCGATTTGCGGGTAAGCCCGCGGTTGACCATGTCGTAGATATACCGCTGGCCGTATGCCGTTCCCAGGCCTTTTTTGGCCCAGGTTTCTTTGTCCGGGCAGTCGGGCTTCTTGGCTACTTCGCTTTCTGGCACCGGGCAGTAGAACCAGAATCCTCCATTTTGCGACACATACGTTTGCCCGTCCACACAATAGCGCTCGCGATAGACCTGCGCCAGCGTTCCGCGCTTCAGGTTGTACACCACGATCTCCCGGGAATCGGGAGCGGTACCGATATCGACAAAGATGTGGGCGCGTGCGGCGCCGCGAAAGAATGTGGGTTCCACGGTCGGCACCTCGAGGCTTGCGCCGGTGGAGTCGATGAAAACTTCCAGTTTTTCGCCGGCCTCATCGTCGCGTTGCGTGACCCGCACGCGGTAGCCCTGGTAAATAAATTCATGCACTTTAGGCGTCAGCGCCCGGAAACCCGGCCGGTCGCAGCCTTCGATACCAAACAGGGTGTCCGGTTTTTCCTCCGGCAGGTTCGACACCTCCCCGCCCCCAAGGGTGCGGCCTCCGCCGCGGCCGTTTTCGCGGCTGATCAGCCCTTCTTCCGGCGCAGAATTATGCTCTTTTTTACTCTTACACGCCAGCGCCAAACAAACCAGGATTACCACCGCCGGCAAAAACAACAGAATGCGTTTTTTCATGGAAACAAGAAAAATTTGAATGTATAGAAAAAAACGTCGGTTTTCTAAGAAACCGCAAAGGTCTGCATTTTCTGTGTTTTATAGAAACCGTCTCAAAACGGGCACTTATGATTTAAGTGAAAGTCCCGCCCGCCCGGCCCACTGGCGGATATCCTGCCGGCTGATGGCGGCGGCCATGAGCTCGGGGAACTGTGCCGGCGTGCAGGCAAACGCCGGTATACCCAGGGAGGCCAGGGCGGCGGCATTTTCATGGTCGTAACCGGGCGCCCCCTCATCGCTCAGGGCCAGCAAGGCAATCAGGCGCACGCCGGCCTCCAGCAGGGCATGTGCTTTGCGCAACAGCTCCGCCCGGTGCCCGCCTTCGTACAGGTCGCTGATCAGGATCAGGATTGTGTCTTGCGGCGCTTGTACCAGTGTTTGGGCGTACGACAAGGCCTTGTAGATGTCGGTACCGCCACCCAGCTGGGTACCGAACAACAGTTCGACCGGATCGTGCAGGTGTTCCGACATATCCACAACGGCCGTATCGAACACCACCAGGTGGGTTTTCACGCTGCGCAACGTGGCCAGCACCGCACCGAACACGGCGGCATATACCACCGAGCCGGCCATGGAGCCACTCTGGTCGAGCAGGAGGATGATGTGCCGTTGCGCATTGCCCTTGCGGCCGAATCCCACGACGCGTTCCGGGATAATCGCCTGAAGGTCCGGTTGGTAGTGTTTGAGGTTCAGGTGAATCGTGCGGCGCCAGTCTATTTCCTGCAGGCGGGGGCGGCGGTTGCGCGCACTGCGATTCAGCGCCTGCTTTACCGCTTCCTGCAAGGCGTTGCGAATCCGGCGTTCGAGGGCATCGGTGATATGCCGCACCACAATGCGCGCCGTTTCGCGGGTTTTGGCTGGCATGGCTTTTTGCAATGCCAGCAACGCGCCCACGAGGTGTACATCGGGTTCGACGGCCGACAACAGTTCCGGTTCCAGCAATAATTGGGTCAGTCCCAGTCTTTCCAGTGCATCGCGCTGGATGAGTTGCACTACCGGAGCCGGGAAATACCGGCGGATGTCGCCCAGCCAGCGGTTAATGTTCGGCGACGAGCGCCCCAACCCACCCTGCCGGTCGGCGTCGTACAGGGCCTCCAGCACGCGGTCCATGGCGGCCTGGTCGCCGCTGAGCGGTACTGCCGCTTCCGGGTCGGCTGTTTGGCCGAGAATCAATCGCCAGCGTTCGAGTGACATGGTGCGCTAAGGTATTCAGGCTTACAAACCCAAATGGCGGTTTGGTATAAAAACGCAAAGTTTTTTCCTGCCGGGCAGGCCAACAAAGCGGTGGAATGCTGCACTTTTGCCGGGTTGTCCGGATGCCCCGGATGTACGCTTTGGTGTATGACCAAAATGCAAAGCCGTATGAATGCTTTTTTATCCCTCGGTCGCTGGATATTTCCCATGCCGTTCGCCGTTTTCGGCTTGATGTACTGGATGAATGCAACGCAGGCAGCGGATACCGTTCCGGCCTATCTGCCGGTAAAAATTTTTTGGGTGTATCTGTCGGGCGCAGGCCTGATTGGCGCCGCGGTCAGTATGTATATCGGTAAATACGACCGTCTGGCCGCCGCTTTGCTCGCTGTGATGCTGCTTTCATTTGTACTCCTGGTGCACCTGCCCGGAGCCATGGGCGGCGGGGAATCCGGCGCCCGTGCGATGCACAATGTTTTAAAAGACCTCGGCCTCATGGCCGGGGCAATGATTTACGCGCAATACCTCGCGAAGGATGGGGCGGTGACCGGCTGATGTACCGTTTAGCCCCCGCCGCCTTCCCATATTTTCCGTTCGATATTCGTCGTCGAGTAGCCCTCCACAAACGGCAGGCTGCGCACGGCGCCGCCGGCGGCCAGCACTACCTCCGAGCCGACAATTTGTGCGGGCTGCCAGTCGCCGCCTTTCACCAACACATCGGGCTGTACGGTTTTGATCAGGCCCAGCGGCGTGTCGCCATCGAAGAATACTACGGCATCCACCACTTCCAGCGCGGCCAGCAGGTGGGCTCGGGTGGCTTCGTCGTTGATGGGCCGGGTGGGGCCTTTCAGCCGGCGCACCGAGCCGGCGCTGTTCAGGCCGATCACCAGGCGGTTGCCCAGGTCGCGCGCCTGGGCCAGGTAGTGCAGGTGCCCGTAGTGCAGAATATCGAAACAACCGTTGGTGAACACGATTTTATCGCCCGACGCCCGCCAGGCCGCCAGGGTGTCGCGGAGTTGTTCCGGCGTTTGGATTTTTTGTTGAATGTGCGCAAATGCCGTCATAATCATACCGGATCAGGGGTTTCGCAGTTTATGCCCTGCCATGGCGAAGTACAGGATATAAACATAACACGGCAGCATCGTGATTTGAAAGGCGGCCTGGTAGCCTACCGATTTTTCCAGCAGGCCATACACTTGGGGCAGGATGGCGCCGCCGGCAATGCCCATGATCAGCAAAGCGGAACCGATTTGTGTAAACCGGCCCAGGCCATTGATGGCCAGCGGAAAAATAGCCGGCCACATGACGGCATTGGCCAGGCCCAGCAGCGCCACACTCGTTACGGCGGCCGAGCCGCTGGCGAAATAGGTAAGGGCCGTGAGCGCCAGGCCCAGAATAGCCGAATATTTCAGGAAATTTTGTTGTGAAATGTATTTGGGGATGAGTGCGATGCTCAACACATAGCCCAGCAGCATGGCGGCCAGGGTAAACGACGTGAAATATTTCGTTTGGTCGAGCCCGAAGCCCAACGAACGCCCATAGATGCCGATACCGTCGCCGGCCATCACCTCGGCGCCGACGTAGAAAAAGATCGCCAGGGCGCCCAGCAGCAGGTGCGGAAATTCCCAGATACTTTTTCTGCCTGCCGAGGTAACGGTGGCGCCTTCATCTGCTGGCTCGCCGGTCGTGTCGATTTCGGGCAGTGCCGACTGCCGGATCATAACTGCCAGGGCAGCCAGTACCACCGCCATGACCACGTAAGGCATGACCACACGGCCGGCCAGTTCGTCGAGCAGGCCCGCTTTTTGGACGGCGTCGGTGGCAGCCAGCACTTGTTGCTCGATGGCTGTGGCATTTTTCAACACGATACTGCTCAGGATGAGCGGGCTCAGGATACCGGCCACTTTATTGCAAATACCCATAATGCTGATGCGTTGGGCGGCGCTTTCGATGGGGCCGATGATGCTGATATAGGGATTCGAAGCCGTTTGCAGCAGGGCCAGGCCCATGCCCTGTACAAACAAGCCGGTCAGAAACAGCGGAAACGCCCGCGCATTGGCCGCCGGAATAAACACCAGACAGCCCAGCGCCATCACGAGCAGGCCCAGGGCCATGCCGTTTTTAAAACCCGTGCGTTTCAGAATTTGCGAAGAGGGGATAGCCAGGAAAAAATAACTGATATAAAAAGCGAAGGTGACGAAAAGGGCCTGCATGGTATCCAGTTCGCAGGCCAGCTTGAGAAATGGGATCAGCGTGCCGTTCAGCCAGGTGACAAACCCGAAAATAAAAAACAGGACCCCGATAATCGTAATCTGGTACAGGTAACCGGAGTTGCGGGAAACAGAGGCGCTCATAGGACAAGTTTAGGCTGGTGTAGTGTGAAATTGGCAAGGGTTTTGGAGTTTTGCGGCCGGACAAATGTAGTAAACCCCTCGAATCCGGCAATTTTCTTTTACCTATCGTCAAACAGACACCAATGCAACCCACACTTCTGATTCTTGCGGCCGGTATCGGCTCGCGCTACGGCGGCCTCAAACAGGTGGACGGCATGGGCCCCGGCGGCGAAGCTATCCTCGAATTTTCGGTGCATGACGCCAAAAGGGCCGGCTTCGGCAAGGTCGTTTTTGTCATCCGCCGCGATATCGAAGCAGAATTCCGCCAACGGATCGGCCGCAAAATCGAGCGCCAGATCGCCGTGGAATATGCCTTCCAGGAAACCGGTACCGCGCTGGAATGGCTGCCCCAACTGCCCCACCGCGAAAAACCCTGGGGTACGGGCCATGCCATCCTCGCCGCCCGCTCCTGTGTTCGCGAACCCTTCGTAGCCATCAATGCCGATGATTTTTATGGCGCCGACGCTTTCGAAGCCATCGGCCGCTTTCTGCAATTCGATTGTGCGCCCGACCAATATGGCATGGTCGCCTACCGCCTTGGGAATACCCTTTCGGAAAACGGAACCGTTTCGCGCGGCGTTTGTGCCGTCAGCCCCGGCGGTTTTCTGACCGACGTGACCGAACGCACCAAAATCGAGCGTTTCGCCGATGGCATTTTCTACACCGACGAGGCCGGCAACCGGCACCTGCTCGCCGCCGATACGCCGGTGTCGATGAATTTCTGGGGCTTTCATCCCAATATTTTCGAGGAACTCGATACGCAGTTCCGCTCTTTTGTACAGGCCAGCATGGATAAACCCAAGGCGGAATTTTATATCCCAACCGTAGTAAACAACCTGCTTAAGGCCGGCCGGGTGCGGGTGCGGGTGCTGACCAGCGACAGCCAATGGTACGGCGTCACCTACCCGGCCGACAAAGAAACCGTGCAGGGCGCGCTGGCGGAGATTTACCCGGTAGGGTTGCAGTGAGGTATTCTTTTAAAATCTTTTGTTTTAAAAGAGCAAAAACGGTAAATTTGCGGTTTACGGCATTTCCGGGCCTTGCGGTGGAACATCACCGCCCGGCCGTTCCGCCAAGAACGCACAATTTATGGATTTCAAACTTCAGTCCCCGTACCAACCCACCGGAGACCAGCCGCAGGCGATCCGCCAGCTCGTGGAGGGCATCCGCAGCGGCGACCGGGCGCAGGTATTGCTCGGCGTGACCGGCTCGGGCAAAACCTTTACCATAGCCAATGTGATCGCCCAGGTGCAAAAACCCACCCTCGTGCTCACCCACAACAAAACCCTTACTGCGCAGCTGTACGGTGAATTGCAGTCGTTTTTCCCCGACAATGCCGTGGAATATTTTGTGTCGTACTACGACTATTACCAGCCCGAGGCTTATATCGCCGTCACGGACACCTATATCGAAAAAGACTTGCAGATCAATGAGTTGGTGGACAAGTTGCGCCTCAAGGCCACCAGCACCCTGCTTTCCGGCCGGCGCGACATCATCATCGTAGCCTCGGTATCCTGCATCTACGGCATGGGCAACCCGGAGGATTACAAAACAGGCATTATCCGCATCCACCCGGGGCAAAAACTATCGAAGACAAATTTCCTCTATGCGTTGACCGACAGCCTTTATTCGCGCACCGAAACCGACTTCGCCCGCGCTACCTTTCGCGTCAAAGGGGACACGGTGGATATCAACCTGCCCTATGCGGACTGGGGGTACCGGGTCATTTTTTGGGGCGACGAAATTGAGACCATTGAAAGTATCGAAACCAGTAGCGGCAAACGCATTCAGGTCATGGAGACCGCCGCCATTTTTCCGGCCAACCTCTATATCGCGCCAAAAGACCGCCTGAGCCAGATCTTGAACGAAATTCAGGATGAGATGGTTGCCCAGGAAAAATATTTCGTCCGGGAAGGCCGGTTGCAGGAAGCCCGCCGGATCAGGGAACGCACGACCTTCGATCTCGAAATGATCAAGGAATTGGGCTATTGCAGCGGCATCGAAAATTACTCCCGGTTTTTCGACCGCCGCGAACCCGGCGCCCGGCCGTTTTGCCTGCTCGATTATTTTCCCGACGACTACCTGATGATTGTGGATGAGAGCCACGTAACTATCCCGCAGGTACGCGGCATGTGGGGCGGCGACCGCGCGCGCAAACAGATGCTCGTGAACTTTGGCTTCCGCCTGCCCTCGGCTATCGACAACCGGCCACAAAGTTTCGAAGAATTCGAAAGCCTGATCAACCAGGTCATTTTCGTCAGCGCCACCCCGGCCGATTATGAGCTGGAGCAGACCGAAGGCGTCGTCGTCGAACAACTCGTACGGCCTACCGGCTTGCTCGACCCGCCGATCGACGTGCGGCCTTCCCTCAACCAGATCGACGATCTGATGGAAGAAATTCAACACCGGACCAAGGCTGGCGAACGCACCCTGGTGACTACCCTGACCAAACGTATGGCAGAAGAGCTTACCGCCTACCTGCTCCGGCTCAATATCCGCTGCCGCTACATCCACTCCGAAGTGGAAACCCTGGAACGGGTGGAAATCATCCGCGACCTGCGCTTGGGCGAGTACGACGTGCTGGTAGGCGTCAACCTCCTGCGCGAAGGCCTGGATATGCCCGAAGTATCGCTCGTGGCTATTCTGGATGCGGACAAAGAAGGGTTTCTGCGCAATATGCGCTCCCTCACCCAGACCGCCGGCCGGGCTGCGCGAAACGCTAACGGCCTCGTTCTGTTTTATGCGGATAAAATGACCGACGCCATGCGCAACACCATCGACGAAACCAACCGCCGCCGCTCTATCCAGATGGTATACAACGACGAACACGGCATCACCCCACGTACCGTCACCAAGACCCGTGAAGAGATCATGGCACAGCGCAGTATCCTGGATATCCGCGGCGTGGAACAAACCCAATACTACGTGGAAGCGGAAGAAGCGAGTCTGGCAGCAGAACCAATTGTGGCCTATGCCAGCCGCAGTCAACTGGAAAAAATGGTTGCCGAAACCGAATCCCGGATGAAAAAAGCCGCCAAAGACCTCGACTTTATCACCGCCGCTCAATGGAGGGATGAAATGATGGCGCTGAAAAAACAGCTAAAGGAGCGGTTGGAGTGAAG
The DNA here is from genome assembly GCA_016719895.1 of Saprospirales bacterium. Lineage (GTDB taxonomy): Bacteria > Bacteroidota > Bacteroidia > Chitinophagales > Saprospiraceae > M3007. The sequence continues at coordinate 45,412 of JADJYG010000006.1, read as the reverse complement.
CGGACGCTCACAGCGGCCTTGGCCGGGCTAAGAAACCTAGGCAACAGCTATCCATACGCTGCGCAAAATATTCTTATCCAGTACAGGCCCGGAAGATCGATTGTTTTTATTCACAAATTGTCCGTAACTATAGCCCACGGTAATACGGCATTGTGCAAAAATTTGAAATCTCAGGACGCTTAAATATGCACTTCCTAACCATTTGCAATCGACTCAGCCTCTTCTACTGCCTGTTTCTCTTATTTATTGCCTCGACACAATGTCGACAACAGCCACACGTGAACCCCTCGGCCTGGTATCATGCGCTTCGTTCGAAAATTCAAAGCGCGGCTGATCTGAGCGCCGATACCACCCACTTCGAATACCTGGCCGACTCCATGTTCAGCCACCGGGTGTTTATTCGGGAAGGCCGTATTTTCCGGGAGGAGTGGTACGAAAAAACGGGCAAGCTCCAAGGTCTTTCCCTGTTTACTTTTGACGGAAGGTTTGAATGGCGTTGTGAAATTTGCCCCGACGGTTCCACTGGCTATGAGGGTGTTTTATTTAAAAACAAGTTTTATGGCCCCTGCTCCTGGTGGTATTGCAACGGCCAGATGCGCCAGCATGGATTTCGCTATGCCAATCGCGAGGTTGGCCTCTGGCGGCGCTGGGATGAAAACGGCGCGCTCGTAGACGCGATCGACCGGGGGAATGGCCACTTGATGGATTCTTTGCAATATATTTTTCACTTGCAGCACTGATAGCCGCAGCATATTTCCGCCACTCGCCTCAGGGTGTTGTCACCCGCCCGCCCGGTGGACAATGCGCGCGCAGGAAATTTGTGAACAAGGTGGATAAATGTCTTCCTGTGCCTTCACCCTCGAAAATACCGTGCGAGCGGTTGGGGTAAGGCATCACCTGGAATTGCTTGTTGTATTTGATCAGTTCGTCAATGAGCTTCTCCGCGTTTTGGTAGTGCACATTGTCGTCGCCTGTCCCGTGAATGTACAGCAGGTGGCCGCGGAGGTTTTTAACGTACGTAATGGGAGAGCCTTTTACAAAATCTTCGCGGTTTTCCTGCGGCAAGCCCATATAGCGCTCCTGGTAAATATTGTCGTAGGTGAGTTGGTCGGCCACTGCTGCCACAGCAATGCCTGTTTTGTATATTTCCGGGTATTGAAACAGCAGGTTGAGTGTGGCTGAGCCGCCGCCGCTCCAACCATGCACCGCCACCCGGCTGGTGTCGATCCAGTTCCAGCGCCGGAACATTTCCTGCGCGCCCATTGCCTGGTCGCGGATATTGATGACGCCGATTTGCCGGTAAATAGCCTTGCGCCAGGCGCGACCCTTCGGAGCAGGCGTTCCCCTGCCGTCGAGGGAAGCATAAATATAGCCGTCCTTCGCCATATCGCCATCGTATAGCCGGTTGCGGCCGATGCCGAAACGATCGCGGACGGTAGCGCCGGCCGGCTCCGTGTACACATAAAAAAGGATCGGATATTTTTTTGAAGGATCGAAATTGTCGGGCTTGGTCAACCAGCCATCCATGGTCACGCCGTCGGCGGTAGTGACCTGGAAAAATTCGGTACGTATTCCTTCCGGCGCTTCCATGTTTGCCGGGATGGCCTCTTTTTCATTCAGCGGCTTGTGTCCGGGCAAGGTCACCCACTCCGTCATCCGCCGGGTAAAGTAGTTGGAAAACGAGTGGAAGGCATAGCGGGCGTCGGGCGATATCTGATACCCGTGCGAGCCTTTCTGGCCGGGCGGCGAGAGCAACTCGGGCTGGCCGCCGCCGTCCATGCGCACGCGGTAGAGGTACTCCTGCGTAGCATTATCCGGCGAAGCCGTAAAATACAGGTAGCCGCCGGATTCGTCTGCGCGCAGCAGGCTGATCACGTCGTAGTTGCCGGGAGTCAGCAGTGTTTCGCTTTTGCCGTCGCGCGAAATGCGATAGATATGCCGCCAGCCGTCTTTTTCGCTGGTCCATAAAAACGCACTACCCCTGGAAAACCAGTCCCAGTATCCGCCGTCGCCGTCGGCTTTCAGGTCGATCCAGGCCTCGTCGCGCTCGGTATAGATCGTACGGGTTTTACCACTGGCGGCATCGCACAACAGGAGCTGGCTTTCGTTTTGTTTGCGGTTGAGTTGTTGCACCAGCAGTTCGGTAGCGTTGGCGGCCCATTCCATGCGGGGCAGGTAGGTATTGCGCGGGTCGCCGGGAATATCCATCCAACGGGTTTTGCCGGAGCTGATATCCGCCACGCCAATGCGGTAAGGCGAAGGCGGCTCGCCAACTTTGGGATACTCTACCGGGATTGTAAAAGGATAGATAGAGTCGGTGGTATTGATCATCAGGAAATCGCGGACCTGGTTGGCGTCGATTTGCCAGTAGGCAATTTTTTTGCTGTCGGGGCTCCAGCGGAAGCCGTCGCGGCAGTCGAACTCCTCTTCGTACACCCAGTCGAACGTGCCATGAATCAGTTTGCGCGAGCCGCCGGTCTGGGTAAGTTGCCTGACTTTGCCGCTGGAAATCTCTTCCACGTACAGGTTGTGTTCGCTGACATAGGCAGCAAGCCGTCCGTCGGGCGATAGTTTGGCAAACATCAGGGTCGAAGCCGGTCGGTCCTTGCCGATTTGCCGCAGTTTGCCGCTCGTCCGGTCGAGCACCCAATAATCGCCGCGGGTGTCGTAGCGCCAAACGCGCTTGGCGTTCGTGTAGATCAAAACATAGCGGTTATCGGCAGAGAAAAAATAATCGCGCACTTTTAATGCCTGGGCGCCCTCGGGTTTAAGCTGCCCGGCGGTAACAACGGTTTCTTTGGCCATATCCGGCAGGGTCACTTTGACGATCTGACCAGCTTCCTGCTGGTAATAGGCAGCGCTGCCGGCAATCCATTTCAATTCTTGTGCAGAAAGCACGCAGGCCGACAGGAAAAAAGCGAGGAGCAAGGATAGTTTTCGTTGCACGGAGGAGGTAAGTTTGATTTGACTAGTTTTGAACGGCCAAAGATAATCCGCCCGCTGCGTTCTTTTCGCACAACAGCCGCCAGTTCGGGTTGTTTATCTTAAAAACCACACCGGACAACGCGCCGCCGGCCCGGCGCGCGTATTTTTACCCGGCATTATGAACCATGCGACCAAAAAGCGCCAATATCGAACCGCACATCCCGCACATGAATAAACATACCCTGCTCCGCTTCTTCTGGCTCGCTATCGTCCTCGCTGCGGGGCTGGCTGCCAGTTCTGCCCAAAAACCTGTTACGCTGGAAGACATCTGGTCGACCGGCGCCCTGGATGCTAAAACGGTCCCGGGATTCCGGTTTCAGGACGACGGCGCACACTACACCCTGCTGCAAGCCAGCCGAATCGAGCAGTACGACGTGCGCACCGGTGAAAAAACGGCTGTGCTGTTTGACGCCGCTGCACTACCCGCCGCTATAGCGCCGGGCTGGACGGGCACTTTCGATGCCTATGGCTTCAGCGCCGGCGCAAACAAAATACTGCTGGCTTGCGGCGAGGAAAAGATCTATCGATGGAGCAGCCGGGCGCTGTTTTTTGTGTATGACCTAAAAACAAAAAAGCTGACTGCCCTGCACGACGGCGCCAAACAGCGCTATGCCACCTTTTCGCCCGACGGCAGCAAAGTAGCCTATGTGGTCGACAACGACCTGTACTACCTCGACCTGCCCTCCGGGAAAACTACCCGCATCACAACCGACGGCCGTGCCAACGCCATTATCAACGGCGCCTCCGATTGGGTGTACGAAGAAGAATTCACCCTCGCGCGCGCCTTTGAGTGGAGCGCCGACAACCGGAAAATCGCCTTCCTTCGCTTTGACGAGCGCGAAGTGCCCCAATACACCATGGAGTTGTACAAAGGCGGCGATTATCCTGAACTATTGACGTACAAATACCCGAAAGTGGGCGAAAAAAACGCCATCATTACGGCCCAGGTGTACGACCTGCCCTCGACAAGGACCACCGCCGTGCAAATACCCGGCCGGGCCGACGCCGCCACTGCCGACGACTACCTGCCCCGCATCGCCTGGACGCCCGGCGGCAGCCTCTGCGTGACCCGCCTGAACCGCCATCAGAACCAGCTCCAACTCCTGCTGGCCGATCCCACCAACGGCAACTGCCGCACGCTTTTGGAAGAAACGAGCGCCTGTTACCTCGATTTGCGCGAGCCCGTGTTTTTATCCGATGGCTCCGGTTTTCTCTGGCAAAGCGAAAAAAGCGGTTATAACCATATTTACTTGTACGATATGCAGGGCCGCGAAACGGCGGCGCTCAGCAAGGGCAATTGGGAGGTGACTGATTTTTATGGCGTGGACGAACAAAACGGGCTGGCCTATTTCCAGGCGGCTGCCGAAACGCCCATGCGGCGCGAAGTGTACGCCGTGCGCCTCAACGGCAAGCACCGCACAAAAATCAGCGGGGCGCCCGGTGTACACAGCGCCCAGTTCAGCCGCGGCTTCGATTTTTTTATCGATACCTACTCGGCTTTTGGCACTCCCCCGCAATACGCCGTGTGCGACCGCGTTGGCCGCGTGGTGCGGCCGCTGGAGCAAAATGCCGGCCTGCGCGACCAACAGGCCGAGTGTGGCGTGGCGCCGGTGGAATTTTTCCAGGTGCCGGTGAAAAATGCTTCTGCACCCGGCGGCGGCTGGAGCGGCGCGCTCAACGGCTGGATGATTAAACCCACCGCACCGCAATACGCCGGCCAGAAACTACCCGTCCTCATGTTCGTGTACGGCGGACCAGGCAGCCAGCAGGTGCTCGACGCCTGGAAGGGCGCCAATTACTGGTGGTTTCAGATGCTGGCGCAGAAAGGCTACCTGGTGGTTTGCGTGGACAACCGCGGCACAGGCGGCCGCGGCGAACAATTCAAAAAAATGACCTACCTCGACCTGGGCAAATACGAAACCGAAGACCAGATCACCACAGCCCGCTACCTGGGTACCCTGCCTTTTGTCGATCCGGAGCGTATCGGTATTTTCGGCTGGAGCTACGGTGGGTACATGGCCTCGCTGTGCCTGGCTAAAGGCAACGACGTGTTTGAGGCCGGCATCGCCGTGGCGCCCGTGACGCACTGGAAATGGTACGACAGCGTGTACACCGAGCGATACATGCGCACCGAAGCCGAAAACCCACAGGGTTATGCCGACAGCGCGCCCGTGAACCTGGCCGATCAAATACAGGGCAAGTACCTGCTGGTGCACGGCCTGGCCGACGACAACGTGCACTTCCAGCACAGCGCCGAAATGACCAACCGCCTCATCGCCGCCGACAAGCCGTTCGACACTATGTTCTACCCCAACCTCGACCACGGCATCCGGGGGGGCAACGCCCGCCTGCACCTGTACCATTTGATGACGCGGTTTTTGGACGAAAATTTGCGCGGGGAAGGCGCGGTAGTACGGCCTTAAATTGCCAAAAACCGGTACCCATCATTTTTAAGCACCTCTACCTGATCCACCAGCGCCAACAATTCGCCGGATCAAGATAAACCCCGGCAACGGCTTAACCAGTGTTTTTTTTTTAAAAAATCCACCGCACCTTGAGCGACATACTTCCTTCCCGGCCCATATTTCTCACCGCCGCCTGGCGCCGCCTGCTGCTGCTGAACTACCGTATCGCCCCCGAAGCCCTGCTTCCCTACCTGCCGGCCCATACAGAGCTGGACTACTGGAACGATACCTGCTACGCCAGCCTGGTCGGGTTTATGTTTCAAAACACGCGGGTGCGGGGCCTTAAAATCCCTTTTCACATCAACTTCGAAGAGGTCAACCTGCGGTTCTACGTGCGGCGGCATGACCCCGGCATGGGCTGGAAACGGGGCGTCGTGTTCGTGCGTGAGATCGTACCGCTGCCGGCGATCGTGTGGGTGGCCAATACCCTGTATCGCGAACGCTATGTAGCCCGGCGCATGTGGCGCCGCTGGGCGGAGCCGCCGGGCGCTCTCGAAGTGGAATATGCCTGGCGCGAGCGCGGGCAGTGGCAGGCCTTTGGCGTACAGGCCGACCCGGCGCCGGCAGACATGAAAACGGGCAGTGAAGCAGAGTTCATCACCGAGCACTACTGGGGCTATTCAGCGTGGGATGCCCGCAGCAGCATGGAATACCAGGTGGAGCATCCGCGCTGGCGGGTGCACCCCGTGCGGTCGTGGCACTGCCGGGTAGATTTTGGGGCGGTGTATGGGCCGGCATTTGCCGCCCTCACCGGCGCCGAGCCGCTGTCGATCTTTCTGGCCGAAGGCTCGGATATCGCGGTGCGGAGCGGGCAGGTAGTGAACGGATAGGGCTATTGCGTCGGTGCCGTTTTATTGAATTGATATTATTTCTGTCAATACAGCAAAATTTCGTAACTGGTTAATGCTAATCAGTTGCATTGGCTTTATAGTATAAGTATTTTTTGTGGATACAAACGGAATAACGGTTACCGAATAGGTGGTTGTCGTTACGGGTGAAACTTGAATTGATGGCGCTGTTTCCCCGTATTCCATAAGTAAGCGGCGCCAATGCCACCATCGGCTGTCAAAGTAGCTATTGCTCCGGTTTGTATGGAATCCTTAGATGCCTTAATAAGTAACGATGGATAGTTATATCTTAATTTTTAGGCCAAAAACGGCTTCTACTCATACCGCAATGCCTCGATGGGATCGAGCCGGGCTGCCTTCATGGCCGGGTAAAACCCGGATACCACCCCGACGATCATACAAAGCGTCAGCCCCAGCAACATCCAGCCCCAGGGAATGAGGAACGAGCCGCCCAGGAGTGGTGTCACGATATTGCCCACCAGAATGCCCAGGGCGATACCCACGATGCCGCCAATCTGGCAAATCACGATGGCTTCCAGTAAGAACTGCATCAAAATACTCCGCCGGGTAGCGCCCAGGGCTTTGTAAATACCGATCTCGCGGGTTCGTTCCGTCACACTCACCAACATGATATTCATCAGGCCTATAGCTGCCCCGAGGAGTGTCATGAGGCCGATTGCAATGGTAGCCAGGCGCAAGTTGGTGGTGTTTTCCTTGAGGATTGATACCAGACTGTCGCTTGCAAAAATTTCAAAATCTTCGTCTTCTCCGGGGCGCAACCGGCGAATCTGGCGGAACAAACCGGTGGCCTCCGACTGTGCCGCCTCCATGTCGGTGGCATTTCGGACAGCCACGATCAAATCGTAATTGGTGTCGGACGTCCCGTAATACGCCCGGACGTTCATTAATGGCGCATACACCGCCCGGTCGGTCGAATTGCCCATAGAGGCGCCCTTGGATTTGAGCACGCCCACTACCCGGTACCGGTTGTTGCCGACCAATACAATCTGGTCCAGGGCTTTTTCGGGTCGGTCGTTGAACAACGTTTTTACAATTTCCCGGCCCAGCACTATTTTGGGTTGGCCGTCTTCCACTTCACTGGTCGAAAAATTTCGCCCAAACTCGATATCCAGCCCTTTTACGTCAAAATAATTTTCATCCACGCCAGTGAAAACAATATTGGGGTTCGTTTTTTCATCGGCGTATTTTATTGTTGCCAGGTTCGTCGCCATATATGACACGGATACCGTAGCCGGAAATACGAAGCGTTCCTTGAACTCCAGGGCATCGTCGAAGCGGATCGGATCGCCGGACTTGCGCCGCCGGCCATGCCGGCTACCTCCCCCCTCGTTCCACTTCCGTTCGATACTGAATGAGTTGGCGCCCAGGCCAGACAGGTTGTCGTTCAGGGAAAAGGCAATGGCATCAATCGCCGTCAGGATGCCAACCAGCGCCATAATGCCAAAGGCAATAATGAGCAGGGTCAGCACTGCGCGCAGCATATTGGCCCGGATATTTTGAAGAGCCATCAGAAGGATCTCGGCGAAAGGCATATAAGGTACGGGTTTAATTTTTAGATCAGGCTTTGGCAAAGCAGCGGTTTTCGGGCAAACGTTTCAAAGGTACCGCAGTTTGTATTCCGGGCGACTACAATTCGAGCCAGGTCCCCGCTTTTTCGATAAAAGACTGCTTGAGCGGGATGATCTGAACCTCGACGGATCATATGGGCGGGTGCTTGGCAGCTTCCGCGGGCGGCATAAATGAATAAAGTTTTCCGATATTTATACCCGGATTCGGCGGGCGCCACTGTTTTTCCCGCCGCCGCTGCTGGCACGGTCCGTCGCCTGGCCGTATGCAGCGACCGATATTCTGTAAACGATGTACATGACACTTTTTCGAAAACCGGCCGTTTTTCGCCCATTTTCCCACCTGATTGCGGCGGAAAGTACCCGGCATGGCGGCGTAAGCCAAGGGCCCTATGCTTCGCTGAATTTGGGAAAAAATACGGCGGACCGCCCTGATCATGTGGCGGAGAACCTCCGGCTTTTTTGTGCAGCACTTGGCTTTTCACCCGGGCAAATCGCCTGGAGCCGCCAGGTGCATGGCGCGGAAGTCAGCACGGTCACGAATCCCGGCGGCGCTTCCGGCTTCGATGCGCTGATCACACAAACACCCGGTATTGTGCTGGCCGTTTCGGTGGCCGATTGCGCACCGGTGCTGGTATTTGATACGGAAAACCAGGCGGTGGCGACCATTCATGCCGGCTGGCGTGGGGCCGCAGCAGGCATCGTGCAAAAAACGCTGGAACGTATGGCAGCCCAGTTCGGTACCAGGGGCGCGCACTGTGTGGCGTATATCGGCACGTGCATCGACGTTTGTTCGTTCGAAGTCGGGCCTGAAGTGGCAGCGGAATTTGCGACAGATTTCAAACGCCCCGGTCCGGGGCACCGCAAATTTTTTATCGATTTGAAAAAAGCCTGCGCGGCCCAACTGGAAACCTTCGGGGTGCCTTCCGGGCAAATTGAACACTCGGCATACTCCACCGTCCTGCACGGCAATGATTATTTTTCACACCGCCTTTCCGGCGGCGTGACCGGCCGAATGCTGGCAGTGATTGGCATTTTGGGGACAATGAATCCTGCGGAAAAATAAAATCACCAAATACCCTATCTTTGCAGCACCTGGGCGATCAACAAAACCAAAGGATGTTTTGTTATAACTCCCGCCGCCAGGTTTTCAGCATAGGCAAGCATTGAGCCCAGGGCAGATCTCCGAAAATTGAGAATTCTCGGAAATCTACTGGCCAACAAATCAACAAATCAACAAATCAACAAATAATAATGTCCACAGCTACTGTAACCCGTTCGTTATACAAAGTAAAAGACATCGCCCTGGCCGACTGGGGCCGGAAAGAAATTCAACTGGCCGAAGCCGAAATGCCGGGGCTTATGGCGCTTCGGGAAGAATTTGGCGCCCAAAAGCCACTCCAGGGCGCCCGGATTGCCGGCTGCCTGCACATGACCATACAAACGGCGGTCCTGATTGAAACGTTGGTGGAGCTGGGCGCCGAGGTGTCCTGGTCGTCCTGCAATATTTTTTCCACGCAAGACCACGCCGCCGCCGCCGTGGCTGCGGCCGGCATTCCGGTGTTTGCCTGGAAGGGTATGACAGCCGAAGAATTTGACTGGTGCATCGAACAGACCCTTTTTGCCTTTACAGACGGGCAGCCGCTCAATATGATCCTGGACGACGGCGGCGACCTGACCAATATGGTGCTCGACCAATATCCAGAACTGGTGCGCAGTATCCGCGGTATTTCGGAAGAAACTACCACCGGCGTGCACCGTCTGTACGAGCGCATGGCAAAAGGCACGCTGCCGCTGCCGGCGATCAATATCAATGACTCCGTGACCAAGTCGAAATTCGATAATAAATACGGCTGCAAGGAGAGCCTGGTAGACGCCATTCGCCGCGCTACCGATATCATGATTGCCGGCAAAGTGGCTGTTGTGGCCGGCTATGGCGATGTGGGTAAGGGTTCGGCAGCCAGTTTGCGTGGCGCCGGCGCCCGGGTGATCGTGACGGAAATCGACCCGATTTGCGCGCTACAGGCAGCCATGGATGGCTTCGAGGTGAAACGCATGGAAAATGCTATCCCCCGGGCAAACATCGTAGTAACAGCCACCGGCAACCGAGACATCGTCACCGAAGCGCACTTTCGCCTCATGAACGACAAGACGATCGTGTGTAATATCGGCCACTTCGACAATGAAATTGATATGGCCTGGTTGAATAAAAACTATGGCCACACAAAAGTGACGATCAAGCCCCAGGTTGATTTGTATACGATCGAAGGTAAAGATATCATCGTGTTGGCCGAAGGCCGCCTCGTCAACCTGGGTTGCGCCACCGGACACCCTTCCTTTGTCATGTCCAACTCCTTTAGCAACCAGGTGCTGGCCCAACTGGAACTCTGGCAAAATGCCGGGATCTATGAAAACAAGGTGTATATGCTGCCTAAACATCTCGACGAAAAAGTAGCCCGGCTGCACCTGGCCAAGATCGGCGTGGAGCTGGAAGCCCTGCGCCCCGAACAGGCCGGGTACATCGGCGTGGCGGTGGAAGGGCCATACAAACCGGAATATTACCGGTATTAAGGCGAAGCCCTGTACTTAAGAAATGGTAACGCCGGGTCGTGTCATTCCACGCCCGGCGCCAAACCAAACCCTTACTGTGTTTATTTGCTTGGGTACTTCACGGGTATTTTTATGTGCAACGCTGCTCCAATATCGACGTCACCTGGATAAGACGCCTGCTCAGGGTTGCAGGTTGGGCGAGGAGAGGCAGTTTTTTTGCCTTATTTAAAATACAGTTTCAAGGCTTCGAGGAAGATATCTTTCTGACCGGCAGAAACGGTGAGGGTTACGCTGTTTTGCAAAACGACGTGCCCGCCTTTGCCGCGCACATATTTCTTGATATGGCGCAGGTGTATCGTGTGTGACCGGTGTATGCGAACAAAATACATTTCCGGTAAAAGTTGTTCCACTTCGCGCAGTGTTTTACACACCAGGATTTGCCGGCCGTCCAGAAAGTGCAATACCGAGTAATTGCCGCTCGCTTCGAGATAGGCTATGTGCTTCACTTTTTCAAAGCACATGCCCTCCATCGTAGGTAACACGATCTTTCCCGATTTTTTCCGGGAGGGGGGCGCTTGTTCGGACAGCGGCTGGGCAGGCTCGCTGGTCGTAGGCGCAGCGCGGATGCTACGGAGCGGCTCGGAAGGTTCGGCAGCAGCCGGGTGCGGCAGGGCATTCATCATAGCAGAGCAAATTTTTGAATCACGGTACAAAAATACCCCGGGGCTCCGGAGCAGCCATCCCAAGTTTTGAATATAAGTCAGGTTTCCAGTGGAGAATTCTTTTTTGGTGAAATGATCAAAAACGGACACTTTTGTCGACGCCGGCGCGGGCCAAATGTTGCCCGGCGCCAGCGCAACGACGTATGGCCAAGACGCCTTCCGACAAACTTTACCGGCTTATCCGCGGCCTTACGCCGGCAGAAAAGCGCTATTTCCGGTTGTTCATACGCGGGAGGCCGGAGCGCGACAGCAAATATTTGCAGTTGTTTGACGCCATCGCCGGCATGGATGCATTTGACGACGAAGCGCTTTGCGCCGCGATTTACCACAACCAGCCTGTTGAAAGCCGGAAATACTCCGAACTCAAAGCCTACCTGTACGACTTACTGCTGAAAAGCCTGCAGGCGTTTGACGAACAACACTCCGTGGAATTCCGGTTGAACCATTTGTTGCAGAGTGTGGCCGTATTGTTCAAACGCGGGCATTATGGCGCTTGCCAGGAGCTGCTGCACAAAGCGACCAAAATAGCCCGGCAATTCGAGTGTTTTACGCATTCCCTTGAAATTATCCGCTGGCAAAAACACCTGGCCTATACCCGGATGGACGTCGATTTTTTACACAAACAATTCGAACAGCTCCAATTTGCCGAATCGAGGGCTATGGATCAGCTTCAAAACCTGGCGGCCTATCGCAAATTATTTTTTCAGGTGTACACCACTATCAAACGCGAAGCGCTGCACCGGGGCGAAGAGCGTATGGCGCGCCTGCGCGCCCTGGTTCAACAGGCGCTGTTGGCCAATCCGGATCAAGCCTTGTCGTACAAAGCCCGGGTGCTCTACTACCGCGCGCTAAACCTGTACTACTACGCAGCCTCCGAGCGCGGGCAATTTTACGATTCGGGGGTCAAACTTATCGGGCTGCTCGAATCCCACCCCCACTTTCTCAAAGAAAGCCTGTCTGATTACATTGCCGCCCTCAGCAATTATATTCTTTCCTGCGGCCTGCTCGAACGTTACGACGAGGTGGACACTGCCCTGGAAAAATTGCGCCATATCCGCCCGCTGACGGAAGACGACCGGCGAAAAGTGCACCGGCAGTACTACACCAATAAATTTGTGTTGTGTATATACACCGGCGCTTTTGAAGAAGGACGGCGCGAGATGGAGCGTTGCCTGGATGAAGCCGATGAATTTGATGCGCACGACTACGAAACGGCCAGTTTCTATTTTCAATTTTGTTGCATTTGCTTCGGTTGCGGCGACTTTGGCGGCGCCTTGGGCTACCTCAATGAATGGCTCAACCAGCCACGCACCCTGGTACGCGAAGACTTGCAGAGCCTGGCCCGAATCCTTTCCCTGATCCTGCATTTCGAAATGGGCAATACCGTGCTGCTTGAATCGCTGCTGCGATCGGCGACCCGTTTTTTACAAAAGAAAAACCGCCTCTACGACCTGGAGCGGCGGTTTTTCCAGTTCATGTCCGAACTAATGCGCGCGCCTGCCGGGCGGGAACAACAACGCGCTTTCCGGAAAATGCAGGAAGACCTCGCCGGGCTATCCGCCTTGCCGGGCTCCCGCGCCCTCTTGCAGACATTTGACCTCGAGGCCTGGCTGGATAGCAAAATCAAGGGCTACACCTTTGCCACAGCCGTCCGCACAAAATGGGAAGCGCAGCGAAACGGATGACAAAAGCCAGACTAGAGTGGCCGAAGGCAAATCAGGATGTTTTGGGGCCCTGCAGCCGGATGGAATCACTTTCGTCGGAGCGCGTGTCTACCGAAGTCCAGCGGGTGCGATAGGTGAACCGGCGGCCGCGAACGATGTAATAACCGCCCTTTACACGGTTCATTTGCCCGTCATCGAGGGTCGTGACAAAGCTGTTGACCTGAAGGTCGGTGAGCGAAAGTTTAGATTTTGCCATACGAAAAAGAGGAGGTTAGAATGAACAGAACAGGTTGGGCGCCGGCTCTAAAGTTAAACGAAAGATAATTACCCCGCCAGAGCGGGTGTTTGCCAAGTTTTTGGAAAAGTCAGGTTTTTGATCTCGTTTTTAGGTGAAAAAAAACGAATGCCGGTATTTTGTTTGGTCAAAGATACTGAAAAACCAATTCCGGTTCAAAGCCCGCCCGGATTAAAGCCGCCGCCGCCTTTGAACGGCCATTGGGGTCGGTTCCCACCTGATACTGTTGTCGTTTTTTTTCCAGTAGTTCGACCAATACCGTTTGATATTCCGCTTCGTCGATCGAATCAAGCGCCTGCCGGATCAGCGGGGGCGCCACGTCGCGTTGCTGGAGCTCGAGGCGAATGCGCACGCGCCCCCAGCGGTTTACGCGGAATTTACCGCCGGCGAAAGCCAGGGCAAAGCGCGCTTCATTTACATATCCCTCGTTTTCCAGAACCTGATAGATCTGTTCGGCCGTATCGCCCCGAATACCCAGCTCTTTCATTTTTTGCCGCACTTCGCGGGCGCAGCGATCGCGGTAAGCACAATAACTTTCCATCCTGGCCAGCGCTTCGTCTGGGGTCAGGGCCTTTGCCGGGCGTTTGCTTTGATGGTTAAATGCCATGGGAAAGCGTGTTTGAAACCATTTCAACGCTGCACCACCACCGGGTGGCGTTCCAGATTTTCTTTTGTTCGAATCAGCAAAGTGTACATACCGGGCGGCGTCTGTTTGCAGGAAAATCTATGCGCCGGGCGCATTCCAATGATTTGTTGTTCGAACACCGTGCGTCCGGCGGCGTCCACCAGCTGGATCAGGGTGGATGGCGGCGGCGAGTTTCCGCGGTACCGCAAGTTGATTTCCTCGCTGGCCGGGTTGGGAAAAATGTCCCACAACGCCGCGACGTCAAGCGCCGGATATACCGACACCACAGTATCCAGCACCGTCACCAAAACCGTATCCTCACAGCCGTTTGAGCCGGTGACTACACCTTCATATTGCCCGGCTGTCAGGCCCGATGGATCCTCTATGTTGGATATTGCCACGCTGTCGAGGTACCAGACAACGGTATAAAAAACGGCATTGGTCACTTCAATCTCTATAGACCCGCTGCCCTGGCCGTTCTGATCATGGACGACCTGGATCACCTGGATCTGCGGGCTGGCGGTGTCTGCCGTCACGACCACCTCGGTTGTACTGGTGCAGCCGTTCGCCAGATTAGTTACCGTCAGCAGATATACGCCAGGTAGGTCTACCATCAGGTTGGGTCCTCCCGGATCGGGAAAAATAATGCCCGGAGCACTCCAGTGATAACCCACGCCGACAGCGCTTGAAGTGGCGCTCAGGAGTACTATAGGGACCGTGCAAGTGATCATACCGCCGGTGGCGGATGCATCGGGAGGCAAAATATCCTGGGCTACCTGGACCGTTAATGAATTTGTGCAACCGGCCGGATTGGTTACCACAACCGTGTATGTGCCAGGTACATTCACCGTTGGGTTTTGTATGCCGGGATTAATAATACCCGGGCCGGCCCAGGCAAAAGTGGCCAAGGGTAGGTTGCTGGTGGCTTCCAGAACGATGGAAGTGGCGATACAGGTGAGCAATGGCGGCGGCGCCACCTGGATTTGAGGCAGCTCCATATCCGCCACTACGGTTGCCGTAGCCGTGGCCGTGCATCCGTTGCCCGGATTGGACACCGTAACCGTATAAATACCCGGCTGTGTGACCACGGGGTTTTGCAAAACGGAGCTGAAACCATTCGGACCGGACCAAACATACGCGGCGACCGGCACATTGGCGGTGCAGGTCAAACTGCCGGAAGGTTGCGCGCAGGTCAGCGTATCGCCGGTTGCACTGATGATCGGTGCATCGTTATCCAGCGCGACTTCCGCCGTGGCGGTGGCGGTACACCCGTTGGCGGCCGTCACGGTCACCGTATATAACCCCGGGAGCACCACCAGCGGGCCGGGCAGGTTGGATGTAAAACTATTCGGGCCCGACCAGATACAAGTAACGGAGGGCAGATCGCTGGCACAGCCGAGCGACAGGTCCGGATTGGCGCAGGTTATGACGCCTCCGGTGGCGCTCACAGTGGGTGTTTGATAATCCTCGGTGACCACCACCTGAAGTACCGTAGTGCAGCCATTCGGGCCGGTGACGATAGCGACATAGGCGCCGCCCTGAGTGACGGTGGGATTGGGGTCGGTGGAAGAAAATCCGCCCGGTCCCACCCACAAACAGGTAGCCCCCGGGGTGGAAGAAACACAGGAGATTTGAGCGGTCGGCGTCAAACAATTAAGCCCGGCGGCCGTAGCGGCCGCTTGCGGTGCGGCAAGGTCCTCCAGCACTTCGGCGGTAGCCTGGCCAAAACAGCCCGTTTGCGGGTCGGTCACCGTCAGCAGATACACGCCGGCAGCGCCGGCAAGAGGATCCTCCAGGCTGGAAAAAAAGCCGTTGGGGCCCGTCCAGGCAAAAGCCGCGCCGGAGATATTGGTTGAGCCGGTCAATTGCACTTCGGGTTGGGAACAGGTGCGCGTACCGCCGGTAGCAAGGGCCACTGGCGCCTGGGCGCCGGATGTGACGCTGACCGTATCGTTGGCCACACACATTTTACCGCCGGCAGTGGCGGTCACCGTTAAAACATAAAGCCCTGGCTGGTTGACGGCAACGGAATTGCCCGTACCGATGATCTGGTTGGTTGGAATAAACTTCCAGGTTTTAACGGCGCCAGGCGACGGCGCTGAATGCAGATTCAGCGGGAAAACAGCGCAATTTGGTGAGCCTTCCGGAAGAATTTCCGCGACCGGGTCGAGGTGAAGAATAGTAAAATGAACCGTCGAATCGCAGCCCAGGTAGGATTCGCATACCTGCGTATACGTTCCCGCTTGGCTGTACGTCTCGCCGCAAACAGTAAACGTTTCACCTGAACAAAGATACCGGGGGGGCCAAACAAATACGATAGGATTCCGGATCGTAACCTTTATACATACGGTGCTGTCGCAACCCAACGCAGTGGTATAGGTATGGCAATATACACCGCTGGTATAACAATCCAGCCCCCAGGGTGTAATGTAAGGCGCATCTTCGGCGCAGATGACTACTGGCGTCAGGTTGGTGGGCGGGATCGGCTGTACGGCAATATTCTTGTCTCTTGGATCGCTTTCCGAGCAGGAATTGAGCGCCCGTACAACCAATTGGCCATTGCCTGCATTGGCTCCAACAGTTACCGTTACTGCGTTGCTTCCCGCCCCTATGCTGGTATAGGGAGCAGGTTGGCCGTTGATCAGCCAGCCGGGCGGCGCACTCCAGGTATATCCGGCCGCCCCGCTTACGGGCGGTACGCTGTAGGTGACATTGGCGCCGGGGCAGGTGGTCGCCGGGCCGTTGATCGGCTCCGGCGGCGCCAAAGCCAGCGGTAATCCCGTGTTTGGGGGCGTCATGGCTACGGTAAAGTCGCACTGATCGCCGGCAAAGCCATCGACCAGCAGGTAATAGTTCTGACCGGGTTGGAGCCCGGCACTGAACGACAGTGGCGTGGCAGCGCCGCCGAGCATTCCCGGCTGGCAGGCAATGGGCGGGTCGGAGCAGTTTTGGTACAACGCCATTTGCAGGCCGCTTCCGTTGACACAATTGGAGGCTTGCAGGGTAAACGTGGCAGCGGTGGCATTTGAAATAAATCCAATCCACTGGCTGTTGTCGGCCACTCCACAAAACCCCGGGGCATTACCCGGCAGGTACCCGGCAGTGGTGCCCGTATAACTGCTGAAATTGCATAGAACACAAGCGTCGGCGCAGGTGTTGGCTGGCGGCTCGAATGGCGTTGGGCAAGGCGGGGTCAGGGGAGGAGCGCCGATAGAAATCACTTTACAAGCCGTGGCGCCCATCGAGCAGGGGTTAAATCCCATGACACACAGCGAACCGCTTTGGCTGCCGAAAGTTACGGTCACCTGGGCGCCTGCCGGCGCCTGGATATCCACCGGAGGTAATTGACCGTTGATGGTAATATTGCCGGCGCCCGTCCACGACCAGCGGTACAGCCCCGCGCCGCTCACCGGCGGTATGGAATATACCAATGTGCTGTTGGGAGCCACAATCCCGGGGCCCTGGACCGGACCGGCAGCGCCGGCCGGCGGCGGCGCCACGGCGCCAACGGGACTTGTATTGATCAGAAACTGACAGTCGTCGCCTTGATAACCATTGACCAACAAAAAATAATTTTGCCCCGGTACGATCGACGCTGTCAGGGAACGCACTGCAGTTCCGCCTCCGGCTTCACCCGGCACACATACCAGCGGCGGCGCCGAACAATCGGCGTAAAGGGCTATTTCCAATCCATTCCCCTGGCTGCAACCGGAGGGTGTTACCTGGATGGTCACCTTGTCGGCGCCAGCCATAAAACCGAGCCATTGGTCGTTGAAGAGCGTACTGCAGAACCCCGGCGCTGTGCCGGCGGTAAAACCGCCCGTTTGGCCGGTATACCCTTCAAGCAGGCAATGTAAGCAGGCATCGGCACAGTGGTCGGCGCCCGGCGCATTGGGTTGCGTGCAGGCGAGCGGCGCCTGCGCGGCAAGGTAAGCGGTTTGGAAAACCAGCAGGAGGAGCGTACAGGTTTTTGTCATAGAATATAAGGAGCGGTGATGTGGGTTTGCGGACATAAAATTAACCTGACCGGGATTATTCGCCCGGCATTTAACCAAGATTCTTTAGCGCCCCGGAATGCTGCTTTAAAAATATTTTGTTGATTGTCCGGAAAAACCCACATCTTTGCGCGCTTTATCTCACCGTCCGAGAAGACCCCAGAGCAGTTTTTATTATTTGACGCAACATTTTTGATGACTTCTTTTCAAGATTTGGGCCTCAATGAAGCCCTGCTGCAAGGTATTGCAGCGCTAGGCTTCGAGACCCCCACTCCCGTGCAGGAACTGGTTGTTCCGGTAGCACTCCATTCCGACGACGATTTTATCGCCCTGGCCCATACGGGTACCGGCAAAACCGCCGCATTCGGCCTTCCTTTATTGCAACGCATCGATCCTGCTGAAAAAAATGTGCAGGCGCTCGTCCTTTGCCCAACCCGCGAGCTCTGTGTACAGGTTGCCAACGACCTGGTCACCTATTCCAAATTTGACCACCAGTATAAAGTCGTAGCCGTGTACGGCGGCGCCAGCATCGAAACGCAAATCCGCCAAATAAAAGCCGGCGCCCAAATCATCGTCGCTACGCCGGGCCGGCTGGTCGATTTGCTGGTGCGGCAGGTAGCCCGCCTCGACAAGGTGGCGCGTGTGGTGCTCGATGAAGCCGACGAAATGCTCAACATGGGCTTCAAAGAAGCCGTCGACCTCATTCTCGAAGCCGTTGAAAACCGCAAATCCATCTGGTTGTTCTCTGCTACCATGCCCGAAGAGGTGCGCGCCATCGCCGCTACATATATGCGCGACCCGCGCGAACTAAGTGTCGGCAAACGCAACCAGGCGAACGAAAATATCCAGCACTTCTACTACGTGTGCCGTTCGGAAGACCGCTATTCCGCGCTCAAACGCGTGGTAGACGCCAATCCGGGCATTTATGGCCTCATTTTTTGCCGCACGAAAAACGACACCAAGGAAATCGCGGAGCAAATGATCCGCGACGGCTACAATGCCGATGCGCTGCACGGCGACCTGGTGCAGTCGGACCGCGACCGGGTGATGCAGCGTTTCCGCGAACGCAACCTGCAGCTGCTCATCGCCACCGACGTGGCGGCGCGGGGCATCGATGTGAGCGATATCTCCCACGTGATCAACTACGGCTTACCCGACGAAATCGAGGTGTACACCCACCGCAGCGGCCGTACCGGCCGGGCTGGCCGCACCGGCATTTCGCTGAGCATCGTGACGCCCAAGTACGAAGAAAAAATCCGGCAGATCGAGCGGCGCACCAAGTCGGCTTTTACAAAATTGGCCATCCCTACCGGCTTCGAAGTTTGCGAGAGTCAGCTCTTCCACATCATCCAGAATATCCACGATCAGGAGGTGCAGCACGCCGAGATTGAACCCTTTCTGCCGCGTATATACGAAGCCCTGGCCGACCTGTCGAAAGAAGAACTCATCAAACGCTTCGCCAGCGTCGAGTTTAACCGGTTCCTGTCGTACTACCGCAACGCCCCGGATATCAATATCGGATCCAGGAGCCGAAGCGAGAAAAACGGGCACCACCGCGCCGACGCCGGCTCCGGCAACATGCAGCGGCTGTTTGTCAATATTGGTCTGATGGACGGCGTCAGTAAAAAAGACTTTCTCCAACTGCTCTCCCGCGAATTCCGGGTGCCCAAACCGGCCATCGGCGATATCGATATTAAAAAGTCCTATATGCACTTTGATATCGAACCCGGATTTATCCGCGACGTACGCCAGGGCCTGGAAGAGTTTACCATCAACGGCCGGCGGGTAAAAGTAAATGACGCCATGCCGCGACCGGATAAACCCAAAGACAAGAAATTCGGCGGCGATAAAGGAGGCGGGAAGAAGAAAGTGCGGTATTAACGGTTATACGATCCCCGCTATCCGATAATCACTGACCTATCGCCTCGTCGATCAGCATGGCAAAAAACGCCCCCAGTTCCCAGCCCTGCGCGCGCGCCTGCTGCGGCACGATGCTCGCTGGTGAAATACCCGGTATGGTATTGGCTTCGAGGAAATGAAACGTGTCGCCGACGAGGATGTAATCGAAACGCACCACCCCCCGGCAGTTCAGCGCTTCGTACAGCTGACACGAGCGCTGCTGACATTGTCTCCTGAGCTCAGGCGAAATGTCTGCGGGTGTAATTTCCTGCGATCTGCCTTCGTATTTGGCAGCAAAATCAAAAAATTCGGTCTCCGGGATGATCTCTGTAACCGGTAGTGCCAGCACCCGGCCACCCACGCGCAGCGCGCCGTTGGAAAACTCCCGCCCCGGCATAAAAGCTTCTATTACCGCCTCCTTGTCGTAGGGCCATACGGCTTCGATGGCCGGCAGCAGATCACCGGCGGTTTTCACCTTGGTCACCCCGAAACTGGAGCCGTGGGTATTGGGTTTGACAAACAGCGGAAGGCCCATCTCCAGGAGTTTGACGGTATCCACGGGCTCGCCGCGGCGCAGAAGCGCCGATTTTGCCATCGGTATGCCCAAAGGGGTCAGGTACCATTTCGTGTGCTGTTTGTTCATGGTCAGGCCGCTCACATAGCCGTCACAGCACGTGTAGGGCAAGCCGATCATATCGAGGTAACCCTGCATTTTGCCGTCTTCGAGTGGACTGCCATGAAGGGCGGCAAAGGCACAGTCGAAGCGGATGATTTCGGCGCCCAGGCGCAGGGAAAAATCGTTTTTGTCGATCGGGGCGCCCGTGTCTGCCTCGTGCCAGTCGGCGCCCTGGATGTCGATCAGAAAGGCGCGGTAACGGTCGGCGGGCAAGTGCTCACGAACGACCTGGCCACTTTTAAGGGAAATGACGCGCTCGGCGGAATCGCCGCCGGTGAGAATGGCTATGTTTTTCATGATCCGTATATGTACGGCAAAGATACTGGACTGCAATGGGGTTTCCGTTGCCGGACAATCTGGTGCGGCTAAATGGGAAGTATTCGCCTGGCCAGCACGATCAATTACCGATAACGCCAGGCCAGCGCCGGTTTGACGTGCGGCATATGCGCAGCCCAACTCCCCAAAAACAGCTTATTTGCCGCCACTTCCTCCGGGCGAAAAAGTAGTGAACGATTGCGGCCGCTTGAGCACTTCTGCGGCTTTGGCTGGTTGGCCGGCTGCCCGGTAAGCGTTGCTCAGGTTTTCGCGGAGCCGCGTGTCGTTTGGCGCCAGGGCCAGGGCTTTTTCAAGCCAGGTCAGGGCTTCGGCTTGCTGCCCTGCCAGCTGGTATTGTACAGCCAAACGCGTGGCTACTGCTGTGTCGGGGCTTATTTCCCAGGCGCCCGAAAGGAGCGCCATGGCTTTTTCCGGGTTGCGTTGGTTTTGGGCATAATACTCACTGCCGTAGCGCAGGGCATAGACCAGGCCGGTTTTGGGCTTCGGGTCGTCCGGGGCGAGCTGGAGTGCCCGTTGGTAAGCCATGATGGACAACTCGTATTTATTCAAATAAAAAACGGTGGCGCCGAGGGCCAGGATAGCGTCGTAATACGAAGGGTGCCGTTCCACGGCCAGTTTCAAGTGGGTTTCGGCTTGTTGCAGGTACAGGCGCCGACTGGCCGAGTCGGGCGTTTGAAGCGCCTCTGTCAGCAACGCCGTGCCCAGTGCATTGCGAAGTTTGACGCTTTCCGGCGAGGTTTTCAGGTCTGTTTGCATCAACATTTTATCACTGGCCCAAGCCGGGTTGCGCAATACGGTGAGCGTGCCGAAAACAGCGGCAACGAGCACTGCCAGCCAAAGCGCCGGCAGGGCGAGCCGGCTGGAGCGAGTTGCCGGCCAGGCGAGCAGGAGCGCTGCTGCAAAACAAAAACCGGCCGAAGGCATAAATAAAAACCGTTCGGCCATAAACGTGCCCACCGGTATAAAAACATTGGCTACCGGCAACAGCGCCAACAGGTATAACCAAATCCCGAAAGCGATGCGTTTTCGTTGGAGCAAGCCCCAGATGCTCAATCCAATCAGGGCGGTGTACAGGCCGGCGCTCACCCAAACTATCGGTTCTTCGAGCGTGTGTAATCCAATCTGAAACGGGTAATAGTCGTGTGTCAATGGATGCGGCCACACCAGCAGGCGGAGGTATTGCAGCAAGACAAACAAAACAGTAGCGGCCTGTTCATCCGGCGAATACGGAACCCATTGCTGGGCCTCTGCTTTCAGAAAGGGGTTGTTCAGGGGGTCATGCACCATCTCGCCCACAAAATTCCAGTCGAGCGCCGTTCCGCGCGCTAACATATAGGCGCCGAAAGCCACCGCCATCGGCAGTACCGGCCGCCAGCCAGCCCCCTTGCTGTTGCCGCGAAATATCCAAAGCGCCAGGGGAGTAAGCAGGAGCACCGGAACCGCCGTTTCCTTCGACAGGCAAGCCAACAGGTACAAAAGCCCCGCTCCAAGGCCCCACCGCCAGCTGCGCTGGTCGACGGCTTCAAACGCCAGGTACAGGGCGCCCAGGGCGCCCAACATGGCCAGCAACTCGTCGGCGCTTTTGACATTGGCCACTACTTCGGTATGCACCGGGTGGGTGACGAACAACAGCGCCGCACTCCAGGCGATCATCCGGGCCGGCTGTTGCGCTGCCGCTGGTTGCAGCGCCCGCAAGAATAACCGGTAGAGCAAAACGCCGCAAAAGGCGTACAACAACACCGAAAAGAGGTGAAAAACCAGGCTGTTATTGTCGAATATTTGCACCAGTATGGCAAAGAATGCCAACGCCATCGGCCGGTACCGCCCGCCCGGCAATACATTTTCAACGGGCGATCCGGGCGGCAGGTAGCCGGAAAACGAATGTTGGGAAAAAATTTCCGGAATGCCGTTCACGCCTTCCTGTACCCATTTGTTATGGGTAATTAGAACGGGGTCGTCCTGAACAAACCCATGGCCCAAGGTATTGACATACAATAAAACGGCCAGGATGAACAGCAGCACACTCTGCAGGCGGATATTGGTAAAAAAAGACATAAGGCGAAACGAAAGGGCAAAGCTACTAAATCAGGCGTCAAAACTCACCACCACTTTTTTGCTCTCCGGGTGCGACTGGCAGGTGAGCACGAATCCGGCGGCAATTTCATCGGGCTCCAGGGCATAACACAACTCCATGCGCACTTTGCCCTCCAGCACTTTGGCTTTGCAGGTGCTGCATACCCCGCCTTTGCACGAAAACGGCAGGTCGGCGCCGGCGCGCATGGCGGCGTCGAGCAGGGTGCTCCCATCCGAAGGCAACTGGAAATCGAATTGCATCCCATCCTGAATAACCGTAACGGAGGCTTCAATAGCGGCCGTGGGGGTTTCGGCCGCGGCCGGGTCGTATTTCCGGGGTGCGCCGGGGGGGGTAAACAACTCGTAGTGTATTTTTTCGGGAAGCACTCCGGACGTTTCCAGGACGCCCTTAATTTCGAAGGTCATTTCTTCCGGGCCACACAGGAAAAAGGCGTCCACGGATTCAGGCCGAAACAACAGCCGGGCGTACTGCCGGCACTTGCCGGCGTTCAGGCGTCCGTAAAACAGATCGGCGCCCAGGGATTCCCGGCTCAGCACGTGGTGTACCGAGAGGCGGTCAGGGTAGCGGTTTTTCAGGTCTTCGAGTTGTTCGCGGAAAATAATATGGTCGAAGCCCCGGTTGCCATAAAACAGCATAAAGCGGCTTTGGGGCTCCTGGTACAAGACGCTTTTGAGGATGGAAATGACCGGCGTAATACCGCTGCCTGCGGCGAAAGCGACGTACAGGCGCCTGTGCTCCGAAAGCAGTTCGGTAAAAAACCGCCCTTGCGGAGGCATGACCCGTAATTCGTCGCCCACCCGAAGCCGTTCGTTTACAAAAGTACTGAACAGGCCTCCCGGCACTTTTTTTACGGCCACGCGCAGTTCGCCCTCGTACGGGGCGCTGCAAATGGAATAGGAACGGCGCTGGTCCGAGCCGTCGATTACCGTGCGGAGGGTAAGGTATTGCCCCTGCGTAAACCGGAACAGGGGGCGCAGGTCGTCGGGCACCTCAAAGGCCACCGAGATGGTGTCGGGAGATTCGCGCCGCAGATCGCATACGCGCAAGGGGTAGAATTTGGTGGCAGCAGACATATTCAGGCACCCATTTAAAATTGTTGCGATCGCACAACAAAAAAGTGAAGACACGAGCCGCGCTCATGCCTTCACTTTTTTGTTGCGAAGATGAATTTCAAGCAACAGGCACACAACGGACGCCCTCAGGAAAGCCCGTTGACGAAACGCATCAGGCCGCTTTTCAGGTTGGCGGCCTTGTTCCGGTGAATGCTGCCGCGTTTGGCCAACTTGTCAACCATGCTGATTACCTTCGGCAAAAATTCAGCGGCTTCGGACTTGCTTTTCAGGGCGCGCAAATTTTTGATTGCCGTACGCGCCGACTTTTTGTAGTAGCGGTTCTGCAAGCGACGCTTCGTGTTCTGACGAATACGCTTAAGTGCGGAACGGTGATGTGCCATATCTGTTCTGAATCGTTAATTCGTTTTTGTTAAACCGGCCGTAAAAACAACGGCCCCTTTTTAGGGCGGGCAAAGGTAGGTGTTTTTGCCGGAAAAATAATATTTGCCGGAAAAAAAATTGCAAACGCTTTCGGTTACCATTTCCCTTCGAAAACCTCTAATTTTGCCGGGTTTCTTGGCTAAGAAACCGCCTGAAAGCCCTTGCCGGGCGGCAAAACGCATTTTTTGCCTCTATACTTCGGCTATTTTTTCGGCAATAGGACAAGGCTATTCCCTCAAAAATGAGCCTTGCCCGGCGCCAAAACCTACGCCTTTACGCCTCGCCAGGGGTTTTCAGATGGTTTCTAAAAGATTGATTTAGAATATTCATGAAAGATTTTTCGGCTGTATTCAACGCGCATCCACAGTATATCGAGTCGCTTTATCGATCCTGGCAGACCGACCCCGGTTCCGTCGAGTCCGACTGGGCGTTGTTCTTCAAAGGTTTTGACTTTGCCTTGTCCTCCGCCAACGGCAGCCCTGCGGCAGCGCAGCCGGACGGCACGGGGGTTCCCGTGGCAGCGGAATTTGCCGTGCTCAGCCTCATCCATGGCTACCGGAACCGCGGCCATATGCTCTCGACCACCAACCCGATCAAACCACGCAAAGACCGCAAGCCCCACCTCGCCCTGGCCGACTACGGCCTGAGCGATACCGACCTCGACCGGCGGTTTGCCGCCGGCGCTGAAATTGGCATGCCGCATGCCACCCTGCGCGAAATTGTCGAACGCCTAAACGTGGTTTACTGCGGCAATATCGGCTTTGAAACCACGCATATTTACGATAAAGACCGCCTGTACTGGCTGCGCAACCAGGTGGAAGGCCGCAACCTGCAAGACGATTACGGATTCTCCCTGGAAAAGAAAAAACGCATCCTGCAAAAACTAAACGGCGCCGTCGTTTTCGAACAGTTTCTGCACACTAAGTTTGTCGGCCAGAAACGCTTTTCGCTTGAAGGCGGTGAAGCCACTATTCCCGCCCTCGACGCCATCATCAATGCGGCCGTCGAATCGGAACTCCCCGTGGAGGAAATTGTGATCGGCATGGCCCACCGCGGCCGCCTCAATGTGCTGGCCAATATCCTGGGCAAAACCTACGAACAAATTTTTGCCGAATTTGAAAGCAAAACTATCCCTGACCAAAGTTTTGGCGACGGAGATGTGAAGTACCACCTCGGCTTTTCCTCGCAGGTCCGGACGATTCATGACAAGGCGGTTTACCTCAAACTCCTGCCCAACCCCTCGCACCTGGAGGCCGTCGATCCGGTCGTACTGGGCTTTGCCCGGGCAAAAGCCGACGCCCTGTATGGCTCCGAATACGATCATATTCTGCCTGTTCTGATCCACGGCGACGCCGCGCTGGCCGGCCAGGGCATTGCCTACGAAATCACACAAATGAGCCAGCTGCCCGGCTATTATACCGGCGGCACCCTGCATTTCGTCATCAACAACCAGATTGGTTTTACCACCGGCTGGGACGAAGGCCGCTCCAGCACGTACTGCACCCAGGTGGCCGAAGTGGTGCAGGCGCCGGTATTCCACGTCAATGGCGATGATCCCGAAGCCGTCGTTTTTGCCGTCGAACTGGCCACCGCTTACCGGCAACACTTCAACGCGGATGTGTATATCGATATGGTGTGTTACCGCAAGTACGGCCATAACGAAAGCGACGAACCGCGCTTCACGCAGCCGGATATGTATCTGACCATCAGCAACCACCCCAATCCGCGGGAGCTATACAACCACAAACTGATCCAACGCGGCGATGTGGACCTTCTGCTCGCCCAGGAAATGGAAGCGGCCTTCCGGGCCGGCTTGCAGGACCGGCTCGAAAATGCCCGCCAAAACCCCCTGCCCTATGTGTATCAGGAAACGGAACTGGCCTGGAAAGCCCTGAAGTTTGCCATCGACGACGACCATTTTCAGGAATCTCCGGAAACGGGCCTGCCGCGCAAAACAATCGACCAGTTGCTCGACCAGTTGCTGCATTTGCCAAAGGAATTCAACCCGCTGCCGCAGATATCCAAACTGCTCGACAACCAGCGCGTGCTGGTGGAGGGCGGCCAAATTGACTGGGCCCTGGGCGAACTGATGGCTTACGGCTCCCTGCTGCTGGAAGGCAAAGACGTTCGCATGAGCGGTCAGGACGTCAAACGCGGAACCTTCAGCCACCGGCACTCCTGCCCCGTAGATGCCAAATCGTTCGAACGGATCAACCGCCTCAATAGCCTGGCGGACAAGCAGGGGCGTTTTCTGATCTATAATTCCCTGCTTTCCGAATATGCTGTACTGGGCTTTGAGTATGGCTATGCGTATGCTAACCCGGAAGCCTTGGTGGTGTGGGAGGCGCAGTTCGGCGATTTTGCCAATGGCGCCTCCACCATAATCGACCAGTTCATTTTCGCGGCCGAAACCAAATGGCGGCGGATGAACGGCTTGGTCATGCTCCTCCCGCATGGTTATGAAGGCCAGGGCCCTGAGCACTCGTCGGCCCGCCTTGAGCGCTACCTGCAGGGCTGCGCCGCCAACAACGTTACGGTGGCCAACATCACTTCCGCCAGCAACTTTTTCCACCTCCTGCGCCGCCAACTGGCGCGGCCGTTCCGTAAGCCGCTTATCGTGATGTCGCCAAAATCCACACTCCGCCCACCGTTCAACCTGGGCCTGATCAGCGAACTCGAAACGGGCGCCCGCTTCCGGGAATTGCTCGACGACCCTAAGGCCGAGCCTAAAAAAGTGAAACGGCTGCTGATTTGCAGCGGCAAAATCTATTACGACCTGCTGAAACGCCAGGAAACAGAAAAACGCGCCGATGTGGCCATAGTCCGGCTCGAACAGGTATATCCGTTCCCGAAGGCGCAATTTGAAGCCCTCCTGGCAAAATACAACAAGGCCAAACTGTATTGGGTGCAGGAAGAACCCGCGAACATGGGCGCCTGGAGCTACCTGCTACTCAACCAAACGGAATACGGATGGACCAACATCAGCCGGCCGGCGGCCGCAAGCCCGGCTACCGGCTATCCGAAAAAACACGAAAAAGAGCAGATGGAAATCGTAGCGACGGCGTTTCAAAAGAACTAAGAAATGTCCCGCATCCTCTTTACCCACTCTTATTTCTACCGTTTCGACCCGAAACAGTGGAAAGCCGGGCAGCCCTATCCGCCTTATGGCACTTTGTGCGCCGCGGCACTGCTGCGGGAATGCGGGTTCGAGGTCGACCTGTTCGATACCAATCTGCGGCACAGCCCCGACGAAATATTGCCGGTGCTGGCGCTTCAAAAACCGAAATACCTGGTCCTTTACGACGACGGCTTCAACTACCTGACCAAAATGTGCCTCACCCGGATGCGTGAAGCGGCTTTCCGGATGACAAAATATGCAAAGGCCCAGGGTTGCACCGTCCTTGTAAGCAGCAGCGACAGCACCGATCACTACGAAGAATACCTCCGGGAGGGCGCTGATTTCGTCCTGCTCGGCGAAGGCGAAATCACCCTGCGCGAGCTGATCCTGGCACTGGAATCCGGAAAAAGCCATTTCGACGACATCCAGGGCCTGGCCTTTTTGCCCGCCCCGCCGCACAACGGCCCCTTTCGAACGCCGCCCCGTCCCGTACTCACCGACCTCGACAGCCTGCCCGACCCGGCCTGGGATCTGGTGGATATGGAGGCATACCGGGCGGTGTGGATGGAGCGCCACGGGTATTTTTCGCTCAACCTGGCTACCACACGCGGCTGCCCGTTCAAGTGCAACTGGTGCGCCAAACCCATCTATGGCAACCGCTACAACAGCCGAAGTCCGCAGCGGGTAGCCCAAGAGATCGACCTGTTGATCCGGCAGTACGGCGTACATTATTTTTGGATGGCCGACGATATTTTCGGCCTGAAGCCGCGCTGGGCGCAGGCATTTCGGGATATTGTACGGGAAAAGGGGCTCCAGTTTCAATATAAAATTCAAAGCCGGGTGGACCTGTTGCTCCTCGAAGACACCATCAGCGCACTGGCCGCCAGTGGGTTGCGACAGGTGTGGGTGGGCGCCGAGAGCGGCTCGCAGTCGATCCTCGACGCCATGGACAAGGGTACCAGGGTGGAAGAAATACGCGAAGCCACCCGCTTGCTGAAACAAAAGGACATCGAAGTCTGCTTCTTCCTGCAGTTCGGTTACCTGGGCGAAACAATGGCCGATATCGAAAAAACCATCGCCCTGGTAGAAGAATTGTTGCCGCACGATATCGGTATTTCCGTAAGTTATCCCCTGCCCGGCACGAAATTTTATGAAAAAGTAAAGGACTTGCTGGGCGTCAAAAAAAACTGGACGGACTCCGATGACCTGGCTATGATGTATCCGGCGACCTTTAAGCCGGCGTTTTACCGGCGCCTCCACCGGTTG
Source organism: Saprospirales bacterium (assembly GCA_016719895.1). Classification (GTDB taxonomy): domain Bacteria; phylum Bacteroidota; class Bacteroidia; order Chitinophagales; family Saprospiraceae; genus M3007. Next base: position 16,794 of record JADJYG010000006.1, on the reverse strand, counting down.
GTACACAAGCGCTTCCGCCTGCAACAAGGCCTCGAACAGTGGCGGCAGTTGTTCAGAACCGGCCACTGTCAGGTGCGCCGGGCAGCCCTGGTTTTGTATTATGCGCCGGCAGCCCTGGTGGATGGGTGGCGCCTGCAAATGTTACAATAAAGCATGTCCATGGCGCCTTTCGATCATATTGCCCACGAATACGACCGGCAATTTACCAGCACAGCCACCGGCCGGCTCCAACGCGCCGTTGTGCATTCGTACCTCGAAGCCAAAATTCGCCCGGGCTATTCGGTGCTCGAGCTCAACTGCGGCACCGGCGAAGATGCGGTATGGCTGGCCAAGCGGGGCTGCCGGGTATTGGCCACGGATGTATCGGCCGAAATGGTGGCGCTCACAGCCGTCAAAGCCCGGCAGGCCGGCTGCAGCAGCCAGGTACAAACACAGGTGCTGGACCTTCGCCAGCTGCACCGGGCAGATGGGCCGGGAGAGCCCTTCGACCTGGTGTTGTCGAATTTTGGCGGGTTGAATTGCCTGTCGCCCGAAGAAATACAGGCCGTCAGCGCAGCCATGCCGGCGCTGTTGCGCCCTGGCGGAATGTTTGTCGCGGTGGTCATGGGCCGTTTTTGCTGGTGGGAAACACTCTACTTTGCGCTGAAAGGCCAGTGGCGGGCCGCCACCCGGCGCTGGGGCGGCGGGCCGGTACTGGCTGCCCTGAATGCCGGCACGGGTATTCCGGTCTGGTATTATACACCGGCAGCGTTTCGCGCGTTTTTCTCCGGATTGTCTGTGCGAACGGTTCAGCCAGTAGGGTTTGGCGTGCCGCCGTCGTATCTGGATGCCTGGCTCAGCCGCCGGCCGCGCTGGCTGCCGGTGTTGGATTTTATTGAAAAAAAATGCCGCGGGCGCTTATGGGCCGCCGCGGCAGATCATTTTTTGATCGCTTTTCAGAAATAGCAAAAAACTTATTGTTGTTGTCTGGGCGGGGGCGCCTGCTGTGGTTTGCCGCCGGGGTCTTGTTTGTCTTCCTTTTTGCGGCCAAAGAGGCGCTCAAAAACGCCGCGTTTTTGTTCGCTGCCGGTGTTCGGATCACTGCCGTCTTCCGGCGCATCGCCTTGTTCAAAATACTTATCGGCTGTTTCCTGCAAAAACTTGTAGCCGTTGGCCCGCAGCGAATCGCGGATGGTCGAGTCGGCCAGCAGCATTTGGAGCGTATCTGGTGAAATGCCGATCCGGTAGGGGCACCCAAACTGGTTGAGCACTTCCGGTTTGGGATCGGGGAAGCGTGCCTGGTACATTTTAACAAACTTGCGGTCGTTGGCCATCTTATGCCAAAACCAGCCCACGATAGGCAGCGCCATGGAGGACCCCTGCCCCAGGCTCATCGAGCGGAACCGCACCGCCGGGCTTTGGGCCCCCACCCAGGCGCCGGTGACCAGGTCGGGGTTGTAGCAGACAAACCATCCGTCGGATTGGTTTTGTGTCGTGCCAGTTTTTCCGGCAAAATCACCCTGGTACAATCCGAATCCGTAGCGCAGGCGGGCGCCGGTACCTGAATTGATCACGGCTTGCAGCATGCGGGTCATGGTAGCTGCCTGGTCAGGCGTGAGGGCTTCCACCACCGGTTTGGGATTTTTGGCCTGTTCGGCCTTGTAATCGTAAACCAGGTCGCCTTTACGAGTCGTGATGCGCAACACCACCACCGGGTCGGGGCGTTTGCCCCGGTTGGCGAGGGTGCCATACACCTGCATCATTTCGTAGAGCGAGATATCCGCCGCCCCCAGGCTGATGCCAAACTCGCGGGGCAGGCGGCTGGTGATACCCATCTTCCGGGCCAGTTGGATGGTCTTTTCGATGCCGACTTTTTCGATCAGTTGAGCGGCGATGACGTTTACAGAATAGGTCAGGCCACCCACCACCGAACACCAGCCGCCGTAAGTTTCGTCGGAGTTGTGCGGTTCCCAGTCCTGGATTTTGACCAGTTCATTGGGCAGATACGAGCAGGGGCGGAAGGAATCCTGCAGGGCGGCGGCATACACGATGGGCTTAAAGGTAGACCCCACCTGCCGCGAACTTTTTATATGATCGTATTTGAAATACCGGAAATTGGTGCCGCCCACCCAGGCCCGGACGTAGCCGTTGTGGTGGTCCATGGCCATAAACCCGCAATTGAGCAGGCAAAAATAATAGCGCACGCTATCGATCGGGCTCATGGTCGTATCCACTTCGGCGGTCTCTTTTCGCCAGGAGAAAACGGTCATACGCGTGGGTTGTTCGAAATTGGCCAGGATATCTTCCCGACTCAGGCCGGCTTCTTTCAGCGCCGACCAGCGATCGCTGCGACGCATTTGTTCTTCGATCCACTTATCGTCGCCCCAGGGTTTTTCCTGTTTGTAATTTTTCCAGTGTTGGTCAAATTGTAGCTGCAGGGCACGCATTTGCTGCAACACCGCATCCTCGGCGTGTTGTTGGATGCGGCTGTGCAGGGTAGTATAGACTTTAAGGCCGTCTGTGTACAGGTTGTAGGGCGTGCCGTCTTCCTTGAGCTGGTCTTTGAGCAGCCGGGGCAGGATGTCGGTGCGCAGGTATTCGCGGAAATAGGTAGCCACGCCGTCGTTGTTGCCGTCGCGGCTGTAGCGTTTGGCGCCTACCGGTTTGTCCAGGAGCGCTTCGTATTCTTTTTGGCCCAGCCTTCCTTTGACAATCATTTCCTGCACCTGGTCCATGCCCGCTTCGTCGCTGCGCACGGAAATGGCGAAGGAGCTGTTGCGCACCATTTGACGCAGGACGAGGTTCCGGCGTTTTTTGGAAAATTCAGGATTGCGGACGGGGTCGTAATACGTGGTGGCTTTTAGCATGCCGATGAGCGTGGCGGCCTGGTCGGCGCTCAGATCCCGGGGTTTTTTGTTGAAGAAATGGCGCGATGCTACACTGATACCAAAGCGGTCGCCGCCAAACGGCACGGTATTGAGGTAGAGGTTGAGCAATTCGGCCTTGGTGTAGATGCGTTCGAGGCGGGCGGAAATAAAATTCTCCCGGATTTTACTGACGATAAGGCCCAGCCCCGGAAGGCCGTAGCGTTTGCGCGGGTACAGGTTTTTGGCCAGCTGTTGGCTCAGGGTGGAGCCGCCGCCCAGCGATTCGCGGCGCGCCACCATGCCATAGGCGACGCGGAACCAGCTTTGCAGGTCGATGCCGCTGTGTTCGAAAAAGCGCTTGTCTTCGGTGGCCAGCAGGGCTGTGACGACGTAGGGCGAAATTTTATCCAAACCGATCGTGGTGCGGTTCTCGATGTAAAAACGGCCGACGAGCACGCTGTCGGCAGTATAGATTTCCGTGGCGTTGGCGGTTTCGATACTGCGCAGATCGCCGGTGCTGGGCAGGGCGCCGAAAACGCCCACACGTACGCAAAATACAAGCGCCAGCAGCAAATAAATGCCCCAACGGATAGGAACAGCTATCCAGGATGCTGCGTTGGCCGCGCGCGGGTACCGGGCAGCCCACCTGGCCCACCCGGCGCGCAAGGGCGCTGTCAGGCGGCGCCAGACTGCCTGCAGGGGCGCCAGCACGGGCTGCAAGGCTTCGCCGACGGGCGCCCACGCCGCCCGGAAAGGGGCCGTGAGCCTGGATATCGCATGCCGGAGAGACTGTAGGTGTTTGTTTTCCCGAAGAGCCGAAAATATATTTCGCATGGTGTGGAAGTCCTGTTTTTACAGCGGCCCGGCAGGTCATAACGGTGTCGGAGGGCGACGGGCAGGAAACCGTAAACTGAAAAACATTTGCGCTGATAGTCAGTATTTTACAAAACGGTTTCAATTTTTGCCCGGTCGGGCAGCAGGCAGATTAGTGCGCGCTGGCGCACAAAAACGCACGAAGGTAGTAATTATTGGGAAAAGTACGGAAAAGGAATTGGCGCTTGCGCCTTACCCCTCGTCCACAAGCTCCATCACCGTCCGGAAGGCGGCGTATCTGCCGTCGTAGCGCTGTTGGTGTTGCCGTTGCAGGCCGGGCGCGTGTTCATCCATATACCGCTGCAGGTGGTCCATGTCCTGCACCAGATATTGTACCGTATAAATTTCCGAACCGGCATGTTCGTGGCTGAGCAGGCGGCATATCCGGCAGGACAAAAAGGTCCCAGTGGCCATAACGTCGGGGATATGGGTATGGCGCATCCAGTGGAGCCAGTCCTGCTGTACGTCCTGGTCGATGGTGATGGTTACGTTGTAAAGCAGCATAACTGTCGTAAAAATGCTCTTTGTTTCAGCCGGCTGAATAACACCGCCGGAGGTTTTGTTGTTTTGCCGAAACGGCGCAGCGATTTAAAACATGCGTGGATTCTGATGCCGGGGCAAAAGCGGGCAAATTTAATTTTAAAAACGCCGTCTGTGCAAATGTGCCAATAACCCGAAGGTTTTCGCATTTTCCGGGAAAAATATTTTAAACTTGTACGCCGTTCCAGAAAACCGTTCCAGGCAGACAAACATACCCGCATATGAACACAAAATTACGCCCCCTGATAACTCTCGCCCTGGCCCTGGCGCCGTTGGCCTTGCTCGCTACCCACAACCGCGCTGGCGAAATCCATGTGGAACAGATCGGTCCGCTCACCGTAAAAGCTACTATCATCACCTGGACCCGCACGCTGAGCTTCAGCGCCGACCGCGACACCCTGACCATTTGCTGGGGCGACGGCACTTGCCAGCAAGTGGTGCGCAGCAACGGCAACGGCAATGGCGTGGTGCTCAATGACCAAGTCAAATACAACCGCTACGAGGCCATCCACACCTACGCTGGCCCTGCCCGTTACCGCATTTCCATGACTGACCCCAACCGGAACGCCGGCATCATCAACGTGAACCCGCCACAATCGGAAAACGTACCCTTTCACCTGGAAACCATATACACGTTTCTGGACCCACAATTCGGCGGCACGAATACCACCCCGTACCTGATCCAGCAACCGGTCGACAATGCCTGTGTCGGACAACCGTTCAAACACAGCCCCAATGCCTTCGATCCCGATGGCGACAGTCTGTCATACCGGTTTATCGTGCCGCGCCAGGCGCTGGGCATCAATGTGCCGAACTACAGCTTCCCCAATGAAATAGCGCCCGGCCCGAACAATGCCCTGCAGTTGGATGAACAAACCGGCGAGATCCTTTGGTTGACCCCACAAATCGCCGGGGAGTACAACCTGGCGTTTATCGTCATCTCCTGGCGCAACGGCGTTCCCATCGATACCACCATACGCGACATGCAGATATTTGTCAAGAACTGCCAAAACCGTCCGCCCGACGTAATGTCGATTGACGAAATTTGTGTGGTGGCCGGCAACGCCATCGAGTTCCCGGTGACGGCCACTGACCCGGATTCACTCAATCTGGTGCAACTTACCGCTCTTGGCGGCCCTATCAGCAGCCTCTACAGCCCGGCGGTCTTCATCGCGCCGCAGGGGTACCAAAAATCGCCGGTAATGGGAACCTTTCGCTGGCAAACTGCCTGCGAACATATTTCCAACCAGCCGTATACGGTTGTGTTTAAAGCCGTGGATACCCTGAACGAGACCACGCCACAACAGTTGGCCGATCTCAAAACGGTTTCCATAAAAGTGGTGGGGCCCGCACCAGAAGATGTGCAGGCCACCGCCCAATTGGGCGAAGTGGAAGTATCCTGGGAAAAACCGTATTTCTGTGAAAATGCAGCACAAAATTACTTTTACGGCTTCTCCGTCTGGCGTCGCGAAGGCACCAATCCCTTCCCCATCGACACCTGTACCCCCGGGCTGAAAGGAAAAGGATACACCGAGCTGGTTTTTGTGACTAAAGTGGAAAAAAACGGCCGGTATTATTTTAAAGACACCAAGGTGGAGCGCGGCCGCACCTACTGCTACCGGGTCGTGGCTAAATTTGCCCGGATTTCAGCCGGCGGATACCCGTATAATCTCGTCGAAAGCCTTCCGTCGGCAGAAGATTGCGTGCAGCTCCCGCGCGATCTGCCCCTCATCACGAATGTATCGGTGCTCGAAACCGCCCCCCTTTCCGGCCGGATTCACGTGTGTTGGTCTAAGCCCGTGGCCAGCGACCTCGACACGGCGGTCAATCACGGGCCCTACCGCTACCAACTCCTGCGGGCGCCCGGGCTCGCGGGGGGCGCCTTGCAACCAGTAGCCGGAGCGACGTTTACCGCAGATAAATTCTGGCAGGCGAATGATACCTGCTTCACCGATGCCAGCCTGAATACCAGCGGTCAGCCCTACCATTACCAGGTGGCATTTTATACCCGCGGCAATTTTACCACGCCGCTGGGTTCTACCAATGAAGCCTCGTCGGTGTTTCTTACGGTAAATGCTACGGATAATACCACTTTGCTGTCCTGGCAGGAAAAAGTGCCCTGGACCAACTATTCCTATACTATTTACCGGCTGAATACCGGCACCGGACAATTTGACTCAATCGGGGTATCTAAAACCAAATCGTATGAAGACCATGACCTGGTGAATGGCCAGGAGTACTGCTATTATGTGCGCAGCACGGGCACCTACAGCATTGGCGGGGTCATCGACCCCATCTTCAACAATTCGCAGGAAGCTTGCGGCATCCCGGTCGACACCATCCCCCCCTGCGTGCCGGAACTTACCGTTGAAAATATTTGTAACGACGGCAACGGCATCGACCCGGACCCGCCCTATGAAAATACCCTGATCTGGACCAACCCCAATATCGCCTGCCCGGGCACCGACGATGCCGTTCAATACCACCTCTGGTTTGCAGCCAATGCCGGCGGCGCAGTAGCCCTGCTGGAGGTGATCGACGGGGCCGCAAACAACTATTTCGTCCACACGCTTGAAGCTGGGCTGGCGGGGTGCTATGCCGTTTCGGCGGTGGATTCTACCGGCAATGAAAGTGCCATCAGCGCGATTCAATGTGTGGACAACTGTCCAAAATACGAATTGCCAAATGCCTTTACGCCCAACGGCGACGGGCGAAATGACGCCTTCACCCCGTTTCCCGGGTGGCGCTTTGTTGACCGGATCGATATGCAGATTTTTAACCGTTGGGGAAATGTCGTGTTTGAGACCACCGACCCGTCTGTCAACTGGACCGGCCGCAGCCTCGACGGAAATGAAGTTGCCGAAGGCACCTATTTCTATGTTTGTAAAGTGTACGAACGCCGCGTAGAGGGCGTTGTTTTACGGCCGGATGTGCTGAGTGGCTATATCGAGCTGGTTCGGGGAGGGATGTAGCGCATGTTGGGGCGTGTCATCGGGGCGTGTCTTTTGCCGGCAGAAAAGACCCTAAAATTGTTTCTGCCGCTGCGAAGGGAGAGAGGCGGCCAGACAGAACCTCGGGCTCCAGGGCCGCCAGTTGCGCTTTTACCCGAGGGTTTTCGAAAAATGCACTGCGGAGCCCGCTTTCCAGTGCTTCCTGCAGCCAGTATTGCGCCTGGCGGCAACGGTTTTCCTGGAAGTAGCCGTTTTGCAAGGCGTGCTGTTGGCAGTCCAAAACGGCCGTCCAGATCGCGGCAATACCGGTGCTATCCTGCGCGCTGCACGCCAGTACACGGGGCGTCCAGCCGCTTGCTTTAGCGGGCAACAAATGCGTTGCATTCAAATAGTGCGCCAGGGTCTGGTGGGCAAGCCCGGCGCGGTTGCCGTCGGCTTTGTTCACCGCCAGTATATCGGCCATTTCTACGATGCCGCGCTTGATACCCTGCAATTCGTCGCCTGCGCCGGGAAGGAGAAGCAGGACAAACACATCGGTCATGCGATGCACCGCAATTTCGGATTGCCCAACGCCGACGGTTTCAATGAGCACCGTCTCGTAACCGGCAGCCTCCACCAGCAGGATCGTCTCCCGGGTTTTCCGGGCTACGCCGCCCAGGGAATCGCCCGATGGCGACGGGCGGATAAAGGCCTGTTCCGTGGCGGCCAGGCGCTCCATACGCGTTTTGTCGCCCAAAATACTGCCTTTGCTGACCGAACTGGTGGGGTCAATTGCCAGGACGGCCACCCTTTTTCCTTGTTCCACCAGTTGCATGCCCAGGGCTTCAATGAAGGTGCTTTTCCCAACGCCGGGGGCGCCGGTTATAGCAACGCGCAGGGCTGTCTTTGGCCCGCCGGCGGTCGATAACAAGTCGGCAATGACGGCCTGCGCCAGGGCCTGATGTTCCGGGCGTGCGCTTTCCACCAGGGTGATAGCCCGGCCCAGCATGACCCGGTTGCCGGCACGGATGCCGCGTATATAATCGTCAGCTGTTAATTGTGAGCGTGCCATAGGAGTTAAAATCGCCGGAGACAAATGTGCAAAGGATTCCACAAATGGCGGCAGGGTACGGGCGGGCTATGGTTAAAGTTTTTTAACAAACACTGCCGGACAGGTTAACGCTTCTTTTAAATTTTTAATAATCAATAATTTTATAAATTAAATTGTTTAACCTTTGCTGGCGAAACAGTTAATTTTGTTTTAAACAAAAAAGGCGTATTGCATACGCATTGAGCAAGCGGCAACTTTGAGGAGTTCACCATTTTAACCACCCAAAATTAAATCTATGAGGCACATTTTTGTTTTTTTCGTCTGCATATCGCTCCTTGCCGGTTGCCGGTTCCTGCGGATTTCTGATTTTCACCGGCAAGCGCCTGTTTCGCAGCCATTGCCGCACCTGGGCTTGCAGGTACACGTAGAGAGTTTCGCCCTGCTTTTTGGCAAAGAATTAGCCGAACGTATTTTAGTGAGCAATGCGATTGACCCCGGCAGTTATATTCCGCCGCCGGTCGGTATACTTGCCCAGGTCGGCCAGCCGGTACACGATGTGTTTCTGCTGTTAGGCAATGAATTGAACGAAAACTTCGTGCAGGCTACCGGCGATCAACGGGGGAAAGCCCGGTTCAAGCTTATATATTACAACCGCTTCAATTCCGGTTGGGGGTATACCATTCCTTCGGTTTTAACCTTTGGCGTAGTCAATATTTTCGGCTTGCCGGCAAAAGTCACACGCTCTGAGATGGAGCTTCAAATGGAAATAGTTGACAATGCCGGTAATGTGTTGGCCCACTACCGGGCGCCGGGCGCCGGTAAAGCCAAAGTGGCCATGTACTACGGCTACAGCGGTTTTGGAGCCATGCGCAAGGCCAATTTGTTGGCGCTGCAAGACGCTATGCAAGGGATCAAACAGCAGATGGAGGCTGACTTGCCTGAATTACACACCCAATTGACAGCAGATCAACCCACGAGGTAAATCCATTGTCCCGAACCATGCCAACGCGCGCGTGTTGTACCTTTGTACCAAATCAATGGAACATGTTGTACAACACCCGCGCGTTTCTTTTGCTTTTTTCCTTGTTTGGCCTTGCCTGCTGCCAAAACCAGCCGGAGGCCGCACAAAGCCTCCCCTTGGAGCGCAAAGCGGGCGATACAAACGCCGGCGCTCCACCGCGCAAAACCATCGTTTTTTTTGGCAATAGCCTCACCGCAGCCTACCAGCTGTCGCCCGAGCAGGGTTTTCCGGCATTAATCCAACACAAAATAGACAGCCTGGGCCTGCCGTACCAATGCGTCAACGCGGGCCTGAGCGGCGAAACTACGGCCGACGGCAAAAACCGCATCGACTGGGTACTGCAACAGCCGGTGGATATTTTTGTGCTTGAACTGGGCGGCAACGACGCCCTGCGCGGGTTGCCGGTAACGGAATCCAAAAAAAATTTGCAAACCATTATCGACCGTGTTCTGGACAAATACCCCCGCTGCAAGATCGTGCTGGCCGGCATGCTGGCCCCGCCCAACCTGGGTCCCGCGTACACAAAAGCTTTCAGCGGCATGTATCCGGATCTGGCCAAAACCAACCGGGCTGCCCTGATCCCGTTTTTGCTGGATGGTGTTGGCGGCGAGCCGGCGCTGAACCTGGAGGATGGCATTCATCCCAACGTGGAGGGGCATAAAATAGTAGCTGAAACGGTTTGGACGGTGTTGAAACCCTTGCTTCAGGACAAGATATTTAAGTGAACCCTAACACGTTTTATAAAATTCTTTTTCTGTAAAGGCCGTTTAGCATCGTGTCTTTAGGAACGTGTCCAAAATAAGTTGCCGTTTTCGGCGAGTGTATTCTTGGCGCTGGCAAGGCGGTGAAACAGGCGCATAGCATCGCTACGCAACTGTTTTACCAACGAAGCCAGCGTCAAGAAGACGCCGCCCAAAATGGTAAGTTATTTCGGACACGTTCCTTAATAACCTCCTGATTTCGGGGCGGTTATTATTTCACCGTTCCTCCGTGCATATTGGAGTTTTTTTTGCTGTGTGAAGCAAATACCGGTCTTTTGTTTTGTTCATCGCCGGCTCTACGCCGGCAGCTCACCAACCCGCCAAATATGGAATTCGTACAATCGCTGGCTGCCATTAAACAACTGATCGGCCAGGGGAATCTGGAAGAAGCATACAACCAACTGGTCCTGCTGCTGGAGACCACTGCCGACTATGCCGAGCTGGCCGATATCGCCCGCGTCAATCAGGCCGATTTATACCAACTCAAAGCCCAGAATCTCAAAGGCACTATCGCGCCGGAGGACGCACGGCTGGCCAGTAATCAGCTGGCAGATAAGGCGTTGCAAATTGTTCGCCAGTTGGAAACCGGAAAAATTATGTTCGAAGAAAACATAAAGCCCCACAGCTCCAAAGCCTGGCGTTACTATGTCATTGGGGGCATGGTTACGCTGGCTGCCGCCATGGTCCTCTGGTTGGTATTCGGTAAAAACGCACCCGAAGACGAATGCCCGGCGTTTAGCAAAACGGCCGAATTAAAAGTAATGATCTTGCCCTTCAAACAAACCGGCAAGGACCACAACGGCGATCCGGCTATCGATATCATGGATGGCCTGAACGACCTGATCGATCAAACCCCGGGCTTGCGCGTGCGCGCCATCGCCGATGTTAACGAGCATTACGATATCGATAAGGACTACCCCAACTCCGCGCAGGCCATGGAAATCGCCCGCCATTGTAATGCCCAAATGCTGGTTTGGGGAAAAGTTAAACAATTCAACGACAAGGAATATATCCTGGACGTGCGCTACCGGCTGCTCGATGCCGGAGGCGTGCGGTCTGCCGGCGATACCACTATAAGCCGTTTGCTGGCCGTGACGGAAGAAGGCGGCTGGATTCGCGATGTACGCGCCATCAACCGGCTGTTGTATATGGTTTTGGCCAATCAAATGCAGGCGCCCATCGCGGCCAGTATTCTCGAGGAGTTTCATGCCAAAGCCGCTGCGGCGGTCTCTGCCGATTCCATGCCGCTCATTGACACCTCCACCAGTTTTATCCTGGCGGATCGCTATATTATGAATAAACAAACGGAGGCGGCTATAGCAGAATACGATAAAGTGCTGCAATACTACCCATCCAACGCCACTGCCTTGAAAAAGCGCGGCGCCCTGCTCTTGCAACGGGAAGATTTCACCGCCGCCGCACAAGACCTGGAGGCAGTGACCCAGGGCGATCAAAAAGTTTCCGGCGCACTCCGGGCCGCGCTCATCGAGGCTTTATTGGGCAGCAACCAACCGGAAAAAGCAAAAAAAGAAGTAGAATCCGCCCGAAAAGACCAAACGCTGGACGGCACGTGGCTGGAGCAAAAATCGCAGGAAATTCAGGACAGCACGGTAGCGCTTCAGGAGCGCCGGGATCTGATGGAGCGCCGGGCTGCCACGAAAGCCAGGGACCTCAGCGCCAGGGTTGGCGCCGCGAGGGCTAATCTAGGCCTTGGAGAAACCGATGATGCGCTTCGCTATGCCAAAGACGCCCTGCGTATCGACCCGAAAAACATTGAGGCCGTGCAAGTGGCTGTGGAAGCCCACTTGCAGAAGGGCGACACCGCCAAGGCCACGCAGACGATCGAAAGAGCCGCCCGCGCCGGCGCAACCGTCAAAACCATCCAACAATTGCAGTCGATTCGCACCCGGGTGTTGCCCGAAAAAAAAGAGTAAGGGCGGCCAGTTGTTCCAGAAGAAACCGTACGAGGCTTTAAAAAAGAGAACCTTGTTCCGCAAAACGTTGCGGATTTTCGTGGCGCAGGAGCGCCATTTTGATATCCAGACCATAAAAATAGCCGCGCAATTCACCGGCTTTTCCAATGACCCGGTGGCAGGGCACTACAATGGCGATGGGGTTGTGGCGGTTGGCCAGGCCCACCGCCCGTACCGCCTTCGGGTGTCCTATGCGCTGTGCAATATCGGAGTACGCCAGCGTTTCGCCATACGGAATTTTTACCAGTTCCGCCCAAACCAGCCGGTGGAACTCCGGCGCGCCGCTCCAGTCCAGCGCAACGTCGAACGCGCGCCGTTTCCCGGCAAAATAGGCTTCTAACTCCTGCCGGCATACGGCGACCGGATGGCCGGCCGGCAAATCATCGGCAATACCATCCTGCCTGACCCGGTGCACGGTGCGGATGCCAAATTCGCTCCCGCAAATTTCAAAGCAGCCAAACGGAGAAGAGAGGAATGTTTTGACCAGCATAGCGCCGAATTTAGGGTGTGAACGAAGGCAAATTACTGCTTTTTCGCGAAGTTTATACCAGCCGGGCGCTTTTTTGTGCTGCGCAAGAGACGTCGCGCAGGCAGTTTGAGGCAGCGTTATTCTATCGGCTCGCCTCTTGATTGCCTTTCGAGCATCTCGGCATAATACCCCCCTTTTGCCACCAGTTCTTCATGGGTACCTTCCTCCACGATGCGGTGATCGTCGAGCACAATGATCTTATCGAAGGGAAGCATTCCATATATCCGGTGCGTAATGATGATGGCTGTTTTGTCGGCCAGCGCCTGCCCCAGATAGCCCAGAATTTGGCTTTCTGTGTGTGTATCCACCGCCGAAAGGCAGTCGTCGAGCAGCATGATGTCGGGTTGTTTGGCAAAAGCGCGGGCAATGCTGATGCGTTGTTTTTGACCGCCGGAAAGGGTTACGCCGCGTTCGCCGACCAGGGTGTCGTAGCCCTTGGCCAAACCGGCGATATCGTTGTGAACGGCTGCGCTTTGGGCATAATACTCCGCTTCTTCGCGGGTGAGCGCCGTTTTTCCAAAAGCAATATTTCCTTCCACGGTATCGGAGAATAGAAAAACGTCTTGTGGAACATAACCAATCCGGCGCCGGAGCAAATACAGATCATGCTCCCGCAGGTCCCTCCCATCCAGTAAAATACGGCCTTCCGTTGCGTCGTACATGCGGACCAACAGGTCTGCAATGGTCGTTTTTCCCGAGCCGGTGCGCCCCACGATAGCCAGTTTTTGGCCAGGGTGCAGTTCAAACGACACGTTTTGCAGCGCCCGGATGCCGGTATCCGGATAGACAAAACCGACGTTATCAAAAACAATATGTCCGTTGAAGGCGCTGCGGCCCGGCGCCTGGGCAGATGCCACCGGGTTGACGATGGCTGGGCGGGTATTTAAAAACTCGTTGATCCGTTTTTGCGAGGCGGCAGCCTGTTGCGTCAGCGAGGCAATCCAGCCAATGGCCGTCACCGGCCAGGTCAGCATATTGATGTAAATCACAAATTCGGCAATATTTCCGGGAGTAATGTTGCCTTTCACCACCTGAAGACCGCCGACGTACACGGTAATGATCGTACTGGCGCCTACCATGAGCAACATCAGCGGGTAAAAAAAGGCGTCCACCCGGATAAGGCCCAGCGATTTGCGGCGGTACACTTCGCTTTGTTCGGCAAAATAGCCGCCCATAGCAGCCTCCTGCCCATAGCTTTTCACCACCCGGATGCCACTGTACACCTCCTGGGCGGTGCTGGTGAGCGCAGCGAGCTGGCGCTGGATTTTTTCGCTCCGTTTGTTGATGATGGTGCTGACCCAATAGATGGATATACTGAGGAAAGGCAGCGGCAGCAGCGACCACAGGGTGAGCGGCAAGCTCACGCGCAGCATGGAGGAGATCGTCAGGACAAACAGGAAAATAAGGTCCAGTCCGTACAAAATGGTTGGGCCGAGAAACATACGCACCTTGGACACATCTTCCGAAATGCGCGACATGAGGTCGCCGGTGCTGTTGCGTTTGAAAAAAGCGAGATCGAGTTTTTCGTAGTGCGCAAAGGCCTCTTTGCGCATATCGTATTCAATCAGGCGGCTCATCACGATAATCGTTTGCCGCATGAAAAACATAAAAAGGCCCATAGCAAACGCCAGGGCGATCACGCCGGCGCCAAACCAGGCAATCTGAGCGCCCAATTCCTGGTAGGCCTCCGGATGGGCGGCAATACCACCGGTTTCTTTGTAGTGGCGCACGTGGCTGACCACGGTGTCGAGGGCGTCGCGGATCACTTTGGGTTGCCAGACGCGAAACCAGTTGGCAAAGCCGACAAAAACTATTCCCAGCAGGAACCGCCAGCGATACTGCCAGAAAAATTTATTAAGATAGGCCAGGTGTTGCATGCAATCTGTGGCTGGGCCGGCCGTAACCGGCTACATGACGGGAACGCCCCGAAGAAGGCAAAGGGAACACGATCCAGTTAAAAGAGTTGCAAAAATACGCGAAAGATTGTCCCGGCGCCCGGTTTCGGATAGCCGAATGCATATATGGCGCTCATGCTTTAAGACTGGCCTCTTTGATCCTTCGGGCTGCAAACTTTTCCTTAATTTTGTGGCGCCCCGGAAGCCCTCTTGATCCAAGCCTTAACTATTCCGGCAGGCGGCATTCCGTTGGTAACGCCGCTTTTGCCATCATCACCACCACAACGCATTATGGCTACTGCAAAAAAAACAACCGAAAACGGCGTTACGCCGCCCTTTAATTACCCCGGCAACCGAATCGTTACATTGGATGAATTTATCATCCGGGCGGAAAAGGATTTTGATTACGCTACCGGCGAACTCACCGGCCTCTTGCGCGATATCGGGGTGGCGGCCAAGATCATCAACCGCGAAGTGAACAAAGCCGGGCTGGTCAATATTTTAGGTGTTGCCGACAGCGGCGACAACGCCTCGGGCGACAAGCAGCAAAAGCTCGACGTTTATGCCAATGAAAAGCTCATCGAATGCCTGAAGAACAGCGGCGAATGCTGCGCTATCGCTTCAGAAGAAAACGAAGATATTCTTCAGGTACCTCCGGTCAACTCCAAAAAAAGCAACTATATCGTTTTGTTTGACCCTCTCGATGGCTCCTCCAACATCGATGTCAATGTATCGGTGGGAACTATTTTTGCTATTTATCGCCGGAAAAGCGATCCCTCCGGGCCCGCCAACCGCGAAGATTTTTTACAACCCGGCATCAAACAGGTGGCCGCCGGCTATGTACTCTACGGCACCTCCACCATTCTGGTGTACACCACAGGCCGGGGCGTCAACGGGTTTACCCTCGACCCCAGTATCGGCGAGTTTTGCCTGAGCCACCGGAACATGCGCATCCCCGGTAACGGCCAATTTTACGCCGTCAACCAGGGGTATTATTCCAAGTTCGACCTGGAAATGCGCCGGTATATCGACAATTGCAGCGACCAAAACTACAGCTTGCGGTATATCGGCTCCATGGTAAGCGATATCCACCGCATCCTTATCCAGGGCGGTATTTTCCTGTATCCCAGCACCCGAAAATACCCCAAAGGCAAACTGCGCCTGTTGTATGAGTGCAATCCCTTGTCGATGGTGGTCGAGCAGGCCGGCGGCAAATCCATAAACACCCAGCTGAAGCGGATTCTCGAAATGGAGCCCAAAGAGCTTCACCAGCGCAGTACCATTGCCATCGGCTCGCCCGCTATGGTGGATGAGCTGAAGGCTTTCATCGAGCGGTATTCGGCACTGCCGTTGTAAAGCGGGGCTGCACAATGCAGTCAGTTTTAAAATAATACTGTCAAACATACCCAATGATTCGCGCAGAAAACATCGTCAAAGACTTTAACGAACAGCAGGTACTCAAGGGGATTTCCTTCACGTTCGAAGCCGGCAAGTGCAATTTGATCATTGGCCGAAGCGGCTCGGGCAAGACCGTGCTGATGAAAATCCTGGTCGGCCTGCTGCAACCCTCGGGCGGCAAGGTTTGGTATGATGACACCGACTTCACGGCGCTCGACAAGAAGCAAATGCGCGCCATCCGGATGAAAATCGGGATGTTGTTTCAGGGCTCGGCATTGTTCGATTCGCTTTCTGTGGAGCAAAATATCCGTTTTCCGCTGGATATGTTTACCCATCAAACCCCCAGGGAAAAACTCGAGCGCGTCAATTACTGCCTCGAGCGCGTCAATCTTGCCGGCAACAATAAAAAATACCCCTCCGAACTTTCCGGGGGCATGCAAAAACGGGTCGGCATTGCACGCGCGATCGTCCTTCAGCCGAAGTACTTGTTTTGTGACGAGCCCAATTCCGGTCTCGACCCTAAAACGGCGCTTGTGATCGATGAACTGATTCGCAGCATTACCTTTGAAAACAACATCACCACCATCATCAATACCCATGATATGAACTCGGTGATGGAGAACGGCGACAATATCTGTTTCCTTTTCAACGGCCAGCTGGAGTGGAGCGGAAACCGCGACGAGGTCTTGCAGAGCGACAACGAAAACCTGCAGTCATTCATCTTTGCCTCGCCGTTCCTGCAGCGCTTGCGGGATGCCGCGCTGCAATAGCCGGCGTGTTAATTGCCCAATTCGCGCACCGCCAGCCAAGCCATCAGCCCCATGCCGGTTTCGAGGGCAGTTTCGTCGATATCAAAGGTATCGGTATGCACGGGTGCGGTGAGGCCGCGTGCGGGGTTTCCGGTACCCAGGCGGTAAAAACAAGCGGGAATCTCCTGCGAGTAAAAGGCAAAATCTTCAGCGGTCATGCGCACCGGC
>JADJYG010000005.1 GCA_016719895.1 Saprospirales bacterium | reverse complement strand
TTTATCAACGTTAAGAGGGGAAGATAAGATCCGATCTATCAAAACAAGAGTAAATCAAAGTGTTTTTCGGCAAATAGTTCTTGTCAATTACGATAAACGGTGTGCGATTTCAGGAGTTGCCATTGCTGATTTATTAGTTGCCAGCCACATTATTCCATGGTCAAAAAATGAAAAGGAAAGATTAAATCCAGAAAATGGCCTATGTCTTTCAGCCATCCACGACAAGGCATTTGACAAAGGGCTCATCGGCATCGATACTGAGTCAAAGATTATTCTTTCAAAAGCACTGAAAAAACACTGCAGAGACCCGTATTTTGAACATTATTTCGGCCAATTTGAGGGAAAACCTATCGGACAAGCCGAAAAATATCCACCCCGAAAATCATTTCTGGAATATCACCTTGAACACATTTTTAGAAATGATTGAGCATGTCTGATGTCAGAAAAAGAATCCATGAAATTTGGGAATCATTCCCTAAAACAAGATCATAGGGAGACCTGGCTTTGCAGCCTTTTAGTTTGGGCTTCTTCTGAAATGCCAGATGTCTACCTAGGGTTTTGGTGTGAAACCAATGCCAAATTCCTCGCATTGCCATTTTCTTTGAAAAATGAACCACAGGATGATGCTTTTATCGTGGCCGATGGCATCTCGCTGTTAAAAATCGCTTCTCCGTACACTGATACTGATGTTTGGCAAATTTTGACTCTGAACAATCCGGACAATGAAGTACAGTTTTTAAGTTTTTGTGAAAATATACTATCAGTTATTGTCACAGAAAAAAATGAACAGCAGCGTATAATAGCACTTGGAGAAGTTTTACTGAAGTGGCAACCCCAATTCGATTGATGCCGAAGCAGCCCAAGTCATCGAAGTACGTGAACCCTTTGATTTACAGAAATGAATTTCGCAGTAAAGAGTCACCGTTACTAATCCTTTATCTGATCGACCCGGTGAAAAGTACTGCGCCCCCGGAACCACCAAAACATAATTACCCACTTCCCCCAGGAACATCACCACTGGCGGCCTTTGCTATCGCTTTCCCCGGTACGGGAAATTTCGTGCCCACCCGCTACGCGATTCACGAGGAGTTTTTATCAACCTATATTCCAACTGACCTGCCTGACGATGATGAAAACGATTATTGAAACCCTGTGGCAGTCCCTCGAAACAGGGCCTGCACCTGCTTCAGGTATTGTACTCCGGCGTTTCCCTGCTGACTTTTTCCCTGAGATTAACGCAGCGTTGCGATTGCCGGCAGGACACCCTGCTTTTGCCATCAGACTGCCTGACGATAGTTCTCCGGAAACCTTCATCACCCAAAATTTCCGCGACCTCAAAATCTCCTTCCCTGTTTCCGACCCGACTCTACTGCTTGTTGAACTGCAAAACCCTGCCCTCCGGGAAATCTTCGCTATCCTCTGTGACGATCTCGCCAGTCATCTCAAATACGAAGACGCTCCGGCAGCTCTGTCCCACGAGATACGCGGTCGTCTGTATCAGTGGTCGCTTCTTTTTGAAAAAGCCGCTGCTCCAGGACTTTCCCCGGAAGAACAGCGTGGGCTGTTCGGTGAGCTGACTTTTTTAAAAATGCTGCTGGAAAACGCTCCCAATCCATTGCCTGTACTTAATGGTTGGCTCGGCCCTTCTGGCGGTATCCAGGATTTTTTCTTTGCAGACCGCGCTATTGAAGTCAAAACGACTTTTGCCAATAAGCACCAAACCCTCGTTATCAGCAACGCGGCACAGTTAGACGACAACGGACTCGCCCAACTCTGGCTTGCGCATTTTGCTCTCGAAACTTCTGTGTCGGATGCCGGGAAAACGTTGAATGAAGCCGTTGCTGAATTGCTCCCTCTGCTCGGAAAAGAAGCCGGGGCTGTTACCCGCTTCCGCGTAAAACTGGCCGAAGCAGGCTATTTTGATACCCACGCCGGGCAGTACGAACAACCTGCGTATCAAATTCGCAGCGAGCATTTTTATGAAATCAAAGAGGAATTTCCACGCATCCGCGTCATGGAGTTGCGCCCTGGGATTGAAACCCTGAAATACAGTATCCGGGTTGCTGATTGTCAACCCTGGCAGACCGATTTTCTCACAATTGCCCGAAATCTTCCTGTCCTCAGCCATGAACCACACCACTGACGAACTTCAAAAATTCTATTCTGAACTCTTGCAGGAGATCGTGACCGAACAAATGGCCAGCGACGAGGGCACTACTCGTGAGCAGGTGTTCACCCGCCTTGCACTTGACTTGCTTGCCGACGCTGGCGAAACTGAAAATTTCCGGCTCACTTATGATGAAAAACTGTCCAAACGTGGTATCGAACACAAAATAAACGCCCACGCAATTGCTGATAACTACGAGACACTTGATCTTTTCATCACCATTTTTCAGGGCGACAATATGATACGGCAGGTCCCGAAAAATGAGGTGGATACGGCGGCGTCCCGGGCGACCAAGTTTTTCAGAACAGCCGTTTACAAGGATTACAAATCCGAAATCGAACTGTCCAGCGAAATTTTTGACCTTGCCCATACACTGGCCGAAGCACCGGAAATCCGCGAAAATCTTGTACGCGTGAACGTTTGCATCCTGACCGATGGACTTTACAACGCGGACCTTCCTGCGCAACAAGCCATTTCAGGAACACCAGTTTATTTCCGGGTTGTGGATATCACCTACATTTTCAACCTGTCTGAAAAATCGCGGATACCTATCGAAATTGATTTTCAACGGATGGGTTTTTCCATCCCCTGCATTAGGGCTTCAGTTGAAAACGAAACATATCAGGTTTTTCTGGCGGCAATTCCTGCGCCTGCACTGGCCGATATATATGAAAAATACGGTTCGAGGCTTCTGGAACAGAATGTACGTTCTTTTCTGCAATTCACTGGCAAAATCAACAAAGGCATCCGAACGACTATCAAAGAAGAACCGGAAATGTTCCTTGCCTACAATAATGGTATCGCTGCTACGGCTGAAGAAATTATCCTGTCCACTGATCCTGCATCAGGCCAGCAAATTATTGCCTCGGTCAAAGACCTGCAAATCGTCAATGGCGGCCAAACGACCGCCTCCATCTACCACACCTGGAAAAAAGACAAATACGATATTTCGAAAATTGCAGTACAACTGAAGCTGTCTGTAGTGCGGGCGCGAGAAAGATTTAGTCTCATTGTCAGCAAAATTTCGGAGTATGCCAACACGCAGAACAAGGTCTCCGTGGCTGACCTGAGCAGTAATCATCCTTTCCATATCGAGCTGGAAAAATTTTGCGTGCCATTCGGACACCTGTATTACCGGGGCAAACCCTGCAAACCCGCTGGTTTTTCGAGCGGGCACGCGGGCAGTATAAAAATGCCCGGCAACGCGAAGGCTTTTCAAAACAACGACTGACTGTGTTCGATAAGACCAATCCAAAATCGCAATTGTTCACTAAAGAGGATCTCGCCAAGTTTTGCAATGCTTGGCAGGAGTGCTATGATGGAAAGAAATTGGTAGTCGCGCCGCATTTTGTCGTTCGGGGAGGGCAGAAAAACTATGCACAGTTTATGCAGTATGGAATAGAAAAAAAGATCGACAACATATTTTTTGAAGATGTCATTGTAAAAGCGATTCTTTTCCGGGCTGCGGAAAAACTGTACGGAGTGAAACCCAATGCTATTGGTGACTTGCGTTATGTTGTTGTACCTTATGCGATAGGGTGGCTGAATATCCATTCGAAGGGAAAGATCAGTTTCAGTAAAATCTGGAAAAACCACGCACTTTCTGAAAATCTGAAAAACTTCCTGTACAGCCTTATGAAAAAGATAGATACTTTCATCCGTCAGGAGGCACCTGCATCACTCTATGGTGAATGGGCCAAGAAAGAAGAATGTTGGCTGGCCGTACGGGAACAGGATTTCAATCTGGATTTGGTCATCATTCAGGACGATCTCGAAAAAGCAGGCAACACCAACCGCCGAAAAATAACTGACGATGAAATAGAAAAGGCAAAGGTCCAGGAAGAATATGCTTTCATTAAATCTGTTTCTCCGGAGGCTTGGCAGAAAATTGAACTCTGGGGGAAATCATCCGGTGAATTGACTACTAATCAAAAAAGTCTTGCGTTTTCAATGCCCTCAAATATCAGGCTTGGCCGAAAAATGAGTCATGCTGATAAAAATACTGCTTTGCGAATTTTGGCTATTGTGCAGGAAAAAGCACCGGAAATTTTAAATGGTTAGGGTTTTGAGAATGCAGGAGGTAAATCAGCGTCAAAAACCACCCCATTCCCCGCACGAAATGCGGCAAATATCCCTTTTGCGGCGAATAACCCGTATATTTACCGCAAATTTTGCGGCAAATGCCCTACATCCATCAATTATACGATTGGCCAAACTTCAAATGGAACCCGGAAGCGGTACTGGCTTATTTGGGCACGGTGCGGCATTTGCAGGGGAAACTCCTGGGAAAAATGTCGGCCCTGGGTTTCGTTTTGCAGCAAGAAGCGGAGTTGGAAACGCTGACGCTGGACGTGTTGAAATCCACTGAAATAGAAGGAGAATTTTTGAATCCGGAGCAGGTGCGCTCTTCCATTGCCCGGCGTCTGGGAATGGATATTTCCGGATTGGTGCCTTCCGACCGGCATGTGGATGGCGTGGTGGAAATGATGCTGGATGCGACACAACACAATGATCAGCCGCTCACGGCAGAACGTTTGTTTGGCTGGCACGCCGCCTTGTTTCCGACGGGCCGGAGTGGGATGTACAAAATCGTGGTGGGCGCCTGGCGGGATGATTCCACCGGGCCTATGCAGGTCGTTTCCGGCGGAATGGGCCGGGAGCGGGTGCATTTTCAGGCGCCGGATGCCGGGGCGTTGGATAAAGAGATGGACGCCTTTATCCATTGGTTCAACCAGGAAGACAAGATGGATCCCGTGATAAAAGCTGCCATCGCACATTTGTGGTTTGTCACCATCCACCCCTTCGACGACGGTAATGGCCGGATCGCCCGGGCCATCGCGGATATGCAATTGTCGAGAGCCGATGGTAGCAGCCAGCGGTTTTACAGCATGTCGGCGCAAATCCGGCTGGAACGGAACCGGTATTACGAAATTCTGGAACACACCCAAAAAGGCGACCTGGATATAACGGATTGGCTGCTGTGGTTTTTGGATTGCCTGACCAGCGCTTTAAGGGCTACCGACCAAATTCTGGCGCGGGTGCTGGCCAAGGCTACCTTCTGGGAACAGCACCGGGCCACCATGCTCAACGAACGCCAGCGCCTGCTGATCAATAAATTGTTCGACGGGTTTGATGGTAAACTAAACACTTCGAAATGGGCTAAAATCGCCAAATGTTCGGCGGATACGGCGCTCCGCGATATACAGGACCTGATGGATAAGGAGATTTTGCGAAAGGAAGCGGCCGGGGGGAGGAGTACGAGTTATGAACTGGTGGCCGAGCCGAAATAGATTTTTTGCAAAAAGTATCGAAAATTGCTACCGTTCGCAAAGATTTACGCTTGTGGATTAGGTACGTACACCAGGCTGTAAGCGATGGCTTGACCGATGGCGCTTTTGGGCAGCACTCCGTATTCACCTCCCCCACTTCCGCAGCTGGTTCAGTACCGCCTGGAAGTCCTTGGGCAGTTCCGCGCAGAACTCCAGCCGTTCACCGCTGACCGGATGGTCGAAGCGCAGGCGCGAGGCGTGCAGGCTGGTGCGCTCCAGGAGCGGGCGCTCTTCGCCGCTGTACTTGCCGGTTTTGTAGGCTTTTCCCTTTATTTCCGACAGGATAAACGCCGCCCGGCGGCCATAGAGCGCATCGACGGCCAGCGGGTAGCCAATATTTTGAAAATGCACCCGGATCTGGTGCGTACGGCCGGTTTTGAGCTGGGCTTCCAGCAAGGTGTAGCGCTGAAAACGCTCCAGCACCCGGTAAAAGGTCAGCGAAGGCTTCCCATGAGCGGTGATAATCATTTTGCCCGGTATTGTGGGGTGTTCGCCAATGGGTTTGTCGATCTCGCCCTCGTCGTGGTGCACGACGCCGTCCACCAGCACGTGGTAGAATTTGTCCACCGCGTGGCGCTCAAACTGCATCGACAAATGCCGGTGTGCAGCCTCCGAGCGGGCGAAACACAACACGCCGCTGGTTTCGCGGTCGAGCCGGTGCACTACGAACACCTTGCCGTGGTCGCGCTCAAGGGCCGACAGCAGGTTGTCTTTGTTGCCGAACCGGTCTGGGATGGTCAGCAGGCCGGCGGGTTTGGCCACCACCAGCACCGCGGCGTCTTCGTACAGGAGTTCGTAGTGCGGCATCGCTCAGAGTTTTGAAAATTGTTTCACCCGGCGGGCATAGTGCGCAAACACGATACTGCCGCGATACAAACCGTTTTTGTTGGCGGGGCCGATCCGGTGTTTTTCTATCACTTTTTCTATATCCCGTCGTTTATCTATAGTCTTTCCAAATTGTTTATAGAACGAAAAATGTGCCCGCAGCACCGCCCCGATAGCCTTGTACTGGCCTTTGAGCAGGAAACGCAGGGCCGCCAGGCCGTCGAGCAGCAGGCGCGCCGGCAGCAGCCAGCACAGTTTTGCCGCCGGTTCGTTTTTCAACAGGGTAAACAGGCTGTTTCGGAAATTCAAAAACACCTTGCGCGGGTTTTCATACTCCAGCGTGCCGCCCCCCAGGTGATAGACCACCGATTCCGGAAAACACCACACCTGGTAGCCGGCCCGTTTGAGCCGCCAACACAGGTCGATCTCTTCGTTGTGTGCAAAATAGTCGCCGTCAAAACCGCCGAAGCGGTGGTAAAGCCCGGCGCGTATAAAAAAAGCGGCGCCGGCCGCCCAAAAGCACTCCTGGGCTGTGTCGTATTGGCCGCGGTCCTCCTCGTTATATGTAAAAATGCGGCCCCGGCAAAAAGGATAGCCCAGGTAATCGATCCAGCCGCCGGCCGCTCCGGCGTATTCGAAGCGCTGTTTGTCTTGCCACCACAAAATCTTGGGCTGGGCGACGGCGATCTCCGGGTTGGCGCGCATGGCGCGCAGCACGGGGTCCATCCAGCCGGCCGTCACCTCCACGTCGGAGTTCAGGATGACATAAATATCGCTCCGCACCTGTTCGAGGGCTTGGTTGTAGCCCTGCGCGAAACCGAAATTTTGGCCCAAATCCAGCAGTTCTACCTCTGGATACCGGTCGCGTAAAAATGCCAGGGAATCATCGGGCGATCCGTTGTCGGCCACAATGATGCGCGCACCGCCGCTGCAGGCCGTCACCGAAGGCAAAAAAGTTTCCAGGTGCCGGCGCGTGTTGTAGTTGAGGATCACCACCGCTACGTTCAGGTCCGGGGTCGTTTCCGTTGGGTGCAAGCGGCGCAGGATTTCCACCCTATCGGCCGATATCTGGGCTTTCAGGGCCTCCAGGTCGGGTAATTTTTTATCGGGACGGATAAAATCCAGCACTTCCACCCGCAGCGTTTGACCGTACAGGTCTCCAGAAAAATCAATCAGGTTAACCTCGATGGATTTGCCGTTGGCGCCGGCCACAGAGGGGCGTTGCCCGATGTACAACATCGCGTCGTACACCCGCTCCTGTGCCGTACCGGGTACCGGCACGTAAGCCCGAGCGGCATATATGCCGAATGGAGGGATGAGTTTATGGGTGTCATCGATGCGAATATTTGCCGTTGGGAAGCCCAATTTCCGGCCGATGCGGTTGCCTTCCACCACGGCGCCCGTGAACGCATACGGATGCGTCAGGAGGCGGTTTGCATAGGCAATATCCGCCGCTTCAAGCGCCTTGCGGATTTTGGTTGAGCTAACGGCAATTTCGTCAATTTGCTGAGCCGGTATTTCAAAAATTGTAAAATGCCCTTTCGCCTCATATTGCCGCAGGAATGTAATATCCCCTTCGCGTCCGGCGCCGAAACGGTGGTCGTAACCGATGACGATCACTTGTGGTTGGAAATAATGGATCAAAAATTCTCGACATATTCCCGGGCGCTCCGTATTGCAAATTCCGGCGTAAACGGTACCAATACGACATTATCCACCCCACAGGTCTCCAGCAGGCGGATTTTTTCCGGCGGCAAGCTAATCAGCTTGAATGCCGCATCACCCGGCTTTAACACTGCCCGCGGGTGCGGCTCGAAGGTAAGCACTACGCTCTCGCCCCCGCATTGGCGCGTAAGGGCTTGCACCTGCTCCAAAATCTTCCGGTGACCGGCATGCACGCCGTCGAACGAGCCGATCGTCAGCACAGTGTTCCGGAACGAGGGTAGTTTTTGCAAATCAGTAAATACCTGCATGGCGGGGCAAAGATAGAAAGGCGTACGGAAAATGCCGAACGCGGTACGGAGAGCGACTGAGCAGGATCATTCCACCCCAAAACAAGGGTCACCACCCAAAAACACATAAAGTCTGCGTAACATATGAAATTTGAGGAGCGCCGCTGCACTTTCTGCATTCACCGTTTATCACGCTATATCATGAAAGCGATATCTCTATACCAGCTGGCGCCGGCGCTTGCCCTGGCATTGCTCGCCGCAGGATGCTGCAGGCCATTCGAAACGCCCGGCAGCTCTACACAGGAATTTGCCTTCCGGGCCGGCTCGACGCTGGTCATCGTTGAAACGCAAACCTGGAATATCAAAAAACAACTGCCGCAATTTCGCGAGGTGGTGGAATTGACCTACAACCCCAGCGGTACCCGGCTTGCCTTGTCGGAGTGCGCCCGCAACGATATTGTCGAGTTGGAAACGGCCACCTACAGCGAAGTGGCCGTTCCGCTGGAATCCGACCGCTGCCCGGACAAGATCACCTACAGCCCCGGCGGCGAAGACCTGGCCGCCGGCGTCCTGCGCCGGCCTTTTCACGTGTCGGGCCAGCACCCGCTGGATACGTTCGTCGGCGATGTCAAAGACCTCAAATACCACCCGGGCGGGGCAATCATGGCCATCGCCACCGAACGGAATTTGCAAATCTGGAGGGTGATACCGGCATATGAGAAAATCCATTCGTTTGACAACATCCGGGCGCAATGCCTGGCCTATTCCATCGACGGCACGCGCCTGTACGTGGGCGTCGAAACGGGCTGCCTCGTCCTCGATGCCACCCGGCAATATGTGCCCATGACCAGATTCGACATGGACCCCGTCACGGGCATTACACCCGACCCACGCGGGTATTGGCTCGCTGTTCAGCAAGCCAAACAGGTAAAGATTTACCGGACGCCGGATTTACGCCTGCAGCACAACCTCTCGTTCCCCCAAGCCACCAAACTGGTGGAAACGGTGTTTTCGCCCGATGGGGCAACGCTTGCCATTGGCGAACAAAGCCAATTTATTCACTTCTACCGGGTGGCTGGCTGGCAAAAAATACACGACTACCCGTTTGAAGGTAACCTGTGGTGTCTGGCGTTCCGGCCCGATGGGGTCGTCCGCCAACCCCTGGTATTCGTACACGGCCACAGCGTGCCGGCCGGGCCGGTCTGGTTTGAGGCCTCGGGAAATTCAAGTTTTGCAGACATGCTGAAACTCCATCCGGATATTCCGGTAAATGCTGTTTTTCTGCAATTGCCGCTCCACGGCAACGAATACCCGGAAAACTATACCACCGGTATCGCCGAACACGCACAGGACATGCTGGCGCTGATCGAAGGCGGAACGGATTCCAGACTCGGCCGGCACGCAGGTCTGATCAATTTCCCGGCCTACCGGGCAAACGGCAGGGTAGCCATTGTCGGGTACAGCCAGGGCGGCATCAACAGCCGGTATTATGTGCGGCGCCTGATGGGGTCGCGCGCCGCATACCCGATCACTGTTTCGGAGCTGATTTTGCTGGCGACGCCCAACCACGGCGTCGGCGGTGTATTTTCCTGCGGAAATGACACGCAGCCGGACCTCGCCCTGCGGCAGTTGTGCGCCGGGCATACGGCTACGGTAGGTTCACAAAACATGGGCTGCAATGCCTGCGGAATTTTTGCCCCACTGCTGTTCAGAAGCAACACCGGCGGCGAAGATTCCCTGCTGGTTCAATTGAATGGCCACAGTTTTGAGCAAGACTGCACCCCCGGTTTTCAACTGGCCGCCGAAGCGCCGTTTTCAAAACCGGGCAATCCGCAGGGCATTTTATACGTAAACCTGTATTTGCCGGGAAACGGCGACCTCGTTGTGGGCGGAGCGACGCCGTCGCTCGACTGCATGGGGCGCCGGCAGGCGCGGATGCACGCTCCGGACGTACATAACCGGGAACTGAACAGCTTGCCCGGGCCAAGCCACGAGCACTTTGTGCACGATCCCATAGTAATTTGCACCGTCCTGAAAGTGTTGCACAGCCACGCCATGCCGCCGGAAAGCAACCAGGTATGTTCCAACATCAAGCGGAAAAAAGCCTGAACTAGGGCCGGAGCAGACAACAGCAGATTCCGGGTTCTGGACAAGTGTACTCTTTTGGGGAATAATGGGTTTTATTTCCCAAATAAGACAGGCCGGACAAGTTCCAAAAGATGCGTTTTATGCCCGGCAAGTATTTTACAGACACAACCCTAAAACACCGCCACCTTAAAACTGCGCCTGCCGCCGGCGCCTTGTACGTGCAGGACATAAACACCGGGGGCAAGCCCGGGCGTCTGGAGCGGTTGCCAGCCCGGCTGCTGTGGCGGCGTTATGGTTTCGCTGTGCAGCAGGGCGCCTTTGACGTCGAACAGCTGCACCTGCAGCTCCGGTAGCGGGCAATTACCCCAGAACAAGGCAATGCGGCCGCCGCTGGGCGGATAGGCGCCGGCTGCCAGGGCGCATTGTTCCGGCAGATCGGCCGCGCGCACCGTGCCCTCAAACGATACCGTGGCCCAGTCGCCATGGCGGATACCGGCCATTTGCGCAGCGGCTGCCAGCGTGGCTTTGACCACCCTGGACATAAATGTGAAATTCAGTTTGTTATCCAGCGTATCGTTGGGGGTATGGTAGCATTCATTGCGGAAGTTGGCGCCATCGGTAATCATGATGGCCGGAATACCGACCGTCCAAAAAGGCGTGTGGTCGCTCCGGCGCAAATCAGGCACCTGAAAACCCATTGGTTCAGACACCGTAATCACCCGCAAATCGGGCACATATAGCGCTGCACTGGCCTGAAACAGGTTCGTAATAGCCGGAAACTGGGCATTGCCGACATTGGTGATAAAATCGCCGCGATACTGGTTGGCAGCAACCGCGGCAGCAGCAGCGGGGAACAAGATTTCAAATCCGCTGGGTAGTGCCTGCGTATTCGGCTTGTCCGAATAATAGCCGATCATTTCAAAATTGAACACCCCCTGGATTTCTTCGTTGGCTGCGATTCCGTTGGCGACATAACGGGAGCTGCCGGTCAAGCCCGACTCTTCCAGGTCGAAACCGATAAACCGCACACTTTTCCGGCAGGGATAACGGCTCAACAACCGGGCTATTTCCAGTATACCGACGGTGCCGCTGCCGTTGTCGTCGGCGCCAGGCGCATTGAAGACGGTATCGTAGTGCGCATCCACGATCACTACGGTGTCGGGCGCCACCGTACCGGGCGCAGTACCGAGGAGATTCCGGCCGGTGTACGTCAGGTATGGGAAAGTATGCTGTTCTGCGTACAGCCCAAGGGTAGCAAAAAGCGTTTGGATAGAATCCCGCACTTCGTTCAGGTGGACATTGCCGCCCGTGCGATGGCGGATGCCCTCGACAAATTGTAAATCAGCCCGCAGCCGGTTGCTGTCCACTTCGTTTACAAGCCCCTGAAGATCGAATGGCTGGCGATCGTCGGCAACTACGCGCACCATAAACGATGCGCCGCCGCCAGCCAGCAGGCTGACATCGGCCGTAACCGTACGCCCGGCGCCAGGTAGCACTGGAAACCCAACATCGCCGCTCAAGGGCGCCTGCCCGGTCAACGAATAGGTTTTGCCCCCGTCAGCAGAGAAATACACCGAAATTTCCAGCGGGTCGTTTTCCGGATCGCTGATATCGTATTGCAGGGTGAGGGTTTGGGTGTTCCAGTCGACATCAGCCGACAGGTTTTGAAGAACCGGGGCGCCGTTTTGCGCCGGGAGCAGGGCGGGAAACAGGAGCGCCAACAACCAGGAGAAATCCTTTACTGTCATGCTTGTGGATTTTATTATACTCCCCCAAATATAAGGGTTGGATGCCAGTCCTGCCGCGCCTCAAATCAACAAATCAACAAATCAACAAATCAACATACAAACACAAACACAAAAGGCGCACTCGCAGCGCGCCTTTTGGAACAAACAAAACCAACTAAAAAAAACTACTTTCTGCTTTATCTTTATCCGAAATTGGAAATTTTTCCGACCGGTTTTTATGCTAAACGAAAACGCTACGGCAAACGCTGCCAAAAAATGTAAAAAAAAATGGCGGCAGAAAAAAATACGCCACCTCCTCCTGATCCTGGTTTTACTGCCGATACTGCGTCCATCTGGCCTGCGCGCCCAAGCGCCCTGTGCCACGGACGCTGTTGCACGGCGCAATGCCGGGCGCCTGCCACCTCCCACCTTCGCTTGTCGCAGCGCCCTGGAAGAAGGAAGGATAGGCCTGGATCAAACGGAGCTTGCCTCAGCGGTTTCACCACGCACAGTTGCAACCATCCAGGTCGTCGTGCATGTGGTGTATAAAAGCGCTGCAGAAAACATTTCCGACGATCAGATTTACAGCCAACTCGCCGTTCTCAATGCGGACTTCCGGAAATCAAATAGCAATACCGGTGCCGTGCCGCCGCTTTTTTTACCCCTGGCGGCCGACCTGGAACTCGAATTTTGCCTCGCCGCGAAAGACCCGCAAGGAAACCCTGCCACAGGGATCACGCGGCAGGAAACGCCCTGGAATAATATCGGCCAATTGATCGCGCCCGACGGACGGCCCCGGATCCACTACACCGAGCTGGGTGGCGCCGATGCCTGGGATACCGAACATTACCTCAATATCTGGGTAGCCAGCATCGGTGGTGGCGTGCTGGGATACGGAACGTATCCAGGCGCCGCGCCGCCGGCAGAAGACGGGGTGGTCATCGACCCGCGATACTTCGGCGCCACCGGACTGGCGGCGTCCTATCCGCCGCACCACAAGGGCCGCACGGCCACGCATGAAATCGGCCACTATTTTAACCTGCTCCACATCTGGGGCCCCGACGAAAACAGCTGCGCGGACGACGACGGTGTGGCCGACACGCCCACCCAGCGCGCACCCTACCTGGGCTGCCCGCCCTACCCGCAGTTGAGCTGCGGTAATTCGGCCATGTTCATGAATTTTATGGACTACACCGACGATGCCTGCATGGTTCTTTTTACGGAAGGGCAAAAAAGCCGGCTCTGGTCTACCCTGAATACGGTGCGCGCCGGGCTGCTCGACAGTGTGTTTTGCGCGACTACGCCGGTTGGGGAGCCTGTTCCGGCACAAACTTCCATACGCATGTATCCCAACCCGGCAACCACAGAGATCGCCCTGGAAAGTCCTTTGTTCGACCGGGAATGCCGGATCTGCGTATGGGACATGACCGGACGGCTGTGGAAGATGGAACATTGCGCTGCTTTGGCCAGTGTCCTGCATCTGGATGTTTCGGACTTGCCTGCCGGTTGTTATCGCCTTTTCATCGTATCCGGAGGGCATACTGGCAGCGGCTTGTTGGTCAAAGCGCTATAAAAAGATAACAGGAGCCTCTTGCCTGTGGAAAGAGGACTCCTGCCTTTCAAATGCTATTTTGGCGTTTAACTTTTGCACAAACTGAATTCGAAACAGGCTTCGAAGTCATAATGTGCGCAGACATCGAAGCAGATACCTTCCAGTATGATTTTGTACTTGCCGTCCTTGGCGCCCCGGTTAATCAGAACAAACTGCCGGGAGACACAATTACCGTTGGTAGCCGTATACGGCTGGATGTCGCCGAAGCAGTACGGCCCGACCGGATGAACGGCCACGGAATCCGTACCGTCCGGCAGAATCGGCACCGGGTTGCCGTTGCTATCCACTACACGGATCCGGCCGATCGACATGTTTTTGAAGATCACATTGGAAAACGGGTTGCACACCGTCAGGTACATGACCTCAAAATCATCTGTTTCCAGGCAATCGCAGGGACCGTCGCCCCAGGCGATATTGATAACGGGCGCCAGATTGGGGATATTCGCTTCGTAGCATTTGGTAGCGTTTTGCGCCAAAAAGCCGACATAGCCCGGGCCGGACTTTACATGAACGATAACCTCATTTTCACATGCCTGCCAGTCATGATCCAGTGTAATATGGACTTGTTTGCCCGCTGCAAAGCCGACATGGTCATAAGGCAAGGTCGGCGCCTGCGGCAGGAGCGAAGGAAAATTCAGGCTTTGAGCAAGCCCATTGATGTAGATTTCCTGCACTGAATTGTCGGCATAGAAATCCATATCCAAGGCAAACTGGGCCGGATTAACGTTGTTGTTCAGGTAAAAACGGATACGGAAATACACATCCTGGTTGGTGGAGTGTGCGGCATCCGCATAATAGGATATCCAGTTTGCATTGCTGAATGGGCTCGGGAGCCAGGCATTATCCCGGTACACGAATGCCGGAATCCAGGAAGTTGGCAGGGTGTTCGGCGTGCCGAGCCCGGCCTCCCAATTCAGGTCGATGGAATTGTCGGGCAGTGCTCCGTTTACGCCATCGAAGCCCGTGTTCAGTTTTTGGGCATCGAAGGGAGCATTGATCACTGGCCAGCCTGGATGGTTAACCTGACAGGAGGTGCAGGGTTTTAACAAGTTGGCCATAGCGTCATTTTGCTTGGCCAAATACCCGTTTAGTTCATTCAATACATCCGCACAGGTTTTTTTTGCATCCGGCTTCTTGTCGTGGACGCTGTCGGACTGCGGAACCGATTTCTCCGCAGAGGGCGCTGTTTGCTTTGTCATAATGGTAGGTTTAAATTTTTTTGAGATGGATGAAAAACGTTTACAGCCAGGTTTATGCAAACCGCGTAGAAAAGGTGACAGCAAAAAATAATTTTTAACTTTCCCCCTGCATTTTGTCTCTAATTCCCTGTTTCTTGTATTAATCTATGGATTGTTCAGATGAGCATATCATAACCCGGCTGCTGGAGAATGGCCGGAAACCGGAAGAACAAGCCGTACGATGCTTGATGCATTGTGCGAATCCGGCTCAGGGTGTGCTCTTGCGGATGGGTCTTCAGGAAGCGGAGGAACGCCGTTCGCTCTTTCATCTGGCCTTGGCGGAGTTTATTATAAAAGTGCGACAGGGCCAGTTTGTCTTGACTGGAATGGCTAAAATTTGTACCTACGTCACCGAGATCGCCAAACGACTGTGGCTTGAAACATCGAGAAAAACCCGAACGGTCATCCAGAATACTCCGGACGACGAGGCGCCGGCGCCGAACGACCAGATTGATCATCTCCTCGAGGCGCTGCAAAAATTAAGCGCTCCGGATCGCGAAATTTTAGTGGCGTTTTATCTATATGAAACTCCTTTGAAGGCTTATGCAATCAAGAACGGGCTCAGCCATGATGCCGCCAAACGGCGGATTTCAAGAGCCCGGGAACGTTTAAAAGCACTTATTCAACCGGACATACCTTGAACATTTCTACCGAAATATTACTGCAGTTGCGAAAATATGCCAAAGGGGAGCTTAGCCCCGGAGAGCGCAGTGCCGTGGAGGAACTGCTGAGCCGGCATCCCGAACTCGGGGCTGAACTCGAATCAACCCGGCAGCTGATTCAGGCCGCGGAGCGCCTGGAACGGCAGCGCTTGGTGCAGCTCATCGTAGAAATAGAAGCCAGGGCGGATCGCAAGGGATGGCTCCAGGCGCTCCGGGTGGCCATTTCCGGGGCATGGCGCCGGTTCGCCGGATACCTGACCATGCCGCCCAGGGTCCCGAAATTAGCTTGGGCAGTTACCGCTGCAGCGCTGTTGGTAGCCATTGCAGGCTATTGGTGGTATCTCCAGTCATCGGATGTATTGTATACATTTGAAAAAACAGCCTATATCTCGCCCCCGGCGCCAGAGGCCCTTAGGCGCGGCGCTCAGGGGCATGTTTTTGCGAACGCATTCCGGGAATTCGAATCCGGTAATTTCCGGCAAAGCCTGCATCTTTTAGAAAATATTCCCGACGCCGACAGTCTGTACCTGTTCGCCCGAGTCCTGGAAGCGCATAACTATTATCGTCTGGGAGAATATGACCGGGCGATCGGGTTGTTGTCCGGGCTGGAGGCGGCGTCCAAGGATTCGGCAAAGTACCTGATACCCAATCCGGATCATGTGGCCTGGACGCGGATATTGGCGTTGCTGTCGGAATTTAACCAGAATAAAACAGCAAACACAAAGCAGGACCTGCAATCCGCCCTGGACCAATTTATCCGAACATCTGAAAATCCATCGGACACCTATTACCGGAAGGCCCGGGAGCTGTATTCACTGCTTGCCGAATAAACGTTGCTTGCCGTACAGCCAAAAGAAGCCGGCAAAGGCAACGATGGCCAGTGTGGCCAGCACTATAGTTGTCGGGAACGGAAGCCGGAGCGGTTCCGTATTTCCCAGCACCGTAAATGCCGCCCAATAGTACGGGTGCGCCCGGTCGTGGTCGGCGGCATTTTGCAGGTAGTCCAATTGCGCTTGCCGGAGCGCCTGGTGTTTGGCCATGTCGTTTTTCAAATATTGGTAATAAGCCACCATGATATCTTTGCCGGCCTTATCGTCTATACTCCACAAAGTGGTCAGAATGCTGTGCGCGCCGGCGCAGGCAAATGCCCGCGCCAGGCTTAGTGTGCCTTCGCCCTGGCGGACTGGCCCTGCAGCGGTTTCACAAGCGCTCAGCACTACCATTTCGGCCGGAATATTTTGGTGATATAATTCGTTCAGGTAGCACTGGAAAGGCTCGGCCAGCGTATCCCCCATATTGCTGAACGCTATGAAAGAAAAATCGGAATTTTGATGGTTTGCCTTGGCATGGGCGGCTATATGGAGTAATCGGGCGCGGGGGAGCAATTCCAAAAACCGTTTTCTGGTCGCGCTGGCCCCGCCAATGCATTCCATACCCTGCATACGCGCTACAGCCATCGCTTCCGGCAGATTATACAACAAGGTGTCCAGCCGGTTTCTCCGGAGGGCGTACAACACTGTATCGGGCAGGTTCGGATCAATTTTTCGGTATGCCGGCGCGAACGCAAGGGAAATACCCCGCTCTACTCGCGAATATGGCTTGCTCATTTCTGCCTGCAGGGTAGCGGAAAACCCATAAGCGATGGTCCGCTCCCGAAGCAAATAAGGGAAGGATTTAAAATCAGCGCTACCTTTTGGTGGAATATCCCGGGTAAGTAATGCCGCGAAGGGCACATTCCATAAAACGCCATCGGGCACCAACGTCAAATGCCGGGCCGGGATATGGTCGAGCACAGGTTTCAACAATTGGTCATACAACCTCCGGGCTTTCCAGATATATGCGGCATTATGTTGTGCGGAGATATCATCCCGGATCGTCTCGGCTATTTTTGACAAGCCTTCATCCCATTCGATCTTTTTCACCATCAACGCGTTGGGCAAAACGGCAAGGACCAGGACATAGGCGTCCTGCTCCCCAATAAAAAATTCAAGCAACGCCTCTCCAGGTTTTAATTGCTTCTGAACAACAGCCAACGGCGCCGGCGTGTGCTGCTTCGCCAGGCCGGTATGGGGGGCAAGGGCGACAGCGCGCCTTACCAGCGCGGCCTTTTTTTCCTTTTGTTTCAAAAGGCGTCGCGCAGCTGCTTCCAGTTGCTGCTTTTCTGCATCGCCAGGCGGATAAGCAAGGGCCAACTCCAATGCCTCAATTTGCCTGTTGAAGTCGTCATATTGGGCGCGTAACGCCTGAAGACTGTCTGAACGAAATAATTTTCCCATCTCCATGCCCTGCCAGAGTAGAAAGGCGCGGCTTCTTTCACTACAGGCAAACATTTTTTCCAACAGATCCGGTGCCGCCGGGTTTGCTTCCCAAACGTCAAACAAAAATGATATCTGGTCGGAAGTGATCCAGCGGTGTTCTGTTTGTGCTGTCAACCTCGATTCTTCCAATACATAGCTGAATAAGAGCTCTGTTGCTACATTGTCTGCGATCTGATAGGCTCGCTGGGCTCGCTGAACATAATCAGCGGATGCCGAAGTTTGGTTCAGCATTATATAGCAGCGGGCCATGCCACCCAGGATATCGACAATAAAGGGGTCCGGCCTCAGTACGGATGGATCAGGTAAATGCCCCGGCAGGCGCGCCGCATCTGGGGGCATCAGGCCGGATAAGGCAGCATCAAAATCGCCAAGCGCTTGCCGGGGCTTTCGCCAATCCAGGTAAAGGTTTCCTCGGGCGATACGCGCCAGGATTACAGTCCGGGGATTGACGGCCGATCCGCTGGCGGCTGTTTGTAAAGCCAGTGTGCAATATTTTTCCGCTTTTGAAAAATCGCCCCGGGCCCTGTAAATTTTACTGTAGTTGTCATACAACTCCATCAGGTGAAGGCCAGTTTCTTCCGATGAAAAACCGGAATGTCGAAGCACTGTTTCGCAACGGCGCGTGTATCCGAGGGCTTTTTCATAATCCTGATTGTACAAATAAGCCAATCCGATGTTGTATAACAACAAAACGGAATAGTCCGCGTCGATACCACCCAAGTCAAGCCCTTGCGAGAACGCAGCGATAGCCCTCGGAAAATCTTCTCGATTCAAATACACCATACCAAGGTCATTCAAGGCTCCGGCAGCAGCGTTCGGATTCGATTCCCTGCGTAATATATTTACACATTGCTTCAGGTAAAACTCGGCTTTTGCATAATCCCGCAAGCGATTCAGGGCATTTCCCAATTCGCTGTAAACATAGCGGGCAACCAAGGCATCTTCCATGCCCAAGGTATCCAGAAATACAGCAGCCGCTTTTTCATAGTATTCAACGACCGTTTTTTGATCGTTGCGCCGCTTTCCGACATAGCCGATATCAGCATATGCCCAGGCCCGTTGAATATGCTCTTTCTTTTGAATTGGCCGGCGCCAGCCGCGGTCAAGCGCGTGCCGAAAGCGCCCAACCGCCAGTTCATATTGCCCATTATCCCGGTATGCCTGGCCTAGTTTCCGGTGCAGGTGTATCCAATTTTCCAGGTCATCGAGACGTCGAAAGGTCTGTTCTGCCTGGCCTGCATACCACGCGGCACTATCAGATTGGCCCGCCTGAAGAAACCGGACTGCCTGTTTCTTGCAGGCTTCGCCAAAGAGCGAATCGCCGGGCGATTGCGCTTGTACCGCTAAACTCAAAAGGATAAAAAAGGCGAGATCCGGCAGCTTATGCATGCATTATTCGACTGGTTTTGCCCGCCGCCTCCGCAAAAAATACCAAACGCCACCAAGCACAACAACCAGCAACAGTGCGAAAGCGAAAGGAAAGGCTTTTATATATTGGGTAAACTTACAAATTATTTTTTGACAATGGCAATTGCAGTCTGCGGAGCAGGGATTGTTCCGGTTTTGCCAGACGTTACATCCGATTGCCGTGGAAGTGAACGGTTTAGGGTTGACGTCTTTGGCAGTCGACGACGAATCCCTCGGGACGACGTCGGGACAATGGAGCCGCCTACTACCGCTGCACACCGTTTCACATTTCAATATCACTTCATGAAACTGAACACAAGCCGTCAGTGTATTCTCTTTCAGCAATTCATTCAGCCCCAAAGCATTGGTGCGAGCGGTGAACCGGAAGATGGCACAATCACCGTCCTTGCTCGTTGTTTGCGCCGCAAGCGAATAGGCATTAACGCAAAATGTCGCATCCCAATTGGCATACTGAGAACCGTCGGTGCATTTTGGACAGCTTGGCCATTGAGCAACAGCGCCATCCGTCTGATTATTCATCGGTTCGATGGCTTTGTCGCCGCCCGATGCATCCACCAGCCGGAAGCAGTCGAACAGATCGCTGTTATCTTTGATCAGGACATTGGCCCCCTGCGTTGGGTAATCGTTGATGTTGCAAAAAGTGAGTTCGAACGAAACCAAATAATCGTTTTGGTTCGCGCCGCACCGGCATATATTGGTGACCTGCAATTGATTCGGGTCTTTGGGTTCACCGCCCTTCAGGTTAATAAGGGCAGCATCTACAAAATATGATTTACCGGCAGGGCCATTCACCTCGCCGTTACTACTGTCGACATAATTTGAAGCAAAGCTGTTATCGCCGCCCGTCGTGAAATTTGCCTGGCCATTATTATTCCAATCATCCTGTTTATCACTCACCAGCATGGCCATTACCGGGTAATTCGTATCCTCCTGAATATTCTTTGCTTGTAAGATATGAAAAAGGCGCAGCTCTTCCTTGGGGTTGCCGCCGGCAGTGATATCTATTCTGTATTCCTCCCCTGCGAGTGCATATTCGAGAGTCTTATGGAACAAACGTGGGTTTGGTATCACTTTTTCGTATTGATCGGCCGACCATTTCGCTACGGCACCCGACAAAGAGACGCTGCCGTACCTCGGCTTGAAGGTTACGGGCGTATTATCGAATTCGTCGGCCCCGGAATCCTGATCAGGATAGAAAAACAGCAGTTTCCCCCTGCTTTCCGGGGCAAAGGCCAGCACGAAAGCGGTCCGGGAATTATCTTCTATAAAATAATAGCCACTGTTTGGGTCGTTTGGCAACGGGTCGACGAAGTGGCTGTTGATAAGGCCGACACGTTCAGTAGGATGGAGGTTAAAGTCCAGGATCGGAATATGATACTGATGGCTGATATAGTCATCCTGACCACCCGGACCAGTTCCGGTAATACTTACCGTGGCAGGAGTCAGGCGCGACGGCGGCGGGT
Organism: Saprospirales bacterium; assembly: GCA_016719895.1. Classification (GTDB taxonomy): domain Bacteria; phylum Bacteroidota; class Bacteroidia; order Chitinophagales; family Saprospiraceae; genus M3007. The sequence continues at coordinate 386,952 of JADJYG010000005.1, read as the reverse complement.
TATCCGTTTTACGGTCGAGTACCAGTAAAGCAGTTTCATAGGGGAACTGCTGTGCATCCGGCGCCAGGTACCCATGCGCAAAAGTATACGTGCTATTGTCGTCCGGATAGTACGGCCCTTTATCCCATTTATAATTGCCGTCGCCGAATATCCAAAATAATTGCTGATAGGGGGCGCCGGCTCCAAACCCAAACCCTTTATTCATGACAGGGTTCGTGGACAGGTGGTAGGAAAACTGGGTTTGATTCGTGGTTGAATTCGTTGGGTTTATTGCAATGGCTTCCTGGCCAAAGATTCTGGCGAGTTGCACCATACCGATAAAAGCGAATAGCGCCAGGGCAAAAAAAGCGATCTGTTTCATCGTTTTCATTTTAGTTTTTATACTGTCGCGTGGGCAGCAATTCCCGGCTTGCACCAATTCTTCACGTTAACGGGGGCTTGTCATGTTGGAAACAGCCACACAAGCCAACATTTCAGCGTAAAATCTGGCTTGTGTGGCTGTTTCCAACATGACAAGCCCCCAGAGAATCGGTGGTTAAAGGCAAAGCGAGAATCACTGTCCCGTGGGTTAACAATAGTCCGGTAGAGTTTGCTGTTGGCGAGGAGGCCAACAGCGGCATCTCGTTGAAAATCAAGCAGAAACGCCGTTGTTGGCGTCCTCGCCAACAACATTTATTTCCAGCCATTTATAAAACGTTACGAACGATTGGGTTGATACATTATTGAGAAAAATAATTAGCGAATCGCATCTATTGCCCTGGCGCATTGGCTCTTTCTTTAATACCTATACTTACTCATCTTTCCGTTCTCGTCCTTGATAATATAGGCATCGGCAAATCCCCGCGCGCGAAGCCGGTCGGTAGCAGTCATGGCATGTTCCAGGCTTGTCAGGCCGGTCAGCATAATGGCGATCCGCTGAGTGTCGCCAATCGGCCACTTTTCAATGACGCCTCCGCTGCCGTCCACCTTTTTCGCATCGAAGTTGTAGGCATCGTCCAGCGCACAAACCCGGATATAATACCGGAGGCCGGCGGCCTGCACGGGCGCCACGCCGGAAGTGGTGGAGTACTGGCTGGGCGTAACGACCGAAATGCCTTTCGGCGAGCTGGTGGCCGGCGCCTGAACGCCTCCGGATGAATCATTAATTTTTTCGGGTACAATGATGGCATCGCGGTACCCCAGGCGCACAGCCTCTGCCCGGGCCGTCTCGGCTTTATCGTAGGAATCCCAGGTACCCACACGGACCCGCAAGCGGTCGTTTTCCGGCTGCATGTACACATGACCCAATCCGTTCAGGTTAGCATAATCGCCAAGGATAACCGGGCGGTTGCTAGGCCAGGAGGCCACTTGCACGGCATACCGGATGACCGGGCTTTTTGCTGCCAGCCGGGTATCCGTGGCATCGCCGTTGACCAGCAGATTCTGTTCAGCCTGGGTTTCCCAAACAACGAATGCGTCTTTGATCGTGGGCGTTACCTGTGCGAGGGCCGCGTTGGCCGCTTCCCGGGTGGGGTACACGCCTAAGCGGAGTTTATGCATTTTACCGTCCTGGACGGCGTAAAGATTACCGAGGTCCAGAAGCCCTTCGTATTTCCGTATCTTTTCCGAAGTGAATTTTTCCGGGTTTGCGGAAAGTTGCACGGCATAGCCAGTCGTTTTGGCGCTTGTCGCATCTTGTAATACAGCAGGTTGGGTGGCACCCGTTTGTTGATTTAATTCAGACAAGGTTATTATCCCGTTGCCAGATGGGGCGTTATAATAGGTGGCCGGCGCCGTGGAACTTTGCGACAGGGACCGGTTCGACTCCAGCGCAATTGGCGAAAGATCCATATCGGCCCGCAACGCACGTTCCGTTTGTAAAGAAGTATTAAACGTCAAATAGTCATCCCGCACATACGAAATGTCATAAACCTGGTACGGGCGAAGCAGCAGGGTATATTGACCGGCAGCATTGCTGGATGCCAATGTTTCATGGTTGCCCTGACGGCTACGGGCAGTAACCATAACCCCCTGAATACCCCGGCGCGAATAGGCATCGAGCACCAACCCGGAAAATTTGGTGCGCGGATCCGAGCTCATGGCAATAGACATTTCCCGGCTCGTTTGCGCGTGGATCGGCACTACCACATCCTCCAGGCCGCTTTTCCGGATCACGAGGTTGCACGTGGCGCCATGCGGAAAATAAAACGACCCCTTACCGGAAATATCCGTATAGACCGTGCCCAGCCCACACGTCGACAGATTCAGTTCGGCGGCCGACAGCGGGCGTCCCTGATCATCGTTGACATAAACCGTGAATTTATCTAGAGAACCGTTTTCTACCGGATAATCCGGAGTTGTATTATATGTGACCGGCGCCGTGCCCCGCCAATCGCGCGACAGGTCATTGTTGTACGGTTGTGCGGCAACGGAGGAAGGTGTCGTAGTCCCGTATTCCGGCAGGAGCACCGCTGTGAGGATTTTATCACCGGCCGACTAAACCGGCAGCACCGCAGAGCGGTAGCCCATTTTCCGGACGGTCACCTGACAATCCGCTTTCCCGGAGGCGATGGCAAAGGAATAGCGGCCGGTAGCATCGGTTTGTTTCATGCCGGCATTGCAGGCAGAAAAATCGATTTCGGCGCCGGCGATCGGATTGCGTTGGGGATCGGTCACCGTGATCACAAATTCATCCACCCGCTTGCGTACCTGCCAGATATCTTCGTTCCCACGGCCTTCGGGCCGGTTGCTGGTGAGATAGCCGGTATTGGATTTGGTATCAAAAATAAAGCCGTAATCGTCCCGTGAAGAGTTCACGCCCGAACCCATTTGGACTACGTTGGTGAACGCATTTTCCTGGCCATCGGCGCGGAATACATCCATCCCGCCGAGGCCTTTGTGCCAGTCGGACGAAAAATAGAGGTTGGCGCCGTCGTAAAACGGAGTGACCTCGTTGCCGGCCGTATTAATGACGGCGCCCAGGTTGCGCGGAATCGACCAGTTGCCCCCGATATAATTGGAAACGTATATATCCCAGCCGCCGTAACCGCCAGCCTGGTTTGAGGCAAAATAAAGGGTATTGCCATCCGGCGAAAGACCCGGGAAGCCCGTGGCATAATCCGACCCGTTATAGGCAAAGGGGCGCTCGTTCATCCAGTTGCCATCCACTACGTCGGCCAGATACAAGCTCATGGTAAGGCCCTTGGAGGCAATTTGGCGGGTACCGTCGATAAAGTTGTTGCGGCAGAATGCTACGCGCCGGCCGTCGGTTGAAAAACTGACCGGCCCCTCGTTATAGTTGCTTTGCAGGTCGCCGCGGAGAAAAGCAGGCCGCTGCAGGTAGTTGTCGCCCGGATTGCGTTGCGTTACAAACAATTGATTATAAGCGCTCCCGGACCAATCGGCGTTTGCCTTTGCCGTCGAACGTTTTAAATCCGTCCGGGCAGAATTGTACACCAGTTTCGAACCATAAAAAGCCGGTCCGTAATCGGAGGCCTCCGTGTTCAAGGGTTCGTTCAGTGCCTGAAAAAAGCCTTCTTTGCGGGAGGCCTGGAGGGCGTAATCGCACATTTGTGCATAATGTTGCCCGATAGAGGGGTTGCCTTCTGCATACATCACAAACCATTTTTTTGCGCCGATATAATCGCCAGTATGCATCAGGGCTTTGCCGTAGTTCAGCATGGTTTCAGGCGAGGCTTCGGGGCGCAAGACGGCCTGGTCATACCAGGACAACGCCTCTTGCGGCCTGTTGAGTTGAAAATGGCAATCGCCAATCCGGGCCAGGGCATGGGCATTATTCGGTTGTTCCTTAATCACCTGTTCGTAGGTGCGGAGTGCCAGGTTATAGGCATACAGATCAAATTGTTTGTCGGCCCGGGAAAGATTTTCCTTAACGGCACTGGTTTGGGAAAAAAGCCCGGTAGCCAAACATAACAAGATAGCTGGCATCCAGCTGGCACGAATAGTCGTGTTCATAACAGTTTGATTAATTTCGGTTAGAATCAGTTTAATGCGTAGGGCCTGTGGAAGGAATACAGGCTAAACTGCCTAAGTATCAGGCAAATGCACGTGATTAACTGCATTTCTGAAGAACTTAGTATAGTGGAGAGACTATCTTTTGAAGGAACGCTACAAAAGTAATGGGTTTTTCAATACCGCGCCAGTGTGGCATAAAAAAAACACGCGGGGCCTGCCGGATGACCAGCCAGCCCCGCGTGCAAGAGGAGGAAATTAACTTGAAAAACGTGCCGAACGGTTGCTCCGGTTATTTGGAGGCAGCGCCGGCGCGGTATATATATTTTTCAATGTCGCGCCAATCCGGCGATGAAGGGTTGGGGAAATCACGGCGCAGGCGCTCAAAGGCTTCCCGCGCGGCTTCTTTATTTCCCTCATGCTCGTACAACATGCCCAATTTTTTCAGGTAATAGGCCGCAAGCAAATCGTTTTTGCCCGAACTGGCAGCCTTGCCGTAATAGTCAAGCGCTTTATCAAATTCTTTTTTCTCGGAATGACAATCCCCCAATACGCCGTTTTTCATGATTGGCATCAAGTCGCCGGATGCATCAAAATCTTCCAGTTGGTTGATAGCATTGTCAAAATCCCCCATTTGAAGGTAACAAATACCGGCATAATAGTGGGCGATATTACCGGCTTTGGAGCTACCATATTTATCAATAATTCCTAAAAAACCGTCGTATCCGCCGCCCGGATTTTCCAATGCCAGTTTGAAGGAGTCGCGGTCAAACTGGACCTGCGCTTGCCACATGGCGCCAACAGCCTCTTCCTGTTGCGGTTCTGCAACCAACACCTTATACCCCCACCAACCCAGTACGATCAGCGCAAGCGCTCCCAAACCGTAGAGGAGCAGGTTTTGATTTTTTTCCAAAAACGGCGCTGCCGTAGTTTTTACTTCCTGAACTTCTACCTGTGCGTCAGCGGCGGATGGTGACGATTTGCGTTTTGCCATTGTTTGCTAAAATTATAATGATTTAGACTTTTTTTGGTTGGTTTTGGAAAAAGGCCTGCAAAAGTACGGAAAGTTTGATTTGAGCAAGGGGTATGGCTAAAATTTGTCAGATTTTCATCAATCTTATGGCATCCGGCCGGGCCGTTTACTTCCTACTTCCTGCCGGTACGCAGGTAGTGGATGAGGGCAAGCCGCAAATCATTGCGCAGGTCGCTCTTGTCTGCCGGCGCCGGTTTGCTGATCCGCAGGATATCCGGATTTGTGGTTTTTCCATCAGATGCCGGCGCCGCTTTCAGAAAGTCCATATTGGTTTCGTTGCCCGTGAGCAGAAAGTCCGGCAAAGTGACGCGGTATATTTTTTTCGCGTCGAGGGGCATACCGTTAACCAACCAGCGGTTTCCAGCCTCATCGCGGCTGATCCGATACCAGTGCAGGTACCCGCCCTTCCCTTTGTTGAACATACCGGCATCGAGTGTACGCTGCAACAGGCTTCCCCGCATCTCCAGTTCTGAAAATCCGCCGCCAAACGGCAACATGCGCACAATATCCAATTCAGTGATCGTACCGGTCAGAATATCGTCTACCCGGATTGATCCGCCGTTCAGGATCGCACAATCGGGCTGGTTTTTACTGGCGGCCACCATTGCTCCGACAATCAGCTGACCGACCGGCGCTTGTAAATGCCGCACGGTGGCCTCCCGGCAGTCCAGCGGTTCCGGCAATTCCGCGACGACTTTTCCCGCATCGAAGCCGTCTGAACTCAGGGCAGCGGCTTTTATCTGCTCCCACTTGGCCACTACCGCCGCCGTTGCCGGCTCGTCCGGGATACTGCCGTCGATACGGCGTAGTTCGGATTTGACCGATACGGTACCTTTCTTTTTATCGTAGCGCAAATAATGTACATAAACCGTGCGCGCATTGGCATCAGCTTTTGCAACCACTGTTTTACCCACGCGGTGTATCATGTTATCGTGGTCGTGACCGCCCATGATCAACGGCACGTCGGGCAACATAGCGGCCAGTTTCAGGTCGTCTTCAATATCGAGATGGGTAAGGGCTACGCAGATATCCGTTTTGGCGCGCAATCCCTCCCGTATGCTTACGGCAGTTGCCAACGGCTCGGAATACGAAACAAACGGTTTTTGTCCGGAAGTAACCAGCACGCCGAACAAGCCCAGGTTAATGGAAGTGCCGTCCGCGTCGCGAACTACGGCGGTTACCTGGCCGGGGCAGGACTCCTGTCCGCCCGGACGGTTTTTGAAAAACGGTTTTTCGCCGGCTGTCGCGTTTAAACGCGCATTGGCGGCCATCCAGATGAAGTTGGATTCATCGAGCCGGGCCTGCAAGTCTTCCAGGTCATAGTCAAACTCGTGGTTGCCAAAAACTACCCAATTCAAACCAAGGGCATTGAGGCATTCGATCATCTGCCGCCCGCGAATCCGCTTGCCTTCGTATTTCAAGGTGCCGATCACCGATGGGCTGATAAAATCGCCGGCAAGTACGGTAAAGGTATTCGGGTTTTTTGCCACCAGGCTCTTGCGGAGGGCTGCCACCCGGGCGAGTCCGCCGGAATTATCACTCAGCGGGGCAATTTCATATACGTCATTCAGGTGTAAAAAACGATCTCGATCACCCCGTCGTCCGAAAGCGTGACGCCCGATTTGCGGGTGGGATCGCAGGCGGCTACAGCAGCCAGACAAAATAGCCAGATAAAATGTTTTCGAATCTTCATCGCAGAATGTTTTACAGAATGTGGCGGAAACACCGGATTTTCGCCCGTAAAGTTGACGCTTCTTTTTGATTTTGCGCTTATGCCCGACCAACAACCCATCCTGCTTTGGCAACCCGATCCTGAAACGCTGGAAAATGCACACCTGACACGGTATATGCATTGGCTTTCGGCCAATAAACGCCTGCCGTTTGAAGGGTATGCCAGCTTATGGCGCTGGTCGGTTGATCAGCCTGCAGCATTCTGGGAATCGGTGTGGCAGTATTTTCAAGTCATCCACCATACGCCGTATACAGAGGTACTGTCGGGGCTGGAAATGCCCGGAGCGCGGTGGTTTTCTGGCGCTACCCTCAATTATGCGGAACATATTTTCCACCGCAATGCCGGCGCACAACACCCGGCCATGTTATTTCAAGGGGAACGCCAGTCCCTGCAACCGGTGTCCTGGGAGGAGTTGTACCGTCAAACCGCTGCACTGGCTGCATTTTTGCGCAACTCCGGCGTTGGGCCGGGCGACCGGATAGCCGCTTATCTGCCCAATACCCCGCATGCTATCGTAGCCGTGCTGGCTGCTATGAGCATCGGCGCGGTATGGTCGAGTTGTTCGCCTGATTTTGGCGCCAACAGCGTAGCGGACCGTTTTATACAAATTGAGCCCAAGGTATTTCTGGCGGTAGACGGCTATATGTACGGCGGCAAATCGTTCGACAAACGCGAAACCGTGCGGGAAATCTGCCGTTTGTTGCCCACGCTTCAAAGGGTAATTTTTATTCCTTTTCTGGACGAAACGGCAAATACCGGCGGCCTGCCCAACGCCGTGTTGTGGGAAGATGCCATCCGAAGTAAGGAAGGCGCGCTCCAATTTGCAGCGGTACCGTTCGATCACCCGCTTTGGATATTGTATTCCTCCGGAACCACCGGAGTGCCCAAGGCCATCACCCACTCGCACGGCGGCAACCTGCTGGAACACCTCAAGTATCTCCATTTTCACAACGATGTACATCCAGGAGAACGGTTCTTTTGGTATTCCACAACAGGTTGGATGATGTGGAATTTTACCCTGGCCTCCTTGCTTGCCGGAGCCACCATCGTGCTCTACGACGGCAGCCCGGGCTATCCCTCCCTGGACGTGCTTTGGGAACTCGCCGGCGCCGCCAGCATTACACACTTCGGCACCAGCGCTCCATTCCTGGCGAGCTGCAGGAAGGCGGATATTTCTCCGGGCGAACATGTTGACCTCTCCGGCTTACGCAGTATCGGTTCAACCGGCTCGCCCTTACCCCCGGAGGCGTTCGGCTGGGTGTACGAGCGGGTGCATCGCAAGGTGTGGCTGTCCTCGATGGCCGGCGGTACCGACGTCTGTACGGCCTGGGTAGGCGGCAATCCGCTGTTACCGGTATTCCAGGGCGAAATTCAATGCCGCTGTTTGGGCTGTGCCATGGAAAGCTGGGATGAGGATGGCCGGGCGGTCGCCGCCGGCAAGGTGGGCGAAATGGTCGTCACCAAGCCGATGCCTTCCATGCCGGTGTTTTTCTGGAACGACCCCGGCAATTTGAAATACCGTTCCAGCTATTTCGAACAATTTCCCAACGTTTGGCGCCACGGCGATTGGCTCTGTATCACCCCGCGCGATACAATAATTATTTTAGGCCGGTCGGATGCCACGCTTAACCGGCAAGGGGTTCGAATCGGCACCGCAGAAATTTATCGGGCGCTGGATACCATTCCTGAAATCCGCGACGCCCTTATTGTTAATCTTGAACATCCGGACGGATCCGACTGGATGCCCTTGTTTGTCGTTTTGTCGCCTGGATCACTCCTCGACGAAGCGCTGAAGACCCGTATCAGGGGCGCCCTGCGCAACACGTATAGTCCCCGGCATGTACCCGACGCGATCATTGAGGCGCCTGACATCCCCTATACGATTTCAGGCAAAAAAATGGAAACGCCGGTAAAAAAAGTTTTGCAGCGCAAACCGCTGGACAAAGCATACAACCGGGATTCGATGAAAAATCCCGAAGCCATGGATTTTTTCCTGGCTTTTGCGCAGAATCTGCCATAACTGGAGTCCGGTACCCAAAGCAGGATAAATGGCCGGCGAAACCGGTCCTTCTTCGCCAAGCAAGCAACCTTCCCCGCTCCAGCGTGTCTATCGGCAGGAATAACACCTGATTTTTCATAGTTAAAGATTAAAAAAATGCGTTCTATTTCCGTAATGCTCACCTTTTTTGCTCTGTTTCAAATTCATGTTTCAGCCCAGAACACCGCCACCCGCTCCGTTTCCAGTTTCGCCCAGCTAGCTGTAGCGGGCGGATTCGATCAAGTTATCCTCCAGGAAGGAAGCGTGGAGATGGTTCGTATTGAAACCAAAAACGGCGATCCGGACAATGTTATCACAGAAGTAAAAGGCAGCACCCTTGGGGTTCGTATGAAAAAAGGCAGCTACAATAGCGGCACCTACAAACTGGTGGTTACCTACCGGCAACTGGAAGGCGTGAGCAGTAGCGGTTCTACCGATATTGAAGCGGTGTCCACAATCAGGGGAGATAAATTCGAGTTGTCCAGCAGTGGGTCCGGTAACTTTAAAGGCACTTTTGATGTAAAAAAATTACAGGTTGCCATTTCCGGCTCCAGTGATATGAAACTTGCCGGCCGGGCAGAAAAGCAAGAAATTGCCATCAGTGGCTCCGGCGATATCGACGCCGGCGCGCTGAGCGGGAGTGCTGCCGATGTTGCGATCAGTGGCTCCGGTGATGTCAAATTGCACGTAGACGGGCCGGTACAAACATCTGTGTCCGGCTCCGGAAACGTGCATAATTACTAAAGTTCGATAAAACTTATGCGTTTGTAGTCCAATTTTGTGGGGCGGGACCGGCGGGTCCCGTCCCTTTTTTATTTTTGCAGATGGCAGCCCATCCACCCTGGCTTTCAACCTTAATATGAAACATCCTCTCGAAGCGGCTGAATTTCTCCATGCCAGCAGCACCCGGGTGCTGCTCGATGTGCGTTCGCCGGTCGAATATGCGCAGGGACATATTCCCGGAGCGCACAATCTTGCGCTGTTTACCGACGAAGAACGCGCTGTAATCGGCACGTTTTACAAACAGCAGGGCAAGGAGGCCGCCGTATTGCGCGGACTCCGGTTTGTGGGTCCAAAAATGGAGTCCTTTGTCCGGGACGCACTGGCCCTGGCGCAAGAGCGGCGCCTTGCGGTGTATTGCTGGCGGGGCGGCCAACGCAGTCAAAGCATGACCTGGCTTTTTCGGCAAACCGGATTTGACGTCGTAACCCTTCACGGCGGATACAAACAGTACCGGCGGCACATTTTGGAGCAGCTGGGATTTCAGGCATTCCGACTGATCGTTATCGGCGGGCAAACCGGTTCCGGAAAAACCAAGGTGCTGCACGCCCTGCAGCAAATGGGAGAACAAATAATCGATCTGGAAGCGCTGGCGCACCACAAGGGTTCATCTTTTGGCAGCATTGGCGAATCCCCCCAACCCACGCCCGAACAATTTGAAAACGACTTGTACAGCGCTATAAATGGCCTGGATGCCAACCGGCGAATCTGGATTGAAAACGAAAGCCGCAGTATCGGCAGGGTGTATATTCCCGACAGTTTTTGGGTGCAAATGAAAAATGCCCCGCTTTTTAATATTCAGGTGCCACTCGGGCAGCGCATCCAAAACCTGGTGGCCGACTATACGGGGTATTCTCCCGCAGAACTGGAAAATGCTTTTTTGCGCATTGAAAAAAAACTGGGCGGCCAACACCTGAAAGCCGCGCTGGAAGCGCTTCATCAAGCGATTTTGCCGCTGCCGCAGCCATCGCCTTGAAATATTACGATAAAACATACCGGTTTGGGCTCGAACAAAACACCGCGCCGGATATCCGCATGTTGGTTTTTGGACACGGCGATCTGGACCTTATTGCGCGGGCCTGCCTGGAAACAGCCGGCCAGTCCGCCGGAAAAAACTTAGAAACCGTCTGAAAACCCCTGGCGAGGCGGAAAGGCGCAGATTTTGGCGCCTGGCAAGGCTCCTTTTTGAAGGAATAGCCTTGTCCTAATGCCGAAAAAATAGCCGTCCCGAAGGCTCGGGACAAAAGATGCAACTTGCCAACCAGTAGGGGTTTTCAGACGGTTTCTTACCTTTGGGCGCCTGTTTTGTTGTGTTCTAACCAAACCTGTCCTGTTTCTATGCATTATCATTGCCTTGGCCAAATTCCGCCCAAACGCCACACCCAATTTCGCAAACCCGACGGCGCACTTTATCACGAAGAATTGTTCAGTACGGAAGGATTCAGCGAGTTATACTCGTTGTTGTATCACTGCAATGCTCCCACGCAAATTGTACAAGTCGGAGAACCGTACAGCGTAGCGCCACGCACCGTGCACGACAAACAATTGAAACACCGTTGTTTGAAAGGCTTCGAAATCCATCCGGAAGACGATTACCTGCGCGCCCGCAAACCGGTATTGGTGAACAACGATTGCAAAATTATCCTTGCTGCGCCCCGTCGAAGTATGCAGAATTACTTTTTCAAAAACGCCGATGCCGATGAAGTGATTTTTATCCATGAAGGTTCCGGTTGTCTGCGCACCATGTACGGCAATCTCCGGTTTGGCTACGGCGACTACCTGGTTGTGCCCCGCGGCACGACGTATCAAATCGAATTCGATGGCGCAGACAACCGCCTGCTCATTGTGGAAAGCAACGGCCCCGTCACCACCCCCAAACGCTACCGCAATTCATTTGGCCAGCTGTTGGAACATTCGCCGTTTTGTGAGCGCGACTTCCGGAAGCCCGCCGATTTGGACACCCACGATGAACGTGGCGACTTTTTGTATTTTATTAAAAAACAAGACAATATCTATCCATACCATTACCTCAACCACCCCTTCGATCTGATCGGATGGGACGGATTTGTTTATCCGTATGTATTCTCCATCCACAATTTTGAGCCCATCACCGGCAGGGTACACCTCCCTCCGCCCATCCACCAAACCTTCGACGGGCATAACTTCGTGATTTGTTCTTTTGTGCCCCGGCTATACGATTACCATCCCCAAGCCATTCCGGCCCCATACAATCATTCCAATATCGATTCCGACGAAGTGCTCTATTACGTCGACGGCGATTTTATGAGCCGGAAGCACGTTGAACGCGGCATGATCACGCTGCACCCGGGCGGCATTCCGCATGGACCGCACCCCGGCACCGTGGAAAAAAGCATTGGCGCAAAAGAAACCAGGGAGTTGGCCGTCATGGTGGATACTTTCCGGCCGTTGTTGATGACAGAGTATGCCGCTGGTATTGAATCGCCCGACTATTACCAATCCTGGCTACCGGAAACGCTTTCAACGAATGGTACGCAGCCATAAAAAAACGCCCCGGCACGTTTGCCGGGGCTAATAACCAAATCAAACTTTCTGTGAAGTTTATTTTTACTGCAGGAGATGCCTGGGCAGGCTACCGCGCAGCATTTGCTCTTTTCCGTTTTTTATCGAAGGCAATTAATTGTGTAAGAATATAATACCAGCGGCTTCCAGGGAAAGGACCCCTGGAAGCCGCTAACGTTGCACGTATGCCGTCAGACAACGGCTTTCCGCCACTGAAAAGGTATTATTTATCGGCAAACGGACCGGGTCACGATGCTACATACGCTTCGACTGGCGGGCAGGTGCATACCAGGTTCCGGTCGCCATAGGCCTGGTCAATCCGGCCTACGGTAGCCCAAAATTTCCAGCCTTGCCGCAAATACGGCAATGGAAACGCCGCTTTTTCCCGGCTGTACTTGTGCGGCCAATGATCCGACGCAACCACATCCAGGGTATGTGGAGCATTGTGCAAAACATTGTCTTCGGGATCGTATGCGCCTGCCGCTATTTCGTCGATTTCCCGGCGAATATTTAACAATGCGTCGCAGAAGCGGTCGAGTTCGGCCATGCTTTCACTTTCTGTCGGTTCAATCATGATCGTCCCTGCCACAGGGAAGGACAGGGTTGGCGCATGAAAACCGTAATCCATCAAGCGTTTGGCAACATCCTCGGCGGCTACTATACTCCGAAATGGGCGCAGGTCGACGATCAGCTCGTGTGCCGAACGGCCATTTTCACCCGCATATAACACCTGGTATGCACCTTCGAGGCGCGCTTTGATGTAATTGGCATTCAGGATAGCGTACCGGGTTGCATCCGTAACGCCGGCAGCTCCCAGCATTTTAATATACGCATAGGAGATCAATAAAATACTGGCGCTCCCCCAAGGCGCTGCACTGACGGCAGTGGCGCCTTCGTGGCCGCCGGTTTCGGCGTAAACGTGTTTGGGGAGGTAGGGCGCCAGGCTGGCATTGCAGCAAATCGGGCCCATGCCCGGGCCGCCGCCGCCATGCGGGATAGCGAAGGTTTTATGCAAATTCAGGTGACAAACATCCGCACCAATCGTTGCCGGACTGGTCAAACCCACCTGGGCATTCATATTCGCGCCATCCATATACACCTTACCGCCATAAGCATGGATAATTTCACAAATCTCCTGAATGGCCGTTTCAAATACGCCATGCGTAGAGGGGTAGGTCACCATCAGGCAGGAAAGGTTTTTGGCATATTGTTCGGCCTTTGCGCGCAGGTCGGCTACATCGATATTTCCACGTTCGTCGCAAGCCACTACCACCACTTCCATGCCAGCCATAACGGCGCTGGCGGGATTGGTGCCGTGCGCAGATGATGGAATCAGTGCCACATGGCGGTGACTGTCCTGTTGGGCATGGTGATACGCCCGTATAACCATAAGGCCGGCATATTCGCCTTGTGCGCCGGAATTAGGCTGTAAAGAGCAGGCGTCAAAGCCAGTTATGGTACAGAGATACTGTTCTAACTCCCGGATGATCTTTTGATATCCGGGAGTTTGTGCTGACGGAGCAAACGGGTGAATATTCGCCCAAAGTTCCCAACTCACCGGGATCATCTGCGTAGCGGCATTCAATTTCATCGTGCACGAACCCAGCGAGATCATCGAGTGCGTTAAAGATAAATCACGGTTTTCCAACCGTTTGATATAACGCATCATATCGCTTTCCGTCCGGTATGTATGAAACACCGGATGGGTAAGGTAGCCGGACTCACGCCGGAGTGACGCCGGTATGGCAACGGCCGGATTACCGGCCAATGCGCCGGCGCCGAACAGCGCTGCAATACCGGCCAGGTCATGGTCCGTCACTGTTTCATCCAAGCTGATTTGCACCCCCGTAGAGTCGTAGAAAAAATTGATTCCGGCTTGTTCCGCTTTTTGCCGCAAAGCCTGAAGCCGGTCAGCCGGCATCTCGATACGGAGCGTATCGAAAAATGTGTCGTGCATGGGCACATGACCGGCGTTTTTCAGGGCGGCGGCCAGGCTGCAGGTCATAATATGCAATCGCGAAGCGATACCCCGAATGCCATCCGGGCCGTGGTACACCGCGTACATGGCTGCCATATTGGCCAGCAAAGCTTGTGCCGTACAAATGTTGGAAGTGGCCTTTTCCCGCCGGATATGTTGTTCGCGGGTCTGAAGTGCCATACGCAAGGCCCGGTTACCCTGGCGATCTACCGATACACCGATAATACGACCCGGGATTTGGCGTTTGAACTCGTCGGTGGTAGCAAAATAGGCTGCATGAGGGCCGCCAAAACCCATCGGCACCCCAAATCGCTGGGTGTTGCCAACTGCACAGTCGGCCCCCCATTCACCCGGCGGTTTCAGCAAGGCCAGCGCAAGAATATCTGCTGCTATAGCAACATATACGCCATGCGCCCTGGCTTTTTCGACAAAAGCCTGGTAGTCTTCCAAGGCGCCGGCGCAGTTGGGGTATTGGAGCAGAACGCCGAAGGTCTTTTCCGTAAATTCGTATTGTTTCCAGTCGCCAACAACCAATTGAATATTCTGCGGGAGCGCGCGGGTTTTCAGCACATCGATCGTTTGCGCGAATACCGAATCGGCAATAAAAAACACATTGGCTTGTTCGCCCTCTTTTGCCCGTTTGTTTTTCTCTGCAAAAAACATGTGCATAGCCTCCGCAGCGGCAGTGCCCTCATCCAATAAACTGGCGTTGGCGATCGGCAAGCCGGTCAGATCACTAATGATCGTCTGGAAATTAAGCAAGCTTTCCAAGCGGCCCTGTGCAATTTCGGCCTGGTATGGCGTGTATTGGGTGTACCAACCCGGGTTTTGGAAAACATTGCGCAGGATAACCGAAGGAGTTATTGTCCCGTAATAGCCCATACCGATGTAACTGCGCACCACGCGGTTCATCTGCGCGATAGCCTTTAAATCCTGCAGGTATTCAAATTCGGGTTGCGGCGCCGGCAAGTCCAGCGGTTTTTCAAGCCGGATGGAAGACGGTACCGTTTGTTCGATCAGTTCGTCCAGCGAGCGGACGTGCAAAAAGCGGAGCATTTCGCTCAGTTCATGTTGGTTGGGCCCGATATGCCGATGTACAAACCGGTCGGGATGCGGAAATTGACTCATCGCGGATAAAGGATATTGGTCACGAAATGCGGTGGTAAACAATGCGGTTGATCGGGGATACCCTGCGGCGCTTTGATATCAGGGGAATACTAAAACAGCGCGAAGGTAACGATTGTTTGTTGGCCCCAGCGCTTTGCCCGACGCAAAATTTAACCGGAGCGCGCAATGAAAATTTTAACAGCTGCAGCGCGTTAAAATTTTCCTTTAAGGGAAATAGCCCGGCCAAATGACCGTTTTACCGCCATCTGATTTAATAATCCTAATCCGGTTTTTATTCATCCTTAAATATCGATTTCCTATGTTTTGCCTTCGGAATCGCGCACTGCCGGCTATTTGCCTGGCGGTATGCGCCAGTACTGTTGTTATCGCCCAAACACCGGTTTCACCCCTTTACACTGCCGTTCAGGAATTCCGCGACCAGGGCGGACGTTTTCAAACCATCCGGCTGTTTCGCCCCGCAACCACCCGCGATCAGGACGCGTTTCAAATCGCCCCAACCGCACAGTTTCTGCACCTGGATATAGCCTTGGAAACCAGGCCGCAGGACGGCTTTGCCAGCGCCATAAGCCTGGAAATCCCCTATCACGGCGAGGTGCTGGTCCTGGACCTTGTCGAAACCAACTTTCAAACCACTGATTTTACGGTTGTGACCAACCAGTCTGCCGGCCAGACAGTACCCTATACGTCCGGGCGACACTTTCGCGGTATCCTCCGCGGCGACTGCCGCTCGCTGGCGGCCGTGAGTTTTATCCAAGGTGAAATGGTTGCGTTGATTTCAGACGACCGGCACGGCAATCTGGTGTTAGGGAAGCTGGAATCGACTGACAACGTCTCCGACTATATCCTGTACGCGGATCGGGAATTGGCTGTCGGGCAACCGTTTTCCTGCACACCCCTGGAGCCGGACCCCATTTCCATAAAACCAAACACGCCGGGAAGCCCTGAAGTAAACGGATGTGTCCGGGTATATTTTGAAGTCGATCATGAATTGTTTCAAAACAAAGGCTCGGTACAGGCAACCGTTGATTACCTGGCCAGTGTATTCAACCAGGTTTCCACCTTATATGCCAACGAACAAATTAATATTACGCTCTCCCAGGTATTCGTCTGGGTGAGTCCGGATAATTACAGCACCAGCAGCAGCAGCAGCGCCTTGACTCAATTCCGGTCAGCCCGGAAGGAATTTAATGGCGATATCGCACACCTGGTTGGTATTGGCGGCAACAACCTTGGAGGTGTAGCATATCTGGATGTGCTTTGTGTTCCATCCTATGCCTACGGTTTTAGCGATATCAATATGTCTTTTTCCACCGTACCTACCTTTTCCTGGACGGTGGAAGTGCTTACGCACGAAATGGGGCATAATCTGGGTTCTCCGCACACGCAATCGTGCAGCTGGCCGGGCGGCGCAATTGACAATTGTTTCGCGGTGGAAGGGAACTGTGCGTCGGGGCCGGCGCCTGCGAATGGAGGCACGATCATGAGCTATTGCCACCTCTCGAGCTATGGCATTAATTTTAGCAATGGATTTGGTCCTTTGCCGGGCAATAAGATCCGTACAGAGATTGGCAATGCAGCCTGTCTGTCGGTTTCCTGTGCTCCGGCATCTTCCTGCACGGCCCCATCGGGTCTTTCTGTGAACAATGTTAGCAGCAGCAATGCAACGATCACTTGGAACAATGTGGGCCCGGCCAGCGGGTATACCCTGCAATGGCGGCCTGTCGGCACAGGCGCCTGGGCAACCGTGAGCCCGGCCACCAGCCCGTATACCCTCAGTGGGTTGCCCGCCAGCAATGTCATTGAAGTCCGCCTGAAAAGTATGTGCGGCAGCGCAAGTTCAGACTATACCTACGGTATTTTATTCACTACAGGCTCCGGCACGACTGGAGGAAGTACCTGTGCGCCACCCGCAAGCTTGTCCGCAACAGCAACTGCTCCGACCAGCGCATCCGTAAGCTGGAGCAGCGTGGCCGGGGCTTCCGGTTACCAATTGTCTTACAAACCTGTCAGCGCCACCGCCTGGAGCACACCGGTGAGCCTGATCAGCACATCCTACACACTGACACAATTGGCTGCAAATTCGACGTACCAGGTGCGGGTTTCGGCCACTTGTGCCAGTGCCGGCTCTGGCTATGCGTCCGCCACCTTTACCACACCTTCCTCTGGTGGCGGCACGCCCGGTTGCGGGGCTCCTTCCAATCTCAAGGTGTCGAATACTACAGCTACTTCGGCAAATATCAGTTGGAATGCCGTGCCGGGCGCGCAGTATTACGAATTACGCTACCAGGTTTCCGGCTCAACTGCGTGGATCAACGCCGGCGCATTGAATACGACTTCCTATTTGCTCACCGGATTGTCGGCCAGTACCGTCTACAATGTTTTGGTGCGATCGGTCTGCAGTTCCAGCGCTTCGACGTATTCTAAAACGCAATTCACTACTTCGGGGTCCGGAGGGCCAGTTACTTCGTGTCCAACGCCTTTAAACTTTATTTTGAGAAGCATTTCGGCCAACACTGCTATTATCAATTGGAATTCTGTGGCTGGAGCTGTGGCGTATGATCTGCAAATCAGGAAGGCTAGCTCATCGTCCTGGCTGACCTTCTCCAATCTGCCCGCCACAGTAGTCCAAATCACTAATATGCAGCCGGGTACGGCGTACCAAATGCGGGTGCGAACGCGCTGTTCGGGCGCCAACAACTATTCGGCATACAGCAATATCCTGACGATCACTACACTGTCTAACCTGGCGCCTGAAAAGCACGATGGCATGCTGATATCCGGCATCAGTATACTATCGCTTCCGGATGAAGCCAACCAGCTTCCGCCCGATACCGCCGGACTAGACGTCTTCCCGAATCCCACAAGCGGGATAGTTACCCTGCAAGGCCGGGTAGCGGCGGATACAGCCCCCCGGATGGATTTGACGGATTTGGATGGACGACTGATTGCGTCGCAGAACCTGCACGCAAATGAAACCGCGGTACAATTTGACCTCCGGTCCTTGCCCAGCGGCGTATATCTGGCCTGGATGTACACGAGCCGTTCAGCGCCCGTAGTAAAACGCCTCATCAAGGAGTGAGTGGGCAGCAGCGCGGTAAAGCTAAGGAAGGGTGGCGCCGGGAAGGATGAAAAACAGCGCTGCCGGGCGTATGCCAATGGCCGGCCGGTGCGCCTGAATAATTTGGCATGACTCCTGGCTAGAAAAATTGAGCAGGAGCAGCGACCTTTAAGCCGTTTATGCGGCGTTACCCTTCCAAAATATTGTTGTTCGGCGAGTACATCCTGCTGTTGGGACAACGCGCGCTCGCCACTCCGGTGCCGGCTTTCAGCGGATGGTGGGCGCATTCCGCCGTTGGCGAACCTGCGCCCCGGGCCGATGCGTTACTGGCCTTTGCCCGCAGCGCCGCTTTGGCTGCCCTGGACGCCCTGGATACCGGCCGCTTTGCCAAGGAGGTGGCAGCCGGCTTGTTTTTTGAATCGAATATTCCCGTCGGATACGGACTGGGTAGTTCCGGAGCGCTGTGCGCAGGCGTTTACGACCGCTACGCTGTCCGGAAATCTCCGGAGGCGAATGTCTTGCAAGCCATTTTTTCCGGCATGGAAAGTTATTTCCACGGGAAAAGTTCCGGCATCGATCCGTTGACCAGTTACCTGAACCGGCCGTTATGGATCAACAACCGGCAGGAAGTCGTTTTTTTTCAAGCGCCGGTGTGGACCGGCGCCGCGCCGGTTGTATTTTTACTGGACACAAAGGCGCCCCGGCAAACCGGGCCTTTGGTAGCGTGGTTTTTGGATCAGAGCGAACATCCGGCGTTCGCCGGCCGATTGGAGTCCGATTATTATCCAGCCCACCAGACGCTGCTAAACGCGTGGGAAACGGGCGATGACCCGGTTTTTTGGCAAGCCCTGCACCAGGTTTCGCTCTTCCAACTGATGCATTTTCAGCCAATGATTCCAGGACACCTGCGTGGGATATGGTCCGGTTGTTTAAGCGGTGGGCAGGCGTTCCTGAAAATTTGTGGCGCAGGCGGTGGCGGTTATATGTTGGGTTTTGCAAAAAATAAGGCCGCCGTACAAGCCTATTTGGGCAATTACGAAGTGGTTTTCCCTTTCGAACAACATGCAATGGTGGAAAAATAAACAGCTCCGGCCGGCGCTTTGGGTGCTTGGCACAGTCCTTTTTTTCGCAATCGGCCGGGATATCCTCGCCAATGGCAGGCCGTTGTATTGCCGGATTGATGGAAAATCCTACTTTCCGGGCCTGCGCGCATTCTGGAAAGACCCGGCCCTGCCATACGGCCAACCGGTATTAGACTCGATTCAACAGGGCTTTTTATGGCGCCGGTTCGAGTATGAATTTGCTGTGTTTGCTCCGGTCCCTTTTAACGCCGGCGAGCGCCCGATGAGTCCGGACACCACCCTGCTCCAGGCCTGTCCGGGTACCGTACATCCGGGATCGGAGCGCCGGTTCCGGCATTGGTTAGGCACGGATGTAACCGGCTACGACGTTGCAGCCGGGGTGATCAGTGGCGCGCGGATTGCTGTATTTACGGGCGCCATGGCAACGGGTATCGCCTTTGCCATCGGGCTGACTTTGGGTGCATTCGCCGGATTCTGGGGCGACAACCGGCTACGGGTGCGCCGGGGCCAAATCATAACCTTTCTCCTTGGCTTGCCCTTTGCCTGGTTTTATGCCTCGACGATCCGGCATTGGGCCGTTGTCAGGGATGGCGCGGTGTGGTCCGTATTTATGCCTGTATTTGTTTTTGCAGGCCTGGCTGTGCTTTTTTTCCGCACCGGCAAAGCCCTTCAGTTCATCCCTTTTTTTTCCAAAACCGTTCTTTTCCCGGCCGATTTGTTGATTATGCGTCTGGCAGAAGTTTTTACATCGGTTCCTGGTTTGGTAGCGATCGTTGCATTTGCAGCCATGTTACAAGACCAAACCCAAACCCTTTGGGCAATGACTATTTTAATTGGGGCCTTCAGTTGGCCGGGGGTAGCCTTATTTATTCGCGCGGAGCTGCTCCGTATCCGGGAGATGGAGTATATCACTGCAGCGCGGGGTATGGGCTTAACGGAATGGCGTATTTTATACCGGCATGCCCTTCCCAATGCTTTGCGCCCGGCCTACACAATATTGGCGTTTGGCGTGGCTGGAGCCATTCTGTTGGAGGCGTCCCTGTCTTTTTTAGGCTATGGCGATGCCGGCTTGCAGGGCGCCACATGGGGGAGCCTGTTGCGCAATGCACGGAGCAGTCCACAGCTCTGGTGGATCAGTGTGCCGCCGGGTTTGGCTATTTGCCTGACCATACTGGCGTTACACCGGATTGGTGAGTCGCTCAGCGAACGCCGGTGAACAGGATGCTATACTCTGGTGTTGTTTGACAAGTTGGGATTGTTACCAGCTGAAATTCTGGAAATATGCGGCTTGATTACCTTCGAGTGGCGGGATTGGCCTTGCTTTTTTTTGTTCCCTTCCTCGGGGGTGTACATTTATTTGACTGGGACGAAATAAATTTTGCCGAGTGTGCCCGCGAGATGTTAATCACCGGCGATTTCACGCGGCCACAAATTGATTTTGAGCCGTATTGGGAGATGCCTCCTTTTTTCCTTTGGCTGCAGGCTTTGTCGATGCGCATTTTTGGCGTGAGTGAATTTGCAGCGCGGTTTCCGAATGCAATAGGCGGCGTACTAACCCTGATGCTGGTGTATCATTTAGGCCGCCGGCTGCACGACCGGGTGTTTGGCTGGCTTTGGGTATTGGCGTGGCTGGGGAGTTTTCTTCCCCATTTATATTTTCGCAGCGGAATTTCAGACCCTTGGTTTAATCTGCTGGTTTTTGGAGGGTTATATGGCTTTATCGAATTCAGATGGCTGTTTTTTACCCGTTTTGAGGGACGCAATTTTTGGCAACGTTACCGGTACTTGTTGTTGGGTGGCTGGTTGATCGGCTTGGCTGTTCTGACAAAGGGCCCCCTGGCCTTTCTGCTTGTCATGCTCACCCTGGTGCTATACTGGGCGCGCTACCGGTTTCATAACAAGGTTTTTTTTAAACACCTGCTCCTTTTTTCGGTAGCAGCTTTTTCGGTGCCGCTGTTGTGGTTTGGGGTGGAAACGTATTGGCATGGACCGGCATTTGTTCAGCAATTCCTGGCGCATCAACTCCGGTTGCTGTCGGCGCCGGGAGCTGGCTATAGCGGCTTTTTCGGGTTTCAGGCGTTGGCGTTATTGCTGGGGTGCTTTCCAGCCTCTCTATTTGCTTTGCCTAATCTTTGGGGAGACCGGCAGTCTGAAGATGAAGTGCTGGAGTCCGACACTCTGGCCAGTTGCAAGCGTTCGGACATGAGCACCTGGATGCAATTACTTTTTTGGGTAGTTTTGGTGTTGTTTTCCATTTTCCAGACTAAAATCGTGTATTATTCTTCCCTGGCCTACTTTCCGCTGACGTATCTGGGCAGCCTTACCCTGTGGCGGGCCATACGCTGGGACGTGAAGCCCCGGATCGTAGGCATTCTGTTGCCTGTAGTGGGCTTTCTGCTCGGATTATTAGAAATGCTCCTGCCAATGGCAGGCTGGTATAGTGAAAATTTGAAACCCTTTTTTGCCGGTAATCCCTTCTTACAGGCTAAATTGGATATGAAAATCGAGTGGTACTGGTGGCAGGGGTTGCCAGGGCTTTTGTTGATCGTGGCAATTGTTGCCGGTTGGCTGTTCTGGCGAAAAAGCCAAGCCTGGTGGGCAGCGCAGACGGTGTATGCGGGCGGTACGGTTTTCGTGGCCTTCACGCTGTTGTTTTGTATCCGGAATTTCGAACAATACATTCAAAATTCGAATATCGAATTTTATGAAAGTAAGGCCGGGGAAAACTGTTCTATCAATCCGGTCGGGTTCAAAAGCTATGCGCATTTATTTTATGCCCAAAAACAACCTTTTAGCGCGAATTACAGCCCTGATGGCGTGCCCGGGCTGCCGCACGGCCAATTGGAAAAAAAGATGTATTTTGTAGCGCGGGCGCCCGGTGCGAAGGCGTTGCAGGCACTTCCCGGCTGCCGCGAATTGTTTCGGAAAGACGGGATAATATATTTTGAAAAAACAAATAAATAAGGCCGTACCGAATATATACCCGGCGGAAAGTGCTTTGCGAAAGTGCTGATCCCGCGCACATTGTCGGCGTGACTGCGAGTCACGCCGACAATAGACCAATTGCTTCCACTTTTTCGCAAACCACTTTCCGCTGGGTATAATTCCTTACAGGCATTGGGGATTTAGAGCGCGTCTAAATTTCGGTCACCAGGCTGCAAGCGGCCAATTTTGTTTCATACTTCGTTAAAATTTTCGCCATAGGCGCCCGGCTATGCCTGCAAATTTTGCCTCGTCTGAAACAAAATTTGCTCACTTTCGCTCCGGCACCAAAATTTAGACACGCTCTTACTGAAACAAAGTATTTTTATCTCCATCAAGAAGCAGGGAACCATGGCTCCGCATGGCTTTATTTGCTTTATTTGCTTTATTTTTATCTAAACTACTCTATTATGAAGACCTCTACTTTATTTACCATTGTATTACTTTGCTTCTCCTGGATCTCCCTTTCCGCTCAAACGGAAAAAGGCTCCATGCTGATTGGCGGCACCGCCGGCTTCAGTTCGTCTAAACAAGGAGAACTTAAATCGACGGATATTACCTTTGCGCCCATGCTCGCGGTCTTTATTATCGATCAACTTGCCGTTGGCGGTGAAATTGGCATCGGTTTTTCAAAAGCCGAGTTCCTGAACGAAGAGGACAAAGCGACCTCTTTCGGCTTTGCCCCGATGGTCCGGTACTACATCAACGGCAGCGGCAATATCCGCGCATTCGGCCATGGGACATTCCGGTGGGCAAGTGTCAAATTCGATGAGCAAGACGCCCAATCCGGCATCGGGTTCGGTGCAGCACTTGGCGTCGATTTCTTTATCAACAATCATGTCGCCATCGAAGCTGCCCTTGGATACGACAACTTCAAGATTTCGGACGCGGAGGAAGGCACTGGCACATTTGGCCTCAACCTCGGTGTCGTCGCCTTTATCGGCGGCGGTAACTAACCAGCCGAGTGGCCCGAACCAATAATATTTCCTGCGTTGCTGCCGGTACGGAGTCTATGCCGCGGCAACGCAGTTTTTTCCCGGGATAAAAAAGCGTCGAAGGCAGGCTGGATTGGGTGTTAATCATTTGCAAACAAAATTTGCAGTTGCCCACAAGCGTTTGAAGAAGACGTATTTTTGCAGCGCTTTTTTGCAAGTTCATATTCATCCATCTATTCACTAAAAATATCCGGATAAGCAATGGAAAGAAGTAAACAAGTCCAAATCGGTTTGCTGGCATTGCTGGCATTGTTGCTGATTGCCAATCTTTTTGGCGGAGGTATTAAAAACTGGTTTGGCGCATCCGAAGGCGCTCAAATTCGCGAATCAGCCGCCGCAATGGCCGGCAATACGGAAGGACAACTCCGCAGCGGAAACTTTAACCGTACGAACCAGGGCAATGGCAATATCCCCGGCACCAATGTTAACACGCCGGGCGCTGACGTACCCACGACAACGATCAAATACGACGAAATCACCTATGATTTCGGCATGGCCGATGAAGGCACCGTGGTGAAGCACATTTTCCGGTTCACCAACACCGGCAGCGAGCCGCTGATCATTTCAAATGCCAAGGGCTCCTGCGGCTGCACGGTGCCAACCTGGCCCAAACAACCCGTGCCGCCGGGTGGAAAAGGCGAAATCGCGGTGGAGTTTAACACCAAAGGCAAACCCGGCCGTCAAAGCAAACAGGTAACCGTAACAGCGAATACCACTCCTACGGATTCGCATATTGAAATAACGGGAGAAGTACGCGGAAAAGAACAACCCGTATCAAAAGGGAAAAAATAATTCCGTTCCACGCCTTTTATCCTGTAGAAAAAAACGCGGAGCAAGTCCTTCCAGGAGGATACTTGCTCCGCGTTTTTTTGTGTAGCCCCGACGGGGATCGAACCCATATCTAAGGTTTAGGAAACCTCTATTCTATCCATTGAACTACGGGACCCTAGGATCGTGTCACCACTAATTTTCACGGTGGCAAAAATAGGCGCTTTCAGGCAATTTATTCCAACTTCCTGCTCCGGGGCCCTAGTTCGATCACCTGCAACTCGCGTATCGAACCGGCCGCCAATTCAAAACGCATCAGGGTCCTGACCTGGTGCCAGCCTTCATTTCCACAGGCGCCTGGATTCAGGTGCAGAAAACCCATCTGCTTGTCCGGCATAACTTTCAATATATGGGAATGCCCGCAGATAAACAAGCCGTTGCGCGGCGGATCTGCTTGCAGGATCTTGCGCACCCGGGGCTGATAGCGTCCGGGGTATCCACCAATATGCGTCATGAAAACGGGCACGTCTTCGCAAACAAATCGCAAGTCCAGGGGCATCTGAGACTGAATTCGCACATCGTCAATATTTCCGTATACCCCGCGCAGGGGTTTAAATGCCCGGAGCGTTTCCAATACTTCGAAGGACCCGAAATCCCCCGCATGCCACACTTCGTCGCATTCGGCAAAATGCCCGAAAATCCGTTCATCCAGAATACTGTGCGTGTCGGAAAGCAGGCCAATTTTTTTCATCTGCACTGGTTTGTATGTTTCTGCACGCCGGTTAAAAGCAGGCACTCTTATTCAACCATCAAGTTACAACCCCGCATTTCCGCGGCATCCAACCGGCCCAAAACGTCGAAAGCCCCGTCGGCATAAGCTTTGCCCACATCTTCCGAAGCTATAAAACTACAGGTATCCAGGTTAGCCAGGTCGATAAAATGCAACACACCGGTACGGCCCGAATCCAGCGGGCAAAAGGGATCGTGAATCTCCCGGGTGTACGCCCGCATAGTACGGGCTGGGCGGAATGGGGCAATATGATCTGTTGATAAACCGGGTATCCGGTATGCCTGCGAAAACAATTCGGTCATGCCATATTCCGAGTGAATACCCGGCACTTGAAACGCCTGGCACAGTGCCGAATGCAGCTCCTGCCGGGTAATTTCGCGGCGGCGGCCCTTCATGCCGCCCGTCTCCATTATGGTCAGGCCGCTCAAGTCCATTGGGAACCGTTCGGCCAGATCAAGCAAGGCGTAGCTAACTCCCAGGAGCAAGGTCGGTATGCGCCCGGAGCGGCAGGTATCCAGACGCCCAGCCAGTTCATCCAGATTATTCAGGAAAAAACCGCTCTGCTGATATTTGGAAAGCCGGATAAAAAAATCCGTCATTGCCACCAGAGAAGAGCCCGGCCGTTCGAGATATGCCGGCAATAGTGCCAGGATGCACCATTCGGACGGATCCCCGTAAAACTGGGAAAAACCGCGCCGGGAATTCTGGAGGTAAAAATTTGGGTCGCGAACAAGGTGGCGGGATGGCGTTTGGCCGGACGTGCTGCTGCTGCTAAACAACAGGCGCGGTTGCCAGGAGCCTGTTCGGATGGTATGCCGTTTAAAAAGAGAAACCGGCAAAAACGGAATGCCCGACAGCGTTTGCACCGGGCCGGATGGCCGTTGGAGAAGCTGGAGATACCGCGCGTACAGTGGATTTTCGGCAGCCTGGTACCGGAATACTTCCAAAGCGAGCTGTTCGAACTGATCCGGCCTCAAATCGGCCAGTTTTGACAATAAAACCGCACGCTCTGTTGTTTGCATTGCGCAGAAAATCTACTAAATTCGGCGCAAAATACAACCGTATGAAAAAAATAACCGGGGCAATAAGCGTTCTTCTGTTAACTGGCTTCGCTGTCTTCCAATTTTGTGTCAAACCGCCAGATTATCCGGACGAGCCCGTGATCGATTTTAAAACTCTATCAAAAAACACCATGTACCAAGCCACCTTTGGTCAGGACAGCGTGGTGATCACGTTTTCTTTTACAGACGGCGACGGCGACCTCGGTTTTCAGGACGATCAGTCGAGTATTTTCATTGTAGACGGGCGCGACTCGTTCAGCAAGCCCCCCTACCGGATCCCTTACATCGAGCAACAGGGAGCCGGCAATGGCATTTCCGGCGAAATATCCATCGTAGTCCCAACCACCTGCTGTATTTATCCGCCACCTTTACCCCCCTGCGATACCGTTAACCCGCCACAATTGTTAGACACGGTATTTTACTGGATTCAAATCAAAGACCGGGCCGGCCACCTGAGCAACCAAATCGAAACCGCGCCGATTACCCTGATCTGTAAACGGCAATAGGCGTTTGATTCCTTCTTCCGACGCCGGTGTCATTCAAAAAAGCTGAAATACGTTTGGCCATAATGCCGGACGTCGAACAGCCGGGGATGGTTGGCAAAATCGTGGCGCGGATTGTGCTCCAGCACCAACCATCCCTCGGGACGAAGCAGGTTTTTTTCAAAAATCCGGTCGGGAACAGTGTCTATTGTAGGCAGGGCATAGGGCGGGCCGGCAAAAATGTAGTCGTAGCGCTCGGTGGTATATTCCAAAAAACGGAACACGTCCATAAGGTAAATCCGGAGGCTGGATTCAATATTCAGTTGTTGTGCAATTTTCCGAACGAATTGCACACAGCCCGGAAATTTATCGACATAAGTGGCATCGGTACACCCGCGGGAAATAAATTCGTAACAATGGTTGCCGGTGCCGCCAAATAAGTCTAGCATCTTAACTGCCTCAAAGTCAAGGTGATTATTCAGAATATTGAATAAAGCTTCCTTGGCGAAATCCGTTGTCGGGCGGGTTGGCCAATTATCTGCCGGCGGATTAAACCGGCGTCCTTTGAATTTTCCTCCAATGATGCGCACCGTCGCTAAAGGTTGGTCAGGCAGAATAATTCCAGATGGCAATGTCCGGGTAAGGGTGTGGACGCCAGGGGCAAATGAAAACCGGAGGGGGGCACTGCAAACCGGATTTCCCGGACAAAGCGATACAATATCCGGTATAATTCGGAATCGCGCAGCACATTACCCGCTACCGTAAGGGGCGTATCGGCCGGATTCAGTTTGAATTGGTCATAAACGAGCAACGTATAATAGAGCAAATCAGCCGGCGTAACAAAAGAGAATGTGTTGTAAAAGAGCAAATTTTGGCGCTCTGTAACGGCTAATTGCGCTACCTGATGCCGCAAGTGCAAAAAAATGGTGTGATCTGCCGCTGCGGCCGATGCACGGATAAAGTGTAACAACTGGACGGCTTGGTGCCGTAGTCGCGCTTGCGGAAAGAGTTCGTTAAATAACCGGGCTTGCGGCCTTTCGATCGCCTGAACCAAATACGCGTCAAAGTCCGGCAGTTCTTCATAAGCATAGACATATTCCGCCGGTTTCAGGAGCAACTTGAAATACTCCGGCAACGCGTGGTGCTGAAAGAGCCGGCGGGGAACCAGGGTAATATTCGGATGGAAGAGCACGCCGTGTTTTTGGCCAAATGGCCAGTTAAAAACCGGCTCCTGCGCGATAATCCGGCGCAAATCCTGTTCCGTTTGAGCAAAAGATTTATTCGGTTTGGCATATTGCCACGTTTCGATATCCAGCACCTCCCCTGCGCTATTGGCCACAAGCAAGGCCACACTTTCCGTGCCCAGCACCCCGTACAGGGTGCAGGCCGGCGCGAGGGCTGCATCCAGGCGCGCATCTTTTAATTCCAGGATATGCTTATCCATGCCACTACGGGGAGCTGTTCAATGCTTTGCACCGTAAAGATGCGAAATCAAATTTTAGCGGCAGCAACGGAATCGCCAATTTTACAGGAGCCATTATAACGGGCGCCTTCCTCCACTATGATGGTTTTTGCCGAAATATTCCCTTCAATAACAGCGGTTTCCAACAGGTGTAGCCCTTCTATTACAAAAATATCGCCTTTGATCTTGCCTTTGATACTGGCGTCGCGCGCATGGATATTCCCTTGAATATAACTGCCCTCGCCCATGACGAGCCGTTTATCCACCTGTACTTCGCCGTGAATGGCCCCATCGAGCCGGACGTTATCGGAGCAGGCAAATTTCCCCTCGATAGTGGCGCCTTTGGCAATCACTGTAGTTTGAGAACCTTCTTTTTCGGAGCCGTTCGAAAGCGATGCTGCCGGGCCGGTTGATTTTTTGTCTTTGGTAGGAGATGAAAACATGTGCGGATCAGGAGGATTTTGTGTGCGCGTTCAAAATAATTGCCGCTGCGGGCAGTTGGCATGCAAATCCGAAATAAAGAATCATGCCAAAACCGTCAGTAAGGCATGAAAATTTAGGCCAACAGCAAGGGCAAAAATCGTAAGTTTGCATTAAAATGTACCAATTTGCTTGCTTTTTATTCTGCTTAACAGTGCAGTATGTATATAACTATTTTAGCAATTGAATCTTCCTGCGACGACACATCGGCCGCAGTGATTCGCGATGGAAACGTGTTGTCGAACTGCATTGCCAATCAGGAAGCGCACCGGCAGTACGGCGGAGTTGTCCCAGAGGTCGCATCCCGGGCACACCAGGCCAATATTATACCGGTAGTCGACCTGGCTTTGCGCACAGCAGGCGTAGCCAAGCGGGAGATATCCGCAGTAGCTTTTACCCGGGGGCCCGGCCTGATGGGTTCCCTTTTAGTTGGAACCTCCTTTGCGAAAGCATTTGCCCTGAGTTTTGGCCTGCCGCTCATCGAAGTCAACCATATGCAAGCGCACGTGCTGGCACACTTTGCGGAAGAGCCCAAACCGGCGTTCCCGTTTTTGTGCCTGACCGTCAGCGGAGGGCATACGCAAATCGTACGGGTGGAGAATTACCAGGACATGCAGGTTATTGGAGAAACCCTTGACGATGCTGCCGGTGAAGCCTTCGATAAAACCGGTAAAATGCTCGGGCTGGGCTACCCTGCCGGTCCGCTGGTCGACCGGCTCGCCCGGCAAGGACAGCCTAGGTTTGTCTTTCCGGAGCCCAATATTGAAGGGCTGAATTTCAGTTTCAGTGGCTTTAAAACCGCTGTTTTGTACTTTTTGCGCGACCAAACGGCCCAGGACCCCAAGTTTATTGAGGATAATCTGGCCGATATTTGCGCGTCGGTACAGCACACGATCGTTTCCTTTTTAATAAAAAAACTGCTCAAAGCAGCGCGTCAAACGGGTATCCGTGAAATTGCAATTGCCGGCGGCGTCAGCGCTAACTCCGGACTCCGGGAGGCCCTGGTCGCTTTGGGGCAAAAACAAAATTGGAAAACCTATATTCCCCAAATGCAATTCTGCACCGATAATGCCGCCATGATTGGGATCACCGGGTATTACAAATACCTGAGCGGGCAATTCTGCGGGCAGGATGCCGCGCCATATGTCCGCGGCTTTACAGGCCAATAATTACTGCTCAAACGATCTGCCATGCCCTTTCTTTTGTTCTATGTCACCCACCCCAATGAAGAATCTGCCCGCAATATTGCAGAACAGATGGTGGCGAACCGCCTGGCGGCTTGCGCCAATATCTTTCCAGTTGCGAGCAATTATTGGTGGGCCGGCGCCATCCAACAGGAGGGCGAATGGGTGTCGGTACTAAAAACCCGGCTCGAACTGGAATCCGCACTGGAATCCGCGCTTTGCAGCCGTCACCCCTACGAACTGCCGTGCATACTCCGCTTTGAGGTGCGGGCAAACCCCGATTACGAGCAGTGGGTTATGGATTCCACTCAGGATCAAACGGCGGTCTGATTGGCTGGCTTTCCGCTCCGGATGTTGGAGATTTACGGTCAAAGGCGCCCGTCGCAACAAGTCCATTATTTACCGGCTCGCCAATACTTTGCCACCGGCAATTCGCCTGCCGGATGCGTCGGCCACCATCCAGGCATACATCCCTGGCGGCAAAGCAGGCAACGCCAAATCCGTCCGGATGTCTTCCAGCGTTTTTTCAACTATCAGCCTTCCCAAAATATCAAATAAAAAGAATCTGGGCGCATCCGCTTGCCCAAGAGCAAGAACCGTAAGCGCCTGGCGCGGGGGGACCGGGTTGGGCATGACCCAATAGCCGGTTTCGCCGGCATAATAGACGGTCACCGGGTCTGTGGCAATGCTCCCACCGTTTTGCATTTCCAACCGAACGCGATACGTGTTTGTCCCAGAAACCGGCTCACTATCCGCAAAGAATACCTGGACGTCCGAAGGAACTTCTTCCCGCAGGATAATCCAGCCGCCATTGCGTTCTTTTTCCCAATAAAGCCTGCCGACCCCATAAAGCGTGCCCATTTCGAGGGTCAATTCAACTGTACCGTTATAGAGCAAAGCAAATAACGTATTGATATAGCAGCCGGCGCCCTGCGCTGTAATATCCGGCGCGCTGCTGGCCGGGCTTTCGGCATTCCCACTCTTTAACATTGCCGATACCGCATACCGCTGCTGTGGGTATTCTTTTTTTTGCAGTACCAGGAATGTATCGGCGCTCATGCGCAGTGGTTCGAGGTAACGTCCGCCCAAGCCCCATATCCTGTATATGGCGGCCTGGCCCAAGCCAGCCCAACGAAGCATAAAAGAATCCGGACAATGGAAGCCTATTTGCAGGCGCAGAGGACGGGCAATTAAAAATGTATCAGAAACAAACACTTTTCCCGCCACCAACATGCGCACTTGTGCTGCAGCAAAGGTATCGGGCACAAGCCATCGCTGCCATCCCGCATCCAACGAAACCAGCGAGTCCACCGTATACCACTGGTCAACGAATACCGGTTTCCACTCGAGCCGGCCCTTTTCCGCAGCGTAAGAACTTTCCCACCGCAAAACCGCCTCCTTGCCGGCGCCAACCGGATCGTTCCAGACCGGGCATGTCCACTCAAAATGTTGCAGGGTATCCCAGTGGAACGCGAGGGCAAAGGCTTGCAAGTTGGCCGGCACCCTTTGACCCCTGACATAAACCTGGTACACGCCGGGTGCCGGATGGAGGAGGGCGACCTGTTCGACGTTGTTTAATGAATCGCGCCCTGTATAAGCCGGCAACCGGAGCGAATCCGGATTTGCATCCGTGTGCAGCACCCAGGGGAATATAAGGCTGCCAGACGGCGTTCGCACGCTCAGGTCCAGGTCGTCGACCAAAGCAGTGCCGGCATTTGGCATAGCTGGTGTATCATTCCAGCAAAGCGTAACAGCGAGCCGGCGTACCCTGGGCGGGACATTCACCGAAAATTCAACCGCTTCACCATCTGCGACCTCGCCCACCCCGGTCAGCTGATGCTGTACCAACTCGATGGCCGCTTTCAGGTTTAAATTGCCATACCCGCTTATAAAATCGGGTCCTGGCGATCCGGCGTCCCGGGCACTGCCGATCAGGATCGCCCGGACCAAATCGGAGGAAGGCCAATACGCGTATTTTTCTAAAAAAGCCTGGCGAACGAGCGTTGCGGCGCCGGAGACCAGGGCAGCGGCGCCAGAAGTGCCATCCGGACCAAATGCCACCAGATCAGGTTTGACCCGCCCATCAAAGGCCGGGCCGCGCGAACTGAAGGGCAACACCTTGCCAAAAGAATCAATAGCCCCCACCGTCAGCACATTTTTAGCCATTTTGAAATTGCCGGAGAGGTTGGCAAAACCGGCTATATTAGCATAAAGTCCTGCAGGAGGCGTTGCATCACCCAGGTTGCCGGCAGAAAAAACGTGTAACAGATGGGGGTGTATACCGGTACTCCTGTCATAGGCCAGTGCTCCCGCCCCGTAATAGTTTTCAATATCCAGTCCATACGAGTGGTTTTGCACTGAAATATCAAATGCTGCGTAATCGGCATCATCGTCGGGAAGCAATCCAACAAAGCTGGAGGATACCAGCCGGCTACCCCGCGCTACCCCCCTGCCTGCCAGGTCTGAATTTCCGGCGCCGGCTGCCAGGGAGGCGACGATATTGGCATGCGTCGTTAAAAAAGGAGCCGACTTAAACGTCGGTAAATAGCGGTTCTTAAAATCAACATCCAGGGAATCGAACCGAAACTCCTTGATCGATATCGTACTGCCGGAGCCATCCAGCGCCGGCTGCCGGGTATGCACATACTGGATATTATTGGCAAATAAATTGTGGCCTGGCACCGGCAGCTCCTCCCTGCCGTTCAGGTACCCAAAATCGGCAAAAAGCAGGTCCGTCCGCGCCAGCATCGTGTCGAAAAAATGGGGTTCCCCGTCGCGCAAGACTATAATATTTGCCGCGGGATAACGGGCGATTACCGGAAGGTCGCACTGCATTGCCCAGGATTCAAAAGTTGACATATCCTGAACTACAAGCGTCAGGAGCATGAACTGTTCCGTGCCTTTACTTCGTTGGCCCGGTTCGAGCCAGGTATGGTACGCGGATTTCAGCGAAGGACTGCATTTTTGCCCCAGCGCATCTTGGGCTCCGGCAGGCATACTCAACAGGAGGAATAGTACAGGAAACAATCGGAGCATCATAATTACCGCCGCCGCATTTTTGCCGGCAGCCCTGCAAAAATGCCTTTTTTCTCGCATTGCTGTACCAGGTGGGTGCCGCGGCTTTTGTCCGGCTACTTCATTTAAGACCGTTTATCTGATCAAATAGCCCTACATTCGCCTTCTTTTTTAAATTGGAGCGCTACCATATGACCACATACGCTACTTCCAAACCTGTTTTTGATACGGTACCCGGCGACCCGATTCAGGTGCAAATGTTTATCCTGGGCAATGGTCTCCGCCTGTTTTTGTCTGTCCATAAGGAGGAGCCCCGGGTTTATACTGAAATTGTTGTGCGAGCCGGCTCCAAACACGATCCTGCCGACACAACCGGATTGGCGCACTATTTCGAACACATGATGTTTAAGGGAACGGACCGGTTGGGAAGCCTCAACTGGGAGATGGAAAAGCCCCTGTTGGATAAAATTGAACAGCTCTTTGAAGAGCACCGGAATGAACCAAACCCGGATCGCAAACGGATACTGTATGCTGAAATTGACCGGCTGTCATTTGAGGCTGCAAAGTATGTGGCTGCAAATGAATACGATAAACTCGTCAGCGCGATAGGCGCCAAAGGGACCAATGCCTACACCTGGGTGGAACAAACCGTTTATGTAAATGACATTCCGTCCAACGAACTGGAACGCTGGTTTGCCCTGGAAAGCGAACGGTTCCGCCGCCCTATTCTTCGCCTGTTCCATACCGAACTGGAAACCGTCTTTGAAGAATACAATATCAGTCAAGATCGCGATTTTCGAAAATCCCTGAAAGCGATGCAGGAAACCCTGACCCCTTCGCACCCCTATGGCACCCAAACCACTCTGGGCCGGGGCGAAGACCTGAAGAATCCTTCGCAGACAAATATTTATCGCTTTTTCGACCGGTATTACGTACCGAATAATATGGGCATTATTCTCAGCGGCGACTTTGATCCGGAACAAGTCGTGGCCTGGGCTGAACGGTATTTCGGGCATTACCGGCCCCGTCCGCTTCCTCCGTTCCGGGTTGAGCCACAGCCGCCGCTCCAATCTCGCGTGCGCCGCGACGTGTATGGCCAGGAAGCGTCGTGGATAGAAATGGGTTGGCGTTTCCAGGGTGGCCAATCGGAAGAAGCAGCCTTATTGCCGCTTATTTCAGGTATTTTGCACAATTATCAAGCAGGTTTGTTCGATTTGCATTTATTGCAGGGCCAACAAGTACTCGAAGCGCATGCTTATCCCCGGGTATATGAAGACTACAGCAGTTTGGTCTTGTATGGCAAGCCCAGGGATGGCCAAAACCTGGAAGAAGTTGAAAAACTACTGTGGCAGGAAGTAGAAAATCTTCGGCAGGGCAATTTTGATGCGTGGCTGCCAGGGGCTGTGATCAAAGACCTCAAACTTTCGGAAATAAAAGAGTTTGAAAAAAACCAGGGCCGCGCCTCGGCCATCACTGCGGCATTTGTCCTGGGCATTGAATGGGCCGAAATAGTGAAACGCTGGGAAAAACTGGAGCGGGTAACAAAAGCGGATGTCGTAGCCTTTGCCCGGAAGCACCTGCATTCCGACAATTATGTAACGGTATACAAACACCATGGCGATGACCCTTCCGTAATGAAGGTGGAAAAGCCGCCCATCACGGCCGTAGAGCTTAACCGGACCGATATTTCCGATTTCGGACACGCTTTTTTGCAGCAAAGCACACCAGACATCGAGCCGCAATTTTTGGATTTCCGCAAAGTGATCCGCACGGCAAGGCTGGCGCCCGGGTTGAATCTCAAATCCGTCCTTCAACCGGATAGCCGGCTGTTCCGGTTGTACTATATTTTCGAGATGGGCAAAACCAGCGACCGGAGGCTTTCGCTAGCGGCGGCCTATTTACCTTTTTTGGGCACCAGCCAGTATTCGCCCCGGGAAATGCAACAGGCATTTTACCGGCTCGGCGTCCACTTTTCGGCTACCTGCAAAGACGACAGGATGTACCTGACCCTCAGCGGCCTGGATGATTCCATGGAAGAAGGTATCCAGTTGATGGAACACCTGCTGGCCGATGCGCGGCCCAACCCCGAAGCTTTGGAGAACCTGAAAGCAGATGTTCTGATGCGCCGGGAAAATAATAAAAAAGACAAGCGTACTATTCTGAATAAAGCTATGCTGAACTTCGGTAAGTATGGCAAATTGTCGCCTTTCTCGGATAAACAGTCGAAAGATGAACTCCTGGCGATTCAGGCGGACGTGCTCACCGGATTATTGCGGGAGCTGCCATCTTTCCGGCACGAGGTTTTTTATTCCGGCCGTTCAACCAGCCGGCAAGTGGCCGGTTTGATCAAAAAACACCACCGGGTTCCTGAAGTATTACAGGCTCCACTGCCTGCCCGGAAATACAAAGAGGCCAATACGCGGAAAAACAACGTGTATTTCGTTCATTTCCCGATGGTTCAAACCGAATTGTTGCTAATATCGAGGGGAACGCCGAAGTTCAACCTGGACGAATACATATTTTCAGAATGGTACAACCAATATTTTGGCTACGGCCTTTCTTCCATCGTTTTTCAGGAAATCCGGGAATCCAAGGCGCTCGCTTATTCCGCATATGTGTATGCCGCCAATCCTGCACGACGCAAACAGGCACATTTTTTACAGGCATATGTAGGCACCCAACCGGATAAAGTTCAGGATGCAATACGGGCATTTCAAACCATCCTGGAAGATATGCCGGTATCCCACTCCCAAATGGAGCATGCGCGGCAAAGTGTGTTGAAACAAATTGCTGCCGGCCGGATCCATCATGCAGACATATATTGGACCTGGCGCTCCAATGCGGACAGGGGAGTTCAAAGAGACCTTCGGCAGGACGTCTACGAGACCCTGCAAAACGCCAGCGCAGAAGATTTACTACACTTTCATCAAAAACACATAAAAGGCCGAAAATTCAACTGGATGATATTGGGCGACCGAAACCGGATCGATTTCGGATATCTGAATTCGTTGGGTAAAATATCCGAGCTGCGCCTGGAGGATGTGTTTGGATATTGAGCAGCGCACAATACCCTGCAGAAAGTGTCTTTGCTAAAAAGGAATGACCGGTTAATGGGCGGCCATTTTTACTACTTTCCGGACAAGCGATTGGCCGCCGATTTGACATTTAACAAAATACACGCCCGGTGCAACATTAGGCAATTCCAGGCGGTAAAGGCCGGCATTTAAGTGGCGGTAAGGCAACAAAACAGTAACCGACACGCCAGCTTCATCCGTCATTTCAATGGAAACCGGGGCCGGTTTTTCGAGTTCGATATCGAGGGTTGCCTTTTCGACATAGGGGTTTGGGTAGATTTTTAAATCAACAGCCTGCGCTTTGGCGGGCGCCTTTCCGCTTCCGGCATACAGGTTCTCCTGGCTTCGGCGCACCGAACGCGCCGACCAATCGCCACCATTTCCGGAAATGAGCGGCAAGGCAGCAGCCGGGGGTTGGGCGGGAGACAGCCAACGAAGCGTATTCTCCAATATCTGGGTGGAAATGGCATCATCATAATAATACTCCAAACCGATATAAACCACCTTGCCTTTGCCTAAGGGTTTGAAACCAAGCGCCGGATAACCGCGCACATCGGCCAACATCACAAAAGCCGGATCAGATACATCCAGCGGGTAAACATAATTGGACAATAAAAAATCGGCAGGGGTACGATCGAGCACAGGATGTGCCAAAGCATCTTCATGGACTTCCAGGTCAGAACAGAAATAACCGAAATCCACATCGAACAGGCCGTATTGCTGTAAGATTCCAAATTGGTCTGTTCCGCTAAATACCACTGCCCCACCCTGTTGCACGAATTGCGCCAGCACCTTTCCATAGGCGCGAACCTGGCGTGGATTTCCTTTGGCGGGATACGTGACGACAACGATTTCCTGACTATTCAGTACTGCACCAAGCGTTTCGCTGCCGCCCCCCCAGAAATCGGAAATAATACAGCCGGGAAGTCGTTTTTCGATAAGGCGTCGCACCTTGAGGGCATAAGCACTGTCATAGGCCGTATAATTCAGCAGCAGTATATTTAATCCAGCAGCCGAATCAGCTTCTGCAGTCAAAGGGCTTTCCAGGTCGGAGTCCGGCAAACCGCCCAGGTCAGGCAGCCGGAAGTTAGCAATGGTAGAATTCGCCGGAAACGATGGCTCCTGGCACTTCGGATATCCAAACTGGTATGCAGCCAAGCTGAACAAGCTGGTTACCAGAACGGCAAATGAAGCAACGCGAAGCATGGGTGAGTATATTTTGACCAATAATGAAATGCGTTTCCTTTCCAAACGCCAAAACCGCTCCAAATTGTACGACGAGCGGCAAATATCAGGGGCGTAAAGGTATGGATATTTTAAAAACAAAGCCGTCCGGCGGAAAACTTCCACCGGACGGCGCTATTTCGTCGAAACAGATTTATTTTTTGGCTACCAGGGAAATATTTAAATCAAATTCATCATAAATGGTTTTGTCGCCCAAATTGTCAAAGAAAGAGCCCGAACCATAACGTACGTCAAACTCCGAACGGTCGATTTTGATCTGACCGGTGGCGGTCACCATTCCATTCTTTTCCGTTAAATTGACGAAAAACTTGATCTCTTTGGTCGTTTCTTTGATCGTCAGGTTACCGATAATCTTGTAATTGCCTTTGGTATCCTGCGGTATGACCCGCGTGATCACAAACCTGGCGACGGGATATTTGGCCGCTCCAAAAAAATCATCACTTTTCAGGTGCCCAACCAGTTTTGCTGCCCATTCGCCTTCGAGGTCAGCGCAGGTGATCGAATTTATGTCCACTTCAAACGAACCGCCCGACAGCGTGCTACCGGCAAATTGCAGGTTGCCGGATTTCAACTTCACGGTGCCGGTGTGCTCGCCGGTCACTTTGTAACCCTTCCAAATAATATTGCTGGCGCTGATATCCACATTATATCGGAACGTGGAGGCAGCGGCCATTGCCAAAACAGCGAAAAGCGGGAGAATAAACAGTTTTTTCATTTCAGAGTAATCTTTAAACGGTGAATATCATTTTAACTGAAACGCAGACAAAGGTAAAAAGTTTAAATGTTATCAATATAAATGTTGAAATATTTAAAAATCCTTTAAAATGCTTTCACCCCATGACTGCGCCACCGTGTTTTGCTTTGAAAACACTGGCTAACCCATGAAGGCCTCTGCAAACAAAATTTTGATGAAAACTTTTTTTTAAGACGGTGGAGACGTACCTTTGCGCCTCAATTTTTGATTGAATATAAATAATTTAAAGAAATACCATGAAAGAATTGGAAGCCATCCAGTTTGTGCACGGGCAGATGCTGAATACGCCGGAGTTTCCGGGTTTCAAGACAGGCGACACGATCGTAGTGACGTACCGGATTGTTGAGGGCGACAAAACGCGCGAACAGGATTTTCGCGGCGATGTCATTCAAATCAAAGGCCACGGGCTCACGCGCACGTTCACGGTGCGGAAAATGTCGCATGGCGTTGGCGTTGAACGCATTTTTTCATTTTCCAACCCCAACATTGCCGGTATACAGGTTGTAAAACGCGGCCGTGTACGCCGGGCGCGCCTGTTCTACCTGCGTGGTTTAGTCGGCAAAAAAGCCCGTATTAAGGAATTGAAGTTTTTTAACACGAGCGGCGAAAATTGATTTTTTTCATATCGCCTGCATACAAAAGCGGCTGCCTGGATAACCCGGCAGCCGCTTTATGTTTGATTTGGTGCGCTCAGGATTCCCGCAGGAACGGATACCGGTAATCGACCGGTGAAACAAAATTTTCCTTTATTGTCCGCGGCGACACCCAGCGGTACAAGTTCAAGATAGAGCCGGCCTTATCGTTGGTGCCGGACGCCCGGGCTCCGCCAAAAGGCTGTTGTCCAACCACTGCTCCAGTAGGCTTGTCGTTTATATAAAAATTGCCGGCAGCATGCCTCAGTTTGTGCTCCGCCAGCGCCACCGCCGCTCGGTCGCGGGCAAATACCGCTCCGGTAAGCGCATAAGGGGAAGACGTGTTGACGAGATCCAGCGTGTCTTCAAACCGCTCGTCTTCGTATACGTAAATCGTCAGCACCGGCCCAAAAATTTCTTCGCACATCGTAATATAGCGCGGGTCGGCGGATTCGATTACGGTGGGCTCAATAAAATAACCTTTGGTTTTGTCGTAGTTACCGCCGGCAATGATGCGCACCTGATCCGATTGTTTGGCATCGGCTATATAACTTGATATCTTATTATAGGCTTTCTCATCGATCACCGCATTGAAAAAATTTGTAAAGTCTTCCGGGCTACCCATTTTTATGTCCCGAAGGTCGCTGAGCAGGGCTTCTTTCACTACCGGCCACATCCCGGCCGGAATATAGGCCCGGGAAGCTGCCGAACATTTTTGGCCCTGGTACTCGAAGGCGCCACGGGTGAGCGCTACGGCTACGGCCTTGGGATCTGCAGAGGGGTGGGCTACCACGAAATCTTTTCCGCCGGTTTCCCCAACAATCCGGGGGTAGGTCTTGTATCGATGAATATTTTCGCCAATCGTTTTCCAAAGATGCTGAAACACCTGGGTACTTCCGGTATAATGGATACCGGCAAAGTCTGGATGCGTAAATACCTCTGCACCGATCGTAGGGCCGTCAATATATACCAGGTTGATGACCCCGGGGGGCAAACCGGCTTCTTCCAGGATTTCCATGATCAAAGATGCGGAGTACACTTGCGACTCTGCCGGTTTCCAAACAACCACATTACCCAACATGGCGGGCGCCGTGGGCAAGTTTCCGGCGATAGACGTAAAATTGAATGGCGTCAACGCAAATACGAAACCTTCGAGCGGGCGCCAGTCGAGCCGGTTCCAGGTATTCCGAACGCTCCACGGCTGCTGCTTGTAAATTTCCTGCATGAACCACGCGTTAAACCGCCAGAAATCAGCCAATTCGCACACACAGTCAATCTCGGCCTGAAAGGCTGTTTTACTTTGGCAAAGCATCGTGGCAGCATTCATTCTAGCGCGGTAAGGCCCGGCTAATAAGTCAGCTGCCTTCAAAAAAATGGCAGCCCGGTCCTGCCAGGGCATCGCTTCCCAGGCGGGTTTGGCAGCCAGGGCAGCATTGATGGCATCGCGGACGTGGCCAGCACTGCCTTTGGCATGGAAACCCAGGGTATGGCTGATTTCATGCGGCGGGCGCATCACTGCTTTTTCTGCAGTAAAAACGTGCTTGCCGCCGATGTACATGGGAATTTCCATTTGGACGGCCTTCAATTCGGTCAGGGCTTTTTTCAACTCCATTTTTTCCGGTGAGCCGGGGCCATAATTGAGTACCGGCTCGTTGGCCGGATGCGGAATATTAAAAATAGCGTCAGACATATATCGCGTAATAAATGAGTGATAAATTTGGAATTACAGGCGCTTGAATTCGGTGGGAATCTTAATCTCTTTCGGAATAAAAAGGGCAGCATTGCCCCCGCCAACAATTATTTCCCGGACAATGGTGCTGCTGATATGGGAAAGTTCCGGTTGGGCGATAAAGAAAACGGTTTCGATGCCCCCACCAACGATATGATTGAGTTGGGAGATCGTTTTTTCATAATCAAAATCAGAACCGTTCCGAAGGCCGCGCAAGAGGTAACGCGCGCCGATGCGTTGGCAGTAATGCGCCGTGAGGTTTTCAAAATAATCGACACGTACGTTTGGATAACCGGCAAATACTTGTCGCAACCAGGCTAAGCGTTGCTCCAGCGAGAAAAGGTATTTTTTGGTCGTATTGAGTCCTACGGCTACAATGATTTGATCGAATAATGGAAGCGCCCGGGTGACCAGGTCCACGTGCCCAATCGTAATGGGATCAAAGGAACCCGGGAAAACTGCAATTTTCATGTGTATAGGTTAAAGCCGGGGCGAAGTTGACGATTTTCGGGCATTGAGCAAAGAAAAAAGCCGGTCCGCCCTCAGGCGAATCGGCTTAAATTTCTTCTAATCCGGAAATCAGGCGCCGCCGAATTTCTTGACCAGCCAAATGATCAGGGCTACGGAGCCAAAGAGCCAACAGAGCCAGGATAAGGTGGCCAATATAGCAGCGAAACCAAAACTGCCACTGTAGATGCCGCCAGTTGCCAGGGCAACTGCCAGGATGTACAGCACCAAACCGGCAGCCCAGCCAAAAATCCAGTACCACATCCACCGTTCAATGGGGTCACTTAAGTTTACACGTTTGCCATCTTTGCCAAACCACTTCAACTTTTTTGCCTGCTTCGCGCCCTGAAGCGTTTTGGCAATCTTGTCTTTTTGGCCGGCTACTTTTTTAAGCATTTCAGTACGGCTTGCACTGGCCGATACTTCTACGGAAGCCCGGCTGGCAGTTGCAGGAAGTAAAAGAGCGAATACCATTAAGGTAAGGGTAAAACGGATTGTTTTCATACGAATAAAGTGATTTTAGGTGAAAAAAGTGCGTTGCAGAGGCAAATATAGGCAAGCTTTGATTACCTCAGAATTAAAGAACCGGAACTTCCGGAGTAAAAGCCTTAATTCAATCTGCCCAGGTCTTCCGCCCCTGTATCCAGCATCCGCTTGTCTCCGGGTTTTCGATTGCGCCACCACCAAAAACCAATCGCTGCTACCAACATATACGGCATGGCCAGCATATACAAAATGCCGGTATTCAGCCCGCGCCCGTCTGTTCCGCCTGCCTTCAGGTTGGATTCGGCCGACATCCTGCACATCGGGCATTGTGCCTGCGCATCCCCGGGGAGTAAAATGAACACCAGCAGGAGCAGGAAAATCGCGATTCCGATCTTTGTCTTATTTTTCATCGCGCCAAAATGATTTGGTTTAAATTCTGACATCCAATTATTTATAATACGGCAATAACATCAGGTAGCAAATTGGCCCTGTGATAGCCACATACAGCCAAAGGGGCCAAACCCAACGCGCCATTTTTTTATGCCGGCTATATTGGGCGGTATATGCACGATTAAAGGTAAGTAAAATAAACGGCAATATCAAAGCGGCCAAAACCACATGGGTGACCAGAAAAAAGAAATACACCAATCGAATGACGCCTTCGCCGCCAAACCTGGTTTCCGGGGTTGTAAAATGATATAACACATATGAAACCAAAAACAAGGCAGAGCACATCATTGCCGCATAAATTGACCGGCGATGGGCTTCCACGCGTTTATTGCGGATAAAATAATAGGCCAGCATCAAAATGATTGCTGTCAGGGTATTCAGTGTGGCATGCAGCGGCGGCAAAAAGCCAAAATCAATGCCAACATCCAGCTTTATGCGGCGCATCATACCAACCAAGAGCAATACCACGGCCGATAGTATATACGCGAATACATTGAGACGTTTTTCCAAACGCAAATCAGCCTCCGCCGTTTGGCCCGTTTCTATTTCCGCTCGCATCATGAATGCTTATTGATTCGGCAACAATAACGCAATGTGCTCCACCATGCGTCCGAGTTCTTTTTCGTCCATCGCGTTATAAAACCGGCGGATCGTGCCGGAAGTATCTGCCAGGGCGATATAATGCTCATAGGGCGTGATACTATTCTTTTGACAGTACAGATCATATGCGTTTACCAGGATAGTACTCCAGGAGCCAAGGCCCCCGGTCCAAACCCAGTTGACATAGTCTGCGCTGGGCAATGTTTGGGCATGGGTCTTAAATTCGGCAGTCCCTCCCTCGGCGATCATGACCATCCGGAAATGATCTTCCATAGCGCCGGGTTTATACCCGAACTGTTTAAAAAGCCGCTCCCCGGTATCCAGTATCTTTTTGTTGGCGGCGGTTAGGTCCGGATTAGCGCCGAATAAATGAAGCACACATACTTTATCCTTAAGCATGTTTTCTTTGGTGCCGTCGGCATAAATAATGGTTGCTGCACGAATCTTACCATAGTCCTGCAATTCAGCCTGGGCATTTTTGCGCCAATTTAAGCCGCCCTGCAAGTAAAACCACGATCCGGCAGGCAATACCACCAGAAGTAAAAAAAGCACCGTGAAAATGAAAACCTTTCGCTTGGCAGATACCTGTTCGCTCATATCAAAATCTGGATAAATTACTGACTACCAACAAAAAAGGCGAGGTTTTGTTGCCCCGCCTTCTGTTTTTCAGATTACAAATTCTGGCGCAGCGCCCGGCAACAAATATCCTTGCGGTGCGCCGGCAGGAGCGGGCTTTACCAACTCTTCATTCTTTTCTTTGATCTGTTTCCTTCGAGCGCCCCAGGAGCTTCCTTCCTGGAAAAAGGCAATGATCGCCCAGATCAGAAGCGCCGTCGGGAGTAAAACACTGATGGCCAATCCGCGTACTTCATAAGCCATGTGCATAAAGAAAAATATAATGAAATAAGCCTTATACAAAGAAAAGCCTATCATCAGGAGCATGTACAAATAGTGCCCGAATCCCTCAGAAAATTTAATGCCATGCACCAAATGCCCTTTTGCCAATAAGGCTATCACCACTTCAATCATGGTAATAGCACCTAAAAGCAGCAGCCCGCGAAACACCAGCGCTTTTTGTTCTTCGTATGTTTGATGTCCAGCCATTTTTTAGAAAGTGAGAAGGTGAGACAGTGAGACAGTGCAAATTAAAGGAGGTAGAATACCAGGAATACAAACACCCAAACCAAATCCACGAAGTGCCAATAGAGGCCCATTTTTTCCACCATTTCGTAGCCATTCCTGCGGGCGGCATATAGGCCGCTTGCCGCATTGATCATAATGATGGTCAGGAAAACCACGCCGGAAAAAACGTGAAATCCGTGGAACCCGGTAATAAAGAAAAATAACGCGCCAAAAGCCTTGGGGCCCATTTCAGCTTCCCGCACCTGGCCGGCGTACGGGCCGGAGGTATATTTTAACTTAAGTCCTTCGTGCTGCATCATGACTTCACCGGGTTTCGAGGTATCATGGTATGCCAGGCCCGACGCTTTGCCGCCGTGGAAATGCAGCAAGTAGCTTTCCCCTTGATGAAAAGCCTTTGGAGAGCCGTCCGGCAATTTTGCTTCGGACCCGTCCGGATTTACGTAAACGCCGTCTGCCGTGTGCCGGCCGAATGGGTTTTGCGTAACCGTCATATTCTCCTTGGCGATAAGCGTGGTCCATTCATACGCCTGCGAACCAAGGAACGTTGCGCCTCCGAGGATGGTCATCAACATCCAAAAGACAACGCCGTTTCGGTTTTCCCGGTGTCCTTCCTGAACGGCCCGAACCATCGTAACCGAACTGAAAATAAGGACGAAGGTCATAAAGGTCACGAATATCAACGGCCAATGCGCCTGTACGAAGGGAAAAGAAGCAAACACAAAGTCTGGCTCCGGCCAAGTGGGCGTGCTAAAGCGCAGGGCGCCGTAGGCGATTAGAAATCCGGCGAAAGTAAACGCATCCGAAACCAGAAAATACCACATCATCAGTTTGCCATAACTCGCTTTAAAAGGCGCTTTTGCGCCTTCCCAAAGCGTGGTATCGTCCTGATGACCGTGTTCGTGCGTCTCGTGTGCGGGTGAAACAGAGGTATCTGCCATGATCAACAATTATGATAGGTAGTAGAACTAAAGCGTTTTTGGGTTTTCAGGATTGGATCAAAAAAAAGACGACCAGGTAAACCCAAAGCACGTCGACAAAGTGCCAGTAATGCAAAACCAGTTCGAGCCGGAGTTTCCGCCGGGGGGTGGGTTTGTACGGCAGATAAAAGGCGTGCACCATGGCCACAATCAGTGCAGAAATCCCGCCCAACACGTGCGCTGCATGCACGCCAGAAATTACATATACAAATGAACTGGACGGATTGGCCGTAAAAGTGGCCCCCATAGCCGTCAGTGCTTTCCAACCCTGGTATTGTATAACCACGAAGCTGATCCCCAACAAAAAGGTAAGCATCAACAAGGTTTTGTAAGGCCGCTCCATGCCTTTGATGAATGCCCGGTAAGCCAGGTGTAGCGTTACGCTACTGGCCAGGATGACCAGGGTGTTATAAAAGAAAATATCCGGCAGCTTAAACTCATACCAATTGCCGGACGCCCGCCGTACGATGTAAGCGCTGGTAAATGCGCCAAACATCATAATGATCGTGGCGATCCCAATCCACAAAGCGAATTTATGGGAATGAATTTTACTTTGACTATATTCGGAAGTAACCGCACGCATTTTCCAGGTATTTTCCGTTTAAATTTTATCCAATAAGATGACCATCAGCGAGAGCGGCAAATGCAGGAACGAAGCGAACATTTGACGCCGGGCGGCTCCCCGCGAGCACTCCCGGTATAATTGC
This sequence comes from Saprospirales bacterium, assembly GCA_016719895.1. Lineage (GTDB taxonomy): Bacteria > Bacteroidota > Bacteroidia > Chitinophagales > Saprospiraceae > M3007. The sequence goes on along the minus strand of JADJYG010000005.1, from coordinate 342,108 downwards.
CAGCTTCGAAAAGCGAAATAGGCATTTATACCAGCCAACACTACCGAGGCGAATGCCCCGCTAAAACCGGTCCAATATCCAATGCCGGCGTTCACGATCATCAGGAGGCAAAAAAAGAAAGACAAGAGGCCGGTTGTCTCGTTTTGCTCTCCGTTTCGGGAGGGGAGCATATAAAAACCGGCTTTTTTATAATCCTCGTCTGCCAGCCAGGCCACCGCCCAGAAATGCGGAAACTGCCACAAGAACTGTATCGTGAACAACATCCACGCCGTAGTCGTCATTACGCCGTCGAACGCCGTACACCCTATAACGAGGGGTAAAGCGCCCGGCACCGCGCCCACCACTACCGCCAAGGGCGTCGAGCGTTTGAGGGGGGTATAAATAAATGCGTAACTGATCAGCGACAACATGCCCAGAAAACCGGTTAACGGATTGAACAGCGAAAGCAGGGTGATGCCAAACAATGCCATCATACCAGCCCAAAGAACCGCCGTGGAAACGCTCATCCGGCCAGCTGCAACCGGCCGGTTGGCTGTGCGCGTCATCAGGCGGTCATAATCGCGTTCCAATACCTGGTTGAGCGTATTGGCGGCGCCTGTCACCAGGAAACCACCCATCGCCAGCACGGTCATTCCGAAGGCCGTTACCTGCCCGCCCCCAGCAATGGCGTAGGAAATCAGGGCAGAGAACAGAACCATCAGTGTCAGCTTAAATTTCACCAACAAACCAAAATCAGTGATGGCTTGCGTTATGCTCCCCCAGGTTGTTATTTGTTGTGCCGCGTTGCGCTCCATTATTCAATTTGCTCTAAAGCGATTTCAAGGGTCGAAGGTGTTTGAAAAAAGGGGCAGGCTTTGACCCGCCGCCGGTCAATTAAATTTTAGTGCCCGTGGTCGTGTTCGCCGTCCTTCAAGGGTATGTATTGCGGCAGGAATTCTTCTCCGCCCTTGCCATAATCATACGCCCATCGCTGCGCCGTGGGGATATTGCCAGGCCAGTTGCCATGGCCGGGATGAATTGGAGTGGTCCATTCGAGCGTATTGGCGCCCCAGGGGTTTTTGACCGTGAGTTTGCGCCCGCTGAAAATGGAGTAGAAAAAATTGATCACAAAAACCAATTGCAGGAAAAAGACAACAATAGCCGCAACCGTAATGAACTGGTTCAGTTCGCCAAAATGCCGGAAGGCGTCAAAAGAAGCGCCGCCATCATAGTAACGCCGCGGCATACCCGCCATACCGGTATAGTGCATCGGCCAGAAAATGGCGTAGGCGCCAATCATAGTGCCCCAGAAGTGGACCTTGCCGAGCATCTCGTTCATGAAACGGCCAAACATTTTAGGAAACCAGTGATAAATACCCGCAAACATCCCAAAGAAAGCTGCGACACCCATCACGATGTGAAAATGCGCCACGACAAAATACGTATCGTGTAATTGTATGTCGATGGCGGAGTTGCCTAAAAATATACCGGTCAGGCCGCCCGAGATAAACATGGAAACAAAGCCAACAGCGAACAAACTGGCGGCATTGAACCGGAAATTTGAGCCGTATATAGTCGATATCCAGTTAAAAACCTTTACAGCGGATGGTACGGCGATGATCAGGGTAAAAACAACGAAGAAGTTGCTGATAAACGGATTCACTCCTGCCATAAACATATGGTGCGCCCATACGATAAACGAGAGGAACGCAATGGCCAGCATGGAAAGCACCATGGCGCGATAACCAAAGATCGGTTTACGCGCATTCACCGAAAGTACTTCAGATACGATGCCCATAGCCGGCAGGATGATGATATACACCTCCGGGTGGCCCAGGAACCAGAACAGGTGCTGGAACAGGATTGGGCTGCCCCCCACGCGATCTAAAATTTCACCGCCCACCACGATTTCACTAAGGTAAAACGAAGTGCCCATACTGCGGTCAAACATCAACAACAGAACGCCGGACAAGAGTACTGGGAAAGACAAAATCCCGATGATAGCCGTAATGAAAAATGCCCAGATCGTCAATGGCATCCGCCAGAGGTTCATTCCTTTCGTCCGCAGGTTCAACACGGTAGTGACGTAGTTGATGCCGCCCAAAAGCGCCGAAACGATAAAGAAGGCCATGGCGACTATCCACATGGTCATACCCGCTGCCGAGCCATCAGAGGCTTGCGGCAGTGCGCTCAACGGAGGATAAGCGGTCCAGCCACCCGAGAACGGTCCGGTACTCAGGAACAGCGACAGGAACATAACCACACTGGCCAGGAAGAAAAACCAGTAAGAAAAGGCATTGAGCAAGGGAGAGGCCATATCGCGGGCGCCGACTTGCAACGGAATCAACAAGTTGGAAAAGGTGCCGCTCAGGCCGGCGGTCAGTACAAAAAATACCAATACCGTTCCGTGAATGGTTACCAGGGAATAATAAAATTCCGGGTCCAGTTTGCCGATGCCCTGGTCATTTACCTGGATCCATTTGCCCAAAACAGGCTGCAGCCAAGCCATATCAGATTCCGGAAAACCCAATTGCAAGCGGAAGACAATCGACATTGCCGCCCCCATGATCGCCCAGAAAATTCCCGTGATCAGGAACTGCCGGCCGATAATTTTATGGTCCGTGCTAAAAATATAGGTTGTCAGAAAGTTTGACTGGAATTTATCGCCATGATGATGCGCGTGAAAATGATCATCATAACCCAATTCTTGCGTGAGTTTTTCTTCCAACGTTTCAGTAGTATTTACTACTTGAGCCATAGCCAGAGAATTTGTATTTTAGTAAACTTGCGTTGGGTTCGGTGTTTTGATTTTGAGTGGGCGAAAGGCGTTCATTAAAGAATGGTAAATTCTGTTCGCCGGTTTTTAGCGCGGTTTTCATCCGAATCGTTCGGTGCGACAGGTTTGGTATCGCCGTATCCGGCGACCTGCAGACGGGCGGCCTCGATACCGCGGTCGGTCAGGTACCTGGCCACCGCTGCTGCCCGTTGTTGGGACAAGGCGCGGTTACTTTCCGGTTCTCCCACATTATCGGTATGCCCGGCTATTTCAATCCGGAGTTGCGGATAGGCATTGAGTGCCGTCACCAGGTTATCCAGTTCGTATTTACTGTTTGGGGTGAGCGCTGCGGAGCCCGTTTCGAAGCTGATATATTTCAGTGTGAGGGTTTTATCCGCCGCATTGCCGGAGCCGACTGCCGTTTTTATACTTTCACTAAACGCTTTGGCGCGTTGCTGAACTTCGATATCGAGTACCCGGTCGCGATTAGGATCATCTTCTTTGCCACGAATCTGAGTGAGGTAGTACGATTCCTGGGCCTTATACCAGGCATCAAACTCTTCCCGGGATACGACGCGCAGGATACGTTTCATGGAATAATGTCCTCTGCCACACAACTCGGCGCAGGCCAATTCGTATTCAAATTTTTCCCAGCGCTTCGGCCCGGTTGGGTCTGTATCGTCGTAAGGTTCGTTATACTCCGGGTATTTCCGCAGTTCATTTCGATATTCGGCCGTAGTCTTGATGGGCGTGAAAACAAAGTAGGTTGGCATGCCGGGCACAGCGTCCATTTTGACGCGAAATTGCGGCAAGTAGAAGTTATGGAGCACGTCCTTTGCCGTAATGCGCACACGGACTTTTTTGCCAACCGGCAAGTAGAGCTCCTGACTCGCAATAACGTCATCCCAGTTTTTCGGATCCGTAAAATCCTGACCCAGTTGGTTGCCTGCTGTGGTCAGGCGGTAATTGCGCGCGCCCAGTTTCCCGTCCGGCCCGGGATAGCGGATGATCCAGTTGAACTGCTGGCCGGTTGCTTCCATCTCGATAAATTCTTCATCCGGGTTAACATCTGCCATAACCGTGTTCCAGGCGTTGAGTCCCCGGACAACGAGCAGCGTCATAACCACTGCCGGCAGGGCCGTCCACAAGACTTCCAAACGGTTATCATGCGCAATAAATTCGGCCTTACGGTGCTCGCTCCAGCGGTATTTGTACGCAAACCAGAAAAGCGCAATGTGCGTGAGGATAAAAACGATTCCGGTGAAAACCAGGGTAATAAAAAACATACTGTCCAGTACGCTGCCGTGCTCCGACGCGGCCTCGTGCGGGCCGTATCCCAGCATGAAATTTTTGTAATTCCATGCCGAAATCATCACGGCCAGCAGGAAAATGACCATAAAGGCCAGTGAGAGCAAACCGTTCCATTTGCTGCTATCGCGCAATACTTGGCGCTCGCCTTTAATCTGAGCGGTCAATTCGGTCACTTTGCCGACTTGCACCAGAACGATCGTGATCAGAATGAGACAAAGAGTTATAATCAGCGCTGTCATCGCAATATTTTTTCTAAAAACTCAAAAGGTATACGGTTCGTTTGGGAGGGATACACAATGTACTATAATCTAATTGACGCCAAATTCTTGTTTTTCCGGGTACCTTAATGGCTCTGTCCGCCTTCTTCGCCATCCGGGTATACCCCGGTGGCATGATGCAGGCTTTCTTCCAAAAAAGGATCCCTGGCGGGCAATAATGGCGCGCGTGCCAACTGTCGGTAAAAGAAGAACAAAAACATGCTCAGGAAACCAATCATGGCACCAATTTCCTGCAGGCCTGGAATTGTAAAGCCCAATTCAAATTTGGTTGCGGCCACATCGTGCGTTGCCGCATTTTCATGGCCTTCCGGAGCCCCCCCATGCGAATCGGTCGAGGCGGCGGCGTGTTTGGTATCGCCTGCCGGTTGCGCGTTGTGTCCGCTGCCGAGCGGGGCGGCTTCCTGGTGGTTCGAATGGCCGATTGAAATTTCCCTGGCTTCATAGGCCGCAGTACGGGCGCCGGGTTTGATCATGTAGAAAAAGTCCCACCAGTGTCCAAAAAATACGATCAGGCATACAAAGAACATGGTCCCGATCTTGCGTTTGGTATCATTACGCATGAGAATCAGGAATGGGACCGCAAAGTTCATCAGCAAATTACCCCAAAATAAAACGGGGTACTGTTCCATGCGTTCTTTGAAATAGATCGTTTCTTCGCCAATATTGGCATACCAGATCAGCATAAATTGGTCGAACCACAGGTAAGCCCAGAATACGCTGATGCCAAACAGGTACTTACCCAGGTCATGTAGGTGCTCGCGCGTGACGTATTCCAGATATCCCTTCGATTGAAGGTAAAGAATGATCATAATCATCAAGGCCAAACCACCCAAAAACATGGAAATCATAGAATACCAGGCAAACATGGTGCTATACCAGTGCGGGTCGATAGACATGACCAATTCCCACAAAAATACCGTGCTCAAAAAGCCTCCCAAGGGAAGAAAAGACGCAGCCCAACGACGCTCGCGTTTGTAGTAATCGAACGATGCCGTCTCGTGTTGGTCCTGGTTCAGCGAATTCCTCCGTATTTTATACGCCCAAAAATACCAGATAGCCAGGATGCCCAGCGTGCCAATGGTAAAAAATACCGGGCTGAGGAAACCGGCCTTGCCTGCAATAATCTTGTCGTACAGCGGGCTGGAGGGATCGACCAGTCCGGGGGTGTTCCAATGGTACAGATGGTGGAAATGCCCCCAAACGCCTGCGACAATAACGAGCAGCAGGATCAGGCCGATCAGCATAAACTGGCTCATTGCCTCCCAAACGCGTTTTATGGCGGCGATCCAACCGGCAAATGCCGTGATCTGGGCGGTCAGGAAAAACATGGCAGTGAAAGCAATGCCCGTGAAATACACGGCATTGTGCAGGTAATTGGTCCAAAAGCGCGTGTAATACTCATCGTCGCCCCAAGCGGACCAGACGAGGCACACCAGCCCAAGCGCCATTCCAAGCAGGAGGTTGCGCTTCAGTTTGCCGTCAAATACGAATTGCGTATTCAGATTCATATGGTATGGCCGGTAATCATACCGGAAATTTTAATGTTCACTGTTAATTATGGTCCGGACCGGCATTTTTGTTCTTTGCTGATCCGGCGAAGGTGTTTTATTGGATTATTTGTACCCGTGCCGGGCCAGTAGCAACGCCATTGGCAGGTTTTTCGACGTTACTCAGGGTATTTGCACGTTCACTATACACCAGGTTTTTACTCTTCGCCTGCAACGACCGGATATAATGGATGACTTGCCAACGCTCCTCAAAGGACAGCTTGTCGGGGTAGCCGCCCATCACATTTTTACCGTACATGACTGCAAAGTATAAGCGGCCGTTTTCGGCATTGATGATATCATCTGCAATCAAATTTCTGGGTTGAGCAGGGTATTTGGAATCGGGCATAGCGGCCAGCCAGCCCTGCCCGTCACCTTTCTCGCCATGGCAGATGCCGCAATAAATATCATAGAGTGGTTTGGCTTTGTCCAGACCGGTATTGGTAATCGGGAATGGGTTGTCTTTCATCTCCTGTTCGCAACGCAAGCGGTCGTCTTCAGTGTTGTCATAATAAAAGGGCGCCTCGTCATTAACCGGGGCGGCGATGGCATTTGGGGCATTTTTACCGCGCACCACGTCGATTTCCGCGCTCCCATTGTAGTATACGGCGGTGTAGCCCCGGGCGATGGAGCCCGTCACCTTACCCCGCGGTTGCGATAATTCAGCTTTTCGAAAGGCGCTTTTTTTCTCCCAATGGTTCCAATAATAATCGCTCAGCACATTCGCCTCGTAGCTGACGGCGTGGTACATATCCGGCATATATTCGTGACCGGTTTTGTTCTTACCCGCCGGCGATCAAAGTGAAAAAAGCCAGGCAAACAAGGCAATCCCGATTATTGCGCCAATTGCATATTTCATAATTCAATTTTATTCGTTGATCGTAATCAGTTGATCGAATTGCGTTGCGAAATTGCCGGTCGCCAATACGCTAACCGGCAGGACACAACCGGTTAAATGGTTTTGACATGCACTTCTGAAGCGCCCGTTTTTCCAAAAAAGGCCTGCAGCCCGTCTACCGTTTTGTCGCCGGCATCGGTTACGTCGAAGGCAATGCAAAATTTATCGTCCATGATCCGGTTATCGAGAATCTTCGCTTTTACACCGGGCCACAAGCCACAAATCGTGTAAAAAGTGAGCGTCATACCCCATGCGGAAAATAAAACGGTCATCTCGAACGTGATGGGAATATAGGCTGGTACCGGCCAGTACGGTTTGCCGCCGAAGAGGATCGGCCAATCGCTCACTACTGCCCAGGACATGAAGCCAAAGCCAAACAATGCCCCAATGGCTCCGTAAATAAAGCCGAGATAGTGCAATCGGCTTTCATTCAAACCTAAAATTGGGTCCAGGCCATGCACTGGAAACGGTGTGAGCACATCCAGGATATCCAGATGGGCATCCCGGGCCGATTTAACCGCGCGCTTCAGGTCTTCCTCGTCGTTATAAAGTCCGTACAGGACCTTTTTACTTGATACAGCAGCCATAAGTATATGTTGTGTGACGGAGTTTTAAGTTTTGTTAGTCTTCGTTTTCTTCTTTTTTCACCTTTTTTGCGCCACTTATGGCATGCTGGTGCGCTCCTCGGGCATTGGGACCGATAAACTGATCGCCGGCGACTTTCAGGATCGACTTGATCTCGGCAATAGCCACCACCGGGGCCAGCCGGGTGAAGAGGAGATACAGGAAAAAGAACAAGCCTATTGAACCGGAGAACAGCGAAATTTCGACCCAGGACGGGCTGTAGTAGCTCCACGAAGACGGAATATAATCGCGGGCCAGGGTTGTGGCAATGATGACAAAGCGCTCGAACCACATCCCGATATTCACCACGATGGACAAGAAAAACGTCCACCAGACACTCCTGCGGATGGTTCTGGACCAAAACAGCTGGGGGCTGACTACGTTGCAGAACATCATGCCGAAATAGGCCCACCAGTAAATGCCGAATACGCGGTTGTAGAAAGCAAATTGTTCGTAGATATACCCGGAATACCAGGCGATAAACAACTCGGTCAGGTATGCTACACCCACGATCGTGCCGGTGAGCACGATCACTTTATTCATGGATTCGATGTGGTTGATCGTAATATAGTCCTCCAGTTTGAGTACTTTACGGGTAAGCACCATCAGGGTTTGTACCATAGCGAAGCCCGAAAAAATGGCGCCGGCCACGAAGTATGGCGGGAAGATGGTGGTATGCCAGCCCGGAATGATGGACGTGGCGAAGTCAAAGGACACGATCGTGTGTACGGAAAGCACCAGTGGGGTGGAGATACCGGCTAACACCAGGGATAACGACTCCCAACGTTGCCAGTGTTTGGCGCTGCCGGTCCAGCCAAAAGAGAATATTTCATACATTTTGCGGCGAAGGCCAGTAGCCCGGTCCCGGACGGTTGCCAGGTCAGGTACCAGGCCGGTGTACCAAAACAAGAGCGACACAGAGAAGTACGTCGAAATAGCGAATACGTCCCAAAGCAACGGCGAATTGAAATTGGGCCAGAGTGGGCCGCGCGTGTTGGGGAATGGGAAAATAAAAAATGACAGCCACAGGCGTCCCATGTGAATGAGCGGGAATTGTCCCGCGCATATCACGGCAAAGATCGTCATGGCCTCTGCGGCGCGGTTCACCCCCGTGCGCCAACGTTGCCGAAACAGCAGCAAAATAGCGGAGATCAGCGTACCGGCGTGGCCGATACCGATCCACCAAACGAAGTTGGTGATATCCCATCCCCAGTTAACGGTACGGTTCAGGTTCCAGGTGCCGATACCTTTCCAAATGGTCCAAATGACGGCGAAAACGTAAAGACCCAGAAATGCTGCCGCTATTGAAAAGGCGATGATCCATTCCCGGGAAGGGGCCTTTTCAGTAGGCGAACTCAAATCCTCCGAGATATTGTGGTAGGATTTGTTGCCTTCAATAAGTACGTGCCGTACGGGCGCTACAGGTTGAGACATATGCTACATTGATCGTTAGGCGATAATAATGAATGGGTTCAGGGGATATTCTATTTAAGAAAACAGTTCTTCGTTGGCATTGCGAACTTTGGCGGAATAGGTCACCCCCGGACGCACGTTTATTTCCTCCAGGACGTGGTAGGCGATATCGCCGGCTTCTTCGCGGGCTTTGTTCACTGCGCTGGCAGGGTCATTCAGGTTGCCAAACACGATGGCGCCGGTGGGGCACGACGTTTGGCAGGCGGTACGGACGTCGTTATCGAGGATAGCGCGGTTTTCCCGTTTGGCCGTCAATTTACCTTCCTGAATCCGCTGAATGCAGAAGGAGCATTTTTCAATAACTCCACGGCTGCGCACAGTCACATCGGGATTGAGTACCATGCGGACCAGGTTGTCGGCATAAAATGGTTTGTCGTCGCTGTCAGCGGTAAAAATCATTTCTTCGTTGCCCGGCCAGGTATCGGCGGTGGTATAATCCAGCCAGTTGAAGCGGCGCACCTTATAGGGGCAGTTGTTGGCGCAATAGCGGGTGCCGATGCAGCGGTTATAGGCCATCTGATTGATACCTTCCATGGAGTGGTTGGTGGCGTTGACCGGGCAAACGTTTTCACAGGGAGCGTTGTCGCAGTGCTGGCACATCATAGGTTGGTATACAACCCTCGGATTTTCCAGGTCGCCATAGAAATAGCGGTCGATGCGCAGCCAGGCCATCTCGTGGTGGCGGTTCACCTCGTTTTTGCCAACCACGGGTACGTTATTTTCACTCACACAGGCCACCTGGCAAGCGCCGCAGCCAATGCAAGCATTCAGATCGATATACATCCCCCATTTCAGGCCTGTGCCGAAGTAGCCGGTTTGGTCGGGATAGAGGGTTTGCTCATTCAGGTGTTTGGCTTCCCGGTGGAATTCGGCCATTTGTTCGGCCAGTTCGGGCAATGCGCTGAGGTTTACCTGGAAAATAATCGAACGGTCGGTGAGGGAACCCTGAAAACCTTTGTAGCCGAGGGATTTTTCGTCGGCATTGATGATCTTGCCTTCTTCCTTACCCATGGCCTGTACCCCCATCGTGTGGTGATGCTGCACACAGGCGAAATGTTTATCAACGCCTGCTTTTCCCGACACCTTGACATCTGTGGCAAAATAATGGATCAGACCGCCCGCAACAGAAAGCCACGGATTGACATTTACGCCAAAACCAACCCCGCATCCGCCACTTTCCCGGCCGCCGCCCAGCGCGATGGCAACGGTACCGGCCAGTTGACCGAACGTGCGGACCACGGTGCAGGTATGTTTCCGGCCTTTAATCTCGACTTCCACATTATCGCCGTCGTTCAGACCTTTCCAGCCATTGATATTATTTACGCCGTCCCACTCCACCGGAATGCTGAGGTAATTCCCCCACACCGTACGGTTCACAGGATCCGGCATCTCTTGCAGCCAGGGGTTATGGGCATACTGGCCATTGCCGATGTGTACCGTTTCGTAAAACGAAATTTCTACTTCGCTGGAAGCCGGCTGGGTCACACCGGCTGCATTCAGGAAAATACCCTGGTTATATTCTGCGATGCGCGGAGTTGGCGGCAGTTCCAATACGCCGTCGTGCAGGCTCATATCCCAAAAAGCGGCTGGCGTACTGTAGCGGGTTTGTTTGGCAAACAAGTCGCTTGCCCAATGGGATTTGAGATACTGATAATAGGGTTGTTCGTCCTGGCGGTTCAGGTTGACGCTTTCGGCCCATTCAAGCAGCGACAATTCGGCCTGGCGGGTATCGAACAGCGGCGCGATGGTCGGTTGCTGAAGGCTGTAGTGGCCGGTTTTCGGCTCGGCATCGCCCCAGGATTCCAACTGGTGGTGTGCCGGTGCTGCGTGGGAGCACAGCGCGGTGGTTTCGTCCAGGATGCCGGAAAACGATATCCGGGTATTTACGTTGGCAAAAGCCTCTTTGAATTCGGCGGCGTTCGGAAGTTCATACGCCGGATTGGCGCCCCAGACGATAGCGATGGAAACCTGGCCGGCCTTCATTTCCCCAATCAACCGGGCTATTTCGCGTTCGTCGCCCTGGCGAAGGTTGTTTAACACGCTGAAATCGATCGTGCTGTTGACATTGCCGAGCAAGTCGTTGATCTTGTTGACCAGCACCTGCTCCATGACGTTGTTGGAGCCGCAAACGACCAGGGATTTGCCCCGGTTGGCAACCAGTTCGGCGGCCACCCTGGTCAGGGCGGCTTTTGCTCTGCCGTTCAGAGGCAGGTTGCCGACGCTGTCAGCGCCCACGAGGGTTGCCACGGCGTTGTACAAGGCGCAAACAGCAGCGCCTATTTCACTGGGTTTGATCTGAATGCGGTGATCGGCGTTGGAGCCGGTAAGCGACATATGGCTTTCTACCTGGTAGTGACGCGACATGGTGGCGCCTTCCACCGACTTGATTTTTCGTTTTGCGGCATAATCGCGTGCGTATTCCAGCGGGCTGATCCAGGTGCCCAGAAAATCGGCGCCGAAAGAAACCACCACCTCCGCTTCGCCAAACTTATAGGTGGGAATAGCCCGCACGCCGAAGCATTGTTCGTTGGCGATCAGCAAGGCCGCGCTGGAAACCGGGTCATAGGTGACGACTTTGGTACTGGGATATTTGGCCATAAATTCGGCCAAAGCCAATTTGGCGGTAGGGCTGAGCAGCGTATGCGTTATAAGGCGAATATTTCCACCCAATTGCATCTGGCCTTTGACTTTGTTGTCCAGATCGGCCCAACTGAGTTTGTTGACCGCTCCGTTTTCAACTGTGCCCGCATGTTTGATCCGGCGGTTATCGTACAGGCTGAGCACCATAGCCTGCGCCCGCGCCGATGTACCGCCGGAAGTGACGCTGCTCAGGGTATTGCCTTCGATTTTAATCGGCCGCCCTTCCCGGGTTTTCACCAGGACGGCGCAATAATCGCCGCCATTGACGAAGGAAGAAGCAAAATAGTTGGCTATACCCGGGACAATTTCATCCGGCTTGGTGACATACGGAATAGCTTTTTTAACCGGGATTTCGCACGAGGCCGCCACGGTGGCTGCGCCGAGGCCGAAACCCATCAGTTTGAGAAAATCCCGCCGGGAGGCCGTCCAATGGCCATCGGTTTCGGCAATATTCTCCACGGAAAATTCTTTTTCAGCCGACTGCAGGAAATTCTCTTCCCGGTTTAAATCGTCAGAGCTGACCCAAATACCGTTGTCGTGGTGCATATTATGTTAAAATTTCTAAATGTGGGTAATGTGGGTAATTGGATTAATGCGATCAATGTGGCTCATTGATCGCATTAATCGAATTTAATCAATAGTGGCATTTTTGGCATTCCAAACCGCCAATATCGGCAACAGTGACCTTGGTGCGGACGCCGGCCTTCAGTTCTTCGTGGTAACGCGCGTATTGTTTGTAATACTCGTTGTCGTTAAATTTCACCTCCGTTTCCCGGTGGCAATTAATGCACCATCCCATACCGAGGGAGGAATACTGGTATACAATTTCCATTTCTTCGACGGTACCGTGGCATTTTTGGCAGGCGATTTGACCGATTGCCACGTGCTGGGCATGGTTAAAATAGGCGTGATCCGGAAGATTATGGACCCGCACCCACTCGATTGGGCCTTGTATACGGCCATTTGAATCGTCTTTAAGGGCTTTCAGCACCCCTTCCCATTGTGTTTCCACGGCGGAGCGGCCGGCGTCATTCATCGCCGCGAGGCTGTTGGCGGACATATATTCCTGTCCGATCCATTTTTTATACAAGTCGGCGATTTGTTGTTCCGACCAGCCGTCGTAATCCGGTATGTATTTATTTGCGATGGGATCAAATCCGATAGAGGCAAATATCTTGGTGATCTCGGAGGTACCTGTTTGCGTACCCTTTTTCACGGCGGCATGGCAATTCATGCAGGTGTTGGACCCTGGAATAAGGGAGTGCTTGGAACGGCGGGCCGAATCATGGCAGTACTGGCAGTCGATTTTGTTGGCGCCGGCGTGCAATTTATGGCTGAATGCGATGGGTTGGTCAGGCTGGTAGTTTTGACTGCGCCCCATCCGGGTAGCGTTATCCACGGTTTTGTAGCCGAAGATCAGCGTAAGGGCAAAAACCAGAAACGCAATGGAGCCTTTGGTGGTCAGCACCTGGAAGAAGGTGCGCTGGACCGGCACCTCGCCTGCTTGCACCCGGGTTATATTGCCCAGGTTGTCGATAATGCGCATCAGGGCAAACGCGAGCAGGGCTAAAATCAGGGCCAGGCTGGCGAAAAGCCACATATTGCCGCTGCTTTCGGTACCGTCGGCCGATGCCTCCGGAGTAACAGGGCCTTGGGGTTTAGCTGTGGCGGCATCGTTGATGTACAATACAATACTTTCGATTTGGTCATCGGTCAAGCCGGTAAAGCTGTTCATCGGCGTCGGTTTCCATTGGTTCCAGAGCTCCACCGCACGCGGATGACCCGATGCAACCATTGCCTGCGAATTCCGAATCCAGGCGTACAAGTCCGCCCGCGGGTATGCCGCCCAGCGGTCGTCCAAACCAGCCAAGGCAGGCCCAGTGAGGTTGTCCCTCATATTCTTGGCATGACAAGCGGCACAGTTGGCGGTGAATAAATTTTTGCCTTCTTCAATGGTGGGCGCTGCTTGAACAGCGAGTGAGGCGAGAAAAACGAATGAAAATACCCAGCAGATGCGTTTCAGCAACATATATGATATGCTAGTTAATGGCAATTTGTCGATAAATTAAAACCTTTCAACTGATAATCCGGATTATGCGGCACGGAGGCCTGGGTCATGGATTTGTCAGCGCAAAAATACCAACGCTTCGATTTCCACCAAACGAAGTGTTAAATCACTCCGCTATTTAGATGCGGTCTAAATTCATGGTTCCAACAGCAGCCGTTAAAAAAGCGTTAAAAACCGGCCGGGCAAAGGTAGGGAAGGGATGCATGTTTACAAGGATATGCAGATGTATTTTCGCTGCCCGGATTTTTCCGCCTACTTTTGCCGCGTTTTTGCCCTGCCACCTTTTTCAAAACCACCTGTATGGACGCAAATAGCCGCATTTACGCCGATTCGGAGATCGGCCGTCTTAAAAAAGTAATTGTTCACCGCCCCGACGAGGGCATTGCCCGTATCACCCCCAAACGCGCCGGCGAGTTGTTGTTTGACGATATCGTACACCTGCCGAACATGCAGGACGAACACGATATCTTTATCAATGTATTACGGGCTTTCCTGGGAAAAGACAACGTGCTGGAAGTGCGCGACCTGCTGGCAGAAAGTACGCGGGACGAAGAAAGCAAGTATGAAGTAATCAACAAGATCACTGATTTTGAAGAACTTCCCTATTCCTTTATTCCCCGCCTCGCCGGCTTATCGTCGGAACAACTGGCCGATACTCTCATTACGGGTTACCTCGAGCCGGAAGACCGGATTTTATTTGACCCGATTCCCAATCTGATCTTTACCCGCGACATTGCGGTCACGATCAAAGGCTACGTATTAATCACCAAGGCAAACAAATCCGCCCGTTTCCGCGAAAACTTCCTGACCCGCCTCATCTTCAGCAGCCACCCCGTTTTTCGCCGCCTGAAAGCCGACGGTAAAACCATTAACCTGAACCGGGTAGACAAATACCCTCCATCCAAAAAGGGCGAAACGCTCAGCGTGGAAGGCGGCGATGTAATGATCCTGAACAAGGATTATTTGCTGATCGGTTGCTCGGAACGCACCAATAACTATGCCTTTCAGCTGATCAAAAACACGCTATTTGACCGCGGCATCGTAAAAAATGTCGTGCAGGTAAACATACCAGCCGAACGCACCTACATGCACATCGATACTATTTTTACCCAGATCAACCACAACCACATGGTCGGATACAAGCCGATTGTGCAAGATGGCCTGGGCTCTTACGTAGATGTGCACCGCTCCAACGGCGAAGAAGTGGAGTATCCCAGTTTGCGGGATTTTCTGCTGGCCGAGGTCAATCCAAAAATGGAATTTATCTGGGCCGGCCGCGGAGAAAGCCCCTACCAGGAACGCGAACAATGGACCGACGGCTGCAACCTGGTGGCGCTGAAGCCCGGGGTTGCGATCACGTACGACCGGAATCCCGTTACGGAAAAGGCCTTTAAAGAATTCGGTTACAAGGTCATCGGGGCCGAAAAACTGCTACGCGACATTGAAAACGGCAAAGTTTCGCCGGAAAAGGTTGAAAATACCATCATTACCATTCCTTCCAACGAACTTTCGAGGGCCCGGGGCGGCAGCCACTGCATGACCTGCCCGATCGAACGGGAGGAAATATAACAGCATATCCCTGATCATTCAAACCATTCATACATGTACAGCCACGATGTTCAATTGCGGGTTCGATATGGCGAAACCGATCAAATGGGGTACCTGTACTACGGCCGGTATGCCGAATACTTTGAAGTTGGGCGGGTAGAAACCATTCGTTCCCTGGGCTTATCGTACAAAACGTTGGAGGAAGAATACGGAATATGGCTGCCGGTTGTCAGCATGGAAATGCGGTTTGTGCGGCCGGCCTATTATGATGATGTTTTGACCGTGCACACGGAGATTCGGAAATTACCGGATGCCTATATCACTTTTCACAGCGAACTGTTCAACGATAACCGGAAACTGGTCAATGCCGGTACGGTGCGGCTTTGTTTTTTTGCCGCCCGGGAAAAAAAGGTGGTCCTGGCGCCTCAGCTGCTTATCAACCAGCTAAACCCCTACTTTAATCCGTGAAATCCGTCTACTATATCGAACGAATCCTTCAATATTTCACCCAGCACCCCTGGTGGAAATGGGCGCTTGCCTGGTCAAAAAACCATTCGTTGCCCGGATTGAAACGCATTCCGTTGTACAACCTGGTCGTATTTATCCGTCGCGAAACGCAAGACGATGCTATTCTTACCCGTGCGAACAGCATGGCATTCGACTTTTTTTTGTCTATTTTTCCGTCGATCATCGTTCTGTTCACCCTGCTGGCGTATACCCCCCTGTATGAAAACTTCGACGATGTGCTCAGCGCCGCCATCGAGCGCATCATGCCGGGCAGTGCCGGCCAGATTCTGTTCAAAACGATCGAAGACATCGCAACGCGGCAACGCAGCGGATTGCTTTCGTTCGGCTTCCTGCTGGCTATCTGGTTTGCGTCCAATGGCATGCTTTCGATGATGAACGGTTTTGAAAAAGAGCATCACCTCACCTTCCGGCAACGCGGCGGCCTGGAAAGCCGGTTGATTGCCATCCAACTGACGTTTTTGATCGGACTCGTCCTCGTGGGAGCCGTGGTGTTTGTTATTTTGGGAAATACCATTCTGAGTTTTGTTTTTGAATACGTCAAAATGGATATCCTGACCAGGTTTCTGGTATTTTTCTTTCGATGGATTGTCGTGATTCTACTGTTTTATACCGGCTTTTCAACGATCTACCGCTACGGCGCAGCCACCCGGAAGCGGATTCCGTTTTTTAATCCGGGTTCGTTATTGGCCACCTTTCTCTCCATCCTTATTTCATGGGGATTTTCGTTTTATGTAGACAATTTCGGCAGCTACAACAAGGTTTATGGCTCAATCGGCACCCTGATCGTGCTCATGGTGTGGCTGCAGCTCAATTGCATGATCCTTTTGATCGGTTTTGAAGTGAATGCCGGTGTGGCCGTACTGCGCGATTTGCGGCGCATGGAGCAGGAGCAAGCGGAAAAAAAGCAAATATCGCCTTCCTGAGAAACCGTCTGAGCATGTTGGGGATTTTCCAGAACTAAACCGCCACTTCGGCTGTTCATTGGTGCCATATGAAAGATATCCGCCACATCCATACCCTTGGTGGGCTGAAGGCCGCCGGCTACCAGCCCAAGAGTGTAAAAGAAGAGCTCCGTGCCAACCTTATCGAAAAAATTAAGCGTAAAGAAGCCGTCTTCCCGGGTATTTACGGATTCGACGATACGGTGCTGCCCGATATAGAACGCGCCATACTCAGCCGCCATAATATTTTATTGCTCGGTTTGCGCGGACAGGCCAAAACCCGTATTGCGCGGATGCTGACCGGCTTGCTCGACGAATACGTGCCGGTTGTTGCCGGCAGCGAGCTGAACGACGACCCGCTGGCGCCGATCAGCCGGTATGCCCGGGAACTGATCGCCGAAAAGGGCGACGACACTCCCTTGGAATGGCTGCACCGCAGCGCACGCTATGTGGAAAAACTGGCAACGCCGGATGTCAGCATCGCCGATTTGGTAGGCGACGTGGATCCAATCAAGGCCGCAAACCTGCGCCTGCCGTATTCCGACGAACGCGTCATCCATTTCGGGTTGATCCCCCGCGCCCACCGTTGTTTGTTCGTCATCAACGAATTGCCCGATTTACAGGCGCGGATACAGGTTTCATTGTTCAACGTTTTGCAGGAAGGCG
Source organism: Saprospirales bacterium (assembly GCA_016719895.1). Taxonomy (GTDB): domain Bacteria; phylum Bacteroidota; class Bacteroidia; order Chitinophagales; family Saprospiraceae; genus M3007. The sequence continues at coordinate 324,831 of JADJYG010000005.1, read as the reverse complement.
ATATGCAAATCCGGGGGTTCAAACTACGCTTACCCCTCGACGTAGAGTTTATCTTTACCGCAAACCCGGAAGATTACACCAACCGGGGCAGCATCATTACCCCCTGAAAGACCGCATCGAAAGCCAGATCACCACCCACTACCCGACTTCCATCGAGGTCGGACGGCGCATCACCGAACAGGAGGCCCGCATCGCTGCCGCCCAACGCGACGCCATCGCAGTGCCCGCCGTATTGAAAAACCTGATCGAAGAAATAGCCTTCGCCGCGCGCGACAGCGAATATGTGGATAAAAAAAGCGGCGTCAGCGCCCGGCTGACCATTTCGGCCTACGAAAACCTCTACTCCACGGCCGAACGCCGCCTGCTGCACAATGGCGGACAAAAAACAACAGCCCGTATCACGGATTTCTGGGGCATTATTCCGGCGATCACCGGAAAAGTGGAAATGGTGTACGAGGGCGAACAGGAAGGACCCCATGCCGTCGCTTTACACCTCATTGGCGCCGCGATAAAAAAAGTTTTCCTGCAATATTTTCCCAATCCGGCTAAATTGAAAAAAGGCCAGGAGCGCGATCCCTACGGCGTGCTGAAAGCCTGGTTTGCCGGCGGCAACGTGGTAGACATGTTTCATGACCTTAATGATGCGAAATTTGAGGATGAATTGGAGCAGGTGGCCGGATTAAAAAAATTGGCAGAAAGCGCCGGCGCAGACGCCGCGGAATTGCACCTTTTTATGGAGCTTATCCTCCATGGCCTGGCCGAATTTGAAGTGTTGAACAAAGACTTCATCCAAAACAAATGGGTGTTCAAGGATTTCCTGACCGGTAGCGACCTGGCCGACGACGATGACCGGGATATGCGGGATTTGTTCAACTGATATTCCGGAAATAGTTACTTTAGCTGGCGGTAATCGCTTTTTTATCCGCTTTTATCCGCATTATCACCAACGGTAACACTATGTTCGGACAAAATCAACGGGGTAGCGGCATTTCGCCCAAGCTCCTGATCGCCATTGTACTGGCCGGCTTTGCACTTTCCCGGTATTATTGCAACAGCGCCTTTAACGACATCACCGGAGAAAGTCAGCACATCAGCATTTCCCCGGAACAGGAGGTGGCAATGGGCCTGCAAAGCGCCCCGCAGATGATCTCGGAAATGGGCGGCGAGGTCACCGGTACGCCTTACGATGCGCTGGTGCGCCGCACCGGGCAACGGCTGGTTGATCAATCGGATGCCGCCAAAACGATTTACCGGGGCCAGTTCAATTTTCACCTGCTGGCAGACCAGCAAACGATAAATGCCTTTGCGCTTCCGGGCGGACAAATTTTTATCACTGCCGCTTTGCTGGGCCGGCTCACGACCAACGGGCAATCTATCGATGAAGATATGCTGGCGGGCGTTTTGGGCCATGAAATCGGCCACGTGGTAGCGCGCCACAGCGCGGAAAAATTGGCGCAGATGGAGCTCGCACAAGGGCTTACGGGGGCCGTTACCATGGCCACCTACGACCCCAACAGTCCCAACAGTGGCTACATTGCACAAATGGTATCCAACATGTTACAAATGAAATACGGCCGGGAACAGGAGTTGCAAAGCGACGACCTGGGCGTGCGCTTTCTGTTGCAGGCCGGATATAACCCCGAACAATTAATCAACGTTATGGAGGTCCTGAAACAGGCCGCCGGGCCTAACCGCACGCCGGAATTTCAAAGTACGCACCCCGACCCCGAAAACCGCAAGGAACACATCCGGGCGGCTATTGAGAAATACCGCGGGCAGTAAACGCTGGTGCGGGGGTGGTAGCCGGCATCGCCGCCGCACCAGCGCCTGTTACTTCATTTTTTTACATCCACATAAATGGGCTGCGGCCGGTTGGCAATATCCCAAGCGGTATAAAACGCCAGTTGGGCGCGTTTGGCGGCGGCATTGGCATCAATTTTATCCGGCGTATCGGTCGGCTTATGGTAGTCGGCGTGGGTGCCGTTGAAATAAAAAATAGATGGGATACCGCGCTCGGCGAAGTTGTAGTGGTCGCTGCGTTCGTAATAGTGGTTGGGGTCGTCCGGCGCGTTGTATTTGTAGTCGAGCTCCAGGTTGGTATACGTTGCGTTAGCGAATTCGTTGATTTCGTGCAATTCCGTGCTGAGGCGGTCTGAGCCAATCACATATACGTAATCCGGGTTGGCGGCATGGCGCGCATCCACACGGCCGATCATGTCGATATTTACGTCTACAATGGTCTTGTTGAGTGGAAAAAGCGGGAAGTCAACATAAAAGCGGGAACCCAGCAGCCCCTTTTCTTCGCCACTCACCAGCATACAAACCACACTTCGCTTGGGCCCGATGCCTTCTTTTTTTGCCTGCACGAAAGCCCGGGCAATTTCGATCACCCCCGAGGTCCCTGAAGCGTTGTCATCGGCGCCATAGTACACCACGTCTTCCACCTGGCCCAGATGGTCATAGTGCGCCGTAATAAATACGTACTCATTTTTCATCCGCTCATCCGTACCCTCGATAAAACCGATGACATTCGAACCTTGCAGAATGCGGGATTCTTTCTCCAGCCTGACTTCTGCAGCAGTTTTGATTTTTACAGGTTTGAAACCCGCACCGCTGCGCAATTCTGCAAAAGCCTCTTCCACTTTTACTGATTTTTTCCCCAGCAGCGCATTGGCTACTGCCTGCGAAATAAACACGTTGCTCGTCATGCCGGCATCGCTTCGTTCGGCATTCGGCGAATACGGCTGCCAACCCCAGGTCGAAAGTTGCCGGCGGTTGGCCTTAACGGAACTGGCGATTTCCGGATCAACAATAAAGACAATCGTTGCTCCTTTTTGAGCAGCCAGTTTTACTTTGCGTTTCCAGTCCAGCGACCAAGGCGAACGAAACTCCGTGCCCGTAATCAGGGATTTCCCACTGTTATCCAAAGGTTCGCCGTCGTAAATCAACACCGCCTTGCCGCGAACATCCGTTTTTCCATAATCATTATACTTGCCATCCTCGATACCGTAACCCACAAAGACCAGTTCGTCTGCTTGCAACTGCGGCACGCTTGGATTAAAGGCCGGATAAACATAAAAATCTGTGCGGTTTTTGAACTCTACGTTTTCCACCCTCAAGCTGAGGCTTTTCCAGGATTCCCGCTGGAGATGGATATTCTGAAAATACGATTTCCGGTCGGCAACCGGCGGCAAACCGAGCGCCTGGAACTGTTGAGCGATAAATTCGGCTGCCAGGCGTTGACCCGCTTCCCCGGTTTCACGGCCTGCCATGGACTTGGAAGCCAGGGTATCGATCAACCACTTCATATCGGAAGCCGTAATGGTTTCCCCGAAAGGTTTGGCGTCGGGTAGTTTATAATACCGTAGTTTGAGCGCTGGTTTGGGCGCGACGGAATCGCCGGGGGCCATGCTTTGGGCATTTAACCCCGCTGCGGCCAACAGCGTAAATATCAACACATGAAGTTTCATATGCACAATAGTAGTTTTTAAAATAAGATATGTGTTTTAATCAGGAGGTATGAATGCGGCAGGTTTCAGGAGCAGGCTATTTTTTTTACCCGGCGATCGTGCCGTCCGCCTTCAAAAGGAGTAGTCAGAAAAATCCGGACCATAGCCTGCGCCAAAATTTCGGGTACAAATCGGGCAGGAAGGGCTATGATGTTGGCATCGTTGTGTTGCCGCGACAGGGCTGCGGTCTCCTCCGACCAACACAACGCACAGCGGATACCCTGGTGTTTGTTGGCGGTGATTGCAACGCCGTTGCCGCTGCCGCAAATGACAATACCAAAATCAGCCAGGCCATTTTCAACCGATTCGGCCACGGCATGCGCAAAGTCAGGATAATCCACCGATTCGGCGGAATGTGTACCAAAATCCTGCACCATGTGCCCTCCGCGTTGCAACATCGCTATCAAGCCGTCCTTGTACGGGAATCCGGCATGGTCGCAACCTATAGCAATTTTCATGGATAAGACGTAAGTTGAGTTATATATGGGATGGCTTTAAACCCTGGCCCGCCATTCAGGCGGCAAAGATAGCGGTTTGGCGGAAAGCCGCCTTTGCTCATTTTAGCGATTCGCCGAAAGTATTGTTTAAGGGGGTAAACGTACTTTTGACGCGGATTGTTTACTACCAGGCCCCTGCCCCACCATTTGTATTTTCGTTTTTAATCGTTAAACCATTCGTAAAATTTGCACCAATGCGCACATTTATTTTGCTCGTTATTTCGCTTTCATTTTGTATTTCAACCCTTTATACCCAGGGGCCCGGCAACGCCACGCCTTGGCGCAACAAAATAGCCGCACCGGTTTGGGCGGCGTTAAACGAGAATCAGGTCCAGAATGTCCTGGTGGTTTTTAAGGAACAAGCGGATCTCAGCGGCGCGTTCCGGATACATGGAAAAATAGAAAAGGCGCGTTTCGTATACGACCGCCTGGTAACAACAGCCACGCAAAGCCAGGCCGGCGCCATCCGCCTTTTGCGGGCACAAGATGCTTTTTTCAACAGTTTTCACCTGGTCAATGCCATCGCCGTGGACCATGCAGGCCCGGGCCTGATCGAGGCGCTGGCCGGCCTGCCGGAAGTCGCCCGCATTGCACCCGACCCGGCCATCCCCTTTCAACAACCGGGCAGAGGCCCGGACCCGGTAACCGCCCGCGGAACAATTGAATGGGGGATTGAAAAAATAAACGCGCCGGCTGTTTGGGCGCTCGGATATACCGGACAAGGGATCACCGTGGCCGGAGCGGACACCGGCTATGAGTGGGCGCATCCCGCCTTAAAACCACATTACCGCGGCTATAACAAACAGGATGGTTCGGCCGACCACAATTACAACTGGCACGACGCCATTCACGAAATCAGCCCGCTTAGTGGCGATAGCATACCCGATCCGGCCAATAATCCCTGCGGCGTCAACTCGACCCAGCCCTGCGACGACCATAGCCACGGCACGCACACGATGGGTACGATGGTCGGGGATGACGGCCAGGGGAACCAAATTGGCGTGGCCCCGGGCGCCGACTGGATTGCCTGCCGGAATATGGAGCGCGGCAATGGCAAACCGTCGAGTTATATCGAGTGCTTCGAATGGTTTATGGCGCCGACCGATCTCAACGGTCAAAATGCCGACCCGGCCAAAGCCCCGCATGTGATCAACAACTCCTGGTACTGTTCGATTGGCGAAGGTTGCACCGACATAAGCGTCAATGAACTGATGCGGCAGGTCGTCTACAACCTGCGCGCCTCCGGGGTGGTGGTGGTGGTCAGCAACGGCAACTTTGGGTCCATCGGATGCAACAGCACCTTCGGTCCGCCGGCCTATTTTGAAGAAAGTTTTAGTGTGGGCGCCACGGAAAGCAACGACACGATAACGGGTTTCAGCAGCCGGGGGCCGGTTCTGATCGACACCAGTTACCGGCTCAAACCCAACGTGGTAGCGCCCGGTGCAGGCATCCGTTCGAGTGTACGCTACGGCGGTTATGCGCATTACTGGGGCACCAGCATGGCCGGCCCACATGTGGCTGGACTTGTCGCGCTGGTCCTTTCCGCCCGGCCGGACCTTGCCGGCGAAGTAGATCTCGTGGAAGACCTCATCGAACAAAGCGCCTTGCCCCTGTTCGACACCACCGCCTGTGGATCTGTCAGTGGCCAGGCGCACCCCAATAATACGTACGGCTTCGGACGTGCAGACGCCCTGGCCGCCGTGCTGAAGGCCCTGACCGCCAGTCCGGTCAGCCTGGCTCCAGAAATACCGCTGGAGGTACGGGTTTACCCGAATCCGCTCCGGCAGGAAACTGTATTTTCCTTCCCATACCTGTCCGGAAACAACCGGATTGAAATTGCCGACGCTCAGGGGAGGCTCGTGTTCGAATACGCCTGGACGGCCTCCGGCGCCTGGCGGCAACCGGTTTCGCTAGCCAATCAGCCGGCAGGCCTGTATTCCTGGCGAATAATATCCGACCTTGGGGCGGCTAGCGGGAAATTAGTAAAATGGTAAAACCCGGAGTACGCCAGAAATGCACAAGATCGATATGCATACCCATCTGTTGCCCGAACGGCTGCCAAATTTTGCCAACAAATTCGGGTACGGCGATTTTATTCATCTGGAACACCACCGGCAGGGCTTTGCCCGGATGATGAAAGGCAATGCTTTCTTCCGGGAAATTGGAAATAACTGCTGGGATCCACAGGTCCGGATCGACGAATACATGGCGTACAAAACCCCGGTACAAGTGGTATGCACCATCCCGGTGATGTTTTCGTACTGGGCCAAGCCCGCAGATTGCCTGTCCTTGTCGCAATTTCTAAATGATCACCTGGCCGGTGTGGTGGACGATTACCCGGAGCACTATATCGCCCTGGGTACGCTCCCGATGCAGGATACCGAACTGGCCCTCCAGGAATTGCAGCGGCTGAAGGAAATGGGCTTCCCGGGGGTTCAGATAGGCTCAAACGTGAACCAGATCAACCTGAGCGAGGCGCAATTTTTTCCGATTTTTGAAGCCTGCCAGGAACTCAACATAGCTGTTTTTATCCATCCCTGGGAGATGATGGGGCAGGAATACATGCCGAAATACTGGCTCCCCTGGCTCGTCGGCATGCCGGCCGAAACCAGCCGCGCGGTTTGTTCGCTGATCTTCGGAGGTATCCTGGAACGTTTGCCCAAACTCCGTTTTTGTTTTGCGCATGCCGGAGGTTCCTTTCTCCCTACCATCGGCCGCATTCAACACGGCTACGAATGCCGCCCGGACCTGGTGGCAATCGACAATAAACAATCGCCACGGCATTATCTTGGAAAATTCTGGGTCGATTCCGCCACGCACGACCCGCAATTGCTGCGCTTCATCCTCGACGTTGCGGGCGAAGACCGGGTATGCCTGGGTACCGATTACCCGTTCCCCCTGGGCGACCTGGAAATCGGCACGTTTATAGAAAAAATGAACTTGCCGGAATCTATTCTGGAAAAAATATTCTACAAAAACACCCTGGAGTGGCTGTACGGCACTATGTAACATGTACCTGCTTGGTTTTGACATCGGAAGCTCTTCTGTAAAGGCAGCACTCGTGAATGCCCGGACGGGCCGAACAGCAGGCATCGTTCATTCGCCGCAAACAGAAATGGAAATGGATGCTCCGGCGCCCGGCTGGGCAGAGCAACATCCGGATACCTGGTGGGCGAATTGTTGCAGGGCTTCCCGCCAACTCCTCGCGGAAACCGGCATCGCGCCGGCTGAGGTCGGCGCCATCGGCATTTCCTACCAAATGCACGGCCTCGTGCTTACCGACCAGCTGGGCAACGTACTGCGCCCGGCGATAATCTGGTGCGACAGCCGGGCTGTATCTATCGGCGAAGCCGCTTTTCAGGGCCTCGGTACCGATTATTGCCTGCAACACTTGCTGAACAGCCCGGGCAACTTTACCGCCTCCAAATTGAAATGGGTCCTGGATCACGAACCCGCTATTTACCACCAATCCAGGTATATGATGTTGCCGGGCGACTACATAGCTTTCCGGATGACCGGCGAGGTACTGACGACGGTCTCCGGCCTGTCGGAAGGCATCCTGTGGGATTTTAAAAACCACGAAATCGCGCGGAAACTGCTCGATCATTACGGATTGGATCCGGCGCTCATCCCGCCCCTGACGCCAGCCTTTGGAAACCAGGGCTGCTTGAACGGAATCGCAGCGGAAGCATTGGGGCTCCGACCCGGTATTCCGGTAGCATACCGGGCCGGAGACCAGCCCAATAATGCCTTGTCGTTGAATGTTTTAAACCCCGGAGAAGTGGCGGCTACGGGCGGCACCTCGGGCGTGGTGTACGGCATATTGGACCGCCTGGCCTGCGATCCGCTCCACCGGGTAAACAGCTTTGCGCACGTCAATCACCTGCCCGGCGCGCCCCGGATCGGCGTATTGCTTTGCATCAATGGCGCCGGCAGCCAGTACCGCTGGATGCGCAAACAACTGGCGCAGGACGGCCAAACGTACCGGGAGATGGAACTCCTGGCGGCTACTGTTGCGGTGGGCGCCGGGGGCCTTTGTATACTCCCGTTTGGAAATGGCGCCGAGCGCATGCTGGGCAACCGGCAGACCGGCGCGCAAATCGCCAACCTGGATTTTAACCGCCATACCCGGCCGCATATATACCGGGCGGCATTGGAAGGCGTGGCATTTTCATTTGTTTACGGCATGGAAATCCTGCGTTCCCTTGGATTGCAGCTGTCCGTTATCCGGGTAGGCAACGACAACCTTTTTCAATCCGGCATATTTGCTCAAACTATCGCCGAATTGTTGCAATGCCAGATCCAAATGCTGCAAACCACGGGCGCGGCAGGGGCAGCCATCGGGGCAGGCGCCGGGATCGGCGTTTGTGCCAATGCGACGGATGGAACAAACGCGTTGCAAACGGTGCATACCTACGAACCCCATTCCACCAATGCTGCATATACGGCTGCCTACGACAGGTGGTCCGCATTGCTCCATCAAACGCTTACTAACTCGCCAAACCCATGACAAATTTACGTCCGATCAAACTTACATTGGGTGAAACCGAATATTTCAAGGGCATTGGAAAAATCCGGTTTGAAGGACCCGGGTCCGACCACCCGATGGCATACCGCTATTATGACGAAAACCGGGTGGTTGCGGGAAAAACCATGCGGGAACATTTCAAATTTGCGGTAGCCTATTGGCACACCCTGTGCGGCGCCGGCAGCGATCCGTTTGGGGCGCCGACCCGGTTTTACCCCTGGATGCAGGCGAAAGACCCCATGCGCCAGGCCCGGGATAAAATGGATGCCGCGTTTGAGTTCATTACCAAACTAGGGCTGGCCTACTTTTGTTTTCACGACTTCGATTTGGTGCCGGAAGCAGAAACATTGGCAAAAAGCGAACGGCGTCTGCAATCCATCAGCGCCTATGCCCGCGAAAAAATGGCCGCTTCAGGCGTCGGGGTGCTTTGGGGAACGGCCAATCTGTTCAGCCATCCCCGGTACATGAACGGCGCCGCCACCAATCCTGATTTTGCTGTAGTCGCCCATGCCGGCGCCCAGGTAAAAATAGCCCTGGACCTTACGATGGCGCTGGGAGGTGAAAACTACGTGTTTTGGGGCGGGCGCGAAGGATACCAGTCGCTCCTCAACACCAATATGAAACGCGAACTGGACCACCTGGCCCGGTTTCTCCATTTGGCGCGGGATTATGCTCGGAAACAAGGTTTTCAGGGCGAATTTTTTATCGAACCCAAACCGATGGAGCCCAGTAAACATCAATACGATTTCGATGCCGCCACCGTGACCGGTTTCTTGCGGGAATATGGGTTAATCAAGGATTTTAAACTTAACATCGAAGTCAATCACGCTACTCTTGCCTGGCATAGTTTCCCACATGAGCTGCAAGTGGCCGCCAACGCCGGGCTCCTGGGCAGTATCGACGCGAACCGGGGGGATTACCAGAACGGCTGGGACACGGATCAGTTTCCGAATAACCTGTATGAGCTGACGGAGGCGATGCTCGTCATCCTCGAAGCCGGCGGACTGCAGGGGGGCGGGGTGAATTTCGATGCTAAAATCCGGCGCAATTCAACGGACCTCGACGACCTGTTCCATGCGCACATCGGCGGTATCGATGTGTTTGCACGGGCGCTGCTGGCTGCAGATGCGATTTTGACCCAGTCGCCCTACCGGCGGATTCGCCAGGAACGCTACATCTCGTTCGACGACGGGGAAGGGCTTGCCTTTGAAACCGGAAAACTCCGGCTGAAGGATTTGCACAATATTGCCCGCCGCATAGGGGAACAACCCCTGAAAAGCGGCAAGCAGGAACAACTGGAGAATATTATAAACCGCCATATTCTCCACCTTGAGCCTTGATTTAACGTACGAGGTGCTGCTAATCCGAAATGATTTGACCCACGTTGGCGCAACAGCCTCAAACGAATTGGGCGGCTACCTGTTCAAACTGGTGGAGCCCGGTGAATATTTCCCTTAGTTTTCGGACTATTTGAGCCCCATACCCGTTTGGGAGCAATGCTGGATCAAAGGATAACCCTTACTGCAGCTATTCCCCCTTCGCTTTGATGCGATACTGTTTGCCGGACAACCGCATCTGGGCAAAATCAAAGTATTCGGGCACAATTTCAAAGCCCAGGTATTTCCGGCCTTCGATCTGGCTGACCACAGCCACCTGGCCCGAGCCAAGAAAGGGATCGAGCACCATATCGCCCGGAAGGCTGCTGTAGGCCAGGATTTTCCGGATCAGTTCAGCCGGAAGTTTGGTAGGCGTTTTCACGTCGCCGGTCCAATACTCCCTGGGGATGGTCCACACATCCTCCTTGTCCCGGTAATGGGCGCTTCCGCCATCGGTATGGCGTTCGTTCTTGTCAAAACGTGCATAGGGATAAAACCTGCGCTTTTTGTCGTCTTTGCAGGCAAACAGGATGTGGTAATGTGCGGTGACAAATTTTCGGGTAGTGACCAGGCCGAACTGATATTTCCAGATGAGGTGATTGACGAGGATAAAATCCAGTTCGTCCAGGGCAATGAGCAGATCTTTCAGGTAATTCCAGCCTGAAAATATATAGACGCTGCCTTCCGGCTTGAGGGCGCGCCGCACTTCGCCGAGCCAGGCTTTGGTAAAAGACGGATAATCCACGCCTTTGACTTCGTTGTAACCTTCCAGCACCCGGCTGCCCTTGCGGTTATAATTGCCGCGCCTGGCCTGGAATTCGATCCCGAAAGGGGGGTCCGTAATAACCAGGTCAATACTATCATCCGCAACATGGCGCGCCATGCCGGCAATACAATCTTCGTTGAAAATACGGTTGAAGGAACTCATGCTGGAGCGTACGTTCATTTCCCCGGCAACTTTCGGGAAAAAGCCGTGTTTCACCCAACAAAATCGCGGATTTCGTCTTAAATATTTTTTGAGCATGTTGGGGATTTTCCCGCAGGGCCCAACATGCTTAGAAATCAAAGCACCCGCTTCCGGCCCTGTTTTTCCAGGTATTCCGTTTGAATGGAACCAATCCGGATCTTGTACTTTCCAGCAGGCAGATCGGTCACATCCATCGACCAGTCTTTCAATTCCGAGCAAAATATTTTTTGCAACACCGTCTCGCCGTCTGCATTAAAAATCTGAACCGGCAGGTTTCCTACCGGCATTTCATCCGGTATCAACCATATTTTTTCCTGCGTTACAATGACCTCCACATAAGGATAACGAGGATCGGAAGATGCGGATGCGGATTGTGCATCGTTGAAAGACTGGATACCCAGTATTAGGGCAATTGTCAAAAGAAGTTTCGTTTTCATAGCTCAATTAAATTATGTATTTGTTTTCCACCAGCATGGACACCCCGGCTTGAGGGCAGGTTGCAGAGGCTTGTTTTTTTATCGATGAAGTGATCAAAAAGGCCGGCCAGCGGGGGCGTATGACTGGGCGGGCGCAACGTAAGGGTGTAACTCCCACTGCGACACGTCGGCAGTCTCCCGGATTACAAGCGTGCATTGCAGGAAAATTCCGCATTTTCGCAGGTCCATTAATTACATACAATTGAAGAACTGAACGGCATGAAACAATTCGTTACCTTGTTTTTTATCCTGCAAACCCTGTGGCTGAGTGCGCAAACTGCTACCGATGCGGCATATATCCGGCTCCATTATATCAAACGCGAAGTACTGATCCCGATGCGGGATGGCGTGCGGTTGTTCACCAGTATTTACACGCCAAAAGATCAATCCCGCTCCCACCCTATTTTACTCAAACGCACGCCTTATTCCTGTTCACCATATGGTATTGACGACTATGTGACCAGTTTTCAAAACATGCATTTGGCGCGCAGTGGTTATATTTTTGTCAATCAGGATGTACGCGGCCGATACATGAGCGAAGGTGCATTTGTGGATGTGCGTCCCTACCTGGCCGTCCGGAGATCATCCCGGGATACGGACGAAGCCACCGATACCTATGACACGGTGGAATGGTTGCTCCGGTATGCAGCCGGCAACAACGGCCGCGTAGGAGTATACGGCATTTCATACCCGGGCTTTTATGCCACCATGGCTGTTTTGGCCGACCATCCGGCTATTAAAGCCGTTTCGCCCCAGGCGCCGGTGACAGATTGGTTTATCGGCGATGATTTTCACCACAACGGCGCGTTTATGCTCCTGGACGCATTTTCGTTTTTTTCGGGTTTTGGCAAACCCCGTTCGCAACCCACCACAGAAAGTGCAAAAGGGTTTTCCGACTGGCAAACACCTGATAATTACCAGTTTTTCCTGCAGGCCGGCGCGCTTCCCAATTTTAATAAAAAGTATCTGCACGGCGAAATTCCCTTTTGGAATGATCTTATGGCGCACCCTGATATGGACGCCTGGTGGAAAGTCCGGAATCCGCGCCCACACCTCAGAAACATCCGGCCGGCGGTACTGACCGTTGGCGGTCTCTTCGATGCGGAAGATTGCTACGGCGCCTGGAATATGTATAAAGCCATTGAATTGCAGAACCCGCCGTCCACGAGCAACCGCATCGTAATGGGACCCTGGAGCCACGGTGGCTGGGCGCGGGGGAACGGCGCCAAATTGGGTAATGTATCCTTCAGTCAAAATACAAGCGGGTATTTCCAGCAAGAAATTGAGTTCCCCTTTTTTGAATATTACCTAAAGGACCGGGGCGAAATGAATTTGCCGGATGCTTTGATCTTTGAAACGGGAAGCAACCGGTGGGCCACTTACCCCGGCTGGCCTCCGGAAGATGCAAAACACGTATCCTATTACTTTAAGAAAAATGGCCAGCTGGGCACCACGCCTGACGCCCTGACCACAGCGCCGGAGACAGACACATACATCAGCGACCCCGCCAAGCCGGTGCCCTATACCGAAGACATACATTTGCGTCGCACATCGGAATACATGACGGACGATCAACGTTTCGCAGCCCGCCGGCCCGATGTAGTAGTCTATCAGACTCCGGTCCTTCAAGATACCCTGCGAGTAGCTGGCTCCGTAGCGGCGGACCTGGTCGTGAGCCTGCACGCACATGGATTTATTGACGTTTACCAGAGATTGGACGCTGACTTTGTTGTAAAAATAATCGATGTGTTTCCAGATACCCTTTCCGGAGAAGAAAATGGCGTACCGCTTGGTGGCTATCAGATGTTGGTGCGGGGCGAAATATTCCGCGGCCGGTACCGCAACAGTCTGGAAAAACCGGAGCCCTTCAAAGCGCGTGAACCCGCCAATATCCGGTTCGATCTACCCGATGTCGCGCATTGTTTTTTACCCGGTCACCGACTCATGATTCAGGTGCAAAGCAGTTGGTTTCCGCTGACCGACCGCAACCCGCAGCAATATGTAAATATTTATGAAGCATCGGATGCCGATTTTATTCCAATTACCGTAAATATACATCGGAGCTCAGGATTTCAATCCCAAGTCATTTTACCAATACTAAAATGAGCGTTTCAAACGCCACGCTGATGCGTCATATCCTTATCTGCTTCTTGGTATGGCCTGCGTTGTCAGGAGCGCAACCGCGCCCGGAACACAACCTGGTATTTTCCAATCTGCCCACGCGCTGGGACGAGGGTTTCCCGCTTGGGAATGGCTGGTTGGGCGCCCTCATCTGGTCAAAGGAAGGAACGATCCGCCTTGCGCTTGACCGGTCCGATTTGTGGGATTTGCGCCCTATGCCGGGTTTGGATCGCCCGGAGTTTACGTACAAATGGGTGGCAGAACAAGTGACAAAAAAGGAATACGGCATTGTACAGCAGTATTTCGATGCACCATACGAACAGCAGCCCGGGCCGACTAAAATACCCGGGGCAGCCCTGGAATTCCCCTTAATATCCGATAAATTGCCAATCGGCACACCGAAAACCGCAGCACTGGATATTAGAACCGGCCTGGTTGCCGTAATCTTGGATAACGGGCTGCAGATGCAATTTTTTATCCACCCGGAGCGGCAGGAAGGTTGGTTTCGGTTGGATTACCCGAAATCCGGAAGCCCGGACAATCCTATCCGGCCGTTACCGCGAGTGCGACTTTTGCCGCCGGCTTATGCCGGTAACCGCTCGGCTGACCCTGCCGGTTCTGTGGAAGGCGACAACCTTGCCCGGTTAGGTTATCAACAAGGGACCGTCCGGGAGTACAGCGTGGAAGAACAAGGGAACGGGCAGATGCACTACTTGGAGTACAATCAATCGGGATGGGGTGGATTTGAATACCAGGTTGTAGTTGCGTATGGGGTCAATACCGGCGCATTGGAAGGTGTCTGGAGTATTTCCAGTCGCTTTCCAGGTGAAAAAAGCCAGCCTACGGCTTCCAAAACGGTACAGCGGGCACTTCGACGCGGGTTTGAAAGATCTTTTCGCGAAGCCGAAAACTGGTGGGCCTGGTATTGGGCCCGATCGTCGGTTTATATACCAGACACCCTTTTGGAGCGGCAGTATTACCGGGAAATGTACAAATTCGGCTGTCTGGCGCGCATCGGTGCGCCTATGATCAGCCTGCAGGGGGTCTGGACTGCCGATAATGGCCGGCTTCCGCCCTGGAAAGGCGATTTTCATCATGACTTGAACACGCAGATGAGTTATTGGCCGGCATATACGGCCAACCATTCCGATCTGGCCCTGGCGTACCTGCAGCATCTGGAGCGAAATACCGGCGCGCACCGGCGCTTCACACAGCAGTATTTTGGGACCAATGGACTATGTGTTCCCGGTGTGGAAACCCTCGCGGGCGAACCAATGGGCGGCTGGATACAATATGCCTGTTCGCCGACCACCTCGGCCTGGTTGGCACACCATTTTTATCTGCAATGGCAATTCTCCCGCGATCGCCGTTTTCTGAAGCGGCATGCCTGGCCGTGGCTGAAGGCGGTGGCTTTACACCTCGAACAACTGACCTGCCTGAATGCTGCTGGCGTACGGGTGCTACCACTATCTTCCTCGCCGGAATTTTTCGACAATAGCATGAGTGCATGGTTTCCAAACACCTGGACGACATACGACCTTGCTCTGGCGCGTTTTGTTTTTGAAGCGACCCAGGAGGTAGCGACGGCTTTGGAGAAAAACGAAGAAGCAGCACGGTGGAAAACAATTGGGCGTCAGCTCCCGGGGTTTTCAGTGGAAGACCCGGATAAATACCCGTTTTCGCCCCTAAAAATTGCCCCGGGACTGGCCTACCGGGCGAGCCATCGGCATTTTTCACACCTCCTGCCAATTTATCCGCTGGCTTTGTTTGACCGAACGCCAGAGAAACCCGAATGGCAGATCATGCGATCATCCTTGGAATTGCTCGATTCGGTGGGCACATCCGGTTGGACCGGATATTCATTTGCCTGGCTGGCCTGTCTGCGAGCACAGGTTTCCGACGGGGACGGGGCCAGGGAAGCCCTGCACATTTTCGCAACGGCATTTGTATCGCCCAATTCATTTCATTTAAATGGCGACCAACTTGGCCGTGGGTATTCCAGCCTGCGCTACAGGCCCTTCACGCTGGAGGGTAATTTTGCTTTTGCCGCCGGCCTGCAGGAAATGCTGCTGCAGAGCCATGGTGGCGTGGTCGCGGTATTCCCGGCTATCCCGGCAGAGTGGCTGGATCTCGGCTTCAAACAATTCCGGGCGGCCGGCGCTTACCTGGTGGATGCCGAAATCCGGCAGGGGCGATTGCAATTTGTACGGGTGCACGCAGAAAAAGCGGGCATCCTGAACCTGGAGCTCCCAGGTAGTGTGCTTGTTCCAGTATGTAAAAATGGCAGCCGGATGTTAGCGGCGCCCGATCAGCGCCGTGCCATAACAGGCAATCGCATTTTATACCGAATTAAAATGGCAAAAGGGAGTGTAGTGGAGTTCAAGTAGCCTTCGCCAGAGAAGTGCTTCAAAAAAATTGTTTACATTTGAGCAAGCAGCGCACCATAAAATAAACAGGTATGAAACACCTTCTGACTACTTCCTGTTTTCGGCTTGGAATAGGTATTTTCTTGCTCGCCACCATGTGCTTTGCAGGCTGTTTGGGCCGGCAGCGTCCGGAAAAGTATATTGCGTACATCGGCTTTGACATCAACAACAAAACCGCTTCCGCCCAACGCAATTATACCGACCAGCTGTATGCCGCCATGCTGAGCGGTTACCTGAAAGAATTCAATAGCAGCGGGTACGCGGTCCGGCTCGATACCCTGCTTTTTGACTGCCCATTTGTTGAAGACAGCACCCGGATAAAAGCGATCTACCGCCAAATCCAGGCCAATCCGGACATCCTGCTGGTGGTAGACAACACCTGGGGCAAACACATCCGGCATGCGCATCCGATCATCCGCGACGGCGGTATTCCGGTAATTGCGCTGAGTGCCGACCAAAATAATCTGGACTACCGCGGCAATGCGGTTTTTCTGAATCCGAATGATCCGCAACCGATGTATATGGTTCGGTTTATCCGGGAAGCGTTGAAAGTTCGATCGGTAGGGTTCGTCACCGAATACGACTATCGCCCGCACCGGATTTTTACCGATTTGATGGACCAGAACGGCATTTCCTACCAGATTATCGATTCTCTTTCGCAGGAACGGTACCAAAACAACAATCAGGCGCCGGCAGCTGATTCGCTTCGGCTCGTTCGGAATCTGGACCGGGTACTGCGCCAAACACGCGATTCCGTCATTTTGTTAAACACCCACTCCGGTTTTGGCAATGCCGTATTGCGATATTTGAAAACCGCTTCCATTCCCGGAAAAATCTTTATCGGTTTCCTGCAAAGTACGAATCTGAACCCGGCTGAAATCGAAATTATAACCAAAAAAGGGCATACGCTCATTACGCTGGAAAATGAAAATGAGGCCTTCCCGATCGAATTATACCGCCATCAGCAGGCATTCCGGTCAGCCTTCCCTCCGGAGTTCTTCACCCACAAAAATGTGGACCAGTACATTTGGCGTTGTTATGATGCCGCCAATATACTGAAGGCCGCGCTCGAACAAGGGGTGAAAGACCGTGCGGCGGCCGCCGCTTTTTTTCATGGAATTCGCGGCAAAAAAATTGCGGAACATAACCAGTTGTACCAATTTGACAGCACCCTGATTCTCACCCGCACCCCCACTTTCAGCCAGGTTTCCAATGGCAAATGGCGCAGCTGCCCTGTTCAAATCAACAGCCGCGGCATGGCCGTTCCCAATTTGCGGGTAGGGCTGGATATTATCGACATCAACGAAATCGACGTCCGGAATAATTCTTTCTCCTGCAACCTCTTGTATTGGGTCATTGCCGATTCCAACTACATCGACAAGGAAGATTACATTGGCTTCGACAATATGAGCACCAGCGAGGCTGAACGCGACCTGGTGGCTACCCGGCGGGAAGATAATTTCATCGTGCGGATCTACCGGGTGAGCGGCAAGTTTTACTCCAATTACGAAACCTTCGACTTCCCCTTTGACCGGCATCAAATCACGATCCCCATTTCTGCGCTGAGCACCAGTGATGAAATGAATATTACCTTCGATTTCAGCCGGCTTCTCGGAAAAACAAAAAAAGACTCGTTCAAATTTATCGATTGGGCTACCAACGATTACTTCGTTACCATTGACAACCAGCTCACCAGCCGGCTTGGCGCGCTGGATAAAATAACGCCGGACACCAGCGAGACGGCCCGGTACCTGGAAAAATACAAGCTGCTGAACGTTCGCCTGGAGGTCAGCCGCCGGCCATGGGGCGCCATAACGCTGATCATTCTTCCGTTTATGATGTTCAGCATTCTACCCATCTTTATGTTGTTTTTCCATAAATCCAGTTTTGAGGAGGTCGGCGAATTGATCATTACCTCCTTCCTGGCAGCCGTGGCGTACTCCATCAACCTGACGCAATTGTCGCCCACCACCGACTCGATGAACCGCGCCTACCTGTTCCTTTTGCTCACCCTTGGGGTGAATTTTCTGTGTTTCCTGTACGTCACCTACTCCGACCGGCCGTTCCCGGCCTTAAAAGAACGGGTGATGCAAACCGTGCGGATCTATGTGCCATATGTGGTTTTGATGATGTACATCATTCTCAGCTACTTTATTTTCAACCTGAGCCTCTAAGAGAGCCTGTTCGCCCAAGGAATTATTCCTTTTTCCAGCGATATTTGTAGGATAAAAGAGGCCTGGACGTGTGGGCGGACTCCTGACTTTTAAAAAAAATCGTTCCGGATAGCCCGTGCGGATGGCCGACTTTTGAAATGAAGATTTCAACGCCCATTATTTCACTGTACAATAGCCTGCTATGAAAAAAGATATCCTTTATCCATTGCTGCTTAGTGTATTATTGGCAATTGCACCCGGCGTGGTTGGAGCCATTGATGCCGGCATATCCTATGCGGTATTTGCAACACCGGAAAAAACCTACCTGGAAATTAACATTGAAGTTTCGGCAGCGTCTGTGACCTTCAAACGCGTAGACAGTGTGCACCTGCAGGCCGGGGTCGAGACGCTCATCCTGGTTAAAAAAGGCGATCAAATCGTCAATTTCGAAAAATACCGGCTGAACAGCCCCTTGGTGGGCAGTCCGCAAGCGTTGCTCGACGTCAAACGGATGTTTATCCCGGCAGGCGATTATACGCTGGAAATATCCTTCCAGGATGTGTATGACCCGGATAACGCCAAGGTCTTTTCCACGGCCCTGATTGTCGGAACCGGGGCTGGCGTTTACCTGACCGATGTGTTGTTGCTGCGCAGTTTCCGTCCGGACAATTCGGAGACCCCATTTACGAAAAACGGCTACTTTCTGGAGCCCTTACCCTTCAATTTTTACGATCGAACGGCCACTATGCTGGCATTTTATGCGGAGATATACCACTCTGGCAAGGTTATCGCCGGCGATTCCTATTTGATCCGGTACACCCTCTCGCAGGAGTTGGGCAACGGCAATACGGCCCTGGTGTCGGTGGGGTCGCAGCGCAAGAAGCCCTCGGCCATCGATGCGCTGTTGGTGCCCATAGATATCAGCAAACTAAAAAGCGGAAATTATTCCTTAACGGTCGAGCTGCGCAACCCGGCCAACGAACTGCTCTGTTCCCGCAGGGTCCAGTTTCAGCGCAGCAATCCATTCCTGGACGTCGCTGAAATTGAACTGACCGAAGACGTGGTGGAAAAACAGTTTGTGACTGATCTGAGCGAGGAAAACCTGCGGTACAGCCTGCGGGCTATTTCCGCGCTTATGGCCGGCGATGAAGCCGAAATTCTGAAGAATATCCTGCTTGGCGCTGATTTGAAATCGATGCGGTATTTTCTGTTCCGGCACTTTGTACAAGCAGACCCGAACAACCCCGAGCAGGCATATTTCGACTATATGAAAGTAGCTGGAGCAGCGGACCAGCAATTCCACAGCGGCTTTCGGTACGGCTTCGAAACCGACCGGGGACGCGCCTACCTGCGTTATGGCCGGCCGGACGACCTGATCCGCGTGGAAGACGACCCCAGCGCGCCGCCGTATGAAATTTGGGTGTATTACAATTTCCCGAAAACCAAGCAACGAAACGTCAAGTTCCTGTTTTACAATCCTACCCTGGCCGGCGAGGATTTTATCATCCTGCATTCCACCGCACGGGGGGAAATCAATAACCCGCGTTGGGAACGCGACTTGTATAAACGCAATGCCGGGGAGCAATACAGCGGGGATAATTACAACGACGCCACTACCATGCAGCGCAATGTAGGCCGGAATGCCCGAACTTTTTTTGAAGATTTTTGAGTCAAAGTATCGCCGCCGGCGCAGGTAGTATCTCGCGGAGTTTGCCGATGACGCAGTCCACTTCGGCAGGCGTATTGTAGTGCGAGAATGAGAAGCGTATGCTTTTCCGGTCGGGGTCGGCTCCAATGGCGGCGAGTACATGACTACCTTTTTCGGCGCCGCTCGAGCAGGCGCTGCCTCCGGATGCGCTGATACCGGCAATATCCAGGCTGAGCAGGAGCAGTTCGTTTTTTGCAGACGGCGGAAAGGACACGCTCAGCACCGTATACAGGCTATTCCCAGTATAGTCGCCGTTAAACCGCACGCCTGGAAATGCCGCCTGGAGCTGATCGATCATATACGAGCGAAGTTCCCGAATGTAGCGACTCCGGTCTTCCATGTGGGCTATAGCCAATTCGAGCGCTTTGGCGAGACCTGCAATGCCATAAACATTTTCAGTGCCGCCGCGCATGTTGCGTTCCTGCGCGCCACCATCCAGAAGGGGTTTTATTGTACTGGACGGGTTAATATAAATAAAGCCCACGCCTTTGGGCCCGTGAAACTTATGCGCAGCGCCGGAAAGGAAATGCACCGGTGTTTTATTTACATCGATGGGGAAATGACCTACGGTTTGTACGGAATCGGTATGGAGCAACGCGCCGTGTTGCCGGCAAAGCGCCGACACGCGGTCCAGGTCGAGCATGGTACCGATCTCATTGTTGGCGTGCATGAGCGACACCAGCGTCTTCAGGCCCTGGCCATCTGCCAGGTATTGTTCCAGGGCATCCAAATCTACCCGACCGAGGGTATCCACGGGTAGCCAGACGATAGCGATGCCTTTTTCTTTTTCAACAGTTTCAAGGGTATGTAACACGCAGTGGTGTTCAGTGGAGCTGCTGATGATCCGTTGCACCCCCAGGTCGCGAACCGCGCCTTTGATGGCCATATTGTTGCTTTCCGTACCGCCGGAAGTAAAAAAAACATCTGCCGTACTTGCTCCGATAGCATGCGCTACTGTTTTACGTGCAGATTCCAGCAGCGCCCGTACCGCTCTGCCCTCCGCGTGAATGCTCGAGGGATTGCCGTATAGTTCGCGCAATACCGGGATCATGGCCTGAATGACTTCCTCCGAAACCGGGGTAGTGGCTGCATTGTCAAAATAAACGCGTTGCATGGACGGTAGACGGTAGACGGTAGACGGTGGACGGTGGACGGTGGACGGCCTGCCCCGAAACCTCGGGGGTGGACGGTAGAAAAATTTAAAATCAACTATTTACTTAACGTGAGCTTTGGATAGGTCATGGCCTCGGAGAGGCCCAACGTTTGTAAAATCAATCATTACACGATTACGGGGCCTCGGAGAGGCCTAAAGTTGGTAAAATTGGTTCGAAAATAAACAAATGTTAGGCCTCTCCGAGGCCATATTTCCTAACAATCAACCAATTCTACCAACGTTGGGCCTCTCCGAGGCCATGACCTATCCAAAATTTACGTTACTTAAAAAATGGGGCATAAAATGGAAGAAATTCCGGGTCTATTGATTCGTTCAGGCGTTAAAAAGCAGCGCCGGCCGGCGTTAAAGTTCATGAATATCCTGCATGATCTTCCTTGCCAGGCTATCGGCGATGACCGCCGAGGCGCTTTCGGCATATATCCGGATGATGGGCTCCGTATTGGAGGGGCGGAGATGGACCCAACCACTCTCGAAATCGATTTTTAAACCGTCTTCCGTATTGATTTGTTCGTTTTTATATTTTGCTGCGAGGGTGGAGAAAACCTTTTCCAGGTTAATCGCCGGGGAGCAGTCTATTTTATTTTTGACCATTTGGTAATCGGGATAAGTTTTCCGAAGGGTGGAAATTTGTTTTCCAGAATGTGCCAAATGACTCAAAAACAAGGCAATACCGACCAGGGCATCGCGGCCGTAGTGAAGCTGGGGCAGGATAACCCCGCCATTGCCCTCTCCGCCGATGACAGCCTGCACGGCTTTCATTTTTTCCACGACGTTGACTTCCCCTACTGCAGCGGCGAAATATTGTCCGCCATATTTGAGGGTGATATCGCGAAGTGCCCGGGTGGAGGATAAATTAGACACCGTGTTGCCGGCGCCCTGTTTAAAAAGCACATAATCTGCCACAGCCACGAGCGTATATTCTACGCCGAACAATTCGCCGTCGTCGCACATAAATACCAGCCGGTCCACATCGGGGTCGACGGCAATACCGAGGCTGGCTTTTTGTAAGCGCACTTCCGCCGACAGCTGGCCCAGGTGTTCTTTTAAAGGCTCGGGGTTATGGGCAAATTGGCCGGTCACCTCCCCGTTCAGCAGCATGACCTGGCAGCCCAGCGCCTGCAGTAAGGGCGGCACGGCAAGTGCGCCGGTAGAATTGACCGCATCCACAACGATCCGGTACTTCTTTTCCCTGATCGCGGATACATCCACCAGGGGAAGTGCCAGTATTTTTTCAATATGCCGGTCGATATAATCCGATTTTGTCTGATAGCCGCCAAGTTGATGAACCGGGGCATACTCGATTTTCCCCAGCGCCACACGTTCCAGGACGGCTGCGCCGTCGGCGGCACTGATGAACTCGCCCCGGCTGTTGAGCAGTTTGAGCGCGTTCCACTCGCGTGGATTGTGGCTGGCAGTAAGAATAACGCCGCCGCCGGCTTGTTCTTCCGGTACGGCTATTTCCACCGTGGGCGTGGTGCTGAGCCCCAGGTCAACGACCGAGATACCCAAACTGCGCAAGGTGCTGACGACGAGATTACTGACGATTTCGCCGGAAATGCGGCCGTCGCGGCCGACAACGATTTTCGGGTTGCCCGTGGTATCGAGCACCCACTGCCCGAAACCGGCCGCGCACTCGACGATATCTTGCGGCGTAAGGTTGTCGCCAGGGCGGCCGCCAATGGTGCCGCGAAAGCCAGAAATAGATTTGATGAGTGGCAAAATTTGGTTTCTGTTTAAATGCTATGGTTGGAAACTGCGTTTGGGCACCATCGGTTTGTGCCCAGCAAGCGGGGGAGTCGGGTGCAAAGGTACAAAAAATCGGGTTCGACGGAAACGCCGTTATTTCGCTTCAGCCAGATGGTCGCCCAAGGCTGCCCACATTTTATAATAGATCTCCGTGTTGTTGTAGATACCAAAAAACAGCGCTGCTTTGGGCCCGTAGGCATATACCGGCACCATTGCCCCGGAGTGCAGGCGCGAACTAAAGGCCAGGGTGAAGCGGTTCTTATTATCGGATGCATTCAACCCGGTGCCGCCGCATTCATGGTCGCCCGTTACAATGACCAGGGTTTCGCCATCAGACTGGGCAAATTGAAGGGCTGCGGCTACGGTAGCATCGAAATCGAGCATTTCGGCTTTGAGCCACTGAGGGTCGTTGGCGTGCAAGGCCCAATCGATCTGGCTACCTTCTACCATCAGAAAGAAGCCTTTCGAACTGCGTTTTTTTAAATAGTCGCATACCTTCAAGGTGGCAGAAGGGAGGTAGCGGCGCCCGGAAGAAGCGCTCGGCGGTTCGCGCTCGGCGGTAAAAAGCATAAACGGCGCGGAACCGTCCAGGGGGAGCCGGCCGAAACCGGCGCCGGATTGCACGACATAGCCGCGCTGCCGAAGGGAATCCAACAGGTTTTTTTTATCCGGGCGGTCATCAAAATAGCCTTGTCCGCCACCGACAAAACAATCGATTGGCGTTTCCAGGTAATCTTCGGCAATAGATTCTGTGAAAGCCCGGATATCTTCATGAGCGATGAAACTGGCTGGCGTCGCATGCGTAGCCGAGCAGGTTACCACCATTCCGGTTGCCCATCCGCGGGACTTCAGGTTTTCGAGAATCGTTGGGCAGGGGTTATAATCCGGCGGGACCACGCCGATGGCGCCATTTTTTGTTTTATGCCCGCAGGCAAAGGCCGTAGCGCCTGCCGCTGAATCGGTGACGCGTTCATCATGCGAGTGGCTTTTATGAAAGCCAACCACCGGAAACCGCTCCCAAACTGATTTTCCAACGCCTTTCCAGTAAATTCCGGCAGATACCTGGGCAAGGGCCATACCATCGCCAATCAACAGGATAATATTTTTAGGGCGCTCGGCTAAAGGAACAGGGGCAACCGAGCCGGTCATATCGGTAGTCGAATGACAGGCAAAAAATATAAGCAGAGCAGGCAGCAATAACCGAGGCAACATCGTTTGAATATGTTAGACCAAAAGTCCGTCCCGCATTTCCAGGCAACGGTCCGAAAGGTCAGCAAGTTCTTTGTTATGCGTTACAATTACAAAAGTCTGGCGGTATTCATCCCGCAGGCGCCGGATGAGGCGGTGCAAGTCCTGAGAAGCGGCGCTATCGAGGTTTCCGGTCGGCTCGTCGGCAAAAATAACGTCAGGTTGGTTGATCAGGGCCCGGGCAACCGCCACCCGTTGTTGTTCGCCGCCGCTGAGTTCGCCCGGTTTGTGTTGAAGGCGGTCGGACAGGCCAAGGTACTCGAGCAATTCGGCAGCGCGGCGTTTGACGGCAATTTCCGGTTTTTTTTGAATAAAGCCGGGGATGCATACATTTTCCAGTGCGGTAAATTCGGGCAGGAGGTGGTGAAACTGAAACACAAACCCTATATGTTGGTTGCGAAAGGCGGCTAATTGGCGCATGCCGAGTTTTCGGACAAGCGTCTTGTTAATCGTCACCTCGCCTTGATCGGCTTGGTCCAGCGTACCCAGAATATGCAACAACGTGCTTTTACCAGCCCCCGATTTACCCACAATGCTGACGATTTCGCCCCGGGGTACCGCTACGTTGACGCCTTTGAGAATCTGTAACTGCCCAAATGCCTTATGAATATTGCTGGCTTCTAGTACCATCACCGGATTGCGCGATCTGCGTGTGAATCACTAAAGTGTCGGATAAAACGCCGCAAAGATATGATTTGATGCCTCCCGCGCTTTTAAAATTGTTAAAAACATAACCGGATCGATTTTATATTATAACAGCGGATATCCTACTTTCGCCGCCAGCAGATTAAGATGCGCATTATTACCCGATTTAATCCGGCGCCCCTGAAGGTTAGCGACCAGGCAACATACCATGAAGATTCTACAACTCTGCAAAAAGTTTCCGTTTCCGCTCAAGGACGGTGAGAGTATTGCGGTGACGTATTTGGCCAAGGCATTCCAGGAACTGGGTTCCGACGTCACGCTGTTGGCCATGAACACCAGTAAACACTGGTTTGATCCAGGCCTGTTGCCGCCCGGCTTCGACCACTACCAGGCCATCCATACCGTCGATATTGACAATCATATTCGCCCGTTCGCAGCGCTTGCCAACTTGTTTTCCGACCGCTCGTACCATGTTGAACGGTTTGAAAACCCGGCTTTTGCCGAAAAATTAATCGAAATTTTGCAGGATGACTGGTTTGATGTGATTCAGCTGGAGACCCTTTACCTGGCGCCTTATATTCCGCTTATCCGGCAACATTCCTCGGCACTTATTGCCCTGCGCGCGCACAATGTCGAACATGAAATTTGGGAACGGGTGGCCGCTCAAAGTAATCCTTTAAAAAAATGGTACCTGAATACGATCACCCCGCGTTTGAAAAAATTTGAAACGGAACACCTGAACCGCTACGACCTGCTGATCGGCATCACAGAGCGGGATGTGGAACAATTCCGGAACTTGGGCTTGACCAAACCCGCTGTGGTTATTCCGATCGGGTTGGATTGCCGCGACTACATGGCCGACGATGCCTGTTTCCGGCAGCCCCTCCGCCTGGGTTTCATCGGTTCGCTCGACTGGATGCCGAATGCCGAGGGACTCGCCTGGTTTTTGGACAAGGTTTGGAAGCCGCTGCTGGCCCCCGAATTTCCGCAATTGCATTTTCATATTGCCGGCCGAAACACCCCGGCCTGGTTAAAGCGCTTGCGGCTACCTCGCGTGCATGTGCACGGGGAAGTGCCGGATGCTGCCGCATTTATCAACGCGCACGCCGTTATGGTCGTTCCCCTTTTGTCGGGCAGCGGCATGCGCGCCAAAATCCTGGAAGGCATGGCACTCGGGAAAGCAGTGCTTTCCACCACCATTGGGCTCGAAGGCATAAACGCCCGCCACCGCCGGGAAACGTTGATTGCCGATACGCCGGAAGAATTTTACAGCGCTATCCGGTGGTGTTACTCGGAAGGCCCGCAACTGGTACGGCTGGGACAACGCGCACAGGTATTTTGTACGGAAAATTTCGACAACCTCGAAGTGGCCCGCCAGTTGTTGCATACCTACCAGAGCATGCGGCCCAGACAGCCGGTGCCGGCATGATGCCCGGCCGCTGCGATTCCTAAAAAAATAAGACAGAACAAATGAAATGGATTCCAACAACCTTGCCTGCTGTGCCGCTCATAGCTTGCATAGCATTTTCTGTAAAACTAAATGCGCAGGATTATTTTGCGCGATCAATTGCTTCCCCCGATGTACCGCCTTTACAAGCCCTGTTTGGTAAAGACCTGGAGGTACTGCCGGACGGATACAGCCTCGTAGGTTGGCGGGCTACCGATAATTTCAATGGTATGGTAATCAACACCGACCCGCAAGGCATGCCCCGGTGGGCCCGGGAGTACGACGCGGGTTACCAGGAGTGGTTCAACCTGGCGTTGCACACCGGTTCGGGTGAATTAATAATTGGCTGGAACGATCCGGGTGACACAATACAGCCAAAACGGGCCGGATATGTCAAACTGGACGCCAACGGCAACGTTTTATGGAGCAATACGATAACTCCTGCCACCGCCGTCATCCGGAAAATCCTGCCCCTGGGCGATGGCTATTTGCTGGTTGGGGAAACGTTTAACAGCGCATCGTCCCAACACAAGATAATGCTGGTGAAATTTGACGGCTCCGGAGCCACATTGTGGCAACGGATTTGGGACGCCCCGAATCATATCACCGCCACGGCTGCCGTAGAAATCCCCGCCGGTGGCGGCTTTTACGTACTTGGCCAGACCCGGCACCTGAACAGCGAAGATGCCTGGATCGGCCGTTTCACCGCCGATGGTTTGCCGGTTTTTAGCAAACGCCTGGGCAGCCTGGTCGATGAAGAACCCAACAATCTGGCGCTGCTTTCCGACGGCCGGCTGGTCATGAACGGTTGGATACCCGGAGCAAACGACATTGCCTGGCTTACTTTGCTGGACGATGAAGGCAACCCGCAATGGTCCAATATTTATCAGCCAACTTTCGTGATTTATAAATATGTGGATGAATACGGCGATCTGCACATCACACCGGCCGGTGATATCTTTTTTGTAAATCCCAGCTCGCCGCAAGGTTCTTTCATCGTACGGGCAAGCACCACAGGCGTGGTTAAATCGGTCCGTTTTTATCCCGATACGCATGACGATCCCACCAAATGGCACCGGCTGGATCCGCTTCCCGACGGTTCATGGGCCGCGATCGGAAGCCTGGATGTTTTTGAAAAAACGGTGTGCCTGGCCCAACTGGACAGTCTGGGTGGGCTCGCCGGCTGTTGCAGCCCGTTACAGGAAATAAAATCTTTCGCCCATGCGCTCGTTTCGGCAAACCTCCCGCTGACGGCGGCGCCCGAAGTACAAATCAGTGCTCTTCCATTCACCGTGCATTCGTTCACCGTGCAAGACCGCCTGGTGTGCGCGCCCCCACCTGACCCATACACAATCGGGAATGCGTTCACCCCCAATGACGATCAGACCAACGATACGTTTCAGCCCGATTTTCTGTGTCCGGTGACCGCCTATAAATTTCAGGTTTTCAACCGCTGGGGCCTCTTAGTATTCGAAACCAGGGAGATTCTAAAGGGCTGGGATGGCCGCTTTGGCGGTTCGGAAGCCCCTTCAGACACCTATGTTTGGGTCCTCCACTACGAATTGATCGAAAACGGCGCCAGAGTTCCCGCTCTTCGGAAAGGAAATGTCACATTGCTGCGCTAAGAAACTGTTTGAGTTAATTTGCCTGACAACAAAAACTATGCTTTGCGACCCGGTGAAATTAACTCAAGCAGTTTCTCAGCATTACCAACACTTTTCAACATATTTATCCCCACTCCCCGGTGGATAACTTCCCGGGGGGCAGATGACCGTATTCTCCAAGCCAAAGTTATCTTTGCCGGATGTTCCCCGGGCAATTGCCGCGGGTTGTTAGTGCGCCTATGAAAATCACCTATTTCGGCCATTCCTGTTTTTTGGTGGAAGCCGGCGGCAAACGCTTGCTTTTCGATCCCTTTGTGTCCGGAAATCCGTTGGCAGCACAGATCAACGTCAACAGCATCCACTTCGACTACATCCTGTTGACCCATGCACATAGCGATCATATAGCCGATGTGGAAGCAGTGATGCGCCAGAACCCGGAGGCCCTGATCGTCGGCATTTGGGAAATTCATGCCCACTACAGCGCAAAGGGATTCTCCACACACCCAATGAATAAGGGCGGATGGTGGCCGTTCGATTTCGGGCGGGTGAAAATGGTGAATGCCGTGCACAGCAGTAGTTTTTCCGATGGTTCCTACGGGGGTGATCCCGCGGGATATGTGGTAGATACCGCAGATGGCGCCTTCTACATGGCAGGCGATACAGCCCTGACCCTCGACATGAAACTCATCCCCATGATATGCCCGGCACTGAAATTGGCAATCCTGCCCATTGGGTCTAATTTTACGATGGACTACCGCGATGCCGTGTTGGCCAGTGCGTTTATCGAATGTGACCGAATCGTGGGATGCCATTATGATACGTTCGGATTTATCAAAATCGATCATGCGAAAGCCCGTGCCGCTTTTGCGGAAAAGGGGAAAGAATTAATTTTAATGTCCATTGGTGAGACAAGAACTTTCTAAGCCATACAAGATACTGCCTGTTCGGCATAACAAACTCCGGTTATGAGCAAAATCATCACAATCGCAAACCAAAAGGGCGGGGTCGGCAAGACCACTACCGCCATCAATCTCGCCGCCTCCCTGGCTATTTTGGAAAAACGGGTACTGCTCATCGATGCCGACCCTCAGTCGAACGCCTCCTCGGGCGTAGGGGTCATCACCACCGAAGAAACGGTAAGTTTGTACGACTGCCTGGTCAACGATTCCAATCCGAAGGATGCTATCCTGGCCACTGAAACACCCAACCTGTGGTTGTTGCCGGCCAGTATCAACCTGGTGGGCGCAGAAGTTGAACTGGTCAACAAACCCAACCGCGAGTATATCCTTCGCAATATCGTCAAACAGGTGCAATCGGATTACGACTTCGTTTTTATCGATTGCCTGCCCTCACTCGGGCTGATCACGGTAAACGCCCTGGTGGCCGCCAATACGGTGCTTATCCCGGTGCAATGCGAAATGTTTTCCTTCGAAGGCCTGTCCAAACTGAAAAACACCATTGCACTGGTCAAACAAGGCTACAACCCTGACCTGCAAGTGGAGGGCCTGTTGATTTCCATGTTTGACAGCCGCCTGCGCCTGGCCAACGCCATCGTCGAGGAGGTGCGAAACAGCAGCAACGATTATGTTTATGAAACCATCATCCACCGCAATTCGCGCGTGGCCGAAGCGCCGATGCAACACGTGCCCGTTGCCATGTACGATGTGAGCAGCAAGGGCGCCGTCAATTTCTTTAACCTGGCAGAAGAATTTTTGCGGAGAAATCCGAATTGAAATGTCGAAAAAGATAAATAAACCCGAGTTTGGGAAAGGCATCCGCGCGTTGTTGACCGATCCGCAACTCATGGAACAAGCCGTGCAGCAAAACGCACAGGAAGTGGTGCGCGAACTGACGCATACGGTCGCCATGTTGCCGGTCAATCAAATTGAAGCCAATCCTTTCCAGCCCCGCACCGAATTCGATCAAACTGCCCTGGATGAGCTGACCGACAGCATCCGGGTGCACGGGCTGATCCAACCCGTCACGGTGCGCCGGCTGCACGACAAGGCGTATCAACTGATCTCCGGCGAACGCCGCTTCCGGGCCGCACAAATGGCCGGGCTTACCGAGATTCCCGCCTATGTGCGCCTGGCCGACGACCAGCAGATGCTGGAAATGGCGCTCATCGAGAACATTCAGCGTCAGGACCTGAACGCTATAGAGGTAGCGATCTCGTACCAACGGCTCAAGGAAGAATGTAATCTCACCGATGAATTGTTGTCAGAACGGGTGGGCAAAGACCGCGCCACCATCACCAATTACCTGCGCCTGCTGCGGCTACCGGTGGATATTCAGCAGGCTATCAAAAACGGACAACTCAGCATGGGGCACGCCCGCGCCCTGGCCGGCGTAAACGATATCGCATTTCAGCTTTCCCTGCTGCGTCAAATCGCACAGGAAGGCCTTTCCGTGCGCGCGGTCGAAGCCCTCATCGCACGCCACAAGGAAGACCGGTCGGGAAAAAAATCCACGGCCGACAAACGCCTGCCCGATCACCTGCGCCATATTCAGGACCAATTCCGCGCCTATTTCGGCGCAAAAGTAGACCTCAAGCGCAACGACAAAGGGAAGGGCCAGCTCGTCATCAAATTTGAAAACGACGGCGAGCTGAACCGGCTGATCGATTTGATCGAGAACAAATAGACTTGTTGCGGCGTACGGCCGCGGCAGCTACACTGCGAATTCCACTACGTATTCCTGTACCCGCTCCCCATGCCCGCCTGGTGGCAGGGGCAAGGCTTCAACCAGCGTGAGGGCGCCCCGGCCCCCCTGCAACATCTTGCAAAACAACAGGAGCAGCGCCGGACTGTTCAGGTCGAAATACTGTGGTTTTTCTCCAGGCAGGTGGGCAAAAAAATGGCGGGGCGCCGAATGTACCGATAACTCCCGGCGAACATGCCGGAAAAAACCCGCATCGAGCTCCCGCAGCCAGGGGCTCCAGGCTTCCGGCTCGAACACCCAACTTGCGCGTGCAAACACTACATTCCCAACACAATAGCGGGGCCGGAAACGAATAGTATCGCCTTGAAGGGGTGTCCAACAATCCTCCGGAGCCAAGGCGTCCACCGAAACATAGGGCACACCCAATTGCCAAAGCACCTGCATGGCCGGCGGACGCGTTTCAAGGGCTTCCAGTCCGGTATCCGTCAGTTTGAACACCCTTCCGGAGAGCCGGTCGCGTAAAACCGGAGCTCCATCGCCGCGAATAATTTCCACATTGCCCAATAATATGTCCTGGTCGTGCCCGGGAGCCGGCAA
Organism: Saprospirales bacterium; assembly: GCA_016719895.1. Taxonomy (GTDB): domain Bacteria; phylum Bacteroidota; class Bacteroidia; order Chitinophagales; family Saprospiraceae; genus M3007. The sequence goes on along the minus strand of JADJYG010000005.1, from coordinate 293,948 downwards.
ACGGCCGCCCGGCACGGCCAGAACCCCGGCGGTCAGGGCCGGCTGAAAATTGGCGTTGAAGTAGCCTTGCCAGGGATATTGCAACACAAAATCTGCGCCGCTGCAAGATTTAGCCAGCCATTTTTGGAGCGCATGCCGGACGCCGGCTGGAAAAAGGTGCAGCCACCGTGCAAACAATTTTCCGCCACCGGGGAAAAGGCCGTTCACCACGGCATACCAGCAGCCGTCCGATTCGAAAACCTGGAACAGGGCGCCTATTTTTTCCGGCCCCCTGCCACTGAGCGTGGCCGGGGCCAGCCCGGACAGGCCGGACAGGTATTCGCGACAAAACGCTAGAAAATCAACGGCTTGGCCCGATTGCGTTTTACCATCGAGAAAGCCGGACAAAGCGGCGCGTTGGGTGGGCAGTGGCTTTTCCGGCCGCTGACGCCAGGCAGTGGCCAATTGGTTTATCAACAATTGAAGTTGCGGCCAGGGAATACCAAGCCGGAAGGGCTGCTCTACATCTTCAAAAAACAATTGTTCCGGCGGGATGGGCGTAGCACCCAAACCATGGCGTGCCAGGTAGTGCCGCACCTGTTCGGCCGCCGCCTGCTGAGCCGAAACGGCGTCCATTACCGCATGGTTGGGCAGGGCGCGTGCCGTTGCGCGCAACCACTGCAGAAGCTCCAGTGTTTCCACCACCGGAGGAGCAGCCGGCAGAAAGCCTAAAAAACGGTATAAGCCGGCACACCAGTCCGGCGAAAGCCCGCTTTCGGGAAGTACCCACTCCAAAAAACCGGTATCCAGCAGCTCCAGTACATACGCTTCTACTTCTGCCGGTCCGGCATCGGCAACGGCCGACACGGCCCGCACAATCGCGTCAAACGGCATTTGCCGCTGGTTATCCAGAAGCAACTCCACCACGTACTGCAGCAATGGATCGCTGGCTACTGTTTGAAACCCTTCCTCCACGCCATTATAAAACAACCACTCGTATTCGCGTTCCGCCGGCGCCACGATGCAGGGGTTGAGCCGGGCCGGCAAGACCTGGTAAAAGGTCGGTTCGCGCAGCAATACAGTATAAATCGCTTCCAGTAATGCCACATTCGGGCTGACCATGCTTTTCCCGAACGGCGCCTCCGGGACTTCTCTGCCAGGTACGTACACTGCCACCGTCGTCAGATGACTGAGCGGCGAGGTTTTTATTGCCATACGGGATGCATACTGGAGCACGGCCAGAGCCATTTGGCGTTCTTTTTTAGAAAATTGCCTCGCCGGCGTGTCGGTAAACCGGTGCAACTGTTCCAGCAAAGCATGACTGGAAAACAACAGCGACCGCTGAAAACCATCCTCCCGGGCTATCGTCTGCAATGCCTCATAAGCCCCGATCAAAGCTGCTGTATACTGTGCATCAAAATCGTCCCGCGCATCCTGAAAGGTTTGGCGGGCTTTCCGGCAGGCCTCAACGGCCGCCAGCAACCGGGCCAATTCCGGTGCATGGCCTCCCTTTTCAGGCCACATGGCGAGCCTGGTGGTGTCGGGTACTTTCTGCCGCTGGAAAAAGGCTTTCCGGGCGTTATACACTGCCGTGCGCAAGCCGGTGTGCGGAAGTGCCCGTAGCGCTACATCGAATGCCCGCTGAAGATCGTGTATCGCCCGGGCCAGATGATCTTCTGCAACAGCCAGGGCCCTCTCTGCCGGATTCCAATCTACCGACAGTTGCTCCAGCCGGGTAAAAGGCAACCCGGCCGTGCGAATCAGCATCAAGGGAAGTATGTCAGTTGCAGGCATCGACAGCGAAGGAAATAAATTTTGAGGCGCTTCCCGCCTATCTGTGCTATGAAAAATATTGCGCTCGTGTTTTTGTTGTACTGTAGCCACTGGCTATACGGGCAGCAACGTATCGGGCAGTATCAGTTCTCGTATGGTATTTCCGTGGGCGCCGAGTTCCAAACACTTAATGTCGGCGCGTTGCCCCAAGACCCCGGCACGCCCTTTGTTTCCACCCAAAACCTGACCGGAAGCGGAGCCGGAGCCGGCATTTGGGCGCAGTGGCCGATCCTGCCGGTTTTACACGTCCGGCCGGCCCTGCAGTTTTCATACACCTCCAACACACTGCGTTTCCAAAGAACCGACGGGCAAGTAAGAAAGGACCTGTTCCGGTTTGCCGAAATAGAACTGCCCCTCCACTTTTTACTAACCGATGATTTCCGCCGGCTGCCGCTTCAAGGCGTTATTCTTTTTGGCGGACGGATTTCGTGGAACCTGGCCGCTTCAGGTCCGGAGGCAGCGCTGCGCCTGCTGCCCGAACGGCTTGGCCTGGACATTGGCATCGGCGCCGGTTTCCACTGGGGAAAATGGCGGGTGGAACCCGAATTCGTTTACTCTTATGGCCTGAACAATGTCCATGATTTCCAAAATACCCCCTACGACCGGAGCGTTGGGCGCATCCTGCGCGACCGCCTGAGTGTGCGTATTTTGATCGGACAGGATTTCGACCGCTAGGCCTGTTCCTTCATGAATGCTGCAGCACCGTCCAGCTCATCATAGAACGCCTGCCCATATTTCCGGGCAATAGCCTCCCGCAGGAACCGGTAGACCGGTATTTTTTCGCGCTCCCCGAGGGTACAGGCCGGCGAACATATTTCCCAGCGGTGATAGTTCAGGGCTTCGAAGCCCGTGGAGTCATTCCGATCGACGCGTATCGGGTACAAATGACAGGACACCGGTTTTTGAAAATCAATGACGCCAGCCTGGCAGGCGCGTTCAATGCCGCATTGGGCAACACCGGCGCTGTTGAGCGTCATATAGGCGCAGGGGCCTTTGTCGATCAGCGGCGTCCCCCATTCCTGCTCCGCTTCCGACCATACGGATTTGCCTTGTTGTTCAATGGCGTGGACACCGGCCGGAGACAAAAAAGGTTTTATTTTTTCGAATATTTCATCCAGAATGGGCAACTCCGGCGCTTCCAGGGGCGCTCCGGAGTCGCCTTCCCAACAGCAAGCTCCTTTACAAGCCTCCAGATTGCAGATGAATTGCGCTTCGACGAGGTCGTCGCTGACGAGTTTATCCTGTACGATGATCATATTACCCGGTGAGTTTTTTTAAGGCTTCCTGCATTTTCCTGCGCTCCTCCCGTTTCTCCAGCGCCGCGGCAGGTACGGCGCGTTCCCGGCATCCAGAGATGGCGCAACGTTCGCAGGTGACATTTACGGTGTGGCGGGGTATCGACGGATCATCCCAGAAGCGGATGACCTGCCGCGCCTGCTCGTCGAGCAGGATACCCAAGGTCACGCTTACATTTCGATCCAGTGTGGGGAAACCCGGTTTGGCAACGGCAAAACAGATATATTCTTCTTGTGAATCGGCAAACAAAGCCCGCTGTACACCGGCCAGCGGGCGGGTGTGATCGCCGCTTTGGCGCTGGTAGTTTTGCAAATCGCGCAGCAAGGAGATAGACAACCAGCGCCGGCAATAGTGTTCGTCGAGCCCGGAAGCATGAGGCTGGTGGCGCCGGTTGAGGTGCAATTCTTTGTCGATATCAAATTTGTCGCGCTCCAGGTCGTGAATAAACCGCAGGAAAAACACCTTCTGCAGGTCGAAATCGAGCGACAGCACGTTGAACCGCTGAAACAACACTTCCGGGCTGGCCTGGTATTTGGCCATCAGCTGGAACAGGTACGGTTCACTCCAGGCAGACTGCTGGAAAAACGTCTGCAGGTCGCGCACGAAAGCATTCCGGTTGACGAGGAGGGCTACGGCAAAATAGGCGGCTTTATAATTGTTCAGCACTTCTTCAAACGAATTAATCCGCAAAAGGGCAGAAGCGAGCGGGCGTACTTTCAGCTGCAACACATTAAATCCCAATTCTTTAGCCAGCTGGAAGGCGCGTTGGCGCTCGTTTAGGCGCCGGTTGAGCAACAACAAGCGTTTGCGGGGGTTGAATACAGCCCGCATGCTTTGCAGTTCGGGATGCTCATCCAGGCCTTTTTCGTCGATGCGGTAATGATATTCTGCCACCAGCAAATCCGCCAGGAATTGGGCAGGAACGCCGCCGTTTTCCGGAAGGCGATGCCGTTGGACAAAGGTATCTGCCACCCGTTCGATGTCCTCCAGGTAGTTCATGTGCAACTCCTGGTAGGCACGCAACGCTGCGAAGTAGAAGTTTTCGTTGCGCAGGGAATAGTTGCGGGCAATTTCCAGCAGAGCCGAAATAAAGGCATTTACCCGGTCGGGCGCCCGGGCGATAATTTCCACGACCTGTTGTAGTTCAATGCCAAAAAAATCGAGCGGCAGTTCCTGTAAAAAATTGCTTTCCAGTAAATCGCCCAGGGGAGCGAAATGTTTGCTCAGTTCGGTAGAAGCCAGAAATTCGGAGCCTACACCAAAGGCGTCGGCGAGTTTTTTTAGATTTTCCGGTTGCGGATACTTTTTCCCTTTTTCGATCTCGTTCAGGTAGGAAACGGAAATACCCGTGTGCTTGCTGAGCTCCTCGAAATTCCAGTTGCGTTCCTGTCTGAACTGGCGAACTTTCAACCCGAGCACCATCCGTTGTTGTTGGGTTTTGGCCATGGGCAAATATAGGTTGGATTTACCTACTTTTGGGCCAAAATACCGTCATCACAAAACAACACCGTAATAATGCGTCAACAAATCGTGGCCGGCAACTGGAAAATGAACAAAACCTTGGACGAAGGGGTTGAATTGGTCAAATCCGTATTGGAAAAACTGGAACAACGGCCCCGGGGGCCCGTTATTTTTGGCGCGCCGTTTCCTTTCCTGCACGCTGTGTCCAAAATGCTGAAAGTGCGCAAAGGATTTTACCTGGCCGCGCAAAACTGCCATCACGAAGAAAAAGGCGCCTACACCGGGGAGGTTTCCGTGGATATGCTGGCGTCTGTAGGGGCGGAATATGTGATCATTGGCCACTCGGAGCGGCGTCAGTATTTCAAAGAAACCAACGAACAACTGGCCCGAAAAGTCAATCTGGCGCTGGCCAAAGGCCTGCTGCCAGTTTTTTGCTGCGGAGAGCCCCTGGATATCCGGGAAAAAGGCACGCATGTCGGCTATGTAGCCAAACAACTGAAGGCCAGCCTCTTTCACTTGCCGGAGGCAGAATTTCGAAAAGTGGTGATCGCCTACGAGCCGATTTGGGCCATCGGCACCGGCAGAACAGCCAGTACGGAACAAGCGCAGGAAATGCACGCCGCCATCCGGGTATTGCTGGCCAGGAAGTATGGCAATACCGCCGCCGACGGCGCGTCTATCCTGTATGGCGGCTCCTGTAATGCCCAGAATGCCCCCGAGTTATTTCGCCAGCCCGATGTCGACGGTGGGCTGATCGGCGGTGCGTCGTTGAAGGCGGATGATTTTGTAGCCATTGTGCAGGCAATGAAGGGTTGAGCGCGCATTTTATTTCATGACCGAGCTCCCCCCCGAACGTGCTTTGGGACCAGATGGCCCGGCATTCGCCGGCCGTTACTTCGAAGCCGCCAAACCGGTAAATGTGTTTTTCCGCCGCGCATTTGGCTTGGCGTAAGCGCAGGCCTCACAGCCTTCGGACATAATCCAACACCGGATCGCGACCATCGCGAAAAGCCGCGAACGGCAGTTCAATGGGCACATCAATCGGTAATGCGGAGGCATTCCCTGGCAGTATCCAGACGGCTCTCGTACTGTAATGCACTTGCAAATGGCTGTTTGGCAACTGAAACATCTGCGGGTCGCCAAAGTGATTGGGCCGCTGAGGAGGTGTTTCTCCGAGCAGGGTTGCGTTGGTTTTGGCCTTAAATGCTGCAGCAATTTCCACCGCAGCCCCGGAGGTATACCGATTCAGCGCCACATACAACCGGTCAGGCAGGTTGACAAAGGGCATGGCGCCCAGGCGTTCTGCCAGGGCGATGCCATCGGCGGGATAGCCGGTATTGTTAAAACGCAAATCGAAAAAAAATCGGGCGCCGGGGTGGTTTTCCAGAAGATTCAGCAGGGAGTCGGCCAGGGGTTGAAACGAGGGTACCTGCCGGGCGCTGTTGGAATCGCCCAAGGCGAGAAACATCTCGCTGCTGTAACCAGCGTTGTACTGCAGGTAAACGATACTATCGGAGGCCAGCCAAACCAGGCTGTAAATCTGCTTCAACGGGTCCCAGCGCAAATCGGGCGACTTGGGTACGAACTGGGCAGGCTGAAGGCCGGTTTTATCCGTTTTAAAATCGACTGGATAGGTTTTGATAAAATACCGCTGCCCCTTTTCATCTGCCATCAGCAGGCGGAGCGTGTCGTCGGTCGCCACGCCGGCCATGCGCATGGCTTCCGGAAACCGCAACCATTGCGGGCCGTCGCGACGCTGGGCCTCTTCGTTTTCACAAGCAAAAAAACGGCGCATCCGCTCCAGGGCGGCTTCGGTTTTCAGGCCGTTGATTTCCAGCACTTTTTTACCCAGTGCCGGGGCAAATTTTTTCACCGTGCCGCTCACATACATACCGTCGGCATACCAGCCGAAACCGGTTGGAATCACCTTGTTCTGTTGCAGCAGGGGCGCCAGATCAATCCGGGTATTTGCATCCTGCGCTTTAGCGACAACGGCTTGCAGTTCCAAGGCGACCTGAAGGTCGGTTTTACCCTCCAGGTTGCCCAGGAGTTGGTCCAAATCCGATTCAAAAGCATGCTGCGGATAAAACGCAAAGAGGTTGGGGTGCCGCTTGGGGAGCTCCTGCCGGAGGACAGCGATATCGGCTGACCAGGCGGCTGCCGGCGATTGTGCAGCCAGGGATGGGCCGGGGAATATTGTTATGAAGGCAAACAGGACGAACGGTCGCATAAATCGTTGAAGATCAGCTTTTTTCAGGGTGGATATCAGAACCAGCCGGTTTTTCTTTTCCGGGTGCTGCTGCCGCCCAAGCCCAGCACACCCAGCAGCCCGCGGGTCAGCTCACGCGCTACCGTGCGGCCGATTTGCCGCGTAGTCGGGTTATTGATCACCTGTTCGATCACCGATTTTTCGGCTTTTTGGCCCGCACGGGCAAGCGGCTTTTCCGCTTCCTGTCCGGCCTGAGCCTGCTGGACTTCCTGGATTTTTTCCGTCAGGATCTCGTAGGCGCTTTCGCGGTCCACTTGTTGGTTGTATTTGCGCACCAGTGCCGAACGCGATAAGATGCTGTCGATCTCCGTCGGGGTTAAAATATCCATCCGGGACTCGGGGGCCCGCATCAGGGTATGTGCCAGGGGGGTAGGTATACCTTTTTCATTAAGCGCGCTTACAAAGGCCTCCCCGATACCGAGATTGGTCAGCAGGTCTTCGGTTTGATACCACCGGGTGATCGGGTAATTTTCGGCGGCCAGTTTGATGGCTTTGCGGTCTTTGGCGGTAAAAGCGCGCAGGGCATGCTGGATTTTAAGGCCCAGTTGCGACAATACGCTTTCTGGGATATCCGCCGGATTTTGGGTAATAAAATAGATGCCGACGCCTTTCGACCGGATCAGTTTGATAATAGCCTCCAGCTGTTGCATGAGTGCCGGGGTGGCTTCCTGAAAAACCAAATGCGCCTCGTCGATAAAAATACAAAGTTTGGGTTGTTCCAGGTCGCCTTCTTCCGGGAAGGACGCGTAGATTTCGGCGAGTATTTGCAACATAAAAGTACTGAACAACTTGGGGCGATCCTGAATATCCGTCAAGCGCACGATACTCACCATGCCGCGGCCGTTTTCGTCAATGCGGCAGAGGTCTTGCACATCGAACGACAGCTCGCCGAAAAAGAGTTCGGCGCCCTGCTGTTCGAGTTCGACTACCTTCCGCAGGATGGTGGCGGCAGTAGCGGCGCTAAACTGGCCATATTCGGCTTCGATCTCCGCTTTACCCTCATTACCAAGGAATTGGAGCACCTTTTTAAAATCTTTCAGGTCGAGCAGGGGCAACTGGCGGTCGTCGCAATATTTAAATACGACGGCCACTACCCCACCCTGGGTGTCGTTGAGGCCCAGGATCCGGCTAAACAACACGGGGCCGAATTCGCTGACCGTGGCGCGCAGGCGGGCGCCTTTTTCACCCGACAGCGTCAGGAATTCCACGGATGCGCCGCTGGGGTGCCAGCTGACGCCGATTTTACCCGAGCGTTCCACAATTTTCGGGTGGTCGGTTCCCGGCATAGCGATACCAGACAAGTCGCCCTTGATGTCCATCAGCATACTGGGCACGCCATTGGCGGCCAGCTGCTCGGCTATAACCTGCAGGCTTTTGGTTTTGCCTGTGCCGGTAGCCCCGGCGATGAGGCCGTGGCGGTTCATGGTCCGGAGCGGAACTTTTATTTGAAGGCCGGGGATGGCTTCTGCATCGAGCATAGCGCAACCCAATACGAGGGAAAGGCCGGAGAACGTGTAACCGGTTTGTATTTCAGCCGAAAAATCGTCTTTTTTTGACATATATAAACTACATGGTAAAGGGTGATAGAGGAATCATTGCAGCGTAGCCAACCAATCGGCAATCACTTTGACGTCTTCATCGGAGATTTGGGCAATCGGCGCCATCGGCGGATAGTCGGGCCAGTTGTCCGGTTTGGGTTTACGGATCAGTTGCCCCATTTTTTTTGCCGTATACCCTTTGGCCGCCAGGGTTTTCCAACTGGGCCCCACCAGGCGCATGTCCACGGCATGACAGGCCCCACAAGCGTATTTATTCGACACCTTTTTTACCGGGTCGGGCATGGCCTGCGCCTGCACGGCGGCGGCTGGCAGGCAAAAGCATACAAAGAGCAGTAATTTGTACATAGAACAAGATTGAGGAGGTGATTTGCCGGCGCAAAGAAACGGCAGTTTAAGGCTTAAGACAAATATTTCCCCACAATAGGTATCCGCCGGCCCATACCGAATCCTTTGGCGCTCACCCGCAGTACCGGGGCGGCCTGTTCGCGTTTGAACTCGTTCATGTTCACCAGGCGCAATATCCGGACCACCAGGTCCTCTCCGAAACCCATGCGGACCAGTTCACGCGGGCCCTGGCGGCATTCAATATACTGGTACAACACCTGGTCGAGCAGCTCGTATTCCGGCAGGCTGTCGGTGTCCTTTTGGCCGGGACGCAATTCTGCGCTGGGCGGCTTTTGGATGGTATGGATGGGGATCACTCCCATACTGCCGGATTTGCCGAGCGGCAGGGTGTTCAGGTACCTGGCCAGGGCATAGACTTCAGTTTTGTACACATCGCCCAATACGGCAATACCGCCGCACATATCGCCATACAGGGTGCCGTAACCCACCGCCATCTCACTTTTGTTGGTTGTATTGAGCAAAATATGGCCGAATTTGTTGCTCATGGCCATCAGCAGGGTTCCGCGGATTCGCGCCTGGATATTCTCTTCGGTAACGTTGAAAGGCATGCCTGCAAAAATCTCCTGCAGGCTTGTTTCAAAGGCCGTGTACATCGGCTGGATCGGCAGGATGTCGTATTGCAAACCCAGGCTCTCGGCCAGCTGCCGGGCGTCCTCCACGGAGTGCCCGCTGCTATACTGGCTGGGCATGAGCACCACCCGTACTTGTCCGGGCCCCAAGGCTTCTGCAGCCAGCACAGCCGTCACGGCCGAATCAATACCCCCGGAAAGCCCCAGAATGGCTTTTTGAAAGCCCAGTTTCCGGAAATAATCGCGAATACCGACGACCAAAGCATCGTGTATGAGTTTGACTTTTTCTTTGGGTTGCTCGGCCGACCGGCCACCCTGGAGTACTTCCTCCAGGTCGTACACCCGCAGACATTCCTCAAAATAAGGCATTTCATCGAACACCATGCCATCGGGCGACAGCACGAGGCAACCGCCGTCGAAGATAATATCGGTCTGCGCGCCAACATGATTGGCGTAAAACAACGGAATTTTATACCGTTTCACATTCGCGCGCGCCGTATGGATCCGCAGTGCGGCGTGGGCATAATCGAATGGGGAGGCGGAAATATTGAGAATAAAATCGGGGTTATCGGGCATCATTTCATCGAGCGGGCAAATCGTGTACAGCGGGTTTTCATTGCCTACATTCCAGATATCCTCACAAACCGACAAGGCCACTTTTTTGCCTTTAAACTCCACTGTTTGAAACGCGCGGGCGGGTTCAAAATACCGGTATTCGTCAAAAATATCGTAGGTCGGAAGCAAGGCTTTGTGCTGGATACCCCGTATTTCGCCTTGGTACAGGAAATAGGCCGAATTATGCAGATCCTTACCTTCCAGCTCCGGATTTCGGGAAGGTGAACCCACCACGATTCCGATGTCGGCACTGGCGGCCTTCAAAGCATCTACGGAAGCATTGCAGCGGCGTATGAAGTCGTCAAACTCCAAAAAGTCCCGCGGCGGGTAGCCGCAAGTGGCCAGTTCGCCAAAACAAATGATATCGGCGCCCAGCGATTTAGCCCGCCCCACCATGGCCAGCATTTTTTGCAGGTTTCCTTCAAAATTGCCGATGTGGTAATCCAGTTGAGCGAGTGCGATTTTCATACATATACCTAAACACTGGCGGCGGGTTGCCGGTTGTAAGCTGGTTTGAGATTTTGGTTTGGGGCGAAAATAGTCGCTTTGCTATCTTTGATGTATGAAAAATATCATCCGGCAGATTTTTATCCTGCCCATCCGGTTCTATCAGGTCACCCTTTCGCCCATGCTTGGCGGCAGCAAGTGCCGGTTTCAGCCGACCTGCTCGTCATACGCCATCGAAGCCATTGAGGAATGGGGCATCTTCAAGGGCGCTTATCTTGCGGTGCGGCGTATCCTGCGCTGCCACCCCTGGGGAGGATTTGGGCACGACCCGGTACCGAAACGGGATAAGCGGTAAAAGCGCGTTGGCGCAGGGTAGAAAAAACGTTGGGAAACACCGCAAGCCGTTATTGCCATTGCAGCGTTTCCACGAGCCGGTTAACGTCCTGCTTCATGAATGCCAGTACCGGCGCCAGCGAATCGGGCCGCGCCTGGGTATTGAAATACAGGGCGCCCCGTAAAAAATGCCGGGTGGAATCCGTGACAAAGAACTGGTACGACGAGGCCGTGGCGCCATCGATGGAGAATACGATGCCGTGTACCCGGTCGGCTTTCCGGTGCACCGGGATTTCCTCGATGTAATTGGCTTTGATATTGTGCTTCTGGGCCAGGGTGAAGGCATCCTGCACCAGTTCGTCCAGCCGGCCACGGCTTGTCACGGGGTAATAGCTGCAATATATCTTGGCATTCAGGGCAGGCACGTCGATATTAAACCAGCAATCGCTTTCGGGTTTTTGATCAAAAAAAGTGGTGTCCCGCTCAATCTGTGCGTAAACGGGCATATCGAACGTGAATCGACAATAATGTTGACCAAACGGGCGGTATGCCTTTTCCGGGTACGCCACCCGCGGATAAGCGCGCGGTTTGGGGACCGGAACAAAATCTTCACAAGCCGGGAATACGGACGCCAGAAGTCCGGAGAACATAAGAAGTCGAAGGGTATGCATACAATACTTCGGTTGAGAGATCTATAGTTGGGGATTTTCTGTCTGAAGCGCCAAAGGTTGCTCAAAAACGCAAAACGGTCAAGATTTATTCCCTCACCGTCTTTTGTTCCACTCCTGCAGGCGCCGCTCGTAGCGGGCGCTGTTCACCGGCCAGGCGTTTTTATCCAGGGCGCCTTCCAGTTCTTCGTCCGGGCCTTTTAGGATGCCTGGAAAAAAGTCGATTCCGGTGAGGGTCTCCACCTGGTCAATCGTTCCGGCGTAATCCATCAGCGGTTGTTCACTGCCCGCATTGGGTATTACGAAGGCGATGGCCCGGTGCTGGTCGGGGGCATAGAGTACTTTGTAAAAAGCGGCGGGTACGGTCACTTTGCTAAACCCGATTTGCCCCAGTCCGGCGCGGGACAAAACCGGGCCGGTGACGACATACAGCCGTTTGAAACGCCGCGCCCAATCCCGCGTACCTTCCTCCAACTCGCGCCAAACCCCGCCGTTGAAGGCTTTCAATTGCGGGCTCATATTACTCATAAAGAAAGATTCACTCATGGCCAGGGTATCGAAGGCCATATCGGCGGCCGGGCAAAGGTGGCCGCGGTCGTAGCCGCTGCCGGTATAGTCGCGAGGGGTGGCGCTTTCGGTGCGTACCTCCGGATCAGGCCGGAAACTCGCGGCCCGTTCCACCCAGTTTTTGTCCAGGCGTTCACGGGTCAGTTCATAGGCCACCCATTCGGCTTGTTCGTGGTCTTCCGAATAGGAAATGGTAAAGTACGTATGCCGTACAACAGTGTTGGCAGCAGAAACCGGAAGTATCGCATCCGGTACCGTTGGTTCTGGTTTTGGAATCGCAACGGTTGTTCCGGGAAGCCCGGTATCCGGGGCGCCCGCCGCCGGTTCTTTGCTGCCAAATTGATTAAAAATCCAGAAGGCAATAGCCGCCAGCAAGGCAAACAAGCCGGTTTTAAAGATAAGTCCGCCGGAATCGGACGAGGATTTACGCGCCATTTCAAAAAGTTTTGTTGGGCAAAATTAAACTTTTTGTTGAACACGCATACGTCAAACATCTACCAGGGCAAATATTCGGAATCTGCACATTTTACGCCGGCTATGCATGATCATTGCCCGGAATTTCACAAACTTGCCCCGTCAAATGAACGAATCCGGCACCTGCCCGCCTTTTTGAAAAATCATATGCGCAATCTAATCCTTTCCTCCCTGTTTTTGCTCAGCTGCTGCGCGGGCAGTACCCAAACTGCGCCCAAGGTCATTTCCGGGTATTATCCCGGCTGGCGTTGGTACGAACGCGGAAAGCTGGTTCAACCGGCGACGATCGACTACAGCCGGTACCACCTGATCTACTACGCTTTTTTGAGCGTCGACGCCGACGGTTCGCTCCGCTTGACCGACCCCTGGGCCGACAAAAACCTGTTGTTGGGCCCGGTGAATGGGACAAAAGCCCCGCCAGGATATGGCCAGTCGAATGACCTGGGCAATCCGGCCTTCCACCAGGCGGGTAAACGTTTCTCCGATTATGCCCATAAAAACAAGGTCCGATTTCTGGTATCCATTGGTGGCTGGGCCCACTCGGAATTTTTCAGCGCCGTGGCGGCCGACCCCGTTAAACGCGCCCACTTTGCCAGCCAATGCGCTACCATCATCCAGCTCTACAACCTCGACGGCATCGATATCGACTGGGAATACCCCGGCTATGAAGAACGGGGAGGCAGCGCCGCCGACCGGGACAATTTTACCCGCCTGCTTCGCCAGCTTCGAGCCACCCTCGATGCGCTGGAACCCAAACTGCGCCGCGAACTGGCGCTCACCATTGCTTGCAGCGCTTCTCCCAGGCGCATGGAAACCATCGACTGGATACAGGTGCGCACACTCGTGGATGGGGTCAACCTGATGTCCTATGCCTTTTATGGCCACTGGGATCCCGTTTCCAATCACAATGCGCCCCTTTTTCCGCCGGTAAACGCCACGCAACCCGGCTTTAGCTGCAGCGAAGCCGTCCAAAACCTGCTGGATTTGGGCGTGCCCGCAGCCAAAATTAACCTCGGCCTGGCCTTTTACGGGCGTACGCAGCTCACCGGTGGCCCGGCCGGGCTCCATACCGGCGGGCTAAAATGCCCCGACACCCTCCGGTTCGGGCGAAATGCCACCACGCCCGCTTATTATGAGATAGCCCATAAAATCCGGCAAGGACTGTACGACTACCATTGGGATGAAGTGGCCCAGGCGCCATACCTGACCGGAAAAAACGGCATGCCCTCGTTTGTTTCCTTTGATGACGAACAGTCCACGGCCTTAAAAGCCCTGTTTGCGCGCAGCCGCAGACTTCATGGGGTAGTTATTTGGGATATTACAGCCGATTACCTGGAATCGGCGCCGGGCTCCGGCGTCATTGCCGGGACGCCATTGGCTACTGCCGTAAAAAATACCTTTACGGCAAGCGCTCCGCCGGTACCGGAGGTATTGGCGGGCGCCAATATCAGCGTGTTTCCCAACCCCACAGCCAACGGCTACCTGCAAATATTCACCAACGCCACAGAACGCGCCCGCACCGATCTGGCCGTATTTAATACCGAAGGGCAAAAACTGCACGCCATCACGTATTCCGAAGCGTCGCACCGGCTCGACCTGCGCGCCCTGCCCGCCGGGCCTTACCTCGTGCAGGTCAAACACGGCAAGAGTCAACCCATACTGGTACGAATAATAAAAAAATAAGCGGGAATACTTTTCGGCCAACACCGCACGGAAGCTGGAACAGCCCGGGGCGGGATGCGTTTGCCGGACGGTTTCTTAAACGGGGCTTGGAAATTATCCGCGCATGCACTTATCTTTGCATCCGCTAAAAAAGGCGTGGTAGCTCAGCCGGTTAGAGCGTCGGATTCATAATCCGGAGGTCGAGAGTTCAAGTCTCTCCCACGCTACGCCGAAACGCCGGGGGTAGTTCCCCGGCGTTTTTTTATCTTTGTCCCCGAAACCACCACGCCAGCCATGTCCAACCTATTCCAGGGCACCCTGTACCATTCCGGCGAAAAAACAAGGACGCCCGTATCCATTCAGGTGGAATCCGGGTGTTTGCGCATTTATGCGGATACCGCCATTCAAACCTGGGCGGCGCTGGATATTCAATCGGCGCGCCGGCTCGGCGAAGACTTGGTTATTCTGCAAAACGGCGCCTGGTACCTGGAGGTTCAATCCCCCGGTTTTGCTCCAACTATTGAACAGGCCTGGGGGAACAAGCGCCTGTTCCGAAAATCTTTTTTTGATAAGGCAGGTATTGCCGGTTGCCTGATCGTATTGTTGGGCATCCTGCTTCCGCTCCTGGCAGTCTTCCTGTGGTTGACACCGTTTTTGGCGGACCGGGCAGCCCGCGAGGTTTCGCCGGAGGTGGAGCGGCAAATCGGCGACGCCTGGTACCAGAGCCTCACCGCTGCGTCTACCATCGACAGCGCCAAGACCCAACTGGTTCAGCAGTTCTACGATTCCCTGCACTTCGGCGGCCCGTATGATATGCGCATTACCGTGGTACGCGAGCCCGTTGTGAATGCCTATGCCGTGCCGGGAGGGCATATAGTCGTTTTCGACAGCATTATAGGCCTGATGGATGCGCCGGAACAACTCGCCGGCTTGCTCGCCCACGAGGCCAGCCACATCCAACTCCGGCACTCCACACGGGCTATTTTCCGCGAGCTCGGCGCCCGCCTGTTTTTAAATCTGGCGTTTGGAAACTATGGCGATTTGTCGGGTATCATTGCCCAACACGGCAGCCAGCTCGGTGGACTTTCGTATTCGCGCCAACTGGAGTTGGAGGCCGACCGGCATGGGCTGGATCTCCTGAAAAAAAGCCGGGCGCCCCAACAAGGTATGCCCGGCTTGTTTCGCAAAATGCAGGCTGCAGCGCCCGCCGGCGATTCTGAAATACCCAATTTCTGGAGCACCCACCCCGCCATTTCCGAACGGATTGCCGAAGCGGAGGCGCAAATAGCCGCTTCCGGCAATATCCGCGACACTGTACCGGACGCCCTCCGGCATATTTGGTCCGCGCTGAAATAGCAGCGCCGACTTCCGGCCTGCTTCTTCATCAGCTCCAGCGTTATTACTGCGGCATACCGGCATTGATCCAGGCGTTCACTTTATTGGTAAAACACGGCGATACCGCCGCGCCGCCGTTCGGCATGGGTGAAAATCCAGTCAAACGGGCAATTGAGCCATACAGTTTTCCGCTCTGGGCGACGGCCGTCACTTCGGCGTACGTGGTCAGTTTTATGCCACCCTGCGGGTTGATATTTCCATGACAACCGGTACAGCGGTTGGTCATCAGGGTGCTGACAAAACCCGAGTAAGTTACCCCGCTCGTATCGCAGCTCCCGTAATTTTCATTACATCCGTTATTCCGGGCGCCCTGATCGATCCATTGTTTAATAAGCGCCTTTTGTTCCGCAGTCAGCGGGGCATTGGGCGGTTCCGGCATCCGGTCGTCCGGATCGGTTTTTGTAATCGATTCGTACAACTTGCTGTCGTTCGCCTTAAAGGGCTTCACACCGCCTGTAGTCATTACCCGTTGGTAGTCCGTCAGCACGACGCCGTCTTCGTGGGACTGTTCATCATGGCAGCCGGATTTGGCGCATTGCGAAATCAGTATCGGCAATACCTGATTGGTAAAATAGGCCGTGTCCGGGCTGCAGGGCCAACCAGCATTGGCACTGGTGTCGATCGGGTCTGGATCGACGGCCGGTGGAAGCAGCGGTTCGTGGCGGCAGGCGGGAAGCAGTACGGTTGCCAGGGTAATGGCTAAAAACAGGGCAACGATCGGTGTTCGAGTCATAGCATCTGGAATAAAAAAGACTGTAGTTTGAAATCCGCCCAAAAAACGCGCGGTGCGATCATTTTGATATTGGGTACGCGCCCAAGCGGAAAAATTACCGGCTGAACCGGAAAAACTGGCAGCCCAACCCGCCCGGGTCGGTTGGGCTGCCGGTCTGATTAATCGTCCTCCGAATGTACGTGCCCGGACTCTGCAGCCTCGCCATTTGCCGGCGATGCTTCCCCTTCGCCGTTGGCATTCAACCAATTGACCAACAAATTTCGTTGGGCGTCGCTCAGGCGGGCAGAGGCGTGTGTCCAGGTATAACTGTTCAGCGGCATTTCACCTTCCTGAACCGCCTCTGCGGCTTCGCTCATGGACTCCGCACGGTCGCCCGCCGGTAAAGCCCCTATGGTGCTGAAGTTCAGTTTTTCACGCCCTTCCCGGATATGACCGGCCAGCCACCAGGACACCGGCGCAATCTGGCTGTACCAGGGGTACTTCGTTTCGTTGGAATGGCAATCATAACACGCATCCTTCAGGATGCCTTGCACTTCAGTCGGAGGCTGCAGAACCTGCGCCAAATCCTGCGCAGGATCAACCGGCGGATTGGACATGTCCGGGCGGATAAACTGAATGGCCAACAAGGCGCCCAATGGCGCCAGCCAAAATATCTTTTTCATATAAACGGCGTTTATTTGCGTAAAAAATAGGGAATCACCCCGCTTCAACGGGGTATTTGACTATACGAACAAACACCGGGGAGGGCGCAACAGGCGGGTACGGAAATCGGAGGGCAACAGGGTGGCATCGGTGGCGGGCAGCGCACCCCGGTCCTGCTCCACCACTTTCGGGAAGGCAAAATCATCTTGCGCCGGAGGGACGGTGCAGATAGTGGTCGTGCAAACAACTTGTTGAAGGGGGAGCTGCCGGTGCGCCGGGTCCGACTGGAGGTGCCGCGCATTGGAATAGTGCAGGTCTAAAAATTGCAATACCGTACTTCCGGGGTTGCGCTGCTGATGGAGGCGGTAGTGCCGCACCAAGTACGGCATTTTTACCAGCTCGTTTATCAGCATGTTGCCGCTGAAAAAATGTACCGCCAGGAAAAATATCAGGATACGCTGCACCGCGAAAATTTTGGTGTAAAAATCCGGCAAAACCTCAAACGGTCCGATGACAAACGTCAGTCCGGGCGCTGACGCCACGCCACCCCGTCAGCGATAGCGGATATGCCGGTCGGTCACATATTTTGCCCGGTAATAATAGCCGGACACGAGGCCGAAAGCAAAGCCGCCGATGTGCGCCCACCAGGCAATGCCGCCGGCGTCGGCGCCCGACATGCCGAGTACACCCAGGCCCGAGATCAGTTGCTGAACGAACCACAGGCCCAGAAAAATCCAGGCCGGAATATAAAAAACACTGAAAATCAGCAGAAACAACATGCGTATACGCGAGCGGGGGAACAGCACGATATAAGCGCCCATGACAGCCGATATAGCGCCGCTGGCGCCGACACAGGGAACAACGCTGTCTGGCGAAACAAACACCTGCATCATTCCGGCCACCAGGCCGCCGGCGAGGTAAAACAGCACGAAGCGAAAACTGCCGATCAGCGCCTCGATATTATCCCCGAAAATATACAGGTAGAGCATATTGCCCAGCAGGTGCAGCCAACTGCCGTGTAAAAACATGCTGCTGAACAAGGTTTCGGGGTCGATTCCCCTGGAAATTTCGGCCGGAATGGCGCCGTACGTTTTAACAAAACCGGCCTGCGCGCCTTCCGGTAGTGCGGTCTGAAAAATAAAAAGCCCGGCGTTTACCGCCAGGAAGAGATAGCTGAATACCGCGGAATGCCCGCCGTCCATATTGTCGTCGCCTACGGGAAATAACATGCAGCGAAGATAGGCAAAAACCGGCGGTGTTCGAGGCGGGCCGGGGCATTACGCCGGCGTGGGAAATTTCCGGATCATCTTGAGCACGCCGGCTTCTATAGCGGGGTATGCGGCCTCTTCCTTGTCTAAAAAGACAAGCATGAGGGCGATACGCCGGTCGGAGGCGGTCAGCATGTCGTAGAACAGGTGTTTGTGCAGGCGGTAGGCTTCCCGGATACGGCGTTTGAGGCGGTTGCGCGCCACGGCCGTTTTGAACGCGCGCCGGGGCACCGAAACGGCCAATTGTGCGGGCAGGGCGCCAAAACCGGCCTCTGCCGATTCTTCCGGGGAGAGCGGCAACCACACGACCCGGAGCGGGTAGGCCACGAATGCCTGTCCTTCCCGGAACAAGCGGCTGATGATCTTGCGGCTTTTAAGCCGTTCGTTTTGGGAAAAAGTATACATGTGGGTGGCCTGTCGGCAGGGGCAAAAATAAGCAAAGTCGTCAGGCTGCAGGAGCAAACTGACGACTTTGAGCCGAATACCAGGCGGCTGCCAGCCCGGCGCCGCTATCCGGGATAAATTACTTCAGGCGCTTTTCATCGGAAACAGTAAGTTTCCAGCGGCCTTGCTTCCGGCGACGGGCCAACAGCTTGCGGCCGTTTTTCGAAGCCATACGGCTGCGAAAACCATGCTTGTTCTTGCGGGCGCGGCGGGACGGTTGATATGTACGTTTCATCGCTTATCGAATGGAATTATGCACTGACTAAAATTCGGAGCGCAAAGGTAAGCGTCTTTTCGGGAAAACAAATAGTTGGATGGAAAAAAGTATGGAAGCATGGTTCCAGGCCCCAAAACAGCCTCCACCTGCCTACCGCTCCAGGGGCAAATAAATTTCCGTGGTATCGCCATAGACACAGTCGACCGTAAAACTGCCCGTTTTTTTCACCGCTCCATTGCGCACAGTATATGTCACTGTCGTCTGATTGCCCGATATCAGCGCTGTGGGCAACGCCAAGGCATGCCATCTGTCGGCGTCGGTCATTGGAAATGCTGTTTCACAGGGCAGGTAGGGAACCAGACAGGGATCCCAGAGATAAGGCGGCGCACAATCCGGCAAAAACAGGTTTGTCGTTTTCAAAACCAGGGTGTCAGTTGCCCAACCGGGCGGCAACACGGGCCGGACGAAGCGGGCCCAGGTGTACGGCCGGAGCTCGATTTTATAATACCCCTCATCCGTTACCCCGCAGCCCCAATTGGCCAGGTAGTTCAGGCCAGCATAATTCATACAAAAGGCGGTAGCGCCGTTCACCGCTGCACCTTGCTGGAAGCCGGCGGGCATGTCGCGGAATTTCAGGTAAAAATCGTTCATCCGTTCTTTTTCATCCGGCAATTGGATGCGCATCTCAAAGCGGCCAGCGGTATCCGTAGTGTCGTGGCCCATTTCTTTCCGGGCGGGAATGCACCAGAAGCAGGCCAAGTACTGCTGCTCGACAAAAAGCGCAACGCCCGGCACCGGCTCCTGGCCAACAATATCGACCACCCGGCCGCGCACCACATACCCCAAATCGGGCAGCGGTAGTGGTGGCCAAGGCGGCGGAGCCGGCTCCTTTTGACATACGCTCAAAAAAAGCGCTAAAACGAGTAAAAACAGGAGCCGTTGCATGGCGAATGATTTTGATCAAGCTCCAGTCGATTGACAGAACAATCAATGATCCCGGTTATGGCATGGCGTGATTCAGCGATACATCAGCACAGATGAAAGGCATCCATACCTCGGTTGTAAATATGCCAAATAATATTCCGAGACTCAAGAGATATATTCCAAGTGAACGCATAAAACCTCATGCGACAGTTTGTTTTTTCGAAAGCAAAGAATTTAATTCTAAAATATTGATTAAAAAAATCAATCATTTCGAATAGTGATTTTTGTCATCAAATTGCCATAATGTTTTGGGAGAATTTTATGGCAACAATTTTCTCACGCCTAACTTGTAATGATATGAAAAACGTAAAAATGCGTACGGTAGTTCTGGTATTAGCGCTGTTCCTCGGGGGGCGGGTGTTGCTTGACTTTTATGCATGCACCCATGACGACCAGGTGTTGGACATCTACACGCCCAGCGGCCCTGAAGTCAGCGATAAAGAACTGATCGCTCAAAAAGTTGTGACCGCACCTACTATCGATGGGGAAGTGGAGGGCTTGTGGGACAACTTGCCCAGGTTGGTGACCCGAACCGTCGTTCCGGAGCCGGGCGACAATGTTTTCCGCGGTTATGTCGGCGATGCGTACACCATTACCATGCGTGCCCTGTACGACAACGAGTACATCTACTTACTGGCCGAATGGGACGACCCTACGAACAGTTTGGACCGGAATACCTGGTATTTCGACCCGGCTACGAAATTATGGAAGCAGGAAAACGGCGCGCCGACCTACAATGCCCAGGGCGTAAAAACCCGGGACGCTTTTTATGAAGACAAATTTGCCATGCTTTGGAATGTGAACAGTTCGGTGGCAAACTGGAACAGCACGACCTGCTACAGCTCCTGCCATACGGGGCTCGGCCAGACGAACGGCTATGCCCGGCACTATACCAACTCCGCCACCGAACGCATCGATATGTGGCACTGGAAAATGGTACGGGAAAATGCTGTAGGTATCATGGATGACCAATACCAGGATAACACGCAGCCCAACGGCCGCAAGAGCGACCCGAAAATTAGCGGCAGCTATACAGACAACAAACAGACCCTGACCATCGCCAGCACGGGTGCAGCGGTATCCGTACCGAAATATTTCATCCCGGGCCGCGATTTTTACTACTGGATCACCAAAGCCGAAATCGATGCCGGCACAGCCAAACTCATCACTGCTGTGGATGAAAACGGCGTACTGACCTATGATGGCGGCACCCTGGACCCGAATGGCAACGCCGACTTCCAACGCGCCGGCGCGGGTGTGGGACCCAAGGGTATCCCGAGTATTTATACCGAACGGGCAACGGGCAACCGCGGCGATATCAGCGTAGTGGGCTACTACACCGGTTCCGGCTGGGTGCTGGAGATCAAACGCAAACTGAATACGGGCGATACCGAAAACGTGGACGTCAATTTTGCCGACCTGGCCGACCAGTATTTCGGAATCGGCATATTTGAAAACGCGCAAATCGCGCACGCCATCAAAGCCAACCTGCTGCTGAAATTTGAAAAATGACAGGGCCTTTTTCTTCCATTCTAAAACGTATTGATATGTTATTCAGAAAAATATTGCTCGGATTTGCAGTGGCAGCAGCGTTTTTCTTTCTTCAACGGGTTGTTATTACGATAAAACCGTGTTGATCGAAGAAGAGGAAAGCCGGGAAATCAGTTTCGCCCGGGATATCATCCCGATCCTCAACGCCAGCTGCAACATCAGCGGTTGTCATAATACAGGCGGTGTGCAGCCGGTGCTTACCGCAGACAAGGCGTATAATGCCCTTACCACCGCTAATTATATCGACACCGGCACGCCGGAAAACAGCGAACTCTACCTGTGGCTCACCGGCAAGCGCAGCACGCCAATGCCGCTAAGTGGCCCCGATCCCAGTATTAATTCCACTGTATTGGCATGGATTAAACAAGGCGCTCTTAATAATTAAAATTAAAAGACATGAATGCAGCTCAATTTTTCCCATTTAGGGCTCAGCCCATGATAGCGCTCCTTGTTCTACTGCTATCAGGCGCCCCGGTTATAGCGCAGGAGGAAGTGCAAACAATTGCCATACACAGCAGGGGCCTTCAGCGTGTGGGGAACACTTTTGAAAGTGTGTGGTTGATTGATAACCAAACCGTGTTGGTGCCCTTGAAAAAAACGCTCGAATTCGACATTTTACACCGGTTCGGGACCATTAAAAATGGCTACGACGATTTCTGGGGATTATACGCCCCCTCTAACATCCGCCTCGGTTTTAGCTACGTGCCCGTACAAAACCTGATGCTCGGATTCGGGTTTACCAAAGAAAATTTGTTGTGGGATGTCAGTGCCAAATATGCCTTCTTTAAAGAAAAAAACGGGTCGCCCGTCAGTGTGACATATTTCGTCAATATGGCTGCGGACACCCGGAAGGAAGCACGGATACAAGGCTACCGCAATTTCACGGACCGCTTGAGCTATTTCCACCAACTGATGGTTGCCCGGAAGGTTTCAAGGGACTTTTCCGTGCAGGCTTCCGTAAGCCTGTCGCACTTCAACAACGTGGAAGCCTATGTAAATGCCGCTGGGGAGATCACACGAAAAATGGAGAACGACCATCTCGCATTTAGTTTGCTGGGACGGTACAAAGTATCCGATGCGTTTGCCTTCATTGCCAACTACGACCAACCCATTACCAAACACCGGACCAACAATCCGGACCCCAATATCAGCCTGGGCGTCGAACTGGCTACGCCGTTGCACGCCTTTCAGGTGTTTGTGGGGAACTATCAAAAAATCGTTCCGCAATACAGCAATGTGTTCAACCAGAACAATTACCAGCAAATCGGGAATTTCCTGATCGGTTTTAACATTACCCGGTTACTCGACGTACAGGAAGAAAGCCTCGGGCAAATGATGTTCAAGCGCAAATCGAAAAAAGCGGAGTAGCCGCTTGGCGCTCCGCATAGATTCAATGCAGCCTGCCGGGCTGTAAACGGTAAACTTCGGTTCGTAACGGTACGATATGGTGGTGTAGGCCGTATCCACTTTAAACCGCATCGTAAAATAACCGAAGTTCACCGTTTACAGCCCGGTCTATCTGTAAGCATACGATCGCTTATCCAATCCCTATTTTATCTTCACCAACTTCCACTGCTCCTGCCGGCTATCCGTCACGATCCGGCAATCGTACATGCCCGGCGCCAGCTGCTCCGCCGGAACCAGGATTTCATACGCGCCGGCATCCAGGTACTCCTGCTGGTACAACAGCTGGACTACTCGGCCGGTGAAATCCACCAGCTCCAGATCGACCTTACCGGCTTGCGGCAGTTCAAAACGAATGGTAAAGTGCTGGTCAAACGGATTGGGGAAAACCGACAAGGGCAAGCCCGTAGTTTGCCTGGTTTTGGTTTCCGGTTCCGCGTGCTGTGCATAATGGATATGGATGACCGGCCGGCGCTCCTCCACTGCGGCCTGCAGCGCCAGGACTTCCGGCCTTGTGCCCACGCAGGCCTGGCAGGGCTGAATGCGCGCGAGAAAATCGCAGTTGCGCAGCGCTGAAAATCCGGGATTGAGCAAGACTTCCACACCGGCCAAAAATTCCGCCATGGCAAATGCCGGCACCGTTACCGTGCCGGAGGTGGCTACCTGTTGCCGCGCCTCATACGTGCCGGTTGCCGGATTGTCGGTGACGACCAGGTTAGAAATACACTCGATGCTGAAGTTGCCGGGCGAGATATTAAAAAAGATATTGTCCGAACAACGCACCATGACGCGGCCCTGCTTCGTGATCAGGTCGGGCAGGGTAACGTCCTGCATGCCGTCATTCGGCGTACCCGAAACCAACACGATGGGAAAAGTGAGGCCGCCGTCGGTAGAGAGCAAAATGTCCACATTATCGCAATTGACGTCGCCCGCATCGGTGCCGGCGACATTCCAATTCACCGTCATGGGCCCCTCGGCAGCAAAACAAGCATCGGTCGCCGGTCCGGTGACCAGGAAGGGGCCCGCGTTAGCAAAAAACTCCAGGGCGATATCATCTTCATCGGTGCAACCGCCACCCGGCGCATTGTCGCGCACGGTCACCCGGAAGTCCATAGTACGCGACACACTGGGCAAAACTTCCCAAGGGGTTGCAGTACCGGCCAGGATTGCCGGCAGGTTCGGGAAGAAGCGCGTTGGCGACGTTACCGGTGGAAAAGAGCGAAATACCGGCCCGCTTGTAGCCGTACTTGCCGGCGGGTGCGGAATCAGCTCGCGGTTCCATTGCTCCCAGCAAAAGGTTAAAGGATTGCCGTCGGCATCGCCAAAGGTAGCGGTAAGCGTGAAGGGGGTACTGACCGGAAGGTTATACACTGCCACGGCAGGCGCGCTCACCGTGGGCGCACTGTTGGCCAGCGCGGCAGTGACCGGGCAACCGCTGCCGCCCCCGGCAGTCACGTAACTGCCAATCTCCTGCAAGCTGATCCCGTGAAAATATTGGTCGCGCGCGCCAATCACATCCATGACGCCGCAGGTACCGGCGTACGACATGATCGTGGAGCCGCTGCCCGGTTCATAAGCGGTGCCTGCGTTTTGCTGGCCGGGGGTGCATGATCCGGTGGTATTGTCGTTGAACGTATGATTGGCGCCAAATTGGTGCCCCCATTCGTGCATAAACGCCATGGCAAATCCTTGCGGAATGGGCACCGGGTTGAATATCGTGCCGCCGTTCGCTTTACTTCCGGAACATACGTTGCCGATTTGCAGTGAAATCCCCGCCCAGCCCCCGCTGGCGTTGGTGCCTACGGCATGGCCAAAATCATAATTCGCGGCGCCGATAGCGCCATCGATGATCCCCTGGTTTTCGGATGCCATGGTACTTTGATTGCCATTGGTAAACCCATCGGTCATGGCGTTGGTAAAAAGGATCTGGTTGTTGTTGGCCACCAACTGGCACTGGATCGCCAGTTCGTTGATATAAATCCCGTTGACTGTGGTGAGAATCGCGTTGAGATTGGCCAGTGCCGCATTCACACCGCCGGCTGCTGCGGTAAACTCGGCGGTTGCGGCAATGGCAACATCGTAGGTGCGCAGCTGGCAGTCGCCGGCAAATGCAGCCTTCTGCCCATTCCCCCAATTCTCCATGGCGTGTTCTCCGGGCACGGAACACTCGAAAGGCAACTTCCACGCGAGGTCCCGGAAAAAATAACAGCGGTAATGCACCGGATCGCTGGCGTGTACCGGTTCGATGAAAATTTGCCCGGCTCCTTTTTTCAGGACCAGGGCATTAAACCCCAGCGGGCTGTAAGAAAAATAGATTTTTGTATCAGGATCCTGCACGCCAACTCCTGTATACGAGTTGATCTCGGGATATTTCCGGGCCAGGTCGGGGTGCATCACCGGCGCATTGACGATGCGAAACTGCTGGAAACGGCCATCCGGCAAGGGAATATCCAACAACACCGGACTGTTGCGGGGCACGACGTCCAGCTGGCGTGGCGCTTGTTGCAGCACCCCTTCCAGCCGGGCTTTGTCGATCTCCAGCAAGCGGAACTTGTCCGGCAGGGGCATGGGCGTTTTTTCCGGGACGGTCAGGCTGAGTTCGGGAATATCGGTCCAGTACACACTGGACGGCCGCAGCTCCTGTGCGTTCATTCCTGCCGGCAGCCAATACAGCAGGAGCAGCCACCAGGAATATTTCATCTTTTTCATGTTTTTGGTTTTGAAGAGGGTGTTTACCCTCCGGTGAAAACAGATGGTGATGATCTGCTAAGGTGTGTACGGGTTAGTGCTGCTCCAACTGTTCAATCCGGGATTTCAGGGCTGCGTTTTCAGCCTGCAGGGCCTGTAATTTTTTGTCCATTTCGATCAGGTGAAGGAAAATCTCCTCGATCCGCGCCTGTTGGTTGGCGGCCGCTTCGCCCACGCTGAGGCCGTTTTCCGCCACTTCTTTCTCCGAAGGGCAGTCCGGCAGGTGGCCGTTTCGGCGGATGTATTGCTCCACTTCCGGCAGGGGGCGCAGGCGGTAAGCTTCGCCGAACACATAATCGGCCCATCCGGTGCGGACGCGCAATTCCTCCGTCAGAATACCGCCGCGGACGTATAATTTGTAGAAACTGATGTCGGTTGGTCCCAGGTTGTCGGGTACGTTGGTGGTACCGATGGCCACCTTGCCTTCGCCGGGCTGCGTATTAAAAAAGATATGGTTGCCCCCCGGCGAGCGGACGAACAAACTGCTGCCGGTGGAGCTCATGGTGTTGGACGCGGCCGTGGACCAATCCAGGCGTTGTGCGCCGTTGGACAGGCGGATGCCCGTTCCTTCCACGTGCAGGTCGGTCAGCGGCGCAATGCCGACGCCCAGGTTGCCGCCCACGAATCCGTTGCTGGCCACATGGAGATCGTTTCCGACAAATAGGTTTTGGCCCACTCCGGCCCCCCCGGTCACGACCAGGGCGCCCGTGGCGGGGCTGTTCGAGCCGGCTGCGTTATTCATGCGGCCGATGCCGTTCACATCCAGGTTTTGTTCGACGATGGCGGCGCCGTTGACGTGCAGGCGGGCGGTAGGCGCAATGGTATTAATGCCAAAATTGCCCGCGCGGGAGATGATCCCGCGCACATTGTCATTGGTAATCAGCAACACGTCTTCATTGTTGCGCGTGCCGAGCGATTTTTTACCGCTTCCGACGATATTCCCACCCACATGCCAGTCCTGGTCGGCATTGTCGATCGCACATTCGATATTATTGGCAGCATCGGTAACCGTGTACACCGTAAAATTGCGAAACGTTTTCCCGAGGATCGCCAGGTCGTCCAGGGCGCCGGGCCAGGCTTCTGTTGGGCAGCGCGTGTATAGCCGGGTGGTACAAACGTCCGCCCCGTCGTCGACACTGAGGTAGGTATACGGAGCCAGCATTCCGCCCGGGCCGTTGATGGTGAGCAACTGGCCGTTCACGACGTTATTGAAGGTGGTAAGGAGGGTGGTGAGCGCGCTGTTGCTGTACACCCGGATCGTGACGTTATTTGGGCCGAAATAGTACACCTGAATACGCGAATATCCCCCGACGCAAGGGCAGGGATCGGAGGCGCAGGGCAGTTGCACGTTGGCCAGCAGGGCCTTTACGCTTTCGGCATAGTCTACGGCCGGCCGTTCGGGAACGGCCGGAACGGTAATTTGTGCAGACAGCGTAAACAGGAGAAGCAGAAGATTGCAAGCGGTGAGTACGAGTGTTTTTTTCATTTCTTTAGTTTTAATCGGTGAAAAAACTTGGGCGTATGGCCGGATAAACCGGTCTCTGATTCCGTATTTTCATAAAAATGCCCCGCTTCCGGTTCTTAAACCGGTAGCGGGGCATTACAGGCAGCGGACAGGTCATTTTCAAATAATTTTGAGAAAAACAAAATTACCCGATAAATACCCCGCCTGTCAATGCGTATGCCATTAAAAAGCAATTAAATCGACGCATTCGCAAGATATCTTGCAATTTTGGTTTTGCATGAAGTTCGCACCACCCCGACTATGCCGGGACGGAAGGAAAAAGTATCGCGCGCTGGAGCTCCGTCCGTTGCGCCATATCTGCTTCCGCCCCCTCTAACCGCAGCACCCCCCGCGGACATACTGCCGAGCAAATACCGCAACCCACACAGGACGCCCGCACCACATCCTGGCCTTTTTGCGCATAGGCCCGCACGTCGATGCCCATTTCACAGTAGGTCGAACAATTGCCGCAGGATATGCACTGGCCGCCGTTCACGGTGATCCGGAATTTGGACTTCGCGCGTTGCCAGATGCCCAGCCAGGCCGCCATCGGACAGCCGAAACGGCACCACACGCGGCTGCCGAGCAGGGGATAGAACCCGACGCCCACAACGCCTGAAAACGCCGAACCCACCAGAAAGGAATAACTTTTGTAAAAAAACTGCGAATACGCTTGCAAAACGCCGCGCCCGGTGGCTACGTTCACCCACAGCAGCGCCGTCATCAACACTGCAAATACGAGCACGCCGTGGATCATCCAGCGTTCGATCTTCCAGGCGCGCAGGCGCTTGTCGGAAAGATGGCGAAAGGGGTCGCCGGCCGTTTCGGCCAGGCCGCCGCAGCCGCACACCCAGGAGCAATACCAGCGTTTGCCAAAAAAATACGTGAGGACCGGGGCGCCGATAAAAAACATCGCCAGCCCGAAAAAGAAAAAGAAGACGCCGAGGCCGGAACCCGAATAGCCGGCATGCGCCATCGGCGTGCCCTGGTAGTACGACAACGGCCAGAAATACGTGAAATACAGCTCCGGGTACTGGAGGCGCAGGAGCAGCCCGGGAATCAGGAAAGCAAAGCCGAGTTGGAAAAACATCACCGAAACGGTGCGCCAACGCTGGTAGGGATTGTGCCGGTATTTATAAAAAAACTTGACGCCCATCAGCAGTACGGCAGCCGTATAAAGCGTCCCGTAAACGAACCATTGGTCGGCAGCGGTATTCCGCAGGAGCCGGCTGAGCGGGTCGAACAATTGAGTCAGCCCGGTCAGATACCCGGGGAACCAATACAAACAAACATAAAATCCGGTGATAAGCACCCCGGTCAGCCAACCCCACACCCCGCGGGCGCTGAGGCTGCGAAACCAGGCGCCGTTGTTTTGAATACCCGCCGGCCGCGTCAGGTACTCCTCCCGGATAAACAACGCCACGCCGGCAGTACACAAGCTCAGTGCAGCCAGCAAAGTGGGCACAGGCGCCACCGCTTGGCCGGCAGCCCAGGTTACCAGTACCAACAGGAGACCGGCGCCGGCCAGGACAAGGCCGGCTTTCTGCTTACCCGTGGTCAGCACTGGCGCCGGAGTAGCAATGGAAAGGGAAGCATGGTCCATGTCGGTGTATCGTGTTTGGTTTGTAAAAATGGAGCGGCTGCCTGCTCATCGCAAAAACCGGAGTACGGCCGGCAGCCCGCGTTTTTGTTTCAGGAGAATCTTGTTACCGGTTTGCCGGTTGTACGCGCCGACCAACTCCTGCTCGTGTTGCGGAAAAAATTCCGGGTCGAAGTTGGCAAGCCCCAGCTGTTCCAGCACCTGCCCGACAGGCGTTGCGGTGCGCAACCATTGCTCGCACACGTCCTGCCGGTATCGGATGCCCATCAGGTTGAAGCCGAGTACGCGCCCCGAAGCCCGCTCGTAAACGAGCCGGATACTTTTTTTGCCGTCCGGATGTTCCCAGTAGACGGAAGCGCAGTGTTCGGGCAGCCGGACCTGCACATCGCCGTACACCTGGTATTCGATATCGAAAAATTTTGCCGAGTTAAACCAAATCCCGGGGTCATAGCGGGTGGGTTGGCCGCAAACGGTTTGCGCAACCGTTTCACCCATCCTGCGCCCGGCGTACCAGACGGCTTCGATGGGCCGTCGTCCGGGCGGCGGCTGACGCAGTTCGGCGCAATCGCCGATCGCATATACACCGGAAAGGTTGGTTTCGAGGTATGCATCGACGAGTATGCCGCGGTTGATCTCCAGCGCGGTATTTTTCAGGAAGGCAACATTCGGATGTACGCCGGCAGTCAGGCCGACAAAGCCGCATTCGATGGTTTCGCCGGTGGAGGTGATCACGGCGCGGCATTTGCCCTTATCGTCGGACACGATTTCCCGCAATTCCGTTTCCAGCCGCAGGTCAATACCGTGTTCTGCGATATGGCGATTGATCATGGCCGATTCCTCCGCCGGCAAGACGATATTCCAAAAACTGGTTTCCCGCACCAAAAAAGTAACGGGGATATGCCGGGTGTGGAACATTTCGGCCATTTCAATCCCGATAAGGCCGCCGCCGACTATGACCGCCCGTTCGAGCCCGGCGCTGTGCCGCTCCATGGCCTCCAGGTCCTGCCAATGGTAAAGGCCGTGCACGCCATCCAGGTCCTGTCCCGGCCATCCAAACTTGTTCGGTTGCGATCCGGCAGCCAGGATAAGTTTGTCGTACAGGAGGGTTTTACCGCCACTGAGCAGCAGCGTTTTCAGATCAAAATCTACTGCCTCCACCCGCGCCCGAAGCAGGCCGATCCGGTTTTTTTCCCAAAACCAGTCTTCATACGGCCGCAGGTCCCGCGGCCGCAGATGCCCCATGTAGGCGTACAGGAGCGCGGTGCGGCTGAAAAAATAGTCCGCTTCCTCGGAGATAACCGTAATCTGGTGATCGCTGCCTTTCCGGATATGCCGGGCTGCCGTGATGCCGCTGACGCCGTTGCCGATAATTGCGATATGCATAGGTCAAATAGATAAGCGGCAGGGGATCTGCCAAGAAGGTGAAAACCGCCTCAAGGTATAACATTCGCTGCGCGTGGAGCGCACAGGCTGTGTGGATGCGTCCGTTTCACCGGGAAATTATCTGGCAATTGTCGCTGCGCCGACGTCCGGTATTTCAAAGGCGGCCGAAACGCCGCACCCGCTCACTCGAATTAAAATACAAAGGGTACTTTTCCATATCTTCGCCCGGGTCAGCGTATGGCCTGACCATTTGCATGCATGAAACAACCTGCGCACCATACTACTACCGGCTCCATCCCCACCCTGCAGATCACCGACGAAGCAGAAGCTTGTGCGGCCATATTGATGGCCTGCCTGCGCGCCAGCGAAATTTTCGGCATGACTGAAAACGCCACCTTCCACGCCACTATCCGGAGCCGTAATATTTTCAAGGGCCGCGACGCGGTGGCGCTGATCGACACCGCCGGCCGTTATTTCGAGCAGGCGGGCAGCCCGGCTGGCCTTATCGACGCGGCCCTTGGCGCTATCCGCGCGCAAACCCGGCTGCCTTTGTTCTACCACTGTATCGATGTTATGCTCGCCGACGGGGTGGTGACGCCACAGGAGCACAAGATTTTTCAATACCTGAAAAGTAAACTCAAAATAGAGGACCAAACCGCATGGCAGGCCATGGAAGTGCTGCTGGCCAAAAATCAGTTGTGAGTGATCCGGTCCAAGCCGCAATACCCGCCATGCCTACCCGCACCGGACTCGACCGCCTCCTTACCGACCGCGCCCTGCAACAACAATGCTCCGGCCGCCTCGCGTACCTCTGCCACAATGCTTCCGTCGACGGCCAGTGCCGCGAAGGCCTCGCGGGCATGGTTTCGGTATTCGGCAAGCGCCTGAAGGCGATTTTTTCGCCACAGCACGGGTTGTTCTCCGAGGCGCAGGACAACATGATCGAAACGGCGCACTTCGTGCATCCGTACTACAAGTTGCCGGTGTACAGCCTTTACTCCGAAACCCGCTCCCCCACCCCGGCCATGCTGGACGGGATCGACCAGGTGATCGTCGATCTGCAGGATGCCGGCTGCCGCGCCTATACCTTTATGTACACCATGACGCTGATGCTCGAAGCCTGCGCCAAGCAGGGCATCGGGGTGGTGGTGCTCGACCGGCCCAATCCGATCGGCGGTGTAGTGGTGGAAGGCAACGTGCTCGATTTGGCCTACCGCTCGTTTATCGGGCTGCACCCGCTGCCCATGCGGCACGGGCTGACGATCGGCGAGATCGCCCGCATGGCCGTAAAGTATTGGGATATCCCCTGCGCGCTGACGGTCGTCCCGATGGGAGGCTGGCAACGTCCGATGTATTTTGGCGAAACCCGCTTGCCCTGGGTTTCGCCGTCGCCGAACATGCCACACCCCAAGACTGCGCAAGTGTTTCCGGCCACGGTGCTGCTGGAAGGCACCAATTTTTCGGAAGGGCGCGGCACGACGCGGCCCTTCGAGCATTTCGGGCACCCGGCCCTGCTGCCACACACCCTGCTCCCGCATTTGGAAAACGTATTCCGGAAATACCGACTGGAGGGCTTCGCGCTCCGCCCGGTGTATTTCCAACCGGCGTTCGACAAACACGCCGGCCATACCTGCGGCGGGTTCCAACTCCATGTCGCAGACCGCCGGGTATTCCGGCCCTGGGCTGTTGGCCAAGTGCTACTCCGGGAACTTTACCATGCCCCCGGCCGGCTGCTGAAGTGGCGTCCGCCGCCCTTCGAATATGAAGAAATCCTGCTCCCCATCGACCTGCTCAATGGTACCGACCGGCTGCGGCAGTGGGTGGAAGAGCGGGGTGATTGGCAGGCGCTGCAGGCTATTGAAACAAATGATCTGGCGGAATACTTGGAACGTAGGGAGTCGGTGATTTTATACGGCCTTTAATGTTGACGAGCATTAAGGCGAGTTAGCCACGGCCAGTGGATTTGTCCCCCTGTGGAATACTTCCACGCCGGGGCCGGTTGTTTTTTTATTTTTAAAGCCGCTTCCGTGTGCAACGGGAACCACATTTGCCACTTCACTCCGCCACCCCCCCCGCCATTTCCTCCAGCGCCAGCAGTTTATTCCAGTACCGGTCCACGTGCGCCTGGATATCTTCCAGCATTGGTTTGTTTTCGGCCTGAAACAAGTGCCGGAAACGGCCCTGGCGCTTCAGGCATTCTTCCACCGGCAGATACGCCTCGGGTTTATAGCTGAGCCGGTAGCGCTGGCGTTCGATCTCGTAAAGCGGGAACAGCCTCGTTTCGACGGCCAGGCGGGCGATATGGATGGAGTCGCCCGGCTCGATCTTGTGTCCCGGCGGGCAGGGGCCGTCGATCATCAGGAGCCGGAAGCCCTCTGTGTCCCGCGCCCGTTTCACCTTCGCGCGGAAATCTTCGAGGAAGGCCAGCGAGCAGGTGGCCGCGTAGGGCAGGTGGTGCGCAGCGATGATACCCATGAGGTCTTTCGGCCACGACTTTTTGTACCCGCCGCCGGGGTTGGTGGTGGTGACGGCGCCGTAGGGCGTAGCAGTACTGGTTTGGACGCCGGTATTCATGTACGCGCCATTGTCGTTCACGATATACAGGATGTTTTCACCGCGGGCAGCAGCGCCGGAAAGGGCCTGCAATCCGATGTCGAAGGTGCCGCCGTCGCCGGCCATGATGCACACGGTAGTGTCTTTTTTTCCCTGGCGGTCGAGCGCGGCCCGGACGCCGGTAGCGGTGGCCGGCGCGGCGGCAAACAATGTGTGCACTACACTGGCTTTCAACTCATTGAGCGGATAAGGGCCGGAAATGATCGAAAAGCACGACGCCGGCAACACGTACACCGTGTTGGGGCCCAGCAGGCTCGACAAGTGCCTGGCAAGCAAGGACCAACCGCAGCCGCGGCAACTGAGGGCGCCTGAAAATACTTGTTCTTCCGGTATTAGAAATGCATTGGCGGGTTTCATATCCGTGCGTTTTTAGCTAAGCGATGTCGACCCAGTTCACGTCTTTCGGCTGGGTACGTGCCAGGTGAATGATTTGTTCAATGGTTTCGGGCGGCACGTCTTTCCCTCCGGCGCCGGCGTAGAAATCGTACATGCGCAGGGGCCGGCCGTACATGGCCCGTTGCATTTCCTGGAAGATCGCCCCTTCGCGGTCGCCCAGGAAATTGCGCTCGATGGGCGCCAGGATAGCGTCATCCGGGAGCGTCCGCAGGGCTTCCTGTACGGAGGCCTTGGGGAAAGGTTTGAACAGCCGGATCTTCAGCAGGCCCACATCCGGGTATTTGCCGATCACCCCGCGGGCCGTGGAGGTGATGCTCGATACTGTCACCAAGACCAACTTCGTATGCGGGCCGATCTGGACGGCCTCCACATTGTCGTAGCGGCGGCCGAACAAACCGGCGAAAGCTGCGGCGATCTGCCCGGCGCGTTCCTCCACCTGGATGGCGTCCCGCCAGTACGTGTAATTCAATTTGTTGTAGTGCTCCGGGGGGACCAGGCCACCGAACGACTTGGGGTTCGCCACGTCGATACACATCGGACCCGGGGTGCGCCGGGGCAGGAATTCATCGACGAGATCCTGGTTGGGCACCCACACGTTTTCACTGGTGTGGCTTTGATAAAAGGCATCCAACACCACCATGACGGGGATATTCAGTTGCTCGGCGAGCAGATAGGCCTGAATGACGGTGTCGAGCACCTCCTGGGAACTCTCGCCGTAAAACTGCACCCAGCCGGTATCCCGTTGAGCCAGCGAGTCGGACTGGTCGGACCAGATATTCCACGGGATGGAAGGCCGTCCCACGTTGGCGATCACCACGGGCAGGCGAAAATGAGCGATGGCATGCAGCACCTCGTGGGCGTAAAAAAGCCCTTGTCCTGCCGTGGCGGTGAACACCCGTTCGCCGCCAAGCGAGGCGCCCAGCGCCGCGGCGAAAACGGAGTGCTCGCTGTCCATATTCACGTACCGGGCATCCAATTCCCCTTGCGCCACCATCTCGGCGAGCCGCTCCACGATGGTGGTCTGCGGCGTTATGGGATAGGCCGGCACAAAACCCACCCGGCACAAGCGGGCGGCTTCGGCGGCCGCGTAATTGCCCTTGAGGATAAATTGCCGGTGCCGGGGGTACCGCTGAACCTCCCGCTGTGCGCGGGGGCCAGCTGTGCGTTCGAGGGCGTCCGTTTTCATAATACGGTTTCGGTTATAGTGAATTCAATAGCGGAACATGGGCATTCTTCGGCGCAAATGCCACAACCCTTGCAGTAGTCGTAGTCGATGCGCAGGCGGCCGTCCTCATCGATGTGAATGGCGGCGTCGGGGCAAAAATTGAAACAGTTTCCACAACTGAAGCAGTCGCCGCAGTGCAGACAGCGCGCCGATTCAACCGCGATGTCGGGTTCGCGCAAGCCAGCGGACAGTTCGTCGAAATCCTGGTAAAGGCTGTCCGGACGCCGCAGCCGGTCGCGGTGTTTGGGTGTAGGCAGGTAATAGGTATAGTTGATATCCTGCGGCAGCACGATATCCGGCAGGGTTTCTTCCGGGTGGTAATCCAGGCCGCGGAAAAACGCGTGCACCTCCTCGGCCACTTTGTTGCCGCTGCCAACGGCTTCCGTGACGGTGCCTCCCCAGGCCATATCACCCGCACAAAATACCGGCGCCGGGCCGGCAAGATCGGTCTTTCCCTGACGGGGTGTCAAGGCCTGCCCGCCGAACACGTGCGCGTCGTAGTGCTGGCCGATGGCTTTGATGACGTGGTGCACGGATTCCACCTGTTCCGACCCGGGCACCGGTACGGGTTTCCGGCGGCCCGACGCGTCAGGTTCGCCCAATACCATGCTGATGAGCGCAAGATCGATTTGGCCGCCGGCGTTTTTGGACAAGCCTGCGGGCGCCGTAAGGAAACGGATTTGTACGCCTTCTGCCAGGGCTTCCTCCACTTCCTGCGCAATCGCCGGCATTTCGGCGAGTGTGCGGCGGTAATAAATAACAGGCTCGGCGCCCAGCCGAAGCACCGTGCGGGACACATCGATGGCGGTATTGCCGCCTCCGATAATGGCTACCCGCTCGCCTTTCCGGATACCGGCGTTGTTGCGCTGGAGCTTGAACTCCCGCAGGAAGCCGATGCCGTCGAGGGTGAGCGTGTTTTCGTTTTCCAGGTGCAGCGACGCCCCGACATGCGACCCCACTGCCGCCACAACGGCCTGGAACTGCTGTGCCAGAGCGCTGACGTTCACCTTGCGGTTGAGCTCAATACGCACGCCTTTCTGTTCGATTCGCCCAATCTCCTTATCGAGCACGGCATCCGGCAGGCGGAATTTCGGGATGCCGCTGCGCATCATGCCGCCGGCCTGTGGCAGGGCGTCGAAAACCGTCACGGCATAGCCTTTTTCGCAAAGGCGCAGGGCCGCGGTGAGGCCGGCGGGGCCCGCGCCCACGACGGCGATCTTTTCCTCTTGGGTGACGGGCGCCGGACGGACCGGAAGCGCCGGGGCATGGTCGCCCAGGAAGCGCTCAATGGCGCCGATATTCAAACCTTCATCCAGGGCGTTGCGGTTGCAGTTTTGTTCGCAGAAATGGGGGCACACGCGGCCGCACACACCGGGGAATGGATTGTGTTCGTAGATCGCCTCCAGGGCGGCGGCGTAGTCTTTCGATGCAGCCAGTTGTACGAACCGGCGCACGTCGGTGCCGGCGGGGCAGTTGTGGTTGCAGGGCGGGCGGCGGTCGACGTAACGGGGCGTCACGACCCGCCAGTTGCCCGTTTTGTTATTGGAAAGCGGCATAGCCCAGAACGGCGCGTCGATCCCGGCCGGCTCCGGCGTTTCGACAAACCGGAACGGAGTTTCGCCGTCTGTTTCCGCTTCCGGCGC
Source organism: Saprospirales bacterium (assembly GCA_016719895.1). GTDB lineage: Bacteria > Bacteroidota > Bacteroidia > Chitinophagales > Saprospiraceae > M3007. Next base: position 258,061 of record JADJYG010000005.1, on the reverse strand, counting down.
TTGGTGTAAACGCCGCTGCAGGAAAGCATTCGGGAAATCATCGCCGACTACCTGGTGGTAGGCCAGCGCGGCCGCGTTGGCGTTCGCTTCGGGCTTGGCCGGCACGTTTGCCCGGACCGTTTCCAGCAACACCTCCAGGTCCGCTTCGAACAAGTAACCCATGGCGCCGATCATGGCAGAATTGACGATGGGCAGCGATTTGCTGCCGAGCCCATGGTCGAGTGATATCCGCGTAGCGGGAATCGTGTACACCGAGCAGCCGGGGAGGTCGAATGCCGCCCGGGGTTTTTCTGTATTGATCAGCACGGCGCCGCCGGCTTTCAGCCCCCCGAACACCGGCGCCATGTCGATCAGGCTTTCGTCGAAAACGACGATCAGGTGCGGGTGGTAGATATTGGAGCGGTTATGAATAGCGTTGCGGGCCACCCGGAGAAAAGCCTGCACCGGAGCGCCGGTGCGTTCGACGCCGAAAGCGGGAAAAGCTTGTACCTGGAAATCGCCGAGATGGCTGAATATATTTGCCAGAATTTCAAAGGCGGTGACCATACCCTGGCCCCCTCTGGCGTGCCCGCGTATCTCTAACATTGGATAGCCGGTTTTGACAGATGAGGAAAAACCTCAAACCGGATGCATGTTCCGCGTTTTTCGCCGGCTGAAGAATGATTTGGGTTGCGGAAAAGCTTGATATTAATCAACCGCCTGCGCAGGCTGTTACTTTTCTGAACAAAGGGCTCGACTATTTTATTCCAATATTCAACGCCTCCGTCGGGAATCCGCCCTTGGAATGCTTTATTATATCCTGTTTGCACCGGTGGAAGATTTTCCTACCTTTATCCGGCCAGAAAATCCCAGGCTCACTTGAATGCAGCCCGGGTTATTCGAAGCGTGGCAACGATCGGGCGGAAGAAATCAATTCTGTAAAACTATACCCTGCGCTTAAAACATGGCCTATCAAACGACAGTTGACCTGAACGCCCTGGAGGGCAAGAGTATATACAAAAATCAACGCGGCGAGCACCAATGCGTGGCGCTCGTGCAGGCCGTCACGGCTGCGGTACCCACGTCGCAATGGAAACGCGGCATACGCGTGCTCGATGCCAAACCCGGCGACATCCCCGTGGGCACCGTCATTGCCACCTTCGACGCCGACGGAAAATACCCCCTGACCGCCCGGCACGCGGCCATCTACGTCGCGCACAACGATGCCGGCATCGAAGTGTACGACCAGTGGGTTAAACAAAAAATGGTCAAAAAACGCACCCTCCGGTTGAAAAATCTGCCGATCCGGGATGTGAACGACGCAAAGTATTATTACGTAGTGGAATAAATCTATTTCATTTGCACCACGCCGCTCACATGCCGTCCGGAAGAATGCCAGCATGTACAGCAAGGGCAGGTAACAGGCTTGTGTGACAGCGGGTTTTGATCCGGGTTGGGCTGGCATTTTCACTGGAAACAAGAACGCGCCACCGAATCTGGTCGGTAAGCGCGTTCCGGCGATGCAAATGCTTCATCACGAAGCGGGCTAATTTATTTTGTTTCCGTCCGCATCAAAGCGGATCACCCCGATAGACGGGATTTTCACGGCATAAATCACCGTACAATTGCGCTTAGTGATCCGTATTACCGACTCGATCGTTGCTCCGGCCTGGTTCGCAGCCAACCAATCCTGCGCAGCAGGCGGAAGATCGGCAACGGTGATCAGGGCAGGCGGCTCCTGACAACCGGCCGGCGGATTTTGGCCGCCGCCATGATGCGGGCCGTGACCGTGATGTCCGCCACCGGTCCAGGTGGAATCATGCGGGTGCGGACCACCCGTCCAGGTAGAATCGTGGTGCGGATGATGGCCACCCAGCGAATCGAAGTGCAGCGAATCGCCGTGTGGATGCGGGTGATGGCCACCCAGCGAATCGAAGTGCAGCGAATCAGCGGGATGGCCGCCATGATGCGGGCCATGGCCATCGCCCCCCCGGTCGGTAGCCAACACATCGGTTTGAGCGAGGTCGCCAGCGGTAAAAACATCCTTTTGGCAGGAGTACAGTGCGGCAAAAGCCAGGAGCCCGGAAATGAGCAGGATTTTTTTCATTGAGCAAGAACTGCTTTTAGAATTTGCAAAGCAAAATCGCTTTGTACCCTACCGCACGGGATTTAAAAGATTTGGGTTGCGTGGACAGAAAAAAGAAAAATGAAGTTATGGCACGACCTGGTTTTAAAAATATGGGAATCAAGCACTTACTTGCATTTTGCTAATACGGTCAAAGTTTATACTGGATGCCGGTATACAACACCACGGAATGGAAAGCCGGTTCGGAGGCGGCGGAAGCGTCGACCCAATCCACCCCTGCGCGAAAGACCCAGAATGGAGTTTCGCGTTCCAGCGCGGCGCCGAAGCGCCAAATATTTTGCACCAGGCGGGAGCCCGGCCGGCTGGCAATCAGCTCCGGCGGAGCAGGCGTTGGATGCCCGGGGTCTTTGTCTTCAAAACCAAAGCTAAAAACTCCGGGGTTTTCCAGCAGCCAGTTGTGCGCAATCCGAACGGAAGGCCGCACCCAAAAGCGCAGCGGTAGGGCATAGCGTATACCTAAACTGATCTGTTGTTGCCGTGGATGGGCAACCACCGCTACGAGTTCATTGTGGTGTCCCTTGGGCTTCGGCGGCTTGCCAGGAAAGAACGGTTCGGTTATGTTTTTGCTCCGATGTATATCGAAGGACATCCAATCGGACGCTGCTGTGAGCCACAGATTCCGGACGGGTGTGTATTCTGCGCTGATACCGGCCCCCCGCAACCAGGAAACGCCCTGTTCTGCCGGCGCCGGCGCAGCCACTGACGCCTGCACGCCTGCCCGGAAACGGCTTTTGCGCTCCCGGTGCGGCCGGATTATTGGTGCGGCTACCGGTGCGGGTTCAGCTGCCGGGCGCAACGTTCCGGGTACGGATTGTGGAAGTTCGCGCAAAGCAAGGCTGCGCAAGATGGAAAAATTCGCAGCCATGCCCGGCGTTTCGGGCGCTCCGGCCGAAGCGATGGCATTGGCAATAGGGATGCGGGATTCCGGCGCAAGCGGTTCCTGGCCGGATGCCGCCGGGGCGTTGTCGATCAGGTCTTTTTTTAATATATTTTCTTTTGCAGGCAGTGTGGGCTGCTGACTGACTTCTGGGGGGGTGAACTTCCAAAAGACAAGCGGCGATGGGAAACCGGGTAAGGCCGGGGCAGCCTCGCGGGTTTTTGTTTTTTCGGGCGCCCGGCCGGCTGCGCCTGCTACCACACTGGGAGTCGCAGATTCGGAAGGCAAGTTTGCCACCGGCACACCGGGCGCCTGACGTATTTGTAATTCCCGGATCGTCTTGTGCAACGCCTGATTTTCGACCGAGACGGTATATGTTTTCCAGATGAGCAGGCCGGTCGCCAGCGTCAGCCCCGCGGCTGCCCATTGCCAGTAGCGCAGGGCCGCGGTGGCAGCGGTAGTGCCCAGGCCAAAAGCGTCGAGACGGCCGGAAAGTGCTTTCCAGTTTTTGCCCTGGCCAGCAAATTGGGTTTCTTCCTTGAGCTTATCGCTAAAAAAATGGTCAAAATCGCTCATATCTTTTTTGAAAATTCAAAATCGTTGATCAATATGGCCCGCAGGTGTTGCCGCGCCCGGGCCAGGTTCGACTTGGAAGTGCCCACACTGATTTGCAGCATGACAGCAATTTCTTCATGGGAAAAACCGTCTACGACAAACATGTTGAACGCCGCGCGGTAGGCTGGCGGCAGTTGGTCCAGCAAGGCCAATATCTGTTCGCGGGTCAGGTCTTCGATGATGCCGGCGTCGAGCTCGGCATCATGCCAGGCCTGAAGTTCCAGGGTAGGCGTAGCGCTCAATGCGCCGCGCAGGCGGTCAATAGCCGTGTTGATGATGATGCGCCGGAGCCAGAAGCGAAAGGGCAAATCGCCGGCATACAAATCGATTTTGGTAAATACTTTAAAAAAGGCGTCATTGACGACTTCTTCAGAAGTTTCCAGTTGACCGGTATAGCGCCGGGCAATGGTCATGGCATAATTGTAGAACAGGGCATACAGCCGGTGCTGGCTTGCCCGTTTATGCTGGCGGCATCCATCGATCAACTGATCTAGTTCCACAGGTTCGATTATGCCATCCATTACGAAGATTATGCGGGTGTGGTTGCGCAACAAGGGAAATAAACCTTGAAAAAGAAAACCGGCTTATTTGGATGCCCGGCAAAGAACGCCAATTTTGAGATGGACAATAGGCTGTTTTATCTGTTACCTTCCGCGTACTCCCGTCAATCCGTAAATTTGTCCTGCGTCAAACACAACCACGTCAACCATGCAACTCAACAGAACCTTACTCCTGGCTTTTTTGGGCTTCCTCTCGGCATCCACGCTGCGGGCGCAATCCGATACCATCCTCTTTACACCGCAGGCAACCTACCTGTACCCCGGAACCTACTCGGCCTACACAGCCCGTTTTGACCGGCTCGGCAGACACTTCATTTATACCGCCAACAAGGAGTACGGCCTGATTGTTTTCGATTGCTCCAATCCGGAAGTGCTCCAGCCCGTAAGGACCTTGCCGGTTGAACAATTTCAGCAACTGAAACCGACCGACCTGACCCAACAGGGCAACTACCTGTATGTGTCGCTCGGCGGATTCGACGGGCTGTTCCCGCAAAAAGCCGGGCTGGCTATTGTCGACATCACTGACCCCGCCAATGCTACGCTTACCGGCCAGTGGAGCGACGCCGCTTTTAACAAAGGCGCCGCCGCTATTCTGGTCGAGGGCGATTATGCGTACCTGGGCGCCATGGAAAAAGGCGTTATTATCGTCGACGTTTCCAAGCCGGATAGCCCTAATTACGTCTCCCACCTCGTTCCGGATATCAACTGGCCCGCGCCGCCTGGTATCTTCTCCGTACCCCATGCGCGCGGTTTTGCCCTGCGCAACGATGAATTGTGGACCTGTTTCGACGCCGGCGGCCTGCGCCTGATAGACGTTTCGGATAAGCAACATCCGGTTGAAAAGTCCCGGTACATCAATACACAACTGGATGCTGTGGCCCAACCGGCTTACAATACCGCCCGCATCGCCGGAAATCACCTGTTCGCCGCAGTTGACTATTGCGGTCTCGACGTTGTGGATATCACCGACGCCGCCAATCCCGCCATGGCCGCCTGGGTAAACCCCTGGAACTGCAACAACACCAACTGGGATGGCAGTTCCGGCCATACCAACCAGGTCGCTACTGCCTGCCACGACAGCCTGCTTTTCCTGTCCGGCGCCGACAGTGAGGTATTGGCCTACGGCATAACGAACCCGCTTCAGCCGCGCCGGCAGGGCCAATACGCCGTTTTGCACGACAGCATCGCCACCTGGGGTATCGATGTGAACGACAGCCTGGTCGTCCTGGCCCAGATTTGGAACCCCCTGCAAATGCCCTATATTGCGAAGAAGGGCGGCATCCGGCTGTTGCGCTGGATCTGCCCAAAAACGACCGGCGCCGGCGAGACGCCGGCCGGGAGCCTGTACCTGAATATTTTCCCAAACCCATTGCGCGAAACCGCGCAGCTGGTCTTCGACCTTCCCGACGCGGCAGAGATCGCCTGGACGGTCTTCAACGCCCAGGGACAACCTGTGTTGGAGCGACAGCCGTTCCGCCAGGAAGCCGGAAAACATACCGTGACCTGGGATACCGGGCAATGGCCGGCAGGGCCCTATGTTCTGGCGTTTCGGGCAAACGGCCGGGTGATGATCCGAAAAATGCTGAAGGCCTGAGCGCGTTACGGCGGCGTACTCAACGCACCAACAGCGCATTGGCACAGGGCCGCTCGCCAAAGTGATCGAATTTGCGGTTGTCCGAAGGGCAATTGACGACGCCGTTGTCGGGTTTTCCCCGTATCCACAAGGTAGTGGAGCCGCCACCGTCCAGGTTGATGGCATGGCGGCAATGCAACCTTTTCAGCAATCCGGTCAGCTCCGGAAGCGTCATGCCAGCTGCTTCTGCATGGCGGCCATCAACGGTGACCAACAGTACGCGCCCCCTGGGCAGTACACACAAGCACGTGCGCGGGTGCCGGAGCGCGACGAAGTCCGAGATTTGCTTCAAGGGCTGTTCTTCCCCCTGCAACAACAGAACCGGGCCGGTCACCAGGATGGTCTCATCCGCAGGGCGGGCGTTGTACACAGCGTTGGGCTGTGCGTATTCGATACCAGGAGCCCCTTGCTCGTGCAGGATCAGGGCGCCGTTCAGGTGGGGATAACCTTGTGCCGGCAGATCGTCGATGGTCCGGCCCCGTACCCGCAGGTAAGTGGCGGAGCCCCGGCCCTCCCGAATTTTGAAAAAGCCCGCGTTAACGGCTGCTAACGCTGCAGAGTCGGCTTGGGCAAGCCAGCTCGTACGCAAAACGGTGTCGGTGACGAAAGCCAGGGCGATCTGGCGCCGGCGGGTATCCACCTTCAGCACGTTGATGTTCTGTCGCGATTGATACAACCGGCTGGTGCGCGTATGCCGCCACTTCCAGCCCGGGAGCCAGTTTTTCACGGCGCCAGCGCGGTGCGGCGCACGAAGCCGCCAGTAGCAGCAGGAGGAAAAAGAAAAGAAATCTGCCAGACATGTTACAATACATTAATTTTGGATGACTGGAATTGTGCAATCCGGCATATTCCGGCATCAAGAGCCCGGTCACCTGTAATTTTTTACCAAAACAAACCTTTTATGCGCCTGATTCTCGCGTGCCTGTTAATTTGTGCAGGCCAGTATGTACCGGCCTTTGCCGGCCCCGTAACGCCGAAAACTACCGAAGTCACCGTATACCGCTCCGGCGCCAAAGTGAGCAGCGTAGCCACGGTAAAAGTGCCGGCCGGCGTCTCCGACGTGGTCTTTGAAAACCTGTCGCCGTTTTTCAACGGCAACAGCCTGCAAGTTAAAATTAAAGGCGCTGCCCGGCTCAATTCCGCCGTTTTTCAACTAAAAACACCGGCGCCGGAACCCGAAAACCCACGCGCCCAGGCGCTGCGCGACTCCCTGGCGCTGTTGGGCGATGATTTCGTACGCCTGAATAATGAAAAAGACTTGCTCACCGAAGAGGCCGATCTGATCCGCAAAAACCAGTCGCGCATTGCCAGCACCAGCCCGGGCAATATCGCCACGCTCACGGTAGCCGAATTACAAGAGCTCGCGGTATTTTACCGGCGGCGTTTGGGCGAGATCAAAGAACGGCACCTGCAGCTGGATATCCGGAAACGCGAACTGGCAAAACACAACCAGCGCCTGGAAGAAGAATTGCTCCGGCTCCAACCCAACACCGGCAACCAAACGGGCGAGATTGTGCTCAAACTCGATGCCGCCAGCGCACTAACCCTGGAAATCACCTGCACCTACCTGGTGAACAACGCCGGCTGGACCCCTCTGTACGACCTGCGGTCGGCCGGCCTGGACAAACCCTTGACGCTGGTATACAAAGCCAATGTGCACAATTTTACCGGTTTCGACTGGAAGGGCGTGCGCCTGCACCTGTCGACGGCCCAGCCGCTGGCCAACAACAACCGCCCCATCCTGAATCCGGTATTTGTCGATTTCCGGCCGGTGGCGGTTCAATATCAGAAATCACAGGAACTCGAAGAGGTCGTGGCCTACCAGATGTCGCAAATCAATATGGCCGCCAATGTGCGCGCCGACGATGCCAGCCCGGCCGGCGTACCGGCGCCCCTTGCACCGGCGGCGGGGGAAGATGCCGGCGGCGATTTTATTGCCGGATTCGATATTTCCAATCCGCAGGATATTCTCGCCAATGGGAAAGACAATATCATCACCGTGGAAGAGCGGGAAATGCCCGTCGAATACGAATACCACGCCGTGCCGAAGATAGAACCCGCCGTGTTCCTGCTGGCCAAACTGACCGACTACGGCCAGTACAACCTGCTGTCAGGCACCGCCAATATTTTCTTTGAGGAAACTTTCGTCGGGCAAGCTTGGGTAGATCCGGGCACCACTGCCGACACCTTGCTGCTCTCGCTCGGCCGCGACGAACAATTGACCATCAAACGCGTTCAACCCCGGGATTTCAAAGAACGCCGCAAAATTTTCGGCTCCCGCATCCGGGAATCGTATGCGTTTGAGATCACCATTAAAAACAACAAAGGGGTAGCCGTGACCGTCGATCTGCTGGACCAGGTGCCCATTTCAAAACAAAAAGACATCGTCGTAAGCCTCCAGGACAAAGACGGCGCCCAATACAATCCCGAATTTGGCAAGCTGCAATGGAAGGTGGAAATACCCGCCGGTAAAAGTCAGAAAGTGCGGTTCAGTTACTCGATCGAGCACCCCAGGGATACGGCGGTGGGGTATTTTCGAAATTGACTATACGCCGGGCAAACGCTACCTTTGTTCCCTAAATCGTTCCAGAAATGTTGTTTTCCACCACATCGAGCCTCGAAGGCCACACTATTCAGCGCTACCAAGGCATCGTTTTCGGCGAGACCATTATCGGCGCCAACCTGATCAAAGATTTTTTTGCCAGCATCACCGACGTTATCGGAGGCCGTTCCGGAACCTACGAAGGCGTGCTGAAAGAAGCGCGCCAGCAAGCCATGGAGGAAATGGCGCGCCAGGCCGCCGAAATCGGCGCCAACGCGGTCATAGGCATCGATTTTGACTATGAAACACTGGGCCAGGCCAATGGCATGATTATGGTTATCGCCACGGGTACCGCCGTTTCGTACGCCTGAAAAGCCGCGGCAAGCGCGGCCCTTCCGCTTTTATTGGGGGACAGCGGAAAGGAGAACATAACAGTAGCCACGGGCGCCGGGCTGTTCGATCGCGCGGATCTGGCGGGCAAAAGCGCCAATTGCCTTCAAATCCGCCTGCATGGATGCGCGCGTCTGTCCAGACACCACGTGGCTGTACACCAGCCATACCCGCCCGGGCTGCCGGCCCGAAACAGACACCTTTTCGAGGGTAGGCCGTTCATCCCAATTGCCGTGAATGACGCGGCGGCCGAACTGGTAGCGGTCCCGTCCGGCGTGACAGTCCCGGTAGTACGCCGTCGCAGGCCAAGCTTCGTGATGCACGTAGAGTACGTCGCCCGGCCGGAAATCACGCCCGATCGCCTGCAACACCGGGCGCACTTCTTCCACCACATACGGCTCGACGAAATGCCGCAGGCCCAGGTGCAGGCCGGCAGTAACCCAAAAAACCGCCATCAGCAGGGGCAGCAAAAACCGGTGGCTGTGCTGCCACCACAACTGCCAGCCCAGGGCTTGCAGGAGCAAGGCCAGGGGAAATGCCCACACCAACAGGCGTGGAATCAGGGAATATTGCCCCAGCCCGGATGCCAGCACACCGGCCAGCATGGGCGCAGCCAACAGCAGAGCCGTTTCGGTATGGCGGCGAAAAACAATCGCCAGACCGGTCAGGATACCCGCGCTCCCGGCTAATTTGGCCAGCACCGTAAAACCCGCCGTGTAATAGGGAAAGGTCAGGAGCAGCGCACCAGCCTTGCGCCAATCCGCCTGATCGAGCGGCGGCAAGGGAAAAAACCACTGCCGGTGGTATTCCACCAGGGTCCCGACCAAAAGACTAGGCCGCAACAGCAGGGTATAATAAAGGCCAAAACTCAGTACCCAAAGCGCCACCGGAAACAGTAATTCCAGCTGCGCCCGGCGTCCGCTGGCCCGCCATGCCCGCAGCGACAACACCATGCCTCCGCCGAAAAGCACAAATACCGACGGCATCGACAGCCATACCGCCACAACGCCGATAACAGCGGTCGCAAATACCGGTCGACCAGGCTTTATCAACCAAAAGACGAGGCCAAGGGCCACGGCCGCGTCGCAGCCGTAAGGCTTACCCTCGGCGGCATAGCGCAGCAGGATGTCCGAGAAACAAAAAATCCAGAGCGCCGGCGCCAACACCCAGGTACACGTGAGCGCTTGCCGCGCCAGGCGATAAAAAAAGTACAGGGCCAGCAAACTGCAAACAAGCGGAAAAACCCGGAGAGCATACTCGTTCGGGCCGAACAGTACCGTCATTGCTTTTTGCATCATGCAAAAAAGCGGGGGTGCAAACTGATCGTAGTCCAGCGGGCGGAAATAGTCGAAAAGGCCGCGCTCGCAAAAATTGCGGGCCAGGTTAGCTTCGTCGAGGAACAGGGAATGATTCTGCCACCACACGGCTATACGCACCAATGCGCCGGTTGCCAGAAGCGCCGGCAGCGCCCAGTTGGAGACCGTCGGCCCGGCAAATAGATTCTTCCATCGTACATCCATAAAAGGCGCCAAATGTAGCAGCGTTGTGCCGAAAATCTGCGTTTTCTGCTTCGTTCACCCGGCGAATACCGGTATTCATCCAAACTTTAGGCCATTGCACCGGACAATACCCGAATTTTCCCGTCGTTTTTGCAACCGGATCACCGGGTTTGGTCTCTTATAACCCGAACTTTTTACAACATTTCCTGAAACGTTAAACTCAACACCGTTCACATGAAACGACTTTTCCTGCTGGTTTTTCTGGCCGCCCTTTTCTCCGCTTCTACCACCCTTTACGGACAATTTCAGTATCCCAGGTACAACCCGGAAGAAATTGACATTCCCTACAAGAAGTTTACCCTGCCCAATGGCCTCACACTGATCGTACACGAAGACCATAAAGCGCCCATTGTGGCGGTCAATATCTGGTACCATGTGGGCTCCAAAAACGAACGCCCCGGGAAAAGCGGCTTCGCGCACCTGTTCGAACACCTGATGTTCAATGGTTCGGAAAACTTCAATACCGACTATTTCCAGGCCCTGGAAGCCATCGGCGCCACCGACCTGAACGGCACCACCAACGAAGACCGCACCAACTACTTCCAGAACGTACCGGTTGGCGCGCTCGACCAGGTGTTGTGGCTCGAAAGCGACCGCATGGGCCACCTGCTCGGCGCCATCGACCAGGCCAAACTGGACGAGCAGCGCGGCGTGGTTCAGAATGAAAAACGCCAGGGCGAAAACCAACCCTATGCCCGTGGCTGGGATATCATGCAAAAAGAAATGTACCCACCGCACCACCCCTACGGCCACACCGTTATCGGCGAAATGGCCGACCTCAACGCCGCCAGCCTCGAAGACGTGCACGAATGGTTCAAGGCGTACTATGGCGCTGCCAATGCCGTGGTAGTGATCGCCGGCGATATCACCCCGGAAGCGGCCTATGAAAAAGTGCTGCTCTATTTCGGCAATATCCCTGCCGGCCCCACCATCACCCGCCCGGGCGTCAATATCCCCGTCCGCACCAACGACACGCGCGCCAGCTACCAGGACCGCGTGCCCGAAGAGCGCATCAATATCCTGTGGCACATGCCGCAATGGGGCAGCCTGGAAGGTGTTTGGCTCGACCTGGCTACCGATGTACTGGCCTCCGGCAAAAACAGCCGCCTGTACAAAAAACTGGTGTATGAAAAACAAATCTGCACGTCGGCGGCAGCCTTTGTCAGCCAGGCCGAAATATCTGGCGAATTCGTCATTCAGGCCAATGTAAAAAAAGGCCATATCCTGGAGGAAGTGGAAGCTGCCATCGAAGAGATTCTTCGGGAGTTTCTGGCCAACGGCCCGACGGAAGAGGAGACCAACCGGGTAAAGGCCGCCTATTTTGCCAATTTCATCAAAGGGCTGGAACGCATCGGCGGCTTTGGCGGCAAAAGCGATATTCTCGCCCAGAATGAAGTATATGGCGGCAGCGCCGAATTTTACAAAGAATCGTTGCGCTGGTACAACCAAACCACGGCTACAAATATCCACGATGCTTGTAAAAAATGGCTGACCCGAGGCCGGTTTACCCTTACCTGCGCCCCGTTCCCCGAATACGCCGTGTCCGGTAAAGAAGCCGACCGCAGCAAGGCGCCCTCCGTATCGACTGCCGTCAACGCCGAATATCCCGATATCCAACGCGCTACGCTCAAAAACGGCATGAAGGTCGTGCTCACCCGCCGGGCAGAAAGCCCCACCATGGTGCTCAGCCTGATGTTTGACGCCGGCTATTGCACCGACAAACTGGGCGGCAAACCCGGGTTGGCAGCCCTGGCAATGGACATGCTCGACGAAGGCACCCAATCGCTGACCAGCCTCCAGATCAACGAACGCCTCCAACTCCTCGGCGCTTCCCTGGGCACGTCCAGCGACCTGGATTACTCCAACGTCGGCCTCAATACGCTGCAACAATCGCTCGACCCCAGCCTCGACCTGATGGCCGACGTGGTGCTGAACCCCGCCTTCCCGGCCGCAGATTTCGACCGCCTGAAAAACCAACAGATCAGCGGTATCCAGAATGAAAAGAAAAACCCCGTTGGCATGGTCATCCGGGTGATGCCCGAATTGCTGTATGGTAAAGACCACCCCTACGGCATGCCGATGAGCGGCACCGGCGAGGAAGAATCGGTCCGGAATATGACGCTCGAAGACGTGCGTGGGTTCTATCAACGCTGGCTCAGGCCCAACAACGCCACGATCGTTGTCACGGGTAATATTGCCATGCCCGAACTGATTGCCAAACTGGAAGCCCGCTTTGGCAAATGGGCTAAAGGCGACGTGCCGAAAAAGGTTATTCCCGAAGTAAAAACGGCCAATAAAGGCCGTATCTTCCTGCTCGACCGGCCTGAAAGCCAACAAAGCACCATCCTGGCCGCTTTCCTCACCCGGCCCTACGGCCAGTTAGACGAAACGGCTCTCGAACAGATGAACAACGTACTGGGCGGCGACTTTACCAGCCGGATCAATATGAACATCCGCGAAGACAAACACTGGTCTTACGGCGCCCGTTCGGGGATCATGAACACCCGCGGGCAACGCCCGTTCTTCGTATTCGCTCCGGTTCAAACCGACAAAACCTCGGAAAGTATCCGCGAAGTGATCAAAGAAGTCGGTCAGTTTGTCGGGGAAAAACCCATGACACAGGCTGAGTTTGACAAGACCCGCCAAAACACGGTGATGGGCATGTCCGGTATGTGGGAAACCAACGGCTCTGTGAACGCCAGTGCCCGCGATCTGGTACGGTACCAACTGGCCGACGACTACTGGAAAACATACAGCGCCAGGGTACAGGGCCTTACCCTGAAAGACGTACAAGCCGTGGCCCGCACGGTTGTTTCGCCCGGCGACCTGGGTTGGTTCATGGCCGGCGATGCCGAAAAAGTCATGCCCGGGCTGCAGGAACTGGGTATGGAAATTATACAACTCAACGCGGAAGGCAAGGTGGTGACCAAAAAGGCCAAGCCCTGACCACTAACCTGACAGGTGAGCAAAATTAAAAAAGGAGCGGCGCAAACGCGCACGCTCCTTTTTTAATTTTGCTCACCTGTCAGGTTACGCCCTTTCGCACCAGCCAGTCGGGCTGGGGGTCATTCCCTACCCAAAAAGTCTCCACGCCAAAAATGTCATATCCATTGCGCTCATAAAATGCAAGGCTGCGCGGCGCTTTCTGCCAAACACTCAACCAAACCCAGGATGCCCCGGTATCGCGGGCGCGTTGTTCGACAAAGTCGAGCAGATCAGCGCCCAGGCCGCGGCTTTGCCGGGCGGCATCCACATAGATGCGCTCCAGTTGGAGCGCCGAACCGCGCAGCTCCCCATGTGCGGGTGAGTGGTTGATCCGAAGTTTAAGATAAGCTGCCAGCGTCTCGCCCAAAAAGGCGAAGTAAAATTCCGCACCAGGCGCCTGCATTTCTTCCTGTATCTTTTTCAGGGCGAACGCGTCCAGGCAATAGGCTTCGAACGGCTCGGGATCGTTGTCGTGTTGCCAGGCCGCCCGGAAGGTTTGTTCGGCAAAACGGCACAATTCGCCGGCTTCTTCAGCAGCAACCCGGCGAATACGGAGTTGGACGTCAGGATTGTTCAAAGCACGTGAAGTTTAGCCGCACACGGAACGGCGTTAAAACAAAATGGGCGGATGGCCCAAAACCACCTGCCACACCACCGCTACCAGAGCCAGGAAACCGTACAGCAGTTTGCGCACCACAAACCGAACGAGTTTTTTGTTCGGCTTGTAACCCAGCCGTTCCATTACGTGGGAATAAAAAGTGCTGCCGTCTTCCTCTGACACGCCATGCGTGTCCATACCCAGGCACCGGCCAAAAACAGCGTGTTGCAGGATGACAATGCCAAGCACCGGGACCGTAATCTTCCAGGTAACCAGAAAAGGAATAAACCAGGCGGCCAGGGCAATCAGCAAATGCAGGCCAAAAAACAGCTCTTCTCTTGCGGATTTACTTAACATATCGGATCGTTTGGTTAAAACAAATGAAACGGAGGGCCTTTGTCCATAAATACCAACAAAGTGTCGCCATGCACTTGAAGCAGGGGATTTTCCGATAATCCTGAATACAAACCTACCCATGTCGCCGGTTTCATGCAACAAACCGCACAGGTATTTCGCGAATTACCGGCGTTTTCTGCGCAACACCAGGCTATCCGCCGGATATTGCGCCTTGATCGTGTCCATAGCCGCCTGCGCCCAAGCGATCAGGGCATTTTTTTGTGGCGTGGATAATCGGGCATCTGCGTGTATCCACGTATAAGATGCCAGCGGCATTTCCTGCTTCCGGACCAGTTCAATGACTTCTTCCAGTTTGTGGTTTTGGATGGCAATCCGCCGGGATGTGAACTCGGAAAAGTTTAATTCGCGCTTCCCTTCTGCCACATGGTTGGCTATCCAGGCCGCCACGGGTTGTATCCCGGTATACCACGGATACCGGGTATTATTGCTGTGACAATCATAGCAGGCTGCCTGTAAAATTGTTTCAACATTTTCGGGGGCCGGGAATCGGTTCCGGATATGGGCGGGATGTTCATTGGACTGGTTTTTTTCAGGCCGTATGAACTGTGCGAGGACAAATAATCCGGCAAGCGCCCACAAAGCAGGTTTGATGTATTTTTTCATGCTGCAATAATAGGACATGCGGCCGAAAATTTCGCTCCCCGATCAGACAAACCGCAACGCCCTGCGCCGGGCGTCATCTCCCGCTGGCGATTAAATCTGTATTTCCCGTTGGAAAACCTGGCCGCTGGCTTGAAGCCGGTACAGGTAGATGCCCGGCGAGAGGTACCACTCGGCGGGCTGGAATAAAAAGGTATGACTGCCTTCGGGCCGGTAGGCGCTGACCAGGGTGCGCAGCAAGTGTCCTGCCGGGTCGAGCAAGTGGAGGCGCACGGCGCTTCCTTGTGTGATAGCGAATTTGATTTCAAAGGCATTGGCAATCACAGGGTGTGGATTGTGCCCCAAAAGGACGCATTTCCCATTGTCGCCGGCCGGGGGGGCGATAGCCGGCACCAGGCCGTTGAGCGGGGCGAAGTATTTACCCAAAACGTATTGCACCAATTCGGGCGGGTTGCCCAGCCAATTCTGAAGAATCGATGCATACACCTGGCGGAAATCGACGCTGGAAGGTGGATCGCCCACCGGATCGGGGTTGCTCAAATCCTGGTACTGCCCCATAAAACCACTGCCGATACCGCCGCCGAAAAGCAGCGAATGGGTGCCGGCGCCGTGATCGGTTCCCCTGGAGCCGTTTTCATAAATCGTACGGCCGAATTCAGAAAACGTCATGGTCAACACCTTGTTTTCCAGTCCGTTGCCGGGCGCGGCAAGGTCGTCGTAGAACGTGCGCACAGCGGTAGCCACCTGGTTGAGCAGGTTGAGGTGATTGGCGGCTTGATTGACGTGCGTATCAAAATCAGCAATATCCACCAAAAATATCCGGGTGCCCAAATTTCCTTTGATCACCCGGGCAATGATCTCCATGGGTTTGGAAAGGTCGTTTGCGCCCGGATAGGTCACCTGGTTTTTACCGGCGCCATAGGCTTCCTGGATACGCTCGGCGTAGCGGAAAGCGGCATTGGCCGTCTGGCGAACATAAGCCAGTTCGATATCCCGGTTGGTGTTGCCCAGGGAGGCCGTTTCATACAGCTGACCGGTTTGGGCAATTTGATAGAACTCCTGCGGGCTGCTGACGACGAGGGCCATATTGGCCTGGTCGGCTTTAAACAACAGGTTCGTTTGCACGCCGATTTGCAGCGCCGGCGGGATAGAGGGCGGCGCTTCGAGAAAAGCGGCATATTCGTTGTCGAGGTACCGGCCGATCCAACCGGTTTCGTCCACCGCATCCGGGTCGCTGGCGGAAACAATGATATCGGAGGAGCGGAAATGGCTGTAGTTTGGCGGTTCGTAGCCCACATTGAATATAACCTTCATCTGGCCCTCCGCCCACAGCGGCTGCAGCGCATTGGTTGCCAGCGGCATGCCGTATTCGGTGCTCAGCGGCCAGAGTTGGTTGTCGGGTATCCCAAGCGAGGGCCGCAGGTTGTAATACTCCGGGCTCCCGCGTTTGATGACGGTGTTCAGGCCGTCGTTGCCGCCGTCAAGGCGAATGAGTACGAGGATGCGGTCATTATCGCCGCCGGCGCCGGCAAGCGCCGCCAACAATGGCGTCGGCTGAAAGGTACGCACGGCCGTATTGCCCAAAAGCAGGCTCCCGGCGCCAAGCATACTGGCTACGGAAAGGAAATCGCGCCGCGACCAAAGGCGGTGTTCCCGTTGGTGGGCTGCGCCATGTTCGAGGGCTGCGCCAAAGCGCTGTTTATAGTTGTTGTGCTTCATTGTTCGGTTAATTCAACTGAAATTCCGGCAATTTGAACAGGTATTTCCACAGATTATCAATTTGGTACGGGACTTCGTCCCAACTGAGGTTCCAGGAGCCATCCGTAAAATAACCTTCCGGAATACTGGCCTTGAAATACTCAACGGCCGCATGGGAATAGATGGGGTCCAGCGCCTGACCGAGCACAAATTCAACCAATGCCGCGGTAATGAGCGCCGGGTCTTTGCTGTTGCCGGTGAGGGCTATGGCAAGGTCGCGCAGGTTTTCGCGCAAGGCCGCATTTTGCAGCACCAAAGCAGATACCAGGGCGGCATAATTCCAGCGGCTGACCAGGGTGCTTTCGTTGATCCAACTGCGGTGTTCCGGCCATCCCGCAACGTTGGGCGGGCCAAAGATCACCTGCCCGAGCCGGTCGGACCAGAAAGCGATATCGTTCCACCAGGCCGGGGGTACATGTACGGTGGAGCTGGCGCCGGCTATTTTCAGTACCGGGATCAGGGTTTCCAGCGGGCTTTTCATGCGGGCAGTGAGAAAGCGTTCTTCAAAAAAGTGTTCGCTTTTGAATAATTGTTTCAAAACCGGGAGCAACTCCCAGTTATTGTCGCGGAAAGTGGCCGACAAGTCGTTGATCACGTACGATTCTTCCTGTTCAAATACGAAATGCCGGTAAATTTTGCCGGTGATAAATCGCGAAACCTGTACGGGGCGCTCGGAAAAAATCGACTGGTGGGCGGAGGTAAAGTCGAAGTTGCCGGTGACACCGAAGAGCGTTTTGGGATTGTTGTCAAATTTTCCGGGGTCGAAAAACGGTGGCGTGCAATCGTTGAACGAAGCCTTCCAACCGGTCAGCGACCGCGCCATTTCGACGACGTCGAACTGGGTGTAGCCGTTGCCTTCACCCATGGTAAAGAGTTCCATGAGTTCGCGGGCGTAGTTTTCGTTGGGTTCGCCGGCTTCATTGACGTTTCCGTTCAGGTATACCAGCATGGCAGGGTTTTTGCCCATTTCCAGCACGAAATCCCTGAAATTGCCAAAGGCGTATTGGTGTAACAGGGCGTAATAGCTCCACATGTAGGCATTGCAGCCGTACACGAGCAGTTCCGTTACAAAATGGTTGTGCCAAAAGAAGGCCATTTTAGCGCGCACGCCTTCATCCAACATATCCGAATACCAGCGGTTGCGCAATTCCTGGCGGTGCGCATCAACGAGGGCATTGTTGCCGGCATAAGTGGCTGTTGTCCAGTTCGCCCAGGCGGGCGGCGCCGGCGGCGGAAGGGCAGCGGCCGCGTCGAGCAATTGATCCACCAGGTCGGAAGGATCCATCTGAAGCCCCTGCTCGATCTGCTGGCGGGTGGCGCCAAAACCGAGGCGGCGGTACAGGTGCGCCACCCGCCGGCTGTTCCAGGGTTTGGCAAGGGAAGGAACATACGGATCCAACGAATCGATCAGTACGGAGGCGCCTGGCGCGAAGGCGTTTTCAAAATCTATATGTACCGGAGCAGGCATGACGGGAAAGGCTAATTTTGAGCAAGAATAGGTACTTTTCTATTAAAATGATATTAAATTCAGGCACAATGTCAGGTAATAACAAATAACCGGTAAGACAAACCTATACAAAAGTCTTAAGTTTGGCGCCCTGAAAATCCGCCCGGTAATGGTCTATTGCCATCAAACCGGGCCAGCACACTATCCGAATCTATCATTACGCAGACGAATATTGCGTTTCTCCTGCGGAAGCCCAAATAAGTCGATCATGAACCATATGCGCATTCTCTTTTTTCTCCTTTCCATTTTAACCTTGGCGCTGCCCGGTTTGACCGCGCAAACCACCCTGCTGGCGGAAGATTTCAATACCTGCGCGTTTCCTGCCAACTGGCAGGTACAGCTCACTGGCAACCCCAACCCGAACTGGTATGTCGGGCTTTCACAAAACCCCGGCTCCCCCGGCCAAAGTATTGACACCACCTGCTTTTTATTCATCGACGACGATTCGAACGGCCCCGGCTCTCCGGGTTATGTACTCAACTTTATTTCCCCGCCGTTCGACGTCACCGGCTTCGAAACGGTAGAATGCACCATGGACGTTTTTTTCCGGTTTGGAGAAAACGATTTTATCCAGGTCCTTGCCACGGACGGTTCCACCGAGACCCTGCTGGCCCGTTTCGACAATTTTTTGACCAACGGCAGCAATATATTTGAAGAACACTTTTCGCTGCGGCACGACCTGGCGCTCGTTTCGCAATCACCTCAAACCCGGTTGATCATTCGATACACCAGCCCGGCGAACAGCGAAGGCCATTACGCCGGCGTAGACAATATCAAGGTGGTCGGTTCCGGCGGCGGCGCCAACATTATCCGGGAGGCGTTCAATTTTTGTCAAAAGCCGGCGGGTTGGCAAACGGAATTGGTATCCGGGCCGGGCGACTGGACATTCGGCCGCGTTCCACTGGGCTCTTCCGCCTTTTACAGCGGCAATTCGATGGACGGCTCCTGCTTCGTATTTTTTGACGACAACGCCCAGGGCCCCACTGCGCCGGCCTCTGCCCTCCGCCTGTATTCGCCCTGGTTTGCCGGTACGGAATATTACCAGTATTCGTTAAACTATGACGCTATCATGCGGTATTCCGGGGCCGAATATTTTTCGGTTACCCTGGAAAATGATTTGGGCGAAAAAACGCTCCTGTTCCAGTCAGAAGGCAAAGTTGCGGGGCCTTTTTTCCCGGATTACCAACACTTCACCTTTGACCTCAGCCCGTACCGTTCGGCCCAGATGCGCCTGATTTTTGAATATTCGGACGGCAACAGCGAGGGGTATTGGGTGGGTGTCGACAATGTGAAAGTTACCGGCGCCGGCCCGGCGCTGGACTTTTGCAGTGGCGCTATGCCGTTGCAAACCGGCGACACCTGCTTCGTTGCCAGCAATCAGACCGCCTTGTTCAGCGGACCAGCCACAGCCTGTTCCGGCCGAACCACGGGCAGCCTATGGTTTCGCTGGCAGGCCGACTTTACCGGGATCGCCAAAATAAACACCCGCGCCGGCTTTAATGACGTGGTCAGCGTATATACCGGCAGTTGTACCAATCCGCAACTCCTGGTTTGCGATAACCGCAACGAGCATGGCTTTGCCGGCGAAACGACCTTTTTCCCGGTTCAAACCGGTACGGTGTACTACCTGCGCGTAGCTGGCCAGGAAGACGGCTACGGGACGCCACGCGGCGCCCTGTGTATCGATATCGCACCAACGGCAGCCTACCCCACCCCGCCCCAGAATGACCATTGCGCCAATGCGACGCCCCTGGCGGTAGCCGGCCCCTGTCTTCCCGGGAGCAACCGCCATGCCGGAATGTCGGCCATTCAGCCTACACTCAATACCCTGGCCAGGGCGGATGTGTGGTACCAATTCTCAGCGCCGGCACTGACCAACGACAAATTGCTGGAAATACGAAGCAATGCCAACTTTTCCGATATTATAACGGTATATCAAGGCGCCTGTAATGCCTTGCAGGAAATAGCCGGCAACCACAACGGCAACAGCCTGGAGCTGATCGCCCTAAACGGCGGCCAGACATATTTCGTCCAGATAGCCGGCAATTTTGCCAGTATCGAAGGCGATTTATGCCCGGAAATCGGGATCAAACAAACCGGTATTGTCGCCAATGACGATTGTATGGCGGCCATTGAGGTAGCCGTAGGCGGGCCCTGCGTGGCGGGAAATAATACCAACGCCACCTTTTCAGGCCGGCCGCCTTCCTGCGCCGTTTTGGCCGACCGCGATATCTGGTTCAAGTTCATCGCGCCGGACTTCGGCTCGGTCCAGATTAATACCGGCGCCCTGTTCGAACATACCCTGGCGGTTTGGGCAGGCGCCTGCCCCGACCTGCAACAAATTTTTTGTACCCTGAATCCACTGCGTTGCCAGGGATTCGTGCAGGTTGGCAGCCTGAACCCCGGCCAAACCTATTACGTACAAATCGCTTCCCGGGACGGTCCCTCCGGCCTTGGCAGCGGCGACGTTTGTTTAAGAATATTAAATGGCGAGGCACAGCCGGATTTCAAACCCCTGTCGGTGGAAGTGCTGCAGCCGTGTGTCGGCGCCGATTCGGTCAAATTGTACGTCAAGGTCAACGATGGCGTATTGCCGTATACGTTTAAAACCGGAAGCCAGGGTCAGATCGTGGAGAGTGGCGCACGGTTTGCCGTAATCGTAGCCGACGCCATGGGGTGTGAGCAACAATGGTTCGACACGGCAGGCGCCTGCGCATCGAATACCTGTACGGCCGCCGTCACCATGAGCGTTACGCCCCCTAAGTGTTTTGGCGATGCCAATGGCGCCCTGTTTGCCGGCGTAAGCGGGGCTTCAGGGGCGCTCAGCTTCAACTGGTCCAATAGTAAATTTACAGCGTTGAACGGTGGCCTGAGCGCCGGCGTTTATACCGTGACGATAACCGAGCCGAGCGGGTGCGTGTATACACTGGCCCAGGCTTTGGAGCAACCCGACTCCATCCGGATCGAGCTTGACAGTATCCAAAAACCGGTCCAGGGCCTTAGCAACGGCGCTATCCAGGTGTCAGTTTCCGGCGGCGCCGGCCTATATACCTATACCTGGTACCGGAACGATACGCTTTTGATACAACACACGGAGGATTTGGATAGCATTCCAGGCGGATGGTACCAACTGATTGTTGCCGATACCAACGGATGCGGGCAAACCTTTAGCTACCAGCTGATGGAAACCGTGCAGACGGATGCTCCGGCAGACGGTTTATGGGCCGTTCTTTTCCCAAACCCGGCCCGCGACGTTGCCGTGCTGTCCGTTTCATTACCCGGGCCGCACCGCCTGCAACTTGCATTGGTGGATGAACTGGGACGCACGCAATTGCAAAGAACCGTGGACCCCGTCGCCCGCCAGCACATCGACATAGATCTAAAAGGCCTTCCGGCTGGCATCTACCTGCTCCGGGTAATAGCCGGCGCTTTTGAAACTACCAAAAAAATAGTAATTTGGCGGTAAATTATCCGGCCGTTCATACGGCCCCGGAAATAAATTAAGATTAATTCCACGCTTTTGTTTGGCGTACACATGTATGCTTTTTATATATTTGCATCTTCAAAACTAGCACGCCCGGCCATTCAATATTGCACAGATTCCCCATTTGATTGGCACGACTTTTGTCTGACTTGACATTATAATCTCTATTGGTTATCAATTTATTGCGAAGTTATTTAATATGAATAAATAATTATACGCAACGGATTGATAACCACATCTATCCCCCTTCGTTTTCCGCCGGTTACCAGAAAGACATCAACTTGACACCCTATATGGGTGTGGTGAATATATTTTGTTATTTAAGAGAATTTCGATCAAAAAAGTGGCAAAAGAACCCTTTTATGCACATCCAAGCGCCGTGATTGACGATGGCTGCGAAATCGGCGCCGGAACGAAGATCTGGCATTTTTGCCATGTCATGGCCAACGCCCGTATTGGCGAAGACTGTTCGCTCGGCCAGAACGTGTTTGTGGCCTCCGGCGTGACATTGGGCGATAATGTAAAAATACAAAATAATGTTTCGATTTATACGGGAGTGGTATGTGAAGATGATGTCTTTTTGGGGCCTTCCATGGTCTTCACCAACGTCTTAAACCCGCGTAGCGGCGTCAACCGGAAAAACGAATACCAAAAGACAACCGTCGGACGCGGCGCTTCCATCGGCGCGAATGCCACCATCGTGTGCGGCCATAGTATCGGCGCTTACGCCTTTATTGGCGCCGGGGCGGTCGTCACCAGGGATGTCCCGGCCTATGCCCTGATAGTGGGCAATCCAGGGCGCCAGACCGGCTGGATGAGCGAATATGGCGAGCGGCTGCATTTCGATAACCAGGGAATAGCCGTTTGCCCGGGAAGCGGCGAGCGTTATGTCCTGGCAGATGGCAAAGTTCAAAAAGCGTAAACCCCGCAAGCGGTTCAAAAAGCCGGATAAATAGCTAAAGTGTACCCAAACAAAGAAATACAAATAACCAAATCAACAACGATTTAATAATCAGGATAATCCGCGGAATTTTCAAGGAATGAAAAGATTTGTACTTATCGGCGCTGCCGGCTATATCGCCCCCCGCCACATGAAAGCGATCAAAGAAACCGGCAACACCCTGGTCGCAGCGTTGGACCCCAACGATTCGGTCGGGATGATCGACAGTTATTTTCCGGAATCGGCTTTTTTTACCGAATTCGAACGATTCGACCGGTATGTGAGCAAACTGAAACGCCAAGACATCCCGATAGACTATGTAAGTGTTTGTTCGCCCAATTACCTGCACGACGCCCATATTCGTTTCGGCCTGCGCAGCGGCGCAAATGTGATCTGCGAAAAGCCGCTGGTGTTGAACCCCTGGAACGTGGAAGGTTTGCAAGACATTGAAGGAGAGACGGGGCGCCGGGTGTACACCATCCTGCAGCTGCGGCTACACCCTGCCCTGATCGAACTGAAACGCCAGGTCGATGCCGCACCGCCCGGAAAAGTATTTGATGTCAATCTGACCTATATTACCTCCCGCGGAAACTGGTACTTCGCCAGCTGGAAAGGCGAACGGGAGAAGTCCGGGGGAATTGCCACCAACATTGGCATCCACTTTTTCGACATGCTGCACTGGATTTTTGGGGAAGTGCTGGAAAACGTCGTTTACGTACAGAGCCATGACCGGGCCACAGGCTACCTGCACCTGGAAAAGGCCAAGATAAAATGGTTTTTAAGCATCAATTACAGTACGATCCCGGAAACCGTAAAAAACAATGGCATGCGCACCTACCGGTCCATTACGGTGGAAGGCAAGGAAATTGAATTCAGCGAAGGGTTCACGGATTTGCACACGCTTAGTTACCAGGCTATTCTTGAAGGGCGGGGGTTTGGTTTGGATGCAGCCGCCCGAGCGGTTGAAATAGCCCATACGATCCGCAACGCACAACCAGTCGGGTTGATTGGCGATTATCACCCCCTGGCAGAGTTGCCGCTTTGTCCGCATCCGTTTGATAAAGAATAAGCGCACATGGCGCCAGCCCGTAGGGGGGGCCAGGCGCAGGGCCATAATACGATCATTGCCTAAAATAAAACCGATATCACTATGAGAGATAATCAATTTAATATCAAACAGCTATTTTTCAAAGGGCTCCGCTATTGGTACCTTTTTGTTCTGTTCATGACGCTGACTTTCACGGCGGTTTATTTCTACCTGGAATATACCATGCCGATTTACGAGTCGGAAGCCCTGATCCTGATCAAGGACGACGAAAACTCCGGACAACCCGACGAGGAACTCTTTTTTTCCGAATTGGGCATGGGAAAAAAGAACAAGACACTGGAGAATGAAACGCTGGTGCTCAAATCGACACCGCTCATGGTTGAGGTGGTGAAAAAACTGGAGTTACAATACCTGTACACCAGCATCGATGGCTACAAAAAAAGAATATTATACCGGAACTCGCCCATTCAGGTGGCTTCCTGGCAACCCGTCAGCGACGCGGTCGAATTGTACGGGGTGCTTACCGATAATGGCCGGGGCGGGTTCACGTTCGATATTGACGGGCAGGAATTCAGCGGCGAGTTCGGCAAAGAACTGGATTTGCCGATGGGAAAACTTACGCTCGCCCACAAACCCGGCGAGTTCGCCAATTCGCAAATCGGTATCCTGATCCTTCCCCCCATCGATATGGCCCGCGGCCTGGCCGGCGACCTTAAGGTGGAAATCATGGGCGAACTCTCCAGTACCCTGCGCCTGTCCATCAAAGACCACTCGCCGGAACGCGCCCGGGATATCCTGGCAGAATTGATGAATGCCTACAACGAAAACAGCGTTAACATCAAAAACAGGGCGTTCGAAAATACCATCGACATGGTCAACGAGCGGATCGACATGATCGCCGACAACCTGACCGATGCCGAACGCAACCTGGAAGCGTACCGCCGCAACAACAACATCATCGAATTGAGCGCAGAAGGCACGCAGCTGATGGCTGATCTGGCCTCCTACAACAAAGAAGTCACTGCCTTCGAAGTACAACTGGAAATATTAAAAACCGTGGAGGAGTTCCTCGTCCGCAACCGCAATAATTTCGAGTTTGTACCGACCAACCTGAACCTGAATAACCTGACGCTCAGCAACCAGCTGGAGCGCTTCAACCAATTGCTGAGCGATCGTGAACGTATGGAACGGGATTATGGCCCCGCCCACCCCGAATTGCTGCTCACCCAAAAAGAAATTCAAAACCTCCGGCAAACGATCATTGAAAATATCCGGAGCATTAAAAATGATTTGTCGATCAGCGGCAGCGCCAGCAAGGGCTCCCGGTCCCTGTTGGAAAACCAGATGGCCAGTTTGCCCGGCCGCCAACGGCAGTTTCTGGAAATAGACCGGCAAAGAAGCGTGATTGAAAACCTGTATGTCTACCTGCTGCAAAAACGAGAGGAAGCCGCCGTTTCGCTGGCCGTCACGGCCGCCAAAGGCCGCGTCGTCGAGCCCGCAGCTGCCATCTACAGTCCGCTGAGCCCCAAACGGTCCCAAATGTGGCTGATCGCCCTTTTCCTCGGCCTTGCCCTCCCTATTGGCCTGGTTTTTTTCCTGGAAAGCCTCAATGACAAGGTACAGTCGGAAGACGATATCCTCCAGACAACCTCCGTGCCGGTAGTGGGCACCCTGGGGTTAAGCAATACCTCCGAAGCCCTGGTAGTGCGGGAAAACAGCCGAACAGCCATCGCCGAAATGTTCCGCTTGCTGCGCGCCAACCTCGGGTATGTGGCCTCCGGCTCCGGCAAGGAGATGAAACGCATGCTGGTCACCTCCAGTACCTCCGGCGAAGGCAAGTCGTTTATCGCGCTCAACCTGGGTATGACGCTGGCCCTGTCGGGCAAAAAAGTGCTGATCGTAGAACTGGACCTGCGCAAACCCAAACAGGAACTGTACATGAACCTGGAACCGGCAGAGGAAGGAATAGTCAACTACCTGATTGACCCTTCCATGCCGGCATATAAAATCATTCGCAATACGGACTTGCATAAAAACCTCGATTTCATCGGCAGCGGCCCGGTGCCGCCGAACCCCGGCGAGCTGATCATGGCCGTACGCCTGCGCAATTTGTTGAACGAACTGGACGGTAAATACGATTTTATTATCCTCGACGCGCCCCCGGTAGGCCGGGTAGCCGATGCCTTGCAAATGAAAGACCTGGCCGACGCTACGATGTACGTCGTACGCACGAATTATACCCACAAAGGGCAGGTACAAATCGTGGAGGATATCGCCCAGAAAAATAAGCTCCCGCATCCGTTTATCGTGCTCAACGGCGTGCCGTTCAACAAACCCGGTCAAACCGGCAGCTACGCCTATGGATACGGGTATGGCTATGGGAGCAAAGGGTACTACGAGCCGGAAAAACGGTCGAAAAGCAAATCCAAAGAAAAGATCAAAACCAAGCCCGTCAACCTGAATTAAGCGCCCGATGTCGAACAGTTTGAGTGAACGGTCGCTTTCCGCCATTGTCTGGTCATTTCTGGACAAATTGGGCAGCAGTGTCATCAGTTTTGTGGTAACCATTATCCTGGCGCGCCTGTTGTCGCCGGAAGATTTTGGGCTGGTAGCCATGGTGATGATCTTCTTCGAGTTTTCCTCCGTGTTTGTAGAAAGCGGGTTTTCCACCGCGCTGGTCCGGGAAAAAACGATATCGGAGGCCGACAAGTCCACCACCTTTATTTTTAACCTGACGGCCTCTTTGGTTGTCTATGCCATATTGTTCGCCGGCGCGCCGTGGATTGCTACATTTTTCAAACAACCGCTCCTGGCCTGGATCATTCGGATCATGGGCCTTAACCTGATTGTCAATGCCTTGTCGATCGTTCAGCACAGTGTTCTGCTGCAAAAAATAGATTTCCGGACGCAGGCGATCGTCCGTTCGGTAGCTGTGCTGATTTCTGGCAGTTGCGCTGTGCTGCTGGCGTACAACGGCGGCGGCGTATGGAGCCTGGTCGCCCGTTTTATGCTGATGGACCTGACTACCACGCTGCTGTTCTGGCTGATCATTCCCTGGAAACCAAGCGCACAGTTCAGCCGGGAATCGTTTAAAAAACTTTTTGGCTTCGGGTCGAAAATACTGGCCGCAGCAGTGCTGGATAAATTTTACGTACACATTTATAAGTTGCTGATCGGCAAGCTTTTCTCCGCGGCAACCCTGGGCTTCTATACCCAGGCAAATAATTTCACCAACATGGTGATCAACACCCTGTTCCGAACCGTACACAACGTCACGTACCCTGTTTTATCAAAACTGCAGGACGACACGGAAAAACTCAAAGCCGGATACCGGAAAGTGTTGAAGATCAGCTCGTTCGTGATCGTTCCGGCCATGGTCGTGCTGGGCGTTTTGGCCGAACCGGTTATCCGGGCCCTGGTTGGCGAAAAGTGGCTGCCCTCCGTACCCATGCTGTGGCTGCTTTGCCTGTCGGGGCTTACCTATCATTTCAGTTCGATCAACCTGAACGTGCTGCTGGTGCTGGGGCGGTCCGACCTGAGCCTTAAACTGGAAATCATAAAAAAAGTAAACATTACGATTTCTATCATCATCGGGCTTCAGTTCGGCATTTACGGACTGATCATCGGAGAGGTAGTGTCTGCGTATATTAACTTGTTTATCAACGCCTATTATTCCAAGAAATTTCTAAAATATTCTATCCCCGAACAATTGAAAGACGTAATGCCCACGGTAGCGTTCAGTGCCCTGATTGGCGGCCTGTTGTTCTTCCTGAAAGACTATCCGGCGTTTCCCGGCATCGTAAATGTTGTATTGATTTCTATTGTGGGGGGCGTTGTTTACCTGGCCTTGCACGTACTGGCAAAAACGGAGGAAATGGAAATGTTGCGCCGGCTGATCATTCCCAAAACATTAAAACTGATTTCCAGGGGTTAGACCATCAGATCATATGAACCAATTGCCGTTCCTAAGTGTGAGCATGATCACCTATCAGGCGGAAGCGTTTATTGCCGAAGCGATTGAAGGGGTGCTGAACCAGCAGGCGGATTTCCCCATCGAGCTGGTCATTGGCGACGATTGTTCAAAGGACCGGACCCGGGCGATTTGCGCGGCATATGCGGAAAAATATCCGGACATCATCCGCGTACTGCCTCCGGAATCGAATCTTGGCATTGCTGCCAACACGGCGCGTACCATGGGCCAGTGCTGCGGAAAATATATCGCGGTTTGTGATGGAGACGACATCTGGACCGACCCCTGCAAACTGCAAAAACAAGTCGCTTTTTTAGAACGAAACCCCGATTACGGCGCAGTATATACCGATGTTGAAACGATTGCGGAAACCGGCGCCCCTATCCATGATCCGGAACAAGAACAGATTCGCGCCATGTATACCGGGGGAGACGTTTTTTTTAAACTCCTGGAAGCCAATTTTATCAACAATTCCACCGCCGTTTTCCGGCGCGAATTGATCGCCGATCACGTCGTTTACCCCGACCGAACCTATCAAATTCCGGATCACATCCGGTGGTTGCATATCGCCACCAAGGCCAGGATCCACTTCATGGACTATAAAAGCGCCGCCTACCGGAAACACCAATCGGGTTTATCCGTGCAGGTGCCCAAAGAAAAAATAAAGGGAAACAGATCCATTCTGCGGCGTTCGCTGTACAACATCATCCTGACCTTCCACCGCCACCACCGCGGCCACCGTCTGAACCGGGAAGAACAGACGTTGGTTTTCCGGCGGATGTGTTCGGTAGCGTTTCGTCCGCATGGAAACTCCTGGCAACAACGGTGGCAAATTATACGTCTGCTGCCCAAATATTTCCCGGGCCTTATGGGTTTGTGGAAAATAGCACAGGCCAAACTGACAACTTTTTTTTTCAGCTCCTTCAAAACCATGCTGTTACCTGATTACTGGTAAATATCAAAATGATGAATAAACATCGACACCTGCATCCGCCATCCGGCCCGCAAGAAGGCTCGCCGCCTGCCGGACCGGCGCCTTTGGTCAGCGTATGTATGCTGGCCTATAATGTGGCGCCGTATGTAGGCGCAGCCATCGAAGGCGTCCTGGGCCAGGAGGCGCCTTTTCCGATCGAGCTGGTGATCGGTAAAGACAAATCCACCGACGATACACTGGCCATTTGTAGCAGCTATGCCCGGCAATACCCCAAAATCATCAGGATATTGCCGCAACTGGAAAACCAGGGCATCGCCGGCAACGCACGCCGCACGCTGAGCCATTGCAGCGGCAAGTATATTGCCATCTGTGATGGCGACGACATCTGGACCGACCCGCACAAGATCCGCGAACAGGTCCGGTTCCTGGAGGAACACCCCGACTATGGCATGTCGTACACCGACGTCCAAATTATTTCAGAAACCGGCGCCCCGGTGCAGGATGCCGAACAGGACGCCGTCCGGCCATATTATGCCGAAGGCCACGTGTTTTTGAAGCTGCTGGACGGAAATTTTATCGCCAATTCCACGGCCGTCTTCCGGCGCGAGCTGCTGCAGGACCATGTCATCGACACCGACCGGCAGTACTATATCCATGATTACCTGATGTGGTTACATGTGTCGATGCGAAGCAAGGTTCATTTCTACCATGCCCCCACGACAGCCTACCGGAAGCACTCCGGGGGCGTGACCAATTCTGAAATAAAACGGCGCTACAACCGGCTCAAACTCCAACACGCCCTGTTTCAATTATTGACGGATTTCGACCGGATCAATACCCAACCGCTCAGTTTGGCGGAAAAAACGTTGCTGTTTCGCAAAATCTTGTCGTCGTTGTATCGCAAAGCCGGTACCTGGCAGCAAAAATTGAACATATTGCCCCTGGCCCTGAAGTATATGCCCGGCCCGGCCGCCATTGGGTCCATGGTGCTCCACAAACTGAAAAACCTGTTCCATATTCCTGCAACTAATCTGTCTCAAATCTGAACGCATCCGACGCATGAAAATCCTCATCCTGGCCGGTGGATACGGCTCTCGCCTGAGTGAAGAAACCGGGGTACGCCCCAAACCTATGGTTGAAATCGGCGGAAAACCGATTTTATGGCACATCATGAAAATTTACGCCCACCACGGCTATACCGATTTTATCATCCTGTGCGGGTACAAGGCGTATGTAATAAAAGAATATTTTGCCCAATATTTTTTGCATCATTCCGACGTGACGTTTGACCTGGCCAACAACTCCATGCAGGTACACAACAACGTGAGCGAACCCTGGAAAGTAACCCTGCTCGACACCGGACTGGACACGATGACCGGCGGCCGGGTGCTTCGCGCCAAGCCTTTCCTCCAACCGGGTGAACCCTTCATGCTCACATACGGCGACGGGGTGGCCGATATCGATATCCGCGCCCTGGTGCGTTTTCACAGCGATCATGGCAAGGCCATCACCATGACTTCTTCACAACCCGAAGGCCGGTTTGGCGCTTTGGACATCCGGGAAGGCGGTCAGGTGAGTAAATTCGTAGAAAAACCCAAAGGAGAAGGCGGATGGATCAACGCCGGCTTCTTCGTCTGCGAACACCAGGTATTCGATTATATCACCGGAGGCGACGCCACCATTTTCGAACGAAAACCCCTTGAAAACCTTGCCGCTGCCGGCGAACTCTACACCTTTAAACACCACGGTTTTTGGCATCCGATGGACACCCTGCGCGACAAGATCACGCTCGACAAACTCTGGCAACAAGGCGAAGCAAAGTGGCGAATGTGGCCGTAAACTACCATAACCAAACCGCAAAATGAACGCATCCGTTTTTAAAAATATAAAAGTATTGGTGACGGGCCATACCGGCTTCAAGGGTGCTTGGCTGAGTATCTGGCTGGAATCGATGGGCGCACAGGTCG
Source organism: Saprospirales bacterium (assembly GCA_016719895.1). GTDB lineage: Bacteria > Bacteroidota > Bacteroidia > Chitinophagales > Saprospiraceae > M3007. Next base: position 227,552 of record JADJYG010000005.1, on the reverse strand, counting down.
CCGGCCTGGCCCTCGATCCGCATACCGAACGCGACGTGTTCGTGCGCAGCGGTATTGGCCGGCGGATGCGCGACCACCGCGGCGACATCCGGGATTTGGGCGCGGTACTCCGGGTATTTACTACAGAGCAACCGGAGATCGTTTTCCATTTGGCCGCCCAACCCTTGGTGCTGGACAGCTACCGCGATCCGGCCGGCACGTTCGCTACCAATACGCAAGGGACCGCGCACGTCCTGGAAGCCATTCGCCAAACGCCTTCCGTCCGGGCGGCGGTGATGATCACCACCGACAAATGCTACGAGAACAAAGAGTGGGTGTACGGCTACCGGGAGAACGATCCCATGGGCGGCCACGACCCGTACAGCGCCAGCAAAGGCGCCGCCGAACTGGTAATCGCTTCCTATCGCCGCTCTTTTTTCTCCGCTGAACACAGCCCCGCCATCGCTTCCGCCCGCGCCGGCAACGTGATCGGCGGCGGCGATTGGTCTGCCCACCGCCTGGTGCCCGATATTATCCGCGCAATCGAAAGCGGACAACCCCTGGAAATCCGCAACCCGGCAGCCGTGCGGCCCTGGCAGCACGTGATCGAACCGCTGGGGGGATATCTTTTGCTGGCGCAAAAACTACTGGAGGCGCCGGCCGGGTATGCCGAAGGCTGGAATTTTGGCCCTTTGCCCCAAAGCATTTTCCCGGTTGGAAAAGTTGTGGAAGCGTTTTTTGAATATTTTCGCCAGCAGGCTAAAAACCCGGCGCTGCAGCAGGCCATGCTGACGGCTGGTTGGCTGGACACCTCCAGGCCCAACCAACCGCATGAAGCCGGACTCCTGATGCTGGACATCAGCAAGGCCATACACCGCCTCCATTGGAAACCCGTGCTCAACTTTCAGGAGACCATCGGCTTTACGGCAGGCTGGTATATGCGCCAGGCCGAAAGCGACGTCTTGAACCTTTGCCAGGAACAAATCAAACAATACCAGGAACTGTGGAAATTACGCAACGAAAACTGAACGGCGTCTTTGAAATCCAACTGACGCCCATTGGCGACGAGCGCGGCTTTTTTATGCGCAGCTACGACGCCGGTATTTTTGAAAACGCCGGACTGGCTCGGAACTGGCGCCAGGAAAACCACTCGCGCAGCGAACGCCAGGGAACCCTCCGCGGCTTGCATTTTCAATTTCCACCGTTCGCCGAAACCAAACTGGTGCGCTGCATCCGCGGCGCCGTGCTGGATGTATTTGTCGACCTGCGACCCCACTCGCCCACCCTCGGCCAATGGGATTGCATCGAACTGTCAGAAGCAAATAAAAAAATGATTTTTATCCCACGCGGATTCGCGCACGGATTTTGCACGCTGACTACGGAAAGCGAAGTGTTGTACAAAGTAGACAATGTATATAACCGCGACCAGGAAGGCGGTTTGCTTTGGTCCGACCCCGACCTTGCCATACCATGGCCAACCGACTCGCCAATCCTATCGGAAAAAGACAGCCGGAATATGACCTTCCGGGAATATTTGCAACACCACCAAACCCGTATGACAAACCCCGATTAACCGTCAACCGTCAACCGTCAACCGTCAACCGTCCAACAATGAACGTCCGCTTATTCAAACCCTCCGTTGGGGAGGAAGAACTGCAAATGATCCGGGAATCTTTTGAACGCTCGTGGATAGGCCTGGGGCCCAATGTCAATTTGTTTGAGGCCGAATGGGAGCAATTCGTCGGCTGCCAGCAAGCCATCGGAGTCAATTCGGCCACGGCAGCCCTACACCTGGCTCTGGCTGTCTTCCGCTTTCCGGAGGGGAAAAAAGTGCTGGTGCCATCGCTCACCTTTGCCGCCACTGCCACTGCCGTCCTGTACAACCGCCTGACGCCGGTTTTTGTCGACAGCGACCCGGCGACCCTGGGCATGGACCTGGAAGACCTGGATCGCAAATACGACAAGGATTGTGTCGCTGTGATGCCCGTGCATTATGCCGGTCACCCCGTCGCTATGGAAAAACTGATGCCGTGGGCGCGCCAGCGCGGCCTGAAGGTCATCGAAGACTGCGCCCACACTGCCGGCGCGCGGTATAAGGGCCAGATTTTGGGCCTGTGGGGCGATATCGGTTGTTATAGTTTTGAAGAGAAAAAACTCATGACCACCGGCGACGGCGGCATGATGGTAACGAACGACCCGGATTTGTTCAAAGACGTGAAGGCGATGCGTTGGGTGGGCATCGATAAAGATAACTGGAAAACTGCCCAGGCGTATACCGCATCCAACCGCGATGCCATGCACTGGTTTTACGAGATCGCCGTATTGGGATATAAATACAACATGAACGACCTGGCGGCTTCTATCGGCCTGGCCCAGTTGAAAAAACTGCCGGCCATGAGCCGGCGTCGTTCGGAGGTGATCCGGCTATACCTCGACGGGCTGGAAGGCGTGCCCGGTGTGGAACCGCTGCTGCCCTTTGAACCGGAAAACTATTGCTACCAGATGTTCGGAATCCGGGCCGACCAACGCGACGAGCTGATGATCCACCTCAAAGGGCAGGGTATCGCCACGGGCTGCCACTATACGCCCCTGAGTATCCAACCGCTGTTTGCGCCCTGGGGACATACCTGCCCCTTTGTAGAAGCCGAACACAACCGTTTTATCACGCTACCGTTGCATGCCGACCTGACCGACGAAGAAGTGCAATATGTCATCGACGGAATAAAAATATTCCATGAGCAAACTGTTGCCTGAACTCGTTATTTGGGGCGGTACCGGCAATTTCAAGGTATTGTGCGAATTGCTGAAAGAGGCCTACCGCATTGCCGGGTATTTCGACAACAACCCGTCCCTTGCACCGGAATACCGGGGCATACCCAACCTGGGCAACCGGGAGGCGTTTTTCCGCTGGGTCAACGCCCTGGGAACGGCCCCAAAGCCGGCCTTTATCGTAAGCATCGGGCCGGGCCACGGCGCCGTCCGGCTCGATATCCACGCCGAGCTGCTGGCGCTGGGCCTGGCGCCCATCCGCGCGGTGCACCGCACGGCGTTTGTGGCAGACAATGCCCGGATCGGCGAAGGCAGCCAGGTGTACGCGCAGGCTGCCGTGTGTGCCGACGCCCAAATCGGGAACGCCTGTATCATCAATACGCGCGCCTCCGTCGATCATGAGTGCGTGCTGGCAGACGGTGTTACCGTAGGGCCCGGCGCCACACTTGCCGGACTGGTGGAGGTGGGCGCGTGCGCGGATATCTACACCGGCGCCGTCGTGTTGCCCCGGGTTCGTATCGGCGAACGGGCCATCGTGGGCGCCGGCGCCGTCGTGTTGCACGATGTGCCGCCCGGGGCTGTCGTCGTCGGAAATCCGGCACGCGTATTGCGATACCGGGATGTACACTAACGCACTTACGCACCAACGCACTAATTCGCCTGGCCACTCCATGAAATGTTTGCTTATTGCTCCTTTGCGCTATCCGTTTATCGACTCGATTGTTTCGGGCCTGAAGGCCAACGGCATGGAAATAAAAGCGGTGGATTACCAAGACTTTTTTTCCACGCGGGCCAACCAGCGCTACAATAACTATAGCGCGTTGCCCCGGAAAATCCGGAACCTGTGGGAAGCGCCGTATATCAAAAAAGCCAATGCCGAATACCGGCGGGTATTCGACGCGTTTAAGCCCGACCTGGTTTTTATCTACAATAACCAGCTGGTGTTGCCCGAACTGCTGGAAAACTTCCGGAAGTCGGCGCGCATCGCCTTCATGCTGGGCGACAACCCGCTGTACACCCCGACCAGTATTTACAACCTGCACATCCTGTTCCAGGCCGATTACGTCATCAGCCCGGATACCCTGTGGCGCGACCAGCTGACGCGTTTGGGGGTTCGGAATGTCGTTTTTGACTGTTTTGGCTTCAACAGCGATGTATATTATCCTATGGAAGTGCCGGAGCAGGACCGGAAAACCTATCATTCGGATTTTATTTACGTGGGCAGCGCCAGCAAAACCAACTGGGGCTACAAGCGGGTCTTGTTTTTAAATATTTTCAAAGACCTGGACCTGAAGGCGTATATCAGCGGGAGCGGCCTGGAGCGCTGGTATGATTTTTTTCCCGGCGTGCGCTCCAAAATTATACCGCACGACCGGTTTGATGCGGGATTCAACAACCTGGTGTACAATTGCAGCAAAATAGCGCCCGTGGAGCAGGTGCCCTCGTTGTTCAACGGCATTCACGTCCGGGTGTTCGACATTTTGGGAGCGGGTATTCTGCCGCTGTGCGAGTATAGCGCCGACCTGGCCGAAGTATTTTCGGGAATCGACATTCCTTTAATAAAAAATTACGCAGAAGGGGTAGAGATGGCCCGGTTTTGGTTAGATAACGAACAGCGCCGGGTTGCCTGCGTGCAGGCCATGCGCGCACGCGTGCTCCAGCGCTACACCCCTGAAATGGTCATTGAGCGCATGGCCAGTCAAGTCTTTTAATCCGTTATACACACCCGCCCCCGGTTGATTGCTTTCATCCGACAACCGATAGTTTGCTCTTATGTACAAGAGGCTTTTCATTTTATTCCTGTGGCTTGGAGCCAGCATCCTGGCAACGTATTACGCACCGGCGATTTTTCGGCCGATCTTTTACGTTATCATGCTGGGCGCATATTTCCGGTCGAAGGACGAAGCGCTCTGGCTTACCCTGTTTTTCATCGTTTCCGATGGTTTCTGGGGGTATTTTAATGCCTACGAAGTCGTGGTATCGCTGATACCAGGCCTGCCGCCAATAGAAGTCGGACACCTGTATATCCTGCTGACCGTCATAAAAGCCAGTAAGGCCGGCAACCCGGGCCGATTTTTCCACGATAAGATTGTGGCGGTCATGGCGGTTTACCTCGGTTTTTTAATCGTACAGGGCTATGTGCTGGGGTTGTCACCGCAGATAAACATCCAGTTTCGCATGGTGAAGTTTATTTTTCCCATCATGCTCTTTTATTCCGTGCCCCGGCTGTTCAGAACCGGGGAACAATACCGGGATCTGTTCATGTATATGTTCCCCTTTGCTTTTTTCGCCTTGTTTGCCCAGGTGTTTACGATTGTTACCCATATGTCGCCTTCGCAATACCTGGGTATCTACCGCGATTTCTGGTTTACAGTGGATGTGTCCAAAGGCAAAACATACCGGGGCTTTTACAGCAGCGGAATCGTACTGATGACTTTTTTCGGCGCCTTGTATTACCTGGCGCACCGGGGCAAGAACTTCAACTTTCTGTATTTGGTAGCGATTGCCGGCGCCGACCTGATGTCGGTTTTTCTATCCGCCACACGCGGTTGGTTGATCGGGCTTTCCCTGGGCCTGGTGCTGTTTTTGCTGTTTATTTTCAAACCCAGCGGCAAACGGCTGGCTACGATGGCCGGCGCCACCATCGTGCTTATTCTCGGGCTGCTCGCCATACCGGTGGTGGGCATGCAATTCACCAATGCCTTCAAGCGCATGACCACGCTGGAAGCGCTGGCCAGCGGCGACGTCACGGCTCACGGTACACTGGAGCGCCTGAACAAGCGCAGCCCGCGCGTCATGGGCAAGTGGATCGAAACGCCGCTTACCGGCTGGGGATTTTCGGACGAGTTTTTTAAATATGCCGATTTCCACGTTGCCAACCAGAATATCTTGTTGCACTCGGGTATCCTGGGCGCCATACTGATGGGCATGTTTTTTGTTTACTTCCATTTCGTTCTTTTCTGGCGAAGCACGCATTTGCCCAGAGGCCATCCGCTGAAAGAGGCGATTATGGTGTTCGTCATATTTTTCCCGGGGTGGTTTTTTATCCACTCTACTTCGGGGCAGCATTTTGGGTATTATCAGGAGCCCGGCCACGCCATGACCACGTCGTTATATTTCAGTTTTGGCGCTTTGTTGTACAATTTTTCATTTAATCCACCCTCCGGGCAAGAGCCAGAGAGCGGCCGGCAACCCGCGTAAAACAGCCGCCTATCATCCCTCATAATCGATATCCTCCCCCCTCCTTTTTTGAACGTAATCTGCTTCAAATTCACGTGCCCTCTCCCTGCTTTTGGCGCGCGCCGCCCTGTGCAGCGATGCCTTGTTTTTTGAATTTAACATGAAAAATAATACGCGAAAACAGTCGCCCGAACCCGTTCATTATGTGGTCTGGGAATCGATGCCCGGTGGCATGGAATCGTATATCAGCCACTATACCAACCGTTTCTACGGCCAGCGCGATGTCTATATCTACAGCCTGCGGCCCGTGGGCAACGGCCTGACCGACCGTTTGGGCGACGGCCATTACGACCAGGGGTCGCACAACAACTGGGCCTGCTACAGCGGGTATTTCCGCTATTGCCGGGCCCACCCCAACCACCTGTTTCACCTGATGAACGGGGGGCCTGTCATCCTGCTGCTCACGCTGCTGGCTGGTGTGCGCAACCCCGTTTACCATATCCATGGCACCAAGTACTGGAAAAAATGGCTGGACCGGCTTTACCTGAAAACGGCCTGGCAATTGATCCGCTTGTTTCGCGTGCGTTTTATCGCCAACTCGCAATTCAGCGCCGGCGTCTTCCGCAGGGATGTATTGCCCATACAACCGGATGTCATTTACAACGGCTTCCAGCTCGCCCGTTTCCTTGAAAAACGCTGGCTCCGGTCCAAACTGAACCGGATCGTTTACGTCGGACGGCTCGACCACGGCAAGAATGTGCACCTCGTAATCCGCCTGTTCGAGGAAATTGCCCGCGAACACCCGGAACTGGAGCTGCACTTCGCCGGCGCCGGCGACCTGCGCGCCGAACTGGAACAGCAAGCCCGGAACAGTCCCTTTGCCGGCCGTATGGTGTTTCACGGCTGGGTCGACGACATGGCCGCTTTCTACCAGGCGGCCGACCTCTTCCTCTTCCTGAGCGCCTATGAATCGTTTGGCAACGTGGTGGCAGAAGCCCTGCTGACCGGCCTGCCCGTGCTCACCAGCGACCTGCCCGCCTTCCGGGAAATTCACGGCGGCGAAGCCGCTTTTTGCCTGGGCAATCCGGACAATTACCCCGAACTAAAAACAGTTTCCTGCGCGCCGTGGCAGATTATCCCGCTCTTGCTCAAAAAGCCTACGCCGCCGCCGACCGCCTGAAAACTTTATTTGATATGGAAACCCACTTAAACGCTATTGAACAGACCTATGAAAACGCTTAGTCCGCCGGTACTTTATTTCCACTCCGTGGCGCCCCGGGCGTTCAGCAACTGGACGCTGCGCTTCCTGACCATGCGCCTGGAGCGGTTTGAAGAACAGATGCGCTATTTACAGGCCAATGCGTACCGCTCTGTGTTCCTCGACGAATGGCTGTCGGCCCGCCTGGGCCAGCGACAGGCCGGGAAAAGGGAGATCTGCCTGACCTTCGACGACGGCCTGCTCGACAATTGGGTGTATGCGTTCCCGGTGGCAAAAAAATACGGGATGCGGATCACCCTCTTCGTTTGCCCCGAGCTGGTCGACCCCCGCGATATCGTGCGCCCTACCCTCGACGACGTTTGGGCAGGACGCTGCCAGGCGTCCGACCTGGTCGGGTTGGGCAACCTGTCGTGGAGCGAGCTGCGCCGCATGCAGGCCTCGGGGTTTGCCGACGTGCAATCGCACACCATGAGCCACGCCAAATACACTGTTTCCAGCCGGTTGACCGGATACTACTACGGAGGCTTCAAAGGGTTTTACCCGGCGCTGAATACCTACAGCGCCGACCGAAAACCGTTTTACATGGATGACCCCGCCTTCGAAAAGGTACTGCCGGCCGGTACGCCGTTGTTTGAGGAGGCGTCGGCCGTAGTGGCGCGCAAACACACGATTCACCCCGGATTTACCGCCGAAGTGACGGAACTGGCAAGCCGGTACGAACTCGCCATACCCGAGCACCGGCCAGTCTTCGAAGAACACGCCCGCCGCATTTATCAGCGCTTTACAGCCGCCGGCCAACTGGTAACCGGTGTAGAGCAGGACGACGCCTTCCGGCAGCGGCTGGAATACGAAATCATCGGCTCCCGGCAGATTATCGAAGAAAAACTGGGCAAACCGGTTCATTTCCTTTGCTGGCCGCATGGCGACAACAGCGCCGAGGCCCACGCCCTGGCGCGCACAGCCGGTTACCTGGCCACTACCGCCGGTAAACTGACCCGCGAGGCCGGCCAGCCCGACCGCATCCCCCGCATCGGCACCGATTGGGATCTGGGCAACTGGTGGATGCGCCGCAAACTGGATTACAAATTAGCGAGCCATAACCGCAAACTGCCTTACTACGCCATCTGGCTCGCCAACGAATACAAAAACAATGTCCTAAACCGAAGCTGATGTTTTTCTTTTTACCCTATAAAAATTCCGGTAACGCCGGGCCAACCGGCCTCTGTTTGCTCGATTCGGCCGACCAACCTTGCACGGCGTGGAATACGTTGCATATCTACCCGGGGCGGCAGCGGTTGGAATCCTTCGATACGCCGGCCGGACGCCTGTTCTTGCTGGGCGACCCGGTATGGGAGGACCGAAATACCCTGGTCCAGCGGATTTGGGCAAGCGGCAAAACCGGTCCCTTGGATGAATCCCATTTATATGAACACGCCCGGGGGCACTACTACTGGTTTTTATTACAGGCAAACGGCATTCAAATCGGCAACTCGTTTGGCGCCATTTTCCCAGTGTATTACCATACCGGCGACGGTGCGGTGCTGGTCAGCTCTTCCTCTTTTTACCTGGCGGAACAGACCCATGCCGAAACCCTGGAACGCCGCAATCTGCTGGAGCGGCTGTTATTCAACTATCCGCTATTCGGCTCCACCTGGTGGCAAGGGATCCGGTTGTTGCAGGCGCACCGCCACCTGAAGGTGGATCATACCGGCGCCCGGGAGGAGGGCCGGTTTGCGATCAGCGATTATTTTGGGTCGGGGCAGCAATCCAGCCGCCAAAGATTGAATCAACTTACCCGGCTTTTCGAGGAAGAAGCCCGGCTTTTCCTGCCCGATGCGCCGTTTGGAATTTCGTATACCGGCGGTTTTGACGGCCGCACGCTGGTGGCTACCGCCTTGCATGCGGGCCGGGATAATTTTCTGACCTACAGCTTCGGCCGGCCAGGCGCATCCGACCTGCGCTTCCCCGAAGCGCAGGCCAGGGCCCGGGGCATACCGTATGTGCCGATTTTGTTGGATGAAAAATACCTGGAGGGGCCGGCCCTCGAGTCGGCACTAGCCTTTATGAAACTGACGGAATACAACGGCAATTACGGCAGACCCCACTACCATTATGCAGCCCGGCAACTTTCCGGAATGGTGGATTATATCCTGACGGGAAATTTTGGCAGCGAATTGTTTCGCGCCCTCCACCAGCCTGGGGTGATGATGACGGAATGCCTGATCGGTGTGTTCGGCGCTGGTAACGAAGCCTGGAAAGACACCCTGGTACAAACAGCAGAAAACTGGGCGCCCGGGCTTTTCCGGCAGGAACTCGACGCGCTGATTGCCGATCTGGAGGATTATCTCAATCCCATGAAAACCTGGGAGCCTAACCACCGGTTTTATCAGTTTGTATTTCAGGAGATCTTCCGCAAATACTTCGGCCCCGAGCTGGTCATGCAGAGCCATTACCTCAACAACCGCACGCCGTTCCTTACCCTCCGGCTTTTCCGCGAACTCAACGAAACCATCTGGTCGGGCGTGCATTCCCGGCTGTTTGAAAAAATGAAAAACAAACGCCTCAAAGGCCAAATGTTTTATGCCGCCTACCTCCAGCGAACGGATCGGCAACTGTACCGTCAACAGACCAGCAAAGGATATAGCCCGGCCGACGTACTCGAGCCCTGGCGTTTGCCCTTGCTGTTCGGCCGGGTGCTGCGCCAAAAATTGATCCGGAAAGAAGAAGCCGATTCCAATTCGGTAGAAACCTTCCTCGACCGCCACCGCCGGGCGCTGGCGCCACAACGTGTGGGCGGCGCAACCCATCCGAACGACATCGCAGCCCTACTGCGCCAAGCCGCCGGACCGGGCGATCTGGAGCGCAAAATCTGCGGCTATTCCATCGCAGCCGGCTGGGAAGCAGCCGGAACAGTTACACAATTTAATACTACCGGCATTTAAACCAATGTATATGACAATCACTATCGAATACCAGGATCCTGACCAGTCTTTTTGGGATGCGTATACGGCGTTATGGCTGAATAGCACCGGGCAATCCCCTTTCCAGGCGCCGCATTTGCTGCAATTTTTTGCCAGCCGGGCGCCAGACGAGATCGCTGTTGTTCAGGGGAAAAAAGACGGGATGTTGGCAGCAGCAGCGGTGTTTCGCAAAAACAACGGTGTATACACCTTTTTGAGCGACATGAAAACGGATGCCAACTTTTTCATTTTTCACCAGGCGTGTACGCCCTCGGATTGGCGCCAGTTCTTCGATCAGTTTTTACAACTGATCAAAAAAGAGAACTGGTCGCTCACCCTCAATAACCAACCGGCCTGGGCCAGTTATATGGAACAATTTGAAGCGGCAGGCCAGGCCAGCAAGCTGTTTTGGATGAACCTTAAATACTCCGTGTGCCCCGTGGCCGAAGCCGAAACGCCAAAAGCGCTGTTCAGCCGGATCAACGGCTCCAGGGAACTGCGTTACCGGGTAAACAAATTGAAAAACCAGGAGAACGCCATATTCGAGGTGTTCACCGACGGGACGGATTTGGACCACTGGGCCGACGAGTTCTGCCAGGCACACATCCTGCGCTGGCAGAACACCCCTACCCCATCGGCGTTCCGCGACCCCGGCCGGCAGGCGTTTTTGAAGGCTTGCCTGCATGCCTGGAATACCGATAAAATTTTGGTACGGTTTTCCGTAAGGGTCGAACAGGGCAGAGTTGGCTTCGTGGTTGGCCTGCTGGAACAAAACTCCCTGATCCACCATTCCACCACGTTCCACCCCGACTACTGGAAATATAGCCCGGGTAAAGCCCTGATCCATTTCATGACCGAATGGATGCAGGGACAACAAATGCGCGTACTAGATTTTGGCGACGGCGACGAGCCCTATAAATACACGGTCGCCAATACCGAACACGCCCTGCACCGGATATTTATTTCCGGCGCTACAAACCTACCTTTTATCCTGAAAACCAAAGCGATAAAAGCCGTTCGGGACAATCCCAAAATTTATGGCTTTTACCGGGATAAATTAAAACGTCTTACTCAGCGCGTTCAACTATGAAAAAACTGAAACTGGCTGTTCTGCAAAATGAAGTAGCCGACGATCACCTGCTTTGGATACATGCCTGCGAAGAACGGACTGACCGGATCGACTGGGAAGTCATTGATATTACGCGCGCTGATTGGCTGGAGCGCATCCGCTCCGGCGCCTTCGATGGCTTGCTGGCCGCGCCGCCGGGCTGGACCACCCCCTTCCGGGTGCTGTACGACGAGCGGATCAACATCCTGAACACCGTTTGCGGTATCCCGGTGTATCCGTGCCTGGAAGAAATTCAGATTTATGAAAACAAGAAAAACCTCTCCTACTGGCTGATGGCCACGCGGATCCCGCATCCGAAAACCTGGGTGTTCTACTACGAACCGGAAGCGCTGGAGTTTCTGCAAAAGGCTGCTATTCCTTTGGTTGGCAAAACCAGCATCGGCGGCGGCGGCAGCGGGGTGCATATCCTGAAATCCCGCGCTGAAGCGGTCAACTATGTACAAAACACCTTCTCCAGCAAAGGCGCTACCCTGCAGGTTGGTCCCAAATGGCGTAAAAAGGGATTTATCGGAAGGGTGATCAAAAAATTACTGCACCCGCAGGAGTTCAAAGCGAAACTGCAGCAATACAAATTTCAGCGGGCGGAAGTGCAAAAGGATTTCGTGATTCTGCAGGAATACATCCCACACGATTACGAATGGCGCTGCGTCCGTATCGGCGATTCGTTTTTTGCGCACAAAAAGATAAAAAAAGGCGACAAAGCCAGCGGCAGCCTGCTCAAAGGTTATGAAAACCCGCCGATGCGGCTGCTTGATTTTATAAAAGACGTCACCGGGCGCCGCCATTTCCTGTCGCAATCAGTCGACCTTTTCGAAACGGCCGACGGCCGGTACCTGGTCAATGAAATGCAGTGCATTTTCGGTCAGTCCGATCCCTATCAGATGCTCGTGAACGGCCAGCCCGGCAGGTACCGGCAGCTGGATGGCGAATGGGTTTTCGAACCCGGCGACTTTAACCGCCACGAGTCTTTTTTACTCCGACTCGACCATTTCCTCGAAATCTTATCTGAAAAACAACTCGAAGTACTCGCGTGAAAGTTCTATTTGTATTCAGCGGAAATTCCCGGCAATTCCCGATTTCGCCGTTCACCAAGGCGCAGGCCGATTCGCTGCGCGACAAGGGGGTGGAAGTATCGTATTTCCCGATCCAGGGAAAAGGAATGCGCAATTATTTCAAAAACATCAGCCCCTTGCGCAAGCATTTGAAAACCAATGCGTACGACCTGATCCATGCGCATTATTCCCTGTGCGGATGGGTGGCCGTACTGGCCGCCGCTGGCCGCGTGCCCGTGGTGCTTTCACTCATGGGCGATGACGCGCAGGGTACTTTTACCGGAAAAAACAAAGTGGCGCTGAAAAGCCGCTACCTGATCTGGCTGACCCGGCTCCTTCAGCCGTTCGTACAGGCGATCATCTCCAAATCGGCCCTGCTGGAAAAGGCCGTTTACCGGAAATCCATTTCATACGTGATCCCGAATGGGGTCCGGCTGGATCAATTCAAACTTTACCCCGGCGGGTGCAGGGAAGAGCTGGGCCTGGAACCCGGAAAAAAATACGTGCTTTTCCTGGGCAATCCGGCCGATCCCAATAAAAACATAACCCTCGTGCAAGGCGCGGTTCGCCGGCTCAACCGGCCGGATGTGGCCCTGGTCAGCGTCTACCCGGTTTCACACGACCAGGTAGTCAAATACCTGAACTCCGTGGATGTATTTACCCTTTGCTCGTTCGGCGAAGGCTCGCCTAATGTAGTTAAGGAAGCCATGGCCTGCAATTGCCCGCAGGTGGTGACGCCCGCCGGCGATGCCGAATGGGTGGTACAGGATACCGCAGGCTGTTTTGTGGCCGGCTACGATCCGCAGGATTTTGCGCAAAAACTCGACGCCGCCCTGGAGTTTGCAGCGCGCGCCGGGCGTACCAAAGGGCGCGAACGCCTGCTGCAACTGGGCCTGGATTCGGAAGCCGTGGCAGAAAAAATTATCCAGGTGTACCGCACGGCGCTGGGCGCCAGGGCGCCGGCCCCTCCCGGCGGACAGCGGCCCGCCGCCCCTGCCCGGGAAATAACCCCGGTTTCAGAATAAGAACAGCGCGCCCCTCAAAAACTTAGAAGTAAACAGCTGGAGAGTTCTCTGGTTTTTTCTCCGCTTGAAACCACTTTAAAGACAAGATCATAGCATATGTGCGGAATTTCCGGAATCATACACTTCGACGGCCAACACGTGGCCGAACACCAACTGGCAACCATGATGAAGGCCATGAAACACCGCGGCCCGAACGATGAAGGCCTGTTCACCGAAAACGGTATGGGCCTCGGCTTTGTGCGCCTGAGTATTCTCGACCTGAGTGCAGCAGGGCATCAGCCTATGTTCTCGGCCGACGAGCGGTATGTGATGATTTTCAACGGAGAAATATACAACTACCTCGAACTCCGGGAAGAACTGATTGCCAAAGGCCACCGCTTCCATACCCAAACCGACTCGGAGGTTATCCTCGCCGCCTACCGGGAATGGGGCGAAAATATGCTGCACCGCTTCAACGGCATGTGGGCCCTGGTGATTTACGACCGACGGGACAAACTGGTGTTCGCGGCCCGCGACCGCTACGGCGTCAAACCGTTTTTTTACTGTACCGACGGCGGCCGGATTCTGTTCGGCTCCGATATCCGCTCCATCACCGCCGTATTAGGCCGCAAACCCACGCCCGACCACGAAACGATTTTTAACTTCCTGGCGTTCAACCGCAGCGACCAAAACGACAGCACCTTTTTAGCGGAAGTCAAAAAACTCGACCACGGGCATTATGTCAAACTCCGGATCGGGCCCGGCGCCACACCGGCCGAAAAAACCTTTCGCCCGCAGAAGTGGTACGATATCCGCAAGCAACTGAAAGAACCGTTTAAAAACCCCGGAGAATACCGCGAAATGTTCGCATCGGCCGTGGGCCTGCGCCTGCGCAGCGACGTGCCGGTAGGCGTTTGCCTCAGCGGTGGCCTCGACTCGTCGAGTATCGTTTCGGTACTCCTGAAAGACTTTGACAAAAAGGACCTCAATACCTTTTCCGCTGTATATGGCCAAAACCGCAACGGCGACGAATCGGCCTTCATCGACCTGTACCGGGACCAGTTGCAAAATATGTATTTTACCCAGCCGGACGAAAACGCCCTGCTGGCCGACCTCGACGACCTGACACGGGCGCAATATGAGCCGGTGCCCAGCACGTCTACCTACGCCCAATACCGAGTCATGAAACTGGCCAAGGAACGCGTAGTGGTTACGCTCGACGGCCAGGGCGCCGACGAAGCGCTCGCCGGTTACCATTATTTCTTCGGATTTCATTTCAAAAACCTGCTCCGCCAGGGCAGAATCGGCACACTGGCCAGCGAAATGGCGCATTACTACGGCAAACACCGGTCGCTGTACGGCATCAAAAGCCTGGTGTTTTTCCTGCTGCCCGCCTTCCTGCGCAGCCGGGTGCGCGTCCTGGAAAAAGGGTATCTCGATCCCGGCTTTTTTCAAGCCAATATCTCTGGAAACAATGTCATCACCGGCGAACTGTACGGCTCCAAATCGCTCCAGGAAGCCCTCATCAACCACTTCGAATACAAACTGGAACACCTGCTCAAATGGGAAGACCGCAACTCCATGTGGTTTTCGCTGGAAGCCCGCGTGCCGTTTCTCGATTACCGGCTGGTCGAACGCACCCTAACCGTACCGGACGAGCTCATCATACACAAAGGCATGACCAAACACATCCTGCGCGAAGCCATGAAAGGCACCCTGCCGGAAGCGATCCGGATGCGACGCGACAAGGTTGGTTTTGAAACGCCGGAGGCCGAATGGTTCCGGACGCCGGTGTTCCAGGCGTATATCAAAAACCTGATCTGCTCGGCGCCGTTTACCACCCGCGGTATCATGGACGTGAAAAAGGTGCAGGCCATTTACCAAAACCACCTCGACCGGAACGGCAACTATTCCAGGGAAATCTGGAAATGGATTCACCTGGAAAAATGGTATAACCAATTTATCGACTGACTATGAGCGCGCTGAGAAATCTGGTTTTCAAGGCCATCCGGTACTCCGGGTTGCCGTTTTTGTTCCGCGAAATGTGGCAACGCAAACAGGTGACGATCGTGATGTTGCACGATCCGGCGCCGGGAGCGGCGGAAGCGGCATTTTTATACCTGGCTAAAAAATACAACATCATCGGGCTCGACGATTACCTGGAGGCCCGTCGCAACAACCGGAAGTTGCCACCCAAAGCCCTCATCATCACCCTCGATGACGGGCATGCCGGCAACCGGGCCTTATTGCCCGTGCTGGAAAAACATAAAATCCCGGTTACCATTTTTCTCTGCGCCGGAATCGTGGGCACCAACCGCCGTTTTTGGTTCAAACACAAAGACCCGGCAATCCGGACAGAGGCGCTGAAACAGGTGTCCAACCGGGAAAAACTGGAACACCTGGCAGCGGCCGGTTTTTGGCCCGAGCGGGAATTCCCCACGCCGCAAGCCCTCGATGCGGGCCAAATCGGGGATTTGAGCCCCTGCGTCAATTTTCAAAGCCATACGGTTTTTCACCCTTGCCTGCCTAAATGTACCGACGCGGAGGCCCGGTACGAAATTTTTCAATCCAAACAGCTGCTGGAACAACAATACGGCCTGCGCATTAATGCCCTGGCCTACCCCAACGGCGACTACTCCGACCGGGATGCCAGCCTTGCAAAAGCAGCCGGGTACGCCTGCGCCATTACCGTGGATTACGGGTTCAACAACCTGAAAACCGACCCCTACCGCCTCAAACGCCTTAGCATCGACGATACCGACCAAGTAGACGCCGTATGCGTAAAAGCCGCCGGCGTATGGACACTGCTGATGAACCTGGCCGGGAAAAGGCGCAGATCGGGCCGTATGGATCCGGTACCGTCCGGTATGGAACAAAAGAAGGAGCCCCTGGGCCAAATCGCCAGCTTATGGCTATTAACGGCATTGTATTTGACTACGTACTCAACTGGCATAATGTACCCCACCTGGGCTTGATATAGCCGATTTTTACACAAAACTCTTGAATAAATAATCATGCGAACACTTCTTTACACCCAATACGATCAATTGGAAAAAAGCGATCAGTTTGTTCCTTTTCAACAATTTGCATGCCAGGCGCCAAATGCGAATTTTTTTCAAAGTCCCGAATTTCTGAAGTTTATCGAACCGGTCAGGGGCTACAAGCCTTTTCTGTTGGTGGCCTTATCCGATTCGGGCGCGCTGAACGGCTCGTTGCTGGGGGTCATCCAATCCGATGGCGGCGGTGTAAAATCATGGCTTTCCCGCCGGCTGATCGTTTGGGGAGGACCGGTCGTGGCGGCATCTGCAGATAAAAACGCCGTGACAAAAACCTTGCTGCAAGCGATGAAGAAGTACGCCCAGGGAAGCGCCATCTTTATCGAATTCCGGAATTTTTTCGATTGCTCGGAACTGCACGACGCCTTTGCAGCCTGCAATTTCCATTTTCGCCCGCACCTGAACTATTTGGTAAAAATTGACGAAGACGCCGCCGGCCGGCTGAGCAGCAACCGGCGCCGCCAGATAAAAGCCAGCCTGGCCGCCGGCGCGGTGGTAACCGAACCGGAGTCCGAAGCCGACGTGGTAGCCTTTTATGAATTGCTCAAAAAATTGTATACCGAAAAAGTAAAAAAACCGCTGCCAAGCATCGAACTGTTCATGCAATTCTGGAAATCGCCCTCGGCTAAAACATTTTTAGTCAAATATGAAGGCAAAGTAGTGGGCGGCAGCGTAGGACCCATATATGCGAACCGGGCGCTCTATCAGTGGTACGTGTGCGGCGACAACGGCGCTATTAAAGGCGTGCATCCAAGCGTGCTGGCTTCCTGGGCGCCCATCGAGTACGGCCTGAAACACGGCTACCAATACTTCGATTTTATGGGCGCAGGCCGGCCTGAAGAGGACTACGGCGTCCGGGAGTTCAAAGCGCGCTTCGGCGGCGAGGAAGTCTGTTATGGCCGGTACGAAATGGTGCTGAACCAACCCCTCTACCGGGTTGGAAAATTTGGATTAAAAGTTTATCAAACCATACGCTAATGAGAATAATCTTCGACATTGGACACCCTGCACACGTGCATTTGTTCAAACACCTCGCCCGCTTGCTGATGCAAAACGGCGCCGAAGTGCTGTTTACTGCCCGGGATAAAGAATTTGAACTGGACTTGCTGGAAGCAGAGGGCTTCCCGTACGTCTGCTTCGGCAAACACTACCGCAGCTTGCCCGGAAAATTGTGGGGCCTCGTGAAATACGACCTTCAAATGTTTCTCACCGGCCTGCGCTTCAAGCCTGACCTGTTTATCAGCCACGGAACGCCCTATGCAGCGCATGCCGCGTTTTTACTGGGCGCCAAAAACCTGGCCATCGAAGATACCGGCAACATGGAGCAGGTTATCCTGTACCGGCCGTTTACCGACGCCATCCTGACACCCGACGTGTTGCCGAAAGACCTGGGTCCCAAGCAAATCCGCTACAATGGCTATCACGAAATCGCTTACCTGCATCCGGAGTTTTTTGCGCCGGACCCCTCCATCCGGTCCTGGCTGGGCGTAAAAGAAGGCGAAGAATACGCCATCATTCGCTTTATTTCGTGGAATGCCACCCACGACGTGGGTCACAAGGGCATGTCGGCGGAGGATAAAGTCCGGCTGGTTAAAAAATTGTCGGAACGGATGAAGGTGTTTATCACCTCAGAACGCGGCGTAGCCGCCGAGCTCAAACCATTCTGCCTGCGAATGCCGCCCGACAAGTTTCACCACGTGCTCAACTACGCTACTCTCGTCATCAGCGAAGGCACCACAACCGCCGTGGAAGCCGGTATTCTGGGCACGCCTTGCGTGTATATCAGTACCTTTGTGGATCCGAATTGCCAGGAAATGGAACAATTCGGGCTGGTCTTCAATACCTCCGAATCGGGAAAAGTATTTGAGATGGTGGACCAGGTGCTGGCCGAAACCCGCGAAACGTACCGCGAGCGGAGTACGGTATTTCTGGATACTAAAGTAAATGCCACCCGGTATTACTATGATTTCATCGTAAACCGGTATCAAAAAAAACATGCAACAATCCAGAATCCATCATGGAAATCAACCTGTTAATTACCGGCGGGGCCGGTTTTATCGGCTCTAATCTGGTGGAGAAATACCTGAACGACGACCGCGTGGGTTTGGTGCGCGTCGTGGATGATCTGTCCAATGGGTATTACGAAAATATCGAGCCCTTTCTGCCGCACCCGAAGTTCGAGTTCATAAAAGGCGATATCTGTGACTACGGCATTTGCACACAGGCGATGCGCGGTATCCACAAAGTGACGCACCAGGCCGCCCTGGGCTCCGTTCCCCGGTCTATCGAAAACCCGGCGCGCACCAATGAAGTAAATGTCGGGGGTACTGTCAATATTTTGCATGCTGCCAAGGAGGCCGGTGTGGAGCGGGTGGTACTCGCCTTTTCGTCCAGCACCTATGGCGACAGCGCCGAACTGCCCAAAGTGGAGGAGCGCATCGGCCGGCCGTTGTCGCCGTATGCGGTGAGTAAATACGCGGCCGAACTCTACGCACAGGTATTTGCCCGCACCTACGGATTGCCTTTTGTAGGCCTCCGGTACTTTAATATTTTTGGCCCCCGCCAAAATGCCGATAACCCGTATGCAGCGGTTATCCCGATATTTTGCAAAGCCTTTATCGAAGCGGCGGCGCCCGTTATTAATGGCGATGGCAGCACCAGCCGCGACTTCACCTACGTGGAGAATGCCTTGCACGCCAACGACCTGGCGCTGTTCACCACCAACCAGGCCGCCCTTAATCAGGTGTATAACGTCGCCTGCGGCGAACAAGTCAGCCTCAATGAAATGGTGGGGATGCTGCAACAAATCACCGGCAGACCCCTCCAGCCTGTTTACCGCCCCGAGCGCCCCGGAGACGTCAAGCACTCGCTGGCCGACATTTCCAAAATACGCCGGGAACTGGGCTATTCGCCCCAGGTGTATATGCTGGAAGGCCTTCGCCGGGTGTATACGTACAACCTCGAAAAATACACGGCAAAGGCCTTGTAAAGCA
The DNA here is from genome assembly GCA_016719895.1 of Saprospirales bacterium. Classification (GTDB taxonomy): domain Bacteria; phylum Bacteroidota; class Bacteroidia; order Chitinophagales; family Saprospiraceae; genus M3007. The sequence goes on along the minus strand of JADJYG010000005.1, from coordinate 208,211 downwards.
AGCAGGCCCGAACGTTCCACAACTTCCCGAGCGCCTTTCGAAAACTTTCAATTCAACAACAACCTATGCGCGATTTTTCCCTTTCGATTTACCGCGATCTGCTGGATGCCTTAAAACAGGCTGGTTATCGCTTTCAAACGTTTCAGGACTTCCTGGCTTCGCCGCAGGTGCGCGTGATCCTGCTTCGCCACGACGTGGACGACCGCAAACTGAACAGCCTCGAGTTTGCCCGCATACAACACGAAAAAGGCATAGTCGGGTCGTACTATTTCCGGATGGTGCCGCAAAGTTATGACGAAGGCGTTATACGGGCGATATACGACATGGGGCATGAGGTCGGCTACCACTACGAAGACATGGACTTTGCCAAGGGCGATCCAACCGAAGCGATCCGCCTCTTCGAAAAGCACCTCGAAAAACTCCGGGCGGTGGTACCCGTGTCGACGATTTGTATGCATGGCAGCCCACGCTCGCGGTTCGACAACAAAGACGTGTGGAAGCGCTATGCCTACCGCGATTACGGCATTATCGGCGAGCCCTATTTCGATATTGATTTCCGCCGGGTATTTTACCTGACCGATACCGGCAGGCGATGGAATGGCCAGGCCGTCAGTGTGCGGGATAAAGTGGAAGACCACTTCGGATTGCAGTTCCGGAATACCTGGGAAATCATCCGCTCTGTTCGGGAGGGGAACTTTCCCGGGCAGGCGATGCTGAATTTTCATCCGCAACGCTGGACGGACGACCCAACCATATGGCTGGCGGAAAAATACCAGCAAAAGGTTAAAAATGCGGTAAAGTATTGGTTAATCAAACTGCGGTGATACGGGTTGGCATAGTTTTGGCTGACATTTAGCACAAGAAGTACTTGAAAGTATTTAATTATTTTTAATGATTCGACTATTACATCTTATAATTTTCTATCATTTGACGTCTATTCGTTGTCTGTTGAAAAAATTATTAATTTTCGTTACCGGCTTTATTATTCAGTTGAAAACATCGAATTTTGCCTTTGAATAAATATTAACCTTTGCAATCTTACCTGGCGCATATCGCCATCTGACTTTCCATTGTAATTTGTGCCGCATCGCGCCCCCCTGGATATTTTATTAGGCGGCACAGCTACTATGGCCCCTAATCCCGGGCATTTTCGCTCGCGCTTCTCTCCTTTAATCTGCATGTTTTCTTTCGGCATTTCTGGGGGTTTGCCCATTAATGTTGTGGCTCAACGTGCAGCCGCTTCAATTAAAATCCTATTATTTGCAATTGCGCTTCCCAGTATCAGTGCAGGGTAAGTGGCTATTGACGGCATTCGAATATATAATATTTTAATATAAAACTATCCTCCAGAAAAGCACACAGAATAGCAGCAATTCTCGGTTTGCACCAATTCTTCACGTTAACGGGGGCTTGTCATGTTGGAAACAGCCACACAAGCCAAATTTTATGCTGGAATGTTGGCTTGTGTGGCTGTTTCCAACATGACAAGTCCCCAGAGAATCGGTGGTTAAAGGCAAAGCGAGAATCACTGACAGAATAGCGTACACACCGACTGTTTTTTTAATCCGTCCCCCCGGCCTTCTCGTACATCATTTTTTGGTGGAAATTCTTAATCACACAAAAAATAGCATGACTCATGGCTATGGTTATTGACCAAATGAATAATCCGGAACTGCTTACACCATCCAATCTGGGGAACCAGCTGCCAGCCGGGGTTGTTCAACTTATCGAAAAAAACGTTAGTCCCGACGGAATTGGAAGACCTGCCGTGCTGAATACGGGCACAAGCATATCTGCTATAGACCTGGAACAGGATCATCCTTATTTGATCGTCAACACATACCGGTTGAATGACATTCGGTATATCAACAAATTTTTGGAGTCCGTCAACCAACACCTCCCGGAAGGTGGCTGCTTGGTAGGTTGTGTGGAAATATCCGCCGGCCGCAAGGAGCGGCTGCTCTCCCGGTTCCCGCGCCCGTTCAATACGCTGTATTACAGTTTCGACTTTTTGATCACACGGGTGTGGCCGAAACTGCCGTACCTGCGCCGTTCCTATTTTGCCCTCACACAAGGACAAAACCGGGTTATTTCCGAGATGGAAACCTACGGACGCCTGTACTCCTGTGGTTTCCGGTTGCTGGATGCCGTTGAAGTTGACGGTAAGTTGTACTTTGTGGCCGAAAAAACGGGCGAGCCGGACTATAATATGGAGGCGACCTACGGCCCTTTCATCGTATTAAAGCGGGTGGGCAAAAACGGGAAAACCCTCAAGGTATATAAAATGCGGACGATGTCGCCCTATTCTGAATACGTGCAGGAGCTCGTTTACCTCCGAAATGGCGCAGGTGGGATAGCGGGCGGTTCGAAGTTCCACAATGACCCGCGCATCACAACCCTGGGCCGGTTCATGCGGAAATACTGGATCGACGAGTTGCCCATGCTGTATAATTTGATCAAAGGCGACTTGAAAATTTTCGGCGTGCGCCCCATCAGCAAACACTACTTCAGCCTGTATCCGAAAGATTTCCAGGAATACCGGAAAAATTTCAAACCAGGACTCGTTCCTCCGGTTTATGTGGAAATCCCCTCCTGTATCGAAGACACCATAAACATCGAGCGCCGGTACCTGGAAGCGTATGAACGCCAACCTTTGCTCACCGACATCCGGTACCTGACTAAAGCGCTTTATAATATTTTTATCAAAAAAGTTCGGAGTTGTTAATATTAAACTCGAATTTTGTTTGTCATATTAATTTCCCCCTTAATCGAGTTGACTTCACCTTACACGCTTTCAATCGATTACATCATCATGAAAAGCGAACTTACAGTCTATGGTAAATTTTTTACTCACGCAAAGGCGGCAAACGATTACACCCGCAGAAACGGGTATTGCGCACCGAAAAACCCCTAGCAACCGGTTTGGAAGTTATCAAAACTTCTTGAGCACTTTTCAGGAGCAGGGGTATCAATTTTGTTACTTCTCCGATCTTCAGGAACCCAAACGGCAGATCGCGCTGCGGCACGATATCGACTTTGACACCAATTTTGCGCTGCAATCTGCCCTGATCGAATACGAACTGAATATCAAAGCCACCTATTTCTTTTTACTCCGGTCCAACTTCTATAATATTTTCTCCCCGCAGGACTACGAAAATATTATGATGATCCGGGAAATGGGCCATTGCGTCAGCATTCACTTTGACCCGTCGATCTACGCAGATTTTCACGAAGGCTTGAAAACGGAGGTTATTCTATTCCGGGAGTTTTTCAAAATGGAGGTCGGCATCATCAGCCTGCACCGGCCGAATGCTTTTTTCCAGGAATACGACGCGCCCATTTTTGGCATCGAACACACCTATCAATCCAAATATTTCCGGGAGATAAAATACCTGTCGGACTCCACCGGGGTGTGGCGCTTCGGCCATCCCTTCGACACGCCGGAATTTGCCCAGCAAAAATCGCTGCACCTGCTTATCCACCCTATTTGGTGGATGCTGGATGGCGCCAACAACCTGGACAAACTCAAAACCTACTACGCCCAGCGGGTCGACTCCCTGAAAATGGATTTTTCCAATAACTGCATTCCTTTCCGGAAAATTAATGAAAGTCTTTGACCGGATAGCAGTGGTCGGCTGCAAAGCCACCACCCTTTTCCTGCTGGATAACCTGAACCTGCCGTACCCGGTGCGGTTCCTGGTCACTATTGCACCCGAAGCCGGACAAAAGCACGATGTGGCAGACTACCTCGACCTGAAATCTGCCGCAGAAGCCCGGGGCATCCAGGTGTATCAGGCCAGGTACTACTCGCTGAAGCACCCGGATGACCTGGCGTTTATCCATAGCCTGCAGATCGACATCGCTTTTGTGATGGGCTGGCAGCGCCTGATCCCGGCCGAAGTACTGGAAAGCCTATCGATCGGCGCGTTCGGGATGCATGGAAGTTCGATGAACCTCCCGCTTGGCCGGGGAAGGTCGCCGATGAACTGGTCCATTATCGAAGGCCGGCAAGCCTTTTATACCAACTTGTTCCGCTACGATCCGGGGGTCGATTCTGGCGATATCGTAGATACGTTTAAATTCCAGATTACCGGACGCGATTCAGCCGAGACGATGCACTTCAAAAATACGCTTGCCATGAAATACCTCATCGAGCGCAATATTGAGGGCTTGGTCCGGAACAAGTTCAGCCTGACCAAACAGGACAACAGCCTGGAGCCCACCTATTATCCCAAACGCACGCCACACGACGGGCTGATCCATTGGGGCCAGGAGGTACACGTGCTGGAGCGGTTCATCCGGGCAGTTACCCGCCCCTTCAGCGGCGCTTTTACTTTTTCCGGCAGTCAAATGCTCCGGATTTGGGACGCCCAGGCGTTCGACGTGCATGATTTTGGCTATGAAAAATGGCCGGCCGGCACGGTAGTGGCGGTTTTTGAAAGCGGTAAGTTTTTGGTGAAATGTTTCGGCGGTCTGCTTTTGGTCAATGCCAGTGAGGCGGATTTTTCCGTGGAAAAAGGAATGCGCTTCGGAAACAACGCTTTGGAAATCAAATATTTCGAGCGAAACGAACTGGGCTTTTTCGATATTCCGGAAGGGTTGGAAGGTTAGAGGGGCCTCTAACCCTCAAACCTGAATAACCCCCAAATTAAACTTCTCCACAGGTGCATTATTGGCCGCTTCGATGCCCATACTGATCCAGCGGCGCGTGTCGCGCGGGTCGATGATAGCATCCACCCAAAGCCGGGCGGCAGCATAGTACGGGGTTGTCTGTGCGTCGTAGCGGTTCTTGATTTTTTCAAAAAGTGCGCGTTCGGCGTCCGGATCAGGGGCTTCGCCCTTGTTGCGCAGGGTTTCCACCTGGATTTGCGTGAGCACCTTGGCCGATTGTTCGCCACCCATCACGGCAATTTTAGCCGTAGGCCAGGCTACGATCAGGCGCGGGTCGTATGCCTTGCCGCACATGGCGTAGTTTCCTGCTCCATAGGAATTCCCGATTACCACCGTAAACTTCGGTACCGTGCTGTTGGCCACGGCGTTCACCATTTTTGCGCCGTCTTTGATTATTCCACCCTGCTCGGAGCGCGTGCCCACCATAAAGCCTGTCACGTCGTGTAAAAAAACCAGGGGAATTTTTTTCTGGTTGCAATTCAGGATAAACCGCGTCGCTTTGTCGGCCGAATCGGAGTAGATCACCCCGCCAAACTGAATCTCGCCCTTAGCATTTTTAACCACCTGGCGGTTGTTGGCTACGATACCTACCGCCCAACCGTCAATGCGGCCATACGCGCAGAGGATGGTTTTGCCGTAGTGTTCCTTGTATTGGGTCATTTGGCCGCCGTCTACCAGGCGCCGCAACAATTCCAGTGTGTTATACGGTTTGGCGCCGTTTTCGGGATACAGGGCATACAAGTCTTCGGCTTGGCCGGCTGGCGGCTGGGCAGGCGCCCGGTCAAAACCGGCGGTTTCGAAGCGGCCCATTTTGTCCATCAGGTCTTTGATCGTGTTCAGGCAGGTTTTGTCGTCGGGCATTTTATAGTCCGTCACGCCAGATATTTCCGAATGTGTGCGGGCGCCGCCGAGGGTTTCCTGATCGGCTTCCTCCCCGATGGCGGCCTTTACCAGGTATGGTCCGGCCAGGAATACGGAGCCTGTTTTTTCCACGATCAGCGCTTCGTCCGACATGATGGGCAGGTAGGCGCCGCCAGCCACGCAGCTGCCCATGATGGCCGCAATTTGCGGGATGCCGGCCGAAGATAACCGGGCGTTGTTGCGAAAAATGCGGCCGAAATGCTCTTTGTCGGGAAAAATTTCGTCCTGCATCGGCAGGTACACCCCCGCGCTGTCTACCAGGTAAACGATAGGCAGCCGGTTTTCCATGGCGATTTCCTGTGCCCGCAAATTTTTTTTGCCGGTAATCGGAAACCAGGCCCCCGCTTTCACCGTGGCGTCGTTGGCCACCACGATACACTGCCGCCCGCGGATGTAACCGATAACCACCACCACACCGCCGGCCGGGCAACCTCCGTGTTCTTCATACATATCGTGCCCGGCGAAAGCGCCCAGCTCGATCTGGGGCATGCCGGCGTCCAGCAAATATTCAATCCGCTCCCGGGCGCTCATTTTGCCCTTGGCATGCAATTGTTCTATCCGTTTAGGCCCGCCACCCTCGTATATTTTTTCCAGCAGGCGGTTCATTTTACCGGTAGCCAGTTTCATGGCATCCGTGTTTTTTTCCGGTTCTAAATTGATCTTTATCGCAGTGGACATCGCCGTTTAGCGCTTTTGGTTATGGCGTTTAAAATTCTCCCCAGGCGCGGTCGCCTATAGAATGCGGTACGCAGCCCTCGTACCGGCCAGGTATTTCTACCGATTGGAGGGCCTGGGTGGCGCCGATCTCCGAAGTAAAATACCCCCAGAGGGTCAGGTCTTTCATCATCCGGAAGTAATGCGGCGGGTCGCCGGCTCTATTCGTTTTGTAATATGCTTTTTGTTCGGCATCCAGTTGCCCCAGCAGTTCCGTCCGCTGGGCCGGCGTGCAGCGCAGGAAAGATTTGCCGTATTGCTTCCGGCATTGCGTATCCAGCGCTGCCAAGCCGTCGGAAAACACTTTTTGATCGGCATCTTCGTAGCAATCGCTGACAATCAGGGCGATAAACTGCCCTACCCGGGCAGCCTTGGCGCCGGGAGTGCCGGTTTCCGGCAGGATAGTTTCGGCAATTTCATTCAACAACCGGACCTGCCGCTTGCCGAACAAACCCACCCCGGCGCCGGGCGGCCTTTCGGCCAAGGTATCCCAATCGATCCCGCGCGCCAGGATATGATCGGCGCCCAGCAGAGTCCCGCCCACAACGGCGGCCATTCGTTTGATAATTTCTCTTCTGTTCATGGAAGATGGAAGGATTTCTATAGGTTACCTTTTTTGAGTTCCTCGACGGCATGGTTTGCCGCACGGGCGGTGAGGGCCATATACGTAAGTGACGGGTTTTGACAGGCCGCCGAGGTCATACACGACCCGTCCGTCACAAAAATATTGGGGATATCGTGCATCTGGTTCCAGCGGTTGAGTACAGAACTTCGGGGGTCATTGCCCATACGCGCCGTACCCATTTCATGGATGGCCATGCCGGGGAAACTGCCGCTGTCGTAGGTATGCACGCCTTTCAAGCCGGCGGCTTCCAGCATTTCGGCGGCATCACTTTTCATATCTTCCCGCATTTTGAACTCGTTTTCTTTCAATTCGCAGTCGATGGCCAAAACAGGTTGCCCCCACTTGTCTTTTTTACTCCGGTCGATGAACACCCGGTTTTCATAATACGGCAGCATTTCGCCGAAGCCGCCCAGGCCAATGGTCCACTGGCCCGGCTCGCTGAGGGCGTCCTTGAAAGCGCCGCCGATATTCATCTCGGCGATTTCACGCCCCCATCCCTCCCGGCTGGCGCCGCCCTGGTAGCCAAAACCGCGCAGGTAGTCGCGTTTATCGTCGAAAAGATTGCGGAAACGCGGGATATAGATCCCGTTGGGCCGCCGGCCATAATAGTATTTGTCCTCGAACCCGTCCACCCGGGCGCCGGCGCCGCAGCGGAAATGGTGGTCCATCAGGTTATGCCCCAATTGGCCGCTGGTGTTGCCCAGCCCGTCGGGCAAAGCGCCCTCTTCGATAGAGTGCATCAGGATAAACGTGGAGGCCAGGGTGGAAGCGCATACGAAAATGACCTTGGCGCCGTACTCGCGGGTTTCCATGGTTTCGGCGTCGATGACGAGCACGCCGCTGGCCCGCTTTTTGGCTTTGTCGTACAAAATCCGGTTCACGATGGAAAACGGCCGCAGGGTAAGGTTGCCGGTTTTGACGGCTGCCGGCAGGGTGGCCGATTGGGTGCTGAAATAGGCGCCGAATGGACAACCCCGGCTGCACAGGTTCCGGAACTGGCAGGACCCGCGCCCGTTGATGGGCTCGGTCAGGTTGGCCGACCGCCCTATAATCATCCGGCGCTGGCCGCCATAGTGGGTCTGGATGCGGGCCGCCACTTCTTTTTCCACGCAGTTCATCTCCATCGGCGGCAAAAACTGCCCGTCGGGCAGCTGCGGCAGGCCTTCCACCGAGCCGCTGATGCCGGCAAAACGCTCCACATAATCGTACCAGGGGGCAAGGTCGGCGTACCGGATCGGCCAGTCCGCCCCGTAGCCGTCTTTCGCATTGGCTTCAAAATCAAAATCGCTCCAGCGGTAGCTCTGCCGGCCCCACATGAGCGATTTGCCGCCGACGTGAAAGCCGCGGTACCAGTCGAATCGTTTGACTTCGGTGTATGGGCAGTCGAGGTCGTTCACCCAAAAATCCGGGCTGAATTCGCTGTACGGGTAGTCGCGCTTTTGCACCGGGTGGGCGGCCTTCATGGCCTGCGTCAGGCGGCCGCGGTGCGGAAACTCCCAAATCCGTTTGGAAGCGGTGGTGTAACCGGTCACGTGTTCGATATTCCGGCCGCGCTCGAGCAACAGGACCTTCAGCCCCTTTTCGGCGAGTTCTTTGGCGGCCCAGCCGCCCGATATTCCGGAACCGATAACAATAGCGTCGTAAGTCATTTTGCGTGATGGAGTGAAGGATCAAATGTCGCAAATTTGAATAGCCTGCCTCAGAGCAGCCAGCTTATCGGGGTTTACCGGAATAAATTCCTGCGCTACATAGCCGGTAAAACCCGTGCCGGCAATGGCCTGCATGATAGCCGGATAGTTCAATTCCTGCGTATCGTCGATCTCATGCCGGCCCGGCACCCCGGCCGTATGGTAGTGGGCGAAGTACGGGAAAAAATCGCGAATCGTGCGTATGATGTCGCCTTCATTGATTTGCATGTGGTAGATATCGTAGAGCAAGCGAAAGTGGGGCGAGCCCAGCCGTTTGCACAACTCAATCCCCCAGGCGCTTTTATCGCACATATAGTCCTTGTGGTCTACTTTGCTGTTGAACAATTCCATGCAAAGCACTACACCGTGTTTTTCGGCGAGCGGCAGCAGCCGTTCCAGGCCGTTTACACAGTTTTGCATGCCGGTCGAATCGTCCATTCCGTTTCGGTTGCCGCTGAAACAGATCAGGTTCCGGTAACCGGCATCCCCCACCTTCGGGATCATGGCAGCGTAATTTTCCAGCAGGGTTTCGTGGTATTGCGGATCGTTAAAACCCTTGGTCAGTCCGGTTTCAGCTCCGTTGCACATAGACGAATACAAACCGTATTTTTTTAACAAGGACCAATCTGACGGGCCTGCCAGGGCGATGGCCGGAAGGCCCATTTCCGCCACAGCGCGGCAAAACTCCTCCATCGGAATTTCGGAATAGCACCAGCGGCAAACGGAATGGTTGATGCGGCCTTTCAGCGGCAACGGATGGGGGGGCACGACCGTATAGCCGGCAGCCAGGGCCGGCGTGTCCAGCGAGAGCACTGCAGCCCCCAAAGCAAGTGATTTCAGTATTTTACGACGATGGAGCATAACCAAACATTGAAATGAAGCAGTGCCAAAGTTATACAGGATGCCGGAACTGGCGTACCCTTTTACCGGGTAAAAACTGTGGCGGTAAAAAAACAAGCCGGAGACAGCGCGCCAGGCGGCCAGGCGCGGCGAATTAAAACCCGGCAGGGCAGAATTTTCCAGGCAAATCCGGATAGTTTACCCGCTGCTGATTTATTTTGCCGCTTGATTCGCGCTTTCCATGAAAAATCTGCTCCTTGTTGTTTTTTTGCTCATCGGAGTCATGGCATCTGCTCAAACGCTGCGTACGCTGAAAAAAAGGGAAAGCACCTATGCCGTTGTCATCGGCATTTCGGACTATCAGGATCCGGAAATCAAAGACCTCAACTTCGCGCACCGCGATGCGGAAATTTTTGCCGAATTTATCCGGTCCAAGGCTGGCGGAAGCCTTGGTCTGCAACAAATACAATTGCTGACCAACCAGCAGGCCACCATGGCCGGCATCCAATCGGCGCTGGACTGGCTTTTAAAAAAGGCAAAAAAAGGCGACCGGGCCATCGTGTATTTTTCCGGCCATGGCGATGTGGAAACGCTCAGCGAACAGGAAAAAGGCTATTTACTGGCCTACGACACGCCAAAAAACAATTACCGGCTCAATGCCATCGATCTGGCCTATTTTAACGAAAGCATCATCGGCGAACTGTCGCACCAGGGGGTAAAAGTGATCGTCATTACCGATGCCTGCCACTCCGGTTCGCTGGCCGGGGAAGGTATTGGCGGCCGGGAAGCCACTGCCCTGGAATTGATGAAGCGCTTCTCCAGTGAAGTCAAGATCATGTCTTGCCAACCTTATGAATTATCGCAAGAGGCAACAAAATGGGGCAAAGGCCGCGGCGTGTTCTCCTATTACCTCGTGGATGGCCTGAAAGGGCGCGCTGACAAAGACCACGACCGGAGGGTCGACCTGTACGAACTGGAAGATTTCCTGCAGGACCGCATCCGGCTGGCTACCAACAAAACCCAGCACCCCGATATTTTCGGCGGCCGGAAAGAAGAATCGATTTTCCTGGTGGATGAAGCCACCGCAGAAGACCTGAAAGCCATTGAAAAAGCGGAAATCCAACGGGATTTTGAAAATGAAATCCTCAGCGAACTGGCCACAGAACAAGGCGCCCTCCGCTACGAAAATTTCAGCGCAGCCCTCAAAACCGGCAACCTGATCAGCCCCGGGGACAGCTCGGCCGTTTATTATTATGAAGCGCTTCTCACCGACACCATCTTCCGGCCGCTGATCGGCATCCTGGCGGAACGCCTGACCACCGCCTTGCTGGACTCCGTGCAGCAAGCCATCAATGCCTACCTGAAAACCGATCCGCTCGAACTGGCGCAACGCGACCGGTTTGATCAAAAATATGCGCGCTTCCCGGTATACCTGCAAAAAGCCGCCGAAATCCTGACGCCCAAAGACCCCCGGTACCGGCAGGCGCTGGCTAAGCAATTTTATTTTGAAGGCCTGGCGCTGCGCCTCGAAGCAGAACGGCTCAACGGCAACGACTCCTTGTACCGGCTGGCGCTCGAACGCCAGCAAAAAGCCCTGGAACAGGAAGGCCGCGCGGCCTATATCCACAACGAAATCGGCTTTTTGCTGCTGGAGTTGGACCAAGCGGACGGCGGGATGCTGCACCTCCAACAAGCCGTCGAACTGTCGCCCACCTGGGCTATCCCACATAACAACCTGGCTATTGGCTACCACGAATCCGACAGCCTGGAACAAGCCAAATACTACTACCGGCAAGCAATCCGCTTCAAATCCGACTTCGCATCGGCGTACGCCAACCTGGGAAACCTTTTCGACGAACAACTGGAGGCCGACTCGGCAGCGGTCATGTACGGCAAAGCCATCGAACTGAATCCGGCTGACAAGTCCAACTACTACAATCTGGGCGTTTTTCTCAGCGGGCAGGAAGGGCGCCAGACGGAAGCGGAAGCCGCGTACCGCCAGGCGCTACAACTCGACCCCGACTATCTGAAAGCCTGGTTGGGCTTGGGAATATTGTACGAAGCCCTGAAACAGCCCGACTCGGCAGAACACAGTTACCGCCAGGCACTCGAACTGAACCCGGAGTTCGGCGAAGCCTGCCAGAAACTCGGAAATCTGTATTACCATACCGGCAGGAAAGAATCTGCCGAAAAGATGCTGCTTGACGCCATCCGGATAAATCCCGACCTCGATCAAATTGTGGAACAACTGGCCCTTGTCCTGATCGATCTGGACCGTTGGGAGCAAACGGCGTCGCTGCCCCTCGACACCCTGCAAAAATTGTTTGTCCTGTACGAAACGGGCGCCGTTTTTGCCCGCTCGCAAAACATTGGCATGGCGCTGAAAGCCTGCCGCCTGGCCGCTGATATCAAGCCCGCCGAGCCGTACACCGATTACCTCCTTTGTTTTTATCACGTACAACTTGGGCAGAACAAAGAAGCCCTGGATCATCTGGAAAAAACCCTGGAAAAAGCCCTCGCAACGGCCGAAGCGGATGCCTATTACGAACTGGTCAGCACGACAGCGGAGCTCGAACCGCTTCGCCAAAGCGACCGTTACACTGAAATAATCAACCGTTTCTTTCCAGACCGGCAATAAACCGGGGGGCCGCTGATAACCAATTTATTTATTTCCGATTCATCCCGAGCATGGAAAATAAAAATACCTTTACGAGCCTTGTTTTCACATTCTATCACTAAAAATATTCAGATGAAACCCTCCTTGTTTTCACGCCTTTTCCTGTTTTTTCTACTGGCCAATTCGTTTGGTGTGACCGGCCAGGGAGGCACGCTGCACCTGATCGCCAGCATCGACAATGTCAACTCAGACATCCGGCAGGGCTGCCAGCAGGATTACCAATCGGCTGTCAACCATTTCAGTGCCGTGGCCCAGGATGCCGGCATGGGCTTTAACCAGCAACTGTTGTCCTTTGACCTTGGCGCCGTTACGGAGTATATCCAGGGATTCGAATGCGGCCCGAACGACGTCGTCGTCTTTTTTTATTACGGCCACGGCGTCCGCTACGAAGATGACGGTCAGGAATGGCCCTGGCCATACCTGTATTACTGCGAAAAGAACCCGGACAATGACCCCGAATCCTGCGAATTGGACATGGACTGGGTGCAGGAGCAATTGATCGCTAAAAACGCGCGGATGACCATTGTGCTCGGCGACAGCTGCAATGACGTGCAGGACAGCCCCGAAGCAAACAATTACCTTGCCGGCGAGTCCGCTGCGCGGGAAGACCCCGATCCGTCTGAGGAAAACAGTTATAGCAACCTGGATTTGATCCGGGCATTCCGGGGGCACATCATCGCCAGCGCCGCATCGCCGGGTCAGACTTCCGAAACGAACAACGCAGAAGGCTCCTATTTTGCCGTGGAGTTCTTCCATTTTTTACTGGAGGCATTGACGACGTCGAATCCCACTTCCTGGGAGAATATCCTGAGAAAAACCAAAGCCAAAGTACAACAAGTGAGCGGCGGGAGCCAGACGCCGCAATATTGCGTCAACGGCCGCTGTGGCTAGAAACCATTTTGAGCGCATTCTAAATTTATAAAATCAAATGTGATGAAACAGATAGTTCTTTTATTGTTGTTGAGCATTGCCTTTCAATTCAGCGTGTCCGGACAGTCGGCGCTGAGCAAATTGAAAGAAAAGAAACTGCAATCCTCCTCTTCCGCTGCAAAGCCTAAACATGAAAACAAGAAAAAAGGCCTGAGCAACCACATGCGCCCCGACAACGTTGAAAACGACGCGGTCAGCGGCGGGTTCAATACATTGAGCAGTGGTAATGAAGCCGCCGCCATCGATCAGTTCGACGACTATTCCGACTCGGACCCCGATGCAGCCTATGGCCTCGGACTCGCTTATTATCTCGATGGGCAAACAGACAATGCCGTCCAGGCCCTGAACGGCGCCGTCGAACTCGATGCCGCCAATACCGACGCCTATTACCTGCTTGGAGTAATTTATGCGGAACAAGGCGACTACGAAAAGTCGTCGGAAGCCCTCATCCAGCTGCTGGAGATCGACCCGGCCGATGCGGATGCCTGGTATCTGTTGGGCTTTCTCCTGTACCATTCCGGATACGAGGACGAGGCCAGGGAGTGTTTAGCCGCTGTGCTGGAAATCGACCCGGAATACCCGGATGCGACGTATTGATTCAGTCGTCCTCGTCCAGGTAACGCTGCGTCAGGCCGCCGTAAAAATCGATGCGGCGGTCGCGGAAAAACGGCCAGATCCGGCGGACGTCCTCCGTTCGTTGTTTGTCAATTTCCACCACGGCATTCTCCTCCCGGTCCGGCCCCGCGAGATATAACACTTCGCCTTGCGGGCCGGCCACGAAACTCTGCCCCCAAAACTGAATGCCGCCGGTCGCCGCCGACCAATCGGGCTCATGGCCTACGCGGTTGACGGTCACGACGGGCAACCCGTTCGCTACAGCATGCGCGCGCTGGATCGTAAACCAGGCGTCGTGCTGTAGCGTTTTTTCGGAATGTGGGTCCGTACTTTCCCAACCAATCGCCGTTGGATAGATCAGCACTTCGGCGCCGGCCAGAGCCATCAGGCGGGCTGCCTCGGGGTACCATTGGTCCCAGCACACCAGCACGCCGAGTTTTCCCACCGATGTTGCTATGGGCTGAAACCCGAGATCGCCCGGCGTGAAATAAAATTTTTCGTAGTACGCCGGATCGTCGGGAATATGCATTTTGCGGTATTTGCCGGCAATGGAACCGTCCTTTTCAAACACCACGGCCGTATTGTGATACAAACCGGGTGCGCGTTTTTCAAACAAAGACGACACCAGTACCACGCCGTTTTCCCGCGCCGCTACCGAAAAAACGGCCGTATCCGGGCCGGGGATCGGTTCGGCCAAATCAAACATGCCCGGATCTTCCGCCTGGCAGAAATAAATGCCGCAATGCAATTCCTGCAAGACCACCAATTCGGCGCCCTGTCGGGCGCAGGCGGCAATCCCGGCAACTGACTTTTGAATATTGGCCGCTTTTTCGGCAGAGCAGGACTGTTGTACCAAACCTATTTTCATAATGGAGTGCGTTCTGGCTTCGAGTGAACTAGCGGATCACGCCGGCAGGATACTGCATGGTCAGGCAATGCAGGGAGCCATGCTGTAAAATTAGGGGGCGGCAGTTGATTCCAATAATTTGATGTGCCGGAAACAAATTCGAGAAGGTATGCAGGGCTTCGGCATCTTGCGGCACCCCGTAGGTGGGCGCCAACACAACGCCGTTAAGAATCAGAAAATTGGCGTACGTGGCCGGCAGGCGGTGGCCGTCGGGGGCAAAGCATGCCTCGGGCCAGGGCAGCGGAACCAGGCGGTAGGGCTTGCCTTCGGAGCTGCGAAAGGCTTGCAGTTCGCGTTCCATTTCCCGGAGCGCCGGAAAATGTTCGTCCCCGGGATCGGGGCACTGAACATAGGCAATGGTGTCGGGCGCGCAAAAACGGGCCAGGGTGTCGATGTGCGAATCGGTGTCGTCGCCGGCAAGGTAACCGTGATGAAGCCACAAAACGCGCCGGAGCCCGAATTCATTTTTCAGGCGCTCCTCCGTTTCGGCTTTGGAGAGTTGTGGATTCCGGTTTGGCGAAAGCAGGCAGGCCGCCGTGGTCAGCAGCGTGCCCTGGCCATCGCTTTCGATCGCGCCGCCTTCCAGCACCAGGCCGGGATAGCGGTGGCCGGCATGCAGCAGGCCATTTTCCCACAGCCTCCGGGTGATCCGGTTGTCGAGGTCGGCCGGGAACTTCAGCCCCCAGCCGTTGAACATAAAATCGAGCACCACCGGGGCGCCGTTTTCTTCAATCGTAATGCCGCCATGGTCGCGGGCCCAGGTGTCGTTGGAGGCAATTTCGGCGAACAGCAGGTTGTCCGCCACCGCATGCCGGAGCATGGCCCGGGTTTCCGCCTGGTTTTGACAAACGATGAGCGCCTTCTCAAAGCGGCTGATCGTCTCGGCTATTTCAATAAAACAGGGCAACACCTCGTCCAGCACCGCATACCAGTCGGTATCGGTGTGCGGAAAAGTGAGTTGTACGCCACTTTGGGCTTCCCATTCAGCGGGCAAGCGGCGGCGCAGCTTGTTGTCAGGCATCGGTTCAGATTTTTAGCATCGCGCAAAAAAGGCGCAATCCCCGTGAATTTACAAATTCTTGCGCCAGAATTCCGTGGGAACCCTCTCCGGCCTTTCCTTCTTTAAGTGGCTTCCAAGGCTTTGGAATGAAGCAGGACACACCAGGCAGGGGGAGGGCCCTGCCTGATGTTTTTTTAATTAAAAAAACCGTAATTATATTCTGAAAATCGCATTTGGTAAAAAACATGAAAAAAGTGTTGGCGGGTTTCACAATCGAATACCTACCTTAGCCGCGGCTAAGTTTGACAACCACACCTAAATTCTCCAGGAACAGCCCAGCCGCCCTACCAAGTAATATCCTGAAACAACGACCTGTACTATTTCGCTTGGAAATAGCCTTTCGTTGTGTTGTAGTTGTGCGTTTCATAGTCATGTGTAATATTTTTATAAACTAAACCTTAGCTATTCGTATGAAGTTTTTGAACACCTTTATCAAGGGTGGGATGCTTTTGGCATTTATGATGCTATTGAGCAATTTCGCCGTTGCGCAACGCACCGTGACCGGGAAGGTCACGGATGCTGAAAACGGAGAGCCTTTGATTGGCGCTACCGTTACCGTCGTTGGAACCACACGGGGCGCCGTAACCGATATCGACGGCGCATACTCGGTGCAAGTGCCGGAAGGCAGCACGCAGTTGCGGTATGCCTATACCGGTTATGCCGAGCAAGTGGTGGACCTCACGGCCTCCAATGCCATGGATATCGCCATGAAACCCGGCACGTTGCTGGATGAAGTAGTGGTGGTAGGCTATGGCGCTGTGCGCAAAACCGATGCCACGGGCGCCGTCACTTCCGTCACCGAAGAAAGCTTCAACAAAGGCGTGATCGTCGCCCCGGAACAATTGATCCAGGGCCGTGCGGCCGGCGTTCAAATCACCTCTTCGAGCGGTGAGCCCGGCGCGGGGATCAACATCCGTATCCGCGGCACCTCGTCTGTGCGCAGCGGCAACAACCCGCTGTTTGTGGTGGATGGCGTGCCCCTCAGCGGCAATGCCACCCAGGGCAACGCCGACGACAACGGCTTCGGCGCCAGCACGCCGCGCAACCCGCTCAACTTCCTGAATCCCAACGATATCGCAAGTATCGACATCCTGAAAGACGCCTCCGCAACTGCTATCTACGGCTCGCGCGGCGCCAACGGCGTGGTGATCATCACCACTAAAAGCGGCGCGACGGGCAAAGGGGTCCTGGACTATTCCTATTCCCTGGGAATCAGCCAGATCACGAAGAAGTACGACCTGCTCGACAGCGATGCCTTCCTGGCAGCATATGCCGATTTCAACGGCCAGGCTGCTGCCGACCTGCTCGACGGCGGCGCAAACACCGACTGGCAGGACGAGGTACTGCAAACTGCCATGACAAACAACCACAATTTGTCGTATGGCGGCGGCGACAGTCGCGGCAGCTACCGCTTCTCCCTCAGTTATCAGGATCAGGAAGGCATCATTCGCGAAAGCGGCCTGACCAAGTATACGGCACGGTTCAACGGCGCCCGGAAGTTCCTCGACGACCGCCTCACCATCGGCACGCAAATTACCATTGCCGACAACCACGACGACAACCCGCAGATTTCACGGAATGCCGGATTCGAAGGCGATGCCTGGAGCTCGGCCCTGAAAGCCAACCCCTCGCAGGCCGTACGCGACGCCAACGGCGATTTCATCCAGAAAAGCAACACCGAGCCCAATCCGGTGGCGATGATCGAGCTGGCCAAAGACTTTACCAACACCCTGCGGGCGCTGGGCAACTTGTCGGCCGAGCTGAAACTGACCAACCACTGGTCCTTCAAAACCGTGCTGGGCTTTGACCGCTCCCTGTCGGAACGCAAAACCGCCTATTCCAGAGACCTCAACATCACGGGTACCTTTGGAAAAGGCCGCTTGTACCTGTATGACGTAGCCAACGACAACCGCTTGTGGGAAAACTATTTCACCTATAGCAACCGGGTAGGCGCGCTGGATATTACCGGCCTGGCAGGTTATTCCTATCAAAGCTTTGAATACAGCAACAAACGCTTTGAGATGACTAACTTCGCCACCAGCGACATGGACCTGATGATCAATAACTTCGCGTCTGCGGATCAGGCAACCAACAAAAGCAGTATCGTCGGCCGCAACTCCTCGCTGTACAAAGACGAACTGCAATCCTACTTCGGCCGCGTTATCCTCGGCCTGCGCGACAAGTACATCCTGACGGCTACCCTGCGCGCCGACGGCTCCACCCGCTTCGGCGGCGACAACCAGTACGGCTACTTCCCCTCTTTCGCCTTCAAATGGCGCATGATCCAGGAAGAATTCGTTCCGGATGCCTTCTCCGACCTCGGCCTGCGCGTGGGCTACGGCGTGACGGGCAACCAGGAACTTCCGCACAACCTGTACCAGCAGCGCCAGCGCTATGGCGACTGGAACATCGAAAACGGCGGCAACATCACCGGTGGCGGCTTGGGCGACGTCGCTTTCCCGAACCCGGGCCTGAAATGGGAATCCACCACCCAGATCAACGTCGGCCTGGATTTCGGATTCGCCAACAACCGCATCGCCGGCTCTTTGGATTTCTACAAGAAAAACACCGCCGACCTGCTGATCAAAGTCACCGCGGCTCAACCGGCCGTATCGCCCTTCGTTTGGAAAAACCTCGACGCCGACGTGCAGAACCTGGGCCTCGAGCTCTCCCTCAACATTGCAGCCATCGACAAGCCCGATTTCGAGTGGAACGTCCTGGCTAATGCCGCGTACAACAAAAACGAGGTCAAGCGCTACGGCGGCCTGATCAACACGGGCGAGATCAACGGCCAGGGCCTTACCGGCGCCTTTGCCCAGCGGATCGCCGAAGGCCAACCGCTGTTCGCCTTCTTCCTGCGCGATTTTGGCGGATTCGATGATAACGGGATTACGATCTACCCCGGCGGCGACGTCCAGCGGTTTGTCGACGCCAGCCCGATCCCGAAAGTGACGGCCGGTTTGACGAATGCGTTCCGGTACAAGAATCTCGATTTGAGCATTTTCCTCAACGGTCAATTTGGCCACTACATCTACAGTAACACCGCTAACGCCTACTTTACCGCCGGTTCTTTGGCCAACGGCCGCAACGTGACCACCGATGTGGTTGGCAACGGCGAATCCAACCTGAACTCGCCGGATGTATCCACCCGCTTCCTGGAGAAAGGCGACTTCGTTCGCCTGCAGGACGTCTCTCTCGGCTACCGCTTCAACCTGAAGAGCCGGACCATTTCTGCGTTGCGCATCTTTGTAACCGCCCAAAATCTGGCCGTATTCACGGGTTACAGCGGCCAGGACCCGGAAGTGAACGTAGATAAATCCCTGGATGAAGTGCCCTCCCTGGGCATCGACTACTCGGCCTATCCGCGTGCCAGAACCTTCCTTTTTGGCGCCAACATTTCCTTCTAACTACAAATATCAATAAACATGAATCGTTTTAAATTCCTCTATTTCTCCGCACTCGGTGTGCTGGCAATATTCATGTTTGCCACCTGCACCGACCTGGAAGTCGCCGAACAGGATTCTATTGTCCTGGAATCCACCGGCGGCACGCCGCAACCCGGCGACCCTGCAGCGTTGCTGGCATCCGCATACAAAGACCTGAGCGCCATCACCGACCAGGCCAATATTTATTCTTTATTCGACCATACCACCGACGAAATGATCCCGCCTACCCGCGGGGTAGACTGGGGGGACAACGGCGTTTGGCGCACCCTGCACACGCACAACTGGGACCCTACGCATGCCTATGTACTGGGCTCGTGGAACCGGCTCAACCAGCGCGTATTCAAATGCAATCAAATCCTGTTTTCGAACCCGAATGCCCAACAAGCCGCCGAAGCCAAATTCCTGCGCGCCTTTTTTATGTGGCAGGTATTGGATTTGTTCGGTCAGGTTCCGTTCCGCGAAGCAGACGAGGGCGTGGATGTGGACCCGCGCGTGCTGAGCAGCGGCGAGGCCTTCGATTTTATCGTAAAGGACCTGGAAGATGCGCTGCCGAACCTGCCGAACACCGGCCCTTCGGCTACCAATTCCGGTGCGACCCAGGCGGCCGCCAACGCCATGCTGGCCCGCCTTTGGCTGAACAAGGCTAAATACAAAGCCGCCAGCCCGGAAGGCCCGTACACCTTCGACGCTGCCGACATGAACAAGGTGATCGGCTATTGTGACGCCGTCACTGCCGCTGGCTATTCGCTGGAGTCCAACTACTTCAACAATTTCAGCACCAGCGCCGCTACCGAGATTATCTTCACCACCGCGGAAGGCTCGCCGCAAAACCGCTGGTTTATGACCCTGCACTATTCGCAGGACCCCAGCGGCTGGAACGGCTTCGCCACCCTGGCCGACTTTTACGCCAAGTTTGAAGACGGCGACCAGCGCAAAGGAAACTACCCGACGCCCGACGGCACCAAGTTTTCCGGTATTGCCCGCGGTTTCCTCGTAGGTCAGCAGTACAAAGACGACGCCACACCGGTGATCGACAGCCGCTCGCAAAAACCGCTTACCTTTACATCTGAAATGCCCCTCGCCGGCGCCGCCACGGAAAATGGCATCCGCGTCATCAAGTACCACCCGTCCAACGCCGGCCAGTATATCCTGCTGCGCTACGCCGATGTGTTCCTGATGAAGGCCGAAGCCGTCATGCGCGGCGGTACCGACCCCGGCGGCAAAACCGCCGTGCAACTGGTGAACGAACTCCGCGGTGTTCGCGGCGCATCGGCACTGGGCGCCCTGGATGCAGCCGCCATGCTCGACGAACGCGGCCGCGAACTCTACTGGGAAGGCATCCGCCGGACCGACCAGATCCGCTTCGGCGCCTTCACCGGCACCTGGAGCGATAAAACCAACACGGAAGCGTTCCGCGTGTTGTTCCCCATCCCGCAGCAGGCGCTGGATTCAAATCCGAATCTGACCCAGAACGCTGGATACTGATTTTTGGGAATGGACAGGATTTCGCCTCCTTTGGAGGCTGGTTAGACAGGATGAGCAGGATTTCTCAGGATTGACAGGATTTTTTTGCCTCCTTCGGAGGCGATTTGGACAGGATTAACAGGATTTCTCAGGATGAACAGGATTTTTGCCTCCTTCGGAGGCGATTTGGACAGGATTAACAGGATTTCTCAGGATTGACAGGATTTCTGCCTCCTTTACCGCCGAGCCTCGGCTTCGCATAAGCAGCTCGCGAGTCGACCCCACCCCCGCCCCTCCCCAACTGGGCAGGGCCGATCAGTTCTAAAAAATCTGCCTTAAAAGGCAAACAAATTGTATAGTTCATTGACTTTGTTGGCGAATTTTGCAAAGGTGTCTTTGATCGGTTTGTAGCCGGCTAATTGCAAGAGATTCAAGGCTGTGGTATTTAAAAAAGCCACTACAGTGGCAGAATTGGTGTTAGTGATCGTCATATCATCTTCTCCGATGAGCACATCTTTAGTCCAGTGTAAGCGATTTTCGATACCCCAGTGTCCTCGGATACCTTTGGCCACAACATGGGCTGAGTCGATAGGCTTGCTCAGGATGTAATAAGCGGTATGCTCAAAGGGTTTACCTTTTCGTTTCCCCCAACGCTTTACTCGAACGATTCGTTGGATGCCTGCCCAGCCTTGGGGCAAATCCACTTGGTTGAAAACAATTCGACCTTTCGGTGCTCCAGCCTGCCATGTCCTTTTTCAATCGTTTCACACACCGAAAATGGGTGACATAGGGCGGTGAACAGTTGGATTTGTGCAAAGAGTTTATTGCAATTGCCTTTGACCTGAATCAAAAAATGACAACCCAGTTCGAGAATGAGCGTTAGCGTTTTTTTTGGCAATGCAGGGCGTCAAGGGTGAAAATGGCACCCTTCAACCCAAGTTTCTCCACTAGTTGTCTCACCGCCTCGGCTTCATAAGCCTTGCCACTTTCAAAGTGGACCATCTGATGAACCAGGCCGCTACGCTGAGCAAACACACTGACCACATAGACAAAACTTTGTAGCGATCCATGTGGGTTTTGAACCGTAGAACCAAGGGCTTTCCCATCCAAGGCCAACCACTGTTCTTGCTCCACAGGGAAGTACTGTTCCATCCAACGAGCAAATTTTGTGGCCAGTTCTTCCGGACTGACACTTTGCAAAAAGTGCGTACGGTACCGAACGAAGGAACTCCATGTTTAAGTTGGAAGATACTTACCAACTCCTCTTCGTTGTTTTTCATAAACCGGGTAAAGCCTTTCAGGCCCTGATGGCCACTAAGGATAGCCATAATCACCATGGCCAAAAATACCGACAGTCGATGCCGCTGACCTTGACCCTCCGTGGGTCGGAGAAGTCTGTCAGAAATTCTAACAAATTGTATTGCATGATTCGCCAATTTATCTCAAAGAACGTGCTTTTTAGGCTATTTTTTTAGAACTGATCGGCCCTGCCCCAACTGGGAGGGGAGCCGTAGATTACACCGCGACTTCCTCCGTAGAATGGGTCGTAGCGTACTCTACGCCCACTCTACGGCTCCCCTCCCAGTTGGGGAGGGGCGGGGGTGGGGTCGACTCGCGGCCGGCAATATGCACAGCACACGCTCGGCGGTATCGGAGGCGATTTGGACAGGATTAACAGGATTTCTCAGGATTGACAGGATTTCTGTGTAGATCATGTTTAAAAATCCTGTTAATCCTGGGAAATCCTGTTAATCCTGTCCATCTACTCTACGGATGAAAAAATCCTGTTAATCCTGAGAAATCCTGTTAATCCTGTCCATCTACTCTACGGATGAAAAAATGCTGTTAATCCTGAGAAATCCTGTTAATCCTGTCCATCTACTCTACGGATGAAAAAAATCCTGTTAATCCTGAGAAATCCTGTTAATCCTGAGAAATCCTGTTAATCCTGTCCATCTACTCTACGGATGAAAAAATCCTGTTAATCCTGGGAAATCCTGTTAATCCTGTCCATCTACTCTACGGATGAAAAAATCCTGTTAATCCTGGGAAATCCTGTTAATCCTGTCCATCTACTCTACGGATGAAAAAATCCTGTTAATCCTGAGAAATCCTGTTAATCCTGTCCATCTACTCTACGGATGAAAAAATCCTGTTAATCCTGAGAAATCCTGTTAATCCTGTCCATCTACTCTACGGATGAAAAAATCCTGTTAATCCTGAGAAATCCTGTTAATCCTGTCCATCTACTCTACGGATGAAAAAATCCTGTTAATCCTGTCCAAATCGCCTCCGAAGGAGGCAAAAAATCCTGTCCAACTATCGCGCAACAGGTCGCCCCGTCATGGCGGGACGACCTGTTTTTTTACAGCGCCTTCTCCCCTAAAGCCATGGTAACTAAATCCTTGCCTGGAGTTTGCCTGAAACCGTACTTTTGACCAAACTTTCCCCTATGCATCACCCCTTTCTGAAATGGGCAACCGGCATGTTGCTCGCCCTGTTGCTGGGCTGCACCGGCGCTTCGCCGGAAAAAACCGGCGAAACCCTGTTCGAACAAGTCAGCTCCAGCCAGACGGGTATCCGGTTTGTCAATACCGTCGAGAATTCCGAAGACTTCAATATTTTTATCTACCGCAACTTCTACAACGGCGGAGGCGTCGCCATCGGCGACGTCAACAACGACGGCCTGGCCGACGTGTTCTTCACGTCGAACATGGGCGAAAACAAACTCTACCTCAACAAAGGCGATTTCCGCTTTGAAGACGTCACCAACCGGGCCGGCGTCGCCGGAAAAAAAGCCTGGAGCACGGGCGTGGTGCTCGTCGATGTCAACAGCGACGGCTGGCTCGATATTTATGTTTGCATCGCCGGCTACCGGAAGGGCCAAAGCCCGGAAAACGAACTCTACATCAACCAGGCCGGCCAGGCCGGCGGCGTGCCGGTATTTGTCGAAAAAGCCGCCGAATACGGGCTGAATGAGGCCGGCTATACCACCCACGCGGCGTTTTTCGACTACGACCTCGACGGCGATCTCGACTGCTATATCCTGAACAATAGCTTCATGCCCGTCAACACCCTCAATTTCAGCAACAACCGCGAACTCTACGCCGAAGACTGGCCGGTGCCGGATTTCCTCAAGGGCGGCGGCGACAAGTTGCTCCGAAACGACAACGGCGTTTTTACAGATGTCACCCGCCAATCCGGCATTTACGGCAGCCTTATCGGCTTCGGCCTCGGCGTTACCGTCGGCGATGTCAACGGCGACCATTGGCCCGACCTCTACGTCGCCAACGACTTCTACGAACAGGACTATCTCTACATCAACCAGGGCGACGGCACCTTCCGCGAGGAAATTGAAAACTGGATGCAACACCTCAGCCTCGCCTCCATGGGCGCCGATATGGCGGATATCAACAACGACGGGTTCCCCGAAATTTTCACCACCGAAATGCTTCCCCCGGATGAGGTCCGGCTCAAAACCTCCACCCTTTTCGAATCTTACAGCATCCACCAACTGAAACGCGACCGGGGTTTTTACTACCAGTACATGCAGAACTGCCTGCACCTCAACAACCGCAACCGAAGCTTCAGCGAAATCGCCTGGTACAGCGGTGTGGCGGCCTCCGACTGGAGCTGGGGCGCCCTGTTGTTCGATGCCGACAACGACGGCTTCCGCGATATTTACATCTGCAACGGCATTTACAAAGACGTTATCAACCAGGATTTTATCGACTTTTTTGCCGACGAGGTGGTGCAAAAAATGGCCCTGACCGGACAAAAAGAACAGATCAACGAAGTGCTCAACCGCATGCCGGTCAACCCCGTACCCAACCGCGCCTTCCGCAACTCCGGCGCTCTCCGCTTCGAGGATGCCGCCGTGGCCTGGGGTTTCGACACGCCCTCCTTTTCCAACGGCGCCGCCTATGGCGACCTCGACAACGACGGCGACCTCGACCTGGTCGTCAACAACGTCAACCAGGAAGCCTTCGTGTACCGCAATACCGCGCGCCAGCAACTGAAAAACCGCTACCTCGGCGTCCGCCTCGAGGGGAAAAACCAAAATACCTTTGCCATCGGCGCCACCGTGCTGCTGCACCAGGGCGGCCAGGTTCAGCATTTCCAACTCATCCCCACGCGCGGATTCCAATCGTCGGTCGATTACAAAATGATTTTCGGGCTGGGCGCCTCCGACCGGGCTGATTCGCTGCAAGTAGTGTGGCCCGACCGGACGCTCACCACCGTACACAACCCGCCGCTCGACACCACGCTCACCCTCGCCTGGAAAGACGCTCCCGCCAAACGCCTGACCAGCAATATGTACGACCATGCCAGCCCCCGCACGGCGATCGCCCGCGAAGTGCCCTGCGCTTTTCCGGCCATCCCGGAAGATGATTACGCCGATTTTTACCAGGAAGGACTGCTCTTCCGCAAGCTTTCGCGCGAAGGCCCCAAAGCGGCGGCCGGCGACGTCAACGGCGACGGCCGGGATGATGTTTTCATCGGCGGCGCCAGCGGCCAGCCCGGCCAGCTGTACCTCCAGACCGCCGCCGGCACGTTTGCCCGCGCCGGGCGGAACACCTTCGATCCCGATTCCACCTACGAAGACACCGCCGTCCTGTTTTTCGACGCCGACGGCGATTCGGACCCCGACCTTTTCGTCGGGGCCGGCGGCAACCACCAGGCGCCAAACTCGCGTTTCATGCAAAACCGGCTGTATGTCAACGACGGCAAAGGCCATTTCAAACTCAACCAGCGCGCCCTGCCGCTGGCCGGCCTGAACACCGCCGTAGCCGTCGCGCTCGATATCGACGCCGACGGCGACCAGGACCTGTTCGTCGGCAGCCGCAGCGTGCCGGCCAACTATGGCGTGCCGCCAAAACATTTTTTGTACCAAAACGACGGAACGGGGCAATTCCGGGACGTTACCGCCCAGGCCGCACCCGAACTGCGCAGCCTGGGCATGCTCACCGGCGCGCTGCTGGCCGAACTCGCCGGCGACGGCGCGCCCGAACTCGTCGTCGTAGGCGAATGGTGCGCGCCCAAAATATTTGAAGTGAAAAACGGCCGCCTCCGGCTCCTGCCCTCCACGCTCGACCAGTTTTCCGGCTGGTGGTCGGCGGTGGAGGCCGACGACGTGGATGGCGACGGCGACCTGGACCTCCTGCTGGGCAACCGGGGCGAAAATTTTTATTTCAGCGGCACGCCGGACGATCCCGCCAAATTGTGGGTGGGCGATTTCGACCAAAACGGCGACATCGACAAGATCATGACCCGCCGGATCGGCGGCCGCGATATGCCGGTTCCGATGAAAAAAGAGCTCACGGCTCAAATTCCAAGTTTGAAAAAACAAGCCCTGAAACACGCCGAATACGCCAAAAAGTCGATTCAGGACCTGTTTCCGCCCGATGTCCTGAAACGGGGCATCGAGCTGCCGGCCACTTGTTTCCAGTCGGTCGTAGCCCTGAACAACGGCGGGGGAAATTTCAGCGTGCAGGTCTTGCCTGCGCCCGTGCAGTTTTCCTGCGTCAACGCCATCTGGTGTGGCGACCTCAATGCCGACGGCCGGAACGACCTGATTCTGGCCGGCAATGACAGCGGGTTTTTGCCCCAGTTTTCCAAACTGGACGCCAGTTTCGGGCACGTCCTGCTCAACCGCGGCAACGGCCGGTTTGACTACGTGGAAAACCGCGCATCGGGGTTTTTCATCCGCGGCGACGTCCGAGCGCTGGCCGAATTAAAAATCAAGGAAAAAAAACACTTGCTGGCCACGGTGAACGGGCAGGCGCCGCGCCTGTTTTTGCTCCAACCGCATTAAAAATCCTTATGCACAAATACAGCTTTCCAATTTTGTTGTTGCTGGGTTTTTCGGCCCTGCATTGCTCGCGCCGGCAACCGGCGCCGGCCCTTTTTCAATTGCTGCGCAAGGAAACAACCGGCCTCGGTTTTGAAAATGTACTGCGCCAAAGCAGCGCTTTCAACGTGTTCAACTACATGTATTTTTTTAACGGCGGCGGGATCGCGGCCGGCGATTTTAACAACGACGGGCTGGTCGATCTCTATTTTTCCAGCAATATGGGCCCGAACCGGATGTTTCTTAACCAGGGCGGGCTGCGCTTCAAAGACGTCACCGAACAGGCCGGCGTGGCCGGAATGGACGGCTGGACCACCGGTGTCAGCGTCGTGGACATCAACAACGACGGCCTGCTCGACCTCTACGTCGGCCAGCTCGGCAACTACCAGAGTATCCGCGGCCAAAACCAGCTGTTTGTTTGCAAAGGCATCGACGACGGCATCCCGGTGTACGCGGACGAGGCCATTTATTACGGCCTCGACCTCGTCGGGTTCGCCACGCAAGCCGTATTTTTCGACTACGATCTCGACGGCGACCTCGACCTGTACCAGCTCAACCACTCGCTTCACCAAAACGGAACCTTCGCCCCGCGCAAACGCTTCGACGGCCAGCAACACCCCCTCGCCGGCGACCGCCTGCTGCGCAACGACAGCCCCGCGCCGGGAGAGCCGGGCGACCCGAAATTCACCGACGTCACCCGCGAAGCCGGCATCCTCAGCACGGTGATCGGGTACGGGCTCGGCGTGGCCGCCGGCGATTTGAACAACGACGGCTACCCGGACCTCTACATCGGAAATGATTTTCATGAAAACGACTACCTCTACATCAACCAGCGCAACGGCAGCTTCCGCGAATTGTCCACCGAACAACTCCTGCACACCAGCCAGTTCTCCATGGGCGTGGATATCGCCGACGTGAACAACGACGGCTGGAGCGACATCTTCTCGCTCGACATGCTGCCCGAAGACCCCTACATCCTCAAAAGCTCGCTCGGCGAAGACCACTTCAACCTCTACAACTACAAGATCGACAACGGCTATTTCTACCAGTACACCCGAAACAACCTCCAGCTCAACAACGGCGATGGCACGTTCAGCGAAATCGGCCTCTTCGCCGGTATCGCCGCTACCGACTGGTCCTGGTCGCCCTTATTTGCCGATTTTGACTGCGACGGCTTCCAGGACCTGTTTGTCAGCAACGGCATTCCCCGCCGCATGAACGACATCGACTACGTGCGCTTTCAGGAAAACCGCGAATTGCAGCTGGAAGGCAACACGATCAACGTGCAGGAAAAAGAACTGGCTATCGTGGAGCGCATGCCCCGCGTCAAACTGCCCAACAAGTTTTTCCGCAATGCCGGAAATCTGCATTTTCAGGACCTCGAACAGCAGATTCAGGGCGATTTGCCCACGTTTTCCAACGGCGCGGTTTGCGCCGACCTCGATAACGACGGCGACCCCGACGTGGTGGTCAACAACCTCGAAGACGAGCCTTTCGTCTATAAAAACCTCCTGCGCGAAACCGGCAGCGCCAACCAATACCTTTCGTTCCGGTTCAAAGGCCCGGCAGCCAACCGCAACGCCGTCGGCGCCAGGGTGCTGGTGTTTCGCCAGGACGGCAGCCGCCAAACGGCGGAATACTACCCGGTGCGCGGCTACCTGTCCAGCGCGCTCGTCCCGCTCCACATCGGCGTCGGCGAGCCGGCAACGATCGACTCGGTCGTCGTCATCTGGCCCGACCGCAGCTGGGAGCGGATCGCCAATCCCGTTTTCAACGCCACGGTCGAACTGGCGTGGAAACCCGGCCTGCCCCCCTACCCCTTCGAGCGCCTGCAACAGCGCCCCCCGGCGCCGCTCGGCTTTGCCGACGCGACCGCCCGAACGGGCCTGGGGCGCCGCCATGTGGAGAACAAATTTGTCGAGTTCAACCGCGAATCCCTGCTGCCCCACATGCTCTCGGCCGAGGGTCCGGCGCTGGCCGTCGGCGACGCGAACGGCGACGGCCTCGAAGACGTGTTTTTCGGCTCCGCCAAACATGAGCGCAGCGCGCTGTACGTGCAGCAACCCGGCGGCCGTTTCGTCCTGCAAACGCCGGAAGCGATCCTGCAGGACAGCCTGTTCGAAGACGTGGATGCCGTGTTTGCCGACCTCGACGGCGACGGCGACGCCGACCTCGTGGTCGCTTCCGGCGGCAACGAATACCGCGGCCGGGAGGAAGCCATGAAGCCCCGTGCCTACCTCAACGACGGCAAGGGCAATTTCCGCCGCGCCGACCCTTTCCCCGACCTGTTCCTGACCGCCGCTTGCGTGCTGGCTGCCGATTTCAACAACGACGGGCGCACCGACTTCTTTTTCGGCGGCCGCGCCGTACCCTGGAAATACGGCGTGACGCCGCCGTCTTTTTTGATGCAAAACCTGGGCAACGGCAAATTCGAAGACGTCAGCGACAAGGTCGCTCCCGGATTAAAAACAGCTGGCCTGGTGAAAAACGGCGCCTGGACCGATATCGACAGCGACGGCGACTCCGATCTCGTTTTGGCCATGGAATGGGAACCCGTCACCATTTTTCTCAACACCAACGGGCGGTTTGAAAAAAAGCCTATCGACGCGCGCAGCGGCTGGTGGAATTTTGTGCTGCCCTTTGATTTCGACGGCGACGGCGATGTGGATATCCTGGCGGGAAATACCGGCAAAAACAACCGCTTCCGGCCCGATGCTGAACACCCGGTACGGATGCGGGTGCATGATTTTGACAACAACGGCCAGACGGATCAGATCCTGACGTACTTCGTCAAAGGCCGGGAAATTCCCTTCGCGCCGTTTGAAGACCTGACGAAAACGCTGCCGTTTTTAAAAAAGAAATATCTGTATTCCAAAGACTTCGCGAGGGCTTCCCTGCCGGATTTGTTTGGCCGGGAAAAATGGGCGGCGGCTATTGTGCGGGAAGCGAACACCCTCGAAAGTATGTACTTCGAAAATACCGGCCGGGGGCTGGAATTTGCCGCGCATCCGCTGCCCGATGTTTTGCAGTTCAGCACCCTGCAGGCCGCCGCAGTGCTGGCGGGGCCGGACGGCGCCGGCGCTACGGAGCTGCTGCTGGGCGGCAATTTTTACCAGGCGCACGTCGAACAGGGCCGCTACGACGCTTTTTTCGGGGGTGTGCTCCGCATCGGCCCGAAGGCCGGCATGCAGGCGTATCCGCCGGGCAACATCCGGGTGAAAGGCCAGGTCCGGCGCATCCGTCCTGTCCGGATCAACGGGGAAGTTTTTTTCGTGCTGGCGCGCAACAACGACCCGGCCATCGTGCTGAAGCCCGAAGCGCCGCTGCAGTAAAAAAAGAGGAGGAACGGTCGTCGGTGCATCTGTCCGGCATTTTCGGCGAAAAAACACCAACTTTGCGCCCCGGTGCGCGTTTCATGTGCGGCCGACCAAGCATTCACCCGAAACACCCCATCCTGTAAGCACACTGCCGTTCCGTTATGCAATTTGTATTCCCGCTGTTTCTTGCCGCCGCTGCCGCTGTTGCCATCCCAATCATTATCCACCTGTTTTATTTCCGGCGGTTCAAAAAAGTATATTTCACCAATGTGCGTTTTTTGCAGGAAGTAAAGGATATCACCAGCAACCGCAGGAAACTGCGCAACCTTCTGGTATTGCTTATGCGTTGCCTGGCTATTGTCTTTTTGGTTCTGGCCTTTGCCCAACCCTACATGCCGCGTACGTCGGAGGTCAGACAAGGCGAAAAATCGGTGAGCGTGTTTGTGGATAACTCCTTCAGTATGGCGGCTTTATCCAAAGATGCGCCCCTGCTGGAGCTGGCCAAACAACGCGCCCGCGATATCGTGAAAGCCTACGGTCCTGCCGACCGGTTTCAGGTACTGACCACCGATTTTGAAGGGCGGGACCAGCGCCTCGTCGGCAAAGAAGACGCACTGGGCCGGATCGAAGAAATCCGGATCGGCCCCGCCACCCGCGACCTGTCGAAAGTCCTGCTCCGGCAGCAACAATGCCTGAACACCGGCAAAGCCGAAAACCGGATCGCTTTCCTGATCAGCGATTTTCAGGAAAACATTGCCGACCTGGCCAACTTTAGCGACACCTTGCTGGAAATCAACCTGGTACCCATGCGGGCCGTGCGGGAAAACAATATCTCGATTGACTCGGCCTGGTTTGAAAGCCCGGTACAGATACTCAACCAGCCCGCCAACCTGTTGGTTAAAATCAGCAACAGGGGGGAGGAAGATGCCGGGGAAGTGCGCCTGGCCTTGCGCCACGACGGCCAAAGCAAACCGGTGGGCGCCCTGCAGATTCCCGCGCGCAGCAGCCGGCTGGATACCGTGAGTTTTACGATCCTGCACCCCGGTTGGCACGAAGCCAAACTTTCCGTCACCGATTTCCCGGTACAGTTTGATGACGATTATTTCCTTTCGTTTTATGTGGCCGAACGCATTAATGTATTGTGCATCAATGGAACGCAGCCAAACAAGTTCCTGAATAACGTCTTTGCAGGCGCCCGGTATTTCCACCTGGACAACGCCGATGTGCGGGCGCTGAACTACGCCACGTTCGGCAACTACCAGTTGATCATACTCCATGAAACGGCGCTGATCAGCTCCGGCCTCGCTCAGGAACTAAAATCATTTGCCCAAAATGGCGGCAATGTGCTCGTTTTCCCGCCGCAAAATGCCGACCTGAATTCGTACAACGGCCTTTTGCAACACTTTGATGCCGCACCGCTCGGCCCTTTCGACCCTGCCCCGCGGCTGGCCAGCCAAATCAATACCGAGGAGTATGTTTTTCGCGATGTTTTTCTCAATAAAAGCGCCAACCTGCGCCTGCCTGGCAGCCAGGGCAATTTTAAAATTGCGGCCAACCGCGGCGAATATATCCTGACCTACCGCGACGGGACGGCCATGCTGGCCAAATTCGCCGCCGGTGAAGGCGCATTTTACCTTTCTGCCGCCCCCCTCGATGAAAAGGTCAACGATCTGGTGCGCAACGGCGAGGTATTTGTGCCGCTCCTGTTCAAAACGGCTGTTGCCGGCACGAAAGGCCGGCAGATTGCCTATACGATTGGAAAGGATGAAGTGCTGGAGGCCAACCACCAGGTTTCCGCCGCCGGCGAAATGGTGTATAAACTGCGGCTGACGGCTGATGCTGCCGCGGCAGATGGAAATGCCCCCGCGGCAGCTGCCGGTTCCGGCGAGTTTATTCCCGAACAACGTATTTTGGGTTCCAAAGTTTTACTCACGCCGGGCACACAAGCGCGCGACGCCGGCTGGTATCGCTTGGGGCTGCGCGCCGATTCCACCCTGGCCGAGTTTGCCTTCAACTACGACCGCCGCGAGAGCGACCTGCGCTACCGGACCCCGGAAGCGCTGGCCGAAGGCCTGCCGGCCAATATGAAAGTGCTGGCTGAAAATGCGGAAGCCAATTTTACGCAGGTAGTCAACGAAGAAAACCAGGGCATCGTGTTATGGCGCTGGTGCCTGGTGTTTGCGCTGCTGTTCCTGGCGCTGGAAGTGTTGTTTTTACGGCTCTGGAAAGTGTAAGCAACCGTATAACCCACGCGTAAGGCATCCAGGCGGCATCGTTCACAGCGCAACAAACCGCCGCGGGTCAGCTTCCCGCATCAACCGGTATACCGCTTCAAATACATCTTCCGCCTGGGGTTTACTGAAATAGTCGCCATCCTGCCCGTATGCTGGCCGGTGGTCTTTGGCGGCGATGGCTACCGGAGCCGAATCGAGATACCGGTAGGCTCCCTGCCCATCGAGCACTTGCTGCAGGAGATAACCTGTGCCGCCGCCCTGAAAATCCTCGTCGAGAAACACCGCCCGGTTTGTTTTCCGGATGGATGTCAGACAAACCTGGGGCAGATCGAAGGGAAGCAGCGTTTGCACGTCTACCAATTCAACGGAAATGCCGTGCCCGGCCAGTAAGGCACAAGCCTCTTCAGCCACCCGCACACAAGAGCCATACGTGATCAGCGTCACATCCGATCCCACGCGCAGGATTTCCGGCACGCCAAGCGGAACGGTGAACGACCCAATATTATCGGGCAGGCGCTCTTTCAGGCGGTACCCATTCAGGCATTCGACCACGATGGCCGGGTCGTCGCTCCGAAGCAGGGTATTGTACATACCAGCTGCTTGAGTCATGTTGCGCGGCACGCAGAAGTACATGCCGCGCAAGGAGCCGAGCATCATAGCCATCGGCGAACCGGCATGCCAAACGCCAACCAAGCGGTGGCCACGGGTGCGTATGATAGCGGGGGCGGCCTGTTGGTTGTTGGACCGCCAGCGCAGCGTGCACAAGTCGTCTGACAAGGGCGAAAGGCCGTAAAGGAGATAATCGAGGTATTGGATTTCAGCAATAGGGCGCAAGCCGCGCATCGCCATCCCGATCGCCTGCCCCATAATGGTCCATTCCCGGATGCCGGTGTCGAATATACGTTCAGGCCCGTATTTCTGTTGCATGCCACGCATACCCTGGTTCACATCGCCAATGTGGCCGACATCTTCGCCGAAGGCGAAAAGTGTCGGGTATTTTTCAAAATTGGCGTCAAAACAGGCATTTAACACTTCATATCCGTCTTTCCAGGGCGCTTCACCGGAAAATTCCGGCGGTACTACCGGTACCTTGAGCGCAGATTTTGGCGTGTTGCTGTACAAGTATTCCGAATACCAGCGTTTGCCCAGTTGTTTTTCGCCTTCGGCAAAATCTGCCAGGCGATCTTTGGCCGGACTGGCTTCCCCGGCCAGCGCGAAAACTGCCCGCCGGGCTATGCGGACCAGGTTAAACCGCAGGGGGTCGCGCATTTGACCCAGTTCGGCGGCCAGTTCGGTCAGCGTCCCGACGGCAGGGTGTGCCGCCTGAGCGGATTGGAGCAGACTGGCCAGCGCGTTTTGCCGTTCCGCCACCGCATCGTGATAATGCCGGAAAGCGCGCTGCGCAGCGGCCGTGGCTTCTTGCTTGGCTTCGGCCTTAATGCGCTCAATCTGCCCGGCATCGGCAATACCCGAGGTGATCATCCACTCGGCCATACGTTTGTTACAATCGAACGCCTCTTCGAAAGCCAGGCGATCAGCTGACTTGTAGCGGCGGTGGTCACCGGAAGTGGAATGCCCCAATTGCTGGGTTACTTCCTGAATATGAAACAAGGCTGGCCGGTGGGATTTTCGCATGCGCGCCACGGCATCGGTGTACAAGGCGCAAAGGCCGTCGTAATCCCAAGCCTTGCCCTGATAGATATCGAGCCCCCCGTCGCCGGCAAACCCACGCAGAACTTCAGAAATATTCTCCTTGGTAGTTTGGTGTTTTTTGGGCACGGAAATACCGTAGCCGTCGTCCCAAACAGAAATGGCCAGTGGAACTTGAAGTACGCCGGCGGCATTCACCGTTTCCCAAAATGCCCCTTCCGAAGTGGAGGCGTCGCCAATCGTACAGAACGTCACCTCGTTGCCTTTGTCCGACAACATACCCTGCAATACCGGCAGCTCCCGGTATTTTTTTGAGGCAAAGGCAAGCCCAAGGGCACGGGCCATCTGACCGGCGGTGGGCGACACGTCGGACGAAATATTGTAGCGATTCTTCAGGTCGAGCCAGTTGCCGTTTTCATCCGTAAACGGCGTTGCAAAATGGCAATTCATTTGGCGGCCGCCGGAAAACTTGTCGTTTTCGGGGTCGCCATACAATTGTCCGAAAAATTCGTCGAGCGTCATCAGGTCGAGCGCCAGCAGCAGCGTCTGGTCGCGGTAATAACCCGACCGGTAATCGCCTTTTTTCCATGCCTTGGCTATCGCCACCTGGGCAACCTCTTTGCCATCGCCGATAATGCCAAAATTTGCCCGCCCGGTCAGGACCTCTTTGCGGGCCAGGATGCTGGCTTCGCGGCTCAGGCAACAAATACGAAAATCGCGGAGTACCTCCTGGCGGTAGGTATCGGAAACCGGTGTTTGTTTTTTCGAACGCGGCGTGGCACGGGGCGAAGATTTTGTCTCGACCATGTTGAAATTTATGGTTAGGGCAAATAAATATGTGGAACGAAGCCGGCGCGATGGCCGGCATGCCAATGTTTGTTTGGTTTTACACCGTAGTTATGAATAGCCCGGCAAAGGTACAAGATTTCTGCGGGCTGCCGCCGAACTTCCTGCGGCTATTCTGGGAAAACAGGCGTCAGGAAATCTATGAAAAATTCACAACCCGCTCGCACTGAACAAATCGCCCTCCAAACGGCCCCGCGCCTGGGCAAATAAGCCAGAGGCCACAGCGCATTAAAAATTTTGGAAGATTAACCGGGTGCATAGGCTGGTTGCGCCGGAGATTAATAGACTTGTTGCGACGAGGGGCTTTGAGCGGGTAAAATGCCATTTTTTTGATTGGCTAGGCAAATTTTGCAGTCGAAATCGGGCATATTCGGCGAAAAATTTAACGAAGCCAGTCGAAAAAAGGGCTTTTTTACCGCCAAAGAAGCCCGTCGCAACAAGTCTAATATAAAAAAAGAAAAAATTAAATTTTTGAGTAGCCGTTCATCCCAACGTTTTTTTTGCCCTAATTTTGCGCCCTGAATCACCTGACCTAATCATTTCACCACCATAACATGACCTGCTTGTATGTCACACGAACCAAAAATAAGGTATAGCGACGAGGATCTGCAGGAGTTCAACGTGCTGATCGAAGAAAAACTGGCGAAAGCAACGGAAGAACTGGAGTTCACGCAACGGCAAATTGACGAGTTGAACGAAAACGGCTTCAATCAACAAGGCGGCGATTGGTATGACGACTCTACCGCACATACGGACCTGGAGTTGTTGCAGCGTATGGCTCTCCGGCAACAACGCCATATCCAGGACCTTCGCAATGCCCTGCTTCGTATTCAAAACAAAACTTATGGCATTTGTATCGTCACCGGCCAGTTGATCGACAAAAGCCGGCTCCGGCTGGTGCCGCATGCGACAAAAAGTATCGATGGTAAAAATATTGCCAATGCCGGCAAGGATGCCGCTCATGAAAGCGGCGGCGGCGAGCTGTTCAACGACGAGGGTGAAAACCGGCCGGCCGCCAAGCCTATCGGCGATAAGGTCCGGCTCCCGGCAGGAAAACGCCCGGCCTCCGGTGGGGAAGATTGGGACATCGGCAGCGACACGATGGAAGACGCCGGCTATTCCAATCGAAAATTTGAGGACGACGACGAATAAAAGCAAACAGGAGTCATCCCGAATTTTGGCGAGATCCAAGATTCGGGATGACTCCTGTTTTTCAAATTTCCACCTGACAGGTTTTAGGTTTTAGCGCGTTCAGCGCTTCACCACTGGCCGCACCCAACTCCGCCCGGCCGCATAAAACCGCACCCAATACAGCCCCGCCGGCAAGGCCGACACATCCAGCTGATGCCCGGCGGGTTGCCGGACAGTCAAAACGGTCTGCCCCAGGGTATTGCAGATGTCGATCCGGTCCCAGCCCGTACCGCCCGCATCGCTGAAATACAATGCGGAAGATACGGGGTTGGGGTACACCCGCGGGCCTGGCTTTCCCAGGTCGTGCACCACGGCGTTGCCGCTCAGTTTGCAATCCAGCGTATCCATACACCCGTTTTGATCCACTTTTATGAGCCAGCCCCAGTGTGCCGAGCGTGGGTCTTCAAGGTCTTCAAATGATTCAAGGAGCAGATGACAACCGTTTTTTGATTCCATTTTTTACCTTTGAAACTCAAAGGTACTTGTCGCGCAGGGTTTTGGAGTAGACCAGTTATATGGCGAAATTCAGCGATGCGTTTGCCCTGTGGGGGGGGTGATTCGCGCCAGGCCGGCTATCCAAAATAATTTTCGCCTTCCCGGCGAACGCAGGCAAAGCGATTGCTTAATTTTGCTTGAGGCATATGGCCCCATTTGTCAATGCGCAAAGCGGCGCCTCAACAGTACTCTATTCCCTCCATCCCCCCACCCATGAACGACGAAAAAGCCGGTCAATACTGGAACGCAAACGCCGAAGCCTGGACCGCGCTCGCCCGCGCAGGATTTACTATTGAACAACTGAACGAACCCTATGCCGGCGATGAAACGGTGAAAAAACAACCGGCGCTGCAGGACACCCAGGTTGTCGCGTATTTTTTACATCTTCGCTGCCGGAAAGCGGGCGGCCAACATCACAAGGGCGCGCTGCGGCCATGAACACAATATCTATTATTCTGTAACAACCGATCCTTATGAAAGCACCGCATGACGAAGAAAAACTACTCATCTGGCTTCAACTTTTTTGTTTTATCCTGTCGTTTCTGATTGGAACCACCTTTGAATATTTCTCCGAACCCGTTTCCGAAACACTGCTGAAAATCAACGCCGCTCTTTATATCACCGGCATAATTCTGCTGGCCGTGAAGCTGGCCCGGGAGGGCTGGGACATAGCGGCGGCAGGTTTTACCATACTCGCCATCGGATGGGGAGCTTTTTTTGCTTCGCTCGACTTTTCGGACCAAAATGTAGGGGCGCATATTTTCGTATCGGGGTTTTATTTTATCCTGCCCTCCACCTTGCTCATTGCCACTTACAAACCGTTTCCCTGGTGGATAAAAGCCTTGCTGATCTGGTGTAACGTGCCTTTTTTCATGCTGCTGCAAACGGTAAAAACGGTGGAAGACATTTCGCGAAGCAGCTGGGTACCCCTTGGTTTTGCTTCACTGCACATCACTTCTGTTATTTTCGGGATATTCTTTCTGATGCAATACCGCAAAGCAAAAAAGGGTAAGCCTTGAGCCTTTTTTTCAGGGTAAAACAAAAAAATTCCCGGTTTTTCCAACGCCGGTCTTCCCATTTTCAGCTGATACCGCCTGAATAAATCCCAAACCTCGTTTTCGTAAATCCGTTTCTGCCGGACATAACGGCCCCTGCCCCGGGGGAGCATATTCAGACTTTTAAGTGCGGATCCCAGTTGTGGCGTTCTGCCCGGACGTGCCTGGCCCAACTATACATGGAATGGCGCCAAGCACCCCGGCCTGCGTTTTCACTTCTTCTTTCGGGACGTACAAAAATTCTGCCTCCGGGTCCACGAAACGCCGGATGAGCCAGGGGCAGGCGATGCGGTCAATTTTGGGGCGTTCGCGAGTGATCCATTTCATAAGCCTAAATTTTTATTGTGCCGGAGATGCCTCCCGCCTGCTCCTGCAGCGCGTCGTCTTTCCAGGCAATCATGCCGCCCAATTTTGCCGCATCGAACGAGTCAAAATGGATTTCGCGGACAAAATTCAAATTCCCCCAGAGTTTTTTGCCGCCCGGGGTGTGCCAAAGCCAGCCGAACCGTTTTTTCAAGCGCGCGATTTCCTGCGTAGTCGGCGCCCGCCGGTCGCCTATTTCGCCGTAGATTTTGAACATCGGCGGCCGGTCGAATTTGCCCGAAAAAAACGCCCGGAGCCAGAGCCACCGCCCGCTGTCCACCGACATGACGCAAACCCGGCGGTTGGCGGGCGCATTTTTGGACACGCTCGTGGTGAAGATTTCAAAATACAGCCCGCTGGCGCTGTCCCGGTCAAGCAAAAACGAACCTATCGGAGCGATGGTCGTTTGTCCGTCTGCTCCGGCTGTGGCAATGGCGACGTGCAGGTTGCTGGAAAAACTCCTGCGAAAATGGCGGCGGATGATCTGCCAGTTGGCCGGCGTGATGGGTTTTGGCATGGCACATACTTTTTTGAATGGAACAGCGCACAGCAAAAATGGTTATCCGGCAAATAAATAATCCTGCCACAGCAAACAAATGCCCCGGCACCCGACTGGCATTCCGGGTTGCGCAAATTCGCAATATATTGGCGGCATGGCAAAAATCATACTCCTCGCCGGCGTGTCGGGCAGCGGTAAAACCACCGTCGGGCGGCTTGTCGCGGGGCGGAACGGGATGCTATTTTACGATGCCGACGATTTCCACCCCGCCGAAAACATCGAAAAAATGCGCGCCGGGCAAGCGCTCGACGATACCGACCGGGCGGGTTGGCTGGAGCGGATCAACCGGTTTTTGCTGCACAAATCAGCCGGAGGCGACCTGGTTTTGGCCTGTTCGGCCTTGAAAAACACCTACCGGGAACAACTCGTGGCCGGTTTGCAGGCCGAAATCTGCTGGGTCTTTTTGCTTGGAACATACGAGCTGATTGCACGGCGAATGGCGGCGCGCAGCGGACATTTTATGCCGCCCGCACTGCTGCGTTCGCAGTTTGATATTTTTGAAAAACCCGAATCCGGCCTGTTGCTCGACGTGTCCGAGCCACCCGAACTGTTGGCCAAACGCATTGAAAATCACTATTTTTTGAATAAAATGAAGCCAAACTTTACACCTGAATTTGGGCTTGCCGGACTCGGGGTGATGGGCAAAAGCCTCGCCCGAAACCTCGCCGGCCGGGGATTCCGACTGGCCCTTTTCAACCGCGAAATCGCCGGAAAAGAAGAAAACGTTGCCCGCGATTTTCTCGGCCAACACCCCGAAGTTGCCGCGCAGGGGTTCAACGATCTGCCCCGTTTTGTGGAATCGTTGCCCCGGCCGCGAAAGATCCTGCTGATGATTCCGGAACCGGCCACCAACGTTTTCACGGACGAGCTCTTGCCCCTGCTCGCCCCCGGCGATATCGTGATTGACGGCGGCAACGCGCATTATCTCGAAACCGAACGCCGCGCCGCACGCGCTGCCGCCCGGGGCGTCGGCTGGCTCGGCACGGGCGTTTCGGGCGGCGAACAGGGCGCGTTGACCGGGCCGTCCATCATGGTGGGCGGTGCGGCGGCAGACTACCGGCAGGTCAAAATTTACCTCGAAAACATCGCGGCCAAAGGTCCGGGCGGGCGGGTATGTTGCACCCGGGTGGGCGCGGACGGTGCGGGACATTTTGTAAAAATGACCCACAACGGCATCGAATACGCCGAAATGCAACTGCTGGCCGAGCTGTACGGTTTCCTCCGCGACGTTCAGGGCCTGAAAAACAGCGAGATGGCCGACCTGCTCGAAACCTGGCGGGACCCGAAAACGGACAGTTTTTTGCTGGAAATCACCGTAGATATTTTGCGAAAAACCGAAAACGGGCAATCGCTGCTCGACCTCGTGCGCGATGAAGCCTCCAGCAAAGGCACTGGCAGCTGGGCCGTTGAGGCGGCGGCCGGGCTAGGTTTTCCCGCGACGATGATGGCGGCGGCCTTGTTCGCCCGGTATGTATCCGCCGCGAAAACGGAGCGGGTGCAAGCTGCGCAGTTGTACCCCGGGAATAAGCCCGCGCGCACAAAAATGTCCCTTGCCGTCCTGAAAAAAGCGTACCAGACGGCCCGGATCATCAACCACCACCAGGGTTTCGGGTTGCTCCGCGCGGCTTCCGAACACTACGGCTGGCAACTGGATTTGCCCGCCATTGCCCGCATCTGGACAAACGGCTGTATCATCCGCTCCGGCCTGATGAACGAACTTCCCGCTTGCCTGCGCAAACACCCGGCGCTGCTTTTTCACCCGAAAATACAGCGGCGGGTGCGGGCGGGGCGCGGGGCGTTGGCGCGGTTTTGTGCCGAAGCGGCGCGCAGCGGCCAGGCGGCCCCCTGTTTCCTGGCGGCCAGCGATTTTCTGAACAGCCTGGCCACGGCGGCGGCTCCGGCCAATCTGATCCAGGCCCAGCGCGACTACTTCGGGGCGCACACGATCCGGCGCACGGACGACCCGGCCGGAAAAAGTTTTCATGTCAACTGGAAAAATTAACCATGCTCCTGTTTTCCGTCTTTTGCGGCATCGCGCTGCTCCTGCTCCTGGTGTTGTATGCGCGCATACCGGCGTTCATGGCCTTGCTCCTGGCCAGCCTGACGACCGGCCTTCTGGCCGGCCTGCCGCCACAAAAACTGGTTCAATGCATGCAGGACGGCATGGGCAGCACGCTCGGGTTTGTGGCCACGGTGGTCGGGTTGGGCGCGTTTTTCGGCGCGCTGCTCGAACATTCGGGCGGGGCGCAGGCGCTGGCATCCTGGCTGATCCGCACCCTGGGGCTTCGCCTGGCGCCGTTTTCGATGGCGCTGACGGGTTTTTTGATTTCGATCCCGGTATTTTTTGATGTGGCGTTTATCATTTTGATGCCGGTTCTGGGCGCTTTGCAGCGGCGCTCCGGGCAATCGCTCCTGCTGTTTGCCGTGCCGCTGCTGACGGGTTTGGCGGTGGCGCATGCTTTTGTTCCGCCCACGCCCGGCCCGGTGGCCGTGGCCAGGATCCTGGGCGCCGACCTGGGTTGGACCATCGTTGCCGGCATCCTGGTCGGCGTTCCGGTCACCCTATTTTGTGGTTTGTATTGGGGTAAAAAAATGGCAGCGCGCATCCGGGTCGCGGCGCCGGCGGGGGTCCCGGAGCGCGCCGAAAGGCAGGATGCGCCGCCCGCCTGGCTGGTGGTAGCGCTGATTTTAACCCCGATTGTGTTGATTTTGCTGGAAACTTCCGCCAGGAGCGGGCTTTTGCCCCTGGCGGAGCGGACGGCCGCGCGGGCGGCGGTGGATTTGCTCGGGACGCCGTTTGTTGCGCTGCTCGCGGCCAATTTGCTGGCCTGGATTGCACTCGGACTGCGGCGGGGCTACCCGTCAAAAATCTTGCTCGATATCACGACGCGCAGCCTCGCTCCGGCGGGCGCCATCATTTTGGTGACCGGCGCGGGCGGTGTGTTCAAACAGGTTTTGATCGAAACGGGCGCGGGAAAAATGCTGGCTGAACAACTTGCCGGCCGGCAAATCCCCGTTTTTGTGCTGGCCTTTCTGGCGGCCGCAACCGTGCGGGTGTTGCAAGGCTCGGCAACGGTGGCAATGATCACGGCGGCGGGCATTGTGGCGCCGATGCTGGCCGGGCACGTGTTTCATCCCTTTCAAAACGCCCTGCTCGTGGTGGCCATCGCTGCGGGCGCCACGACCAGCTCCCATGTCAACGACTCGGGTTTCTGGCTGGTCAAGCAATATCTTGGGCTTTCGGAAAGCGAAACGTTCCGGGTGTGGACGATGCTGACCACCCTGATTGCCCTCTGCGCCATCGGCCTGGTGGCGCTGATCTGGTGGCTTGGGTTCGGCTGATGCCGGAAGGCCGCCTGCCCGGCGGCAACAGAATAAATCCCGCCGCCTGCCCGGGCGACAATAATTCTTTCGCTTAATTTTGCTTTTGCCGCATGCCCCGCGATTCACCAAACGGAGTGCAGCCGGGGGATGTCTTGCGGTTTTGCTTGGCCCAAAAACCGAAACGCCGACAGGCGATGCTTCTGAAAATGGATAAGTGGGGCAATGCGGGGATTTGGGGTTGGTGGTTTCGGGGAGGGGAAAATAGTTAGGCTCAATATCAAAAAAATGCTATTTCTGGTAAAAATACATAAGGCAGAGTACATCAGTGATTCTCGCTTTGCCTTTAGCCACCGATTCTCTGGGGACTTGTCATGTTGGAAACAGCCACACAAGCCAAATTTTACGCTGAAATGTTGGCTTGTGTGGCTGTTTCCAACATGACAAGCCCCCGTTAACGTGAAGAATTGGTGCAAACCGATAATTGCTGAGAGTACATTGAAGATATGTACGAAAAGGAATACTTGTATTTTTCCAGCCTTAAAGAATTCAGAGGGAAAAAAGATGGCTTAGGAGAGACTGTTTAGAAAAGTGTGTCAAGGCATCGAGCGATAAAACAGACATTTGTGCATGAAAAAAGTTAGAACAAAATCGAAGGGGCCGTCTGATGGCGGGTCTTTTGACTACGACGAATTCGAAAAAGAAGCGATCAGTCGGCTCAAAGAAGGGGCTGGTCTGGTGGGTTCTGAGGGGTTTTGACAGGCCTGATTCAGCGTTTGGTGAATGCGGCGTTGTCCGGCGAGATGAGCGCGCATCTGAAGGAAGAACGGGCGCTGGGAGCCGAGAACCGTCGCAACGGGCACACGTCGAAGAAATTGGATACGGAGTTGGGGCCTGTTGCGATCAGCCCGCCTCGAGACCGCGGTGGGCGTTTTGAGCCTCAGTTGGTGGGCAAGTGGTCGCGTCAATTGGGCACAGGCCTTGATCGTCAGATACTGATGCTGTACGCACATGGGAACAGTTACGGGGATATTCAGTTGCAGTTGCGGGAGTTGTACGGCTTGGACTACAGCACGGCCTCGATATCGGAGGTGACGGAGCAGGTATGGGGGGAAGTGTCGGCTTGGCAGCAGCGAGCCCTTGAGCCGTTCTACGCGGCGGTATTTCTGGACGGGATCTACTTCACCACGCGCGAAGGTGGTAAGTCGGTGAAGAAGGTGGTCTACTCGGTGTATGGGGTGGGCGCCGAGGGGGGGCGGGACGTGCTGGGCATCTACATCCGGGAAGCGGAAGGGGCCCGCGAGTGGGGCCGGGTGCTGGAAGACTTGCGCCGGCGCGGTGTGGAGGATGTGCTTTTTTTCTGCGTGGATGGGCTTGAGGGGTTCAGCGAGGCGATCGGGGAGGTTTTTCCGCATGCCTTTGTGCAGCGCTGCATCGTGCATATGATCCGCAGCAGCACACGCTTCGTGTCCGACAAAGACATCAAGGCCGTGTGCGCCGACCTGCGGAGCGTTTACGCAGCGGCTGATGAGGCACAGGCGCAGGTGGGGCTGGCGGCCTTTAGGCAAAAATGGGACAACAAGTACCCGGAAATTGCCCAGGCTTGGGAGCAGAACTGGGGCGAACTGATGCTGTTCATGGACTTCGGAGAAAACATCCGACGCATGATCTACACCACCAACGCGGTGGAGGCCCTGCATCGGCAGATCCGAAAAGTGACCAAGAGCAAGGGATCGTGGGTCAACGACAAGGCCCTGCTCAAGCAACTCTACCTCATCCTGACCTACGGCAGGGGCGGCTGGAAAAGAACGGTGTTCAACTGGACGGCCATCAGCCGTGAACTGTGCAAACACTTTGGTCAGCGGTACTCCCAGCACCTGGAATAGGCGTTGCAAATCGCCAAAAGGGCGAATCCAAACCACTTTTTTTCCCGGCCTTTGGGAGGGCCCGCGGGCCCTCCCAAAGGCCGGGAAAAAACCTCCAGAAATCCTGAAAGCAAATGACAACATCGTTCATTCAATTTTATCCTTTAACCCACTCGTTATGTTTGACACACTTTTCTGAACATTCCCGCTTAGACGTCTAGATCCGAGGGAACTTAATTTAAAAAACGAGCAACTAAAATCCTTAACGATAAAAACGAATTCAATAGAAATTCCGCTCCATAAAATCTCGAAAGAATTTAACGGACAATACATGGAGCACCTTGATATACCTAAGATTAATTGCTGTTCTCTACATTGGCTTGAGATTGAGCCCAATCAACCACCTTCAACTTTTAATCAGAAACTTCTCGATATGGGAAGTAAGGCTTTATTGATCTATGGCTATATGAAGTTTTTTGAAATATTAGATAGAGAGATAGAAAAATTGGGATTTGAATATTCGCGAAGAAAAGTAACCTATTACAATCCAAAAACCTATTCTGGTGAAATAACTCTACATCATAAAGACGAGGAATTAAGTTGGCAAAATGAGTACAGAATTTTGATCGCCCCAACGAATAATCAGCCAATATCTGTTAATCTGCCAGGGTTAAAGAAGATTAGCCATGTCGTTAACTCCATAGACTTAGAAAAAATGCGAATAGAAATAACATAACCAACCCCAACTTTGCGCGAGTGCAAACCACCACACTACTGGACATTTTTGAAAAGTGGCGGCGAAAGCCGATCTTCGTGTTTACTAAAGACATGATAATCAATGCTTCCGCCGCACCTCCGCAAATTTAGTGAACTGTACGACTCCTACGGCTTGGGCGCCGTAAAAAATGTTTGGCTTTTGACTTGCCTCCTTCCGCTGGCCCGCACCGTTAATCTTTACAAGATGAAGGACTT
Organism: Saprospirales bacterium; assembly: GCA_016719895.1. Lineage (GTDB taxonomy): Bacteria > Bacteroidota > Bacteroidia > Chitinophagales > Saprospiraceae > M3007. Next base: position 163,934 of record JADJYG010000005.1, on the reverse strand, counting down.
CGTGGGCGGGGTGCTGGAAAAAGCCGATACCCAACCCCAGAGCCATTACAAACGCTTGATCCGGTTTTTTCAGGATTGGGCCGACAGGCTGGACTTGCTGCATGATCTGATGCGCCACAATCTTCGGTTTTTGCGTGGCTTGGGTTTTAAGACATTGGTCATGGATGGTACCAGTTGGACGATTGGAGAGGTAGAAGTTCATTATTTGGTGCTCAGTGTATTGGTTGGATCGGTGGCCGTACCGATTTATTGGGTTCAGTTGGAAAAGATCGGCGCCTCTAATCAGGAAGAACGAAAAGCGATGTTTGAGGCGGCCTTGGGGCTGTTCGATTTGAAAGGAATGACTTTACTGGCTGATCGGGAGTACATCGGCAAAAATTGGTTTAAGTTCCTAAAAAACAAGCACATACATTTTGTCATACGGCTTCGTTTGTGCGATTACTTCGATGAAGTGAATACTGCCAAAGGCAAAAATTATGAGCGAATGCTGGCCAAGTGCTCCCAAAAATGCAAACTGGTCAAAAAGCAGATTTTCCTCGATGCAATGGTCTACACCATTGTGATGCTACCCAACCCCAAAGCCGATGCCGAAGAACCAACCTTGATCTTTCTAACCACGCTGCCCAACGCCCAAAAAGCCGCCCACCTTTACGCTAAACGCTGGAAAATTGAATGCCTCTTTCGACACCTGAAAACCAACGGCTACAACCTCGAAGACCTAAACCTTAAAGAACTGAACAAAAGCCTGTTGATGATGGCCATTGTTACCACCGCTTATATCCTGGCTATTCGCGAAGGCTGGAAACGACGACGACGAATTCCAACCCAGCGCTACCAAGACGGAAGCGAAGCACCCGAAGTGTCCATTTTCAGAGAAGGCCTGGCAATCCTAACCTCCAAATGCTTTCACTTTATCGAGTTCTTATCCTACGTTTTCACGATCTTATCCCCAAAAAATCATGCGATTTGCAAAAATGTCCAGTAGTGTGGCAAACCACCCGCTAAATGCAGAAGATTGACAGTCACGCCCACGTTCGTAAAACGAGAAAACATCAACCGCTAAAAATCAGGTTAAAAAACGTTACTTTTGAAAGACAAATATCTAAATAATATGCGTGCAACTATCGAATCCGTTGACATTCAAGAGGTTGAAAAAATCCTCTTTCTTTTAAAAAGTTTTAACATCAAAAATATTGAGGTAATTCCCGGACCATCCGGCCCGGGTCCTTCGATCACAAAAGGGGATAAAAAGATCGATCCGCACGCGCTTTTCGGTATTTGGAAAGATCATCCAAGGAGTCTTGAAACCATCCGGACTGCAAATTGGAAACGAGACTGGAATGCTTGACTTATGGTTCTGTGCGATACCAATATCTTCATCAGCGCCTTCAACGGTCGACAAGATACCATTGATCAATTGAACCAGATTGGTCTGGAACAAATTGCGCTATCCGCAATTACGGTCATGGAACTCCTTCAAGGGCTGTCGCTTCGGCGCGAGCGATAGCCGCAAGGACGAGCGTGGCCCCCCCCTAACCTGTCCGGTGGAAATTTTGAAAAACAGGAGTCATCCCGAATCTTGGATCTCGCCAAAATTCGGGATGACTCCTGTTTGCTTTTTAACGCCTACAGCCGGATCACCGTCCGCACATTTTCCGGAAGCAGCGGAACCTCAAGTTGGCCTTTACCCTTTTGTTGTTTGGAAAGCCGGTCCAGCAGCTGCCCGATTTCTTCGTAGCGCAGTTTTCCGCGCAGGCTGACCAAAACAAAAGTATCCGGTTCGTCTACCAGCACCACCACTTTGCGGATCGATCCCCGGCGCTCTTTCGCCAGTACCCAAACCCGGGTCCCCTGGCTGCGCACCATCAGCAATTCCTCCAGTTTGCGCCGTTTTGCCTTTTTGTAAAACCGCTCCATGTCGCGTCCACTGATGGGATTGTCGCTGTTTTCAAAGGTCAGAACCCGCACCTTGCGCACTTTCCGAACGATCTTCCGGTCTTCTTTTTGGTCTAAAAACCAGGAACCCGCGTGAATCAGCCAATGCGGCGCCGTGACGGCAATCGCGCCGTCGTATTCTTTATACTTCCAGTACAAGCCCAGGTCCTGTGCTTGCGCCCGGGCGCCCGCGAGGATCAATATCAGGCAAACAAATAATGGCTTCATCGCTTTTTTATTTAATTGCCTTTGACTTTATCCAGGTGCCGGACACCTTCAATATCCAAGCCTTTGGATAGTGTCGAAATTTTATCCAGGTCAATTTTGCCGGTCAGGCTGAGCAGCACAAATTCGTCCGGCGATCCGACCAATAACAGCAGTTCGTTGATAATGTTACCGGAATCCTTTACCCAGATGCGGACGTTTTCTTTTCCGTCGCGCACGGTAAGCAGTTCGGAATATTCGCCGGCCGGCACTTTGCTGAGGGCTTCCTTGTAGAGTTGCAGGCCGTTTCCAAGGCTGTCGCTGGTCAGCACCCGCAGGCCCGTCAGGCCGCCCACCACCTCGCGAAACTTCTCCCAATCCTCGTCTTCCGTGCTGATTTTAGAAACCAGGCTAAACATTTTGGGGCTGACGAACACGACGGTGAAGCGCTCATCGTCGATGTACTGGTTAAAAAAACGGTTGATGGCGTCGTTTTGAGCCGGCAAGGCTGCCGCGAGGATAAAAAGGCACGGCAACAACAGAATGGTCTTTTTCATAGCTGAATAGTATAGTTGTTTAGAAAAATATGCGGGTTCAAAAATCCGGGGCTATCCATCGGTTTCTTTTTTCTTTTTAAGCAATATTTCTACGTTATCCACTTCCTGCAGGCCTTTGTCTGCCGTCCGCCGGCCTTTGTTGATCTTGGAGGAAATCATGGCAAGCACTGCTTTTATTTCAGCGAGGGCCTGTTCGGGATCGTCGTAGGTGTCGGCGCCGGGCGCCGGGGTGGGCGACAATTTTTTCAGTTTCCGCCTTGGCTGCGCCTGGGGTTTTTCCAGCAGGGGCCGGGGGTCGGGGGCCGGCGCTTCGGCCACGGCGGGTTTCGCGGCCACGGGTTGTTCCGGTGCATTCGGCAGGCCGGGCTTATCCGGCGTCGGGGAGGTCCGGAAGCTGGCATTCCACCACCATAGGCCTGCCGTGAGCAAGAGGATCAGCACGGCAGCGGCGACATACCAGCCACGTATCCGGCCAGGCCATGCTGTCGTTCGGGGCCGGCCAGGGAATTGCAGCGCCTGTTCGCCAAGCAAAGCCCGGAACAATTGGGCTTCCCGCTGAAATTCGGCCGGCGCCTGGCCCGAGGCAAAAAACGCTTTCAGGCGGCGCTCTTCTTCCAGGGTGGTGTCGCCTTCCCAATATCGTTCGAGCAATTCCTGAATATCCGAAGAATGGTTCCTCATGATTTTTTATTTATATGTTTAAGGGGGACTTTGTTTTTGCCACATACAATTTATCCCGAACGGTTTTGCGCGCCCGGTGCAGATTCACCTTTACCTGATCCATACTGATATCCAGTACCGCGGCAATTTCTTCATAACTCAGTTCTTCAATATCGCGCAGGTGCATGACCAGGCGTTGTTTTTCCGGCAATTCCTGGATCATCCGGCGCACGTGATGGGCCAGGTCATTTGATTCGGCCGATTGCGCGGGGTCCGCTCCAACCGCCTTGCGGCCGGCGAGAACATCCAGCGGTATTGTACGGCGTTGCGCCTGCGCATTAAATTTATCGATCGACAGATTGCGCGTCAGGACCATGCACCAGGCTTCCCAGTTCCTGATGGAAGCGCTCTGGTATTCGGTCGATTTCCATACTTTTTCCCACACCTCCTGTACTACGTCCTCGGCATCCTGTGCGTTCCCCGTAATCCGCAGGGCAATACGGTACAACCGGTGCCGGTTGGGAAAAATACGTTGGTGGAAGATCGTCCAGTTCATGTGCGAAATACGCGCTTAACCCGTTATACAGCAAAGACGGCCGGGCAAGTGATTTGTTACAGAAAAAGTAGATTTATTTTATTTGCCCCGGCATGCCGCGGATAAAAATATTTGGACACCGCCGGCCGGCCGCGTACTTTTGAAAACCAAAATTTTCCAAACCCGATAGCATTTTGACACAAAAACAAGAATTTATGAAAAAGACGACCCTCCTTGCCGGCTTTCTGATGGCATTGCTGTTCTCCTGCACCAACTCAGGAAAGGAAAATATCCTGGCCGGCGCCCGGCAAACGCTGACGGAATCCGGACTGCAAATCCACTTGAATGCCAACCCCGAGTGGCAGTATGAAAACCTTCGCCTCTACCCGGTTACGGCCGATCAAAGCCTGTTGCAGGTTCAAGCGGCTTTGCCGGCCATGAAAACCCTGGCGGAAGGCATGGAGACTCCCGGTTTCCGCATTACGGAACGCAAACAGTTTGGGCGGGAACAGGGCCGTTGGTTTAATGCCCTGACGGTGCAGAACAAAAGCCGGGACACCATTTTTCTTATGTCCGGCGACGTTGTGACGGGTGGCAATCAGGACCGTGTGATTGCCTACGACGACGTCATCCCTCCCGGCACGGTAAAAAACATCGAAGTGTTTTGCGTGGAGGCCGGCCGGGGCAGTTATTACGACCCCGCTGCGCCGGAAGCGGAAAAAAAAGTGGCGGCCTTCAGGGGATATTACAACGTGGCCAGTCCCCGGGTGCGCCAGGCCGTTTACAGCGGCAACCAACAGGGCGTGTGGAAGGCCGTGGAGCAGGTGACGGTGGCCAACAACGCTGCATCGCAAACAAAAACGTATGCTGCACTGGATACGGAAAACGATCAGAAAGCCCGGCGGGAAGCTTACCTGCATTTTTTTGAAGGAAAATTTGCCGATATGCCGGATGCCGTGGGCGTGGTGGCGGTGTCTGGGGGCAGGGTCATTGGCGCCGACGTTTTTGGCCGTCCGGAACTCTTTCAGCGCCAGTTCCGGGCCTTGCTGCACGGCTATGCGACCGAAGCGGCGATTGCCGGCAATGCTGCCACACCGGCATCCGCTGAAGCGGTGAGCAGCGCTTTCCGGCAAGTCGCCCGCATGGCCGGCAGTTCGGGCAGTACCGAACAATACGGCAAATTCAACTGGAACGGTCACTGGGTGCATCTGTTTAAAAAATAACCCGGACGGTTATATTTTTAATGGTCTATTTTTGCACCCTGTCTGAAACAGGCGCCCGGAGAAGCATTGTATGCTCGCCGGGCTTTCTTTTCATTTTTACCACATAGCGACAATATGGGAAATAATAGTCAACTCGACGATTGGCGCCTCGAACAGGAGGAATGGCTGGAGGCGCTGGAAGAAGTCATTGAAGCGCATGGCCGGGAACGCAGCGCCGAACTGTTTCAACGGCTGCGCTACCTGTTGGCCCGGCACGGCGCTTCAAACGGCGGGCCTGCCCTGAACACGCCGTACCGGAATACCATACCGGCCGACGAACAACCGGCTTATCCGGGCGATCTGGAGTTGGAACGCCGTATCGAAAATATCATCCGCTGGAACGCCCAGGCGATCGTGTTGCAGGCCCAGGATAAAAACCTGGCCCTGGGTGGCCATATCGCCACCTATGCCGCTTCCGCCACCATGCTGGAAGTGTTGTTTCACCATTTTTTGCGCAAACGCAGCCCGGAATACGGCGGCGACCTCCTCATGCTGCAGGGGCACACTTCGCCAGGCATCTATGCCCGGGCTTTATGGGAAGGCCGCCTCACGGAGCAACAAATTGCCGAGTACCGGCAGGAGTTGCTCGGCGGCGTATCGAGTTACCCCCACCCGCGCCGCATGCCGGGTTTTTGGCAGGCGCCAACCGTGAGCATGGGCTTGGGACCGATGACGGCCATCTACCAGGCGCGGTTTATGAAATACCTGGAAAGCCGCGGCCTGAAGCCGCAAAACGGCGGTAAAGTCTGGCATTTTATCGGCGACGGCGAAATTGACGAGCCGGAAATCTACGGCACCATCGGGGTAGCCTCCCGCGAACAACTGGACAACCTGATTTTTGTGGTGCACTGCAACCTGCAACGCCTCGACGGGCCGGTGCGCGGCAACGGCAAGATCATCCAGGAAGTCGAACGGCATTTTTACGGCGCTTCCTGGGAAGTCATCAAAGTGCTCTGGGGCAGCGAATGGGACGAACTACTGGACAAGGATGAAGACGGCGCCCTGCTGCTCCGCCTCGAAAGCCTGCTGGACGGCGATTTTCAGGAAATATCGAACCTCGACGGCGCCGGTATCCGCAAAAAACTGGTTGGCGACGACCAGCGCATCGCCGCCCTCCTGGCTGGCTACACCGACGACCAACTGCGCGCCATGCGCCGCGGCGGTCACGACACCCTGAAAGTTTATACCGCCTACGAACGCGCACTCCGCGCCGGCAAACCAGTAGCCATCATCATCAAAACCGTGAAAGGCTACGGCATGGGCAAAGCCGCCGAAGGCAAAAACAAAGCGCACCAAACCAAGGACATCAGCGCCGACAGCCGCGTGGAAACGAAAAACCGCTACGGCATCCCCATCTCCGACGAGGAGGCCAAAGCAGCCCGGTTCTGGTTTCCCGGCCCCGACGACCCCACCACGGTCTATTTGCGCCAGAAGCGCCAGGCTCTGGGCGGATATTTACCCGAACGGTCGACCACCTTTACTCCAATACAATTGCCTGATCTGAGTCTTTTTGAAAAACAATTTCACGGCAGCGAAGCCGCCGGCGGCAAGGCTTTTTCCAGCACGGCGGCTATGATGGATATCCTGACGCACCTCATCCGGAATCCGGAAATAGGCAAGTATATCGTGCCGATCGTACCCGACGAAGCGCAAACCTTCGGTATGGAACCCATGCTCAATTCAGCCCAAATCTGGAGCCAGCAGGGGCAGTTGTACACGCCGCTGGAAATCGGCATCTCCGTCATCAAATACAAGGAATCGCAAACCGGCCAGGTGCTGCAGGAAGGCATCAACGAAGACGGCGCAACAGCCTCTTTCACCGCCGCCGGTACCGCCTACAGCCTGCACGGCATCCCCACGATTCCGTTTTACATCTTTTATTCCATGTTCGGCCTCCAACGGGTGGGCGACGTGGTTTGGGCCGCCGCCGATATGATGTGCAAAGGCTTTCTGCTGGCCGGCACAGCCGGCCGAACCACGCTCAACGGAGAGGGCTTGCAACACCAGGACGGCCATTCGCAGCTGATCGCCCAAACCGTGCCGGCCGTGGTCTGCTATGACCCCGCCTTTGCCTACGAACTGGCCGTGATCATTCACGATGGCATCCGGCGGATGTACGTGGACAACGAAAACAAGATGTACTATATCACCCTGTACAATGAAAACCTGCTTATGCCGGCCATGCCGAAGGGCAAGGACGTGGAAGAGGGCATCAAACGCGGCCTGTACCGGTACCAAAAGTCGGCAAAAAAATCGGCGGCAGCCGGTATAAAGGCCCACCTGCTCGCTTCCGGCATCATCATGGACCAGGCGCTCAAAGCCGCTGAAATCCTGGAGGGCGAAGGCGTCAGCACCGACGTCTGGAGCGCAACCTCGTGGAGCGAGCTGTACCGCGATGCGCAGGCCTGCGAACGCTGGAACATGCTGCACCCCGGCGAACCGGAACAACGGACGCCGTTTTTACAACAGACGCTTGACGGCGAAAACGGCGTGTTCGTCGCCGCCAGCGACTGGGTAAAAATGACTCCGGGATGCCTGGCGCCCTGGATGCCGGCCGACTTCACGGCGCTCGGCACCGACGGCTTCGGCCTCTCCGAAAGCCGGGCCAGCCTGCGCGATTATTTCGAAGTAAGCGCCCGCTACATCGCCTTTGCCGCCGTCCGCCTGTTGCACCGGCAGGGCAAGGTGAACGACAAAGCCATGCAGGATTTTATGCAGAAATACGGCGTGGACAGCGAAAAGTTGGATCCGATGGACGTGTAAACAGATAAAAGTAACTTCCAGAATGAACCTGCCTAACCATGCAATCCCCCCTCCGCATTGTCGTCATTGGTTCCTCCACTGCAGCAGGCATCGGCGCCGAGCCAGTGGAAAATGCCTGGGTAGATTTGTACCGGGCGCATCTGGAAACCCTGCACCCGGCCAGTGAGGTGATCAACCTGGGCTTAGGCGGCCTGCAAACTTTCCATTTGACCCCTACCGGCCACCGGCCACCGCGGGCCAGGCCCCTGCCCGACCCGGAACGCAATATCACCAGAGCGCTTTCCTTTCAACCCCACGCCGTTATTATGCACGCGCCCTCCAACGACGCCATGGCCGGATACGGACCGGAGGAACAACTGCGCAACTTCGATCTGATCGATCAGGCCGCAGGTACACAGGGTATACCGGTGTGGTTTTGCACGCCGCAACCCCGGCGTTTCAGCGCCGAACAGATACAAATCCAGATCCGCTTGCGGGATGCCTTGCTGGCGCGGTACGGCGACCGGGCGATCAACATATGGCATATTCTCGCTACTCCGGACGGCCTGCCGCAAGCCCGGTCCGATGCCGGCGACGGCGCCCATCTAAACAATTTGGGGCATCGTCTGGTGTTCGAGCAGGTACGCGACAAAAACATACCGCTGGCGTTGAGCAGACGTCCTTTACTGGCAAGTGGGTCGGTTTTAAACATTCCGGCAGTCACACCCGGGCAGGTTTACGTTGAAGTATACGACTCCCGCGCCTGCCTGCACCACCGCGCAAAAGGCACGTTGCCGCTCCGGATTCAGCGCCGGTTGGGCGGGCCGGGGTTATACTGGGTACGAATTGCCGGGGAAAAGTACAACCGGTTGTTGCCGTGGGTGATGTTGTAATTTGGATAATTTTCATTCCAAAACTAAAACTTTCCGCCGTAGCATTCTTCCATCTTCCAACTGTAATACTAGCACGTACATTCCGACCAGAACAGTCGTAATACGAAAAAATATGCATTCGGCGTACACAGCGATTGGCCGTCGCCCGGAGAAATATCATCGCGAAAAACATAAACGTCCAGACCATCGGCATGCTGATAATCCTGCGACCGTAAAGTAGCAACGGCATTTCCGGATGGATCAGGCGTGATATTATTTGGAGATAGTGTCATAATTGCCGGAAGGATCACAAACGCCGAAGCCGGGAATAAAGAATATACGATGTGGAGAAAAAGCCGCGCGCCAATTTTGCCAGATTTCTTCAGATCGCTCACTTAGCGGGTCTTCAAACGCGCCAGAGGTATTTGGCGGAACTACGAAATACAGATATACCTTCACATAATACGGGCCATAATAATCAGGCAGTTCGCCGCAAATATCCGCACCCGTAAACCCTGCCGGGCAGCCCACGCAATTGCAGGCGCTCTGTGCGCGCAAGCCTGAAGACAGAAACAAAAAACAGATAAATACGAAGGCTGAAAAAATGGAGGCGCTTGCAGTGCTTGCTTTTATGCATGCTAGCCAATTTTTTGCTTGTAGGTTGGTAGACTGGTAGGTAAGCTGTTTCATAATGGTCGATTTTAATGCCCATCCAAAAATAGGAAAATTTTCGCACAAAACCAACCGGCAGTTACGCAATCATATCCCTGAAAGTCACTTCCTATTCTCCCCCCGCCTTCTTTTTTTGTTTTTCCAACTTCCTGAAATACCGCCGGAACAAAAAATTGTGCTTCAGCGCCTCCATGTCTTCGCTGAAGCGGGCCGTGCCTTCCTCGAGGTTGCCGAGTGTGCGCTGTACGCGGGCGGCGGCCAGCGAGTCGGTGAGGAGCAGGCGTACAGGGCCCTGGCCGCGGCGGAGATCCGATTCAACGCCTTGCACCAAGGTGCGCATATCCTGCGCCAGGAGGTCGGCCTGGTCTTCCACGGTTTGCAGCTTGCGCACGGTCTGGTTCAGTTCGTAGGCAAAGCTGGTGTCGCGCAGCAGCGCGCCCACCGAGCCTTCGCCGTTGCGGACGCCGACGACGACGGCGTGCAGGTCCTGCATTGTAGCGTCGGCCTGGCCGGTGGCGCGGCGCAGGTTGGCCAGGGCGGCGCCGAGGTTTTGCGAGAGGCTTTCGTCGTCGAGCAGGGCCGCCAGCTGGCTGCTTTTGTTGATGCGCCCGATGGTTTCGATCAGACCCCGGGAGATGACCAGCACGTTTTTGTTGGTTTGGTCGAGCGTGCGCAGCATTTCTTCGGTGCTGACGTCTTTTTGCGCCTGTATGATATCGCCGGGTTCGATCAGCGGGGCCGGCTCGCGCACCGGCAGGAGGTTGACCACGCGGTTGCCGATGAGGCCGTCAGTGCCGATACTGGCCAGGGCGTTTTTGCGGAGCACGGTGCGCATTTCGTCGTCAAGCGCTATGGTCACCACCACCAGAGTATCGTTGACCAAGGCGACCTCCTCTACGATGCCGACGACGATACCGGACACCCGGACGTTGTTACCGGCGATGAGGCCGCCGACGTTTTCAAAATGCGCTTTTATCTCAAAGCGTTTGGAAAAAATGCTCTGGTTGCGGCCGAGCATGTATAAAAAAAGGATAAGCAGCGCGAGAGCTGTCAGCACGAAAATGCCCAATTTCAAATTGTCAATCGTTCGTTTTGCCATAGTTTTTCAGTCAAAAAAGGCCCGGAGGTTCGGGTCGGTTGAAGCCGCAAGTTCACGATAAGTACCGGTCGCGTAACATTTCCCTTCAATCAACATGGCGATCCGCTCGGAGGCCGTTTGGGCCAGTTTCATGTCGTGCGAAATCACCAGCGCCGAAGTTTGATACCGCTGCTGGACCTGTTTGATCAGTTCGATAATTTCCATTCCGGTGATGGGGTCGAGGCCCGTGGTCGGCTCGTCGTACAGGATGATGGCGGGTTTCAGGATCAGGGTACGCGCCAGGGCGATGCGTTTGCGCATGCCGCCCGACAGTTCGGCCGGCATCATGTCTGCGGTATGTTCGAGACCGACGCTTTCCAATACTTCATGTACCAGGGCATCCACCTCTTTTTGTTCCACTTTGAGCCAGTGGCGCCGCAGGGGGAATTCGAGGTTTTCGCGGACGGTCATGGAGTCGTACAGCGCATTGCTTTGGAACAAAAAACCGACCCGGGCGCGCAGTTGATCCAGTTGGGAGTAACTCAGTTCGGGCACGTTTTCCCCCAATACTTCGATACGCCCGCTGTCGGGTCGGAGCAAACCGATGATACATTTGATCAGCACGGATTTACCGGAGCCCGATTTGCCCAGCACCACCAGGTTTTCGCCTTTGTACAAGGTCAGGTTAAAATGGTCGAGCACCACGTTGTCGCCGAACGCTTTGCACAAATTTTCCACGATTATGACTGCTTCCCTTGTTTCCATCAGTAATCCCAGATCAGTTCGGTGACCTGCACCGCGAGTAAATCAAGAATAAAAATCACTACGGACGCCATCACCACGGCCGAATTGGCCGACCGGCCGACACCTTCCGTCCCTTTTGTCGAATAATACCCTTTGAAGCAACCGACGATGCCGACGGCAAACCCGAAGAAAAAAGTCTTTACAAACGCTGGAATAGCATCGTAATAGGCCAAATTTTCGATGACCTGCGCGATGAACAAGCGCAAGCTCAGCACCGAGTAAATATTGACGCCCAAATAAGATCCGTACAGCGAAATGGCATCGGCCAAAACCACCAACACCGGAAGCATGAGCGTGGCGGCCAGTGTGCGGGTCACCACCAGGTACTTGAACGGGTTGGTGCCCGACACCTCCATCGCGTCGATTTGCTCGGTCACCCGCATGGAACCCAGTTCGGCGCCGATGCTGGATCCGATTTTGCCGGCAAAAATCAACGCTGTGATCACCGGCCCGATTTCCCGGATAATGGCGATACACACCATGGCGGGAATTTTAGCTTCCACGCCATAATGTACCATACTCGGGCGCAGCTGCATGGTCAGCACCAGCCCCATGATGAAGGCCGTCAGCCCTACCAGCGACAGCGATTTATAGCCAATGATGAAACATTGCCGGATCAGCTCGCTGATTTCATACCGGGGGCGAAACGCTTCGCGGAAAAACCGGGCAGTAAATCTGGCCAGGTTCCCTATCTCGGCTAAAAAAGCTCGATTTTTTGGAAATAAATTCATGAAACCACTTTCATTTGTCTGCTCGAATTTTCAGTCATGCAGGTAAAGATAGGGCGCCTGCCGCCAGTACGACAAAATACCTGGGTCACTATTTGTTATGTCTTATATCAGTCTTTTTTTTATCGCCACCTTTTTAGTAGTGGCCGGACCGCTCCGGGCGCAGCCGGAAGCCGATTCGATACGGCGTACAACAGTGATCCGGATCGTAGTTATGGGCTCTTCTACGGCCGCCGGCGCCGGCGTGACGCACCCCGACAGCGCCTGGGTAAACCGGTATCGTGCGTTTGTACAAAAAAACTACCCGGGCACAGAAGTAATCAACCTGGCCAGAGGCGGCTACAGTACCTATCACCTGATGCCAGGCCAGGCCGCATGGCCACCAGCCGGCCGGCCCATGCCGGACACCGCGCGCAACATTACCAAAGCCCTCTCCCTTCGGCCAAACGCCATTATCCTGAACCTGCCATCCAACGACGCGGCGGCCGGATATGCACTGGAAGAACAACTGGCGAATTTCGATACGATTGTGCAGTCGTCCCGGCGCGCAGGAGTGCCCATTTGGGTGGGCAGCACCCAACCGCGGCATTTCAGTGCTGCTAAAATATGGATCCAATTATTGGCGCGTGACAGCATCCTGGAGAAATACGGCGCTTTCGCCGTAAATTTTTGGGATGACGTGGCCGAGCCGAACGGACTGATCCAGTGGCAAACGAACAGCGGCGACGGCATCCACCTGAACAATACCGGCCACCGCCTCCTGTTCGAACGCATACGGGAGAAAAATATCCTACCTTACCGGATTAAGGAATAAATAGCAGGGTGTACGAGCATGTTGGGGATTTTCTGCCGGAGCCAAAAACGAGGGCTTTTTGCGTCAGTTTTTGCGTTTTTGAAGGAGCATAGTGGGGGCTCTGTGAGTGAAAAAAGGCGAAAAATGGCGGAAAAAGAACCGTTTTGGGCCCGGCGGGAAAATCCCCAACATGCTCTCTAAGCCCCGACACACTTTTTATACTTTTGCGCAAATACATGCCTTATCCATGAACATCGATCCTGAATTGTTGGGCCATTACGGCGCTGTGGTAAAAAACTACCGCCGGCACGACGATATCTTCCGGGAAGGCCAGGTCGCTTTTTACTATTTTCAGATCATCACTGGGCTGGTAAAAATGGTCAACCGCGGCGAGGAACAGGATTTTATTCAGGGAATTTTCATTACCGGCGAAAGTTTTGGCGAACCACCCCTGCTCAATGAATTCCCCTACCCTGCCCATGCCCAGGCTATCATCGATACGCAATTGTTGGCCTTGCCCCGCAAACATTTCCTCGAACTGCTCTGCCATCATTTCCACATACACCTGCAATTTACCATGCACATGTGCCAGCGGGTGCAATACAAATCCGAACTACTAAAAGCCATCAACCTCGGCCAGCCGGAAGACCGCATCCTGACCGTCATCGACCTGCTCAAAAACAAACTCCCACGCGCGCTTTATGGGCGCGACGCCCATTTTGTAGTGCCGTTTACCCGCCAGGAAATCGCCGACATGACCGGCTTGCGGGTGGAAACGGTGATCCGAAAAGTCGGCCTGCTCGAAGAACAGGGCAAACTCTTCGTGGCAGACCGGAAGATATTACGGGCCTACGAACAGGAATAACTGTAACTCCTGCTTCCTGATTTTTCGCATACTACCGGCTGATATTTATCATTAATGGTAAAAAAAAGGCAACAGATCACCGCAACAAAAGCCGTAAACGACCTGTTTTGATCTTTTTTTGCCAAAATCAGGGCGTCCCCAATATTTATGATTTGAATCATAAGCCACTGGTTGGCATGCCTTCAATTTTGTGCCTAAAATAACATCTCGTTCAATAAAAAAATCTGTTGTATGAAAACATTGTATGGTCTTTTACTGCTGCTTTTAGTCGGAACGGCTGCCTGTGGCGGCGGCGAAACCGGAAGCAGCGCTTCGCCTGCCACCGCAGGGCCTACGCCGGAAGAAAAAATGCTGGCCGAAGGCAAAGGTATCGGCGAAGTAAAATTTGTAGAACTTAAAACACCCCTCGAAACCGAACGCGTCACCCGTGGCAAAGCCATTTACGACATGAAATGCGCGGCTTGCCACAAACTCGACGACAAACGCGTGGTGGGGCCCGGTTGGAAGGAAGTCACCGTACGGCGCAAACCGGAATGGATTATGAACATGGTCACCAACGTCGAAATGATGCTGGATAAAGACGAAGAAGCACAAAAACTGCTTCAACTCTGCCTGACCCGCATGCCCAACCAAAACGTTTCAATTGGCGACGCACGCGACGTGCTGGAGTTTATGCGCTCCAATGACGGAGAAAAATAGCGCTATACTACACCAGACAATCAAAACTAAACGCATTAATCATTAATTCAGTCCATATGAAAAAGGTTCTTATTTTTATGGGTGGGGCACTGCTCATTATTGCAGCGCTTTGGCAATGCAAAACCAAAGGCGCAGCCAGCGCTACTGCCAGTGATGCCGCTCAAAAAGTTTATGTTGCCCCGGGCACATACGACGAATTTTACAACTTTGTTTCCGGGGGCTTCAACGGTCAGGTCTCCGTTTACGGCCTGCCATCGGGCCGTTTGTTAAAAATCGTTCCAGTTTTTTCCGTGTTCCCGGAAAACGGCTATGGTTACAGTGAAGAAACCAAAGCCATGCTGAACACCTCGCACGGCTGGGTGCCCTGGGACGACCAGCACCACATCTCCCTGTCGCTCACCGACGGCATTCAAGACGGCCGCTGGATGTTTGCCAACGCCAACAATACGCCGCGCGTGGGCCGCGTAGACCTGAAATCGTTCCGGACCATGGAAATCATGGAAATCCCGAACGCCGGCGGCAACCACTCCTCGCCGTTTATCACCGAAAACAGCGAATATATCGTAGCCGGCACCCGCTTTTCCGTGCCCATGGACGATCAGCCGGACGTTTCGATCCAAAGCTACAAAGACAACTTCCGGGGTACGGCTTCCTTTATCAGCATCAATCCGCAGGACGGACATATGAACCTGGCCTTCCAGGTGTTGCTGCCCGGTATCAACCTCGACCTCAGCCGCTCCGGTAAAGGACCGAGCCACGACTGGTTCTTTTTCTCTTGCTACAACTCCGAACGCGCCAACACGCTGCTCGAAGTAAACGCTTCGCAAAACGACAAGGACTTTATCGTGGCCATCAACTGGAAAAAAGCCGAAGAGCTGGCCAAAGCAGGCCGCGGTATGAAAAAATCAGTCCGGTATGCGCACAATACCTATGATGAGCGCACCCATACGGCAACGACGAAATGGGAGACGGAGGCGATCATGCTCGACCCCCGCGAATTGAAAGACTTCGTTTATTTCATCCCTTGCCCGAAAAGTCCGCACGGCTGCGACGTAGACCCGACTGGGAAATACTTCGTCGGCTCCGGCAAACTGGCCGCCGTAATCCCCGTTTTTTCCTTTGAAAAAATGCAGGCTGCCATTGCCGCTAAAAACTTCGAAGGCGAATACGACGGTATTCCCGTGTTAAAATACGATGCCGTGCTGCACGGTGAAGTGCAGAAACCCGGCCTCGGCCCGCTCCACACCGAATTTGACGCCGATGGAAATGCCTATACGTCTTTCTTCGTATCGTCAGAAATTGTAAAATGGAACGTAGAATCCCTGCAGGTACTCGACCGTGTGCCGACCTACTACTCCATCGGACACCTTTGCGTGCCGGGCGGCGACACCAAGAAGCCCTGGGGAAAATATGTCATCGCCTACAACAAAATTACCAAGGACCGGTATTTGCCTACTGGCCCCGAATTGGCCCAATCAGCGCAGCTTTACGATATTACAGGCGAAAAAATGCGGCTCATCCTCGATTTTCCAACTGTTGGCGAGCCGCACTACGCCAACGCCATGCCGGCCAGTCTGATCAAAGACCAGTCGCTTAAATTCTTCAAACTGGAGGAAAACAATCACCCGTATGTAGCCAAAGGCGAAGGCCAGGCCAAGGTGGTACGCGAAGGCAATAAGGTACACGTGTACATGACCGCCATCCGCTCGCACCTGACGCCTGACAACATCGAAGGTGTGCGGATAGGCGACGAGGTATACTTCCACGTCACCAACCTCGAGCAAGATTGGGACGTTCCGCACGGTTTTGCCATCAAAGGCGCTGCCACTGCCGAAATCCTCATCATGCCGGGTGAAACGCAGACGCTGTTGTGGAAACCGGACCGCGCAGGCGTGGTGCCGCTCTACTGCACCGACTTCTGCTCGGCACTGCACCAGGAGATGCAGGGCTATATGCGCGTTTCGCCGGCTGGCTCCAACGTGCCGTTGAAATTCAGCACCGGCGAACCCGAAGTACAGTAGGCAATTATGAATTCACCTAATGCTCCTGATTATGAAAAACAAATTGTATTTCTTCAGCTTTTTCCTGCTTTTGGCAGTTTTTTCCGCTTGTACGGATAATACACCTACCGCCGACGCCACTGCGGCGTCCGCAGCCGGGCAATCCGCCGTACAGGACGATGTTTCCCAGAAAAACATTGTACAAATAGCGGTCGGGTCGAAAGATCATACCACCCTGGTCGCGGCTGTGAAAGCCGCCGGCCTCGTGGACGCCTTGTCCAATGCCGGTCCCTTCACCGTTTTTGCACCGACCGATGCGGCCTTTGCAAAACTGCCGAAGGAAACATTGGACGACCTGATGAAGCCGGAAAACAAAAACGCTCTGTCGGACATCCTGGAGTACCACACGTTTGTAGGTGTGGTAAAACCGGAACAAATGCGCGACGGGCAAAAACTGAATCAGGTCAACCTGAAAAATATCACACTCAGCGTACAAGACGGCAAAGTAACCGTCAATGGCTCCGCACAGATCGTCGCATCCGTGCCGGCATCCAATGGTATCGTCCATGTTGTGGACGCCGTGCTGCTACCGCCCAAATAATTCGCACGTCCGAACGCCGTGCACCGGAAACAGGAGCCTGTATCCTGCCTAACCGGTGCACGGCAAAAGGTCGGGGCATTTGCGCGCCGGTAGTGTGTAATGAATTTAATTTAAAAAAACACCATGTTCAAGATCAGCAATATATCCCGAATACTACTTTCCCTCGGCGCCCTGTCGTTGCTTATTATGCTTTACGTACCGATCTGGTTGATTTACCTCACCGCTCCACAATATCCCGAAGGGCTGGAAATGCAGATTTGGCACAATACCCTGACCGGCGATGTGCAGGTGGTCAGTGCCCTGAACCACTATATCGGCATGCGCGCCATCAGCGTAGACATGTTTCCCGAGTTTCAGTACCTGGGCACGGTCATCAAAATTGTTGCCGGAGTTTGTCTGGCATTGGCGTTGATCGGGCGTTGGTGGTCATCTATTATGTATTGGGTAATCCTGGCTATTGCAGATAGCCTGGCGTTGTATGATTTTTGGCGCTGGGGCTATGATTACGGGCACAATCTTAATCCCGATGCCCCTATTGTTATCCCAGGCATGGCCTACCAGCCACCCGTGCTGGGGTATAAAAAATTGCTAAATTTCGAAGCATGGTCGCTCCCGGATACCGGTGGGTGGGTGCTGATGGGTGTGACAGGCCTCTCGGTGTTCGTCGTCGTGTACGAGTGGTGGAAACGGCGCCGACAGCAACGCCTGGCCAAGCCGGCAGCCGCTCTGGTATTGCTTTTTTCGGTTTTTTTCTGGCAATGCGCCACCGGCCCGCAGCCGTTGAAATATGGAACCGACAATTGCGATTTTTGTAAAATGACCCTCATGGACAATCGTTTTGGCGCCGAGTTGATGACGAAAAAAGGAAAGGCGTACAAGTTTGACGACGTCAATTGTTTTGTCCAGTTTCAAAAAAAAGGTATGCCGGCGCCGGCCGATATCGCCGGTTGGTATGTAGCGGATTATGCGCATCCGGGTGTATTGCTCGACGCGAAAACTGCCGTTTACCTGCGCAGCGACCAGTTGAATACGCCAATGGCCTCCGGTATCGCCGCCTTCGCCAATGCAGCTGACCTGGAGGCCGCCAAACTGCAGCCCGGCGGTGAAACATTGAACTGGGCGCAGCTTCAGGCCGAATTTTAACACCCGCCAGGAACGAACGGGGCACGTCCAGGCTACTCACGTACATCGAATCATGAAGCATTTCTTTTTATTGGCGGGATTCATCACGCTTGGCGGAATCCCCTCCGCTGCACGCACCTGGGTGGTGGCCCCGGGCACTGCCCTGGCCAATATCAGCGACGCTTTGGCCAAAGCCCGCCCGTACGACACGGTGCTGGTGCAGGCCGGTACGTACCGCGAGCGCAGCCTTACGGTGGATAAGCCGCTCACCCTGCGCGGCGAAGGCTGGCCGGTGCTCGATGGCGAGACAAAATACCAGCCGCTCAGCATCCGGGCTAATTTTGTCAGCGTCAGTGGTTTCCAGGTCGTTCGCTGTGGGTCGGCTTCGATGGAAGACATCGCCGGCATCAAAGTGTACAAGGGGCGGTTTGTTTATATTTTTAACAATATTCTGGAAGACAATTACTTTGGTATTTACCTGTCGGGCTGCAAAAATTGCTGGGTCAGCGGCAACCGGCTCCAGGCCCGCGGCACGGTGGAACAGAGCTCAGGAAATGGCATCCACGCCTGGAAATGCGACAGCATTTCCATAACCGACAACCGGATAGCCGGGCATCGCGACGGGATTTATTTCGAATTTGTGACCAACTCCAGCATCCTGCGCAACCACAGCGAGGGCAACATCCGGTATGGCCTGCATTTTATGTTTTCGCACAACGATACCTACCAATACAATACGTTTCGCCAAAACGGCGCCGGCGTAGCGGTGATGTACACCCGGAATGTTACCATGACTCAAAACACCTTCGCCCAAAACCGGGGTGGCGCCTCTTATGGCCTGTTGTTAAAAGATATCCAGGGAAGTCATATTTCGGACAACCTCTTCTCAGAAAACACAGTAGCCATTTATATGGAAGGCTGTACCCGAAGTCACTTCGAACACAACATTTTCCAGCAAAACGGCTGGGCCCTCAAAGTGCAGGCCAGCTGTGACAACAACGCCTTCCGGTACAATAACTTTTTCGCCAACACCTTTGACATCTCCACCAACAGCGACCTGGTACTCAATGTGTTTGAAAAAAACTACTGGGATAAATACGAGGGCTACGACCTGAACCGCGATGGCAAAGGCGACGTACCGTACCGGCCTGTCAGCTTGTTCGCCATGGTTTCTGATCAAATGCCCTATGCTATGATGTTCTGGCGCAGCTTCACCGTTTTTCTGCTCGATCGCGCCGAAAAAGTAATCCCCAGCCTTTCACCCGACAACCTGCGCGACCTGGCACCTTTAATGAAACCCTATGTTACACGTACAGCAACTCAGTAAAACGTTTGGCAAAATCCAGGTGTTGAGCCAACTCAATATCTATGTAGAACGGGGGCAAGCCGTGGCCATCATCGGTCCGAACGGCTCCGGAAAAACCACCCTGATCAAAAGTATCCTCGGCATGGTCGTACCCGAAGAGGGAACGATTCTCTTCGACGGCAAGCCGGTTGGGCTCGACGCGCAATACCGCCGGTTTATCGGCTATATGCCGCAGATCGGCCGCTATCCCGATAATATGCAGGTGGGTCAGCTGTTCGATATGATGCGCGACCTGCGCCAGGCAGCGCCGGAGGGGCTCGATGAGGAATTGATCCATGCCTACCGGCTGCCCGACATCTATCATAAAACCATGCGCACCCTGTCCGGCGGCACCCGGCAAAAAGTAAGCGCTGCGCTCGCCTTCCTGTTCGACGCCCCTGTTATGATCCTGGATGAACCTACCGCCGGACTCGATCCGCTGTCAGCCGAAATACTCAAAGAAAAGGTAGGCCGCGAAAAACAGCAGAACAAACTCTTCCTCATCACGTCGCACATCATGAGCGATTTGGAAGAGCTCGCCACCGATGTCCTTTATCTCGTTGAAGGCAAGGTCGTTTTCCTGAAATCGATGCAAGCCCTGCGCACCGAAACCGGCGAGGAACGTTTGGGTAAAGCGATCGCTAAAATTATGGAACAGCAACGCCACTAGTTATCAACAAATCAACAATGCACATACATCCAGGTATGACGGGCGGCTGCATAAAATTGTCCAATTTACCCACAAAACGTCAATTCTGTTACTTATGAAAGTCGCTACCGTTTTTAAACTGGGACAATCCGCTACCTTGCGGGCCGAAACGAAACGCCCGCCCATGCCGATGCTCAAGGTTGCCAAGTACGCTGTTTACGATATTCTGCAAAACAGGTTCGTCCTGGCCTACATGTTGTTTCTCCTGGTCGTTTCCATGAGTTTTTTCAACCTGGAGAATGACCCGGTAAAGGGCATGATGAGCCTGCTCAACATTATCCTGATCGTGTTACCGCTGGTAAGCATTGTGTTTGCTACTATTCACTTGTACAATTCCTACGAATTTATGGAGTTGATGTTGGCACAGCCCCTGCGCCGTTCGGATATTTTTATGGGCCAGTACCTCGGTATGGCGGCTTCTCTGTGTATAGCCTTCGGCGTTGGAGTGGGCGTGCCGGTTTTGATTTACGACGGCTCCGGCAGTGGCGCCATCCTGGTTTTGTGCGGCTTGTTGCTTACGCTGTCGTTTGTGTCGATGGCATTTCTGGCCACGGTACTCTCCCGGGATAAGGCTCGCGGTATTGGTATTGCCCTCTTGCTCTGGTTTTTTTGCACCATTTTATACGACGGCCTTGTACTGATGAGCATGTTTGCCTTCAGCGATTATCCCCTGGAAAAGGCTGTTATCGGGTTAGCCTTTCTGAACCCCGTGGATCTGGCACGTATTGCCATGCTACTTCAGCTGGATGCGGCTGCACTCATGGGGTATACGGGCGCTTTATTCCAGCACTTTTTCGGATCAGTAACCGGTGGCGGGATTTCGTTACTGGCGATGATGGCATGGATTGTCCTGCCACTATGGTGGGCGGCGCGGATTTTTCAGAAAAAGGATATCTGACCGTAGTTTGGGCGTCTGATGCCGTCTACTTAAACGAATCGGATTTTCAAATTTGGAAAGTACCCGGTGCGTAAGTTGCCGGCATCAAGCCGTCTGAAAGCACAAGTGGCGGGCTTCCTCTATCACAATCTGTACGCGCCGCGGGGCTAACTGCAAGCGGCTCAGAAGTTCCGGTTGCGCCACCAGATCGCGGGCCAACACGATCTGGTGCTCCAACAGTGCGTTTTTTTCCCGGCGGGTAAGGGTTGTCAGGCAAGTAAGCGGGTGCAGCCCGGTCCGGTCCACCCAATCACGCAGGCCAAAATCAAACGGCGTATCCCAACTGATGAGGTGCTGGCCGGCGCAGCGGCCATATGCCATGGCATCGTCTGTAAACCGGGTGTTGGTAAAAATCCAGCTTTCCAGGGTGAAGGATTTCCATTCCGGAGCGTTGAAATACCCGGCCAGCAGGTCATTGAATCGCGAATGGATATACAGCGGCACTTTTACGTCGCTGACCAGGCTTTGCCGGTTATGAAATTTACATTCGGCCAGCAGCACGCGTTGGCTGTCGGCTGCCAGTATATCGACCTCGTGGGTCACGCATTTTCCTTCGCGCAACACACCGGTCTGCACGCGAAGCCCTTGCGCTTCCAGGAGTTTTGCCACAAACTGTTCAAAGGGAAAGCCCGACGGCCCCAGCTCCAGCAGAGCCTGTTTGAGCGAATACCGGGCTGCCGTAAATTTGGCCTCCTTGCGCAACATTTTATGCGCCAGGCGATAAATCTGTTTTGTTGTCGAGCCTTCCTGCAGGTCCCTGGAAATCGCCCGGACAATAGCATCCGAACGCTCGCGGCCCGCCCCTGCCCGGCGCAGGGAGTGGCGCAATTTGTCCGGGTCGAATACCACTTGGTCGCCAGAAGCCTTCGTAATTAAAGTTTGACTTTTCATTTTCCGTTTGCGTCCGTTTCATCGCCCCAAATCCCCTGTTTCCACCAACCCTTGGCCACACTAATCATCGTTTCCTCCGGTAAATATCCGGCAAGGTTATCGTATCGCCTCGTGGCGAAACGACCTGCAGGTCATACCGGATGACTACGCGGGTTCCCACTGGCGCATAATAATACAGGCGCCAGGCATCGCTTTCACTGCAGCCGATACAACCGTTCGAATACGCTTTGCCCAGGGTTTCGGGGTTTGTAGTAGGGTGTATCATTTGCCCCGGCCGCCGGCCGCCGATCTCCGGCTCAAGCCAGGGGATCATGGGCATCCGGGTGGTTCGGCCATCGTCGCGTTTCGTACGTTTAAGCAGTTTGCCGGTGTGCGGGTCCTCGAAGCGGGAAGGCGTCCGGTTGATTCGAAAAATTCGGCCGGCGCCCGTCTGGGTGCGCAGGTCGGCTACGCGTTGAATGGCTTCCTGGTATCGTTTCTTGTTTTGTCCGACGCGTACTTTAAAGGAATAGATCGTGTCGGAGGCGCCTTCCACGACGCGGAGGCTGAACGCTGGGATATTAATGTCGATCCAGGTTTCATTGATCTGGTTTTGGAGTTGGGCAGCATACAAGCTATCGGGAATCCGGAGCGTATCGCCCTGGTGCAAGACCACGAGTTTTCGCTGGTCATAAACAAAATCCCCCCGGTCTATCCGGCGATAATAATCGGTATTTTCCAGGGTATCGATCACCCAGGGATTGGCGCGGATCAGAATATGTTCGGTTAAATGGTATGGTACAAGGCTGTCGTAGTGGTGCACAATACCATCCAGAAAACGGAAATATTCTTTTATCCGGATATCCGCAGGCACCCGGTATTCAAACAACGGCGGACGCTGCGCGGGCTGGACCACTGTAGGCACGGTGTCGGCGGCAGCAGCGGCATTCGAGTCTGTTTTAGACGGTGCGGACTGGCACCTCCAAAGGAACAAGCCGGCAAAAGCTGCGAAAAAGACGGCATTGCTGAAACTGGTTACGCCCATCATCGTTCAAATTGTTGGCTCCCCCTATGGAGAACTTAGTTGCCTGTTACTTCCAGCACCACTTTGCCTTTTGTTTTGCCGCTTTGAAATAATAAAATAGCCTCGCGCAATTGCTCAAAAGGGAAAACATGCCCCACATGCGGCGCCGTCAAATGCATGGATTCCAGATCTTTCAGCATGGGCGGCATGAGTTCGATCCGCTCGTACAAATAGATGAGATTGAAGCCGAACAGGCCTTTATTTTGCTCCGGGAGCGACTGCGGGTCCACTTTTGGGCGGGTAAGGAAATGGCGTAACATATGCAATACGTTCGGCCGGTTGCCCACGCTGGCGTACCGGGAAGCGCCCACAACGATCAAGCGGCCCATCGGGGCCAACATCCGGAACGGAATCGAAAAATAACGCCCGCCAACTGTGTCGAATACCAGGTGCAGCGGCCGGCCGGCCAGCGCGCTGCGCAGGTCCTGTTCAAAGTTTTTGCCGCGCACGATAACCCGGTTGCACCCGTTCGCTTCAGCCAGGTCAACCTTGCCGGCATCCCCGACGGTACCAACGACAAAGCACTCTTTGGCTTTGGCAATTTTCAACGCCTGCAAACCCACCCCGCCGGCAATGCTGTGGATCAGCACCGTTTGGCCCGGCTGTAAATCGCCCAGGTTGAACAAGCCGTAGTATGCGGTGAGCGTTTGTACCAGGTAGGCTGCTGCGGTAGTTAAGCTCCATGCTTGCGGAACCGGTACGATATAGCGCGCATCGATATTGATGCCGGTCGTATAGCCGCCAAACCGCGTAATACCCATGACCCGGTCGCCCGCCTGGAAATGCATCACCCCCTCGCCGACTTTTTCAATGACCCCGGCGTATTCCAGCCCGGGAGTAAAGTCCGTTTTGGGCGCGGCTTTGTACAGACCCCATAGCGCAAATACATCGGCAAAATTGAGTCCTACGGCTTTTACCGCCACCTGCACTTCGCCCGGGGGCGGGGGAGGCAGGACATCGTCCCGGAGGACAAGATGTTTCAAATTACCGGGCGTAACAACAAATCGTTGAATCTTCATTTTAAAAAGGGTAGGCTTGAAGGTGTTTATTTACCGTGTTCCGCCAAGGCTTTCAGCACTGCTTTAAGCAAATCGTAAAACGTTTTGACCGCAGGAATATGCACCCGTTCGTCCGGCGAATGCGCGCCGGTAATCGTCGGTCCAAATGAAATCATATCCAGGCCCGGATATTTTCCGCCCAAAATACCACATTCCAACCCGGCATGTATGGCCTTTATTGCAGGCTCCTTACCGGTCAACGCTGTCGCCACCTGCCGGCATACCTGCAAAAGGGCGGATTGCATATCGGGCTGCCACCCGGGATAGCCATCGGACTGCACTACTTTGGCGCCGGCCAACTGAAACGCGGCGGCCACGCTGCCAGCAATATAACGCTTGGCGCTGTCTACCGAACTCCGCTGGTTGGTACCGATTGCTATCGACTGGTCATCGCTGACCACGGTAGCCAGGTTGGTGGAGGTTTCCACCAGGTCTTCAATATCGGCGCTCCTCTGAATGACGCCGTGCGGAAGGGCGAGCAGCGTATGCAGCACCTTTTTGGCAAAGGGCTTGGCATATACCCGGGCAGGCATAGCGGCGGGTTCTAACGACACCTTTACCCCGCCATCGGTAGTGTGGAATTCGTTCCGGAATGCTTCGGCGCAACGGGCCGCGATAGCCTTTGCCTTTTCCAGTGCTGCAGCCGGCAACGCCAGGTTCATCTCCGCCTCGCGCGGAATGGCATTGCGCTTGCTCCCCCCCTGAAGGGCGGATGCAAAGGGGGAAAGGACCTCCAGTGCCTTCCAGGTGCGCGCCAGCAACTTGATGGCGTTTGCCCGGCCAATATGGATATCACCCCCCGAATGTCCGCCTTTCAAGCCAGAAACCCGGAGGGTATAGGCGGAATAGCCGGCCGGCGGCGCCGGAATATGCTTTACCCGGAAGGTACCGGTCGTATCGATACCCCCTGCGCAGCCAATGTAGAACACCCCCTCTTCTTCCGAATCCAGGTTCAACAAGTATTTGCCTTTGAGCAGTTTGGACGATATCTGGTTGGCGCCAGTAAGTCCCGTTTCCTCATCCACGGTGATCAGAATTTCAAGCGGGCCATGCACCGCTGCGGGGTCGCTCAAAAGGGCCAGCGCTGCCGCCACACCGATACCATTGTCGGCGCCGAGCGTGGTGCCGGCCGCCCCGATCCAGTCGCCGTCGCGTACCAGGCAGATCGGGTCGCGGTCAAAGTCGTGTTCGGTGCCCCGGTTCTTTTCACATACCATATCGCTGTGGCCCTGAAGTACCACGACGGGCGCTTTTGCATAACCTTTAGTGGCGGGCACGCGCGCTACCAGGTTTCCCACTTTATCCCTGGTATATGGAATTCCGAGGCGTTCGAACAACTGTTCGAAGTGCGCTGTAATGCGTTCTTCTTTTTTGGAAGGCCGGGGAATCTGGCTGATTTCATAAAAACGCTGCCAGAGCAGTTGGGGGGCCAGGTCTTGTATAGCTTGACGATCAGTCATATAGATCAGATTTTTTGTGAAAACAGGGCAAAACGAAATGGAATATAAACGCCGTTGCGCCCAACGGCAATGTTAGGATTTTTCCTTCGAAAAGTACCAAAAACCCTGCATTTATGTTCGATAAAGACTAGGGAAAGCAGCATACTTCCGCGGCCCGGCGGTTGGAAAGACAGGACTTGCGGGCTTCCCCCAATTCCATTTGGCCATCGGGCACTGAAATCAGCGGAAAACCGGGTTTGTATTCCCGTAAACTTGCCTCATCTTTGCCGGTCAGGCGAAAAGGTGGTGAACAAATAGCTCTTTCCGGCCATTTAGTAGCCATTACCTCCAATCGCCGCTCTTCTATTTAAACAGCGAACGCTCAATAGCGCGCCACTATGACGTACGAATACAAATTGCCCTCGCTCGGCGAAGGGGTAAAAGGGAAGATCATCGACATTTTGGTTAAACCCGGCGATACGGTCAGCAAAGAACAAATTGTCGTCATCGTAGGCACGGATAAAGTAGATGCGGAAATGCCCGTAGATACCGAAGGCGCCGTCGAACAGGTCCTGGTCAAGCTCGGCGATGATGTGGGCGAAGGCACACCCATCCTGCGCTTGAGCACAGCCGGGGCTGTTGAGCAGGCCCGGGAAACGCCACCGCCGCTGGCAGTTAGCGCAGCGCCGCCGCCGCCTACTATTGCAGTACAACCGGTCGTAGCGCCGGCGGCTGCGCCGGTTGCCGGAGCCGGGCGGGAGGGAGCGCTGCGCGTCAGCCCGTTGGCGCGCAAACGCGCGAAAGAATTGGGCGTCAGCCTGTCCGATATCCAGCCGCAGGATGGCGCCGGCCGGATTTCATACAAAGACGTAGTGGATTTTGTGAAACGCAAAATCGACACCGGAGGCGGCACTGCCGCGCCTGGCGCCGCACCCGCCCACAAACCCTTGCCAAATTTTGAAAAATACGGGCCGGTCGATCGCCAGCCGCAAAGCCGTATCGGCGTCCTCACCGCCGATAATATGGTGTACGCCTTCAACGCCATTCCCCATGCCTGGATATCCGAAAAGGCCGACATCACCCGGCTGGAACAACTGCGCCAGCAATACAAAGACCAGGTAAAAGCCGCCGGGGGAAGCCTGACCACCACCGCTATCCTCACCAAAGCCATGGCATCCGTCTTGCGCAAAATGCCGCAATTCAATGCCAGTTATGACCCGGAGAAGCGGGAGGTGATCTTTAAAAAATACTACCACATCGGCATCGCCGTAGACACGCCGCGCGGGCTCCTGGTGCCGGTTATCCGCAACGCAGACCAGAAGAGCCTGACGGAAATTTCTGTCGAGCTGAGCGAATTGAGCGCCCGCACCCGCGAGGGAAAAAATAAGCCGGATGACCTCGAAGGCGGCACATTCAGCATTTCCAATATCGGTGGTATTGGCGGCACCAATATGATCTCTATCGTCAACTGGCCCCAGGTCGCCATCCTCAGCATTACGGCTGCCCAGCAAGAGCCCGTGTGGAACGGCGCCGCCTTCGAGCCACGCCTGATGATGCCGATGACCATCGGCTGGGATCACCGGGTGATCAACGGCGCCGATGCTGCGCGATTCCTGCGGGAGATCAAAGCAATCCTGGAAGAACCGTTCCTAGGCTGGTTGTAAAATCCCCGGAATTATCTTTTTACAAACCGGCCCTGCCGAAACTGCGATCCACTCCGCAACCGGACCAGATATACGCCTTCCGGCAAACCGCTCACGTATACGTCCGGCGTTTCCGGCGCCCAGGCCTGTTCCAGCAACACACGGCCCGAAGCATCCGTCAGCATCAAACGCCAGGGCCCCTCGCCGGCGCCGCTCCATTGCAGCCGGATATAGCCGGAGGCCGCCGGATTGGGGAGGATCGCCAGCGCCCCGCCATTGGGGCCGCCTGTAGACACCGCTTGCACGTCGGACAGTGTTTCTTTTCCATCAAAATCCACCTGCCGGAGGCGGTAGTAATACAGCTGCCCGGACTGAACATCGATATCGACATACCCGTATTGCCGCTTTTCAACACTGGTGCCGTGCCCATCGATCCAGCCGATGGTTTGAAATAAAAACGGCCTTTCAACGCTGCGCTCCACCATGAACCCCTTGTTGTTGTTTTCCGACTCCGTTGTCCAGTCGAGCCGGACGGCGCCGCCGGCATAGCGGGCGGTAAAAATACTCCATTCCACCGGCAGGAAAGTGGCAGCGCAAAAACTCAGTCCCCAGCTGTTCAATTGACCGCCGTCGGTATTGAACAAATCCTGAACGATCAGCGTCCAGGTCCCGGTTGCATCCTGCCCGTCAAACGCGCTCAGAGCCTGAAAGGGTTTATAGAAACCGCCGGAGGTTGGCGGGCAGGGGATACTGCTGTAGGCCAGGGTGGCTTCGTCGTCAAAATTGAGGTTGAAGTTGTCCTGGCTGCTACATAGCTGGCTAAACAACGTGCGCTGGGTACCTGCGGGGCTTTGGAGTTTTATGACCAGGTCGCTTACGTAGGTATGCGTGCCGGTCAGGCCGATCACGTTGACGTCGTCTATTGTGCCGCCACTGTTGACGGACAAGGTGGAGGTTACCGTTGGCGTGCCGCTGGCGGGTATAACCACCGGCACATTGGTGCTGTAAAACTGCTGCCCGCAATAGGACGAAACACCAATGGAAAAGTTCTGGTCGGAGACGTCGAAAAACACATTGCCAACCGATTGAATCAGTATACGGGCCAGGCTGGTCGTGACATTTGGCAGGACCACGGGTTCCGTACCGTCGTTCGGAGTATTGGCCACCAGGGTACTGAACGAAGCCCCGCCATCGGTGGACAACAGGATATCCACCTGGGCACAGTTTACCGGCGAACCATTGGAGCCGGCCACGTTCCAGATGACGGTTTGCTGGCTGCCCAATGCGTACGATTCGCCACCGTTGGGCACTGTTACCGCAAAAGGGCCGGTCGTGCCAGACGTTGTGACGGTCATGTTTTTTTCGGTTGTGCAGCCGCCGTTGGCGTGATTATCCCGCACGGTCAGCCGAAAACTCATCGTTCGGGCCACGGAGGGCAATTCTTCCCAATCGGAATTGACACCGGACAAAAGGTCGTCGAAATTGGGGAAATACCGCGCTGTTGTACCCACGGGCAGCAACGAGCGGAACATTGGCCCAGTGGTATTAGTTGAAGCCGGCGGCATGGGTTGCGCCGGCGGTACATATGGGTCCATTTGCTCCCAGCAATAACTCAGCACATCGCCGTTGGGGTCCGTGGCAGCGGCGGCAAGTAAAAACGGCGTGGATTTCGGGATCGTCCGGTTGGTGAGCGTTGGCAACGACGGGGCGGCGTTTCCATTGGGCACCAGGGTGGCGCAAACGTTGCCGGAGCCGGTCACAAACGCGCCAATTTCCTGCAGACTGATGGCGTGAAAGTAGTCGTCGCTGTTGGATTGTACATCCGGCGAGCAAATACCGGCGTAACCCATGATCGTGGATGCGCTGCCGGGCTCCATCGCGGTGGCATTGTTCCGGTTGCAGTTGTTGTATTGCGTATGATTGGCGCCGAACTGGTGGCCCATTTCATGTGCAACATAATCAATGTCAAACGGATCGCCTACCGGGCTCGGCGATCCGGTGACTCCCCGCGCCTTGAAGGATGCATTACAGACGCAGGAAAGCGATGCCACCCCGCCGCCGCCCGTGCTGAAAACATGCCCGATATCGTAATTGGCCGATCCGATGTTTGCATCGCAGGTAGTCTGGTTCTGCCCGAGCATGGTGGTGCCGTTATTGTTGGTATACGGGTCGGTGGCCGGATCCGTAAAAATGACATTGGTATTATTGGCTACGATGACCATCCGGACCCCGGCGTCGCGCTCAAACACACCGTTCACCCGGGTCATACTGGTGTTCATGGCAGCCAGCGCGGGGGCTTTGTCCGCACCGAAAGCGCCGTGGAAATTGGCATATTCGCCGGTGCAAGCCAGCGCCAGGCGGTACTGCCGCAAATTACCGCAATCGCCAGCCGAACGATCGGAAGCATTCGTACTGACCAATTGTTCCTCTACCCCGCACGCGAAGGCATTTCCGGTGCGTTTGACAAAATCTTTTTTGAAATAACAAATATAATCAGCGGTGTTGCCCCGGGCATAAGGGTCGATAAAAGCGCTGCCGGCAGACGTATTTAAAAACAGGACGTGCAGCCCGGCCGGCGATATATCGAAACGGGTCAGGACACCGGCCGGATCAGCGCTTTTCCCGGCATAGGAGCGAATGTCCGGAAACTGCGCGCCCAACTCCGGCGCCATCACCGGGGCTTCCCACACTTCAAACGCCAGCATGCGGCCATCCGGAAGAGGGAATTGTACCAACAGCCCCGGCGCCCCTTCATAATAATCTTGTTCGGAAGGCGCAGATTGCAACATCGAACGCAACTGGTCCAGTGGCAGGCGCAGGGTGCGGTATTGGTTCGGGATGACGAGGCGGTCATCCAACGGAGCGGCTATGTCCGATTCGCGAATTTCCGTCCATAGTCCGGATTGTGCGGCAGCAGCATTGGGGGAAAAAATCAATAGTACGCAAAGGAAGGGCAAACGCCCGGGCAGGTATCGCATGATAGGTGGTGTGGATTACAGGAAGAAGGATGTCCGGATGTAAAAGTGCCAACAAAGTTAAGATATTTGATTTTTTATATTTCAAATTCAGACCAAGTATGCTACGCCTGGCTTGTTTCATTATTCTTACAGCGTCCGTGCTCGCGCAGCCACCGGCCTGCTATCGGCAAACCGCTGCCGACCGGCCGCCCAATATCGTTCTGATTCTGCTGGACGACATGGGTTATAGCGACGTCGGGTGCTTCGGGGCCAAGGGGTTTGTCACCCCTAATCTGGATCAAATGGCCCGCGACGGTATCCGGATGACCAACTTTTACACGGGCTTTACGGCGACGTCATCATGGAACTGGATTGGTCGGTGGGCGAGATATTCAGGGCGCTGCGACAGCATGCGCTGGAAGAAAACACAATAGTTATTTTCACCTCCGACAACGGTCCCTGGCTTGCCTATGGCAACCACGCCGGCAGCGCCAAACCCTTGCGCGAAGGGAGGGAACTGTATGGGAAGGCGGCGTACGCGAGCCCTTTATCATGCAATGGAAAGGGCATTTGCCAGCCGGCGCCGTCATCGATGAACCCCTTGATGACGATCGATTTGTTGCCGACCATTGCCCGGATCACCGGCGCCAACCTGCCGTCGCTGCCCATCGATGGCCGCGATGCCTGGCCGCTGCTGACCAGGCAGCCAGGTGCGCAGACGCCGCACGAAGCGTATTACTTTTATTACCAAACAAACGAATTACAAGCGGTGCGCAGCGGGCCCTGGAAATTGTATTTTCCGCATACCTACAACACCCCGGTTGATAGCCTGCCTGGCCGGGACGGCCTGCCCGGGCAATCCGTCAAGGTGAAAATCCAGACATCCGAACTGTATAACCTGGAAAACGATATCAGCGAAATCCATAACGTAGCCGGGAAACACCCGGAGATCGTGCAACGGCTCAATGCCCTGGCCGAGCTGGCGCGCGAAGAATTAGGTGATGCGCTGACCGGCAGGCAAGGCCGGGGGGTGCGGCCGGCAGGCAAGGCCTCCTTCGATTTTTAACGGCGCTACTTGACGCACTACACGGCTACCGGCGCTTTTATTGCCGGCCAGGGGTCGTATTCCAGGAGTTCAAAATCGCCGGACCGGAACGCAAAAAGGTCCCGAACCTTGGGGTTCAGGCGCATTTGCGGCAAGGGCCGCGGTGCGCGCGACAATTGCAGTTCGACCTGTTCGAGATGATTTTGGTAAATATGAACATCGCCGAAGGTATGAACAAAATCTCCCGGTATCAGGTCGCTTACCTGTGCCAGCATGTAGGTCAGGAGGGCATAGGAAGCAATATTAAACGGTACGCCGAGAAACACGTCGGCACTGCGCTGGTAGAGTTGGCAGGACAAGCGGCCGTCCGCAACATAAAATTGGAACAGGCAGTGGCAAGGCATCAGCGCCATGTGTGGCAGGTCGGCTACATTCCAGGCCGACACCAGGATACGGCGGCTGTCGGGGCTGGTTTTCAATAGCTGTACCGCCTCCGCAATCTGGTCCACCACCCGGCCATCGGGGCATTGCCACGAGCGCCATTGTTTGCCGTACACGGGCCCCAGGTTACCGGCTTCGTCGGCCCATTCGTCCCAAATCCGCACGCCATTTTCTTTCAAATAGGCGATGTTGGTATCCCCTTGCAGAAACCACAGCAATTCGTGAATAACACTCTTCAAGTGCACTTTTTTTGTGGTCACCAAGGGAAAACCCTCCTGCAGGTTGAACCGCATCTGGTACCCAAATACGCTCAGGGTACCCGTGCCAGTGCGATCGCTTTTCGGGACGCCGGTAGCCAGTATATGGCGCAGAAGATCGTGGTAGGCTTGCATTTTTTAGACAGTGGACCCCGAGACCTCGGGGGTGGACGGGGCAAAGCAAATATCCGAAGAATTTTCAGATATATTTAAAACAAAATATTTTACTATCCATAATTCGATCCGCGGCGAATATTGATATTTTTGCACCGTCTACCGTCCACCCCCGAGGTCTCGGGGTCCACCGTCCACCGCCCACCGTCCAAAAAATGCTAAAACGCCTCCAAATTCGCAACTATGCGCTCATTGACCGGGTCGAGATTGAATTTTCAGAAC
Organism: Saprospirales bacterium; assembly: GCA_016719895.1. Lineage (GTDB taxonomy): Bacteria > Bacteroidota > Bacteroidia > Chitinophagales > Saprospiraceae > M3007. The sequence goes on along the minus strand of JADJYG010000005.1, from coordinate 131,624 downwards.
GGCTAACGATTATTACCGGCGAAACCGGCGCGGGTAAATCCATCTTGTTGGGAGCCCTGGGACTGGTGATGGGCGAACGCGCCGATACCAAAATTTTCTACAACGATCAGGAAAAATGCGTGGTGGAGGCATGGTTTGACGTGGCCAAGTACAAGCTGCGCGAATTCTTTGAAGAAAATGAACTGGACTATGACGACGAAGTAATCATCCGGCGCGAGCTCTCCCCTGCAGGCAAAAGCCGTGGATTTATCAACGACACACCGGCCAATAACCAGGTTTTGCAGCGGCTCACGGAAGCATTGGTAGACCTCCACCAACAATTTGACGTGCTCGATATCCATCAGGTGAATTTTCAGTTGAGGATGATCGATGCACTCGCCGACAACAATGCGCTGCTGCTGGAATACCAGCGCGGCTACCGGCAGTACCTGGCTGACCGCCGGGCGCTGGCCACCCTTGTCGAGCGCAGTGATAATGCCTCCAGAGAAATGGATTACCTCCGATTCCAGTTCGACGAGCTCGTGAAAGCCGGCCTGCTCGACGGCGAACAGGAACAACTGGAGGCTGAACTCGCCCGCCTGACCAATGCCGAAGATATCAAACGCGCTTATGGCGCCGCCTATACGCACCTGAGCGAGGCGGATCAAAACATCATCGGACAATTGCAGGAACTGGCGCGCTTGATGAGCCCTACCCGCTACGTATCAACCGACCTGGTTATGCTGAGCGAGCGGTTGGACACCTTAATTATTGACCTTCAGGACATCGCAAAAGATTGTGCGCGCATTTCCGAACATACGGAGCACGACCCTGAACGGATTCAGGATATACAGGAGCGCCTGGACATCCTGTACAAACTTGAGAAGAAACACACCGTGACCAGCGTGGCCGACCTGCTGATGCTTCAGGAAAACCTGGAAAGTCAGCTCAACGGCTTTACCGACCTGGGCGAGCAGATCGCTCAACTCGAACAAACGGTAGCGGCTGCGGAAAAAAGCCTTCGCGCATTGGCCGCCCAGCTGAGCGAGCGCCGGCGGAAAGTGCCGCAATCCTTCGAAAAAAATGTGCATGCCTTGCTGCAACAGCTCTCCATGCCACACGCCCGCCTGAATGTGGATATTCGCGAAACGGCAACCCTCACCCCAACGGGCGCCGATGACGTACAATTTTTGTTCGCCTCCAATGTAGGCAGTAAATACCTGCCGATCAAGGATGTGGCATCGGGCGGCGAGCTCTCCCGCCTGACCCTTTGCACCAAAAGCCTGGTGGCCGACGCCATCCCCTTGCCCACGCTCATTTTCGATGAGATCGACTCCGGCATCAGCGGCGACGTGTCGCTCAAAATGGGCCTGATCCTGCAAGAGCTAAGCGCCCGCCACCAAGTGATCAGCATCACCCACACGCCGCAAATCGCCGCGCGGGCCGACAAACATTATTTTGCGTATAAACAGGTGGAAAATGGCCGTACGATCACCCACCTGCGCCCACTCTCAGCGGATGAACGCGTGCGCGCACTGGGTGTCATGCTCAGCGGCAACCCGCCGAGCGAAGCGGCCCTGGCCACAGCCAGAGAATTGATGCTACGGTAATTACTCCAGGAGCAAGCGAATACGGCCCCGACCGCCTTCAACGTCATAAAGGTTTTTGATGACTTTCCGGGTGCAACCGTACATCATCTCCAAATACTTTTGGGTCGCCACCCTCACTTCCCCACCACCGTCACCACCGGCCGGAAGCCGACATACGGCGAAGCGCCAGCCTCCCCGGCAAACGTATCCGGCGCATCGATACGGATATCATAGCCCGTGCTGTTGAAGCAGCCGCCCTTCGTGCGGAGTGGCTCGCCGGTTATCATTTCGGCCACATTGCCGCTCATGTTGTACAGGCCGAAATCATTGGGCGCGTTGGACTTCGACGGCGCGGGGCCCAACCCTACCGGAGCCGCCGGACCAGCCGGGACCAGTGCACTGGGTCGCACCTCGATCTGGCCGGTCTCCGGGTTGCTGTGGATGGATTCGTCGCCGATGTGGCGAAAATTGTACAAAAACTGACCCTTGGCGTCTTGCAGGCTGTATCCATGCGGATACGGAAAACCGGCATGCCCGGCCTGGGCGGCATAGGCCCATTCCACTTCAGACGGCAGGCGCACACCGAAGCGGGCCTCCGGATTAAACACAAGTAATTTTTTCGTCAGCCACTGGCAGTACAGCAGCGCGGCCTCGCGGGTGATGTTGACCGCCGGGTAGTTTTCAAATGCGGGGTGCTGGTGATACTTTTCGGCCATCGCACCGGCATAGACGGCGGCCGTTGCCCAGCCTTCCGGGCGCACCCGGGCCTTTTCGTATTCTTCGGTGCGGCCTTCCCGCTTCAGGTCGAAGAGAAACTCGTTGTATTCCAGATTGCTGACTTCCCAGGCTTGCATGTAGAAACCTTGCACGGATACGGTTTTGCCGCCGGCAGCGTAGGTCCCCGAAGGAATGTACACGTACGCTTTTGGAAGTTTGATTTTTTTCGGGCCCTGGTGAAAAGCAGTGGCGCTGAAGAGCGCGAGACAGGAAAGGAGGAGGAAATACCTCATAGGTTGGCGGTTAAATTGATGAACGTGTGCAGTAAAATTAAAGCGTAAAGGGGTATTTCTATTTCATATCGCTTGCTGTTTAACAAAAGGTCCTGCGATCAATAGTTCGCATGATTTTTACAGATCATTGAAGATCAAGCGGCCTCGCCTCAAACATGTGGCAGCCACTACCCTACCCGTGTTTGCATCGCCTGCACCGGGCAGAAAAATTGAGGAATGCTGAATTCATCCTTTTTTCCGCCGCTTCGGCCGGTTCCGGACGAGCAACCGCAACGCCTCTTCCGATATTTCAGGCAAAGCGCCGGATATTTCTTCCGGCGGAGGCAGGACTACGCCGCGGTGCGCGGGGGCTGCAGAAACGGCGGGCGCTGCCGGCATATGCCGTTCGATCATTCGCGCCACCTGGGTGAGCAGTTCGAAATAACCCGGACCCGTGGCATAACCGGCTTTGGCAATTTCCCGAAAAAATGCAACCGGATCATTGCCGACCTTGAGCGCTTCGGCATAGCGTTTGTTTTTCAGGAAAAACTGCGTGTGGTCGTTGAAGGAACCTTCCGGCGTTTCATATTTTCGAAACCAATCCTTTACCTTGTACTTCCATCGCTTGGGCCCTACCTTCGTAATAGACAGCAGCTCAGGAAACAAATGCCCCGAATCCGGGCTGGACAGGTACTCGGTGGTCGTGACCAGCTGACGCCGGCTTTCCGGGTCGCTGGCTTTGGCCTTGATGCCAAAGAACATATTACCCGGGGTTTTTTCACCCCAGCCGCTCTCCAGGGCGGCCTGCGCCAGGATAGCTACGGCGCTGATACCCGTTTTTTGTTGTGTTTTTAAGGCAAAGGGGAGGAATGTGGCAACGAAATCTTTGGGCAGGCGTTTCATGGTGAAGTTTTTTTGTGACAGTTGTACCTCAAAATTACCACAATATGCGTTTTGTGTTCCATTTTGCGCAAAAAATCGACGTACCCTCATTGCTGAATATACCCTGTAGAAACACGATCAATTTTTCCGATATGACCCATTCCTTTTTCCTGTCGCTACCGTTTCTATTTGTGGCCTTAACGCTGCCGGCGCAAAAAATCCCGGTCGAGCTGTCCAAAAGAGCCGAAAAACCCGCCGCCTTCGATCTTCCGGACCGGAATACGGCAGTTTTTTTATTTCATCATGTGAAAAAAGGCCGCCTGATACTGCAGGCCCGTGAAGTGAACCCCGCCTTTTCGATCCTCCGGAAGGTGAATGCGCCGGAAATGCCCGGTAAATATTCCAGTTTTTCCTTCGTCTGCGGCGCCGTGCGCGACAGCATCCTGCACGCCTATTTTGTGGCCGACGACACAGACGTATGGCTGGCGCAGCTCCGGCTGTCCGATTTTTCGCTTCAGTTCCAGAAGTCGGTTAGCTTCCGCGAGAAGGAACAATACCTGGGCGGTTTTGCGCAACAAGGCAAGTATTCCCTGCTTACCCGGATCGTGGAATCCAGAACCAAAGGTTTGCTTTTCCTTTATGAAAATCCAGGCATGCCCGGCGCCAAAACGCATACCGTTCCCCTGGGCGGCACCATACGCCTGACGGCCACTAAATACCAACCGTTTTGGCCGGATGCAACCGTAGAGTTGTCGCCGGAAATCGCTGCCGGTGTGGACAAGGTGACCTTCGACACCGGCTATGTCTGGTTCTCGTCCGGCTTAAAAATCAAAAACACCGCGGTCGAAACCCCGACTATCGAGCTGAGCACCCTGTCATTACAGGATTTTACCTTAAAAACCGAGCAGATCCAGTTCGACCAGGCGACCACCCGGCCCACCGAAAAAGCAAAGGCCGCACATGCCCTTCTGGATCGCAAACTTTTCACTGTTTTTTGTCATAGCGAACAGATGGTCATTCAAGTCCAGGACGTGATGACCCGCCGGGTACTTTGGCAGGAGGAGTTAGCCGCCACGGATGACACCATGACGGTTTTCAACTCGCCCGTGATCTTGCCGGGCAGAGGCGCCCTGGGAATTAAAAGAGAATACCATACGGGGGAAAAATTTATCCCGCGTTTTCTGAAGTTCAATCCCTTTCTCCAGGTCCGCCGCGATTCCAGCGGATATATCCTCAGCATGGGGGGCTTCCTGCTCGTGGAAGGCGGAGGCGGAGGGCCGGTCTTTATGCCGGGGTCGCCGGGGATCAGCACGCCGTTTGGCAGTGTGTCGGGTACGCCGGGCAGGTGGACGAGCGGCGGTTGGGGCGGTTCGCACGAGCGGTCGGCCAATTTTTATATTGCCCTCGACGTATCGCCGCCCGCTACACCCGGCGATGCCAGCGGGCCGGCATTTTCACCGTCCGATATCTTGTACGACAATACCTTTTTTGGTGAGATTTCCACCCGGTTCAATGCCATCAGCGATGTGGCCGATGGCGTTTTTTACCTGTTCGGCCAACATTACTTCGGCCATTATGTCCGGGAAAACGACACCTACCGCCTGGTTCGGCTGCACCTGGGAGCGCAAAAGAAGTCCTGACCAGCCCGGCGCTGTGCGTTCCGGCGATTTTCCCGTAAGTTCACCGCCGAAACTTCACCGGCATGATGTACCGTATTTTTTCGCCCCTGTGGATGGCCATCCTCGTGTGTTCGTGCAAAAACGCCGCTTCCGACGACTTTTTGCGCGCCGAACATACCGGCGCCGCGCCGGTAAAACCAACCACTTCGTTCGAACGGATACCGGCTTCCCACAGCGGCATCAATTTTGTACCGACGCTCCAGGAGAGCTTTCAATACAATTTTCTGCTCGACCCCTATGAGTACAACGGCGGCGGCGTGGCCGTATTGGATGTGGACAACGACGGCCTGCAGGACCTTTTTTTTACCCACCGGTTCAACGGCTGCCGGCTGTATCGCAACAAGGGCAATTTGCAGTTTGAAGACATCTCGGACCGGTCGGGCATATCCGGATTTTCAGGCCTGAAAACCGGCGTCGCCGTGGTGGATATCAACGCCGACGGCTGGTCCGACCTCTATGTGTGCCGCACCTGGCTGACCAATGTGCCCGACCGGCGCAACCTGTTGTTTGTCAATAACCGCAACGGCACCTTCAGCGAACAGGCCGCCGCCTTCGGCATCGACGATCCTTCGCCCTCCCAATGCGCCAATTTCTTCGATTACGACCTCGACGGCGACCTCGACCTGTACGTCGTGAATCACCCGGTCGATTTTCGAACGATGAACAATATCGAATACCAGCCCCGCCCGGAGGCGCCCCTGGCGCGCAGCCTGGCCCCGCGAGACTCTTTTGAGTCGGACAAACTTTTTCGCAATACCGGAACGGGCCGGTTTGAAGACGTATCCAGGCAAGCCGGCATCCACAACCGCGCCTACGGCCTGAGCGCCACCACGGCCGATTTCAACGACGACGGCTGGCCCGACCTGCTCGTGGCCAACGACTTCGTCATGCCCGACTTTCTGTATATCAACAACGGCGATGGCACGTTCCGCGAAGAGGCACACCGTTGGTTTGCGCATACGGCCAACCACTCCATGGGCTGCGATATTGCCGATTTCAACAACGACGCCTGCCCGGATATCTGCATCCCCGATATGCTTGGATCTACCCTGGAGCGCCAAAAATCGCTCATGAGCACCATGATCCTGGCGCGTACGCAATTGATGGAAAAACAAGGATACGGCCGGCAACAAATGCGCAATGTGCTGCAACTGGGGAGCCCTCCCCAGCCCCCCCATGCGGGGGGGAGCGCGGCGCCCCTCAACGCACAGCGGCCTTCCGGTAGCCGTAATCTTCAAGCCGCCGGAGCCCCCGCCCCTCCTCATGGGGAGGGCAGGGGGGGATTCTTCGCCGAAATCGGCTGCCTGGCCGGCATCGAGGCTACCGAGTGGAGCTGGGCGCCGCTGCTGGCCGATTTTGACAACGACGGATGGAAAGACCTGTTCATCAGCGCCGGGGTGTACCGCGATCTGAACGACCTGGATTTTTTCTTTTACACCGCCGACAGCCTGAATAAAACCGGCGGCATTACCGAAGACCGGTTTAGAAGCTTCGAGGAGTTTGCCGGTAAAATGTCCAGCTACCCGGTACACAATTTTATGTTTCAAAACACCGGTACCCTGCGCTTCCGCGATGTGTCCGAAGCCTGGGGATTGGGGGATAAAGGCTTTTCGAACGGCGGCGCGTACGCCGATCTGGACAACGACGGCGACCTGGATCTGATCGTCAACAAACTCGATGCGCCGGCCACCATTTACCAAAATATGGCCGCCCAAACCAATGGCAACGCCTGGCTGCAGATCAAGTGCCGCGGCGCGGCGTCCAACCCGGCCGGCGCCGGCGCTAAAATTTGGGTGCATGCCGGCGGGCAAGTGTTTTACCAGGAAATGACCCCGGTACGCGGTTTTTATTCGTCGGTGGAGCCCATCTTCCAGGTTGGGCTGGGGAAGACGACGCGGATTGACCGGGTGGAGATCGAATGGCCGCAGGGGCTAACGCAAGTATTGGAAAACGTACCGCCTAACCGGCGCCTGGTGCTCGATATCGCCCAGGCCACGCCGGGCCGCTTGCAGCGCCCGGCGGCGCCCACGCCATGGTTTAACGAAGTGCCGGCCCAAAGCCGGCCAGCTTTTATACACCGCGAAAACGATTTTGACGATTTCAGCCGCGAGCGCCTGCTGCTGCACCGGTTTTCGACCGGCGGGCCCTGCCTGACGGCCGGCGATGTGAACGCCGACGGCCTCGATGACTTTTTTGCCGGCGGCGCAGCCGGGCAGCCGGGCGCTGTTTTCCGGCAGCAGCCCGACGGCCGCTTCTCTCCTACCCCACAACCCGCCCTGGAGGCCGACGCCCGCAGCGAAGACAGCGACGCGTTGTTGTTCGACGCCGATGCCGACGGCGATGCGGACCTGTACGTCGCTTCGGGCAGCAACGAAGCGGCGGCCGGGTCAGACTACTACCAGGACCGCTTGTATTTCAACGATGGCAAAGGAAATTTCACCCGCCGCCCCGAAGCATTACCCCGGGAACATGAAAGTGGCGCGGTAGTCTGCGCTTGGGATTTTGACCGCGATGGCGACGCCGACCTGTTTGTTGGCAGCGGCGTCATTCCCGGCCGTTTTCCGGAAACGCCCAAAAGCCTGCTCCTGCAAAACGACGGCACGGGGCGTTTTACGTCCGTTGCCTCCAATCGCCTGGGCGGATTGGAACGCGCCGGCATGGTGTCCGATGCGCTGGCGGCAGACCTGGATGGCGACCAACGCGCCGAACTGATCGTGTGTGGGGAGTGGATGCCGGTACGCGTATTTCAGTTCGAAGCGGGAAAAGTGGTGGAGGCTTCGGCTAAATTCGGCTTGCACGGCGCCGAGGGCTTGTGGAACTGCCTTGCTGCCGCCGATTTCGACGGCGATGGCGACCTGGACCTCATCGCCGGCAACGAAGGGCTGAATACCCGGTTGAAAGCAACGCCAGGCGCCCCCCTGCGCCTTTTTGCCCTCGATTTTGACCTGGATCAAAAACTTGACCCCGTGGTAGCCATCGCCGAACAGGGCCGGTATTACCCCTTGGCGCAACGCAACGAGCTGGCGGCACAAATGCCCAACCTGATCAAAAGTAAATTCCTCCGCTACCGGTCCTACGCCCGGGCGCCGGTCGAGGACGTATTTGACCCGAAAAAATTGCGCGCAGCACAACGGCTGGAGGTGCGCCGGCTGGCCAGCGCCTGGTTCAGAAACTCCGGAGGAAAAATGGAAGCCCTCGATTTGCCGCTGGAAGCCCAGGTTTCCTGTATCCAACGTATCCTTGTCCGGGATTTTACCGGCGATGACCGTCCGGAGGTCCTTTTGCTGGGCAACGACACCCAAAACGCACCCGAAACCGGTCCGTATGACGCGTGTTTTGGCGTTTTACTTGAAATGAATGGAAAAAACACCTGGCATACGATACCCAACCGCAAACACGGCCTGTGGGCTGGCGGCGAGGTCCGCGATGGCTGCATCCTGCGGCTTGCCGGAGGGCGTAAGGGCCTGTTGGCAGGGGTCCATAACGCTCCGGTCCGGTTTTGGAGCGTCGAAAACCGGACCCTGCTAAAATAAGTTTTTATTAATCTGGCAACATTTTGTTTGTCCCTGGATATATTTGCCGAAACATCACCAGGACAAAATTTTAAACCAACTTCAACATGAGAATTCCACTTTGGCTAATTGCCCTGCTGTTCGTGGGTTACTCGATCTGGGCCATCCGGTTTTGGCATTGCCTCCAATGTCAATGCTGCGACGGCCAGACGCCGCCTACCGAAACAGTAAAAACATCCGGCGTTCCGCTTTTTTTGTGGAATGCAGACAAACCCGTACCGGACGACAATTTTAAAACATGGAAAGAAGCCCTGCTCGACCGGGGCGGGCAGGGCGACACCTTGCTGATTACCGGCTGGTACCGGACAGGCGAAACAGCCGACCTCGGTATGGCCCGCGCCCAGGCCCTCAAAGCTATGATGATGCCGCCAATGCCGGACAGCCGCCTCCGCCTGGCCTCCAAACTGGAACAAGACAGTTTGGCCGCGGGCGGCCCCGCCCTCGAATCGGCCGGTTTTAGCTGGCTCAAGATGGTGCTGGCGAAGGAAGCCGGCGCGATCATCGAGTCAGACAACGACGTGACGTTCCTGTTTCCGTTCAATTCCACTGAAAAAGACAAAGACCCGGCGGTAGATGCCTATTTGAAAAAACTGGTGGAAAAACACAAATCCACCGCCGCTACCTTTACTGTGGTTGGGCACACAGACGATGTGGGCGAACCGGCAGAAAATATTCAACTCGGCATGGGACGCGCCAAAGCGATCGCCAGGATACTGACCGATAATGGTATCGCTGCCAGCCGGATAAAAGTCGAATCGAAAGGAGAGGCCGGACCCGTTGCCGACAACAACACCGAGGATGGCCGCCACCAAAACCGGCGCGTGGTCGTCACCACCGTCAACCGTTAAACAATCAAAACAACTCAACCATGCTTTTGAATTATATCCTTCTCCATGTTCCCTCCTTTATGGACAACCTGCCCACCGGTCTGGCGCTTTGTATTGTGCCCTTTATCCTGGGCTTTCTGGCTGCCTACGCCTATTATAAAGTGGGCGCACTCCGGGCCGATAATGCAGCCCTGAATGTCAAAGTGAGCGAGCAAATTAATGAAATCACGGGCTTGCGCATCAAGATCGCACAACTCGAATCCGACCTCGAGACCAAAGGTGGCGAAGTGCGAAAGGCGAAAGACGCTCTGATCATGTGCGAAAGCGAACGAAATGCCCTGCGCGAACAAGCCGGCGGCGGAACAACAAAAGTAAAAAGCGCCGCCAAACCCGCGGAGTCAAGAACCATTACCTTCAATGGGGTAAAATACAAATGGGACGACCTGAAAATCGTGGAAGGTATCGGCCCGAAAATTGCCGAACTCCTGCAGGCCGCCGGCATTTCTACCTGGGAACAACTCTCCATGACCTCGCCGTACCGCTTGCGCGAAATTCTGGACGCCGGCGGCTCCCAATTCAATATCCACGACCCGGAAAGCTGGCCGCACCAAGCCGACCTGGCTGCCCATGAAAAATGGGACGAACTGAAAAAACTCCAGGAAGAACTGGACGGCGGCCGGGCGGTGTAGACAGGATTGGACAGGGACAGGATTAACAGGATTTCCCAGGATTTTCAGGATATTGATTATCAAATATTTAAATCCTGTTAATCCTGGGAAATCCTGTTAATCCTGTCCCTGTCCAGCCCTGCCCCTGTTAATCCTGTCTCATCCCACTCTGGGCGCCATGATTTTATACAACACCGGCGTAACGATCCGCGACAACAGCGTAGAGGAAATCAGTCCCCCTATCAGGACATAGGCCAGTGGGGAATACAGGGGATTTTCCTCGACCGCCAGGGGCAATAACCCGCCGATAGCCGTGAGCGAAGTGAGCAGGATCGGTACAAACCGGATTTCGCCGGCCTCCTGGATGGCTTCATCCAGCGGTCGCCCTTGCACCCGCAGCTGATTCGTAAAATCCACCAGCAGAATGGAGTTCTTTACCTCGATACCCATGAGCGCGATCAGACCGACCACCACCGTAAACGAAAACGGATAACCGGTTGCGAGCAGCGCCAGTACGGCGCCGATGATGCCCAGTGGGATAACCGACAAAACGATAATCGTGCTGCGGAATGTCTTGAATTCCAGGATCAAAACTGCGAGCAAACCGAAAATTGTGATCATAATGATCGTACCCATACCGCCAAAAGACCGTTGACTGCTTTCCACCTCGCCGGCAATAACATAACGGGCGCCTTTGGGCAATTCCATACGCTCCAGGTTTTCCCGGATTTTCGAATTGATCGCCTGAGCGTAGTGGCCGCTCTTCACAAAAGCCGTGAGCACGGTATACCGGTCCTTATTGTAGTGTGTGATCGTATTGGGCGACGGTTCAAATTCGATGGTAGCAACCTGCCCCAGCGGCACCGCAGTGCCGGTCAGGCTGTTTACGTACAAGTTTTCGAATACATCCATGCCGGCGAACGGGCGGTTTTTCGGCATCGTGACGCTGATATTATACTCATCGCCATCGGGCGTGGTAAAACTGCCGGCCTGCAGGCCGGCCACGGCGAGGCGCACCATACGGTCGATTTCAGCAACGGGTATACCCATCGACGTCGCTTTTTCCTTGTTGATCCGCACGCGCAGATCCGTCTTGATCGAAGCGATCGGATTGTTTACATAAATCGCCCCGCCGATCCCGGTCATCATTTGCTCTACCTGTCCGGCAATGTGGCGCAGGGTGTCGAGGTTGTCGGCAAATACCCGGATGGCTACCGGCGCCTCGATCGGCGGCCCCTGTTCAAAATTTTTGACATTGATAACCGCGCCTGGCACGTATTTGAATTTTTCCCGCAAGGCATCGATCAGGGCAACCTTCACCGGCGGCGGCGTATTCTCCTGCAGCTGCACCAGTATCTGGCCGTAATCGGGGCTTTCATTGCGCGGAATCACGTTGTAATACATGCGGGGGTTGCCCCGGCCGACATTGGTAGCGTAGGATATGATCCGGGCCGGGGCGCCATGACCGGGGTATTTCAGGCCAGACGGCGTTGTATTGGGCTGTTCAAGGGATACCTTGGATGCCTGCCCGTATCCGCCCGCTTCCGGACGCACCCTGTAGGTGTCCAACACGGTATCCACCATTTGCATCACGCGGTTGGTCTGTTCGAAATTGGTGCCTGGCGCCGTTTCGACGTCGATATAAAACATCGGGCGTTCGCTGGCCGGAAAAACGGTAAAACCCGCGCGACCGGCCAGCGACAGGACGCCAAAGAAGATAACGGCGGCAGCAACCATCGTCCAACGCGGGTATTTCAACCCCACCTGGAGTAGCCGGGCGTAGGATCTGGAAATGACCCATTTCATGGCGCGCAGAAAGATGTTGCCACGCGGATCGTGGTGTTCCGCCAGTAGCCGGCTGCCCAGGAACGGTACGATGGTAAGCGACACAAACAAAGAGGCCAGCACCGTGGTGACCACTGCCATCGGCAGGCTCCGGATAAAATCGCCCGCGGCTTCCGGCAAAAATACCAGCGGCAAAAAGGCCAGGATAAGCGTGGCCGTACAACCCAGCACCGCCAGTCCGATTTGTTTGGTTGCCAGAATAGCCGCTTCACGCCGCTGGTACCCCTCGCGGAGCCATCGCTCGATATTTTCCACAACTACGATAGAGTCGTCTACCAGTATACCGAGGGCAATGATAAGCCCTACTATGCTCAGTTGGTTCAGGGAGTAGCCCAGTTTGTCGAGTGCAAAAAGGCCGATCGAAATAGACAAGGGAATGGAAATCATGACCACGATGGATGCCCGGGCGCCCAGCGGCAGCAGGGTAAGCAGCACCAGCAGGATGGCAATGCCGAAGTCTTTGGAAAAACGCGTCAGGCGCTTGTGCACCGAGTCATCCTGGTCAAACACCTTGCGAAAGTCCATGTTGCCCGGCAGATCGGCGCGGAACGCATCGATGGTTTGGTTCACTTCTTTGCCCACGTCGAAAATATTTTGGGCATTTTTCATACGCGCCGTTACAAACACACTGCGGGCGCCGTTGAAACGGGCGTAATGCCGCGGTTCTTCGTAGGCGTATTCGACTTCAGCGAGGTCTTTGAGGTACACAATTTTTCCGCCGTTGGCAAACACTATGGTTTGGCGCACTTCCCCGATATCTTCGTAATCGCCGCTCGTTTCAACAAAAAACTGCCGCTCGCCGGCATGCACGGCGCCGCCCGGAATGGAAATATTTTCGCTTTGCAGGGCGCCCAGCACCCGGCTTACCGGTATTCCTTCGGCGGCCATGCGCGGCAAATTGAGGTTGACGCGCACCTCGCGCCTGGGAAAGCCGTACGTGTCGGCTCCTTTCAGGCCAGGTATTTTCTCCAGCATACTTTCCAGGCGCTCGGCCTCTTCCCGGAGCTGGGCCCAGGAGGCATTTTCAGAGATAATGGCCATTTGCATCATCGCAACATCGGCCGCAGAAAAGCGCTGGATGTCTATCCGGTAAATATCCTGGGGAAGGTCGTTGCGCAAAGCATTGATCTCGCGCACCACTTCTTCGTATTTCCGGTCGGGGTCCTGGCCGTGTTTGAACTCCAGCGTGAGGACCATCAGGCCGTTGGCCGACACCGAGCGCATCCGGTCGATATTCTCCAGTTCACCCAGCTTGGCCTCCACTTTATCGGCTATTTTATCCTCCACTTCCGCCGGGCCGGCGCCGGGATACAACATTATGATCGTGAAGCCTGGCGCCTCAAATTTAGGGTCCTCCGCCCGGGGCATATTCAACAGGGAACCAATCCCAAGGGACATCACGGCCAGGAACATAATAAACGTGAACTGGCTGTTTTTTACGGAAAATTCAGCGATTTTCATGACAAGGCGTTAAAATTGGATGGGAAGGAGGGTTTTACTGTTGTGTGCGGGGGCCGTTTATTATTTTTTTCACCTTCTTTCTTTCCGTCAGGTACGGCGCGCCGGCAGTAACCACCTCGGCCTTATCCCCGAGGTGTTGTGCCAGCACCGCCAATGCCCCATCGAGAAAAGCGACCTGCACGGGTATTTTACGGACCGTTTCGCCATCCGCTTGCAGAGCAAATACGAATGCCTCGCGACCATCGCCCTCGATGATGGCTTCCACCGGCACAGTGGAATAGGTGCGGGCCAGTTGGGGCGAAATTTTGACCTGGGCGAATAGTCCGGGAGCAAATCGTTTACCTTGTGGCGTTACCCTGATTTCTACGGGGTACAGGCCATTGGCAGGGTCCGCCGCCGGCGCCAGGTCGCTTACGGTACCGGCGAACCGGACCCCGGGGTAGGCATCCATAAAGACTTCTGCGCGCATACCGGTGTTGAGCCGGGCCCAGTCGCGGTCACTGACGTTCACTTGCACCACCCAATCGTCTTTGCCGGTTTCGAATAGCACCAATACGGGTGTGCCCGGACCGGTGATCTCGCCTTCATTCATCAGCTTCCGGATAATTTTTCCGCCGCGGCTGGCGCGGATTTCGGCGTACTGCTGGTTAAATTGGGCGATCCGGGCGGATTCTTTTGCGATATCGCGCCCTGTCGTTGCATTTTGCAGCAATTCCAGGGTGGCGCTGCTGTCGCGGTACAGGCCTTCGACGCGGGCCAGGTCGCGCTCGGCTTTCAGCAAACCCTGATTGGCCTGGTTGACCTGCGCATCGATTTCGGTTTTGTCCAGCACTGCAAGGAGTTGTCCGGGGCGCACGACATCGCCTTCATCTGCGTAAATTTTGCGGATGACGCCGCCGATTTTGAACGACGGGCGTTGCTCGGCCGAACTGGTCAGCATACCGCTGGCATGCACGGGCAGCGCGATCGTTTTGGTCTGAACCACCGCCGTATGGACCGGTATACGTTCCTCCGTTACCGCCTGCGGTTCAGGTGCAGCCGGACCGGCCGAGGAGGGGCCGCATCCGCCCAACAGGTAAAACAGGCCGGCGAAAGCGAAAGCGACAAGGGTAATTGGGACGAGGGCTTGGATTTTTATTTTTTTCATTTTTCTTGGTATTGAACAAACAGGCAAAATGGTTGGCAAAGCATTCATGCAGCCTTTCAGGGTATGCCGGCTGTCTACAGTCCTGCGGCTTTTTTAAGCGCGGCCTCCCGGAGCAGCACATCCGACCAGGCCAGCAACACTTGCAAGCGGGCGGTAGTGACGCGGTTTTGGGCGTCCAGGTATTCCAGGAGCAGGGCTTGGCTGGCGCGGTATTTATTTCCGATGATCCGGAAACTTTCCTCTGCGGCATTCAGTCCGTTCCGGGCTGTCGCCCAGCCATGGCGCGCGCTTTCCAGGTTGTTCCAGGCTTGGGTGACCTGCAAGGCAACGTGGTGTTGCGCTTCCTGGTACTGCGTGCGCATCTTTTCGGTTTCCAGACGGGCCTGCTGGATTTTACTGCGCGTTTGGCCGCCGGTAAAAAGATCGTACGTAAGGCCTGCCTGGGCCAACACGTAGGGTTGATCGCTGCTGAAGGAATACCCAAAGCCCTGAAAGCCAATTTGGCCGCCGATATAGGCATCGGGCAGGTAGCGGTTTGATTCCTGCATTTTGAGCGCCAGGTCGGCGGCGCCCTGGCCGGATCGCAGCGCCGCCAATTCATGGCGGTCGGACAGCGCTTCGCGGATCATTTCTTCCCGGTCATAAGCCCTGACTCCCTGGCGCAGCAGGGTGGTGTCGGCGATAACACCGGCTTGCAAATCGCGGTTAATCAGGAAGTTGAAATACGCGCGCGCTGTATTTTGATTCCGTTGCAGTTGAAAAATCTCGTGATCGGCTTTGCTCAGTTCATAGTCGGCTGTTGCCACCACATCCCGCGTGGCCACGTTGTTTTTGAGCAGCGATTCGTTGAAGCGGCGCAATTCGAGCAGCACCTCCCTGGAATATTGCCAGATTTTTTCCGCTTCCAGCGTTTGGAGGTATTGCAGGTAGGCTTCGGTGATCTGGTAGCGCAATTCGTGTTCGTAGGCGGCCTTTTGTGCGGCTTTGCCTTGCGCCAGTTGTTCTTTGATCTGCCGGTTGTATTTCAAATCGGAATTAAACAGCGGATAGCTGATTTTCAGGTAAGTTTCCTGAAAGTTGTCGGGTAAAAATTGTTCGCTGGCGTTTTCAATGGTTGGAAACTGGTTGCTCTGGAGAATCTGGTTGAGCGTTTGGTACACCGGGTTCATTAGATCGCCCAGGGGGATTTCAATGTTCCGGCCGCCGGCCGCCCGGGTATAGGTAGCGTTAAACTGGACGGCCGGGTAAAACAGGCTGCGTGCCTGCCGGACGGCCTCCAGACTTTGTTGTACATCCAGTTGTTGTTGTTGGAGGGCCAGGTTGTTGTTCATGCCCGTGCGGATGTATTCCTCGAGTACCGGCGATGACTGGGCGTGGCTGGCTGCACAACCCAGAGACAGGAAGAAGGCTAGCGAAAGGACAGGGAGTTTTGTTTGCATGGTAAAACAGCAATTATAAACTGAACGGTGTTTACTAATTTGAACGAAAAAAACGCACCATACGGGCGCGGCAAATGGTATTCGTGTTGACCGGCGGGTTTCAGGGGTTGAACCGATGGATACCGGGTATGACGGACGGGGGAAACGGGAAAAAGGTCACAAGGTTTCCGCCATTTTAACGACGAGTGCGAACGATTTTTGCGCCAGCTCGATGCGTTTTTCCTCCGGATACATGCGCATCCGTTCGCGTACGAAAAGGGAAACCAGGCCATGGGCGTGGCACCAAAGCGTGTAGGCTATGGTTTCCGTGTCGGTGCTTTTAAAATAACGCTGATCCACACAAGCTTGCACCGTATCGACAAAGAACGAATGGGTAGCCAACCCGAGTTGCCAACATTCCTGATTTTCAACAGATTCCATTGGAGCCCGTGTGATAAAAAGCAGGTCGTACAGATCGGGATGGCGCATTCCGAAATCGATGTACCGCCGACCGAATTCGACCAGTCGTTCCCAGGGGTCCTTAATGTTGGCGACCGAAAGCAGGTGGTCGCGTTTGACGGCGGCGGCTTCGAACTGCAGGGCAAAAAATATTTCGCTTTTATCCCGGTAATAGAGGTATATGGTACCGGGGCTGTACTCGATGGCCTCGGCAATATTGCGCAAACTGACGCCGTCGTATCCGCGTTCGCGGAACAGCCTCAAGGCGGCATCCAGGATCAACTGGCGCATTTCTTCCTTTTCCCGTTCCTTTCGTTGGGTAATTCCCATTTTGAGTCGAATCATGCCGTTTAAACAGCCGTTTATAAAAACAGTGCAAATATACTGAACACTGTTCAATTGTCAAGCAAATACCCGGATTAATTTATTTTTTACCGGGCTTCACATCCGGGGCAGGGCCGATCAGTTCTGACTTTTGGTATTTGGATTCTTATTGGACATTGGAAATTCCGCTGCGTTTTTAGTTAAAAAAATATGTCCAATTTCCAACACCGTATTTCCAAGGTCCAAGTTTTTTCCATAGAACTGATCGATCCTGTCCTGCCAGAGTGACTCTTTCGTAAAGAAAACATGCCGTTCACGATGGATTATTACGCCTTGAGGCAAGAATTTGGATAGAACTCCGGTTTAAGTAAAAATCTTCGATCATTATTTATTAACTTTGGAGACCGAATTTCCTCCGCGAGGGGGGAAGCCGTATCCTTCAACCTGATTGTTTAATCCAATTTGAAAACGAATCAAGTATGTTAGGCCAACAGCCGTTTGACGAACTATATGAACAGCTCATCGTGCAGTCCTCCACTGCTTACCGTGCGACGATTGGCCCCCCGGTCCGTTTGAATGATGCTGATTTTAAGGCTTTTATCACCCGTCTCAAGGATTTTCGCGACATCTACCCAAACATGGGCTTTTGGCAAATCGTAGATTACAAAAATCTGCTGATCACGCATAGCGAAGGCGATTTGGATCTCTTTGGATGCCGTCACAAGACAATAAAAGAATTTTTCCGGAAGGTCCACCCCGAATATTTGTTGCCCTACCTGCGCTGGCGGGGAGCGGCTTACGAGTTGATTTACAAACGCGACGTCGTTCTGGCCCCGCTTGGTGTGGCCATGCGCATTCCGCTTCCGCTGGAGTTGCAAGACGGGCAGTATTATTGGTTCAACATGAATTCCACTATCGTGCAGGTAGATGCCGAAAACCGGATTGTAACCAACTTACAGACCTTTTACCGCGAGGGCAAATGGTCGCCGCGCAACCTTCGGCCCTTGGAAGCCAGCGTACAAATCCGCAGCCTGACCGATACCGACTTGGAGAGCCAGTTGATTTCCAAAATTTCCCTCCAATTGATTGACGAATTTACCGACGGAGAACTCGACTTGTTGGCGCTCTACGCTGCCAACAAACCGGCTGAAGAAGTGATGGCCGTCAAGGGTTGGTCCCGCCATACCCTGCACGAATACAACGCCAACCTGCTGCGCAAAGCCAAAGCCCTGTTTGTGTACGACTTCCGGAACGCGCGCGATTTTGCCGCGTATTGCCAGGAAAAAGGGTTTATTAAAGTCCGGTAGGTATTAGATTTCATGTTGGGACAGGCAGGTATGGGGTATTCCTTTCTGCGGCTGGCGGATGAAAAACAGTTTGAGCCAGTATTAATTTTACGCTGAAAGCCGGTCAACCGCGCCGACGCTCGTACCCCCAAGTAGGGGTTTGTCAGTCCCGCCCGGCGCCCTACCTTTATCCCAGTAAAGCTAAACACGCTTTAATTTCGTTTTCAAATTAGCAAAACTGCTCGTCTGGATGAAGGCGGGCAGTTTTGGTTTCAGCCAAACGCCAACGCCTCTGCGGCATTCAAACAATCTGCTGCCGTCAGCTCCCCCTTGCGCGCTACCTGAACGCCATACCGGATATCGTGAATCCCCTCTTTGCTATGTGCATCCGGGTTGATACTGATGGGGATACCGCGGCGTATCGCTTCCGGGATCAGGGTCCAGTCGATGTCCAGCCGGTACGGATTGGCATTCAATTCAATGGCCACCCGGTGGCGGGCGCAGGCGTCAAACACCGCATCCCAATCCAGCGGATAACCTTCCCGGCTGAGCAGAAGCCGTCCGGTCGGGTGGCCGAGTATCCGGGTATACGGATTTTCAATGGCCCGGACCAGGCGTTCGGTGGCTTTTTCGCGGTTCATTTTCAGGTTGCTGTGTACCGATGCAATAACGAAATCAAATTTTTCCAGCAGATTGTCCGGGTAGTCCAGCGCGCCATCGTTCAGAATATCGCTTTCAATCCCCTTGTAAATGCGAAATGGCGCCATTTCGGCATTCAACGCTTCAATTTCATCCATTTGAGCCAAAACGCGGTCGGGTTTAAGGCCGTTGGCGTAAAAAGCCGATTGGCTGTGATCCGTGATACCGATGTACGCATAACCCAATTCGCGGGCATACGCGCACATGTCGCGCAGGCTGTGCAGGCCGTCGCTCCAGGTAGTATGAACGTGCAAAACACCGCGGATATCCGGCTCGGTGATGAGCTCCGGCATCTGCCCTGAACGCGCCCTTTCCAGCGAAGCGGGCGTATCGCGCAATTCCGGCATGACATACGGCAATCCCGCTTTTTCGAACACCTCCTGTTCGGTGCGCAGGCCTTTAAATTGCAGGCCGGGAGCCGCCCGCACAAAAGCGTCTACAAAAGCCGCGGTGCCGGTTAGTTCGAACAGTTTGGAGCCAAACGTTTCGACCAGGCAGCGGTGTATGCGCACTGGCGTGTTGTTCTCCAGCCGGATATGGTAAACGCCGTTTTCCTCTTTATCCAGCACCACAGCCTGGCCGTCGAAGGCGGGGGCAAGGTCGCCGTTGTATCCCACTAAAATTTCCAGCTGCTCCACCACCGGGCAACGCCGGCGCAGCGCGCCGACAGGGCTGACAAAGGCGCCCGCCAGATTTCCGGTGAGTATCGCGCAAACAAAATCGGCTTCTTCTTCCGCTGCATCGCAGTGCAATTGGTCCTTGCTGCGCAAATAATACTCCAGCCGGCGCTTCAGGTCTTCCTGCGTTTTCAAGCCAAACCCTTTATAGCCCACCAGCCGGTTTTCATGGCAGGCGTACCACAATTCGCCGATGTTTCCGATACCCATTTCTTTCCAGACGACCCGCACTTTTTTCGGCCCAAAACCATTCACCTGCAACATCTCTGCCACTCCCGCCGGCGTTTGCGCCCGGGCCTCCTCCAGGGCATGCATTTTACCGGCGGCCAGTAGTTCGCGGATTTTACCGCTGATCGCAGGGCCAATACCCTTGATTTCTTTAATTTCGGCGTCGCTGAAACCGGACAAGGGCCGGTCCAACTTGCGCAGCGTCAGATAGGCATTCCGGTAGGAGCGAATCTTGAACGCATTATCCTCGTGCAATTCCAGCAAGTTGGCGAGTTCGTCAAAGGCGCTAGCAATTTCTTTATTGGACATAACAGTGGTTGGATATTCAAAAACAGAAATACCCGGCAAAGGTACGCGGCGGCGGTACAGAAAATGCTAACGTTTCGGCACAAACCGTATGAATAACCACAACCCGTCCAGAGCAATCCGCCGTTTGGCCCGTGGGCGGCGCCACTCGTCGAAGGACTGCAACTACAAGCCGATTTTCCAGACTTTCCCGGGCAGGCAATGTGACCTATGGTGCGCCGGCAGTGTCCAACACCGGCTACATACAAAATACAGTGCCTGCTATGAAAATGAAAACGTATATCTTTCTGATGCTGTTTCTGGCAACAGCCCTTGATCCCATGCCAGCGTTTAGCCAGCCGGCTGGCCGGGCGCAACGCAGCTCGATTTTCGAGCGCCTGACGGCTACCGATGGTATTCAACTGACGTTATCCACCAACGTTTCGGCACTGATCGCCGACAAAAAGATGCAGGATTATCAGCCGGCCGTCCTTACCACGCCCGACGGTACGTCGATCGCCATCAGCGTAAAACCACGGGGCAAATTCCGCCGGCGGATATCGCCCATACCGCCGCTCAAACTGAAAATTAAGAAAAAATGGCTGGAATCTGAAGGACTCGACACGCTCAATGAACTCAAACTCGTGCTACCCACCTCGCTGGACCGGACAGGCGACGAACTGGTTGTGCGGGAATACCTGGTTTACCGGATGTTCGAACAGGCCAGTCCCTACAGCATCCGCGCCCGTTTGGTCGACCTCACGCTACTGAATACCGGCTTGGGCAATGAGCCCCGGTACACCGTAAAAGCTATTTTGCTGGAGGATGAAGAAGAGCTGGCAGCGCGGCTGGAAGGGCAATTGGTGGAGCAATACGGATTAACTGCCGACAGCCTCGATCCCACTCAGGCAGCGCTTACCGCTATGTTTCAATACATGATCGGGAATACGGACTGGAATGTGGCTGAATTTCGGAATTTAAGGATGCTCCGGCTTCCGAACGGCGCGCTGACGCCCGTGCCTTTCGATTTTGACTTTTGTGGCTTCGTCAATGCGCCCTATGCCACGCCTACCAGCGGACTGGGCATCCGCAGCGTGCGCGAGCGGTTTATTCAGGCCGATGGCCTGCGTCCGGAAGCACTGTCCAGGGCAATAGACGTATTGCAAAATTGCAAGCAGGGATTCTACGACTTGTGCCGGAACGGGCAGGTGGCTGCCGGCGCCGGCGAAAAACTGGTGCAGTACCTGGAATCCTTTTTTCGCGAACCGCAAGCGTATGAAAAAGGCAAATAACCCCGCGACAGCAGGCATTTGACTGGTTCCAACGGAGGCTTCCACATACGAGCATGTTGGTGAATGGTTGTCTGGCCGGGTCAATAGCCCAGCCAGCGCTTTCCGTACAGCAGCCAGGCAAACGCACCTATCCAGCCCAGCAGCACGATTTGTAAAAATATGTCGTGCAACAGGGCCCTGGTGGGCGATTCCGTCCGGTTAAACACCAGCGCCAGCTGCAGGTAACGCAAGATGCCGACGATGACAAAAAAAGCCGTGTAGTAAATGTTGTGCGTGCCGATCCGGCTGGTCACTTCCGGAGAAAAACAATACATCAGGTAGGCAACGATCGTTACCGTGGAACATACTGTGATGGCAACATCCAGAAACGGCAGGTTATAGCCTTCGAGCGCCCGCCGGAAACTGTGTCCGCCGGTGGCCACTACATACTCACCCCGCCGTTTGGCCAGGCCAAGGATCAGGGCCAGAAGAAAGGTCATGACAATCAGCCAGTCCGACACCTCCACACCGGTAACTGCCCCCCCGGCCAACACCCGCAACAAAAAACCCATGCCGATCAGGCTAATATCGACGATCGCGATGTGTTTCAGGGAAAAACTGTAGAAGACGTTGATCACAACATACAAAAGGCTATACAGCAACATGGATGGGCTTAACCACACTGCCATAGCCGTGCCGGCACCCAGCAACGATACCAAAACGACCAGGGCCTTCCAGGGAGCAACGGCGTTGCTGGCTATAGGCCGGCGTCGTTTGTCGGGATGGTTGCGGTCCTGCGGTGCGTCGATAAGGTCATTCAAAACATAAACAGCCGAAGCAACCAGGGAGAAGGACCAAAAACCGAGCAAGGCACGCTCCAGGACGGGCCCTTCTGCCAGGCGCGCCGCAAAAAAAGCAGGCAGGAAAAGAAACAGGTTCTTCACCCAATGCTCTAGCCGGATGAGTTGGACAAAACTGCGAAAAGACATACGGCAAAGATAGCGGGTTGAATTCTAAAGCAGCCGCGCGATGATTTCCGGAAAATGGCGGTGCTCCAGCTGCTGCACCCTGGCGGCTATCGACCCGGGCGTATCCTCCGGACCAACGGGGCAAGCGGCCTGAAAAATGATATCGCCGGCGTCATAATGCTCGTTCACATAGTGAATAGTGATGCCCGTCTGCGCTTCCCCGGCCGCTTTCACCGCTTCGTGCACATGCATGCCGTACATGCCTTTGCCGCCGAATTTTGGCAACAAGGCCGGGTGAATATTGACTATCCGGCGGGGAAAAGCACGCACCAGGTACGGAGGGATCAACCACAGGAAGCCGGCCAAAACGATAAAATCTACTGCATGACTGGCCAAACCCCGGAGCAAATCCTCCGTTGAATAAAAGGCGTTCCGATGGATGACCAGGGCCGGAATTCCATTCGCCCGGGCGATATCCAGCACACCGGCATCCTGCTTGTTGGATACCACCAGGGCAATACGCGCCGCCCGGCTGCCGCGGAAATATTCGATGATTTTCCGCGCATTGCTGCCTGTTCCGGAAGCGAAAATAGCTATATGATGCATCTTAAATCAAGAGGTCTAGGATCGTTAAAGTCCCGAAAACAAGGCTGGCAATACCGTTGGTGGTAAAAAAAGCGAGATCGACGCGGCTAAGGTCATTGGGTTTGACCAACCGGTGCTGGTACACCAGCAGGGCAAGAAAAATACCGGTCCCCAGCCACAGGAGGTGCTGTGCTTGCGGCAACTGAAAATGCAACAACCGCCCCGCATAAACCATCAGGCCAGCGGTCCCGGCATGCATCCATTCGGAAATGCGCAAAGCGCGAAATTTGCCGAAAAACGCCGGAATGGAATACAACTGCTGGCGCTGGTCAAACTCCTCGTCCTGAAGCGCATAAATAATATCGAACCCGCCCGTCCAGAGCAATACGGCAAGGCCGTACAACACCGGCACCCAATCAAAACGGCCTGTCGCCGCCAGGTATGCGCCCACCGGGGCCAGCGCCAGGCCAAGCCCGAGTACCAGGTGGCAGAGCCAGGTGAAACGCTTGGTATAACTGTAACCCAATACTACCGCCAGCGCCACCGGCGAGAGATAAAAACAAACCGGATTGATAAAATAAGTAGCGGCAATGAACAGGCAGCAATTGAGCGCCACAAATGTGAGGGCCGAACGGGGCGATATAATCCCGGCTGGAATTTCCCGCATGCGGGTCCGCGGGTTTGCGGCATCAACATCGCGGTCGAGCAACCGGTTGAAGGCCATGGCGGCGCTGCGCGCAAACACCATACACAACACTACCAGGCCCAGCAGCTGCCAACTCAAGCCTTCGCCTTTTTCCGTGACCCCAATAAAAAAGCCAACCAGGGCAAAAGGCATGGCAAATAAGGTGTGGCTGAATTTGACAAGGGAAAGAAACTTTTTCATTCCGGCAAAGATGCGGCAAGGCGGGCCAAAATGAAGTCAAAAACCCGTACTTTTGTACAGGCCTGGCCCGGGCACGGGCTGGCAACAGTTTCATCGCACTAAACAAATACAATTCAATCATGAGTCTACGTCTTGGAGACATTGCTCCCAACTTTAAAGCACAAACGACCAAAGGTGAAATCGACTTTTACGAATACCTCGGCGAAGGATGGGGTATTCTGTTTTCGCATCCGGCTGATTTTACCCCTGTGTGCACCACCGAACTCGGCCGGACTGCCCACCTCGCAGAAGAATTCGCCCGCCGAAACGTCAAAGCCCTTGCAGTCAGTGTCGATCCCTTGGACAAACACCGCGAATGGGTGAAGGATATCAACGAAACCCAGCATTGTATCGTGGATTTTCCGATCATCGCCGATGAGGACCGCCACGTGGCCACCCTGTACGATATGATCCACCCGAATGCTTCCGCCACCGCCACGGTCCGCTCGCTGTTCGTGATCGGCCCGGATAAAACGGTCAAACTGATGATCACCTACCCGGCATCCACCGGCCGCAATTTCTACGAGGTCCTGCGGGTTGTCGATTCCCTCCAACTCACATCCAAACACAGCCTGGCTACTCCGGCCGATTGGAAACCAGGCGAGGATGTGATCGTCGTGCCGGCCGTATCGACAGAAGACGCCATAAAACGGTTTGAACACGTAGAAATCATTAAGCCGTACCTCCGGTACGTAAAACCGCCCCAATAACCTGGCGCAACCATTGGCTTTGCCCGCCCGGGGCTGCCAAAAGCCAATGGTTGCATTTCCAACGGGTTCCTTACCTTTGCCGCTCGAATAAACGGAATCATACTATGCCGAATAAAACTCGCGCGGCCATTACCGGCATCCATGGCTGGGTGCCGGATACCAAACTGACCAACGCCAACCTCGAAAAAATAGTGGATACCAACGACGAATGGATCACCAGCCGTACCGGTATCAAGGAGCGCCGCATCCTGCGGACGCCCGGCTGGGCCACCAGCGACATGGCTGCCGAAGCCGTGAAAGGCCTGCTCGAAAAAACGGGCGTCAAACCCGGCGAAATCGACCTGATTATCGTGGCAACGGTTACGGGCGATATGGTTTTTCCCGACACTGCGAACACCGTTTGTGACAAAATCGGCGCTAAAAACGCTTTCGGCTTCGATATTAATGCCGCCTGCTCGGGTTTTTTGTTCGCCCTTACCACGGGCGCCCAATTTGTCGTCAATGAAACGTATAAAAGAGTTGTGGTCGTTGGCGCCGATATGATGTCGTCTATAGTGGATTACCAGGACCGCAACACCTGTGTGCTGTTTGGCGACGCCGCCGCCGCCGTACTCCTCGAAGCGCGGCGGGACGGCACCGGCATCCAGGATTTTATCCTGCGTGGCGACGGCTCCGGCCGCGAACACCTCTTTATGAAAGCCGGCGGCTCCAAATTTCCGCCTACGGCCGAAACAGTCGCCCGGCGCGAACATTTTGTTTATCAGGATGGCAAACGCGTGTTTAAATATGCCGTGGAAGGCATGGTCTCCACCGTCAGCGAAGTGCTCCGGCGCAACCACCTGACGACCGACGACGTGCGCTGGATCGTACCGCACCAGGCGAATATGCGCATTATTAACGCCGTATCCGAACACCTCCATTTCCCCATCGAAAAAGTCATGGTCAATATTCATAAATACGGCAATACCACTGCCGCCACCCTTGGCCTTTGCCTGTGGGAATACGAAAAACAGATGGAAAAGGGCGATAACATTGTACTGACAGCTTTTGGCGGCGGATTTACCTGGGGGGCGATCTACCTCAAATGGGCTTATTAGATCCCGGGGAAAACGGAATTAAAAGAAAATTTTACCTTTGCACGCTTTTTACAAAAAGACACCATCCTTTATCACCCATCACTTATCTTTATAGAAATATGGCAACGACCGCAGACATCCGCAACGGCCTTTGCATTGAGTTGAACAATGACATCCTGAGGGTAATCGATTTCCAGCGCTTTCAGGTAGGCCGCGGCAGTGGCAAAGTTTGGACTAAACTGAAGAGTTCGACCTCCGGCAAGGTCATCGAACACACGTTTCAAAGTGGCCACAATATCACTGAAGTCCGTGT
Organism: Saprospirales bacterium; assembly: GCA_016719895.1. Lineage (GTDB taxonomy): Bacteria > Bacteroidota > Bacteroidia > Chitinophagales > Saprospiraceae > M3007. The sequence goes on along the minus strand of JADJYG010000005.1, from coordinate 105,762 downwards.
GGAACGCCGCAAGTTCCAGTACCTGTACCCCGAAGACGCCGGTTATGTGCTGATGAACCAGGAAACCTATGATCAGATGCACGTCCCTGAAGAGATGATCGACAACGGCAAATTTCTGAAAGAGGGCGATACCGTTGATGCCCTTTTCCATGCCCAGAAAGAAACCCTGCTTTCCATTGAAATGCCCCAAACCGTCATCCTCGAGATCACCTACACCGAGCCGGGCGTGCGCGGTGATACCGCCACCAACACCCTCAAGCCGGCGACAGTGGAAACCGGCGCTGAAGTGCGGGTACCCCTGTTCTGTGAAGCCGGCGATCTGATCAAAATCGATACGGTTACCGGCGCTTATATGGAACGGGTAAAAAAATAAATATCCATACCCCGGGCGCCACATACTGTATTTCGCACTCCGTATTATATTTGGGCCACAAGCAAAACAATCTTTGGTATGGATATCAACCAGATACAAGAATTAATTCGTTTGGTCAGCAAAGCAAAACTGGCCGAATTTATCCTGAAAGAAGGCGACTTCAAGCTGATCATCCGCAATCAACCCGGCCCGGAAAGCGCCGTAACCGCCACGCCGGTGGTCATCCCCGCCGCACCACCCTTGGTGGCAATGGCGCCCGCTGCTGCGCCCCCACCTGCCCAGCCAGAAGCCCAGGCGCCCCCCCCGTCGCCGGATTCCGAGGCGAACCTGCTCACCATCAAGTCCCCCATGATCGGCACGTTTTATCGCTCACCAGGCCCCGATAAAGCGCCCTTCGTCAAAGTTGGCGACCGGGTGGATACCGGCGCCACCGTTTGTATTATCGAAGCGATGAAGCTGTTCAACGAGATCGAGTCGGATGTCAAAGGTAAAATCGTTAAAGTACTGGTGGAAGACGCTTCCCCGGTAGAATATGACCAACCCCTGTTCCTCGTTGATCCGGCGTAATGAAATCGGGCGTTGCCACTCCATAACACCGATTATGATTTCTCCTTAACAGTAAACCCTTCCGAGGCTGTATCCATTCTATGTTTAAGAAGATATTGATTGCCAACCGCGGTGAAATTGCCCTGCGCATCATTCGCACCTGCAAAGAAATGGGTATAAAAACCGTCGCCATCTATTCCACAGCCGACCGAGACAGCCTGCATGTGCGTTTTGCAGACGAAGCGGTATGTATTGGCCCGCCGGCTTCATCCGAAAGTTACCTGAACGTCCCGCGAATCATGGCCGCCGTCGAAATAACGGACGCCGACGCCGTGCACCCCGGTTATGGTTTTTTAGCAGAGAACGCCTCCTTTGCAGAAGTTTGTAAAGAATACGGCATCAAATTTATTGGCCCCACCCCGGAGCAGATCCGCGCAATGGGCGACAAGATCACGGCCAAGGAAACCATGATCGCCGCCGGCGTACCCTGCATACCGGGCTCGGAAGGCTTGTTGCAGGATACGAAGGAAGGCATCGCCCGCGCCAAAGAAATCGGTTATCCGATCATCCTGAAAGCCACCGCAGGCGGCGGAGGCAAAGGCATGCGCATCGTATGGGAAGAAGCGGAATTTGAAAACCAGTGGGATACCGCCCGCCGCGAAGCCAAAGCCGCTTTCGGGAACGACGGCATCTACATGGAAAAATTTATCGAAGAACCGCGCCATATCGAAGTCCAGGTAGCCGGCGACCAGTTCGGCAAAGCCTGCCACCTCTCCGAACGCGATTGCTCCATTCAGCGCCGCCACCAAAAACTGGTGGAAGAATCGCCATCCCCCTTCATGACCCCCGAACTCCGGGAAAAAATGGGCGAAGCAGCCGTCAAAGCTTGTACAGCCATCGGCTATGAAGGCGTGGGCACCGTGGAATTTCTGGTGGACAAATACCGGAACTTCTACTTCATGGAAATGAACACCCGGATCCAGGTCGAACATACCGTCACGGAAGAAGTGATCGACTTCGACCTCATCAAAGAACAGATCAAAATCGCTGCCGGCATTCCTATTTCCGGAAAGAATTATTTCCCTGAAATGCACGCCATCGAATGCCGTATCAATGCCGAAGACCCCTTCAATGACTTCCGCCCCAGCCCGGGCCGTATCACCTCGTTTCACTCGCCCAAGGGCCATGGCATCCGGGTGGATACGCACGTCTATGCAGGCTATACGATCCCGCCGTATTACGATTCCATGATCGCCAAACTCATCGTACGCGCCCGCACCCGCGACGAGGCCATCCTGAAAATGGAGCGCGCGCTGGATGAATTTATTATCGAAGGGGTTAAAACTACGGTTCCATTCCACCAGCGCCTGATGCAAAACCCCGAATTCCGCAAAGGAGATTTCCACACCGGCTTTTTAAATATGTGGGATTTTAAAAGCGAATAAGGATTCAGAGGATCCCGGCCAAACTTCAGGCGTCTCATAAAGCACCATAGTTATGCGTACGGAAGAATCTGTCTATACGATTATTGCCGGACAAATGCCACCCAGAAGCGCCGTACCTTCGCCGCCATGCTCCGTCTCCTGCGCTATTTCAAACCGTATCGGGATTACCTGGCTCTGGCCGTGCTCAGCAACCTGCTGATGTCGTTTTTTATGATTGTCAGCATACCCGTATTGCAGCCGTTTTTGCAAATATTGTTTAACCCACCCGGAAAAAACGGCGTTCAACTCCAATCGCCGCTGACAAAAAACGCCGGCTTTCAGGCATTGGAGCAAAAAGTAAACGCCTTTTTCTCCGGCCTGATTCAATCCTATGGCCGGGAACAGGCTTTGCTCATCGTTTGTGGTTTTTTGGTACTGACTTTTTTTGGTAAAAACCTGTTCCGCTATCTTTCCTTATATTTTTTGGCGCCCGCGCGCAACGGTATTGTCCGCGACCTGCGCAACAAACTGGTGGCAAAAATACTCGATCTGCCCCTCTCCTACTTTTCCGAAGCGCGCAAAGGCGACCTGATGAGCCGCATTTCTGCCGATGTGCAGGAAGTGGAATGGAGTATCGTGGGCGTGGTGGAATCGGTGGCCCGCGAGCCGCTGGTCATCCTCGGAAGTTTGGCGTTCATGGTGTTTGTATCGCCCCAGTTGCTAATCTTCGTATTTGGCCTGATGTTGTTTTCCGGGCTGATTATCGGCGGCGTTGGGCGCTCGCTGCGGCGGCAGTCGGGCGAAGCGCAAGGCCGTTTGGGCCTGATCGGGTCGGTGGTGGAGGAAACCCTCGGCGGCTTGCGTATTATCAAGGGATTCAACGCCGAACAATGGCAGTTGGAGCGCTTTGGCCGCGAGAACACGCGGTATGCGCGCACGCTCACCGCATTGAACCGGCGAAAAGACCTCGCCTCTCCCTTGTCGGAGTTTCTGGGCATTGCCGCCGTGGCCTTTTTGCTTTGGTTTGGCGCCAAACAGGTGTTCGCCGGGCAAATATCTGCCGCTACGTTTATCACCTTCCTCTACGCTTTTTACAACATAATCGAGCCGGCCAAACAACTGAGCGGCGCATCCTACAGCATCCGGAAAGGCCTGGGGGCCCTGGAACGCGTAGAAGCTGTGCTCGACGCCCCGCTGGCCATTCACGACAGTCCGCAAGCAAGGGAAATCCGGGCTTTTACCGGCAAAGTGGAATTCGACAACGTCTCTTTCCGCTACGCAAATTCCGAACGGCCGGCCCTCGAACAAGTCCATTTAAGTATCGGGCGGGGCAAAATTGTTGCCCTGGTGGGCGCTTCCGGGGCAGGCAAAAGTACTATTGCCGACTTGTTACCGCGGTTTTACGACGTGACGGAAGGCCAAATCCGGATTGATGGAACCGATATTCGCCAGCTGCGCCTGCATGACCTGCGGGCTTTGATGGGCATTGTCAGTCAGGAAGCCATCCTGTTCAACGACACCGTGCGCAACAATATCGCCTTTGGCGATGAAACCGCCGCCCCGGAGGCCATTGAAGCCGCCGCCCGCGCTGCCAATGCGCATGAATTTATCGCAGCCTTGCCGGAAGGTTACGACACCAATATCGGCGACCGCGGCGCCAAATTGAGCGGCGGCCAACGCCAGCGCCTGACCATCGCGCGGGCGCTGCTGAAAAACCCACCTATCCTGATCCTCGACGAGGCAACCTCGGCGCTCGATAGCGAGTCAGAGAAACTGGTGCAAGCCGCGCTCGACCGGCTGCTCCAAAACCGCACAGCCCTGGTCATCGCGCACCGCCTGAGCACGGTGCAACACGCCGACGAAATCCTGGTACTCGACGCCGGCCGTATCATCGAACGCGGCAACCACGAATCGCTGTTGGCAAAAGGCGGCGTCTACCGCAAACTCGTGGAGTTGCAGGCGCTTTGATTCTTTTTCAGACAGCCGTTGCAAAACGCCTCCGTTCCTGCAACGAATTGTCACAGGTACAGCAATTTTGATCCTTTCCTGAAATTGCCCGGGAGCCGCCGGTATTTTTTTAAAAAAAAGAGACGTACCTTTGAAGCAAACATTCTTGAAGGAAAATCTTAATCTCACCAGTTTTTTTAGCATCAACCAATCCGATGAAACGAATGTTATTGGCTGTCTTTTCTGCTCTGTGGTTCCACGCTTCCGCCCAAATAACCGTGACTGCCGCCACTTTTCCCGCGGTAGGCGATACTTTCCGCTATGCCATCGACCTGTCGCCGACGGTCAATAACCTGATTACCCCCCCCGGCAGCAACCAAACCTGGGACTTTTCCGGACTATCCATCGATCAAACTTTCGAAACGATATACCTTACGCCAGCGGGCGGCGCCTACCAGTCGAGCTTCCCGGGGGCAGAATTGCGCGTTAATGCCAATGCCAACGGCGAATCCTACTTTAATGTCACCAATACGCTGGTAGAACTCCTGGGCTATGGTGGAGGCGACCCCACGGGATTGGGCGTCAATGTGCTGGCCCGGTTTTCCCCTCCGATTATCGAGCGCCGCTCGCCACTCAACTTTATCGACTTCAACTCGCAAACGACCGACCTGTCACTGCCTTTCCCTACCAGCGCCTTGCCTCCTGCGTTCGACAGCCTGATCTCCTCCGTTCCCGGCGGCAATTTTGTCGACTCCATTCGTGTCCGGCTCCATTTTGAACGCCAGAGCGTTATAGACGGGTGGGGAACCGTGCTGCTCCCCAACGCTTCGGCCCCTAAGGATGTCTTGCGCGAGCGCCGCAACGAATACACCACGACTGCCCTGGACGTACACGTGGCTCTTCCTGCCCCAATCGGCGGATGGTTTGACATTGCCACTTTTATTCAACCTGGCTCCGGTGGCCTGGCGGACCTGCTGGGCACGGATACCACCTATTCCTACCGCTTTATCAGCAATACGGACAAAGAGGACATTGCCGTTGTGACCGCCAGCAATGATTTCAGTACCGCGGAAACCGTGCGATTCAAAAATATTTCCGGTGTTTCGGATGCGCCGGGACTGGATGCACCGGGCGCTGCAAGCATACAAGCTTTCCCCAACCCGGCTATCCAATGGGTGCGCTTCGAATGCACCAACCTGCCGGCCGATGAATACACATTGAAAATTTTTGACATCGTTGGGAAAGTGGTTTGGAAAGAAACGCAGCATATCACGGGGAAACGGTCTTTCAAAGTGAACCTGGAAGACTTCAACAAGGGAACCTATCTCTACAGCCTGGTGAATCAAAAAGGACTGATCATTGGCACCAAACGGCTGGTGGTCGTCAAGCCGTAAATTCCATTCTACCCGGCGCATTACCGGTTTTGGCGGCGTTGTATTTGTTCGCTGGCCGCGCTACCTACGGCGCGCTACCGGCTTCTGTAGTTCGATCCTGCGCCGCCGCTTATTTTGGTTAAAAACACGTTAATCCGCGTTAGTAAAACGTGAATTTCCGCCGGGCGCCCTTTTTCCGTTTGAAGAAGTGCAACCAGCAGGCTAATCTTGTTGTCGATTGGGGACTTCGTTCCAGTCGTACATCCGCTAATTAAAACGTTAAGCTATGCGTACCAAATTTTGCCTGCTGACCCTCAGCCTCCTGTTTTCTGTATTTACCGCCCAGGCCCAAAGTGAAGAAACGGTATTGGGCAGCCGAAACCTCGGGTTCTCCGGTATCTGGGGCGGCTCCAAACACCAGCTGACCCGCTATGGAAATACCAATAACTATGTGAATGGCTGGCATTTCGGACTGGAGTTTGGAAAAGCGCTCCAAATCGGTGTAGGGGGCTATAATATCAATGACTACATCCTATGGAACAACCAACCCGGTCAGGAATTCGATATGAAATGGCGGGTGGTCAGCCTGGGCTACGGCTTTCAGAATTTTCGCGCCGTGCACCCCATAGTCCAGGTGGATGCCGGGCGGGGCAAGGTAAAACTTGCCGGTGAAGGGGAAGATCACGTTTTTGTTATCCAGCCCTCTGCCGGGGTGGAAATTAACATCTTCCGGTGGTTTCACCTGGGCCTGGAAGGCGGCTACCGGTTTGTGACCGACAGCAACCTGAGCCTGAGCGACCAGCAGCTCTCGGGCGCTTTTGGCCAGGCTTCGCTCAAATTCGGCTTTTCCTGGGGCCGGTACCGCCGCGGAAACCGCTAAGAAACCGCCTGAAAATCCCTGCCGCGATTCAGGATGCGTAAAAAAAACGCGAAGTGTTTTGAACACCTCGCGTTTTTTTATTGTAAAAAATACGTCCCCTGTAATTAAGCCGTCTTCGTTCCGTCGTCCGCTTTTCCGGGGGCTTCCTTGCCTTCAGGGGCCGGATGGGTTTCGTCTGGTTTTTGCGCAACAAATTCTTTCGCTTTTTCCCAGAATCCTTTGCCGGCCTCGGCTACTTCGGCGGCTTCTTCTTTCACTTCGCCGATCAGTTCTTTTGCCTTGTCTGAAAGGAAACCCAATGCGCCGCCCTCATGGGCTTCTATTTTTTCCTTGGCGGCTTTGAGTTCAGCGGCTTTTTCAGCAGCTTCTTCCCGGGCTTCAGCGGCCAGTTTTTCCGCTTTTTCACTCCACTCCTCTATTTTTTCGCCGGCAGCGTCCTTGATTTGGCCAAGTTTTTCCCCTGCCGCATCTTTCAATTGTTCCAATTGTTCGCCGGCTTTTCCGGCGATTTCTTTAGCGGAGTCGAGCAGTTCCTGCATTTTATTTTTTTCTTCCATAATAAGGATTGGTTTGAGTGAATTGAACAGCCGGTCAGCCGGAAGTTTGCCTATACAGACACCATTTCCGTCTTCCCGAAAGAAGAGTGCAAAGGTAGGCGTAAGATTCCAGGAAAGCCAGTGCGCTGCTCAGCTGCCGCCATGATATTTGTGTTAAGTTTAGCTGCGTTCCTCCCACACCTGGGCCAGGTGTACGATCGTTTCGGCGGCTTTTTCCATATCCTGCACCGACACCCACTCTTGTTTGGAGTGAAAGGCATGCTCGCCGGCAAAAAGATTGGGGCAGGGCAGACCCATAAAAGAAAGCCGCGAGCCGTCGGTACCGCCGCGAATGGCGCGCTGGAGCGGTTGGGCAAAGCCGGCGCGCTGGAGCGCTTCTATGGCGTTTGCCACTACTTGCGGGTACCGGCGCAGCACTTTGCCCATGTTGCGGTATTGTTGGGTAATGGTCACTTCTGCGCGCGAATTCGGGTAGTTTTTCAAAACGGCGTCTACGACCTTTTGAAGCGTGCGCGCGTGGCGTTTCAAACCGCCTTCGGTGAAATCGCGCAGGATAAGTTTGACCGTAGCCTTCTCCAATCCGCCTTCGATGAGCGTAGGGTGGATAAATCCCTGGCGGCCTTCGGTGTGTTCGGGGCTAAATTTGTCTGGCAACCTGGCCAAAATCCGGGCGGCAATTTTACTTGCATGTTCCATTTTGCCTTTGGCAAATCCGGGGTGCGAGGCTACGCCATGCACGGTAATCAGAACGCCGTCGGCGCTAAACGTTTCGCCTTCGATACTGCCGGCCGTCTCGCCGTCGATGGTATAGCCGAAGCGGGCGCCGAGTTTTTTCATATCCAGTTTGTCTACTCCTCTGCCGATCTCCTCGTCCGGGGTGAACAGAATACGAATTTTGCCGTGTTTGATCGAAGGGGTGTTCAGCAGTATATGTGCGGCATCCATTATGGCGGCCACTCCGGCCTTATTGTCGGCGCCCAGCAGCGTGGTACCGCTGGCGGTGATGATATCGTTGCCGTGCTGGCGCTTCAGGTCTTCATGTTCTTTTTCCCGGATAACGACCGTTGGGTCGTCGGGCAGTACCAGGTCCTGCCCTTTATAATTGGCATGTAGGATCGGCTTCACGCCGGCGCCGGAGCAATCGGGCGCCGTATCGACGTGTGAGCAAAAACAAATCACTGGCACCTTTTTATCCGTGTTGGCCGGTAAAGTGGCGTATACGTAGCCAAACGTATCGAGTTCGGCATCCCGGATGCCCATTTCGAGCAGTTCCTGTACCAGAAGCCGGCTCAGATCTTTTTGCTTGTCGGTGCTGGGAATCGTTTTACTCGCCGGATCGCTTTGGGTATCGATCTGTACGTAGCGCAAAAAGCGCTCTTTTGCGGTATGTCTCATTTAAGGAGGAAAATTTACCATGGAAAAAACGCCGATCTCAGAACCCTCCGAAATCCGGCAGCTATGTTAAAGCAAAAACCGGGATATGTGTGGGCAAGCCGGCCGTTAAAAGCGCAGAAATCGATAAAACCGCCGGATTTACCCGCCACTGTTCGCATTATTATTCACATCTCCGACCTTGACGCCTTGGAAGTTGGCATCTGTTACATTGTCTTGCAGGCTGTTATATTGCAGCGCACTGCCGGGGAGGCCGCCGGGAAAGCCCGTGAAGGGGTTGCCCGGGTTGGGGAAATTGGTCGGCGCCGGGAAAAAACGCCAGGAGCCATTTGCTGGAAAAGCCGTATTCAAACCCAGCAAGACCTTACGGCCTTCGACAACATCCACCGTCGACACCGAATTGCTGGCATTCGCGTCGGCGGCCAGGATTTTCCAGGGCGAATCCAGGGTGTCTAACCCAAGCACATGTTTGTTGATCAACGACAGGTCGAACGTGGTAACCCCGTTCACATCGTTCGTGTCGCGCTCCGGGGTTACGGTGTAGTTAAGGCCGGCAGGCAGGTTGCCGAATAAAAACTTGCCGCTGGCATCCGTACGCGTACTGGCCGTAGCGCCGCCGGTTACTTGTACCAGCACGTTCGGCATCGGCGCACCCCAGTGCGTTTGGATCGTCCCGCCGATACTCACTATGGTGGGCGCCGGCTGCACATAGCCGTTTTGTGTGAGAATATCGAGGTTGCCGGGATCAAGCCATTCTTTTAGCCGGCTTTGCGGACTGGAACCCTGGTCCCAGGAAAGATCAAAACGCCCGAACCAGGAATTGAGCACCGTGCAATTGACGGTATCCAGGTTGCCGCCGTGCAATTGGCCGACGATCCGTTTATTCTGGTCGAACAAAGGGCTTCCTGAAGAGCCGGGCTGGTATATCCCCTCGTCGGGCACTACCGCCCAGTGGGAGTTGGCCGGCGTGCTGCCGAATCCGCTTCCCCAGTTGATGATTTGAGCAAAAATGGTAGCAGGGTTATTGTCTTTGGAAATCTTTTGGATGTCGCCATTCGGGTGATGGATGAAGGCGGAGGTCTGCACCAGGGCATTGGTGGCAGCGCTGCGGTTCCATCCGTTAAAATAGAGGTTGTAAGACCCGGGAATCTGGTTGAGCTTCAAGAGCAGAAAATCTGTTTCATGCCGGTATGCCATACGTTCGCAACCCAGGACGGATTTCGGCGCAGGTTCGGCGGCCGGATTGGCGCAGGTTGGCGCTTCGTAGCCAAAATCAAAACGCCACAAACTGAAATTGGGTTGCAGGCCAATCAGCTGGCAGTGGTGGGCCGTCAGGAAATACGGGTCGCCGCTGGCGCCGGTGTTGGCGACCAGGGCGCCAGTGCACCAGCCTGTGCCATTGACAAATACCATCAGGATGCGGGCAACGCCTTTTTTTTCGGTTTGCCAGTTTTGGCCCAGCGCACAGTTGACGTTCACGTTGCAGGCATAGGATTGGCCAAAATCATCGGGACTGTCCAGAGGCGCCACGCCGGCAGGATCATACACGTAATCGATGCGGTGCAGGTGGATTTGCGCCTGGCCGGCTACGGCGGCGGGTTCGTACAACTCCAGCACCGTTTTTTCCCCGGGTACAATGCCGATCAAAAACTGACCGGAAGGCAGGCAACTTTGGGCAGTATAAGCGCCCAAAATACGCCTGCTATCGGGCGTATACGCAAAAAAACGGCTCCCGGGGGGCAAGCGAAAACGGTCGAACTGCAACACCAGTCCCAGGGCTTTTGGCGCCTGCAGGGCACAGCGCCAAACCCGGTCGCCCGAGGGCAGGCTGGTCCACCGGCCATGACGGAGCGGGTCGATATCGACTTTGGGCAAGGGCGCGGCGAAACGGCCTTGATCCGGCTGTTTGGCATCTTCTTCAAACCATTGTTGTACGTCCGGTGTGGAAAAAACGAAAGGCTCGGGAAGGGGATCAACAGCAAATACGCCGGAAAATTCGGCAGAGCGGCTGGGCGGGATGCCGCCTTCGCTGATTTGGGCGGCCGCGGCAGCAGCCCATAGCAAAGCCGGTAAGATCGGTAATCGGTATAAAATGTGCATGGGATGAGCAAGTATTATGAAAAAAATGCATAAAAAATCAGGCCAAATTTAAATCCTGGCCGGCAGTTGCGCACAAAAAAACCGGAGAAAGACAATTGGGGGACCAAACCGGCTATCCGCCAGGAACCCGAAACGGTAGCGCCGCGCTAATTTGTCGAAAATCAGCTGCTTAAAAAGGATTCTGGATATCCGGGTTAGCCACAAATTCTGTATCGGTAAGCGTGTGCAGGAATTTTACCAGGGCGTTTTTCTGCGCGGGGGTCAGGCCGGTATATTGAACCGGATTGCTTCCGGGAATGGGGAACCCTACCTGGACGAGCAGGGGGTCTTTGTTTGGCGAGTTTTTTCCGTGACTGCTGTAATGATCCAAAACTTCTTCGAGCGATTGGAAGCGCCCGTCGTGCATATACGGCGCGGTCAGGGCTATATTGCGCAAAGTGGGCGACCGGAATTTCCCGTTGTCCGAAGGATTACCCGACACCTCTCCCCTGCCCCGGTCTTTGAAATCATGCAGGGTGGCCGCAGAATCCAGGCCGTTGTTAAAATACTGGTTGCCGGTCAGGGTCAGCCCGCCGTGGCAGTGAAAACACTGTGCATCCGGGAGCCCCACTGACGCGCCCTCCTCGAAATACATGAGTTTACCATCCAGTTCATCGTCGTCGAACACGTCCGGGTCCCCTTGCAGGTAGCGGTCAAACTTTGATTTTCCACTGCTGATCAGGATGCGCTCAAACTGTGCGATAGCCTTTGCGGCAAGTTCCTTCGTAATTTCTTTGGTGGTAGGAATACCAAAGGCCTTGCGAAACAGGTCTGGATAGACCGGATGTTTTTTCAGTTTGGACACCACGTTGGCCCAGGTGTTGTGCATTTCGATGAGGTCTTCCACCGGCCGGAGCGCCTGGTCTTCCAGGCTGAGCGAACGGCCGTCCCAAAACAAGCCGTTGGTGGCATAGGCGATATTGAGAAGGCTCATGGAACTGCGGCGGCCGGCAATCCCGTCAATACCGGTCGATACGGCTTTATTGTCGGTAAAGCTCCCTAGCGGCATATGGCAGGACGAACACGATTGCGTGCTGTCGGCCGACAGGATGGGGTCGTAAAACAAACGCCGGCCCAATTGCACCCCGTCCAGCGTCAGCGGATTATCCGCCGGCACCGGCACCTCCGGGAAGTGGGCGGGTTTGACCACGGCATAGGGCTTGGAGTTGTAGGGTATACCCGGAGGTCCCTCTCCCCAGCATCCGGCGCCGGGTCGTCTTTTTGGCAGGCAGACCAAATGAACAGGGTCAGGCTTCCGAAGAAAAGCGCGGAAAAACGCCAGGCGGCAGGAAATGCAAGATACTTCATAATATGCCAGTAGAGCGGTTAGCGGATCATTTCACGGTGGTGGCGTTGCCGAAATTATCCATCAGCTGGGTAGCAATCACCACATCATTGGCATCGTTGGAGGTGATGTGGTTGTAGGTATCGGTTAAATCCAGCCAGGCGCCGTTGAGGACAAACAGTTTCTTCAGGTCGAACTCCACCGTGATATTGGCGCCAGGTTCAATTTTGAGCGGAACATTAAAATCATAGGTACGGTACACGGCATTGGAGCCGCAGTGATAGATCAGGCTGCCGTCATAACTGCCGTTTTTGTCGAGGTCCACCTGTCCTTCAATTTTATTAAAAATGTAGCTGCCCCAGCCCAGCCAGTATTCGTTTTCCCGGCTGAGCGGGTGGCCGGCGGAGAAATCCTTGGGCTGTTTGGCGTTCAGCGCCGGGGGCACGCCATAACCCAGACGGATACCAGTATAGTCTCCATCGGGCACGTTGGTAAAGACAACCGGCACTTCCACGGCCATGTTACTAGGCGCCAGGTCGGGCGTAAAATCCACCCAGGCGATGTCGCCAAACTTTATGGCGTTGTTTCCATCTAGCAGTGCAAAATCGGCCATAAACGCATTGAAGCGGCTGAACTGCACTTGGTAGGTATCGTAGTCGTAGTTTTTATATTTTTCGAGGGGTTGGCCGTCGTACAAGGCCTTAAACGTGATGGTAATGGTGGCGCCTTTCGGCGGTTCGGTGCCATCGCAGCCGGTCCAAAGGGCCATGCCAGCCAGCAAGGCGGCAAGCAGTACTTTTTTCATGATTGATGTGTTTAAGCCGGTTCCAATTATGTTCGGCAAGTTCTAAGGAAAAACGCTGAAAGCGCCGGGCAGGTTGGCAATAATTTGTGTTTTCCAAGCTGAAATGTCTCCGGTGGACAAATCCACACTGCGGAACAATTCGCGGAAATCCACTTGCAGTTGCAACCTGAAATCATAACCGCTCTCATGCCGAAAGATAGCATCCTTTTGTATCACGGCACTGTCAAAATCCGGTCGGCTGAACCAAAGGGTATCCGGCGCCGTACCCGGAAGAGAATCGCGGGTGATAACGAGTTTGAGGGCCACGTAACCAGTATCCGGCCCCTGCCACATGCCTTCGGCTTGCCGGCGGAGCGGATGGCCGTCCGGCGCTAAATCGGGGATAACACGCTGTGCGGACGCGGGCAGGCCGACGCGAAACCGGATGGATTCAAATGTGCCGCCCGGCCGGAAGGCGCCTGCCGTATAATCGATGACGGTGCGGCGAATCAGCTGAAAATCGTTGATCAGCGTTTGCCGGACGGTATCGCCGGCGGGCCCCAGCAGGCTGAACTCCAGCGAGTCGCTGATGCGCGCCGGCGCGCCTTGCTGGAGCAATTGAAAATCGGACAAATAAAAGACGGCTTGTTTGATGCGGAACCACTTGCCCGGGGCGTACTGGTAGGCCGTGTCGGGTTTCCATACCAGCGTATCGAAGCGGGGCAAAAAGGTGAGTTTTAAGGCCGGATAGGTACAACAACAGTTTTTATCCGCAGCGGCGTCAAAATTAGTCGCCTCGATATCCAGACAACCCTCGCGCGGTTCATAACAGGAGGCCAGAAGCAACGGGCAAAATAAAAACCACCAGTTTCGCATGAAAATACCGGGTTTGAAGGGTATGCTATTTGCGTTCGATATCCCGCATGAGCTGTTTGACGAGTTGTTTCACCTGGGAGGAGAACTCTTTTTCCAGAATCCAGAAATAGTAATTTTTGTCATTTGCCAGTATGTCCTTCACCGGTTGGCCGGCGTACTTTCCAAAATTAAACACCACCACGCCGTCGGGTTGTACCCGGAGCTTCTGGGTGGCGTCGAGGAAATTCAGGTCATTGGTAAACTCGTGCAGGGCCTGCATATCGTTTTTGACCGGCGCCGGAATGATATTTCCGTCTTCGTCGAGCAGGTCTTTCCCATCGTAGGTTCTGAGCTGGCCGTGAAACACCTCGATGGTAGCCCGCACATCGGCCAGGGCGTCGTGGGCGTCGGTCAGTTCTTTTCCACAATACAACCGGTAAGCGGCTTTGAGGGTGCGGGGCTCCATTTTATAAAAAATACGCTGCACATCGATCAAACGCCGCTTGCTCACGTCAAATTCCATGCCCACCCGGGCAAATTCCTCCATGAGCATGGGCACGTCAAAGCGGTTGGAGTTGTACCCGGCCAAATCGGCCCCGCCGATAAAATCCCAGATTTTCTGCGCCAGCTGCCGGAAAGTCGGCTTGTTTGCCAGGTCTTTGGGCATAATTCCGTGCACGGCCATGGCCTCTTCCGAAATTGGGATGCCGGGGTTCACCAGGGTGGAGAGTTCCGCGGGCTGATCGCCGTTTTTGGGTAGTTTGACCAGGGCAATCTGTACGATCCGGTCGCGGATCACATTCAGTCCGGTCGTTTCCAGGTCGAAAAATACGATATCCCGGTCCAGGTTGAGATTATTCATGGCGTGCGCCTTTAGCGTTTCCGGGGCCGTTTGTTTGTTGCGCCTCCGTATCCAACAGGTCCTCATCGAGCAAACCGCGGTCTTTCGCCGTTTCGCCATACCCGTGCAGTTGGACGGGTTTTTGTGCCTTGCGCATCCGGATGTTCAGCATTTCTACAAACAAGGAGAAGAAAATAGCGAAATACAGGTAACCTTTGGGCACCGCGCCCTCGATAAAATGCCCCAGATGTGCCGCCTCGGCAACCAGCGAAAAGCCGATCAGGATAAGGAAAGCAAGGCCCAGCATCTGCACCGTTGGGTGTTCGTTGACAAACCGGCTGACGGAACCCGAAAAAAGCATCATCACGACCACTGACAGTACGACGGCAATAATCATGACCAGGAGATTGTCGGCAATGCCGACGGCGGTCAGGATGGAGTCGAACGAAAAAACGATGTTGATCAGGGCAATCTGGATAATTACGGCGTTCAGGGCAGCTTTGCCTTTTCCCACTTTGGGGTCGTCCAGCTCCCGCGGGCTTTCCAGTTTATGGTGAATTTCCGTGGTGGCTTTGTAAAACAGGAATATCCCACCCAGAAATAGAATAAGCCCCTGACCCGTCACAGCGCCATGCAAACCCGGCAGGTCAATATGGAACAACGGTTCTTTCATACCGATGATCCAGACGAGACCGAAGAGCAGGATAATGCGCAGGAGCATAGCCAGCACAAGGCCGACATTCCTGGCCCGGGGCTGCTGGGCGGGCGGCAGTTTGGAGGATATTATAGAAATAAAAATTATGTTGTCAACCCCTAATACGATTTCCAAAAATGTCAGGGTAAGCAGGCTGATCCATACGGCGCCGGAAGTAAAATCCGGCATGGCTAACAGGAACATGGTTGTGGCTTGGATAGTTTTGATATAAAAATTTACGGGGCAATGTTACGGCTTTCCGAAGATATGAAGCACGCATGTTGCCTGGCCTTTATTCAACACGCCGATACCAAGGAGGTCCTGAACAGCGGCACCCGCTTTGATGCGCCGTTCAACCCCGTTTCTGCCGGCGCAATAGCCAACCAGCCGTTGCGCATAACTATCCGGCCGAATCCGGTTACGGCTGAAGCCATTATTGCGCTGCCCGGCGATTTGGCCCGCTGCGTAGAGGTGTCTGCCCTGCAGGGCAGACTGGTACAAGCCGCAGCAAACGGGCAAGCCGGCCAGCTGCGTATTTCGGCGGGCGATCTGGCGCCGGGTATTTACCTGGTTCGCATCACCGGCGATAAAGGCATTTATGTTGGGTAAATGGTAAAGGAGTAAAAGTCGGGAAGGAGGGATCGTAGTCCCGTTGGAAAATAGTACTTTAGCCGGCTCAACCCAGGTCGATCGATGCAACATATTTTTCCCTTGTGTTTACTTTGCCTTTTGCCTGCGGCAGGCACGGCCCAATCTACCCGGCCGAATATTATTTTCATCATGTCCGACGATCATGCAGTCCAGGCCCTGAGTTGCTATGGGAGCCGCCTGAACCAAACGCCGCAGATTGACCGGCTGGCCCGCGAAGGCATGCGCTTCGACCAGGCTTTTTGTACCAACTCGATTTGTTCACCGGTACGGGCCGTGAACCTGACGGGAAAGTTCAGCCATCGCAACGGCGTGCTTGACAACCTCTACCCGTTCGACGGCAGCCAACCGACCGCGCCCAAAATACTCCGGCAAAGCGGTTACCAGACCGCCATGATTGGGAAATGGCACCTCAAATCGGAACCCACCGGATTTGATTTCTGGAAAATTCTACCCGGCCAGGGCGCCTATTATAATCCCGACTTCCTGACGGCCGCCGGCCGGGAAAAGGTGGAAGGCTACGCGACTACCCTCATCACCGACTTTGCCCTGCAATGGCTGGACCGGCGCGATACCAGCCGGCCGTTTTTTCTGATGCTTCACCACAAAGCGCCACACCGCAACTGGATGCCGGAGGAAAAATACCTCCACCTGTTCGACGAGGTGACTATTCCCGAACCGGCTACGCTGTTCGACGATTATTCCTCGCGCAGCGCGGCTGCCCGGCAACAGGAAATGCGCATCGCTGACCATATGGACCTAGCCTACGACCTAAAGGTATGGGAAGCGCCGCCAGATGGCCGGGAATCCTGGTTTCGCAGCGAAACCGAAGCCTTTCTGAATAGCCTGACCCCTGCCCAGCGCGCAGCCATCCTGGCCGCATATGCCGGTGAAAATGCGCGGCTACTCCGCGACAGCCTCCGCGGCGAAGCGCTCGTACGCTGGAAATATCAACGCTATATAAAAGATTATCTCCGTTGTATTCAGTCCGTAGACGATCAGGTCGGGCGGGTGCTCGATTACCTCGAAGCACATGGCCTTGCCCAAAACACCCTCATCTTTTACACCTCCGACCAGGGGTTCTACCTGGGCGAGCACGGGTGGTACGACAAACGCTTCATGTACGAAGAGTCGTACCGCCAGCCGCTGCTCCTGCGCTGGCCGGGCGTCATTCCGCCGGGCAGCGTTTCCGATGCTCTGGTGATGAACGTCGATTTTGTACCCACGTTTTTGGATGTAGCCGGCGCGCCGGCGCCGGGCGACCTGCAGGGCGTATCGTTAAAACCATTGATCAGCAGCGGACAAACGCCGGCCGGCTGGCGCGACGCCACCTATTACCATTACTACGAGTATCCGGCGGTCCATGCCGTCAAACGGCATTACGGGCTGCGCACCAAACGGTACAAACTCCTGCATTTTTATTTTGACATCGACGCCTGGGAGTTGTATGACCTGGAAAAAGATCCGCAAGAACTTCGAAATGTATACGACGATCCGGCATACTTCAATATCCGGTTTTCCCTGACCAGGCGGCTGCGACAACTGCAGGAATACTACGGCGAGCGCCCGGAAGATTACTTGTTACCCCTTTTGCCCGACACCATCGACCACCTGGCCCGGACGGCCTCCTGCGTGCTGCAGGATCAGCCCGGGCAGCTGCATAGCCGCGATACGGCGCATTTTTTGACCGACGGCCTGTACAGGGCCTTCAGCCCCTACAATGCCGGCCTGCAGGAAGGCTACGGCGGTTTTCGGGAGCATCCCCTCCGGGTGGTACTCGATTTCGGCCGGCCGGTGGATTTCCAGGAGGTAGGCCTTCATTGCCGGCAGGTGACCCCGTCATGGGTGTACTATCCTGCCTGGCTGCAGGTTTTCAGCGCTGACGACGGTCAGGATTTCCAGCTGGAAGCCGAAATGGAGATACCCGCCGAGGCGCCCGACGGCAGCCGGTGGTTTACCATACCAGGTATAACTGGCCGGGCGCGTTTTATCAAAATCGTAGCGACGCCCCTGGAAAACATCCCCGAAGGCATGCCGGGAGCAGGCAACCGGGGCTGGCTTTTTGCGGATGAAGTGTTCGTGCGCTAATTTTCACCCTCCGACGTAATTGTGCGGGGTCAACCGCTTCAGTTCTTCCTTTACCTCGGCGCGCACGTCGAGGGTATCGATAAAATCGTGCAATTCTTCCTGCGTGACCACGGGACGGCCCCTGGTGAGCGCTTTCAGGGCTTCATAAGGCTGCGGATAACCTTCCCGCCGGAGGATCACCTGAATACCCTCGGCCACCACCATCCAGTTGTCTTCCAGATCATCGTATAGTTTTCCTTCATTCAACACGAGTTTGCCCAGGCCTTTCAGGATCGACTTGAGGGCTACCACCGTGTGGCCGACCGGAACGCCCAGGTTGCGCAGCACCGTACTGTCTGTAAGGTCGCGCTGGAGGCGGCTGACCGGCAGTTTTTCCGCAAAATGCTGGAACAGGGCGTTGGCTACCCCCAGGTTGCCCTCCGCATTTTCAAAGTCGATGGGATTTACCTTGTGGGGCATGGCCGAAGAACCGACTTCATCTTTCACGGTTTTTTGCCGGAAATACTCGATGGAAATATAGGTCCAGATATCGCGGCAAAAATCGATCAGGATGGTATTGATCCGGCCCAAGGCCTGGCATTGCGCGGCCAGGCAGTCATACGGTTCGATCTGTGTAGTGTGGCGGGTGCGTTGCAGCCCGAGGAACTCGCGGACAAACTCGTCGCCGAACTGGCGCCAGTCGTAGTCGGGATAGGCGGCATAATGCGCGTTGAAATTGCCCGTTGCGCCGCCGAATTTGGCGCGGTGCGGGATGGCGCGCAGCTGATCCAGCTGCCCGTCGAGCCGCTCGGCAAACACCTGCAGTTCTTTGCCCAGCAAGGTGGGCGATGCCGGCTGCCCATGGGTGCGGGCCAGCATGGGCACCCGGGCCCAGTCCTGCGCCAGTTGGTAAATATGATCGCGGATACGCTGCAACAGGGGATAGTACACATCATGCAGGGCATTTTTTAAGAGCAAGGGGACGGCGGTATTGTTGATATCCTGCGACGTGAGCCCAAAATGCACAAACTCGCGCAGGCGGCCGATTTCGAGGGCGTCGAAGCGCTCTTTAAGGAAATACTCCACGGCTTTGACGTCGTGATTAGTCGTCCGTTCTATGGTTTTAATGTATTCGGCATCGGCCAGGCCGAAGTTTTCAAAAATAGCGTTGAGCTCATCGATTTTTGTTTCTTCAAAATCAGCCAATTGCGGCAAGCCGTACTGGGCAAGGGCAATAAAATACTGGATTTCGACAAAAACCCGGTAACGGATGAGCGCATACTCGCTGAAGTAATCGGCCAGTTCCCTGGTCTTATCGGCATAGCGCCCGTCGATAGGAGAAATTGCGTGCAGCATGGAAACAGTTGAACGGCCGGTGAAGGCTGTATTTATTTGGAATGGCGCAAAATTAGAAAAACATGACCGCGCGTTCGCATTTGCCAGCCACCGGTGTCATACTTTTGCGCCAGCTTGCAATTTTACCGCTCCAAATCCTTAAACCATCGTTAAATACCACTGGCATTCAATGGATAAAAATACCTGGACCGGGATCTGCGCCGCCGCACTTTGCCTGGCGTTTGTTTTCCTGCAACCGGGCAACAGCCCCAACGGCGCAGTCGAAACACTGCTGCAAAACACCATGGCCATCCACGACGAAGCCATGAAAGAAATGGCGGAAATGAACCGCATAGGCCGGGTGCTCCGGGGCGAATTGGCCGGGGCAGGCGCGCCGTCTGCACGTGCCGACTCGCTGCAAAGCGTTTTGGAACAAATGACAACCGCCGAAGAAGATATGTACGACTGGATGCGGCAGTATACGGCGCCCACCCGGCTGCCGCCCGCAGAAGCCGCTACTTATCTGAGCGCCCAGCACCGCGCCATCCGTCAGAACCAACTCGATATCCGCGCGGCAAGGGATGCCGGCAAACAACTGCTCCGCACACAACCGCAATAGGGCGGCCAGCGCTGCGAATATTAAACAATAGCACATCAACATGAAATATATCCTTTTTTTCGGTATCGCCCTGACCGCTTTTTGGGCCTGTGACCCCGGCGCCCCGCGCCCCTTGCCCATCTTGGGCGAACGCGACGTCGTGAACGGGGATACGGTCTATCCAACTATTCCGGACTTTTCTTTTGTCGACCAGGACAGCCAGGCCGTCACCAATGCCACCTTTCAGGACAAGATTTATGTGGTGGATTTCTTTTTTATCCACTGCCCGACGATTTGCCCCAAGGTAAAAGCCAATGGGCTCCGTATCTATAAAAAATATGAAAACGACCCGCGCGTCGGCCTGCTCTCGCACTCTATCGACGTGAAAAACGACACGGTAGCGGCACTGAAGCGGCACGCCGAAAAACTGGGTATCCACCCGGAGCGCTGGCGCCTGGTGACCGGCGACCACGATGCGATTTACAGCATAGCCGACGACTATTTCAGCGTGGCCACAGAAAACCCCGGGGCTCCCGGAGGATTCGACCACAGCGGACGGCTCATCCTGGTCGATAAATACCGGCATGTGCGCGCTTTTTGCGATGGCACCAACGCCAAAGACGTCGACCGCTTCATGCAGGATATGGACCGTTTGCTGGAAGAACAATTTGCCCGCCGATAAGAAACTAATCCGTTTCGCTCCTTATGAAGGTTTTCCGGGTATTGTCTGCGGTGTTTTTATTCTTGTTTTTTGGTCTGAAATGCCAACAAAACCCTTACCGCGAGGGAGCCCGCCTGTATCAGGTACATTGCGCCAATTGCCATATGGACGATGGCGCAGGGCTCAGCGCGCTGATTCCGCCCCTGGCCGGATCCGGCTTCCTCAAAACCCACCGCGAACGGCTGCCCTGCATCCTTAAATACGGCCTGAAAGACACGATACAGGTGAACGGAAAACAATATGCCGAGCAGATGCCCGGCGTACCGACCCTGTCGGCCGTGCACATCACTAATATTCTGAACTATATTCAAACCAGCTGGGGAAACCAGGAGCAACCCTTTCGCCTGGATGACGTGGAAGCCCTGCTGGAAGCGTGCAAGCGTTGAAGCGCGACAGGTCCGTACGTTTTGTACATGACCCGAAAAACATTCCGGTCCGGAGCGGCGTTAGAAACCGCCCATCGTACCTTTGCCGTTTATTTATTTAAAAAACTGATACGCCCATGCGCCTGCCTGTGCTTTTTGCCACCCTGTTCTTTTTTTTCAGTGCGTTTGCCCATGCTCAAAAAACTACTCCAACCGACAGCAAGGTGGTTTCCGGCATTGTGTTGCTCAACGATAAAACGCCGGTGAACTTTCCGGCCCTGCTCCAGGCCATAAAAAAAGACTGGGGTGTTCGCCTGGACTCTTCCAACCAATCCGGCCGCACGCTCGTCTTGTACACCACGGGCGCTACGATCATGCTGGCTAATGTGGACTACCCGGCGGCGCCGGCCGAAATCCGCTCAGCTGCCGAAGGCGCCTGGATGTGGCGTTCGGCCAGGGAAGAAGCGCCGGGCCATCAAACGCAGGTGGTAATCTCCGTCATCGGTTCAAACAACCGGCCGGTACAACTCTACAAACTGTTTACCCAGGCGGCAGCGGCAACGCTGGAAAACACCCGCGCCTGCGGCGTATATATGCCGGCGCAGTACGTGCTGCAATCGAAGGACTTTTTTCTGCAGGCCGCTCACAACCTCGATCAAAATGTACTTCCCGTGTATTGCTGGGTCTATTTCGGCATGTTCCAGGATAGCGGCGCAACCAATGCGTATACGTTCGGCATGACAGAGTTCGGCATACCCGACCTGGAAATCGTGAAATCCCGCCATAGTATGCAGGAAGCGCACGCGGTACTGTACGACGCAGCCAAAGATGCCCTGCAAAACGGGAAGAGCCTCCACGACGGCACGGTGATCGAGACCCTCGAAGGTGAAAAAATCACCCTGAAACTGTCGAAATCGGTTTACCTGGAAGGGCAAACCCTGAAGGTGGCGTATTGAGGAACCCCAACAAGTCTGCCACTATTCCGGAATCAACGTAACATTGCCGGAAAAACGCCTTTGTTTGCCATCCAGAAATTCCACCAGCGCAACCCAGGCGTAGACGCCGGCAGCCGCCGAATGGCCATGCCATCTGCCGTTCCAGCCTTTTAGCGGATCATTAGGTAAAAAATCGCGGCGTTCGTACACCAGATTGCCCCCACGATTGAATATTTGCAACACCTGGATACGCGATACGCCATCGCCCGCAAACAAGGTGAAGTAGTTATCCTGGTTGCTGGACGGGCTGAAGGCGTTGGGAAAATACAGGTTGGTTTTTTCCACGGTCACCGCCAGCAAGTCGCGCGCAACACAGTTGTTTGCATTGCGGATTTCGATTGCGAATTCCGTGTCTTCCACGATCCGGACGGTCTGCGCCAATTCATGCGGCATGGCAAACAAGCCCGGCGGCCTCCATTCGATAGCCGTCAGCAGAGCGTCCGGAGGATATACGACTGCCCGGATCTGAAACCACTCGCCGGATACCACTGCAGTATCGATTATGCTGATCTGTACTTTGAGCTCCTCCGGTTCAGGCACCAGCACCGGGTATTTTTCCAGGCAGCCCGTCGAATCCCGGACGTACAGCGTGTATTCCCCTGCCCAAAGCAGGTCAAAAAGCGGGCGCGTACTGAACGACTGCCCGTCGAGGGAATAATAAAATGGATATATCCCGCCAAATACTTCCGCGATTTCGATCACGCCGTTGCGCAGGCCATGACATTGAACAGGCCGGACGTTCAAATGAATACTGTCGACACACCCGGCACGGAGGGTGAAGGCGGGAAGGACGAGCGTAATTAAAAGAGCGGTAACGCGCAAAATTCCAGACGGCATGGGAGGAGCTTTGTCTCGATCATAGTTTGTGTTTCGAGCGGAAAGTTAATCCATATCCGGCGCTTCCCGGCATTTAATAAATGGATTGTCGGCTAACCACTTAATTCAGGTTTCCAGGGCCTTTACCAGCAGCCGGTGAAAATGGTGCACGCCTTTTTCCTGCCCAGGGGCATAACGGCCAGCCCGGTAAAAACGCGAACACGTACCACGCTGCACCTGTTCCACTACCGCCTCGTCTTCGCGTTCCACCAGGTCGACGTCGGCGCCGGCGCCCGAGCCCAGTAGTTCCTCCCGCCAGACGTACGTCCGGAAACTAACCCGCACAAGATCGGTTTTCAACGGCCGGACAATATTCACCGATAATCCCCAGGGATAAAAGTTAAACATCATATTGGGGAACAACCAGAAATAATACGCGGCGATCGCCTGCCCTGCGTCTTCATGATCCGGCGGCAGATCGAACACGCTTTCCCCGCCGTGCCCGGCGCCAACCTGGCAATTGCCCCAGGAGAACAACTCGGTGCGGTAGGCGCTCCAGTCCAGTGTAGCAGCCAGCCCCTTGTGTACAAATGGGATGTGAAAACCCTCCAGGTAGTTGTCGCAGTACAAAGCCCAATTGGCCCGCACCAGGTAATCCCGGGAGCGGGCGGCGGCGTAGCGGAATTGTTCGACCGGCAGGAAACCCACCTTCCGATCCAGGCCGGCCACCCAGTGCTCGAAGGGAATTGCCGGTTCGAGGGACGTAAACACAAACTGCCGCCACTGCCGCACCGGCAAACGCGTCAGGTGGTCGCTGGCACAGGGAAAATCGAGCATGCCCGCCGTTTCGGGCATGGAGACAAACTGTCCGTCCGCCTGAAACCGCCTGCCATGGTAACCGCATACAATTGCCCCACGCCCGAGGCGCCCCGGGTGCTGGACCAGGATATTTCCCCGGTGCGTGCATACGTTCGACAAACAATGCAGCGCCTGCTTTTCGTCGCGCAGGAGCAGCAGGGGTTCCTCCAGGAAGTGTTCCATGAACTCGAATGGCAGCGCCTCATTGGGCAGGCCAACGTATTCCTCCGCACCGGCAATCAGCTGCCAGGATCGGGCGAAAATGCGCTCCCGGCAGGCGTCAAACGCTTGGGGATCACTGTAAAAAGCGCCCGGCAGCATGCTTGCACGGCGAATATCCGGTTCAATTTGATACATGTGTTTGCGTTTTTTTTTTCAGGCTGAAAATAGGTTGTTCTGCCCTACTTTCGCCCATCCGGCCGGATAACATATTCACCAAACCCACCGCTGTACCGCAAACATGAAACACCATATCCAGGCACTCGCCGCAATTGCACAAAAACAAACCCGCAATATCCTCGGGCTCATGTCCGGCACGTCGCTGGACGGGCTCGACCTGGCGCTCTGCCGGATAGAAGGGGCCGGTTTTCAAACGAAAGTACAAGTCGCGCATTTTGATACCATCCCCTTCGATGAAGCGTTCCGGGAAGAAATCCGGCGCGTCTTTGCCCAAAAAACCATCGATTTTCAGCACCTCGTCCTGCTCAATGAAGTCGTGGCCGAGCGGCATGCCGCCATGATCAATACGACGCTCCGGCGTTGGGGCATTGCACCCGGAAGCGTGGACCTGATCGCCAGCCATGGTCAAACGGTTTTTCATGCTCCCCGGCAATTTCATGGCCTGGCGGATTACCCCAATGGCACGTTGCAAATCGGCGACGGCGATCATATCGCCCGCCGTACCGGGATCATCACCATCAGCGATTTCCGGCAAAAACACCTGGCCGCCGGCGGAGAAGGCGCCCCTCTGGCACTCTATGGCGATTTCCTGCTCTTTTCCGAAAAAAATGAAGACCGTTTCCTCCTCAATATCGGCGGCATCGGCAATTTTACCTTCCTGCCGGGTGACGGCGATACATCCTTAGTCTTCGCCACCGATACCGGGCCAGGCAATACCCTGCTCGACGCAGCTGCCAAGCACTTTTTTCAACAACCCTTTGACGACGGCGCGCGACTGGCCGCCGCCGGCAAGGTGGACGAAGCCTTGCTCCTGCGCCTGAAAAGCCATCCGTTTTTCGCCCTGCCGTTCCCGCAAACCACAGGGCCGGAGCAATTCAGCCTGGAATGGGCGTTGGCAACCGCCGGAAAAGACAGTACGCCCTCCGGGCACAACCTGCTGGCCACCCTGACGCGCCTCACCGCCGATACCATTGCCGAAGCGATCCGCCGTGTTCCGCGCACAGCGGCCACCCAGGCCATTTACCTGAGCGGCGGCGGCGCACACAACCCCACGGTCGTCGCTTATCTCCGGAGCTACTTTCCCGGCTGGAAAATAGAACAGATGGAAACCCTGGGCGTACACGGCGATGCCAAAGAAGCCGTTTTGTTTGCCGTTTTGGCCAATGAAACGGTGGCCGGCGAACCGCCCGCCGGCGCTCAGCTGGGCGGCTTGCCGCTGATCAGCATGGGTAAGATCTCGCTGCCAGGATGAATGGACGGAGATTTTTTGTCGTAGTACACTGGGACAGGATTTTTTCTCCCGTAGGGTGTAGTGGGACAGGATTGACAGGATTTTCCAGGATCAACAGGATTTTTTCTCCCGTAGGGTGCAGTGGGACAGGATTGACAGGATTTTCCAGGATCAACAGGATTTTTCTCCCCGTAGGGTGTAGTGGGACAGGATTGACAGGATTTCCCAGGATCAACAGGATTTTTTCTCCCGTAGGGTGCAGTGGGACAGGATTGACAGGATTTTCCAGGATCAACAGGATTTTTTCTCTCGTAGGGTGTAGTGGGACAGGATTGACAGGATTTTCCAGGATCAACAGGATTTTTTCTCCCGTAGTGTAGTGGGACAGGATTGACAGGATTTTCCAGGATCAACAGGATTTTTTCTCCCGTAGGGTGCAGTGGGACAGGATTGACAGGATTTTTGCCGTAAAGCAAGGGCGCTGCTTTCTTGAAAAGAAATCGTATTTTTACGATAATATTTTTTCCGAAAATTTGCAAATAAAAATATTAATCGTATTTTTGCGATGAATTTAAAACAACTGGTATGGGAACGCGTAAAACGGCTGTCTTCAGCGATACGGACAATGAGTTGGCCGAATTGGCCAAAGCCCTGGGGCACCCGGCACGGGTAGCTATTCTGCGCGAACTGGCGCAGCGCAACATGTGCGTATGCGGCGAAATTGTAGACGTCGTGCCGCTGGCGCAAAGTACTGTCAGCCAGCACTTGAAAGAATTGAAAGCCGCCGGCCTGATTTCCGGCACAGTCGAGGGGGCAAAATCCTGCTATTGCATCAACTGGGCAGCGCTGGCGCGTTTGAGAGCGCTGCTGGAGGCCTGTTGCCCGCCATCGGCTGCCGCTTGCACTTGTTAAACCCGGTGGACAATCACCCAATTGCCCGGAAAAGGAAAAAACAGTATGATTGAACAACTAAAAGCGAACAAAAAATGACTGATTCAGAAGCACTGAAAACAAACGTCCGCGAAAAATACGCGGAAATCGCCCGGCAGAGCCGGGAAACCAATGCCAAGTCCTGCTGCGGCGTTGGCGCGCCGGGCACCTACACGATCATGTCGGAGTCGTACGCCAACCTGCAAGGCTATAACCCCGATGCCGACCTGAGCCTTGGCTGCGGTTTGCCGACAGAATTCGCCTGCATCGAAGCCGGCGATACCGTCGTCGACCTGGGCGCCGGCGCCGGCAACGACTGTTTTGTCGCCCGCGCGGCCACCGGCCCCGAAGGTAAGGTGATCGGCATTGATTTCACGCCCGAAATGGTGCGCCGGGCGCGGCAGAATGCCGAAAAACTGGGGTTTAATAACGTGGAATTTCGCCAGGGCGATATTGAAGACATGCCCGTCAGCGACGCATCTGCCGACGTCGTAGTGTCGAACTGTGTCCTCAATCTCGTGCCGGACAAACGCCGGGTGTTTGCCGAAATCATGCGCGTATTGCGGCCGGGCGGCCATTTCAGCATCAGCGATATCGTGCTGGTGGGCGAACTGCCCGGCTCCCTGCGCGAAAGCGCCGAATTATACGCCGGCTGCGTATCGGGGGCCATTCAAAGGGCCGGGTACCTCGATCTGATCCGGGAGGCCGGTTTTCAGGATATCCAGGTACAAAAAGAAAAACCCATACTCATCCCCGATCATATTTTGCTGGAGTACCTGACGGAAAACCAGCTGCGCGACTTCCTGCAGTCCGGAATGGGCATTTTCAGCGTTACGGTATTTGCCGAAAAGCCGGGCGGTGTGGAAAAAAGGCAAAAAAAGGAAAAGCACAAGGTCAACCTGGCGGAATTAAAAGCCGCTATCGCTTGTTGCGAACCCGGTAGCGGTTGTTGTTAATCACTACCTTTGCCGCATGGATCGCCAAACACTCCTTGCGGAGATTTTCAGAAAAAAATCATTCCTGTGCGTCGGGTTGGATACCGAGCCGGGCAAACTGCCCGAACCGCTCCGCAACCAACCCGACGCTGTTTTTTCCTTCAACCGGCAAATCATCGACGCCACCCGCGACCTCTGCGTGGCCTACAAACCCAACCTGGCGTTTTACGAAGCCCGCGGCGCAGAAGGCTGGCGCGATTTCGAGCGTACGGTGGCCTATATTGGCCGGGAACACTTTATCATTGCCGATGCCAAACGCGGCGACATTGGCAATACCAGCCGCCTGTATGCATCGGCCTTTTTCGAAAGCCTCAACTGCGACGCCGTCACGGTGGCGCCCTATATGGGGGAGGACTCCGTTGTTCCTTTTTTAGGGTTTCCAGGCAAATGGGCCATCGTACTGGCCCTGACCTCCAACCCTGGCAGTGAAAACTTCCAACGCAACGGGTTGGAAGATACCCGGGAACTGGTCTGGGAAAAAGTCATGCGCCTGAGCCAATGCTGGGGCAGCCCGGACAACCTCATGTTTGTCGTTGGCGCCACGCACCCAGAAGCCTTCGCCCGCGCCCGCGCCATCGCACCCGGTCACTTTTTCCTGGTACCCGGCGTCGGCGCACAAGGCGGCGACCTGGCGGCGGTATGCCGGATGGGACTGACCCCCGATTGCGGTCTGCTGATAAATGCCTCGCGCAGCATCCTCTATGCCGCTTCGGGACCCGGTTTTGCCACGGCCGCCCGCGCCGAAGCACAACGGCTGCAAACAGAAATGGCGGAATTATTGCCACAGTACACGAACGGACATGGCGGAAATCAACCCTGATGCGCCCGCGCTGGCCGCCGGCGAGCAGCGTTTCCTGCGCCGTTGCTTCCAATTGGCCCGCCTGGGCGCCGGCAGCGTATCGCCCAACCCGATGGTGGGCGCCGTACTGGCGTACGACAACCGGATCATCGGCGAAGGCTGGCACCAACGGTATGGGGAAGCCCACGCCGAAGTACAGGCCATCCGCGCCGTGGCCCGCGCTGACCGGAATCTGACCCCGCGTTCCACCTTGTATTGCGCGCTGGAACCCTGCTTTCACCACGGGAAAACACCGCCTTGTGTGGATTTGATCCTGGAACAAAAAATACCCCGCGTCGTCGTGAGCAGTATCGATCCCAACCCGCTCACCGGAGGGCAAAGCGTGGCCAAGCTGCGCGCAGCCGGCGTGGAGGTAATTGCCCGGGCGCTCGAAGCCGAAGGCCGCAGCTTGAATCGCGCTTTTTTCACCTGGATGACCCAAAAACGCCCCTACATCATCCTGAAATGGGCCCAAAGTGCCGATGGCTACCTGGGCCGTGCCGCTGAGCGAACACCCATCTCCGGCCCGCTTGCCCAACGCCTCGTACACCGCTGGCGCAGCGAAGTCGATGCCATCCTGGTGGGCGCCAAAACGGCTCGCACCGACAACCCACGGCTCGACAACCGCTGGTATTCCGGGAAATCGCCCCTGCGCGTGGCGCTTGATTTTTCCGGAAAGATACCCGGCAACGCGCACCTGTTGGACGATTCCATGCCGACGTGGATACTGGGCGGCAAGCGGCCGGGGCAATGGAAAAACACGACTTTTTTGCCCCTGGCAGGCGCCGGACCGGACCTGGACTGGATCCCATTTCTATTGGAAAAACTACACGCCGGTAACCGCGCTATCCTGTTGGTGGAAGGTGGAGCCTATACGCTCCGGCAGTTTCTGGACAATGGGTGCTGGGACGAAATCCGGGTGCTGGAAAATCCGGTGCGATTGGGCGGCGGGATCGCAGCGCCGCGGGTACCGGAAAGTGCACGTTTGGAAACAAGCGGCTTGATTGGGACAGACCGGGTGGAAATATGGCTTCTGTCTGAGGCCTGGTGATCCCGACAGGGGTCGAACCTGTAACCGCCTGCTTAGAAGGCAGGTGCTCTATCCATTGAGCTACGGGACCAGTTTTTCAAAAAACGCGGGGCAAAAATACGGCATTTTTACGGGAACACAACCCGCACCGGTTATCTTTGTCCGGCAGAAACACGCGCCCGTAATGGCTGAAAATGTTGAAAACGTACAAATCGAAGCCGGCTGGAAAGCGGTGCTGGCCGATGAATTCCGGCAGCCCTACTTCGCCGCCATCAAAACTTACCTGGTCGAACAAAAGAACGCAGGTAAAGTCATTTATCCGCCCGGTCCACTGATCTTCAACGCCTTCAATCAAACGCCCTTCGACCGGGTAAAAGTGATCATCCTGGGGCAGGACCCCTACCACAACCCCGGCGAAGCTATGGGCTTGTGTTTTTCGGTACCCAAAGGCAAAAAAATCCCCCCGTCACTGATCAATATTTATACGGAAATCAACCGCGACCTCGGCTTGCCCATGCCCACCCACGGCGATCTGACGGCCTGGGCCGCTCAGGGGGTGTTGCTGCTCAACGCCATGCTCACCGTGGAAGCCAACCAGCCGGCCTCGCATCAGAAGATCGGCTGGCAGACGTTCACCGACGCTGTGATCCGGCATATTTCAGTGGAAAAAGAGGGTGTCGTCTTTCTCTTGTGGGGGAAATTTGCCCAAAGTAAACAACCGCTGATCGACGAAATGAAACACTACGTGCTCACGGCCCCCCACCCTTCCCCACTGGCCGGCAACGGCTTCCAGGGCTGCGGCCATTTCAGCCGTACCAACGAATTGCTGGAAAAGCAGGGCCGGACGCCTGTTGACTGGAGCGTCCTGTAAACCCTCCTAAAATCCGCCCCGCGCATCGAAGTTGTTCTTCCGGTACGGCAGTTTGAGGAAATCGAGCGTGCCGGGTTTTACATTGATAAAAAACTCATACGTGCCGCGCAGGGGCTGCCAACGCAGGCTGAACTGCCAGCAATGCAAGTCGCGGGTAAAACCCAGGTCGGGATATACCAGGCTTTTTGCCTGGAAATCGTAGCTGATATTGCCGATATCGACCGACCATTTTGGCGTCAGCGGGATGCTTCCGGAAAAACTGATGTTGTTGGTGCCGATGAGGAAGGTGTCGCGATTGGTGCCGAAAATTTGCCGGCGTTCGAAGGAAATCCGGTGGCTGATCCGAAACGGATCGAACCAACTCAAAAAATCGTCTTTTACGGTCACCTGGCGGGAAGGGCGGCCGTTTTGGTCGCCCGCCGTGCCGCCGTCTTTTTCAAACAATTTGCGCAAATCGCGCATCGATAGCTGGGTATTGAGCGCAATGCCAAAACTCGCCAGGCGCAACAATTTGCCTTCTTCCCGGGCGGCAAAACGGTTGATCCGCACGCCTTTGTCGCTCAGTATATACGGATCGAAGGTCGCGTTCCAGGTCAGGTTGGTGACGCCCTTGAACAGGCGGAACAGCCCCCCGGTACTGATAGGGCTCCATTTCAGCGTATCCCGGGTCAGGCTGTAGCTGCCCGAAAACGCCAGGTTGTCGAAAATACGCACGCGCCGGACCGTATCCTTTCTGGCCGAAAAAAACTTCATTTCCAGGATATTGCTCAGGCTGTAGCTGATGGCCAGGTCGCGCGGCGCGGAGGACGGCCTTCCATACACGGCTTCGTCGAAAATACCGTAGTTCTGAAACGTTTCGCGGCCCGGACGCGAAGCGGTTTGTACCTGCCGGAAATAGTCGGACCCGGAATAATCGGGCCGGAAACCCGTCGAGATCGAGGGTTTCATTGTATGGCGGATACCGCGAAACCAGCCTTTTTTAAACTGTTTGGTAAAAAACAAGGCCGTATTGGCCGTAATGCCTATATCGTATTGCCGGAAAGGCTTGAAGCCCCAGTCGCGGAAGCTCGTATCACGGCCCCATTGCGTTTTGCTGCTGTCTACTACGATGATATCGGCGACGGTATCGTACACGTATTTGATTTGATCGATAAATTCCCGCTGAATGGTATACGGATACCAGTTTTCTTCATAATTGACCCTTGGTGCGATATTGATATAGCGGAACAGTTTGAAGTTGAAGTCGGTGCTGGCCTGGTGTTGCAGGCCCATGCGGCTGCGTTGAAGGGTTTCGCTGGTAAACAGGAGGGTATCGGCCACCTGCACGGTGTTTTGCAGGCGCGACGCGTAGGTGAGGGATATCTTTTCGTACCAGCGTTCGCGGCCCACCGGGTTTTTGCGTTTTAAGGGGTAAATACGCTGCAGGTTGAACGCCGCAGTGGGAAAGCTGATATTCATCAGCCGGGTTTGAGTGTTCTGGGAGTGGCTGAGGCTGGCGTTGAATTGATACGGCCTGCCGGGGAAGGTCTGGGAATAGTTGAGGTTGGAGCTCAGTTGGTTTTGGTACACGCTGGCGTAGTCGTTCCGGTTGCGGTTTTGGTCGCGGTTGGTTTCGATATTCACGGATCCGCCGAACTTGCGGGTAGGGTGCGCCTTGGGGTCCTGTTGGTGCGACCAGCGAATACCGAACGATTTGGCCGATAGCCGTTGGGCCGTATTGTCTTCCGTGACCCGGTTGTTGAAGCGGAGGTTCAGGTTGCCATTGTACTTGTAGCGTTGATTGTACCGGGTATCGCCCTGGATGCCCCAGGAACCGCTGGTATAGATATTGAACCTCAGGGTCAGGTCCACGTGGTCCGAAATCGGGAAATAATACCCCCAGTCTTTGATTCCCAGGCCTTCGCGGTCGGCAAACTCGAAATCGCGCGGGATGATCAAGCCCGATTTCCGGGTTTTGGTGATGGGATAAAAACCGAACGGCAGCACCAGGGGAGTCGGGATACCGCCGATTTCCACGTTGGAAAAGCCGGTGACCACCAGTTTGTCGGGGATAACCTTCAGCTTCCGGGTCCGGATACCGAAGTGCGGGTGGGGGTCGTCACAGGTGGTCAACAGGGCATTTTGGTTGTACACCGTATTTTGCGTTTGGACGACCGAATCCCTCGCAGTAGTCTGTGCCACGAATTTGGCTTTTTGGCCGAGCACATACAAATCTTCCTGCTTGGTGCGGGCTTCGTAGATGATCCCTTTTTTGGACCGGAAATTATACCGCAGTTTGGTGGCGGTAAACTCCTGGTCGCCGTCTTTGAATACCGGCAGGCCGGCCAAGCGGCCGCTGGTGTCCGGGAATTGTTCGGCGGTCACTTCATTTTTTTGGTAATCCAGTAAAATATAACCGGCCTTTAAATCGATAGCGGTGTATTTCATAAACGCCTGCCCATACAGGTGCAGTTGTTTGCTGCGGACGTCAAACCACATTGAATCGGCGGCGCCATACTCCACCTCGTCGTCCAGCCCTTCCCGCGAAATGCGCACCGGCCGTAAGTCCACTACAGTTGAATCGCGAAACAATACCGGAGCGATCGTATCCGCGCGGGTCACCGGCTCCTGGGCAAAAACAGGCGTGCACAGGAAAGCGCAGGCGAATTGCCAGAAAAACCGATATTTGCCAATGATTTTATACACGCGGACGAGGGAAGGGTTAGCGGGTTGGATGGTTGGAGAAGAATTGGTATATTTTTTTCATATCAAATACGGCGACTATGCCTGTTCAGATAAATTGCCCCAAATCACTCATAATGATCATTAAAGCATGAGAAAACTGATTGCCCAACAAACGATTCTGATCCTGCTGGCGTGGCTTTCCGGGGCCAATTTTAACATAGCTGCCGCCCCGGTTGTCACCCCGGAAGGCTACCTGGCGCCCGCGGGACAGTGGGGCAAAGGTATAGATTCCCGGAATTCCTTGTTTGTCACGCAGCTGGCACAAACGCCCCCCCGGCGGAAGCCGGTGAATTACCGGATCAAAAAAGTGGTGCTCGACGCCGGCCACGGCGGTAAAGACCCCGGCTGTATCGGCGCCAGCTCCAGGGAAAAGCACAACGCCCTGGCCATTGTGCTCAAACTGGGCGCACTGATCCGGGAAGAATATCCCGACGTGGAGGTGATTTACACCCGCGATTCGGACGTGTTCGTGGAACTCAACGAGCGGGCAGCCATCGCCAACCGCAACAATGCCGACCTGTTCATCAGTGTGCATTGCAATTCGATCAGCGTATCGCATATAAAAGGCACGGAAACGTACGTCATGGGCTTGCATACGGCCCAGAGCAACCTGGAAGTGGCCAAACGGGAGAATGCTTCCATTTTCCTGGAAGACAATTACCAGAAAAATTACAGCGGATACGACCCGAACAGCGCGGAGGCGCATATTTTCGGCAGCGTCTGGCAAAGCGCGTACCTGGAACAAAGCATCCTCTTTGCCAGCTTCGTGCAGCAGTATTCCAAAGAAATCGCCAACCGCGAAGACCGCGGCGTGAAACAAGCCGGTTTTATCGTACTGCACAAAACGGCCATGCCCTCCGTACTGGTGGAGGCCGGGTTCCTGACCAACCGGAGCGAAGAACATTTTATTGCCTCGGAAGAGGGACAGGCGCAAATGGCCGACGCTATTTTCGAAGCCTTCCGCGCTTACAAAGCGCAAATGGAAGGCGCTCCACTGCTCGCCCGCAGTAAAACCAACCCCGCTCCCATGGTGGCCAAAGGCCCGGGGCCAGCCACCGGCCAAAAACCGCCCGCCACCCTCGTCGCCCCGGTACCTGTAACTACCGCCCGGCAGCACCCGGCGCCCGGGTCAAAGCCTGCCGCAGCCCCGGTTCGGTATGCCGACGAAATCGACACGCCGGTCGTCACCAGCCGGAAAACAGCAGGCATCTACCGCATCTTTTTAATGTCGTGGCCCTCCCGGCTCGACCGAAACGCCGGCCAGCTCAGCCTGCTTGGCGAAGTGGAAGAAGAACAATCGGCCGGGCAGTTTCATTATTTTACCGGTAAATTTGCCACCCCATCGGAAGCGGAAAAAATGCTGCCCGAATTGTTTAACCTGGGCTT
This sequence comes from Saprospirales bacterium, assembly GCA_016719895.1. Taxonomy (GTDB): domain Bacteria; phylum Bacteroidota; class Bacteroidia; order Chitinophagales; family Saprospiraceae; genus M3007. The sequence goes on along the minus strand of JADJYG010000005.1, from coordinate 71,865 downwards.
CCGGACCGCCAAAGTCGTGCCGGCCCAACCGGCTAAATAGTCATCGCCCCATCCAACCCACCGCCTTTCTAAAAGCACCCACACAACAATGCTGAAACTAAGCAACGAAACTAAAATTGGCCTGCTCGCCGTAGCAGCCATTGCCCTTGGTATCTGGGGATTCAAATTCCTAAAGGGTATCAATGCACTGACTGCTTCCCAAACCTTTTATATCAAATACGACAATGTAGACCAACTGCGGCCCTCCAGCCCGGTATTTATTAACGGCTTGCAAGTCGGGATGGTCAAAGATATTTTTGTGGACCCCGAAGACGATAAAACGATCATTGCGGTCATCAACCTGGACCGGGGAATTGACATTCCCAAGGACGCCATAGCCACCATTATCAGCGCCAGCATCATGGGCGGAAAAGCCATTGACCTGGACATACCGCACCCCTGCAGCGGGCCCGACTGCGCCCAAAGCGGCGCCTATCTCACCGGCCGTACCAAATCGTTTATCGAAAGTGTGGTGGGAAATCCCGAAGAAATGGATGTCTACCTCCAGCGCCTGCGCATCGGCCTGACGGCCATTTACGATTCTATAGCCGACCCGAACGACCCGCAAGGCTTCGGCCGCACGCTCGTGGCCATGCAACACGCCCTGAACAATATCGCCCTGATGACCCATAAAATCAACCTGTTCCTCGATGCCAGCACGGCCGGGCTTTCAGCAACGGCCAACAACACCGCCGACATCACCCGCGCCATACGCGACAGCAACAAAAGCATCACCGCCATGCTGGAAAACCTGTCGGCCGTCAGTGGGCAAATGAAAGACGCCCGGTTCGACTTGTCGGGCCAGAAAGCCGCGGTGCTGATCGACTCGCTCACCTTGACAGCCGGCGCCTTGCGCCAAACGCTCAGCAGCACCCAATCGGCTATCGCCAAACTCGATACCCTGGCTACAGGGCTGGCGCAAGGAGAAGGCTCAATGGGCCTGTTGTTGCACGACCGCGAGTTTTACGACAACATGGTGCGCACCACCCGCCACCTCCAGCTCCTGATGCAAGACCTCCGCCTCAACCCCAAACGCTACACCACAGTAAAACTCAAGGTCTTCGGCAAAAACCGCACAAAAGGCTACGTCAACCCACTCGAAGATCCCGCCTACCAAATGATGGCAGACAGCCTGGAGCGGGATTACAGCCAACGGCTAAAACAATAGGACCAATGCCCGCCATACGCCCGCTCTACGACGCGCACGGCGTCGACGGATACTACCGCGACCATGCCGGGGCGTATCAAAATCCGCATTTTTCGGAAATCCGGCTGCTGCTGGAACGGCATATTCCCCGGCTCGACACCGCCGGCGGCGTGCTCGATTTTGCCGCCGGCGGCGGCGAAGCCACGCAGGTACTGCAGGGGCTGGGCATCCGGCTCATTACCGGCTGCGACCCCTACACCCACGCCCTGTACCGCGAACGCACCGGCCTGCCCTGCCTGGAACTGTCGTTCAAAGACGTCATCCGCCGGGGTCTGCCTGGTACCTATTCCCTGGTCATTTGCTCCTTCGCTCTGCACCTATGCCCAGGCAAAGACCTCTTTTCGCTGTGTCAAAGCCTGCTTCAGGCAGCGCCGCTGCTGCTCGTCCTGACGCCGCATAAGCGGCCCGAACTGGAAACGCCGGGCGCATTCGAACTACTTTGGGAGGATTTTGCACTGACGGCCAAGGGAAAGAAAGTGCGGTGCAAGGCGTATGGCCTTCAGGAGTCGCTCCGAATGTTATGACAATAAAAATTCGGGGCGACTCCTGTTTTTTAGGTGAATTTTTAATTCGCCCCACTTCAGAGCGTGACCGCCTCGTCCAGGTTGTACAAGACGCAAACCGCCAGCATCAGGGCGGCCTGTTCGGCGGGATCGCCGGAAGCCCCGGCCGGATAATCCCCCACGGCTAACAATTGCCGTGCGGCAGCCGGGTTTTTGCGGAAGCGCTCGCGTTCGGCGGAAAAATATGCCATAAGGTCGCGCAGTTCCTTTTTTCCGGCCTCCCGGGTCAGGATGCGACGGAAGGCTTCGCGCAAGCGCTTTTCCGCCGATTCCAACAGGGCATGGTGCAACAGGCGGCCAGCCAGCACGCGCGCGGCTTCCAGCACCTGCCGGTCATTCAGCAGCACGAGGGCCTGAAGCGGGGTGTTGGAGCGGGTGCGCCGCACCTCGCAGTTATCGCGCACGGGCGCATCAAAACTCAGGTGCGTGGGCGGCGGTATCGTCCGGCGCTGGTACGTATACACACTGCGGCGGTACATGCGGCCGGGCAAGGTATCGGGAAGGTAAGAATACTCGCCGCGGAAACCGTTGGCCGATTTTTCCGTGGATATTTCTTCCCAAATTCCCGGAGGCTGCCAGGGTTTTGCCGAGGGCCCACCGATGGTCGTATTCAACAATCCGCTGGAAGCGAGCACGTTGTCGCGGATAAATTCATAGGGCATCCGGATACGCGCGCTGCGCGACAGCCAGCGGTTTTCGGGGTCGGCCGTTTGCTGGCGTGCGCTGGCCACGGCCGATTGGCGGAAGGTGGCCGATTGCAGGAGCAGCCGCAGGATGTGTTTCTGGTCCCAGCCGCTTTCGCAGAATTCGACGGCCAGCCAGTCCAGCAATTCAGGATGCGTGGGCAAAGCGCCCTGCACGCCGAAGTTTTCGGCTGTAAATACAATTCCCCGGCCGAATACTTCCTGCCACAGCCGGTTGACCCATACGCGTGCCGTAAGCGGATTGCGGGCATCAAACAGCCATTGCGCAAGGCCGAGCCGGTTTTGGGGCCAGTGGGCGGTATCGAACGGTAAAATGGCGGCGGGTGTGGCGAAGGGTACGGGTTCGAGCGGCTGATCATACTGGCCGCGGTGGAGCCGCCGGGTTTGACGCATGCCGGCGCTGTCGCGCATGATCATCTGGCGCAGGGTATCTTCCGGCTTTTGGAGGGCTGTACCGGCATTCAGAAACGCGAGCGGACCGTCCAGGTCGGCCGCCGTGATCACCATGTAGGGCTGAGGTGTTTGCAGGTTGGGCACGAAGCCGTTTTCGGGCACCTGGTTAAAAAAAGCATAGGCGCCGTAATATTCCCGCATGGAAACCGGGTCGTACTTATGGTCATGGCAGCGCGCGCATTCGAGAGTCAGCCCCAGGAAAGCTTTTCCGAAGGTGTTGGTGCGGTCTGCCACGTATTCCACCCGGTATTCTTCGTCGATCACGCCACCCTCCTGGGTAATTTTGTGGTTGCGGTTGAACGCGCTGGCCAGCAGCATCTCTTTGGTGGCGCCGGGCTCCAGGTCGCCGGCCAGCTGCCAGCCGACAAAGCGGTCGACGGGCATATTTTCGTTGAAGGCCTTGATCACCCAATCGCGCCAGGGCCACATGGTGCGGGGCAGGTCGTCCTGGTAGCCGTGGGTGTCGGCATAGCGGGCCAGGTCGAGCCAGGTCATCGCCCAGCGTTCGCCGTAGGCGGGCGAGGCCAGCAGCGTATCGAGCAGGCGTTCGTAAGCGTCCGGTCGATCGTCGGCCAGGAAGCGTTCGGCCAGCGCCGGCGAGGGGGGAAGCCCGGTGAGCGCGAAGCTGGCCCGCCGCAACAAGCGGGGGCGGTCGGCCTCCGGCGCGGGAGAGAGCCCGTGCTCCTGCATTTTTTCCAAGATAAAAGCATCCACGGCGTATTGGCCCCAGCCGGAGCGGCGCAGCTGCGGCACGGCCGGCCGTTTGGGCGGAATATAAGCCCAATGCACGGACCAGGGCGCTCCTTGTTCGATCCAGCGGACGAGCAGTTTTTTTTCAAAATCCGTCAGTGTGAGGTGGGAGTCGGACGGCGGCATCACCGTATCGGGGTGAGCGGCGTGGATGCGGCGTACGAGTTCGCTTTTTTCCGGGCGCCCGGGCACGATAGCAAAGCGCGTTTCCAGGGAGTCCAGCGGCGCCAGAGCGCCTGTTTTCGTATCGAGCCGCAGCCCTGCCTGGCGTTTTTTTTCATCGGGGCCATGACAGGTAAAACAGCGGTCGCTGAGGATAGGGCGGATATGCCAGTTGAAATCCACCACAGCGGGCAGTTTTTCCGAAGGGGCGGGCGTTGCGTTGCGCAGGTTGGCCAGCCAAAAAACACCGGCGGCGAGCGCCAGCGCTAACCAGGGCCATACACGCCGGTTTGGCCGGCTTTTTAAGGCAATCCAATCGAATAGCCGGTACATGAGTATGTAAGTTTACCGCGCAATTTATAACACACCGGCCAAAAATTAAGTGATAAATAATCGGTTGGATTAGCAACTGTCCCGGCAGAGTACCCAATTTTGTCCAAAACCACCATGGAAATGAAAACTCCAGACGTATTCCGGCGGGCGCTTCGGCTAGCCGCATGGTTTCTTACCGGCATCGCCCTGCCTGCACAACCGGCAGCAGCAGGTACCGCAGCGGATTCCACTATATTCGGATTAGGCATTCAATTGCGCGTGGACATAGGCATCCGGCGCACGTCCAACTATACCCTCAGCCTGAACGCCGGCGTCGGGCGGTACGTCGGCAATCACGCCCTGGTGGTGTACCAATTCAATGCCAACCTATACCGGGGCGGCTTGGGCAACAGCTTGTTATATTCCGATCAGAACAACCACCAGTTTGACCTGGTCAATGCGTTTTCCCTGACGATTGGCCAGGGAAGTTACGCCTTCCCCAGGCCCGTGTATACCTGGACGCCCAACTATGCCCAATCTATTATTAACACATACCGGCACTCCCTCACCCTGTCCACCAATTTCCTCTGGAACAACCACCGGCGCTCGCAACAAATCGGCGCCCTCTGCCTCAGCTCGGGCGATGTGATGCTAGGCTACTACAACGATGGACTGCCGTTCAACCTGATCGGTTTATCGGACGGGTTCGACCGGTACTGGACTGGCGGCGGGTTCCTGCATGTGATCGTACAGCCTACCCGCTATCAGACGATCATGCGCTTTGATAAATTCACCGGATTTGTCCGCGACGCCTTCGAACTGGCCAATGCCCTGCGGTTGCGGTATGCGCTGTATTCCGACCTGAACCAAATGGCCTTCAATCAGGGCCGGCTAAGCCTGACGGTGATCCATCCGTCGCGAGCGGCGTTCAGCGCCTCCCTGTACAACCGTTTTGACGTGCAGGATTTGATCCACCGCAGCATGCGTATTGCCTACCACCCGAATATTTACCGTTGGCGCTTCATGCTGGGCGGCCAATACTGGAATTACCTGAATACAAAATTGCTCATCGAATAAACCGCATTATGAAACCGCTCTTGTTCTGTTGCCTGCTGCTCGCCAGCCTTGCCTGTCAGCGGAAATTTACGCTTTCCGGAAAGGCGTTCACCTATTTCGAAAAGGCTTCCAGCCTGCCCGATTCGCTGCTGCGGCCGTTTCAGGAAGGTGTGTACGCGCTTAAAATTTGCACCCGCAAAAGCAAGGTGGACGGCCACCTGATTACCAGTTACGAAAGTTGCCCGGAAGTCAAGCTGGATAATGCCGAACTGGATAAAACGATCTACCTCCTGTTTTTCGAAGGCAACCGCGCGTTGTATTTTTCCGGCCGGACGGTTTGGGCTACCAAACGTGGAATTCGCCTTGCCAACGACTTGCGCAACTTCGACATCGACCTGGCCAGCCCTATAAACCGCGATCAACAGCTCCTGCGCGGCTATTACTACTGTATGCCGCCCGGTCCGCGAACAGTGCCTGGTCAGACCGGTACCGTGTATATGCAACTGGAAAAATACAAGGGCCAACAGGTATACCTCCGCTTCCGGTACATGGAGCAACCCGGAAGCGCCGCGCCCGGGCTGCTCCTGGAGGAAGCCGGTTTTTCAGAACAGGACGAGTACGACCTGCGCGATATGGGCCCTGTGATGAAAGGGCTCGACAGTGTTTTCCACACCAAACTGGAGTTTTTTTTCTGCGACACGATACAACCCAGGCTCGTTTCCGGCAGCCGCCTAAACCAACTTTGGCCCCCGGCGGCCGGCAGCACCCCCGGCACGGCCGTTCAACGCGTGACCCGGGCGCTGGAGTGGTGAGCGGATGGAAAACAGCCAACAAAAAACCTGAAAACTACCTGGCGCCCTATATTTGCCGCCAGATTTTTCTTTTGTATACAATAAACAGCATAAATCTAATGAAAAAGCGACTTTTTCGCATCCTGAGCCTTGATGGGGGTGGTATCCGCGGCTTGTTAAGCGCGCATATCCTGGCGGCCCTGGAAAATAAACTCAATGAACGCTGGTCGGCGCAAAACGGCGGCAAAGCGCCGGACAAGCCGCTCCGCCTGGCTGATTTTTTCGACATGGTGGCCGGCACCTCCACCGGCGGCATTCTGGCCTGTGCGCTGCTCACCCCACACCCCGACGACCCGGGCCATCCGATGTTTGGCGCGCACGATGCCATTGACTTGTACCGCAACAATGGAAAAATAATTTTTGCCAAAACCGTTTCCGGCCGTATTCCGGGAATACCTGCTTTTCGTTGGGCCAAATACACCGGCGAAAGCATTGAAAGCATCCTTGCAAAAAAATTCGGAGACGCCCGCCTGAGCCAACTGCTCCGCCCCTGCCTGATCACCAGCTATGATATTGAAAAACGCCGGACGATCTTTTTTACCTCGCATGATGCCCGGGAAAAAGGCAATATGTACGATTATTACGTACGCGACGTGGCGCGCTGCACCTCGGCAGCGCCAACGTATTTTCCTCCGCGCCGCATCGAATCGCTGGGCGGGCTTACGACCAATGCCATCGACGGCGGCTTGTTTGCCAATAACCCAACCATGTGCGCCGTTATCGAAGCGCTTAAATTATTTGGTCCGCGCGATGAATCCGGCGAACCTCAATTGCTCAACCCTTCGCAAATGTTTATCCTTTCGATTGGCACAGGTGCGATTAAAAAGCCTTATTTTTTCCAGAAAGCACAAGCCTGGGGCCTGATTTCGTGGGTGGCGCCTATTATCGATATCATGATGACCGGCGTGTCGGAAACCGTGGATTATCAACTCCGCAAGTTATACGCCGCCATCGGCAAATCCGATCAATACATCCGGATCATGCCACAGCTGTTTACGGCCAGCGACGATATGGATTGTGTAACGGACCATAACCTGGAAGCACTGAACCAGGCGGGTATTCAAAACGCGTATGACCTGGATTCGCAACTGGAGCGGGTTGCAGATACGCTGTTGGGTTGATACGTACAAACGCATTATCTTTGTTTCGTACAAAAGCATGTGTTCATGACTTCCACGCTGGCCAGCTTCTCCGATCTCCGGCTTTTGTTCCGCAACGGCGGCCCGGTTACCCTGTCGGACCCGGGGATGACGGACGATGAATTTTATGCTTTTTGCCTGGAAAACCCCGAACTCCGCATCGAACGCAACCCAAACGGAAATATCCTGATTATGCCCCCCACCGGATCTGAAACCGGCAATCGAAACGCCGAAATTGTCGCTGAATTTGTGTTTTGGAATCGGAAATACCAACTTGGAAAAGTCTTCGACTCCTCCACCGGCTTCAATCTGTCCAATGGCGCCAACCGCTCCCCGGATGTGGCCTGGATTTCCAATGAACGCTGGGACGCCTTGCCTGAGGCAGCAAGGCGTAAATTCGCCCCCATTACCCCGGATTTTGTCGTCGAATTGCGTTCCGACGACCAGTCCCTGCCCGATCTGCGTGAAAAAATGGAAGAATACCTGTCTTGCGGCTGCCGCCTGGGTTGGCTGATCGACCCGCAAAACCGCCGCACCTACGTGTACGCCGAAAACGGCGATATCCAAACCGTCCCGTTTGATGAACCGCTGTCGGGCGGGGGGGTACTGCTGGGACTGGAAGTGCGCCTGGGAGCGGTGCTGAAGTGAAGATGCCGACCTGTCAGGTCCGGTCGAACCCGATCCCGCGGCGCTGATACACCGACAATTTTCCTTTGTCAAATGTAAACGACGCCACATCGTCGAGTACGACGGTATGCAGGCCCTCGACGTCGTCTTCGCGGGCGGCGTTCTGGGCGATGCGCAGGTTCTGGTTTTTGATGGCATCAAGCACGACTTGGCGCACGGTGCGCGCGTTGCCAAAGTATTTATCGCGGAACTGGTATAAAAAGGCCATGTATTTACCCAGGTGTTCGCGGGCTTCCTCCGTTACGCGATAGTGTTCTTGCTGGAACATAAAGAGGGCGATTTCGAGCAGTTCGTCGGGCGTATAGTCTTCGAAACGCAGCACTTTATCAAAGCGGCTGGCCAGGCCGGGATTAGCCTTGAGGAAGGCGTCCATATTTTCCGGATAGCCGGCTACGAACACGAAAAATTCGCCGCGATGGTCTTCCATGCGTTTGAGCATGGTTTGGATGGCCTCGTCGCCGAAATCGCCGTGTGTGCCGCGGCCGCTGCTGGTGAGGGCGTAGGCTTCGTCGATAAAGAGCACGCCGCCCATGGCTTCCTCGATGCGTTCGGCGGTTTTGATGGCCGTTTGGCCGACATAACCGGCTACGAGGCCCTGGCGGTCGGTTTCTACCATGTGGCCTCGTTCGAGCACGCCGAGGGCTTTGTAAATTTTGGTCAGGATACGCGCCACGGTCGTTTTACCGGTGCCGGGGTTGCCGACAAACACGGTGTGCAGGAAGAAGCGGCCCAGTACGTCGCGGCCGGTTTCGCGGTTGAACCGCACGAGATGGACCATCTCGCGGATGTCTTTTTTGATCTCCTGCATGCCGATCAGGCTATCGAGTTCGTGCATGGCGGAAGCCAGCAGGTTTTCGTCGACCGGAATATTCGGGAGCGGGCGCTTGGCAGCGACCTGAACTTTTTCCATGTCCTCGCGCAGCACGATTTTGAGGGCTTCCGGCGGCAGGTTGCGCACGTCGGGGTTGGCCATAAGGCGCAGGCCGAGTTGAATCTTGGCTTTGTCCAGCAGGTCGTACACAAAGCGGGCATTTCCGAACGAGCGGTCGCGCCGGCGGTAGGCTTCCGTTATGATTTCATCGACCAGGGTGCCGGCCTCTTTGGCGAGCAGGATTTCCTTTTCCCGGCAAGCATACTCGGCGATGGCGCTGAGTTCCTGCGGCAGGTAATCGGCAAATTCAAAGGTCATCTTAAAGCGGCTGCGCAGTCCCGGGTTGGAGTCGAGGAAGGTTTTCATTTCCTTCGGATAGCCGGCCACGATCACCGCCAGGTCGCCCGGGCCATTGGATAGTTCCTTAACCAGAATTTCGATCACCTCCTTGCCAAAATCTTTGGAATCTTCGGCAGAGCGGGCCAGGGCATAGGCTTCGTCGATGAAAAGTACGCCGCCGCGGGCCATTTCGATGGCGTCTTTTACCTTGGGCGCTGTTTGGCCGATATATTCGCCCACGAGGTCGGTACGGTCCACTTCGTGCACATGCCCCTTGCTGAGCAGCCCCATTTTTTTGTACAAACGGCCCATCATTTTAGCCACGGTGGTTTTGCCGGTACCGGGATTGCCGATAAATACAGAATGGACGTTGATGCTGTCTTTTTCCTGGAAGCCTTTATCCTTGCGCAGTTGGAGAAACTGCAGGTACTGGGCGTGTTCGCGTACTTTTTGCTTGATTTCGGAGAGCCCTATGAGGGCATCGAGGCGGGACAACACCTCTTCGAAGGATTCGATATCCTCGGCTTCCGGCTGCAGGTATATTTGTTGGCCCTTGTCGGGCAGCCAGACACCGTTGACGCCTTCTTCCCAATCGGCGCCAACCTCGAAAGGCATGACGGCAAGGAGCTGGTCCATAAAAACGATTTCGGCGGTGTAGCGGTCGTTGCGCCAGGAGCCTTTTACGTTACTGCCCCATCCGGCGGTGATTTTTACTCCCTCATCGCCTTTTTCCACGCGGTGCAGGCGCACCACCTGGCCTTTGAGCTCGCGGGCATCGTTGTAAAACTTGATAAAGAGCTCGCATTGCCACTGTTTGCTGAGCAGCACATTTTTCAGGATGACTTCGGCATAAATATAGCGGGTTTCCTCGCTGTTAAAGCGGCGCAGGTAGAGACGCTCGAACTCCGGCGTATCGTCGTAAGGGCCTTCGTACATCCGCAGCGACGTGATCTGACAGTATGGGTTGTCTACCTTGGTGATGCCACGGCCGGCATCTTCGACGTAGAAATACCGCGTGGCAACTTTTTCACCTTCAATCCAGGCTTCCCAGTAGTAGGCGCCTTTTTTCCAAAAAACACCTTCCTGCTTGTTGCCCCAGCCTTCGCGGATATAGCCCACGGGGTCGTACTTGCTCACCTTGCGCCGGAAGGGCAGCGCGCAGATCTCCTTTTTTTGTTTTTTGACGGCATAGCAGCGAATTTCCACATTCACTTCCCAGTCCTCGATATCGAAATGCTTGTTGTGAAACGACATCTCGGCGTAGATATACGTCGTTTCGTGCCGGTCGAATACCTGGCGGTACTTCTTTTTATTGTCAGCCAGCCATTCGGTAGAGGCATAGATTTTAAGGTCCCGGAATTTCCAGCGCTTGAACTCCGGGTTTTCTTCTGGCGGCTGCGATTGATGGGATCCGAAATACATCTTTTGGAAGGACAGCCTCCACCACGCAAGGTCATGGAGGACTTTTTTGCTTGAGTCTAAAGTCCCGCAAAATAACCTAAGTCCGGCCAATTAAAAAATAAATAGCCGGTGTTCCGTTAAAAAAATATTCTTTTTAGGCATCCGGTTTTCTGCGGCGTACTTTTGCATCGCATTTAATCCATACTTATGAAGTAATCGCCCGACGTCATGATCGTATTAATCTGCCAAATGAAATGCCGGAACCTGTTTTGTACCGCCCTGGTACTCGCGTGGGTTTCCACGGCTTTGACGGCCTCCGTTTCCAACGCTTCCGCAAAAATTTCTCCGCCCGGGATGTCCGGCGGCACGCCGCCGCCTTCCGTAGTGATCCACCCGGTACCGCCGCTGTGTTTCGGCCAGGGCGATACCTTGCGGGTAACTTTATCCGGCCAGGGGCCTTGGACCTTCGATCTGCTGGCCAATGGTATGCTGATCGACAGTTTTTCCACGGGTGATTCGCTGTTCAAGTTCGCCATTGCCCCACAGGTAACCACGACGTATACGATCCTGGACCTGCAGGATGCCACGGGGAGCGGCGCCGGCGCCGGTCTGTTGGTACAGGTGAACCCCGCGCCGTCAGCCGTGCTGCAGAGCGATACCGTCACGCATTGCGCGGGGCCGACCGACACCCTGCGCGTTCGATTTTCCGGTCCGGGGCCATATACGTTGGTGTATTCCGTCAACGGCGTTCCGCAAGCGCCACTGACCACCAGCGACACCCTTTATAGCTTGCCGGTAACCGCCACCCTGCCGGACACCACGGTTTACACGCTGGACAGTGTGGGCGGCGGCGGGTGCCCGGGTATGGTCAGCGGCGTTTTTGCCGTAGTCAATATCCCGCTTCCCAAGATAATAAATTTAAAACTGAACTGCGCCCAGGCGCAAGGCACTTCCGGTACATACCGGGTAGAATTCGACGTCGCAGGCGGCACGCCGCCCTTCACCCTGCTAACGGGATTTGGTACGTTTACCGGCACACATTTCGTGAGTACCAACATACCCGCCGCGCAGGGATATAAATACGTTTTTCACGATGCGGTAAACTGCGGCAACGTCACGGTAACCGGCTTGAACACCTGTTTTTGTACCACCTATGCGGGTACGATGGTCCCTGTTGATTCGCTCACCGGCTGCATCGGCACCCCCGTGACGGTTGGGCACAACGGCAACCAGGTGCTCGACGCCGACGATATTTTCATGTTTGTTTTGCATACCGAACCGGGCCTGACCCTGGGTACCGTTATCGATACCAATTACACCGAAGCCCGGTTTGAGTTCAATTTTGCCACCATGGGCATTCACGTCAATTACTGGATTTCAGCTATTGCCGGTAATAACAACGGCTCGGGAGGTATCGATCCGAACGACCCCTGTTTTTCCATGACGCCGGGTATTCCCGTGCACTGGCACCTGTTGCCAACCGTTGAAATGGATACCCTGGTACAGATTTGCCCGGGAGAACCGGTGAGCATCCCGGTCGAGCTGAGAGGTTCCATACCACGGGAATTTACCTACACTAAAAACGGCCAGCCGAACACCATTATCAGCGCCCTGGACCGGATATACCTGACCGACACCCTTTTCGAGTCCACCTTGTTCCTCCCGGTATCGGTGCATGATCTGGACTGCCCGAACAGCTCCCCGGACACGGCTGAAGTGCGCGTGCACCAGCCACCGGCGATTGCCGGGGTAGCCACCATTTGCAACCCGGCAAGCCCGGCATACGTGCTGGAGTTCGACGTGGTGGACGCCGACCTCCCCTCTGTGCTGGTCAGCGGCTCGGTAAGCGGCACGTACAACCCGGCAACCGGCCATTTCCGCAGCGACCCCATTCCCAAAAACCTGCCGTATACAGCCATTGTCCGGGATACTTTCGAATGCGGCGTGGATTCTATCAGCGGCGCCGCCGTATGCAATTGCCTCCATTTCGCCGGCGTCATGCACCCCGATACCATCGAAGCTTGCGCCGGCGACACGGTTATGGCCTTGCATTACCCCGGCGTACTGTCCGGGCCCGGCGATAGCCTGGTATTTATCCTGCACACCGGCCCCGGAACCGTACCCGGAACGGTTCTGTCCGTTCAAAACACCCCGGTATTCGGTTTTGGCATGCCGGGCATGCTGGCAGACACTCTTTATTATATTTCTGCAGTAGCGGGCAGTACAGACAGCTTGGGAAACATCGTTTGGGACCATCCCTGCCTGTCGGTATCGCCGGGAACGCCGGTGCGCTGGCATCCGCTGCCCACAGCGGCCCTGGACACTGCAGGTGTGGATATTTGCGCCGGGGCGCCGGTGTCGCTGCCCGTACAGGCCTCGGGTACCGGGCCGTTCCTTTTTTTCTATACCGTTAATGGGCTTCCGGCGGCGTATACCGCTGTGCAAAGCCCGTTTTCGTTGGACACTACCTTGCAACAAGCGGCCATATTCCAATCGACCGGCATTCAGGATGCCTTTTGCAGCAACACGGCCACCGGCCAGGCGCAGGCGACGGTGCACACGTCGCCCCTCGCCTACAATGTACAGGCCGTATGCCAGTCCGACAATCTTTTTTACACCGTCGAATTTGATATCCAACAGGCGGACCTGCCATCGGTAACCATCAGCGGTCCGGCTTCCGGAACGTATAACCCCACTACCGGGCATTTCACCAGCGCCCCCATACCAGTACAGGATGCTTACCTGTTCAGTATTACTGATGCCTGGGGCTGTACGCCCACTTTGCTCGGCGACGCCGGCAATTGCCCGTGCAGCACCTCCGCCGGTATATTCGATCAAACGCCGCTGGTATTATGCCTGGATACCGAAGCGACCACCGGGCCCGCCTCCGGAGCATACCTGGACGCGAACGATACGCTGTTCTATCTCCTCACCACGGCGCCGGCGCCCCCGGTGTGGAGCATCCTGGCCAGCAATGCCATCCCCAGTTTTGCCTTTGACCCCGCGGTTATGACGCCGGAAACCACATATTATATGGTCGCCGTTGCCGGGAACAAAAACGCCGGCGGCATCAACCCAAATGACCCGTGCACGGCCTTTAGCCCCGGGCCGGCGGTGGTATGGAAAACGCCGGCATCCGCCATGCTTGGTGGAGACGCACAAATTTGCCAGGGCGATTCCGCCCAGATATGGGTTCATCTAAGCGGAACAGGGCCTTTTGAACTAATATATTCAGCCAATGGAGTCCTGCAGGCGCCGGCAATTGCCTCCGGCTCCAGCTGGTCTTTTTCAGCCGGCCCGACAGCAACGACCCTCTATGAACTACAGGCTCTTAGTTCGCAGGGATGCCCGGGCAGCGCAGCAGGAACGGCGGCTGTGACCGTATTCCCAACGCCCGAAATCGTACAGGATACGATCATCTGCTCCCCCACTGATCAAAGTTATGTAGTTGAATTCCATATCAGTAATGGCGCTGCCCCCAATCCGGCATATGTGGTGCAAGGCCTTCCGGGGACATTGACCGATTCGGTATTCGTATCGGCGCCAATACCCTCCGGGCAGTCTTTTGCCGCCCAGGCACTCACCCCTGAAGGCTGCCAGGCTTCGATTTCCGGGTCGATGATTTGCCTGTGCCTGACCAAAGCCGGAGCGCTCGATGCCGCTGGGCTATTGCAGGTATGCCTGCCGGCAAACGCAGTTTTGCCGGCTGTGAATAATGCCGTTTTGGAGGACAACGACACCTTGGTTTATGTGCTTTATCCGGATGACGGCGCCCCGGCTTCCGGCGCAATCGCCTGGAGTGCCATACCTGAATTTGGCTTTTTACCCGGTATGCAAACCGGCCGGACCTATTTCATAACCGCAGCCGCCGGCAACAAGACGGGTAATGGCGGGATCGACCTGAACGACCCTTGTTTATCCTTTTCGCCAGCCGTGCCGGTCATCTTCCACAACCCGCCGGTGGCCACTCTTGCGGGCGATACCGCAGTTTGCGCCGGGGCGCCAGCCAGCTTTAACATCACCTTCGGCGGCGTCGCACCCTTCAGTTTTCAGTACGCCGTTAATGGAATTGTCCAGGCGCCGGTAACGGCCTTTCAATCTAGTTTCAATATCCCGGCCAACAACCTACAGCAGACCCAGGTTTTCACCCTCGTGGCTGTGCAGGATGCCTTTTGCAACGGTACCGCGGGTGGAGCCGCCACCGTATCGGTGCTCCCGGCGCCCATGGCGGCGTTATTTCCGGATACGATCGTCTGCCACGGTACGCCGGCCACCTTAAGGCTGCAACTCAGCGGCAGTACGCTGTATGATGTGGTGATCAACGGCGGAGCGGCGCCCATTCAGCTCAATGGCGTATCCGATGGCGCCACGGTGTTGGTTATGCCCGCAGGAAGCACGACTTATTCGATCGGATCGCTTATTGCGCCGGGCAACGGGTGCCCGGCGGAATTTGGCCCCGGGGCAACTGTGCAGGTGGCGCCACCGGTAGCGGTTCAGGCGGCGGTTTCCAATTATAACGGGTTTGCCATTCGTTGCGCCGGCGGAGCCGATGGAAGCATTGATGTAGTGCATTCCGGAGGTGTTCAGCCCGTCAATGCGGTATGGAGCACGGGGGCTGTGGGCGTCCGTTTGCAAGGGCTTCCTGCCGGTTCTTATACGGTGACGCTGACCGATGGCATCGGGTGTACGCGTGTTGAAACCTACCCCCTGACGGCCCCGGAAGAATTACTGCTGCAAACCAGCGCCATACCGCCGTTGTGCGCTGGCGAACACGACGGCATGATTACCCTCGAATCCGTTCAGGGCGGAGTGCCCCCGTTTGCCTGGTCCGTCGATAACGGTCCGGCGCAGCCCGTGGCGGGCTTCCCCGAAGAAACCGGCAATTTGCACGGCGGAGCGCACAATATTCGGGTAGAAGATGCCAACGGCTGTACCACCGAACGATGGATAAATCTGGCGGATCCGCCGGCATTGAAGGTATTCCTGCGGGAAGATACGACCCTGTTGTTAGGCGACAGTATACTGTTGACAGCTGTGGTCAACCACGCCATCGACACGTTTGCTTGGTCGCCCACCACCGGCCTGACCAAGCCCTATGCGCTGAGCACGGCAGCCCGTCCGGTGCGATCCACCCGGTACCAGCTCTGGGTTTGGGATATGAACGGCTGTGCGGACAGTGCGGCGGTTCTTATAACAGTTTTCAGAGACCGGCGTATTTTCATACCCAATATACTGAAACCGGGCGCATCCGGTGAAAACGGTTCTTTTACCGTCTATTGCGGTCCTGAAGTACAGCTGATCCGGTTTTTACGAATCTATAACCGTTGGGGCGAATGCCTGTTTGACAAACAGAATTTCGCCCCCAACCTGCCGGCACTGGGCTGGCAAGGGACTTTCCAGGGGCAAACCGTGCCCCCGGGCGCCTATCTATATGTAACGGAAGTGGAATTGCCGGACGGTTCGAGGGAACTGCTGAGCGGAAATATCACGGTGATGTACTAGTGCAGCGCGTTTTCTGCGGCATACGCCGGTACGGCGTAGCCGTTGCACAGGTTTTTTAAAATTAAATCCGTCCCGTGCTTATTTTTAGCAAAATATCCTTAGATTATTGACGGAAAATCGGGATTTCCCCCGCTTCATGCCAAAATAATGTCTGATGATAAACATTCGTACGTCCGCCCTGTATAGCCGCCTGCGTCACAAATTGTTCTGCAGTATTTGGCTCATAACGACCTGCATGTACACGGGTTTGCTGCCGGCCCAAACGGCTGCTCCGAACGGCCAGTTGCACTATTTCGCCCGGGGCACCGGCCGCACCACCGGCGGCGTCCTGGCGGTTGCCGTGAGCAACCCCACCCCGGCGCCCCTGCGTACGACAATCGGAGACTGCTTCGTGCCCTCCGCATCGGATTACCAGGGCTACGTGATCCCGCAAACTTACCCGATAGAAGTACCGGCATTCCGCACGGTCACGGTACAACTGGAGGGCTATTGCACGAATGTCCGCCGCCCGGCCATACCCGGAGGTGAACTTGCGGCAAGCGTATCCCGGTGGGTTACCTGGGCTGCCGCCGCCCCATTACCGGCGCCCGGCCAGGCTCCGGGTACAGGTTTTTTGCCGTTGGGCGTTGCGCCGGCCGATGATTTGCTGGGATTGACCTATCCCGGTACGCAGGAGCCATTCCCCTACCGGATCGACGTCGATCAATACCCAGAATCCGTTGCCCGGCTCCTCCTCCATGCCGCCTGGTCGGCTGGCCAAGCCTTCGATCAACTCGTCGACGCCGGCAAAATTCAACCGGAACGGCTGGGTCGAAACGCCGCTACCTTGCGGCAGGAAATGGTCCAGCAAACGGTTTGGGCTGTTTCCGCCCGGCTGGAAGGCGGGACGTATGACAAAAACACGTTTGCCCTACAATTTATAGAAGAAACAGAACAGGCGCTGAACCTGTACCGAACGGCGTTTTCACCGGAATGGCAACAACAAACGGACCGGCAGGTGCAAGATGCCTGGGCAACTATTTCCCTGGTTGGCGCCAGCGCCAAATTGCTTGCGCCCAACGCCGGCCACCGGGACGATCTGTTCGAAGAAACACCCGGCGGGCCAGCCGTTGATCCATTGACAGCGGTTCAGGCTGTTTTGAGTAATATCGACACCAGGCAATCCGGCGCTGCCGACCGGCTCCTTCCAGTCCTGCTTTTTTTGGCCAACAACAAATCCAGCGACCAGTATTTTCCCCTTTGGAATACGGCCAGCAGCCTTTGGGGCGATTTTATAGGGCACGCCACGGCGTCCGTAAACGCAGAATCCGGGACGGCGCTTGCCGAAATATTCCAGCTCCTCGGATATGTACGGATAGAATCGGCAAGTAATCTCTCCGACGACGGGCGCTATTCCTTCGAAGGCGCCCTCCTGACCGCTTTGAACGAGCATATCCAGTACCGGGTCAGTACGTTGAACGCCACCGACCCCGCTTTTCTCCGGGAATGGCGCACGTTGAAGAGCTGGCAAACCGCGCGCTGGTACACGGACTATTGCTCCCAGGACAATTCGCTGAAAAAACTGCCGCCGGCCATTGCCCGGAATGGCCAAATGGCAACCGCCCCGGCGGCGCCAGTTGACCTCGCAAACCCGCATTGGAAAACCGTTTTTCCGGCTGCCGAAGGCACTGCGCCCAAAAAATTCCCCTGGTGGGTACCGGCAGCAGGCATTCCCCTGGCTGGCGGCCTGATCTATTTGCTTACCCGGGATGACGGTGGCGGCACCCCTGTGTTGCCCCTTGTGCTGCCGGATGCTTTGTCGCTCCCGTGCAAGGGCACAGGCACGGTCGATGTACTGGCCAATGACAGCGGCGAGGGTATTCGCGTAACCGCTGCGACCGGGGCGAGTGGGGTGACGGTCGCTTTGGTGGGACCGGCCAGTTTGGCCATCAGCAGCCAGGGACTCACCGGAGCGTTCACGGTGGGCTATACCATTACCGATAATTTTGGCCAAACGGCCGCCGGAGTGGTGAACGTCAGCGTCAGCGACCAGGCGCCGCCCGTTGTCAGCTGCCCGCCATCGATGACCCTGGAAGGTTGCGGACAAGCGCCCGCTCCCACCTTGTCGGGCCAGGCCAGCGCTACCGACGACTGCGACCCTGCGCCATCCATAACCTATACCGACGAGTTGGTCGGTACGCCCTGCGCCCGTACGGTCACCCGCACCTGGGCCGGCGCCGACGCTGCCGGGAAAACCGCCACCTGCGTACAAACCATCGCGGTACAGGATCAAACCCCGCCGGCAATTACCCTTTGCCCGGCAACTATATCCGTGGCATTTGGTCAACAAAACGACCTCGGCCTCACCGGCGCCGCCCAAGCCGGCGATGCCTGCACTGCCAATGTGCCGCTCAGCTTCACCGATGATCTCGGCGGCGTGAGCGAATGTACCGGACCGCTTATCCGTACCTGGACTGCCGCCGACGGCTGCTCGAACACGGCTAGCTGTACCCAAACCATCCAGGTGTCGGATCAAACAGCGCCGGTCATGGCCCTCTGCCCGCCCGCCATTACTGTGGACTGTGGCCAGCAAAACGACTTGAGCGTGACCGGACAGGCGATCGCGACCGATGATTGCACGACCGGGATAACGCCCCTATTTGTGGATGACCTGAGCGGATTCAGCGGGTGTGAAGGGACGATTATCCGCTACTGGACAGCAACCGATCAGGCGGGAAACACCGCCGGCTGTGACCAGTTGATCACCGTGGCGCCGGTTCCCTGCACCTTTACGCCAACCTTTGCCGTTGGACCAACTGTTTGCGGCAACTGCGATGGCAGCGTGTCGGTTGCGATTTTTCCGGTTGGTCCGTATGCCCTTGTGTGGTCGAATGGCCTGTCCGGGGCATTTATCGCCAATCTGTGCCCGGCCGATTATGCCGTTTCGATAACGGATTTGCAGAAAAATTGTACCCAGGTTTTTACCGCTTCGGTGCCGGAGATACCGCTGAACCTGGTGGTCCTGGAAGCCATACCGCCCAGTTCGCCGTCGGCCAGCGATGGCCGGGTGCGTTTGCAGGTAAATCCGCCGACCGGCGCTTTGCCGCTAGAGGTATTTGTCAACGGAATTCCCGTGGGTTTTGCCGGCGCCAACGTGTTCAATCTGATCAATTTTGCCCCCGGCATTTATGAAATTCAGGTGGTAAATGCCGCCGGCTGTGCGTCGAATGTGGTGGTGGTGGAACTGTTTCCGCAGGAGTACGCACCGCTTCCGCCTCTTTTGGAAATCAGCCGTTTGGCTGACCCGGGCATGTCTCCGGTTCTTTTTGAGAAGTTTTTTGAAAAACACGTTTCGTCGCCGGAACATCCGTCCGGCACACCGGCAAGCCAGCCAGTTTGGGACCAGCCGGCCGGAATAGCGCTGGGCCTCAGCCTGAGCGGGGGCTGGCAACTTCGCTGGGAGGAGTCGCGCCGGCAGGGCTGGCAGCACGCCGCTGCCGGGCGGAGATTCCTTGAATGGAGCAGTCGCTCGGCCGGCTTGCGGCATTTTTCTGTCCGGAGCAGCCGGATGGCCGTGTTTCGGGATATTGCCGTTTCAAACACCCGGGTGCGCAACAAAGCGATTCCGGCGGGCGGGCCTGGCGAGCCGCTACACCTGTCGGCCTGGACACTGACGTTCGGCGGCGGATGGCGGCACAACCTTTGTCCGGGGGTTGCCGTGGAATGGAGCGCGGGCTTAAGCCTGAGCCGGCTTTCGGGAGATGGCCGGATACATCCCGGTTTGGGTTTCCGGCTATCGGCGCCCCTGCAAAAGATGGGGGCACAGCGGTGACGCTGTGGAAATAAGCCTTCTGGCAAAACCCTTTGCCGGGGCAATTGTTGATTGGACAAACTCTACCTTTGCACACCAGGAAAAGCATGTCCGTCCAACTCGCCGAAACCGACAAAGATATTCTCAAATGCCGCGCCGTTTTGCTGGCCCTGCGCCCGCATTTGGCGGAAGATACTTTTTTGACTGTCGTCCGCGAACAATTGCGTGAGGGATACCAATTGGCATTTATTGAACAGGACGGGCAGGCGGTAGCGGCTATCGGGTTCCGGTATTTGCAGTTTTTATTCAGCGGCAAACATTTTTACATTGACGACCTCAGTACCCTGCCGCAATACCGCGGCAGGGGCTATGGCGGGCTACTCCTCGATTTTGTAACCGGCCTGGCCCGGGAGAAAGGATATGCGGTCATTACCCTCGACTCCGGTTTTCATCGCCACGACGCCCACCGCCTTTACCTGAGCAAGGGATTTAAAATTGCCTCCCTGCATTTCTCCAAAAGCCTGAATGAATTATATTGTTGATTTGTTGATTTGCATGAACCACATTCATTCTGTTGACCACTTTTCGAAATGGCTACGATAAAATTTCAGTTTGAAGATAAATCTATACCGGGAAAAACCGTTTCCGGCGACTTTGTTGACCAGTCGATCCTGGAAATCACAGAAGACTCTGACGTTCACCTCAACCACAATTGTGGCGGCGTGTGCGCGTGTTCTACCTGTCACGTGTATATCGAAAGCGGCGAGGAATACCTGGAGGGGATTTCGGACAAGGAAGAAGACTTTATAGACCGGGCTATCAATCCACGGTTGGAGAGCCGCTTAGGTTGCCAGTGTATTATCCTGGATAACGCAGCAACGATAACGGTAACCATCCCGGACCAACGAATGATCATCGGACACGAACATTGATACGCAATGAAATTTTTACTGATCGGCATGGGTCCCGGCATCGGGATGTCGCTGGCCCGGCGTTTTGGAGCCGCGGGTTTTGAAATCATAATGGTAGCCCGGGACCCGGTTAAATTGCGCCAGTTTGAAGCGGATCTGGCTGCCGGCGGCATCCGGGCCACGGGTTTTGCTGCTGATATCGCCGATGAAGCGGCGTATCCGGCGCTCTTGCAGCAACTGGCATCCGGGCATCCCGACCTGGATATTTTGCACTACAACGCCAGTGCGTTCCATCCGGCTATGCCTTCTGCCATCGAACTTCCGGTATTTATGAAAGATTGGCGGGTTAATGTAGTGGGCGCCCTGCTGGCCGCACAGGCTTTTTTGCCGGCGATGAAACAACGCGGTTGGGGGACCTTTTTTTTCACCGGCGGCGGCTCGGCGCTCAAAGCGCCGCCCGAGCTCAGCGCGCTCAGTATTGGCAAAGCCGGCATGCGCAACCTGGCGCTTGGCCTCGCCCAGGAGTGCGCGCCGTTGAATATCCAGGTAGCGACCGTGACGGTTTGCGGCATGGTGCAGCCCGGCACCAAACACGACCCCGACCTGATCGCCGCAGAGTTCTGGCGCTTATATCAATTGCCGCCGGAAAAGTGGGAGCGGGAGGTGATGCTGTAGGATACCGGCGGGCTGTGCGCATTATTTTTTCAAACACGTTTTCTCCACCCACTCCAGCGTAAAACGGAATACCTGCTCTTTTTCAGGCTCTTGGTGTATTTCGTGGTACAGCCCGGGCCATTCTCGAAAGGTAACGTTGCCTTTCAGGCGCAGGGCCAGGTCGAGCGTAGCCTGCGCCGAGGTGATTTTGTCGGCTGTGCCATGTTGCAACAGCAGGGGTGCTGGCGTTTCGCCGCGGTATTGATCGAGCCAGATAGAGCCGTCGAGCAGATCGATTCCCGCAGCCAGGCTGAGCTGGTTGTGCACCAGCGGATCGCTTTTATAAGCCTCCACCACGGCAGGATCTTTTGATAAAAAATGAACGGCGAGGCCGTTGGGGAGCCGGACAGCCGGTAAAAAACGCTGCAACACCCTGCCCGTCAGCACTTTCAGCACCGGTGCGGGAAAAGCCAGCCGGATCCAGGGCGCCGTGGCCACCACGCCTTGTAAATCTGGCCGCCGGCGGAAAAGATAATTCAGCGCCAGGTGCCCGCCCAACGAATGGCCATAGAGTATGTGTGGCGCGCCGGGGTAGTGTTGGCGGGTTGCTTCGAGCGCCTGGCCTATATCGTCGAGCAAAACGCCGAGGTTTCTGGCGTGGCCGCGCCGCCCGCCGCTACGGCCATAACCCTGATGGTCGTAGCCCAGTACGGCAACCCCCTTTGCATTGTACCAGCGGGCCATGTAATCATACCGGCCGATATGCTCGCCCTGCCCGTGTACCAGGGTGAAAACTGCCCGCGGCCGCTGTACCGGCCAATGAACGGCATGGATCGGAAGCCCCTCGGCATTGTGCCAACTTAATTCATTCATATAATCAACTGATACCGCTGTGTACAGGACTTTTCCTTCATGGGGAGTGATATGTTTTGGCTTCTCCGTCGAAGGCCACTACACGGGCGCCTGGAAAGGCCGGGAGGGCTTTTTGTTGTAAAAATTGCAGCGCTTCCGGCAGCGTAAAAAAAGCGCCGATATAGTAACAGTATAGCCCACCTGGAGCCTGATGCAGGAACACCGGTTCGTATTTGCGCAACACCGGCGCGCCGGCTGGCAGCGGTTTATCATCACAGGCTATTTCAATGGTGTACCCCACAAAAGTGCCGGGCAATGGCTTGGGTGCGTATGGCTTGTTCTCGTTGGTGCGTTCCGGAAAATCATTGACCGGTGGTTCTGCTGCTGTTTTTCCGGGCACTGGCAGCGGCACCGTGTTATTGGCCTCTGGCAAGTGCCGGGCAGGAGCAGATGGGGAGGGCGTCATTTTCGGCACTGCAGGTTGTTGAACCGGTTTACGGGGTGTTTGCCCGCCCAGCTGGAGCCAGGCCGCCCGGGCGGCGGAATCGGCCGGCAGCCCGCGCAGCCGCAATTCGACGCGGCGGTTTTGGCGTTTTTCTGCATCCGAACAGCGCACCCCGCGCCGGCAGCGGTTGATCGGCTGCGTTTCGCCGTAGCCCCGCGCTTTCAGGCGCCGCTGGGCCACACCTTTGTTTGCCAGGTAGGCGCTTACTGCCTGGGCGCGGCGCTGCGACAGGCGCAGGTTGTACGACGCGCTGCCGCTGGCGTCGGTATGCGCGCCAATTTCGGCCGTCACTGCCGGCGCAGACCGCAGCAGTTCCGCCACTTCGTCCAGTTCGCGGGCCGCCTGCGGGCCGATGCTTGCCTTTTCGGCAGAAAACTGCACCCGGGTCAGGATTACCCGCCATTCGCCGGCCGGCTGTTGCGCTGCGCCGCAAAACGCAGCCAGCACACCTCCGCATACGCCTATCGTTTGGATGAATCGCATCATGGCACAAAGAACGCAAAGTTTGGGAATCGTCCGGACAATTCCGGAAGTTTGCAGCATGCGAATTGTTTTTATGGGCACGCCTGAGTTTGCCGTGCCGTCTCTCAAAATACTGCTGGAGCACGGCTACGACATTCCGGCAGTGGTCACCGCCCCGGACAAGCCCGGCGGTCGCCAGGGACTTCAGGAACCAGCCGTCAAGAAATTTGCGCTCAGCCGGGGTTTGCGCGTGCTCCAGCCGGAAAAATTGAAGCATCCGGATTTTCTGGAAACGCTGCGCGCCTGCCGCGCCGACCTGCAGGTAGTGGTGGCCTTCCGCATGCTGCCTGAAGCAGTGTGGAACATGCCTCCCCTGGGTACGCTTAACCTGCATGGGTCGCTGTTGCCTAAATACCGCGGGGCCGCGCCGATCAACTGGGCCATTATCCACGGCGAAACGGAAACCGGCGTCACCACGTTTCTGCTCCGGCACGCCATCGACACCGGCGATCTGTTGTTACAGGAAAAATTACCGATCGGTGAAAACGACACCGCAGGCGATGTCCACGACCGTATGATGCACCTGGGCGCCCGGGTCGTGCTGCACACCGTACAAGCTATCGAACGCGGCGAAGCGCAGCCCCGCCCGCAAGCCGATACCGAAGCCACCCATGCACCCAAAATATTTACGGAGGACTGCCAGATCAATTTTGCCCAAACGGCCCAACACGTCCACAATTTTATCCGCGGATTAAGCCCCTATCCCGGCGCCTGGACTATCCTCGAGGGCAAAACGCTGAAGATCCTGCAATCCCGGAAAGGAAGCCCGGAAGCGGTCTGCACGCCAGGCCAAATCGACACCGATGGTAAATCATGCCTGAAAATCGGCACGCTGAACGGCTACGTGGAAGTACTGGAATTGCAACTGGAAGGCAAACGCCGGATGGGCGTGCGGGAGTTCCTGAACGGCTACCGGATCGCCGCTACCAGCGTTTAGACGAGGATGTACGAGATTTTTTCCTTCCGTAGAGGGCTCCCGATTACCCAAACCTTGATCTGAAAAAGTATCACCTGACCTCGGAGAGGTCAAATGTTGGTAGAAAAGCCAAGAATGAAGATTTACACGACCTCGGTACTGCCGAGTGTGTGCTGTGCATAAATCCGGAATCTTCCCTGCCCCCCTTTTTCTCCCCCCGCGCTTTTCATTCTGAAAAAACCTGTTCACTCTACGAGGATAAACACGAGATGCACGCGTAGAGTGGACAGGTTCCTGCGGAATGACAAGCGCGGGGGGAGAAAAGGGAGTGCAGCTTGGGGTGGCGGGTTATGCGTAGCCAAGGCTCGGCGGTAGAGAGGTCGAACGTTTGTTTTTGGCACCCGATTTAGGTCGGTTCGACCTCTCCGAGGTCGTGCGAGGATGTCGGGACATTTATTCTACCAATATTTGACCGCTCTACCGCCCCCCCCCCCTGGGGGCAGCCGAGGTCAGTACGAGCAGTACGATTCGCGCTTTAGCATTGATTTTCAATATTATATGGTTGATAATCTTTTTTATCAACTTGTGGGTAATCGGGAGCCGTAGAGGGAGGGGACAGGATTTTTTCTCTCGTAGAGTAGTCGGACAGGATTTTCAGGATTTCGCAGAATGGACAGGAGTTTTTGCCGTAGAGTAGTCGGACAGGATTGGCAGGATTTCGCAGAATGGACAGGAGTTTTTGCCGTAGAGTAGTCGGACAGGATTGGCAGGAGTTCGCAGGATGGACAGGAGTTTTTCTCCCGTAGAGTAGTCGGACAGGATTTTCAGGATTTCGCAGGATCGACAGGATTTTTTCTCTCGTAGAGTAGTCGGACAGGATTTTCAGGATTTCGCAGGATCGACAGGATTTTTTCTCTCGTAGAGTAGCCGGACAGGATTGACAGGATTTTCCAGGATCAGCAGGATTTTTTCTCTCGTAGAGTAGCCGGACAGGATTTTCAGGATTTTCCAGGATCAGCAGGATTTTTTCTCTCGTAGAGTAGCCGGACAGGATTTTCAGGATTTTGCAGGATCGGCAGGAGTTTTTCTCTCGTAGGATCGGAACAGTGCCAGGATACAGGAGTTTTTGCCGTAGAGTAGTCGGACAGGATTGGCAGGATTTTCCAGGATCGACAGGATTTTTTCTCTCGTAGAGTAGTCGGACAGGATTTTCAGGATTTCGCAGGATCGACAGGATTTTTTCTCTCGTAGAGTAGCCGGACAGGATTGACAGGATTTTCCAGGATCAGCAGGATTTTTTCTCTCGTTCTCTCGTAGAGTAGTCGGACAGGATTTTCAGGATTTCGCAGGATCGACAGGAGTTTTTCTCTCGTAGAGTAGTCGTGACAGGATTTTCAGGATTTCGCAGGATCGACAGGATTTTTTCTCTCGTAGAGTAGCCGTGACAGGATTTTCAGGATTGACAGGATTTTACAGGATGGACAGGAGTTTGATTTGAATACAGAAAGAAAAAGAACACGCCACCGCTTAAAAAAATCCTGTCAATCCTGCGAAATCCTGAAAATCCTGTCCGAA
The DNA here is from genome assembly GCA_016719895.1 of Saprospirales bacterium. GTDB lineage: Bacteria > Bacteroidota > Bacteroidia > Chitinophagales > Saprospiraceae > M3007. Next base: position 46,104 of record JADJYG010000005.1, on the reverse strand, counting down.
CTCCAAAAAATCCTGTCGATCCTGCGAAATCCTGAAAATCCTGTCCGAACTCCAAAAAATCCTGTCAATCCTGCGAAATCCTGAAAATCCTGTCCGAACTCCAAAAAATCCTGTCAATCCTGCGAAATCCTGAAAATCCTGTCCGGCTACTCTACGATCCTGTCAATCCTGTCAATCCTGCGAAATCCTGTCAATCCTGTCCGTGTTCGCTTGCCCTCCACACCCGGAGCATATTTCGGAAGCATATTTTCCGGATATCGGCCTTCGAGTATCCGCGGCGCAGGAGTTCGGCAATCAAATTCGGGTACATACTGACGTCGGCGATATCCGGCGGCAAGGCCAGGCCCACGCCGTCGAAATCACCGCCAAAGCCCACATAGTCCACTCCCACCAGGTTCTTTATATGGTCGATATGATCAGCGATGTCGCGCACACTGATCCCGGACCTGGCCAGTTCGGCCGACATGAACTTCCGCCCTTCCAGGCTGCCGGCGCTTAATCCTTGGACTTCCATCGCCTTTTCCGCCTGAAAAAACACGGTGCGGCTGTGTGCGCTCAGGAAATAATGGCTGAACGGCACCTGGATGACGCCTCCGTTGCGGGCGATGGCGCGGATAAGGGTGTCCGGCAGGTTGCGCTGGAAACCCGGCGTAAAATGCCGGCAACCGCTGTGCGTAGCGATCACAGGCCGGCTGGCGGCCTCGAGGACGTCCCATACCGCGGCGTCGGACAGGTGGCTGACATCCACCAGTATGCCCAGGCGGTTCATTTCACGCACGACCTCGCGGCCATAGGCGCTGAGTCCGCCGTGGGTGTTCAGGGTGTCATACGACGAGTCGGAAATCCGGTTGTCTCGGCTATGGGTCAGGGTGACGTAGCGAATGCCGCGCTGGTGGAAATACGCCACATCGGCCAGCGTTTCGATCGGCGCACCGTTTTCCATACCCATCGCCAGCGACACGACTCCTTTTTTGAAGTTCCGCTCGATGTCATCGGCCCGGGTCGCCAGGGCGAATTTGTCGGGATGCGCCCGGGCGATCGCCTCCACTACACTGATCAGAGAATCGGCCAGTGCGCGGGCGCGCCCCTTTTCTTTTTGGTAGCTTGCCGGAATATAAATGGACATGAAGGCGCCGTACAGCCCGCCCTTTACGGCCCGTTCGTGGTCGAAATTGCCGGCCGGGTGGCGGAGTGCCAGGCCGGTAAAGCCGGGCGCGTACCATTCCCCGTGTTCCATCAGGCTTTCCGGAAAATCGATGTGCGTATCGATGACGGGGATTTTTTTGAGTAAGCGCTGGGCTTTTTGCAGGTAGGGATCGATGCCCGGTTGGGCCGCGAGTTTGCCCGCAGGCAAACTCGACAGCAACAGGGCCAGAAGCAGGCAAACAGGCTTGAAGACGCGAGACATGAGCGGAGTCATTTTCCAGGTGAATGCAAAGGAAGGCTTAAAAGTAAACAGAAAAACCTCCCGTGCATTTTCACTGCTCGGGAGGTTTTGTTTCGCTCGAAACGGAAGAAATTACCTGGCCGGAGCTTTCTCTTTTTTCGCAGGCACAGCGGGTTGTGCTTCCACGGCTTTACCGCTGAGCACTTTTTCACTGGTCATATCCACCACAAGCGCCGAGGCGATAAAAATGGAGGAATAGGTACCGAACAGTATACCGACCAACATACCAAAGGAGAAGCCCTTCGTGGCGTCGCCGCCAAACAGGAACAACAACAGCACCACGATCAGGATAGTACCCGAGGTGATCAGCGTACGGCTCAAGGTGGTATTGATAGCCATATTGAATACCTCCTCCTTGGGCCGCCCGGAATAGGTGTTGATAAACTCCCGGATACGGTCGTACACAATCACGGTATCGTTCACCGAAAAACCGATGACCGTCAGGATACAGGCAATGATCGCCTGGTCGATCTCCAGGGAGAAGGGCACCAACCCATGCAACAGCGTAAAGAACGTAAGGGTGATCAACACGTCGTGGATCAACGCGATCACCGCGCCCATGGAGAACTGCCAACGGCGGAACCGGACCAGGAGGTACAGGAAGATCAGCCCAAAAGCCCAGGCTGCCGCCAGGAAGGAGGAGTTGCGGATATCGTCGGCCACGGTGGGCCCGACTTGGCTGGAAGAAGAAATATGGGTACCCTGGCCGTCAGTGCGTTTAAAGTTTTCGAGGGCGCCTACCTGTGCCCCGGATTTCTGAATGCCCTCGTACAATTTGGCCATGACGCGCTCCACGACATCACCGCCCCGTTCATTGATCAGATAAGAGGTCGTAATATTGAAGGTATTCTCCGTGCTGACGGCCTTCACGATGGGGTTGCCGCCCAAAGATTCATTGAGGGCCGGGCGCAATTTATCCAGTTCAACCGGTTGTTCAAACTGAACATTAAAGGAATAGCCACCTTTAAAATCAACGCCCAGTTCGAAACCGCGGGTAAAAAAAGCGGCAACACCGATGAGAATGATTGCCAGGGAGAACAGGTAAGCCCATTTGCGCTTTCCGATCCAGTCGACGTGAATGCCCACGAGCCATTTTTCCGACCAGGGCATGCTGTAGCTCATTTCCTTGCCGCGGTCCATCCACCATTCGGTCAGCAGGCGGCCAACCAGTACGGCGGTAAACATCGAGCTGATAATACCAACGGTCAGTACGGTGCCGAATCCTTTGATCGGCCCCAGGCCGAAGTACATCAAAACAAAGGCCGTGAGCAAGGTGGTCACGTTGGCGTCGATAATCGCCGGCAAGGCGCGCGAAAAGCCGGTACCGATGGCCTTCGCTATGGAAAGCCCTTCGCGCAGTTCTTCCCGGATGCGTTCGTAGATGATAACGTTGGCGTCTACGGCAGTGGCCAGCGTCAGCACGATACCGGCAATACCCGGCAGCGTCAGTACCGTACCCATGGAAGCCAGAGTGCCGATGATGAAGAAGATATTGATCAATAGCGCTATGACCGATATGATACCTCCCCGGGCATAATAGCCGATCATAAAAAGGCACAACAGCAGCACCGACGACAACATGGCGATCAGCGATTTATTGATATTGTCGGCGCCGAGCGAGGGGCCAACCTGGCTTTCCTGCACGATGTGGGTGCCGGCAGGTAGTTTACCGACTTCCAGGATATTCGCCAGGTCTTTGGCTTCATCCAGGGTAAAATTGCCGGTGATGGAAGTATTACCGCCTTCGATCGGGTTGATGACCCGGGGCACGCTGACAACCTCGTCGTCGAGCACAATGGCAATTTCGCGGTTGCCGCCTTCGTATGCCAGGCGGGTCATGTCTGCCCAGATTTTTGCCCCCTCGTTATTCATAGCCAGGCTTACGGTCACTTCCCCGGAAGTGGGGTCGGGTTGTTCGCTGGCCCGGGTCACGATGGAGCCGTCGAGGCGTGGTTTTTCCTGGTTTCGGAATTTTTTGATGGCGTGAAGTTCATATTTGCCGGCAGTGGCGACGCCTACGCCGTCCGCTTCATCGACGGGTTTCAGGCTCCAGAGAAATATCAGGTCGACCGGGAAGAGCGGGCGGATTTCCGGGCGCTGGAGCATTTCGGTAATCGACTTGATTTTGTTCTTATCGGCATATCCGATGGTCACACTGCGGGCGTTAGCGGCCATGCTGAGTTGGCTGAGCAGCGGTCCGGCCGTTTGGCTGGCCGGGGCGGGGCGGTCTGCCACTTTCATCTCAGGCTGCTTGGTAGAATCCGGCTTGCCGTCGGGGCCGGCGGGATACACATAGCTGGTATCCTTGATGGTCGCAGCAGTTTGGGCCGTAGTATCCCCCGACAACAGGGCTTTCAGTTTTGTATCGGCAGTGATCAGCGCCTGGTTGATGCCTTCGTCGCCTATGCGGTAGGCATCCCAAAACTCCAGTTTAGCGCTCTTTTGCAACATGTCGCGCGCGCGCTGGGGGTTGTCGATGCCCGGCAGTTCCACCAGGATCAGGTCGCGGGCAGCGTCGAGGCTTACGTTGGGTTGCACAACGCCGAGTTTGTCGATACGTTGTTTGAGGCGCTTGTAGGTTTCGTCTACCGTGGTGTTGGCTAACTCGCGGATTACGCGCAGTACATCGGCGTCGGGCGAGTCGAAATTGATGCGGCCCTTGAGCGATTCATTGCGGGCAAACACCGAGGCCAGCGATTTTCCGCCACTGGTCTCTTTCCACGCCGTTGCAAATAGCGTGATATAGTCCGTTTGTTGCGTCGTTTGTGCAGCGGTGGCTTTCTCCAGGGCCTGCTGGAATGCCGGATCGGTCGTATTGCCGGCCAGGCTCTTCAAAAAGTCCTTCAGGTCGACCTGCAACAATACGCTCATTCCACCTTTCAGGTCGAGGCCCAGCGCCAACTGGCTTTTCTTCAGGTCGGCATAGGTGAACTTTTTGATCAGCGGCAACGTAAACACCGTTTCGCTGGAGAGCGAGTCCAGGTACTGGCTGTAGTGGGCGCGCCAGGAAATGTCCGGGGTTTTAGCGGACCTGTCGTCGGCATACCGGGCGGCTGCATTCTCGACACTGGCGGTTGGAATGATGAGCAAGTACTGGTACAGGCACACTACTGACAGCGCAATCAGAAAAAAACGTACAACACCTTTGCTTTGCATACCTCTGGAATAACTAGTAAGTGATTAATCGAATGAGTTAATTTTTAGCGCCCGGAAGCGGGCCCGGGTTTGTTCGCCTGAAAAATCCGTCGGGACAGTTCCGGGCCAGTTCAAACACCGTTTTGAAAAAAGTGCGCAAATATAGGCAAAATAGGCAATTCAAAAGGTTTTCGCAGAAGAAATCGTAAATTTAGCGGGCCCTGGCCAACCGCCCGGAGGTTTTCCAGCCTTCCCCGCTGAGCTCGTAGAGGTAAACGCCACTTGCCAGCCCTTCCAACGATAATCTTCCGGCGCCGCCCGACCAGCTGGTTTGGCGGACCAACCGGCCCTGCAAATCGAACAGGCGAAGCCGGACGGTATTGCCGGTATGATCCGGAAACTCAAACCGGACCTGGTCCGTCGCCGGGTTGGGAAACACCCGGATATCCGCCGGCAGAGTGGGCTCGAAATTTCCGACTGCAGGCATAAAATTGGCCGAAAACATACCGGAGCCGTGCGTGGCGGCCACGACCAGCCCGTCTGCCGGGCGCACGTCCACGAAGTTCACCACCGAGCTGCCGATAAGACCGGGGGCTTCCATTTTCCACTGGGTTCCAGGCAAGGTCACGGTATGCTCCTTCAGGGTGTCGGCACTGAACAAACCGGCGCTGGTGGCGCAGAAATACTTCCGGCTGCCGTCCGGGAGTGGCAGGATGCTAATCCAGCGGATAGACGGCGCCGCGCCGCCGCCGCCGGTATTGACTTCGAGGTTGCCCCCCACTTTTTTCCAGCTCTGCCCGCCATTTACGGAAAGAAAAATACTGTAAATAGCGTAGTTGGAGTACACGGCTACGACCCGGTCGGCATTGTCGGGATCGACGGCAACGCAGGAGACAAAGGCGCTGTTGCTGACGGAGGTATTGGTCAGCTGCGCCATGGCCGGCGTGCCGGTATGTGCATTGTCAATGCGGTAAATCCGCCGGGCCGAGGTACCCACGTACACACGGTGGGCGGGATTGCGGGTGGAAACGCCCAGGGCAGTGATATTGCCCAGGGTGGTATCGGGGAACATCGTCCAGCCCTGCGCGATAGAGTCCCAGGCGTTTGTCAGCGCAATATTGCCCAGCTCGCTTTGCCGGTACAGCCGGCGACCGGCCGGGAGGTACAGGATATTCTGGTCGGAGGGGTCGATGGCCAGGGGATTAATAAAGGCATACGCACTTTCGGGGGCGCCGGCAGGATCGATCCGGCGAAAAGCGGTCACGTTGCCGGCATCGTCGATGGTGCATTTCACTACCTTGGCGCCGCCGCTTTGTGCCGAAACGACGTAAAAACTCCGGCCGTCGGCAATAGCGCCAAAGCCGCCGTCGCCATTGATGGTTTGTTTCCAGGGTTGCCCGGGGTCGGCGTTGGGCACGATCAGGTTGCCATTGTCCTGCAAGCCGCCCAGAATGACGGGGTCGCCCGGCGTGCTGTGTTCGATCATGGCCGTGTAGAATTGGGTGGTCTGATACCCGCGGTTCAGGCTGATCCACTCCACTACCGGCGCATTGGCATCGTTGGTGCGGTGCACGCCGGCGTCGGTGGCAGAGAGCAGCACATTGGCGTCGGAAGGCAGAAACAGCAGATCATGGATATCCGGGTGGTGGTTGGGGTACAGCTCGAAAAAGGGCAGGTCGGTGCCGGGTTTGTAGCCGCCGATCAGGGTGGTATGGTTGGGCGTGCTGAACCCGTCGGTGGAGCGCCAGATGCTGGTGCCGCCCACAAACACGTGGTTGGTGCCGGGTTGAACGCGCACGACCAGGTCGTAGCCGCCCTGCGCCGCAAAGCGATCGAACTGGGTGCCGGCGCCGGGCAGGTTTTGGGAGCGGTTTTCCCACAGGCCGTTGACGCCGCTGCCGCTGCCGCCCAGGTAGGTATACGTCCACAGACTGCTCCAATCGTCGCCGCTGATATAATAGTTGTAGTGCCCGCTGCCAGGTGTGGCTGCCAGGAAGTAGACTTCGCTTTCGTTGTTCGGATTGATCCCGATAACCATACAATCATACACGGCCGGAAAACCGGTGGGCGTAATATTGGTCCATTGTGTGCCGTTGACGCTGCGCCAAATGCCGCCCTGCACGCCATCGCTGCTCAGGGTGGCGTAGAGTATGCCGGTGGACGTGCTGGCAATATCGGTGAAATATGCTCCGCTGGACAAGTCGCCGGTACCCAGTACGATATTCCACGATGCGCCGCCGTCTGCGCTGCGGTAAATACCGCCATAGAGGGCCATGTACACCACGTCGGCGCTGTCGGTTGGGCTGGTGATAACCCGCCAACCGGTCTGATATGGTGTGGTAAATACCTGGGGATTGCCGGCGGAAGTGGAGGTTGCCTGCGCCCAGCTGAAGCCGCCGTCCGTGCTTTTATACAAACCGTCGCCGAAATAATACGCCCCGGTGGCGCCGGCGCTGTTGCCATATAGCTCGCCCGAAAGATAGTACCAGGTACCGGTCCTTCCCGGGCGGGGGTCTTGCGCCACACTCACGCAACTAGGCACGGCGTCGAGCGGTGTGCGGCGCGCCCAGGATTGGCCGCCGTCTTCGCTCAGCCACATGCCGCCCGACACGCCGCCGGCCAGCAGCCGGTTTTCATCGGCGATGTCGATCGCCAGCGCGCGGGTACGGCCACCGTAATTCCAGGGACCGCGCGATACCCAATCGCCACCCGAACGCACGGCTACGGCCTGCGGCAGTTTCGACACAAAATGCCGTTCGAAAAACCCGATTCCCTCCGGTATCCTGCCCGTGGCCGGATCAGCCAGGCGCTCAAGTTCCCAGGCTTCGCGTTGGGCGCGGTTCTCCGTATGCGGGCCGCCGGGAAGGCGCAGCGCCGGTGCTTTTTCGCCCGGGCAGCAGGCGGGCCGGAGCCAAAACAAGCCGGCAGCCATACCAGCCAATATCAATAACAGTACAATTTTTTTCATACCTGAATACATTTGGCTGCCAAATTAAGGCCCGCCCGGAAATATCCCCTATCCCGGCGGTCGAATTTGTCTGAAGCGAACAAAAGTACCGGGCTAAGTGTTACAACACTTATTTTTTCATCTGAAAGAAAAACAAGATGTCCGTTCAGGTAATACCAAAAGAAAAACAAGGCCGGGGCGCTTTCAACGGCGGGGAAATTGTGGAAAACAAACCTATAGGTTTTCCGCAGGACCACTCCGGTATCCGCCCGTATTCCAATTTGTTTTATTGGGCGCATGCCCGCGCGGTTACTGACAGCACAATCGGGTTACACCCCCACCAGGGCTTCGAAATATGCTCGTTTGTGTTGGCCGGTGAAATCCGGCACTTCGACACCAAACTGCGCGAATGGCGCCCGCTACAGGCCGGCGACGTACAGATTATACGGGCCGGAAACGGGATCAGTCATTCGGAATGGATGGGAAAAGACGCCGAAATGTTCCAGATATGGTTTGATCCGGATTTGACCAAAACCCTGGAAAAACCAGCCAGCTACGACGACTACCGCAGTGCCGACTTTCCTGTGATCACCCAAGGCGGAGCGACTATCCGGACGCTGGTCGGCCCGGGCAGTCCCTTCCGGATGGATACCCCGGGAGTAGAAGTCCGGCAGATCGATCTGGCCGGGGGGCTGCATCATCTGGAAGGGAATACCGCTAATATATACTCGGTGTATGTGCTGGATGGCGAACTGACCATCAACGGCGCTGCTGCCCGGCAATTCGACTTTGTACTGGTATCGGAAGCCAGTGCCCTGGAACTAAATACCCCGACGGACGCCAAATTATTCCTCCTGGCCTCACCGGCCGACCCTGGGTACCGGACGTACACGCAGCTGCGGCGGGCAGACGCCTGAGCAGGCCGGCTAGCGACAGGATTTTTTGAGTGCGGACAGGATTTTGCTTCCGTAGAGGCATGCGACAGGATCGCTCAGGATCGACAGGATTATTATTTATATAATCGGATTCCTGGCAATTCCCGGTTTGTAAAAAGTTGTAATCTGCAAAGACCGCAAAGCGGTCGAATTTGAATAGCCCCGAATTTCACTCGGGGTAGGTGTTCGGCCCAAGAACTAACCGAGAAGCGGTTGAACATCAACAATTTAAACCAAAATTCAACCGCTACGCGGTTGTTAAATATTTACCCTTTTGTCCCCAGGTTTCACCCGGGGCTATTCAAATTTGACCGCTTCGCGGTCAGCAATTCTCGGTTTGCACCAATTCTTCACGTTAACGGGGGCTTGTCATGTTGGAAACAGCCACACAAGCCAACATTCCAGCATAAAATTTGGCTTGTGTGGCTGTTTCCAACATGACAAGTCCCCAGAGAATCGGTGGTTAAAGGCAAAGCGAGAATCACTGCTTCGCGGTCTGTCATATAAGAACTATCTGTAAACCGATAATTGCCGTCGGATTTCACGAAACAGTACGATTTTGGCTCATATTCCCAACGGGCTGGTAGCTTTACATTCGATTTTCAGTCAATAAGGCACATGAGCCACGATTTTTTTGGTCATTACTATTCTCCTTTTCATCCTGAAAATCTTCGTCTGAATACTCTACGGCAAAAACCCCTGTTCATCCGGAGCAAATCCTGAAAATTCTGTCCCAACACCAAAAATCCTGTCCGCAATTCAGTTGTTGGCTGCGTATGCCCGTTCTACCTTCTCCCGGAAGCGTTCGTACGTCTCTTCCGGGATTTTATGGCGGATGGTTTGCAGGAATTGCAGTAGTTTGGTGTACTCGCTTTCGGTCAGCAGGTTGTCTTCCATAAAGGTGTTGAACAGTTCCAGGAAGTTTTGCGTCACATTGCGCGCAAACTCGATACGTTTGACTTTATCTTCCACGAAGGCCAAAAAATACAGTCCTTCGGTGTAGTTAAGCCGCCGCCGCATGACCAGGCTATCCACCTCGGTTTTGATCTCCTCCAGCCGGCGGGCGGCGGCATCGGCGCTGATCAATTGTTTTTCAAAACCCAGGTACACCTGTTGAGCCCGTTCGCCGTACAGCCGGATGAGCTGTTCGCGGCGGCGGAATACCCACCAGCCGGCCAGAAAGGTGAGCAGGGCCGTGGTAGCCACCATTGTGATCTCCACCAGGTAGCCGGTATCCTCCAGGTATTGGACCTGGCGGGCCAGGAAGCTGGAGTTGGGCTCGAGGCCGCCGGTACGCACGGTAAAGTCCATCGCCTGGAAGTTGGCTTCCGTGATCTGACGGGTGCGCCGCAGGGCGTTGAGGTGGCTGAGGTAGGTGCGTTTCAGTTCGGGGAGGTCGCGTTTGAGGAAATAATCGCGGACGGTGCTGCCCTGGCCCAATTCATAGCCTTTGCCGTGTTGTTCGCGCAACACGGCGTTGGTCTTCAGGAAATAGAACAAAAACCGCTGCATATTGGCGGTGTCGGCCAGCGCTGCCACACGGGTGGTATCGGCCGAACCGGCCCATTTGCGTCGCAGGTATTCGAGCAGCTCGCGCGCATTGGGTTCCAGGATATAGGGTTGGCCCAGGCGTTTGAAATGTTCGGCATTGAACTCGACCTGCGAGCCCGGGCCGAGGTGGGTCACGGAAAAAAGGTGGCAGTTGGGCGGAGGAAGAACGTTCTTGCCGCCGACCGACGCCGAATCGCCCGGGCTGCTCATGGCTTCCCAAAGTGCCGGTCCAAAAAACGTTTCAGGGTTGATCTTGTCGAAATTATCGATCAGCACGACGAAGTGTTCGCCCGGCGCCTGGTGGCAGCGGCCCCAAAACCGCAACAACTCGCCCGGGACAAAGCGGCCGTTCGTTTCAGCGCCAATATATTTTTTGTGGTAGTCCAGGTCGAATTGGGGGGCGCATTCGATCAGCAGGATATTTTCCGGACGGCTGGCGAGCAGGCGCGCGACGTGCCTGGTTTGTTTGGTGCCTCCTGCGCCGGTGACGCCGGAGACTACCAGGTTGCGTTGGCGGGTGGCCGCCTGGAAAAACCGGCGGAAGCCAGTCCACTCGATGACGGAAAGGGTGGGCCTGGACACCAGCCGCAGCGCGGCGGAGTCGCCGGCACGAAAGGGCAGCCGCCTCCATTCGCAGTATAGCTGCTGCAGCGAATCGGGTACATCCTGCAAGAGCTGGACCGGTTGGCGGAGCAGGTCGCCCGCTTTCAGCCAAACCGGGTCGGGGCGGTTGCGCAAACCCAGCCAGAGGACAAGCGCCACCAGCGGCAAGGCATACAGAAAAATATGTATAGGAGGGATAGATACTTTCAACGGATTACGCTTTTTTGCAACACGAAGGTAACGGTTTTCAACGCCACCAACGGATTTATCGGATGGCGCCGGATTATATTCCGGCGCAGACATTTGCCTACTGCACTTTTCCTACATAATCTACCTACTTTTGCGCCCGTTTTCCATTTAACAATTATCCTATCGTGTCCAGTTTCCTTTCCGAACTACACCGCCGCCGCACTTTTGCCATCATTGCACACCCCGACGCCGGCAAGACGACCCTGACCGAGAAATTGTTGCTCTTCGGCGGCGCCATCCAGACTGCCGGCGCTGTCAAAAGCAACAAGATCAAAAAAAGCACGGTGTCCGACTTCATGGATATCGAGCGCCAGCGCGGCATTTCGGTCAGCACCTCCGTCATGGGATTTGAATACAAAGGCCTGCAAATCAATATCCTGGATACTCCCGGGCACGAAGACTTCGCCGAAGACACCTATCGCACCCTTACCGCCGTGGACTCGGCCATTGTGGTGGTGGACGTAGCCAAAGGGGTGGAAACGCAAACGGAAAAACTGACCAAGGTGTGCCGGATGCGCGATACGCCGATCATTTTTTTTATCAATAAAATGGACCGGGAGGGGAAAGACGCGTTTGACCTGCTTGACGAGATCGAACAAAAACTGAACGTGCGGGTCAGGCCCTTGTCGTGGCCCATCGGCATGGGACAACGTTTCAAAGGCGTGTACAACCTGTACGAACGCAAACTGGTCCTGTTCAATCCGCATGGCAAACAGGAAGACGAGGCGCTTATCGTTTTTGAAGACCTGAACCACCCGGACCTGGAAAAACACATCGGCGAGCGCCCGGCCCGCCAGTTGCGCGATGAAGTGGAAATGGTAGAAACCGTATACCCCGGATTTCACAAGGAAGACTACCTGCAGGGCAAAATCTGCCCGGTTTTTTTTGGCTCCGCTGTCAATAACTTCGGGGTGAAGGAATTGCTCGACTGCTTCACCGACATTGCGCCCACCCCGCGCCCGCGCGAAACCGAAGAACGGCTCGTACAACCCGAAGAGGATACATTCAGCGGTTTTGTATTCAAAATTTTTGCCAACATGGACCCCAAGCACCGCGACCGCATTGCCTTCGTACGCGTATGCTCGGGCCGCTTCGAGCGGAATAAAAACTACCGCCACATCCGCCTGGCGCGCGCGTTCAAGTTTCCCAATCCCACGATGTTTATGGCCAGCAAAAAGACCCTCCTGGAGGAGGCTTATCCAGGCGATGTGGTAGGCCTGTATGACTCGGGCAATTTCAAAATTGGCGACACGCTGACCGAGGGCGAAACCTTGCATTTCAAGGGCATCCCCTCGTTCAGCCCCGAGCAGTTCCGGTATGTGGAAAACGCCGATCCGCTCAAGCAAAAGCAGTTTGCCAAAGGCCTGGATCAACTCATGGACGAAGGCGTAGCCCAGATGTTCATCCGCCAAAGCGACGGCCGGCGTATCATCGGCACCGTCGGCCAACTCCAGTTCGAAGTCATTCAGCACCGCCTGGAAAGCGAATACGGCGCTAAATGCCGCTACGAGCCGGTCAGCCTGGCCAAAGCCTGCTGGGTCTCCAGCGACGACCCCAGGGCTCTGCAGGAGTTTCTCGATCGCCGCAAGCGCGACATTGCCCGCGATACGCACGGCAACCTGGTATTTTTAGCGGAAACAGCGTGGATTTTGCAAACCGTACAGGAAAATTTTCCGAAGATACACGTTCACTTTACCTCCGAACTAGTCCAGCCTGGCGGACGGCCCTGAATCCAGCCCTTGATTTCCCTCCCGGCTCAGGGTCAACAGGCCGTAGATGGCCTTTTGCTCGTCGGGAGAAAGGAGCTCGCGTTTTAATTTATAATTGAATTTGTTGAGGCGTCGGTAAAGGGTGCGGACCGAAAAGCCAAGTTCCCGGGCAAATTCGGCTTTCGTTTTGAATACTTGAGGGTACATCTTGATTATTATTACTCGTTAGCGTTTGTTACACAAAACTATTCCATCATTCTGCTAAAAAAAAGGACAAAATATTCTTTTTCAGGAACTGCAGATTCTTTTCCCGGCAGCAGCCCATACGGTTTTCTTTATCCGGTTTAGAGGTGCTGGCCATAACCCGATATTTTTTTCCAAAGCGGGAGCGTGCCGACCTGAACCTCCACCGTGGCGCTGAGCGGCCATTGATGATTTGAAAATACCGGAGGGATTCTGGCGGCAGTGGTTATAAGAATCGAATCCGGTGCATGGAAAACCGCTATGCCGGCGATCGTGTGGGAATTGCCGTCCTGCCCTGCCAGTTGTATGGTGGTTTGCCGGGGCTGTTCCAGCGAGGCGGCCGATACCGGGCCGACGGTTTTAAATACTAACGTACCGTCCTGTTGGCCTTCCGGCAGGAGATACGTGTTGAATTGTACGGACTCTGGAAATTCCAGCCGGCAGGCCAACGCCCAAATACCGGCGGCCAGCGCAAAAAACAATATAATAGCCAGTGCCCGCAGGCGCAGCGGAATTTGTTGCAGCAAACGCTGCGCTTCCGGGCTTTTTTCATACAGGTTGTCGGTGTCCATCAGCTGCCGAGCTCAAGTTGATTTTTTACCAATTCGTAGTAATACCCCTTTTGTCCGGCCAACTGGCGGTGGGTGCCTTGCTCGATCACCCGCCCTTCGTTCAGCACAATCAAATTATCGGCGTCTTTCACCGTACTTAGCCGGTGGGCGATGACCAGCACTGTTTTGTGCTTGAAAAAAGCATTCAGGCGGCCTACGATTATTTTTTCGTTGGCCGTATCCAGCGCGCTGGTGGCTTCGTCAAATAACAAGAGCGAGGGGTTTTTATAAACAGCGCGGGCGATGAGGATACGTTGTTTTTGCCCGGCGCTTACGCCCGAACCGCCGATGCCCAGCCGGGTTTCGAGTCCGAGCGGCAGGGCGCGGAGCACATCGCCGAGGTTGGCCACATAAATTGCTTTCTGGAGTTGTTCATCGTCGACGGGTCCATTGGCTGGCAGCGCGATGTTGTTGCGTATGGTATCGGCAAACAAGACGCCGTCTTGCATGACCACGCCACATTCCGTTCGCCACAAACGGGCCGGCACGTCAGACAAGTCGGTTGTCCCGATTGCGATATTGCCCGCCGACGGCTCGTAGAATTTTAACAACAATTTCAGCAGGGTTGTTTTCCCGCTGCCACTAGCGCCGACCAGTGCCGTTACCTTGCCATGCGGGATCGTGAAGCTGACGTCATCCAGTACTTTGTTGGAGTATGGCCCGTCGTAGTGAAAGGATACCTGCCGCAGTTTTATATCGGCTTCCAGCCGGAACGGCTGGGATTCCTGGCTGCCGGCCCCATCCGCACGCAGCAAATCTTCGTCGTTTTTGTTGTGTATCTCCTGGAGGCGTTCGGCACTGATTCGGGCATCCTGAGCGGAGCGGATAAACTGGATTAATTGCTCCAGGGGGCCATTGGTTTGGCCGATGATATACGAAATGCTCAGCAGCATCCCCAACGTCATGTCGCCGCGCACCGTGGCATGGGCGACCATAAAGGTGAGCAGGATGTTTTTCAAATTGGTAGCAAACAGAAATCCCGTACGCTGGTATTGTTCCAGCCCGAGCGACTGGATGCTGAGGTCGAACAACCGAACCTGAAGCCGTTCCCAGCCCCAGCGCTTTTTGTTCTCAGCCTGGTTGAGTTTGATCTCCTGCATACCCGACACCATTTCATAAATATCATCCTGGTTCTGCCGTTGTTGCTGAAATCGCTTGTAGTCCAGTGCGCGGCGTTTTCGCAGGAACAAAAATACCCAGGCCACCGAGAGCAGGCTCAGGGAAAAAAACACGCCGAATATTTTCCAGTCGTAACTGACCAGAATCGCCAGGTAAACGGCCATATTGACCAGGGAAAACACGGTGAACAGGATTTGGCCGGTCAGAAACAGTTCGATGCGGGAATGGTCGGCGATGCGTTGATTGATATCGCCGATCGATTTGCTGTCGAAAAAGCGGATTGGAAGCCGGAATAGTTTTGCCAGAAAGTCGGAAATAATCGCTATGCTGATCCGGCTGTTGATATGCAGCATCAGCCAGCCGCGGAGCAGGTTGGTACTGAGGTCGCCGGCGAATAAAAAACATTGCGCCAGCAACACCAGCGTGATCACCGACAAATCCCGGCGCCCGATGCCGGTATCCACCAAATACTGGGTTAAAAATGGGAAAAGCAAGGAGATGACCGTTGTCAGCACCATACCCAGCGTCACCAGCCCCAGCGCGGGCCCGTATGGAAGCAGGTATCGGAACAGAAAACCGAGGCTTTGGGTAGAGGGTTGTTCGGCCGGTTGTTGTAAGAAATGCTCGCCCGGGTCCAGCAGCAAGGCGATACCTTTTTCCTTGCCGGGTCCGCACCAACTGGCGGCAAAAGTCCCGGCATCCAGCCGTGCCTTGCCATGAGCCGGGTCGGCAATATGATAAACCGGAGCCTGGGCGCCCAACCATACCCGGCGCCACCAGCCCGGTCTGCTGATCTTGTACAACACTACGAAATGTTCCTGGTTCCAGTGCACAATGGCAGGTAATGGCGCTTCCCGGGTCAGCTGTTCCAGCGACATCCGGCCCAGAAGGGTTTGGCAGCCGAGGTGTTCGGCTGCTTTGGACAGGTTGAGCATACTCACACCCATGCGATGCAGGTAGCATTGATCGCGTAGAAAGTCCAACGAAAAGTGCTTCCCGTGATGCGCAAATACCATGCGCAAACAGGTGGGACCGCAATCCACGGCGTCTAATTGCTCAAATGTTTTAAATCCCATACATGATTCAGGCATAGGCCGATTCTTCCTGGGGCAGTTCGTTTTGCACGCGTTTTTTGGTGGTGAGGTAAGATAAAATGACCAAGTCTTCGAATACGTGTTTGTAATCCGGACAGAGTTCGTACCCTTCCCGCCAGGCTTTCGGACAGCCGCCACCGCATACGGGGAGCAACCGGCAGGTGCCGCAAGGATACTTGTTGGCGTATACTTCTTCGAACCAATTCACAAAATTGCGGTGTGTATCGCCCTGGTAGTTTTCGATATGACCGATAGAATAATCGGTGGTATACGAGTTAACCAGCGGGAATTCGCTGCAATCGAACAACTTGCCGCCAGGGTCCAGGTAGCGGCCGTCCGGGGTGATGGCATTGCAGGTGATCCGCATACGCCCGGGTATGGAGATACTCGGAATCAGGCCGGATTCAAATAGTTTGATGTAAAACTCCAGTTTCAGTTCGCCGAATTCCTCCGGTGAAAGGGAGCGGAAATTGGCATCGTTCCCCCAAGAGTGAATTGGAGCGATATCATAGGCATTGATCTGTTTGTCCCAGCCTTTTTCCCGGAACAGGTCGAGCAGCGGTACGATAGCATCGCGGTTGTAGCGGTCCACGTTGATACGCATGCGGATAAACATATCGTCGGCATTGGTATCGAACTGGTCGAATACGCGGGTGAGGTTTTTCAGGATGACGTCATACGAGCCTTTTCCGCCTTTGGTAAAGCGCCGTTGGTCGTGGTCATCCTTTAAGCCATCAATGGATATGGAAATATCACGCACGTCATTTTGCCGCAGTATCCGGTAGTTTCTCGGATGAAACAACATTCCGTTGGTGGTGATCCGTGCGCCATAGGCACATCCGTTGCGCGCAGCGATCGCCTTCAACGCGGGTGTGAGGGTAGTGATGGCTTCCAGGCCGAGCAAGGGCTCGGCGCCAAACCAACTGATGTAAATGCGGTTTTTATTCAAGGTCTGCACCTGTGTTTCGACATACGTCAAAATATGATCGTACAAATTGGGTTCGAGTTTTTGCGGGCTATGCGTTTGACCGCAATACACACAACCCAGTTGGCAATTAGAGGTGGTGAAGATGGTAAAATTCAACGAACGGTTCTCGGCAATGGCCTGGTCGTTTTCCAGGATCACTTCTCCCAGTTCGTTTTCCTCGTCGGGAATCAGAATTTTCATGTCGATCAATTCCTGCCGCAAAACATCCGGGAAGCCGTCGGTTTGGCCGTGAATCAGTTGTTCGCCGACGTCAAACGAAACTTTGAGTAAGCGGGTCGTGCGCATGCTGTAAAGCAGGCGGCTGCCATCGTCGGTAAAGGGTGGGGTGATGGATTTGTAGTACGATATTTTCATGATTGGAACAGGCTTGAAAGTGAAAGGAGGTAACATCCGGGGCATCGCAATGCCGCGGTTAAACTGGTGGCCCGGCAGGGCGAAACCTCACCCCCCTATGCGGCGGGCTTCGTCGGTATTTCCGGTTTGGCGTTCGCGGTTTTTGGGTACGCTGTTGCGCCCGAACTTCCAGGAGAAGTTGAGCCGGATGCCCTGCATATCGAAAAATTGTTCGGAATAGCTGCGTTGATCCTGCAGTTCCACGTCGGAGCGGGCAGTTGTTGTGCGTAGGATATCGAAGGCATACAAGCTGACGTCGGCCTGGTCGCGAAAACATTTGGCTTTCAGGCCGGCGGCCAGGTGCGCTGTCGCACGCAAGTGGTAAAACCCGCGCACCGACGGCGACGCGTAGTGCAGCGTGATTTCACCGCTAATCCCCCGTTTTGGGGCGATTTTGAGCGCATGGACGAAATAGACGTTCGCCACGGTGCGGGTATAGTCGGCTTCTAACTGGGCGAAGCGCGAGCGTTGTTGTTCCCGCGAAACATCCAGGTTGCTGGTGAGCGTCCACCATTTCGTTAGCGTTGTGCTGGTTTGGTAGGCCAGCCCGGCATAGCGTTGTTCGGTCAGGTTGCCGCGGGTATATCGAATTGACCGGCTGGCGTTGTCCTGCACCGGGAATTGGGTGAATAAATCATCGGTGATGCCGGCGTATATCGTCAGGTTATGGACGCCTTTCAGCGTGGCGTTCAGTGCGGCCTCGTACGTGAACGCCGGCTGAAGCAGCGGATTGCCCTCTGAGTAGGAAAACGGTGTCAGGTAGATTCGAAACGGGTTCAGTTCCCAGAACGCCGGGCGCTGGATGCGGCGGCCGACATCAACGCCGATACTGTTTTCGGCATTAAAGGCATAAAGCAGGTAAGCCGTTGGAAACAATTTGAAATAATCCTGTTTGTTCCGTTTGTTCTGCGTGACGGAGTATATCTCCACCCCGGTATGTTCGCCGCGCAAGCCGAATTTGTATTCCAACCGGCTGGCCGTTCCGGCGATACTGGCATAACATGCTGTAATGGCTTCCTCGTACACCAGGCGGTTGCTGTTCACCGGATCGTATTCGAAGCGTTGCGTCGCCCGGTTCCAGTTTTCGGCCAGGAAATCATTGTCGGTCCGGCTGTAGTTGTATTTTACCCCGGCTTCAAGAGTCAACCCCTGCCCGATGTGTTGCAGCCAGTCCGCCTTTACCGTATTGATCCGGATGGTCTGCCGGGTATCGTTCCGGAAGGCTGTCAGGCTGCTGGCGGGATCCTTTGGGAAGGCAGAGCCGCCGGTTTGGCTGTTCAGCCGGTTCGTGGAGTGAAATTTGAGCCAGTCCGCATCGATATTGAGGTAAGAAGCCAGGGAATCCAGTGTAATATTCAGGTTTGCATTCAGTGCGTTATTGTTGCTCTGCTGATCGGAGCGGTTGGCGGTGAACAACGTAGAGTCGACCTCGATACGATCGGGCGAAATGACGGTGGCGGTATTGTCGTCGGGCCTGCGCCAGCCGAAATTGCCCGTGTACAAAACGCCGGCCGTGACCTTGGGCCCGATAAAATAATCCAGTCCTGCGCGCAGGCTTTCCCCCGCCTGGGTACGCGGGCGGCGCAGGGTTTGGTCGTAAAAGACGACTTCGCCGGCGCTGTCGGCAAAGCGTTGCCACAATTTTTCACGCATGAAGTATTCGCCGTAATTCAGCAGGACGGACGAATAGGCGTTAAACTGTTTCTGCCGGTAGTTAAGCGTCGTTCCTATGTTGTATTTGGCGTACGTATTTTGTTGATAACCAGCGCGTACCGTGCCATTCCACCCCAGTTGCGGGTTTTTTTTCAGCACGATGTTGATCAGGCCGTTCAGGCCTTCGGCATCGTACCGGGCAGGCGGATTGGCGATCACTTCAATGCGGCGGATATCATCGCTCTTCAAGGCGTTCAGGTAGCCCAGGAGTTGTTCGCCGGAAAGCTGTACCAGTTTGTCGTTGACAAGAATTCCCACTCCTTTTCCATTGACGCTGATGTTGCCCTGTTCGGAGCTGGATAAGCCCGGCGTGCCGCGCAAGGCGTCCCAGGCGGTGCCGCCGCTGGCAAACAGGCTGTTTTCGACATAAAATACCAGCCGGTCGGCCTTTCGCTCCAGCACTGGCGCCCGTGCGACGATGGTAGCTTCATTCAGGGTCAGCGCTTCATCAGGCTCCAGGCGTATGGCCGTCGGGCCGGCCGGCCTTCCGTCGGCGCCTGGCGCCAGGGGCATGTCCAGGGAGCGAAAACCCAGTCGGATGATGCGCAGGCGGTTGTTGTCGCCGGCTTGCCAGGGCCAGTTTAGCCAAAAATGCCCACCGTCGTCCGATACCGCCCGGGCCACGATGCCCGTGTCCAGGTACAACAACACCGTTGCAAACTCTACCGGTGTGCCATCGGGGGCCTTTATCTGGCCGCTGAACGAGGTTTGAGCCGAGGCGCCGGCCGGCCCAAAGGCCGTTATCCACCATATGGCCAAGCCCGACAAGGCCCGGGGCAGCGAAAGGCGAAGGACTGGTTCTGGCATAATCACATTGTTTACAAACGACCGACTCCGGGCGGAGGATGGGTAAGGGGAAGGAGGGTTTCAAGCGCTCCTTCCCCCATTATTCCAGTATACTACCGCGTGGCGCTGCAGTTGCAGGAGGTATTGGTACCCGAGCTACTCGAGCAGTTGCACGACGTATTGGTGTTGTTGCCGGAACAATTGCAGGAGGTATTGGTGCCCCGATAGCCACCCACCACGGCATTGGCGAGGTCGTCGGAAAGGATTTCGAAGCCTTCAGCATCGTTTAACTGCTGTTCGGCAACTTCCAGGTTCATCTTTTTAACAAAGCTTTCGATGTTTTTTCTCATGATTGGAAAGGTACATTTAATGGTGAAAAAAACACCATACGATCATATGGAAAATATAGACAAACTTTTCCATCACAGGCCTTGATGATAGAATCCTTTGTCCGTTCGCGACAGATAAATAAACCAGGAATGACAAGAAGGGGTAATAACAAAACGGATATAGTTACAAAAGTAGACCGATTGTTTTGCATAACGATGTGTCATGATGCGCCATGACGTGCCAAAAAATGCCAATATTTGAACTCATTATTTAATCCGCTGACAACTATACGCCGTATGCGCTGTTTAACCGCCAATCAACAACAAAATATGCCTTTCATCATGGATAAATCGCTCGTGATTTTCGCGGCCCTGAGCGGCGTTGCCGCACTGTTTTTAGCTTGTTTCAATTCCGGCAAAGTGACCCAACGCCCGGCGCCCGCTCGGGTTTCCCAAGCCAGCCCGGTTTCTTTTTTTCAGTTCACCGTGCATACCCTCGACGGGCAACCGGTATCTCTGGAACAGTACCGCGGCAAAAAAATCATCGTGCTCAATGTAGCCTCCAAATGCGGCTACACACCACAATATGCCGATTGGGAAAAATACTATGCGGCACACCGAGACAAGGTGGTCATTCTCGGGTTTCCGTGCAATGACTTTTTGGGCCAGGAGCCGGGAAGCGCGGAGGAGATTGCCGAATTCTGCCAGAAAAACTACGGCGTGACCTTCCCGATGTTTGAAAAAATACACGTAAAAGGCGATGAAAAAGCGCCGGTTTACCGCTGGCTCACCGACCCGGCGCAAAACGGCTGGAATACACAGGAGCCCACCTGGAATTTCTGCAAATACCTGATCAACGAGAACGGCGAGCTCACACATTTTTTTGCTTCGAAAGTGAAACCGGATAGTCCGGATTTTATTGAAGCCATGGGCATTTGAACGCTGGTTTGGCTTGGCAGGCCGCCCTTGATCAGTTGGACCGGAGTTTTTGCCGTAGCGTATTCAGACAGGATTTTCAGGATGAAAAAGAGCATAGTAATGACCAAAAAAATCGTGGCTCATGTGCCTTATTGACTGAAAATCGAGTGTTAGGCTACCAACCCGCCAGTGATTCTCGCTTTGCCTTTAACCACCGATTCTCTGCGGGCTTGTCATGTTGGAAACAGCCACACAAGTCAACATTTCAGCGTAAAATTTGGCTTGTGTGGCTGTTTCCAACATGACAAGCCCTCGTTAACGCGAAGAATTGGTGCAAACCGAGAATTGCTGCCAACCCGTTGGGAATATGAGCCAAAATCGTACTGTTTCGTGGAATCCGATTATAAAAATAATAATCCTGCCCATCCTGAGCGATCCTGCGCGATCCTATCCCATCACTTTACGGGCTAAAAATCCTGTCTGCCCAGTCCGCGTCATTCTTTCATCTTCTGCCGTAGCTGTCTGGCTTGTTCATAGTATGGGTGTTCCGGGTTATTCAAAATAGAGTCGAGTTGTTGCCGGGCTTCTTTATGGTGATTGGCGAAATCCGCCAGGCGGCACATCAGCACAGCCCATTCGCTGGCAAACCGGTATTGCCGGCTATTCCCTTCCACGAGGCGGGCAAACTGCGCTTCCGCTTCGGCGAAGCGTTGCAAACGAAACAAGGCATGAGCGGATAAAAATGCCGCCGATTGTTGCTGCGTACTATCGGTTTGAGCCAGCAAGCCGATAGTACGCCGGTAATCGCCGGCTTCGAATGCCCGTTGCGCCTGGCGATAAGGGCTGGCTGCGGTATCCACCGTCGTACGCCGGAGCTTGGAAAAAGTGGGGTCGGGCAAATACCGGGTTGCCAGAGCGCGGTAGTTTATAGAAGCGGCAGGAGTCGCGGCCGGTTTTTCCGCAGGCGCCGCCGCTATGGGCGCGGACGATGCTGGAGGAGTAGGTTGTAGTTTCGGCGAAGGATTTTCAGCGGGCAGCGCCGGGGCGCCGGGCGGGAAGCAAACCAGCCATACCGCTACGGCCATCAGGACAAATCCGGCGACAATACCGGCCAGCCACACGGCGGGCTTGACACCGGGGAGGGGCTGCGGAGATTCAGCCCGCCATTCGCGGAACAGATTGCGCGTTTCAGCGGCGATGAGCAGTTCGGAAACAGCCATTTCTGCGCGGCGACGCGCCATGCCGGCGGCCAATGAAGGATCGCTGTCGAGCAGCCGTTCCATCTTTTCCCGTTCTGCCGGGGCCAGTTGACCGTTCAGCCAGGCCCGGGTCAGATCGTCCGGAATCTCCTCTTTCATGGTCGTTTGCGTTTAATCAAGTCCTGCCAGATCTCCGGATGCTGGTTGAGCAAGGTGCGGAGCCGCTGGCGGCAAAGGAAAGCTTCTTTTTTGGCCACGCCGCTGTTGGCATAACCCATGAGTCGGGCGATTTCGTCCATCGAGAAGTCCAACTGATACATTTTCAAAAGGTTCCGGCATTTATCAGCCAGCTGTTCTATTAGTTTATCCAGTTGTTCGCGGCGTTCGGTCAGGAGATACTCCAGTTCGGGATTACCCCCGGGGGGAGGTTCCGGCGGGTTTTCGTTGGTAACGAAGGCCCCCCGCCCGGTCCGGTGTTGTTCGTTGAACCAATACCAGCGCACGATACCCATGAAATACGTTTCCAGATTACTTTCCCCGCGAAAGGCGCCCTGGCGGAGTTTGCGATCGAATACGATGACGGCTTCCTGGAAAACATCTTCCGCGTCCTGCCGGTTGCCGCCGTATTTGCCCACATGCGCCAGGGTCAGCCGCCGGAGCGCGGAATGCTCAAACAAGTACCGCAAGACCAATCGGCGCCGGTCGGCATCATAACCGGTTAACGCCGCGATCATCTCGGCTTGGGTGAGCGAATGTTTCTGCATGGATTGTTTGGAAAACGGCTGGGAGGTTACCGGTTTGCAAAGAGAATATTTTTTCTGTAAAAAAGGAGAAACCGCGGTAACCGGGTGGTCGAAAAGTGTACAATACTGATATACCCGGGAAAATGGCGTGCCCATTCCCTATTGTCCGCACCCTGTAAACGTCCTTGACCAATGAACAAACTATGCGCGCAGTTGCTTGTCCCAACTATTCTTTTGGTTGGTTTTTCCCTGATCACCACAAATACTACCGCCCAAATCTGCGAAAACCAGTGCCTGGCTTTTAAAGGCAGCACGTTCACCAGCCCGAACGGCGATTTTATCGAGCGCAGCCCCAGCCCGGTGTCGGGCAACAGCAATTTCACCGTAGAAGGCTGGTTTTTAAGCACCGGCGGCCCGCTGGGCGGTCAGGCCTTCCGGCGCTTGTTCTCCCTGTCCGGGACGACGCGCTTTGAAATCGGCGAGAACGGCAACAACCTGGTGCTTTTTTGGAATGATGCCACCCCCGCGAGTTCCTTCAACGTATTAGTCCCCGTTTCAACGTCGGCCTGGCACCATCTGGCCGTGGTTCGGAGCGGCGCTACCGTTCAGATTTATCTCGACGGCAATCCGCTTGCGCCGCTCACCGGATTGGGCGTGTTAAATACCACCGTGTTTCGCGTGGGTCACTGGGGCGGCGGGCAGACGCCAACCCAGGATTGGGAGGGGCAGGTGGATGAAATCCGCCTCTGGAATTACGCCCGTACCGCCACCCAAATCCAGGATGCCAAAGACTGCACGCTGACGAACACCATTCCGTTACCAGGCTTGCTGATCAACTGGCACCTGAACCAGAACATGACCCCCGATGGCCCCAACCCGGGCGCTACGGCCATAGATTTCAGCGGAAACGGCAACCACGGCAATCTCGTCAATTTCAGCCTGACCAGTGTGAACCCCCTGAGCAATTTTGTTTGCAACCTTTGCCCGCCGTTTCTGAACCTGGACATTACGGACCTGGGCTCGCAAACCATTTCCCTGGTGGCCATCTGCGACGGCACCGGCGTGCATTTTTGCGTCAATCATAACGGGTCGCAGGCGCTGGGACTTGCCGGGGCCGCAGTGGCATGGGAATACTTCGACGTGGGCGTCAGCACTGCCTGGACGCCGCTGACCAGCCTCACGGGCCTTTGCTTCGGCGTGCCTCCCGGAGACCCGGCCCTGAGCATCAATTGCGCGAACAGTACAACCGGCTATGTGGACCGGAAATTCCGGGCGGTCATCACCAAAGGTACGCCGCCGCAGACTTGCACCTACATGACTCCCGATTACCTGGCGCCGTTGCGGATTTATTGCCCGGTGACCAACGCAACCATTGCGCTCAATCCGCCGCTGCCGTCGCCGCCCAATGTGGCGCTTTGCGACGGCTCCACGTATTCAACGACGGTTTCCATCACCTCAAACCATCCATACGTTACGCTGCCTGCCATACCGCCAGCCGGCGACCTGAGCATACAATGGTGCATCAATGGTTTTCCAATCTTGCCGTTGGACAACCTGGTTTCCTTTCCCTTCAACAGCACGGCATTTTTTCCCGATTTGTGTTTTGAGGCAAAAATCCATAACGGCGTCTGCCCGCTGTACGCCACCAAAGTCTGCATCCCGGTGGACAAACAGCCCATGTGCGGCACGATTGACGCGCAGCCCGAGCCGGCGCTGACGCAGGACCCCAACGGCGGGCAGTACGACTATTGGCTCTGCCCCGGCAACGACGTGGATCTGGTGATGCTGAATCCGGCGGATTTTAAAAACTGCAATGCGATGTGGCAATTCATGTTCCCCTCGCAGGGCGTCTGGATTGACCTGAATGGTTTTGGCAACTCCACGCAAAACACCAACACGCTGCCCCAGCTCAGCCCGCCGAACCCGTTTTCGCCCCAAGCCTGGCCGCCCGGCGAAACCATGATCCTCTACCGCATCGAATGCCGGCCCTTGCACTGGCCCTACTCGGACTGCGCGCCTTGCCACAGCAACATCGTCAAAATTACCCTGAAGCCGCAGAAACCGGCGCCGGTCATCACCGCCGCCCAAAACCCCATCTGCAAGGGTGGGACCACGACCATCACCGTTTCTCCCTATGACCCCAACTGCACGTACAACTGGTATTGCAACGGTATTCTGGTTGGCCACGGCCAATCCATCAACGCCACGCAGCCGGCCTGTTACTGGGTGGAAGTGTATGACGGCTGCTACAAGCAGACCTCGCAGCCACTGATTCTCCAGGTCTGTGAAATCGTGCCCGTCATCGAGTGCCCGCAGGACAATCCCTGCGCCTGCCTCGGGGTACCGATTACCCTTGTGGGCTGCAGTTCGTACAGCACCTGCGGGAGTACCGGCCTGACGTATAGCTGGACCGCCAGCAACGGCGGCCCCTGTACGCCGGGCTCCAATGGCCCCTGCGAATGCGTGCATACGCCCGACGCTGCCGGAACGACCTACACCCTGACGGTCACCGACCCGAACACCAGCTGTACGGCCTCCAAGCAAATTACCATTACCCCCTGCCAATGACCACGGAGTTTTTCCTTCCATTCCCGTTTAAAAAACTAAACTTCATCCAATGAAAAAGATATTTATCCTCATAATGGTCGGGCTGGCAGGCTGGGCGCAGCTTTCTGCCCAGTGTATCTGTGATTTTAAAGTCGAACTGGTGCAAGTCCCCAACGACCCCTGCTGCTTCGATGTGCTTTTTTGCAACAACGGCGGCCCGGCCTGCAACCTGGCGTTGACATACAGCCCGCTGATCATTTCCACCAACGGCAACCCTAATGCCACGGCGCCCATCGCCTCGGCCACCTCCGCCAATACCAGTATTGTGACGGCCACGCTGCAAGGCAGCTATCAGGCGGTTTTTTCCTCCAACTTTGCCGCGCTGGCCATTGGCTGCAATCCGAAATTCAACCTGGGCCGGATCTGCCTGGCCAATGCGCCCAACGCACAGGTACAATTTTCGGCGACGATCAACCAGCCGGGTGGGCCTTGCGCGCTACCGATAGCCGTATCGCAGTTTATGGTGCCCACCTGTACCACCCCTGCTGTTTTGCTGGAAAAAGTTTACGGCGATGGCGCGGATAACCGCCCCACGGCAACAAAGGCTTTTGGCGACGGCATATACGTTTCCGGCTACCGGGTAGTTGGCGGCGTGGAATACGGAACGTTTTCAAAATTCGACCTGAACACCGGGGCGCTGGTCTTTGAACGCGAACTGACGACCCCCAGCAGGCTGGTGGATTTTGAGTACGATCCCAATGCCGATGAATTCCTGTTGGTAGGCTGGACGTGGCCGCTCTCCACCACTGTGAACAACCGCTCTGTGTTGCTCAAAATCGACGACTCGGGCAACTGGGTGTTTTCAAAATACTACGACCAGGACGGGCGCGAAGGTTTCAACCGGATCGTCCGGCATCCCAGCCCGCTCAATCCGGCTTACCCGTATTATATCCTGGGAAGAAAGAACCCGGCCTCGGCAGCGCCTTCTTCCAACGACGTGGTGGTGCTCTACAACGTCGGCGCCTCCGGGACGCGGAACTGGTCGGTGGAATACGCCTACTCCAGCAATCCGACGGATGATGAATTCTCCCTGGGCTTGTTCCCGTACGGTGGCGACCTGATCATGACCGGCCTGATCACCAACAACGATGGCGCGCTGCTGGTCATCGACGGCGCAAACGGGAGCGTGCTGAACAGCGTCCGCTACCCACAGTCGATGGATATTCACGACGGGATTCCCCTGTGGAGTAACCTGATAGCCCTTGTTGGGGAGAATTTTGCGGCGCACGAGGCTTTTGTCATGGTAATCAGCCCGTTTGGCCCGGCCCCGTTTTCCACGGCGCCGGGCAATCCGGCCAGTTTACAGTTCCCGAATATTACCAACTTCAAAGACATCTGGGTGGACCAGTACGGCAAGTTGTACGTCATCGGGGAAAACAAGAATCCGGCGTTGGGCAAAAACTACCAGGTGGTGCACAAACTCAATTACTTTTTTCACGGGGGAGGCTCGATACTCAGCGTCGACTGGGCGAGGTATTTAGAAGATTTTACCGAAACCAGTTTTGCCAACGGCGTCATCTCGGTCACCCCCTCCCACGACCGCATTTTCTACGCCGATACCCGCCTGAGAAACACGTCGTTTTTCGGCAGCTGGGATATGTTGGTTGGGGCTTACGACCTCGACCTGAATGCGGCCTGCCGCTTTGATTTTCCATTCCCAACCACACCACTGATCCTGACGGCAAGCCCGATCAGCGTTTCCAATGCAAACTTTAACGAGCCGTCATTCATTTCTCCTCAGGTACAGCCGATCAAAGGTTGTTGTACCAATTTCTGCTCGTCTCCGCCCTGTACTGCCGATTTTACCTGCACGCCCGGCGACTGTTTTAAAGTCACCTTTACCGCTACGAGCAGCAGTTGTTTCCAGGGCACGTATACGTATGAATGGGATTTCGATGGAAACGGTACCATCGACGCGACGACGAATAACCCCACCATCAGTTATCAGTTCCCTTGCGGGGGCGGGGGATTCAATGTATGTGTGACGGTTACGGACCCTATGGGCTGTGTGGCCACTATTTGCAAACCGGTCATCGTCAACAATTGCGTCAACTGCATAAAGTTGATCAGCAGCAGCCTGAAGTGCAACCCGAACGACTTTGACGCCTACGATTTCACCATTACGGTTCAGGATATGACGCCGTCCTCTTTCTGTAGTTATAACCTGATAAACCTGCCACCCGGATGGGCCCTGAGCAACTTTGCCGAAAGCGGTTTCCCGCTTACGACGCTCACCGGAACCATCCACGTTACCTGCACCACGCCCGCGGCGCTGAACCTGACGGTACAAGCGAACTGCATTTGCCTGGTGGGCGGTAGCTTTACCTGCACGCTCCCTGTTTCGATTCCCACGATTTGTTGTAAATCCATCGAGGTGCCCCCCGTCACCGCCTGCGAAGACGACAAAGTGCTGGATGTGTCGATCCAGCCTTTCGGTACCTTGTGCAATATCACCCAGGTGAGCTGGTTTGTACGGCCCAAGCCCGCCACGGGTATCTGCCCCACCACGCCCTGGGGCGGCCTCCCATACCAGCAAACCAATATGCCGAACGTACTCGAACCCCTGCACCTTTTTCCGGCGAGCATGAGCGGCGACGTGTGCGTGTACGCCGTCGTACAACTAAACGACGGCCCCTGCACTATGCTGACCTCCAACATCGCCTGTATCCAGCTGTGCGCGCCGACGACCTGCACCCTGCTGAACGACCAGAACTACTGCTATACCGGGTCATGTATCACGCCGGCGCCGCTTACCCTGGCATTGAACGCCCCGTCCAATGCCTGTTTTCCGTCCATTCAATGGTATGACCCCTTTGGAAACGGCGTGCAGCAAGGCCCGGCGCCAACTTATACCCCCACGCAATGTCTGTCGATGGCCAACCCGCTGACCGACTGTTACGAGGATTTCTACTATACCGTCAGAATTGCTGATTTCTGCGGCGTGCGCGAATGCAAGGCCCGTATCCGGCTGTACAGCGACGATGCGCCGAAGGGAACCCTGGAGGTAAAACCCTTCGAGGCTAATACGCTCTGCCCGTATGAAGATATAACCCTGCACTTTACCCCCGGCTGCGACAGCTTCGACCTGGCTGATCCCCCAACCTGGGACTGGTACACCCGCCCCTGCGACCCCGCCCTCGGCGGCGGCACGCTGCTGCCCAACGCCGGCACGATGAACCCGAACTGGAATACGAACATCCTGCAGACCTCTGCATATTATTACGTGGAAACGAAAAACGGCGTGTGCCCGGCGGATACGGTGCAGGTGTTGCTGGAAGTAAAAGACCCGCTGACCATCACGGCTTTTACGGCCACCTCCGACCCTTGCGCCGAACAGCAGGTCATGCTGGATGTACAATGGGCGCCCTGCACGGTGGCCGGCTGCCCGCCGGGCACGCCTTGCACGCCCTGTTCGTATACCGTTGATTGGTTCAAGGACTGCATGTACATCGGCACGACCAACGAGCCGCCCGGCTCAACGATGTCGTCTTTCATTTACGCCACCCTGCCCCTGGCAGGCAATTACTATGCCGTAGTGAAAGACGACTGCTGCCCGAACAACACAGATACTTCGCTGGTGGCGACCATCGATCCGGCCTGTTTCCCGGTGATCGAAGGGCCGTGTTTCCGCTGTGAAAATGAAACGGTCATGCTGACAGCTACTGCAGTGATCCCGCCGACGATGACTTGCCCCCATAATTGCGCATTCTCGTGGTCGACAACCAACGGCGTGATCGTAGGCCCGACCAATGTTCCGATAATTACCGCCAACGCTGCCGGCACCTACACCGTAACCATTACTTGCTTCATAAACGGCGGGTTTTGCACCAAAACCACGTCGTACACCCTGATCCAATGCCAGCGGGCCGTATCGGGCGGTCCGGATTGCGGGGTAGTTTCGGTCGAGGAGTTGCTGCCGCCGGAAGTCAGCCCGGTACGGGTATTTCCCAACCCGACCACGGGTGGCGTGACGGTCGAATGGATGGCCGGCGCGCCGAAAAACGGGCGCTTGTTCCTGACTGACGCCACCGGCCGTTCCATACATGTCGCCGACATTCCGGATGGAGTTATCAGCATGCCGGTTGAGATGGAATACCTGCAACCGGGTGTGTACTTTATAAAAATTCTGGCTGCGGACCGGTTGTTCGAGGTGGCTAAGGTAGTAAAACAGTGATTCATCTTCGAGGCGGGCAGTTCTTCAAGGGCTGCCCGCCCGGTTAGCCAGTACTTTTCACAAATACTGAAGGAAAACCAATCTAATGAACTACTTAAAAAATACCTGGATCAGAGCAATTATCAGCTTGTTAGGCGGCGGCATGATCGCTGAATTGATGCACATTTCGACAGGTGACCCGAACAGGCCGATGACCACAAATTTGTCCTTGCTGTATGCTTTACTTGTTTACCTCACCTTGACATTTCTGATGAAAAAATTGGACAGACAGCCTTGAAGAGGCGTTGTTGGGACAGGTGCTCGGGCGGGGAACATCGTCCTGGTCGTAAAACAATCGCTACAACCGGTTTTTCACCAGCAAAACTTCCAGGCCCATTTCAACCGCATCGTCCGTAACCTTGAATTTAGTTTTCAGGTACCCGACAATTTTGTGTTCCCTCGGCGTCACCAGGCCATCGGAAAGAATAAGGTCGAGGTATTGGTAAAAAAGCGGCAGGCGCGTTTGCTCGCGGATGGCGCCGATAGCCGCGTCGATCAAGGCAGCCGGGCTGCCGGCCTACTCGTAGCGGCTTTCGGCGCCGGTGATTAGCGCCTGCGCATCGCAGCCTTTGAATATGTTGCGCCGAAAGTCAGCGGCAAACTTTCCTGTAACCTGGTCAATTCCGCTTTGAATGCCGAGATGACACTGGACAGCGCATCGTTTGTGCTGTTATTTGAGCCGGAACTTTAGTGCAGGCGGGGCATCTAACTTCCAAACAACCCCTGGAAGGTATGCACGGCGACATCGGCGCGTTGTTGCGGCTGCTCTTTCAAGCAAGTACCGCAGCACCATTTTTGCAAAATTGGAATTGAATTCCAAAATTACAATTTTTTTTCAAGGCGGCTCCGGTAGCGTTGTCCACTTTTGGATTCATGCGGGGAATGCCCAGCTTGCCTGGAATTTCATTTTCAAAAAGAAAACATTTGTTACCTTTGGGACATGATAAGACTGTTCCAAGGACTGACAAAACTCGTGCAGGCGCTTGAAACCGAAGAAATCGGCTACATGATTGTCGGGGGTTTCGCGGCGAGTTATTACAACAGGTTCCGGGTGACAACGGATATCGATTGCGTACTTCAAATTTATCCGCCGGGAATTGAACGGCTGGTAAAACACTTCCCCGAATGGCTGCCCTTTGTGCCCGCTTTCAGGGACAACGCCAAACGCGGTATAGTTTTTAACCTGACAGACTTTGATAGCGGGGTTAAATATGACTTTATGGTTTATCAGGACAGCGATTATAACTGGAAGGCATTTGAGCGCAGGCGCCTGGTAGATTTTATGGGCATTGCCTGTTATATCGCGGCCCCCGAAGATTTGATCATTTCGAAATTGCAATGGTATCATATTTCAAAGAGTGGAAAACAGTGGGACGATTTGGAATTTTTGATTCAATTGGAAGGACTCAACATGGAGTACCTCGAATTATGGACGACCAAACTTTTTATCAAACGATATGGATTATTCTGAAAAAACAGCCGAGAATTATCAGGTAAGCCGGGAATCCGATTTCGCTTACGCAAGATGGTATGCCAATCAACCGGACACCCTAAAGGCCGAATTCCTGGCGGATGGCTTTCAATTTGCCTTCGAAAAAATCGCCTATGATGAAAAAAAGGTCAATCCTTTCGTTTCGGAAGCCGAAATAACGGCAAGGTTTATAGAGCTGATCAATAAGCAGGACTATACACCGGAAACCCTCGCCTTCATCCGCGAAAAAATGGCCGAGCGCTCCGAGCAGGAGTGGAAACAGCGCTTCAAAACCATGAAAAAACAACTCGGCTGGACGTACGACGACATGGCGCGTTTCATCGGCGCCAGTAGCGGCGCCTCGGTCAAAGCGTCCGTCAACCGGCAGCTACCGGCGTTTGCGAAACTGGCGGTGTGCGTGTTCGAGCAGCTGACGAAAAATGAAAGGTAAGGCCTGCCTTCCGGGTGCGGGCGGGTAAGTTTTTAAAACAGATTTTGCTGCCGCAATACGTCCATTAACGCATCCTTGCGCCGGCGGGCGACCGGCACTTTGGCGCCGTCCTCCAGCAGCGCATACCCGCCGTCTTCCCGAAGTATTTTTTTTACAAAGGTCAGGTTGACGATGTGCGATTGGTGCAAGCGAAAAAACACCGCTTCCGGAAGCAGCTCTTCGAAATCCTTCATGGGGCGGGTGATGATGTGCCGTTCTTTATTCAGGAGGTAAAAGGTGGTATAGCTGCCTTCCGATTCGAGCCTGACGATCTGATCGAGTTGCAAAAAAACCATACCTTCCTGGCTGGTCAGGGTTATTTTGTTCAACTGCCTGGTTCGGGCGCTCTCCAGCAGGTTGCTGATTTGAGCGGGAATACTCGCGGGCAGTTCCGGTTTAATCCGGTCGATCGCTTGTGCCAGGGCTTCCGGGCTGATGGGTTTCAGCAGGTAATCCAGGGCGTGATAGCGAAAAGCTTTCAGGGCAAATTCATCGTGGGCGGTCGTAAAAATGACTTGAAATTCCGGCTGCGGAAACTTGTCCAGCAGGTCGAAGGCCGTACCGTCTTCCATCGAAATATCGAGCAAGACCGCGTGTGGCCGGCGCTGCCGGATGAGGACATAGCCGCTTTGCACGCCATCGGCCTCGCCGCAAAGTTCAACGTCGGGGCATAGCATGTCGAGCATGGTTTGCAGCGCTTGCCGGGCATCCGGCTCGTCGTCGATAATGGCGATTCGTTTCATCTGTTTTAGTTTGTGCGCGGGAGTTCGATGCGTATGGTAACCTCCGTGCCTGCCACCCCGCCGTTTTCAGCATACCGTGTTTTCAGGTTTACCCGGCTTTTTTCTTTTCCGGTAGCGAGCAGCTCCAGGCGATTCTTTGTGATCGTCATGCCGAAGGATTTATGCGTTTTGGGCTTGTTCTCCTGCGTAGTTGCGGGAGTGAAGCCGGGGCCGTTATCCTGAATGCGGACTACGAGTCCGTTTGCTTTTTTTGAAAACGAGACCACTACTATTCCGCCGCTTGCTCTGCCGGAGATGCCGTGAAGTACGGCATTTTCAACATAAGGTTGCAGCAGGAGCGGCGGGATCATCGTTTCGAAGCGATCTAAGTCCTCCGCAATTTCAACGGTAAAACTGAAGCGGTTTTTGAACCGCAATTTTTCTAATTCGAGGTAATTATTCAACAGCTGCACTTCTTCTTCCAGCATTATTTTTCCGGCAAGGGAGGCGTTGAGCATGCTACGGATCAGGCTGGCAAAACGCCCCAGGTACTGGATGGCGGCCTGCTTTTCATTTTGAAGAATGAAGTTTTGAATGGAATTCAGGCAGTTAAAAATGAAATGCGGGTTCATCTGGGCCTGCAGGGCCGCGCGCTCCAGCTCCGCAATTTGCCGTTGAGTTTTGTTTTCTTTTTTCAACTGACCGGTCCGGTACTTGTATAGCCCGAACACCAGTAAAAACGCGGCAAGAATAGCCCCCGCCCTGGCCCACCATGTGGCCCACCAGGGCGGCTCGATGACGAAACCGAGCGCCGTTGATTCGCTCCAAACCCCGTCTTCGTTTTCCGCCTGCACTTCAAACAGGCGTTTGCCCGGCGGCAGTTCGGCGTAATTCACGGCGCGGTTCGCGGTTTGCGTCCACGGGCCGCCGTCCATCCGGTACCGGTATTGAATTTGGCCATTCATTTTGAAGTTCAGGGCCAGGAAGTTGATGCGCAGGTTATTTTGATTCGGGCGGAGGTGCGGTGCTTGGGTCAAATCGACCGCCTGGTTATTGGCCAGTACCGATTCCAGTATGGGCCTGGGCGAAAACGGATTGTATTTTTTGCTGGAAAACCAAACGAGGCCCCCGCTGGTAGCTACCCAAACCGTTTCTCCGACTGTCCGTATCCGGTTGATCTCATTGGAGGGCAAGCCGTGCGAGACCGTTATTTGCTCGACCCGCCGCTTGCCCCAATTGCCGGAAATGCGGTTCAGGCCGTTGAGCGTGCCTGCCCAAACGACGCCCTGCGCATCCACATGCAGGCATTCCAGCATATCGGCGCTGAGGCCCTGGTCGGTGGTAAGTTGTTCAAACTGCCCGGCCTTCCAGAAAACAACTCCGCCGCCTTTTGTCGCGATCACCAGGCTGCTGTCGGGCATCAGGGCCATGTCTTCCACCCGCAGGGAAAATGCGGGGTGCAGGTTTTGGCGTTCGTGCAACGCGCCGTTTTTCCATTCGAACAAGCCTTTTGGACGGCCTACCCAGACTCTGCCGGCATAGTCTTCCTGCACAGCGTACGTCCGTTGATCATAGCCTATTCGAAAATTTCCGGGCGCCAAATTTGCGCCTTCCAAACTCATAAAACCAATATGGCCGCTAACCCAAAGGCCTGTTCCGTCGGGACTTTCGGTGATCCGGTTGCCGAAGCTGAGCAAGCGGTTTTGGTAATCTACTTCCTTGCGAAGCCATTGCTCATTTTGTAAAATATACAAGATGGAATTACCGGCCCATAGGCGGTTGTTTTGCCTGTCGTAATGCAGGTCCTGGATAAAATGCAGTGTGGGAATACCCGGAAGTTGGTTCAATTTCCCGGTCTGATGGTTGAGTTGCCAGACTTCCCCGTTACCCATTCCGAGGTAGAGTTCCCGGTCATTTTTGATAGCCAAAGCCGTCACTTTTCCATCGCGCAGGCCGGTCGCACGGTCATACACCCAAAGGGCATCGGCCGGCGCGTAAAAGACGCCGTTTTTATTGGTAGCAATCCAGATGCCGCCTTCGCGGTCTTCCAGGAAATAACTCACGCTTTCGCCCGGAAGCCAGGTGCTCGCTTCATCTGTCCTAAAGGCGTCGACCGAGGGAAAAATCTTCAGTCCTTGTTGTCCGTAAAGCCCCAGCCACAGTTGTCCGTTTGTCATCAAAGCGGCATGATCGATTACCTGCGGAAAATGATGCTGCCAGTGCACGCTTCCGTTTTTGATGTACCAGACTTCATCCGCTATTTTGAGAAAATACTGCCCCGGGGCGAGCAAAAACGCTTCGACTTGCTTTCCATTGCTGGAATAAAATTTTTGAGGAAAAGACCAGACTGCTCCGGGTACATAGAAAAAGACTGGCATGGAATAGATTTGATCAGGTGATTTCCTCTGGTTAATGCTAAATGATTTCAGTTCGCTTTTCTTGAGATTGCTGCTACTAATCGCGTACCCGTTTTTTTCAAAAACCTGAAAATACTCCGACTCTTCGTGGCGGTACGTTTTTACCGCGCCATACCTTGAAATGCTAAGAATGCCAAAACCCCAGGCCGCAACATGCACTGTTTCACCGGCGCCTTCGACGATAAAACCCGGATAAACATCCGAGCCGCCTTTAAAATCTTTCAGCACCCGGTTGTTCCAATACGGCAAAATAGTGTCGCCCGCCAGGTAGTACAAATTGCCGCCCATTGCCTGCATCCACACCCGGCCCGCCGTGTCGAGCTGCATCCGGAAAATCACATTTTCCAACAGCCCGTCTTTTACGCTGTAGTTACGGAAGCCGTAGCCGTCGAACCGGCTGACGCCGTTGTCCGACGAAATCCAGATGTAGCCGTTCCGGTCCTGAAGGATGTCATAGATTTCAGAACTGGAAAGGCCGTTGTCCGTGCTGTATTGGCGGAAGGCGGGGTGCGGGTTAATTTGTGCGGAGAGCCAGCCCGGAAAGCAAAAAAACAGCCCCAATAAAAGCGCCGGCAGGCCGTGGAAAAGCCCTTGTGGAAAAGCGACTTGCTTTGGTAAAAATGCTGTGCCAGGATTGGCTGTTTCCATTGATTTGGATTTTGTTCCGAAAAGTAGGGATTGTTTGCGAGTATTCTTTGCGAGTGGACAGTTTCCTCGCTGCGCTCGGAATGACAAGGCACATTGAATAAAAATGGGAGGGGCGGTAAATCACGGTAATGCAACATTTCGTCGCCCCTCCCCTTTAGCCCAACTACTGTGGAATACCATATGGCCAAAACTGGGGGGCGCCGCAATGCTCCCTTTTCCCAAATTTTTCGCCCCCCAGATTCTTTCAACGAGGACTTGTCATTCCGAGCGCAGCGAGGAATCTGTCCGCTCGAAAAAGGGAAATGCTAAACGCCTTCAGCCGAATTTCTTGAATCCCCCACCGGATAAAAGCCGGGCCAAGCCGGATTTAGGAAAGGCAGGTAAATCCGACTTGCGTCCCTGAATTTTGGCCCAAGTTATCGATCCGATGAAACAGGATTCCAGTGTACCGATCTTATCCGTTTCCGCTTTGCTTTGGGATGGCTCCCGACAACTTTCCGGCATCCTGGAGCTTTGGGAAACCCTCGTTTTTTTTCGGCTCGACGATTTTAAAAACAGCCATCTCCAACTCAGTATTCCCCTGACAGAACTGGACTTCGTAGAGGAATACATGGTTTTCGACCTGGCAAAAAACGGGCTGCGCATTCAAAGTAAAGACGGGCGGTTTGATTTGTTTGTGCTGGATGAAGGGCAGCGGTTCAAAAAGGCGGTTTTGGCGCAAATGCGCCGTTTTTGAGCGAACCGAATTTAGAAAAATCGCTGCCGAATTGAAGGCCGGGAGCACCGGATTTAGGAAAGCCGGGTGAGGCGGTTTTGAATGCCGGAATTTTGCAACAAAGAACTTTTTGAAAAAACTAAACCGAGCGCCATGATTCGCAGCCTTTCCATCTTTGCCCTGCTTTTCTGCATTTTGGGGAATCCCTCCCGGTTGAACGCCCAGGCCGGCGATCCGATCACCTTTTCTGTGATTAAACTGGAACCTTGCCGTTACCGGCTTTTTGTCAGCAACACTAGCCCCGACTGCTTCAATCAGGCTACACTGTTGCTGCAGACCGGATACTACACCGGCTTCATGGCAAACAGCGCCGACGGCTGGGTGGCGGAGCAGCTCAGCCCGACGGAGTTGTTGCTCACCCATTCGAACGGCCTGTTCCCGGTTGGGTCCACCCGGGCGGTCGACTTTTCCTTTTTCGAGCCGGGCGGTACCGACCCTGTATTCAGCGTGCTGTATCCAAATTTATGCCTTATGGAGAGCTATTTTGTCGATTTTCCGCTGGAGGGTTGTCCGGGCGGTTCTATTTCGGGCACGGTGTACCGGGAATGCACCAGCAAACCCTACACCAATCAGGCGGTGCTGAATAAATGGACTATCCAGTTAGCCGATCTCGACGGCAACCTGATTGCCAGCACGGAATCCGGCGTCGACGGATCCTACTCGTTTTTCGATTTGCCGCCTGCCATGTACCGGGTTAAAAGTGTTGTACCTGGCGCCTGGACGCCTAACGTTCCCGCCAGCGGGCAGTGGCAGTTGCAGGTGAATGCCGCTGCGAATTATGAGCGCGATTTTGGGAACTGCCCCGATTGTTCGTGTGATTCAATCGACATGCAAATCAGCCAGGAAGCCGGCAATTCGGATACATCCACGTATTATTTATTGCTATCGGCGATGTCCGAATCCTGTTTTCAGCAATTTACTATCAGCATCGATACCGGCGAAATTGTTGACTACGCCGCCACCTTGCCGGGCTGGATTATTGAGCGTGTCGGCAATACGTTGATATTGACGGCCCCAGCTTTTCTGCAGGTGCCTTGTCACTACGAGCCTTGTAAGTTTCGGCTTAGAGGTGCAGTGAATCACGTCATTTCTGTAAGTACGTCTTACGCAGTTGGAATGGGCCCAGTACTGTGTACGAAACCATTTACGTTTCAAAGCCCGCCTGTGGCGCTGCCGAGGAGTTGTTGCCCAACGGGAACTAAACCAGGTACTGAACAGGTAGTGAACGGTAATTTTAATGTGGCTCTACCGCCTCCGGCACCGGGGTCGGGTTATACAACCGACTACAACTGGACGGCCAATGGAACCGGCACAGGCAATTATTCCGTACTGAACGGCACCCAAACGGGGAATGCAAACGGCAGTTATTGGACTTGCATTGGAAAAACCGGCAATCCGACGACGGATTATTTTATGGTCGTCGACGGATCAACAACTGCTAACCAGGTCGTTTGGCGGGAGTCAGTGACGGTAAAGCCTGATTCAATGTATTGTTTTGCTGTTTGGACAAAAAATATTGTTCGAAACATATACGATTTTGATGACCCGATTATACAAATTCAAATTTGGGATCCTACCAACAATATCGCGCCGGTAGCGGCATCTGCACCGATAAGTCTGCCCGAGTCGGGGCCGACAAGCTGGACATATATTACGTTAAACTGGACAGCGCCGGCAACAGTCAGCAATCCATATCGGCTTGAAATTCGGACGCTTTCCACCCAGTCCGGCGGCAATGACTTCGCTTTGGATTGTATCTCATTCCGCTCTTGCATACCTGTGTATACCTGCTGTTTGGATGAAGATGCTTTTTGCAAAAACATAGAAGACAATATATCGGTTACCCTTGACCATGGCAACTGTAAGGCCACGTTGAACATCGGCAATCTGCCAGACTGCGATATTGTCCAATGGGTTGATTTTGGTGTCCCAGGCTCTCAATCCGGCCCTTATCCTCCCGGCTCAATGGTCATGTGGAATTATACTTCCAACGGGCAGCATGTTATTTCTTATCTGGTACTGGAAAAGGACCCGGCCACCGGATTGATCTGTTTTGAAAAGGTAGTGTATGACACAATTTTCTTGATGTGCGCCTGCATTTGCAATCCGACTAGTTCGGTCACCATTTCGTACGATGGCCAAAGTACGGAGCTACCCTGTGGGCAGGGGCCGATGTCACCGATTCTGCCTTGCCCGAAAGACACGGCAACGATCACGAGTAGTTTTGGATGTGTAAACCCCGACGGAACGCCCTGCCCCAGCGCCGTCAACTGGACCCTGAACGGCCCAAATGGGCCGGTAGCCCAGGGTACTACTGTCAGCCCGGTCGTGATAAGCCTCCCTCCGGCGCTGTTCAACCTGCTGGGTTCGTATTCCCTGGTCATGTCAACGCTATGTCCCGGTCAGACGGATACTTGTTATTGCATTGCACGATGGATTAATGACTGCTGCGATATCTGCGAGAACAATCTGGTATTGAATCCCGGATTTTTCGAAGGGGCTGTAGGGGGCGATTTAGGCAACCCTGGCGCCTCCAATAATTGGACTGTTGCATCCGGCTCTCCCCAGGTGTTTATGTCCGATGGCGCTTGCGACCCGGTATCCATGCAGATGTGGGGCAACCTGAATTTTGGAGAGTCCATTTGCCAGCAGATTAACTTCATAGCGGGGCGCACCTATGCTGTAGAGTTTTTTGCAAAGTTTTTCCTGCAAAACCAGAACTTGACTACTCCGTTTGTAAATTTTGAACTCAGCGCCACCAATGGCTGTCTGAACCCCTGGTTGCCATGCAATTTGCCTAACTGCGAAGTAATTGGTACTGTGAACAACATTACAAATACCGGTTGGGCAAAGTTTACCCTGCCGAACTGGCAGGCTACCAACAATCATACGAACCTGGTTATCCGTGCCTTTAACAATACCCCCGATGTGCCGGGCAATGCCTTTACCATCTCCTGGGGCCGTATCGACAATATTTGCATACGGGATGTTACGCCGCCTTGCACGGCCGATTTCAATTTTACGGGCGATCCGTGTACAGGTAAATTCAATTTTAACGGATTTGCTACCGGAACTGCGCCGATTACGTACGCCTGGAATTTTGGCGATCCGGGTTCAGGCGCTAACAATACATCGACACTTCAAAATCCGATGCACCAGTTTTCAGGCCCCGGCACGTACACGGTGACGTTGGTTATCACAGATGCGACGGGCTGTACGGCTTCGTATTCGGCGCAAGTGACGGTGACCGCCATACCAAGTGTTTCTGCCACATCCAATAAATCCATGTACTGCCTGGGAGAAACCACCACGCTAACGGCCACGCCGGGATCTGGTACCGGTTATACTTTTTCGTGGGGGCCGCCTATCAATGGGAACTTGAATCCAATTTCCTTTACACATACATCGCCGGGAACTTATACAGTGGTTGTCACAGCAACTCAAAATGGTTGTACAGCCACAAATTCAGTCACTTATACAGTGAATCCTGCGCCTCAAGCCAATGCTGGCCCAGACCAAAATATTTGCCAATGGCAATTGGGCACTTTAATGGCATCGGGTGGAGGAACATATTTGTGGAATCCCGGCAATTCGACTCAAAACCCTTACACCACGCCGCCTGTACAAAACACCACGACTTATACCGTCCAAGTAACTGGCTCTAACGGCTGTACGGCCACTGACCAAGTGACGGTTTCAGTAAAAGTTTGCGACTGCGAAACAAATCCGATTGTACAAAACGGAAAATTTGAAACCACAACAGCAGGTCCATGTAGTGTGGGAGATGAAGATATTCAGAATGCGGTTAATTGGAACGGTATCTGGCCAACAAACAATTACAGCACCGGCGACCTGTTCGGACCTGGCTGCATACCCGGGGGAGCTACCAATAGCAATGGAAATTTTGCAGGTTTTTGGGTAAAACCGCATTGTCAGCAGGTTTGGAGAGAGGGAATCATGAACACACTTTCGATACCGATCAATCCCAATTCAGGGAATTACGAAGTATCGATGAATGTGGCTTGTATTTACGGCACAGCAGGAACAGCACGTTTGCATGTTTATGGAGTACCAACCGGATCAACGACATCCGTTTTGCCAGTGGGAACAAATGTGCTAACTGGCTCTTATGCTAACTGTCCAGGCGGTGCTCCGCTGCTCAACACCAACCTGTTTATTGGCCCTCCAGGCGGTATTTATCTTGGGCAAGTATTGCTCAGTTCGAGCAATTGCTCCAATAATTTCAGTCCGATTGTACCTTTTACATTCAATTCAAACATCCTAAACAGTCCTGTAAACAGAATCTACCTGACTCGTGATGATGGTACGGGAGGCACTACTTTTGCTTTGGTCGATGATGTTTGTATCAAGCCCATACTCGACACCACAAGCTGCCAGTGCGGCGCCTTGAAAAAGGCAACCATCCAGCAGAAGTGGACACAAGCACAGAATTTGATTTGCGACGGGCCGTTTATTACGGTCCCTTGCAAAAACCCGGGGGCCGACTATTTAATTAAGGGCGATTTTACCTGCAATCCGCATGGCTGTGGAAATAGCGCCGTTAGCTGGGTGCTGACACGCCCTGCAGGGTTGCCCAACATCACCGGTTCAAGTTCGGCAGCTGCCTACCCGCATTTTCAAATTTCATTGTTGGCTGCCTATTTTACTGTGGCTGGAAATTATACGCTGACCTTATCCAGGAATTGCGGAACGCAGGCGTGCAGTTGCAAGTTGAATTTCAAGATCGATCCTTGCCCTTGTCTTTGTGATTCGACGTTTAACCAGGAAGTAGCACTTGGCTATTCCGTTTCATCGGTCTATTTACCGCCCAGCCAGTGTAGAAAACGGTTTAGGCCCATTGCGCTTTGCCCCACGGATATGGTCACCTGGATAGTCCCCGGGATCGGCACCTTTAATACGGTTGGCAATGCTCCGCAGACAGTGACGTTCCCCAGTTCAGGCAAATATAAAATTTGCATGTTGGTCAAGCGAACAGACCAGAATGGCAACCTGTGCACCGGGGAATTTTGCCGGGACGTGGAAGTCAAGTGCGGCATAGGTCCAGCAGATCCGGTGACTAGCTTTTGCACGGATGTTAAGGTGAAGAATGGAGGCTTCAACCAGGGAGTCGTATCCGGTTATCTCACGGAAACAGGTTTGTTAGATGATTGGGAAATAGCAGCCAATCCGGGCGAGGGCAGGGTTTTCGTTGAAGATACCGCAGTTGGCGGTTCGCTGGATGAAGGCTACGTGGTTTTGCACGGGGGCATGGATAATTTTGCAGGAATCATGCAGGCCGTAAACCTGGTTCCCGATTCGTTCACGATTATAAACTTCGAAGTCAACAACCTGCTTGGAGAAAACCAACCGGCAGGTACAACCTTGGAAGTCCGGTTACAGGATTATCCTTATACGCACGATAATCTGAAAAAACAAGTTCTGCTGAGCCAAATGATTGGCGATTCGGGTGGATGGCATAGAGTGGAGCATTCTGTATCTATAGCAATAGATTCTTCCCTGCATTACCTGGTCATTTGTTTGCAGAGTGCCGATAGTGCGCGGGCTTCTATAGTCGGCCTGGATAATTTTGAGTTTTGCACCTCCAAAGTCAGCGATATTTCTGGTTTGGGAAAAAAGAAAAAAGTGGTCAGGATATTCCCTAACCCGAACTTCGGTTCATTTACCGTGGAATTGCCACAAGCAGCCGGGGCAGGTACGCAGTTTCGGGTAATCGACCTGGCCGGCCGGCTTGTGTCGGAGCAAAGCGCCCAAACAGGCACTGCGCGGCAAACGGTGGAAGCGGGCGCCCTGCCGGCCGGCTTGTACTTTTTACAAGTAGTTTCGGAAGGAAAAATACTGGCAACAGAAAAATTTGTGAAGCAATAAGACTGAATTAAACCTATTTGAAAACGCGCGCCCTCGGCGCGAAAGTCGGGCTGCTTCGGAAAGCATGGTTCTTTGGTTTAGCGGCCCGGCTTTTTAATCCTGACACACACCAAATGTTTACGGACAAACCATAAACCTGGAAAAATGAAAAAAACTATCTTAATCGTATTTCAAATCATCCTGGGCAAGCTCCTGTTCGCTCAATCCACCAATTCCCTCTCCTTTTTAGGCAGCAATGCCTATGTAGTGCTGGATGCCCTGGCCCAGCCCATGTCTCAAACTACGGATTTCACCGTCGAATTTTGGATGAAAGCCAACCGGAGCGACAACACGAACAGCCCGCGCGTAGCCCTTTTTGCCATAAACCCCTGGGTGCAAGGCGTGCCGGAGAACAAACTTTTGATCATCATGGGCGGCAGCTTTTCGCAAACCGGCAACCTGCTCATCCTGGAAGATGTCGGCGGCAGCGCCGGGATCGAAATTACCAGCGCTACCGTGGTAGGCGATGGCGCCTGCCACCATATTGCCTATGTTAAATCCGGTTCGACGGGCAGACTATTTGTCGACGGCGTCCTGGAAGGGACCCACACTTCAAATGTTTCGTTAGCCGCCTCGGACCGGTACAGCATTGGACAAGAGTGGGATTATGCCAACCCGTCCGATTTTTATCATGGTGAAATGGATGACCTGCGGGTTTGGACGGTCGCCCGAACAGCGGCTCAAATTGAGTCGACCATGCATATCGAACTGGCTGGAACGGAAGTCGGACTGCTGGCTTGTTACGATTTCAATCAGGGTATTCCGGGGGGTAACAACGCAGGCGTAACCGTGTTGAATGACAAAACGGCAAATAGCCTGCACGGCCAGTTGTTCGGTTTTGCACTTACCGGAAGTGTATCCAATTGGATATCGGACAGTTGCCTGCCACCAGGTTGCCCCAATTTACCAATCTCGGCAGGGCCGGACGCTGTCATTTGTGCGGGCCGCTTCCTGAACTTGCAGGCCACCCCAGGGTTCGATACCTACCAGTGGAGTCCGGCGGCAACGCTCGACAACCCCAACAGCCCGAACCCCGTGGCTACGCCGGCCGCAACTACCACGTACTACCTGGTTGCCACAAACCTTGACTCGGTCCAGACGGTTTGCAGCTATACCGACAGCGTTACCGTGACGGTCAACCCGTCCGACTCGACCTTCTTCACGTTCACGCGCTGCGCCAACGAACCCATTGACATCAACGGCGAGCTGGTCAACACCGACCAGGTATTCATCCAGATAGTTTCCAATATCCACGGCTGCGACAGCGTGATAACCACCTATTTGAACTTTTTGCCCTTGCCGACGCGCTCGGAAAGCATCGAATTTTGCGCGGGCGAAAGTGTGGTGATCGGCGGCGTGAATTACAACCAGTCGGGCACGGTGGTCGATACGATCCCCGCGACCGGCCCGGGCTGCGACACGGTGGCGACGTACACGTTGATCATGTTGCCCTTGCCCACCCGCTCGGAAACGATCGAGTTCTGCCCCGGCGAAACGATCAACATCGGCGGCAATGCCTACACGCTGCCGGGCACTGTGGTCAATATCATTCCTACAGCTGCCGGCTGCGACACCGTGGTCACCTACACCCTGCAATACCTGACGCCGGCGCCGTCCACAGTTACCATCGCCTGTCCGGAGGCCGTCAACATCGCTATCCTTCCCGGCGCCGGGCCGACGATCGCCCACTACAACC
Source organism: Saprospirales bacterium (assembly GCA_016719895.1). Classification (GTDB taxonomy): domain Bacteria; phylum Bacteroidota; class Bacteroidia; order Chitinophagales; family Saprospiraceae; genus M3007. The sequence continues at coordinate 2,428 of JADJYG010000005.1, read as the reverse complement.
TGCCGGTGGCAGATTCGGACTGCCCCTGCCCCGGGCTCGCGTTAGAGCTGACGGCCGGGCTACCCTCGGGAAGCGCCTTTCCGCCCGGTACGACGGAGGTGTGTTATGCGGCGCAGGACAGTTGCGGAAATTCGGCTGCTTGCTGTTTCCAGGTTATTATCCGCGAAGCGCAAGCCTGCGACATCAAGGAAATTGGTTGTATGAAATACGAACTGCTGACCATTACGGCCGATGCGGAGCAAAACCGCACGTACCGCATCCGCGTGACGAACAATTGCGCAAACAAGCTGATCTACACGGCTATTCAGTTGCCCGACGGTGTGGCCGCCATCGATCCCGCCAACCTCTCGGCGTACACCGCTGAAAGCGGCCGGGGATACGAGGTGCGCAACCCGAACTATTCGCCGTTCTATTCCATCCGGTTTAAATCTGCGGCAGACAGCATAGCAAACGTGCAGTCGGAAATATTCCAGTACACGCTGCCGGCGCAGTCGGCGCCCGTTTACATACACATCACTTCCCGGCTGGCAACCCAGGTTTTTTACGAAGCGCACCTGAACACGTTCAACTGCCCGATTGGGATCACACCGGCCGGGGACAAAGCGGCCAGCCGCGCCGCGCCTGCAACGGCCGGCCGGCCGGCGCCGCGGTTGTTCCCCAACCCCACCGCCGGCGAGCTGTTTGCAGGTCTCTCCGCCTGGTCCGGTGAAAAGGTGCAACTGCAGGTGTTCAATGCGCAGGGGCAGCAGGTGCACCAGCTTGTAGGGGTGGCCGGCGAAGCGCCTTTCGCCCTTCGCTTGCCGGATGGCCTTGCCAATGGCTTGTACACCCTGCAGCTTTTGCCGGACAGTGGAGAACGGCAGGCCTTGCGGTTTGTCCTGCAGCGGTAGGGAAGAATGGCCGCCGCCGGCGGGTTAAAAGAACAACTATGAAACATCCGGAATTACTGCTCCTCCCCGTCTTCATGCTGGCCGATTATTTTCTGACGCTCGCGGGCGCTATTCAGGCGGAGAAAAAGTACAGCCATCATTTTCAAACCGAGCAATACGAATTGAATCCGGCCTGGCAGCCCCGGCTCGGTCCGCGCCACTTGTTGATTACCATTTGTCCGTTCCGCCATCTGGCTCAGCAAGGCCTGTCTTTGTGACCGGAGCGCTGGCGGGCATTCTCTTTTTATACTGGATCATTTTTCAATACCGGCGGCAAAAGCGCCTCCGGGAAGCCGCTGCGCTGGATAGCCACCTGTAGCGTTGAACCGCTGACCTAAACGCATATGATTTTTTCAACAATGAAACTTTTATCCAGATTATACCTCCCGGGGTTGCTGTTCGCCCTGTTCTGGCTCGCCGGCTGCACCGGCCGGCCCGCCGGCGGCCAGGCTGACGCCGCGCCCAAACTGGACAGCCTCCGCGCCGAAGGGCGGCGCATCGCCAAAGCCAGCTTCGAGGAGCTGAGCCAGCAACTGGCCCGGGCGCTGGAAACCGGCGGCATCCCCTACGCCCTGCAATTCTGCCACGCCAACGCCGGCCCGCTGACCGATTCGCTGTCGGCCAAACACGGCGCGCGCATCCGGCGCACAGCAGGGCAATACCGCAACCCCGCCAATGCGCCCGATGCGCAGGAACTGGCGCTTTTCGAAACCTTCGCAGCGCAGAAAACCCGGGGGCGGGATTTGAAAACCGCCGACACCGCCCTCGTGCTGGCGCCGGGCAAAGTCCTGTTTGCCAAACCGATCCTGCTGCTGCCGCAATGCGCCGTGTGCCACGGGAAAGTCGGCGACATGGTGACCGAAGAACAGTACCGGGAAATCAAAAAACGGTACCCCGAAGACCGGGCGGTGGGCTTCAGTGCCGGCGATTTGCGCGGGATGTGGGCAATCTATTTTGAGTGAGGGCGCCCAGGGTGGGAACCAACATCCGCCACGAACCCCGCGGGTGCGGCAGCACATCGCCCTCCGCTTCAACATAGCATGGTCGAATCTGGGGAAAAACTTTCGGATGTCGCATTTCAGCACACAGGGGTGCTGCCGCGCATAGTGCTGGTAGCGCTCGATAGCCCGGTGCGTGCCCTTGCCCTTGCGGTTGGCGTAGCTGTAGGAGATGGAGGTTTTTTCAAAAATGGAGTGGAAAAAAGCCTTAATTTTGTAGCAAACCTTGACGCTATGATTATTGAAATTGAAGTTCCGGATTCTGTTTTAAAAATTCCAAAGTATTCCAAGCAGGATTTGCTGCTTGATGTAGCTGTTGCTTTATACCAGCGGGGAATTTACTCCCTAGGAAAGTCGGCAAAGTTTGCCGGTTTAAATCGTTTGGAATTTCAGCGCGTGCTTGCTGAAAGACAGATTCCGATGCGCTATGATTTACAAATCGACTTGGATACGCTTCAAAAAATTTGAAGTATGGTCGTCGTAAGCGATATGCCAAGTGAT
>JADJYG010000004.1 GCA_016719895.1 Saprospirales bacterium | reverse complement strand
AACATTTTCCAACAGGTCATTCAAAGTCTTTTCAACCAGTTTTGGTTTCAGTTCGCACTCGTAAACTTCAATCACTTGACAGCCATCTTCCTGAAGGCGGGTAATATTTTGTTTGTCTGATTCCTTGTTTCGGTTAATTTTTGCCAGCCACCACTTTGTTCTGGTCCCGGGGACGACAAAGTACCGGCACCCTTCATGACCATGCCAGAAACACCCCTGCACAAAAATTGCAGTTTTGTATTTTGGTAAAACTATGTCCGGTTTCCCAGGCAGATCTTTTTTGTGTAGTCGGAAACGAAGTCCCTTGCCATGTAAAAACCGCCGCACAAGCATTTCAGGCCTCGTGTTTTTCGAACGGATACGGCTCATGTTGTAACTTCTTTTCGCAGCGGAATGAACATCGGCCATAAGAATGGAATCAATTTGTCAAAATTCTTGCCAGAGCATGATTGTCATGCTTTACTAAACCCAATACCAAACACCGCAAGTAGATCAATCACTATCACCGCCAATTCTTCCCCAAAACGTAAGCGTCCGGCCAAGTGCGTCTTTTCTGTGAATTTCGGTTGCTCAACCTTTGTGGCGGACAAAAATACAAAGTCATGGCAAGAAAAGGGAAACAGAAGCCCCAACAGCGGGCCGAAGCAATGACCAAGTTGCCCGATGATTTATTGGCCCCGAGGCCTCGGGGTCAAACTCCTCATCCCCAAACGGCAACCCTTCCGTCTCGGGCTGGTCATAAATCCCCGCAATCATCCTCCGCGTTTTTTCCCATATTTGTATTTTGAACCTGCAATTTTCTGCCAAGCACCGGCACATCCCGTGGCCGACCGTCGACTGCGGTCTACAAACCACCTATCGCCATGAGAAAAATCGCTGTTATTTTGATCCTGGCGGCTTTGCTGCCGTCTTGTACGACCACCTATTACCTCGTTCGGCACGCCGAACGGCTTGATAATTCGGAGGACTCTCCGCTTTCGCAAGCGGGATTTGCCCGTGCAAATATCCTGCGCGACACCTTGATCGACAAGCACGTTGCCCACATTTACGCGTCCACCAAAATCCGGACCCAGCAAACGGCCAAACCCCTGGCGGATGCGCTCGGGTTTGCGCAAGGGCAGGCGGAAAATTACACGACCTACACCTATCCGGCTGCCGATAACTATGCCGGGCTGATCGCGGATTTGAAAGTGGTGCGGGGTAAAAACGTGCTGGTTGTGGGGCACTCCGACAACATTCCTGTCGTGATAGAAGCGTTGTGCGGCCAAATCGTTTCCATCCCCGGCAATGATTTTGACAACCTGTTTGTCGTGTCGATCAGGCGTTGGTGTAATAAAACGACCAAGTCGTTCGCGGCAAAACCTACGCCGGGCGCCAGACGCCGAGCAACAAACGGGCCTGGCCGGCGTATGTCATGCAGTGTGGCTCTCAGTCACTCCGACAATAAACCTCTGAACGCCGAATTTGGACAATACAATGCGCCAACCCATTGTTTTGTCGTCTTGGCACTTTATTTTTGTAATTAAAGACGCACTACTGGACGAACTGTGTTAAACACGTCCGGTAGTGTGCCAAAATAGTTAGAAGAACTCTATGTTATGCAAATTGAGGATAAGGATACCTGGTTAGCGTATTGCAGATATGCATGGGATGCCGCGGGCCGGCCAGGAGGATTGAAACCCGATGCGATACGCAATGACCCTATCGAATTTGACCGTTCCTATTACAATTATTTTGAGCGCAGATATATTGACATCTGGCTTTCAATCTATTCACGGATAAACCCGGAAGACGGCTTCTTGTTCAAGCGGGAAAGCCGTGAATTCAAAGAGTCCTGGCGGCGAAATTTTAATTGGGATACGGTATGGAAGCAAACACTGCCATTACTCGTTTACGGCTCCACACTTGGGGCGAGAAACGAAGTTTTAACCGAACTTGCGTCATGGTATTGTATAGGCCAGGGAATTCCTTCTATAGTCATTGATCGAATCCTCGATGAAGACAACAAGGCCAATTATGTTAGCGAAGATGCAGCTTTTTGTATCTTGTCTTATATTAAAGGTTTAAATGGGCTCCGTTCGATGAATCTTCCAAATAGCGCGCAATTGGAAGATATTTTTTTAGGGCATACAGCGGAAATGTACAGCAAAATGCTGATCGAGTCCCGGAGCAGGTTTATACCGCCCGGCGCATTTGTCTCCGATGCTATTCGCGATTATTTTTTACCCAATAGCCGTTTATTTTCATCTGTTTTTTTGGGGATACTTCCCCTTTGGGGGCATGTGCTTGCGAACAAGATTCCAAGCGCGGAGATGATAACATCTACAGAATATTTGAGGATGGTACGCCAGTTAAACGATGAAATTTTAGATGTCAGAGACGATCTTCATCGAGGACTTCTGACCATTCCCTGGCTCTATGCTATTGAAGAGAGTCCTCTACTTCGTGAATTAATTGACGCCCTTTGGAAAGATAAGAACAATGAAAAATTCTAAACAACTGCCTGAAAATGCTCGACCAAACTTCCGGACGGGAAAGAGCGGCAGCACAGGCGCTGGGATTTCTATCAAAAAGCATGAGTATTTCAATGAATCATTTTAATGCCCACAAAGGTTTTGAAATCACCTTGTTGCATAATATCCGGTGGGCGCTTTTAAATTGGTTGGAGAAAGTGAACTTTCAACGGGACCCGAAAACTATATACGCGCCTTGTATACCCAGGGAAAAAATTATTAGCGCTGAATATCCGATTGAACCAATCCCGGGCGGCGGGGTCGTGGTTTTTAATTCTTCAAAACATGTATTGTTGTCTTTGGTTTTAAAACGTGGAATGCTCAGGTGGGAGTTGCCAGCAGGCGTTTCCAAAGATGACGAGTCCATGGAAGAAACGGCATTACGTGAATCACGCGAAGAAACAGGAAAACAAATTAAGATCGGCAATGCTTTAGCTGTTTGCTGGCATTATTCCCGGAAGCTTAACAAAGGATGGATGGGCGTGTTTTTTAAAGGGGAATATATGGATGATGCAGCAAGCGATCTCCTTATTGTTACTCCAAATGCTTTTGCCCAAAATAAGTTCAATATACTCTATACTCCGGAACTTTATCGATCGGTCAACCTGGACGATTGCGATTTTGAAGAATTGCGTAATATGTGTAGCAGTGTATTGCACCCGACGGCACATGAAAGTATTGTTGCCAGCGGTTTTATAGATTGGAAAAAAATACCGGCCGGCCGATTGCACCCCTTACACCGGAAATTGTTGGAAATGTGTGAATCTGCCGATCCTGATGTGGAGCTGCTTTGCGCTAATGCGGATGAAGACTTTGATATCTATGACGGACATTCAAAACTATATTATACCAGCTAAAAGTTTTTAAAAATGATTACATTGTCCGGCGCAGGAGCTATTCTCAGAAATTCGGATGGCAATGTGTTTATGGTTCGCATAGAACGCAGAGGCATGATAAGGTGGGAGCTCCCTACGCGTATTCGAAGAAACGGAGAATCTATTTTTATTACACTTTACCGGTGCATTGAAGAAGAATCCTCTTCAAAAATTGTAGCGAGTATTGGACGTCCAGTCTGTATCGGTTTGAATTCGTCGCCAACACTTTCCTATAGTTATTTTGCGATGTTTTTTGAATGCCGTGCGGAGGCAAACGATATAAAGCTAACAGAAAATGCCGACCCGCATATACCGGAAATTTCAAGGCAAAAAGTTATAACGTCGGCTTTTTTAGACTGGAGAAGCCTGCCCGTGCGCGAAATTCATCCCCAACACAGAGAAATTCTGAGCAGATGGGACCAAGGGGCAAATGGATCGTTCTTCTCAATTGCCAGCGATGCCGACGACGAACTCGTGTTTTATAATTCGTTGACTTCGGCCGAAATGGATATATCAAATAATGTACCAAGGTACACTGTTCCTGGTGAAGATCTTATTAACATCCGGGAGCACATATTTGATGTAGCGTTCTCTTTTCCCGGAGAAAAAAGGGAACATATCAAACCTGTGGTAGAAGAGATTTCTAAACGATTAGGTAAAAACAAGGTATTTTACGACAAATACTATCAATCCCAATTATCCCAGCCTTCGTTAAATACGCTATTAGAGCATATATATAAACGATCAAAAGTAGTTGTTGCCTTTCTATGCGCGGAGTACCAGAGTAAGGAGTGGTGCGGTATGGAAATGAGAGGAATTTTGGAAATGATTATGGAGAGAAAAGAATACAAAATAATGTTGATCCGAATGGATGATAGTAAGATAGATGGCATTTATAAGACTGACGGCTATATAGATTTCTGGGAATACAAAACAGATGCGATTGCTAATTTAATTCAGGAGCGAATCAAATTACAAAAATAAATTTTCACCTAGAGCATGCTGGAGATTTTCCCGAGTAATCGGGACAAGTACTGCCAGAGCCAAAAACGAAGGCTTTTTTTATCCGTTTTTTCATTAGACTTGTTGCGGTGGAGGTCTTTGGCGGGGAAAAAGCCCTTTTCCCGCTTGGCTGCGTTAAATTTTTCGTCGAATATACCCGATTTCGACTGCAAAATTTGCCTTGCCAGCCGAAAAAATGGCATTTTTACCCACTCAAGGCCCTCCACCGCAACAAGTCTATTTTTGAAGGAGCATCCAGAGACATCGGAACGTAACTGAAAAAAGGCGGGGTTGGCACAGTTGTCTGAACATACCTTATGTGTACGATTCAGTCCTATTGAGATACAGGCAAAATCTGGGGTCAGCATAGAGATGGATTTGCCTGGGGCGTTGTGCTGCGGTTTGCGGCCTTGCCACTGGCGAAGTATTTACGCAGCCTGGGTTCAAATTTAGCGGGGTTTGATATGCTAGGATTTACGGCTGCACAGCGCTACTACCTGAGCCGCCAGGCGGCCGATATGCGCAAGATTTACGACGGGCAATCAAAAAATAATAGAATGAAAAATATAAAAATAAAATATATCATTTCCTGCCTCACGTTTTGTTTCGTATTTATTTTGGCTCATTGGGGAGAAGTCAGGTCCCAATCTGTCCGTCTAGAATGGATAAATTTTAGCCCTTTTACGGAACCTGGACAAAACCCTGAATCCGGCAGCATCGTTCCGGAATCTCAAATCATTTGCCTCCTTGATACTTTACGGCCTTGGGTTGAGGGTATCCGGACATTTGAAACAAAGCATGGTTTGGAAAATGCCCCATTTCTTGCAAAGCAACGAGGTTTAAATGTGATTGTCGGGATATGGCTTGGCAACGAGTCCACCCCGGCAGGTTTACTTGCAAATCAGGAACAGATTGCAAGTGGGATTGCAATTGCAAATGCTGGTTATGCCGACCGCCTGATTGTTGGGAGCGAGGTTTTACGCCGTGGCGATTTAACCCCTGCCCAACTTATTGCCTATATAAATGAAGTCAAAATGGCTTGCCCCAACATTCCCGTTTCTTACGCTGATATTTGTTCAAAATTGATTGAATTCCCAGAAGTGGCGGATGCATGCGATTTTGTATCTCCTAACATATACCCCTTCTGGGAGCAAAGCCCGGTTGAATGTGCAATGCAACGCTTTCATCAATGTTATCTTGACATATTGCCGATAGCCAATGGAAAGGAAATTTTTATTTCTGAAAGCGGTTGGAAAACGGCCGGCAATCCGGTAGGCGCCGCTGTGCCGTCTTTTGAAAATGCCATTCGATATAATCGGGAGTTGCTCGGTTGGAGCCAGGCATTTGGCGTAGATGTAAATATCTTCTCTGCCTTCGACGAACCCTGGAAGTTGCCAAACGATGACGGCTGGGGAATTTTCTTTCACAATAAAATTATGAAACCAGGAATGGATACCCTTTTTACGCCATTTATTGGTATTGATAGCACATGGCTTTGCATGAAATTAAATAATTTAAGTACCGACACTTTGCACATCGATTATTTACCCGTGATAGGGAGTTATTTGCCAATAAAAGGTCATATTGACCATTTGAATCCCTGCGATTACAGGATTGCTACTTATATCAAAGTAGGCGGATGGTGGAATAAACCAACCTGGGACAACCCAACCGTTCCGATTCTCTGTAACGGAACCTGGAGCGTAAATTATACAACCGGAGGCTCGGATGCTCTGGCAACGGACATCTGTGTTTTTGTGGTTCCATCCAGTTATTCACCGCCGCTATGCAACGGCTGTGGAGTTATTCCAGCGGAAGTTTATCAAAATGCAATTGCATCCGATTGCATACATCGTTATGAATTGGATTCGGTCACTTTAACTGCGTCGGATGATACGATTTGCAGAGAAGGTATAACTACTCTGACTGCCACCGGGGGTGCTATTTATTTATGGAGCACTGGCGAAACTACAGCATCAATTCAGGTTTCACCCGGGTTTAACGGAACAATATACAGTGTATCCATTTCCGATGGGTTGGGCGGAGGAGCAATCACTACTATTACCATTTCAGTATTAAGCCCTACATTTTACTACATTGTCAGCAATCCATCCTCTATTTGCCTTGGCGATACATCTGTTCTGACACCGCTTACCACGGATGATGTAACCGAATATTTGTGGAATACGGGAGAGACTACCAACACCATTAACGTGTTTCCGGACAGCACAACTACTTATACGGTGACGATAACTAATGCTGTAGGTTGTACCGATACCGGCCCGGGTATTGTATATGTCTATGACTACCCATCATTAATTATAAATGCATTCCCGGATTCAATTTGCATTGGCGAGAATTCATCAATTGAGGTTTATAGTGGTTTCGCTGCCAGTTATTTGTGGAGTACAGGTACTTCGAGCTCAGGAAGCGGATCATCTGAGACTTATGTCGAACCAACCACAACCTCAACCTACACTGTGACCGTAACATACTCCAATGGTTGTACCGACGTTGCCCAGGCAACGGTATTTGTTTCGCCTTTTCCAATCATAACAGTCGAAGCCAACCCGGATACCATTCAAACAGGATCAACTGCAACTCTGACAGCCGATGGCGGAGGCATTGGAGCCACTTACTTATGGAGTACCGGAGAAACAGCACCTTCGATTCAGGTTTCGCCTACGGCTACAAAAACGTATTCGGTAACCTGTACCAACTCAATAGGCTGCAATACTACCGCTGCTGTAACCCTAACGGTTATTCCATTTGTAAGCACAAAAAATATCGATACAATAGAATCAATAAAAATATACCCTAATCCTGCAAATGGAATGTTCGTAATAGAATTAAAAGTGAGTGATTCAGGGTTTGTAAAAATTTCACTTTTGGATGAAATGGGATACATTTTGGAGCAACGTACTGAGCAACCTACTATGGGAGCGATTGTCTCGCATTTTGATATTGCGTTTTTGCCAGCAGGGTTATATTTTTTAAAATTACAAACAGAAAATGGCGAGTTTTTGACGGAAAAAGTTCTGAAAGAACACGGTAGTTTTTAACTATCCGCGGTAGCACATTGATCTCCCGGTCATGGCCCTCTGGTCGATTCCATCGTGGATGTGTACCGCGGTATCGACGCTTTTTTCCCGGTTCGCGGTATATTTGCAGGCCGCCAAAACAAAACGGCCATCCGTACATGAAACGCTTTTTCGCTGCCGTTGCAGTCGTTGTCGCCATGGGCTTCTTCTCCTTTTGTTCCACTTCGAAATTTACCAACGCTCCCAAACCGGGGGAGCAGTACCTCGCGGTCGAAGAGCAACCCCTCGTGTCGACGCTCACCATTCCGGTGCATATTTCGGTGAACGACCTAACGAACAGCCTCAATACGCGGCTTCAGGGGGTGCTTTACGAAGACTATTCCTATGCTGACAACGGTGGCGACGACCTGATGCTCAAGCTGACCAAGGCACAACCGGTTACGCTGTTTCTCAGCGGCAGCACCTTTAAATACCGCGTGCCACTGAAAATTTGGGCCAAACAAAGGTTGTTTATCGGCGCCGCAGAGGTGGAGGGCGACCTGGCCATCAGTTTTAAAACGACGTTCAGCCTCCAACCCGATTGGTCTATTCGCACTCAAACGACCGTGGAATACCACGAATGGTTGTCGAAACCCGTGCTCAAAACAGGATTGGGCGATATCAATATCGAATCGCTGGCCAACCTGGCGCTGAACCGAAGCAAAAGCACGCTCAGCCAGACGCTCGATCGCCTGGTGGGCCAGCAATTCAGCCTCAAACCGTACGTGGAAGAAGCCTGGACGGCTTTGCAGGAGCCCGTTCTGCTCGACGCGCAGTACCGGATGTGGATCAAAACCACGCCGCTATCGATCGGCATGACACCCCTGCAAACGGACTGGAGCGCCATTCAGGCTAAAATAGCCGTGGAGTGCCACAACGATGTGACCTTCGGCGACCGCCCGGCTTTTCGCGCCAACTCTGCACTGCCTAACCTGCGCTACATTACCAATGCGCCCGATGAATTTCAGGTGCGCATTGCCACCGACGTCCCCTTTCCGGAGGCCCAGCGGTTAGCGCAGGGCATGATGGTGGGACAAGTATTGGAGTCCGGCAAGAAAAAGGTCACCGTAGAAGACATCCTGTTATGGGGCAACAACGATCGGGTGGTGGTGAACGCCCGGCTTTCGGGTTCGTTCAACGGCAATATCTACTTTATCGGCAGGCCGGTATTCCGGCCGGAACAGAATCGCATCGAGGTAGCCGACCTGGATTTTCACACCGATACGCGCAATTTTCTACTAAAGTCGGCTGCCTGGATTTTTTCCGGTGCGATAAAAAGGCGGATGCAGGATGCCATGGTCTTTCCGTTGGAGGAAGATATCGCCGCCCTCAAATCTTCGGTACAGGCCACGCTGAACCACTACGAAATCCAGCCGGGGGTGGTGCTTACCGGAACGGTTGACAGCATTTCGGTGGAGCAAACGCGGGTAACGGCTTCCGGTATCCGCGTGGATTTGTTTTCCAAAGGCAAAGTAATGGTAGCGGTGAAGGGATTGTAGGCGTTCAGGCTTTAAGGCCATTGCGGACCCATTTCCACACTTCAAACCATCCCACGCTCACCAGTGCCGTACCCACGCACAACCCGAATTCTGCCCAGTTCAGCGGCGCCATTTTAAACAAGGCGCTTAGGCCGGGTACCAACAGGATAGCGGCCAGGATAGCGATGGCAATGCCGAGAATCAGGGGAATGGCCCGGTTGGGATAAAATAAAGTGCGGGCGATACTATACTCAAAAGAGCGGTTGACCAGCGTGAGTAAGATATTCGACAGCATCAGGGTAGTGAACACAAACGAACGGGTTTTTTCCTCATTGGCGCCGCTGGCGATGGCATAGTGGTACAGGCTGAATATGCCGGCTGTAATGATAAGCCCCTGGAAAATACTGAACACGAGTTCCCTGCCGGTGAACAGCGGCGCGTTAGAGCCCCGTGGCGATTTTTTCAGGATGCCTTTTTCGGGGGGCTCATTTTCAAAAGCGACAGCGCAGGTGGGGTCCATGATCAGTTCCATAAAAATTACATGGATGGGCGCCATCATGTGCAGGTAGGTCCAGCCGAACACCAGCGGCAATACGACGATCAGGACAATCGGCACGTGTATGCTGATGACATACCGGATGGCTTTGCGCAGGTTATGATAGATTTTTCTGCCCATTTCAAGCGCGGTGACCATGCGTTCGAGGTTGTCGTCGAGCAAAACCATCGATGCCGCAGCTTTGGCGATCTCGGTGCCGCGTTTTCCCATAGCCACGCCGATTTGGGCGGACTTCAACGCCGGCCCGTCGTTTACGCCGTCGCCGGTCATGGCTACCACTTCACCGTTGGCCTTCAGCGCTTCCACTACGCGCAGTTTGGCATCGGGGAACATTCGGGCGAAAATCGTAGCCTTGCCGGCGGCCTGCTGCAGTTCGGCATCGCTCAGTTGCATCACGCGTTCGCCGGTGAGGAGCGTGTCGTTGTGATGCAGGCCGCTTTGCCGGGCGATATTCAGGGCTGTTTCGGGATAGTCGCCAGTGATCATTTTTACCTGGATGCCTGCGGCATAAAACTGATCGAATACTTGCTTGATATTGGGCTTTGGAGGGTCGTAAAGAGCGGTCAGGCCCTCAAATTGCCAGGGGAAAAGGTCCTGGTCTTCCGGAAAATTATCTCCCGGCCATTCGGCGCGGGCTACACCCAGGATGCGGTAGCCCTTGGAGGCCAGTTCGTGCGTTTTTTTCAGGACTGTGATCCGGGTATCGTCATCCAGGTCGCGGCAGACGAGCAGGATACGCTCGACGGCGCCCTTGGCGCCTACGATCCGTTCGCCATCGACCGTTTGATGGACGTGCGTCATCATGGGTGGCACGCCCCCCAGGGGATATTCGTGGATGAGTTGAAATTCCGGTCGGCGGTCGGTCGGGGCGGTAGCGGCATAGGCCTCATGGATGGCCTGTTCCATAGCATCGAAAGGTTCCGGTTCGCTGGCCCACATGGCATATTCGAGGCATTGCCGGTGCGCGCCGTAATCAACCACTTCGGCTACCGACATGCGGTTTTCGGTGATGGTGCCGGTTTTATCCAGGCAAATGACGGTAGCGGAGCCCAGGCTTTCCACGGTTTTGGGTTGCTTGACGAGTATTTTTTGGCGGGTCATGCGGTAGGCTCCCAGGGCCATGAACGACGTAAAGGCAACTGGAATTTCTTCCGGTATGAGTGCCAGCGCAAAGGCCAGGGAGAACAGCAGTGCGGTGATTACCGTGCCGACGTAGTAAAAGTTGATGGTGAAAACGATCAGAAAAGCGATCAGGCCGGCTACCATCATTTGCCGTACAAACCGGTCGATCTGGCGCTGCAGTGGCGTTGGTTCCGATTCGATGGATTCGATGGACTTGCCCAGCTTGCCGAATTCCGTTTTTGCGCCGATTGCCGACACGCGGGCCATGCCTTTGCCCGAAGCGACGATCGTGCCCTGGAACAGCCGGTTTTGCCCGTCCTGCGTTGTTTTGTTTACCGGCAGGGATTCTCCAGTGAGTACGGCCTCGTCCACGGTGAGGTCGTTTTGCTGCACTACCACCGCGTCGGCAGGCAGGCGGTCGCCTTCACTGAATACGATAAGGTCGTTCAGGACGAGGTCTTCGGTCGCTACGATCGTTTCAACGCCGCTGCGCAGCACCCGCATCTTGGGCTGGGCATACTGCCGCAGCGCTTCCAGGGCGCGTTCGCTGCGATATTCCTGAATGATTTCGATGGCAATAACAAAACAAATGGACACGACCATCAGCCAGGCTTCCGTCAGGTCGCCGATGGTAAAATAAAGCGCACAGCCGAGCGCTAACAGTAAAAAACCGGCTCGCGAAATACCTCCCAAAGGATGTTCCAAAACTGGCGTTTTGGTCTGAAATACAGAGAGTTGCTTCCGTGTTCGTGCCGGCTGGCAATTACTTCGGTATCGGTAAGGCCCTGGAGGACAGGGTCATTTTGCGGGGGGGCAGGCGCCGGTTTCATGTTTGTCGTTTGCGTCAAAGATAAACTTTCCGTGGTGTTGGCCGGGGCGGGTTCTGTCAATCCGGGAGATGATTTGTGTTATTTTCCGCAGAACGCGTGGAGTAAATTCTGCGGGAAAAAATCTCACCCCACCCACGTCGCCACACTACCTTCGGGCTGGAAGCGGACTTCCAGGAGGTTGGGGAAATAGTCCTTCTGGCTGTCGATGTGCGACACGATGTAAATTTGCCGGAACTGCTCCTGGAGGTAGTAGAGGGCCAGCATCATTTCGTGGCGGCGTTCTTCATCCTGGCTGCCGAATATTTCATCGAAGGCCAGGAATTCCACCCCTTGCCCCTTGCCGCTGAGGTGCATGATCGCCTTGGTGACGGCGATGCGCAGGCAGAAGTTGGCCAGGTCGATCTCGCCGCCTGAAAACCGCTCGATGGGGTAGAGGACGCCGCCGTCGGCGATAAAAAAGTCGAAGTTTTCATCGACCTGGATGCGCTCGTATTTGCCTTTGGTAATGCGGATGAAGAGTTCGCTGGCTTCCTGGGAGATACTGGGGCTGACTTTTTCGAGAATTTCCGTTTTGAACTGGAGCAACAGTTCGCCCAGTTTCCGCAGGGTTTCCACATCGGCCAGTTTGGCGCTGATTTGCGTGCGGATTTGTTCGTCGGCGCGCAGTTTTTCGCGGCGTTGGGCGATGCTGTTCTGCAGTTCGAAGGCCGATTTTCCAATGCCCGTATCTGATCGGATTGTGCTGCGTAGGCGTCGCCAAACTGGGTGAGCGCTTGCCGGGCGGCATCGTAGCGCTGCTGGTCGAAGCCGGTATTGGCGAGCAGGGAATGGCATTCCTGCATCCGTTTTTCTGTTTCGGCTATAGCGGCAATCGTATTTTGGAGGGCGACCTGGCTGGCGGGCATTTCGCGGACCAGGTAGGCGGTATCGTTGGTGAATTGCTGGTAGATGGGGGCTGCGGCGGCCACGCTGTGTTTCAGGGTAGTATATTGTTGTTCGTCGAACCGGACTTCGCCGATTTCGCGCAATACAACCTGAATGCGTGTAACCTGGGCTTCCTGGTTTTTCAGCATACTCTCTTCATGGCTTTTTTGTTTGGCCAACTCCTGCAGCCGGGCGCGTTCGGTTTGCCGGTTTTCCAATTCCCGGCGCGCTTCGTCCTGCCGGCTGCGGAGTTGTACGCCCTCCTGGCGCACCGATTCTTTTTGTGCTTCCAATCCGGCTATTTCACTGCCCTGCAGCGCTTCAATTTCCCGGTTGAGTTGGGCTAATACTTGCTCGTAAGCCTCCAAAACAGGCTGAAAACAGGTAGGGCAGGTACCTTCCTTGCCGATCTTTTGCAAGTCGCGAATTTTGTTGAGGCGCTCGTCTACCCGGACGCCCAGGGCTTCTTGCCGGCTTTTCAGCTGGTTGAATGCCTCGCGTTGCTGTTCGATTGCTTTTTCCAGGGTTTCGATCAGGGTTTGCAGTTCCTGAATCGCTGCGGCAGTGGTATCTTTTGTTTGCAAAATGGCATGCAGCCCGGCGATCCGTTGACGGGCCTGGTCCAGAGCCGGTTCCATTTCGGCCAATTGGGTACGGTAGGCTGCGCGGTTGAGGTATTTTTGGCGCGCTTCTTCCAGTTGGCGAAGGAGCGATTGGTCGCGCTCGTAGGCAGCGAATTCCGGTTTTTGCGCTGCCAGTTTTTGTTGTTGGGCTTCCAGGTCTCCTATTTTAAGTGTGAGGGTTTGGCGCTGTGCCTGGAGGCCATCCAGGCGTTCGTGCAAACGCCCGCTTTCCTGTTGGAGTGCCTGGTGATTTTTGCGCTGTTCTTCCGCTCCGTCGAACGCTTGCTGGGCAGCCTTGTGCGCTGTTTCCACTGCGCGGAGTTTTTTTTGTTCCTTGCTCAAGGCTTTGCCGAGGACTTCGAGTTGTTTGATTTGACCGGTTATTTCCGCCTGCAGTATTTGGAAATTTTCAGCGTTGAGCAGGTTCTGGCGTTGACCGGCGATTTGGCTGTTGAGGTCGCGCGCATCGGCATTCATTTGAAGTTGGACGTCGTCGAGGGTGTCGAGGCCCAGCATTTTGCGGACCATTCTTTTGCGCTCTTCTCCTTTGGCTTTCGAAAGTTCGGTAAGCTCCGTCTGGCCGGAAAACACCGAGCGTTTGAAGGCATCGCGTTCCATGTTGAGGATACGGGCGACTTCATCGTTTACGGGCGCCGCGCCTTTGGCTATGAGGCTGTCGTTTTTGTATAATTCGGCGTTCACGGCCATGGTTTTGCCGCGAAATTCGCGTTTTACCAGGTACTCCGACGGGCCGACAGCGAAGCGGAGTTCGAGCACTACGGTGGACCGCAGGTCGGCAAATGTCGTGCGGATCAGGTTCTTGTTGCGCTCATCCTTGCCATATAAACAATAGAGTACGGCCTCAAACAGCGTGGATTTTCCCGCGCCATTCCGGCCGATAATGCCGACCAGGCCGTCGCGGAACTCCAGGTCAAGCCGGCTGTATTGTTTGTAGTTTTCCAGATGCAGCGCGCGAAGCGTCATATTACCCAAAGATTTTTTGAAAATAAGGACCGGCTTTTTCAATAAGTTGGGTGGCCTGGGCCGGGTTATCGGCGTATTTTTCGAGAATGTATTCGTTGAAAACCTGGTCCAGCCGGTCGAATTGGTCGGCATCCAGGTTGCGGACGAAATTGCGATCGGTGATCGCGCGCCGTTTTGGCAAAAGGTGAAAGCAATCTGCGAACAGGTTTTTCAAGGCAACGTTGGAGAGTTCCAGGGACTGCTCAACTTTTATGTCATTGAAAATCAGGGAAATTATTGCGCCGCAGGTATGATTTTTATCCCGGAACTGTTCGATCTCTTCCATAATGACGGCGGTAGTTTTTTCCTGGCAGCGCTCGATTTCCAGTTTCAGCCAGGGCCGGGTGGGTACCGGTTCGAAACGGGTGGCTATCGCTCCACCGGGGTCAATATCCAGCAGCATGAAGCCCTTTTCAGCGCCGATTTCGGTGTCGCTCAGGCGTTCAAGCGAGCCGCAATACCAGGCATTGGGATGCAGGTCAATTTTTTGATAATTATGCCAGTGCCCGAGCGCCAGGTATTGGAAGCCCTTCAGTTTCTCCAGGAACGGTTCGGGAAAAACCTGTTCGCCGTACTCCTCCATCAGGAAACGTTTGCCCAGGGAGGTGTGCAACAGGAGGAGGTTGAATTTATCTTTTACCGGCTCTATCCGTTCCAGTTCCCGCTGTAGGATGCGCGGATCATTGATGTGCGGCAGGCCGTGGATGGCGAGGCCGTTTAGTTCGGCCGTTTCCCAGGATTCGCTAAAAAACGGATACACGCAGGGCAGGCTCCGGAAGGCGCGCAAGATCGGGCTGGTATAGATCGTTTTGGGCGTTTCGTGGTTGCCCGCAATCACGTACAGTGGGATATGCGCATCGCCGAGGCGGCGCAGTTGCTCCAGCGCAAAGGTCAGCGCGCGGTTGGAGGGACTGGGCCGGTGGAAAAAATCGCCTGAGTGCACCACGGCGTCGGGTTTCAGGTCCAGGATGCGGTCTATGGTATGATGAAAAGCGTCGTACACATCCTGTTCGCGGGCATTTACGCCTTGTTCGTTCACCACATCAAATGCCTGAAAGCCCAGGTGTGTATCGGAGAAATGCAGCAACCGCATTTTGGGTTCGTTTTTGCAAAAATCTAAAAAATTAGAGAATTGGCTGGGGTTTTACTGCTAGGACGCCAAGAATTAATCTCCGCGTTTTGGCGTCTTAGCGGTAAAAGTGCGCTACTTTTGAAAAAAATGCCGCGCCGCCATCGGGATTTATTATTGGAGTGGCTCGCTGTCGCTCCGACAATAGTATGGCCATTTGTCAATTGTCGCCTTCGTATGAAAGACTGGAAACACCTGGTCCCGCTCTGCGGGATGTTGATGTGGCTGCACTGCCGCCCGGCTGACGACCCGCCGCTGCAAGCGCCCGGCGGCGGCCCTCAAACGCGGGTCCGCCTGATTGCCGACCGGCTGAACGGCCGGGACATCCTCGTGGTCGGCGAGTCGCGCCTGGCGTTTTACACGGCTTTTCTGGCGCCCGGTCCGCCGGACGCCGGCTTCCGGGCGGTGCAGGACAGCCTGCCCGTTGTGCTGGCGGATGCGGCGGGCAACGCCTACGATATCTGGGGCAGGGTAGTGGCCGGCCCGGCCAGGGGCGGCCGCCTGGAGCCGGCCAATGCCATGATGGCGTATTGGTTCGCCTGGGGGGCGTCGTACCCGGGTTGTGCGCTGCATCAGTTCCCGGCGGTAAATGCGCCGCCCGAGCCGCCGGGCGAGAGCGGCTGGCTCATTCCGTACTCCCGCTTGTCGAGGGGCGCTTTCCCCGGGGCGATTCCGTCCATCGACGCGCCGGTGTACCTGGAGCGCGAGACGGATTTCATGCCCTATCTGACGGATGAGACGCTTTGCCTGGCGGTCTTACTCGGCGACAAAGTATTCGTATTTCCGCACCCGGTGCTCGAGTGGCACGAGGTGGTCAACGACGAGCAGGCCGGCGTGCCGTTTGCGGTGCTGTACTGTCCGCTCACCGGCTCGGGTTGTACCTGGCGGCGCGACAGTTTTTCTTTCGAGGTGTCGGGACTGCTGCACAACAGCAACCTGATCGCCTGGGAGCGCACGAGCGATTCGTACTGGTCGCAGCTGCGGCACGAGGCGGTCGGCGGCAGCCTGGCGGGTCAGAAAGCCGTTTCGCTGCAAACGCTGGAAATGCCCCTGGGGACGGTCCGGCGGTTGTTCCGGTATTTTCAGCTGCTCAGCGACCAAACGCCCTATGACTGGGAATACGGCAATTTCCCTTGCGGCAACTATTGCACCGACCACGACCTGATTTTGTACAACCTGTTCTTCGACGATCCGCGCCTGCCCCGCAAGGAGCGCACGTTCGGCGTCATTGTAGATGGCCAGGCCAAGGTGTACCGGCAGACGGCTTTCGAGTAGACGGGCGGGGGAGTGCTGCTGGGAGTATTGCCGATCCGGAGGGAGAGAAAACGGTGAGATGCTTAGGCGCCGGGGGTGTTTTTGTTTAATTTTGCTCTTGGTGTGCGGTGCTTACAGCTGCGGTTTGCCAACCGGGTAGACAATTGGGCAAGGTTTTTCACGCGGATTCTTATACGTGATATTCCAGGAAGAAGGGAGGCGAAACGCATCGAGCGGGAGCATATCAAGGCGTACAAAGATAAGAATGGCAGGAGGCCAAGATGGAATCTGACAGTTGGGTAATCAAATAACAGCACAGAAAATAACGAATGTGCGAAAATGCTTCCTAAGCGTCGCACATTCACACATCCAACAGTCAGACTGTGAAAAAAAGCTCCTTCGCCGCTTTGCTTTTTCAAAGAACTTCAATTAAGTGAGACACCGGAGGTGTCCAAAGTCTAAATCTTATAGTTTTTATGCAAACTATTTCTATTAAACAGTGGCACAGATTAACAGTTTATTGCGGAATTTCTGCATTCACTTCGTATTTCCTTGCCGCCTTCGCACCGTTTCCTGATAAAATATCTTTACTACTCGCCTTTGCTTTTGGTCCCCTGTTTATGTTGTCTTCGGTTGGACTTTTTTATTTATTGAAGCGTTGGAAGGATTCAATTAGCCTAAGAATTGCAGTACTTTTCAATACTGTTGCTACTGCTATGCTTACTATGATGATTGTAGTCCAGCTTACCAGTCAAGAATTTCATCAACAATATAAAGCGGCTGACCGGGGTAGTGTTTCAGAAGAACAATTGAAATGGATATTTAAAGAAGTAAACTCGGTACAGTTAGGAATGGATTTGGCCTGGGATATTTTCATTTCCATTGGGACTTTCTTTTTTGCTCTGGTGATGCTTAATCACCCTAAAATGAATAAAGTCATAAGTATACTCGGATTGATTTTTTCACTTCTATTGTTAGGTTTCAATTTAACCTACTTCCCTGATCCCCCAGGTGAGGCCGGGTCTGTTGATTTTGGCCCCTTTGTAGCCATTTGGTATTTAGTATTAATGGTTTGGTTGACGATTAAACACAATACTATCAATTCAGAGAATACAGGTTTATACCCGGCGGAAAGTGCTTTGCGAAAGTGCTGATCCCGCGCACATTGTCGGCGTGACTGCGAGTCACGCCGACAATAGACCAATTGCTTCCACTTTTTCGCAAACCACTTTCCGCTGGGTATAACTCTTGAACAAATGGAGCAACTGAGTAACAGGACAAAAGAATAAGCATGTTGGGGGGGGGCAGCAGCATACTACTGGACATTTTCAATTTTACCGCCAAGGCGCAAAGACGCGAAGAAATTAATCTCATCTGAGTCAATCATTTACAAGTTGCTCCGCGTCTTGGCGTCTTGGCGGTGAAAAAATGTCCAGTAGTTTGGGGCAGCAGTTCGTCAGAAATCAAGCAACTATATCTTCCAAAAAATCCGACGCCATCCCCCCGCTCGTCACCAACAAATAATCCCGCGCCCGCGTACAGGCCACGCTCCCGCAACAATTCCTGGTCGGTGATACTTTCTGCCTGGCGCTGGTCGCCGGTGCGCTCGACAATCTCGCGCCGGAAGCGCTCGATTTCATCTCCGGCCATCGTGAGAAAGTTGTCATCCAGCGCTTCGCCCGATTCCAATTGCTCACTGTCGATCAGCAAGGTGCGCGGCCGCCCGGGTGGGTTGCCATGCTCGTCAAAATTGCGAAGCAGTTCGAGGCGCCCGTTTTCCAACTGGGAGGTACCATCTTCGTTTTTGCGATGAAAACCGGAGCTGTAGTCATACACCAATTTAGAGGTGGAGGTGTTGTTGCACACCACTATAAAGCAAGGTGGCACCCGGATTCCGGCGTTCTCCCAGAGTTCAAAGGTTTTTTTATAGTGCCCGTACAGCGCTTCAAGAGCGGTTTGCAACTCCACCGGCAGGCTGAGCGGATCGAGGTCTTCGTTTTTGCCGCGGCGTTTTTCGGGCATTCAGGTACGAATATGTTCCCAAAGGTTGCGGAACTTGGGCATCTCACCGCCGGGAATATTATCGGTTACCGGAGCGCGTGGCAGTTTGACAATGCCGCATTCGATCGCGTCCATGAGCGAGAAATCGCACATGGTCCAGGGGAAAAGTGTGCCTTCGATATAGCCCGAACCGCGCAGGAAAAATGGCGTAGCCGACAAGTCAAATACCCGGGTCACGCCATTATTTGCCATTTACTAACTTTGCTCAGCATGTACAAAACTTGGCAGGACAAGTCTTGACTAAAAGGTTCCCCTGGAAAAATTTTCAAAAAAAATTTGCGAAACCGTTTGGTTGCATATATTTTTGTGCAACCAAACGGTTTCTTGTTTTCGATCGTAAAAAAAATGAGAAGAGATATTTATCAAGCCATCGCCGACCCGACCCGCCGGGCCATCATCGCGCTCATCGCGCTGCAACCGATGACCCCGAACGCCATCGCCGAACATTTCGACTCGACGCGGCAGGCGGTGTCGAAGCATTTAAAAATTTTGACCGAATGCGAATTAGTCAGGTGCGCCCAGCAGGGCCGGGAGATTTTTTACCAACTCGAAATTGACAAAATGAAAGAGATAGACCAATGGCTGGAGCAGTTCCGCAGGATTTGGGAACAGCGTTTCAATCAACTCGACGAATTATTGAACAACTTAATTCTACTTTGTCAAATTAGGAATAATTTGCATACCGGTCCATGTCAGCCTGCCGCTGGCGATGTCGTTGCCGAATAGCCTGGTTCAATCCGGCAGTGGAATTGAGTTTATTGGAGAGTGTTTTAGCAAGGATTACTTTGACATCTGAACAGGATAATAGAGGTAACTCATCTTGTTGTTCTATTCGGGTGTGAATAATATAATGAAGTGCCATCATAGTCAGGGCTACATGGTGATACCAAGCCACCCAGGAACGTACCTGATATTGATGTAGACCGAGTTGTTCTTTGACATCTTGAAAGGCTCTTTCCACCCAGTATCGTTGCATTTGGCGATAGAGGGCATTTGGCAATGTGATGGGTTTTGGGAGTGAAAACAGAGGCTGAATTTTATTTCCGAGCCGTCCAACTCTCTGGAAATAAGGAGGGCCAAGGCTTCGGGCTTATCTTCATGATCGACATCCCATACCCAAGCATCCAAAAGTACGGCCTGCCGTTTTAAGGGGCCCTTGGTTCCCTTGCGGTAGGTTAGTGTTTGCCATTGATCATCAGTTATGGTATTGATGAGGTTTGTTAGCAATACCGGCCTTTGATCGCTTTTATACCTGGTTGGGGTACGGCCCCTTCCTTCTTCTTTTATAGGCAGGTATGGCTCCGGGTCACTCAGATAAACACCCAGTCCTTCGCCCACATCCAGGACAAATGGTTTGCTTTGTTGCTGCAAAAAGCCCGTAATGTGGGAGAATTGCCGTATTGTGCATCCTCCAACCCAATCGTAACTTACATTGCCAACTAAATCTTTGATTAACTCAATGGCCAGTTCGGGCTTGGTTCGGTAATGCTGCTCATGCCCAGGTATCTTTGCTTCATTACAACGTTGAGGGTCATTGGTCCATTCTTTAGGCAAATAAAGACGGCCTCCAACTAAACCCACTTTGTCTGCTTTGCACAAGGCTGTAAATACCCCAACCTGACCATTGGAAACCTTGCCGACATTACCAATATACTGCCGGGCGACTCCAACGCTTTTCTTGCCCGATTTCTCCCAGCCGCTTTCATCCAGGATCAAACCGCAGGGCACATCTTGGCGCAAAAGAGCAAAACTGGCGGCCATCTGGCGGCATACCTCTCCCATCACACCTTGCCAATCCCACGGGGAGTGACTGATAAAGTGTTGAAGGTTTTGATAATCGCTCTCCGGAATCCGCTCCTGCATACGTTCGATATTGCTTTTGCAATCGTGAAACAGACCTTTCAAGTATTCTTCACAGTGGCTCATATTGTTTTTGGTGCCACACACACAGTAACCCTTATAGGCCGAAGCATAGTTCGTTATTTTTTTCACTGACGGGTAGGCTCATACGATTGAAAATGGCTAAAATTAAATATTTATTTAATTTGACAAAGTAGAATTAAAAAGCGTAAAAAAATGAAAAAGAACTTGCTATTTGATTTTACCGTTGACAAAACAGCAAAAACGGTACTTATAACCAGGGAATTTGATGCCGATCTTTCGCTGGTGTGGGATGCTTTTACCAAAGCCGAATTTCTTGACCAATGGGTGGCGCCCAGACCCTGGACATCAAAAACAAAGTACATGGATTTCAAAGTTGGCGGGCGAAGATTTTATGCAATGGTAAGCCCGGAAGGACAAGAACGTTGGTCAATTCAGAAATACACTTCCATTACCCCGAAAACAAATTTCAAAATGTTTAACGCTTTTGCCGACAAAGATGAAAATCCAGAATTGCCGGGCTCTGATTGGGATTACACTTTCAGCGAACAAGAGGGAATGACAATAGTCAGAATTACTATTTACAATGAATCCCTTGCCCGCATGGAAAAAATGATTGAAATGGGCTTTACAGAAGGATTCAAGATGTCAATGAGCAATTTGGAAAATCTGTTGACAACTTTATCCAGGAATGAATAAAAAATGGACATACAAGAATAAATATACCCAGCGGAAAGTGGTTTGCGAAAAAGTGGAAGCAATTGGTCTATTGTCGGCGTGACTCGCAGTCACGCCGACAATGTGCGCGGGATCAGCACTTTCGCAAAGCACTTTCCGCCGGGTATAAAAGCGTATATTATTAGCCATCCTGACCCAAAGCGCAGCGACATGCAAGCGTTGCATCGCATCATTATGGAAGTAATGCCAGCATGTCAATTATGGTTCCTGGATGGCAAAAACAGTGAGGGCAAAACTGTTTCTAATCCTAATATAGGTCCCTGACGCGGTAGTATCCGCATGTTCCCTGGAAAAATATCGAAGCTGCCCGCCATCTCGCCGCCTCACGTTCGCTCCAGCAAGGCCATGTAAAATCCGTCGAAGCCTTCGTCCTGCGGCCGGATGGTGCGTTGTTGCAGCAGGGTAAAATCTTTGCCGGCCTCGCTGGAAAGGAAGGCCTCCACTTGTTTTTCGTTTTCGGAGGGCAGGATGCTGCAGGTGGCATAAACCAGCCGCCCGCCGGGTTTGACGATGGGGCTGTACGCTTGCAGGATGTCCTGTTGGACGGCGCGCAGAGATTCCAGCATTTCGGGCCGGAGTTTCCATTTGGTGTCGGGGTTGCGGCGCAGCACGCCCAGGCCGCTGCAGGGCACGTCGAGCAGGAGCCGGTCGGCTGTGCCGTACAGGCGTTTGATCACTTTTTTGTTTTCGATAGGGCGCGTTTCGATGTTGGAGGCGCCGGCCCGGCGGGCGCGCAGGCGCAGCGCTTCGAGTTTCCAGGCGAGCGTATCCAGGGCGATGAGTTGCCCCCGGCTTTCCATCAGGGCCGCGAGGTGCAGCGTTTTGCCGCCGGCGCCGGCGCAGGCATCCACCACGCGCATGCCGGGGGCGGGCGCCAGCAGGGGCGCTACTTGCTGGCTGCTGAAATCCTGCACCTCGAAGCGTCCGTCTTTAAATACGTTGGATTGAAACACATTTTGCCGGCGGGTCAGCACGAGTGCATCCGCCTCGCCCCGTGCTTCGGTTTCGATACCTTCGCGAAGCAAGGCTGCCTGCAACGCGCTTCGCGAGGTTTTCAGGCGATTGGCGCGCAACACTACCTGCGCCGGCCGGTTGAGCCACTGGAGCACGGTATCCCAGTTTTCGCCGAGTTCGGCTTCCCCCAGGGCGTCGAGCCAATCGGGTATACTTTCCCGGATTTTTCGTACCGGCTTCAGGGCAGCCGCCTTACGCCGGATGGCGGGAGGATCAAGCCCCTTAAACTCGGCCCATTCGGGCAAAACGGCTACCTCCTGTGTTGTATCGGCATCGTGTCGGAGAACGTGGTGGATACCGGCCATCTTCCAAAAACCGGCTTCGTTTTCCGGCGCCTTGCCCAGTATTTCCACATACAGCCTGTAGTTTCGAACCACCTCGTAGGTAGTTTCTGCAATGAAGGCGCGATCCCGGCTGCCTGCCTTCGGATTTTGCCGCAGCGCTAACTCGATCACCTTGTCGGCATACTGCCCTTCCAAAAATATAGCCGTCAGCGCCTGTGCAACGGCACGTACCAATAAGGGATGCAATTTGTTTGCGGCACTAAAGACAGACATGTTATTCGTTGATCTGGCGCACGGTGGCAAAAGAAGCCAGGATTTTGGCGTACAAGCGGTCGTGTTCTGGTTTAGGATATTGGGCGCTAAGCAGTAGCGATACTTCGCCATATGGGCGGGCAAACAGCAGGGAGTAGGTTAATTCCGTCTCTTCACCGGCCACCGGCGCAAACTCCAACAGGAGGAGCAAACCGGTGACGCCGCCAAGGGTAACGTAGGATTTATCCAGCACAACCTGGCCCGGCTCCGACTGCAGGGCTGCAAAGTCTTCCACGACGCGGGTGTAGGGCGCCGGCGTGGCCATGCAAATTACTTTTGCCTCGGAACCCGGCTCTTCCCAGCCGGATTCGCCGTCCATAGGGATAAAACTGGTGTCCGGTGCAACCAATTGAAATTTCCAGTTGAACACCTTCGCCATCTCTTCGTCATTTTGCGCCGGAAGCGGCGGGGCAAAGGCGTATCCAACCGACACACTGAGCAGGCAGGCAAACAAACGGATCGTCATATCAGCGATGCATAAAAGATGAAATGCAGATACAAAGGTAGGTGTTGGCGCCCATTCAGGCAGGTATATTTCCCTAACTTGCTGCCCAAAATACGTTTTATGGGCTTAAAATTCCGTCAGGCATTTTTGGAGATCGAAGCCTCCCGGGGGAAAAAACGCTATGTCCTGAACCCCAACCGCCCCAATTTCTTCGATGAACTTTATGTGGATTTTACATGGGAAAAGGCCTCGGCCGGATATCGCTATACCCTTTTTCTGCATCCTAAAGAGAATCTTTCGGTGCTGGACCTGGGCGTCCAGTTCGACGGAGTACCCAATGGCCCTGAAGCGCGTTTTTTCGCCAACGGCTACCAATCCTGGAGCGAAAGCCGCCCCGTGCCGTTCTCCGCCTCCATTCCACCGCTCCGCACGCCTGCAAAACCGTTTATGGGATATTACGGCGACGAACATATTGGCGGCATTCCGCATGCAAAAGGGCATTTGCATTCCTGGACCTATACATATCTCACAGACCGGGCAACAAAAACCTGGTTTCTCGGCTCGCTAAACGAGCAGACCGGCTTTACGCTTTTTTTACTCGACCAGCCGGCAGGTGTGCTCACCGTGCGAAAAGACATGAGTGGTTTACGCCTCGAGCATTCTTTCCCGGGCCTCGACTTTTGGGTTGGCGAAGGGCGGGTTCCGGAACTTTTTGACGCCTGGGTCGAATACGCAATTCCAGATAAACAGCAGGCAAAAAGACCTGTGCGGCCGCTCGGATGGACGAGCTGGTACCGGTATTTTACACAGATTTCGGAAGCGGTTATTTTAAAAAATGCAGCGGCCATAGCCGCAAGCGGATTGCCGTTCGGGTATTGCCAGATTGACGACGGGTGGCAAACGGCTGTGGGCGATTGGCGGTCGGTAAAGCCGGCATTTCCGGGCGGAATGGGGCAGCTCGCAACGCAAATAAGGGCTTATGGTCTCACGCCGGGCTTGTGGCTGGCGCCGTTTGTGGCTGGCGCCAAATCGGACCTTGCGCGCCGGCATCTGGACTGGCTGCTGAAAGACTCCAGGGGACGCCCCTTGCGGGCCGGCTGGAATCCCATGTGGGGCGGCTGGTTTTTTGCCCTCGATTTTTATCATCCCGGGGTGCAGGATTATCTGAGCGGGGTGTTCCATATTATACTTGAACAGTGGGGATATGAGTTGGTGAAGCTCGACTTTTTATTTGCCGCTTGCCTTGCTCCGCCACCCGGCAAAACACGCGGGCAGGTCATGTGGGATGCCATGGCGTTTTTGCGCCGGCTGACGGGCGACCGGCAGCTGCTGGCCTGTGGCGTTCCGCTGGGCGCAGCGTTTGGGCAGGCCGATATTTGCCGGGTTGGCGGCGACGTGCATATGTCCTGGGAGCACCGGTTACTCGGTTGGCTCCGGCACCGCGAACGGGTGAGCACGCGCAGTGCCCTTCGTTCTGTACTTGGACGCTGGCAACTGAACGGGCGGGCATTTTGGAGCGACCCGGATGTGTTTATTTTACGCCGGGAAGGACAACGGCTGACCCCTGTGCAGCAACACACTTTGCTGACGGTGAACACCTTGTTGGGCAGCGTGTTGTTCACGTCCGACGACGCAGGAGCCTACACAGCTGAACATCGAAGCGAACTGGAAAAGGCGCTCACCTGGCAGGGCAGCGTTGTATTGTCCGTCGAAGAGCCTGTAACAGATGTCTATGTGCTGGAATTTCAGCGCGATGGGCATCGGTATACGGCATACTGCAACCTGCAACACTCGACCGTCCGGCTTCCGGGAACAAAAAACGGCCGGATCGATATCCAGCCGTTCGAGACCATTATTTTGGAGGATAAAGCCACTCCAGTGATCAGTTCCAGCTGATATGCTCCGGCATATCGGAAATGACCTCGAATACATTTCCTTTATTGTACATCACATGCCTCCACAGCCGGTTAGGTTTGAATTTAAAAAGGTAATTGGCGTCCATATCGCCTTGTACCCACGAGCCGTACTCCATTTCTTCTTTCAGCTGTCCGGATGACCAACCGGAATATCCGACAAAAAACCGGATATCGGACGGTTGCACCAATTGTTGGGTGACCAGGAATTTCAATTTTTCAAAATCGCCTCCCCACCATACGCCTTCGGCAATTTTGACGCTTTCATCGAGCAGCTCGCCTAAATTATGCATGTAGTGAAGGGTATCGGTTTGGACCGGACCGCCGTAAAATATCTCTGCGTCGAAGGTGGGGAAATCGGACATGAGGTCGTTTATTCTCATGTCAATATTTTTATTGAGGATAAAGCCAATGGTACCCTGATCGTGGTGTTCGCATAATAAAACTACCGAGCGCCGGAAATACGGATCGAGCATAAACGGTTCAGCGATCAGTACTTGGCCGCTTTTGATAATCGCGTTCGTTGCCATATCGTGTTCACTTTACAATCTTCAACGAATGTATGGAAGAATTCTTTTGTCATGCAAGTACCACATCAGGATTTGTTTTTACACTACAGCGCATCCGTTGCGGCATCGCGATGGATTTTCCGGATCATGCCGCGCAGCACGGCCCCGCCGCCGCCGACTTCGATAAATTCGGTAACGCCACCGGCTATCATGTTTTCAATGGTTTGGGTCCAACGGACGGGCGACGTAAGTTGGGCGATCAGGTTTGTGCGGATTTCTTCCGGGTCGCTGACCGGCCGGGCGTGCACGTTTTGGTAAACCGGGCAAACGGGGCGCTTGAATGCAGTGGCGTTGATGGCTTTTGCGAGGTCGTCCTGTGCGGGTTGCATCAGGGGCGAGTGGAAAGCGCCGCCCACCGCCAGCACCACGACGCGTTTGGCGCCGGCCTCCTGCAATTTGGCCACGGCCATTTCGATGCCTTTTTTAGACCCGGAAATAACCAGCTGGCCGGGCGAGTTGTAATTCGCCGGAACCACGACCTCGTCCGTAATAGATGCGCAAATATTTTCAACAACGGCATCCTCCATACCAAGTACAGCTGCCATGGTGCTTTCGGTGCGTTCACAAGCTTTCTGCATGGCAAAAGCGCGCTGACTGACCAATTGAAGCGCATCGGCAAACGACAAGGCTCCGGCGGCAGCGAGAGCCGTAAATTCACCTAAGGAGTGGCCGGCAACCGCGCCAGGCTGGAAGGCTGTTCCGGCAATCCGCGCCCGGACAATACTTTCCAGGAAAACAGCCGGTTGGGTAACCTTGGTTTGGGTCAGGTCTTCTTTGGTGCCCTGGAACATTACGTCGGTGATGCGCCATCCTAAAATGGCGTTGGCTTGTTCGAAGAGTTCTTTCGCGGCGCTGTTGGTTTCGTACAACTCTTTGCCCATGCCTTCGAATTGCGACCCCTGACCGGGGAAAACGTATGCTTTCATGATAGTTGTGCGTTAGTGCGTTAGTGTGTTGGAGAGGGCCTACAAAAATAGCTGCCGCAGGGCTTGCCACAATTTTGCCTTGAGGGTTTTATCGGGTTCTAGTACGGATAATTTGTCGGCGAACAGGAACGTGGCGCCATAAAACGGATAGGGGAGAAAGGTGGGGATTTCGGCATGCAGGCCCAGCTGTTTTGGGGAGAGCCCAAAAACCAAAATATGACCGGCGTGTTTATCTTTTACTGCCGGCAAAAACGAAACCCGGTCGGAAGAAGAAACTTCAACAAGTAAGGCGTCTGTGTCGAGGTCCAGGCCGGCGGCGACCAGTATTTTTTTCAGAAATCCGGCATTGCCCGGGTGCTCTGGCTCCGAAAGCACAAAGACGAAGATCTGTTTGGCAAAATTCCCTTTCGCCCGTTTCAAAATATTTTCTTCGGGCGCCAGAAATAACTGGTCGTTCTGAAAAAACATGGCGGAATGCGCTTTAATCTGGAAAAAACCGGCTTGAAGTGGCTCGAACGCCGAAAATATATTTGCTCATTAAAAAGGTTTGTTATAAATAATAATTTGGTATTGCTATATAAAGCAATTTGGGTTTGAAATAAAATTTTTAGATTGTGGCAAAGTTACATAACTTTGCGTTGCAAATTAACCATGTTTATTCAGCAAACGTCCTAACCAACATGGCCCATAAATATTCCATCCCCGTAACTCTTACAGAGCATTCCCGGATCGATACCGTTGACTTTGGCAATATTCCTTTTGGCAAAGTGATTTCGGACCACATGTTTATAGTCGATTATAATGGCAAGCAATGGGTGAATCCGCGTATCGAGCCATTTCGCCGGATGGATATGTCGCCGGCCAACGTGGCCTTGCATTATGGCCAGAGTATTTTTGAAGGCTTGAAGGCTTCCAAGCGCAAAGGCGAACCGGTGCTTTTTCGCGCCGACCTGCACGCCCGGCGTATGAATGTCTCCGCCGAACGGATGTGTATGCCGCTGCTTCCGGAAGACCTGTTCCTGCAGGGCTTGCGTATGCTGGTGGATCTGGACCGCAAGTGGATTCCCGGGCAGGAGGGGCATTCGTTATACGTACGCCCGATCATGTTTGCCACCGACGAGTACTTCGGTGTGCATGCGTCCGAAACATACCAGTTTATCATTTTTACCGGCCCCGTGGGACCGTATTACCCGAAGCCGGTAAAACTTTGGGTAGAAGAAGTGTTCACCCGCGCCTCCCTAGGCGGCGTTGGCGAGGCCAAGTGCGCCGGCAACTACGGCCCCTCCCTTTTGCCTGCTCAGCGCGCTAAAAAAGCGGGTTATGACCAGGTCATGTGGATGGATGCGGTGGAAAAAAAATACGTGCAGGAGGTCGGTACGATGAACCTTTTCTTCGTTATGGATGACAAGGTGATTACACCGGCAACAACGGGAACCATTCTCCGGGGTATTACACGCGATAGCTTCATGACGCTTTTAAAGGATTGGGGATATACCATGGAGGACCGCCAGCTGAGCATCGCGGAAATTGCCGATGCCTATTGGCGGGGCACTTTACAGGAATGTTTTGGCGCCGGTACGGCTGCGGTGGTCAGCCATGTGAGCGATATTACCTGGCGCGACAGAAAAATGGAATTGCCGCCAGTGGACGAACGGCACCGGCCGGTTGGCACACGGTTAAAAAATTATATGGATCAACTTCGCAGTGGCCAGGTCGCGGATGAATACGATTGGCTGCAATCCTGCGAAGGGTCGGGCGTGTGGGATATGGTGGAAGAAACTGCCGGTTCGGCAGCAACGGTATGAGTAGAAACCTGTATTTCAATACGGCCTCATCTGACATCTCGG
The DNA here is from genome assembly GCA_016719895.1 of Saprospirales bacterium. Classification (GTDB taxonomy): domain Bacteria; phylum Bacteroidota; class Bacteroidia; order Chitinophagales; family Saprospiraceae; genus M3007. The sequence continues at coordinate 404,208 of JADJYG010000004.1, read as the reverse complement.
GCGCCTGGTAAACTGCCGTGCGCCTTTTTTTATTCAACCAAACAGCGCAGCGATGAGCGATATGATGGCTAATACCCCCGAGCCGCCTTATTATGCTGTAATTTTTACCTCCATTCGCACAACGGTCGAAGATGGTTATTCCACCATGGCAACGCGCATGGTAGCCTTGGCATCCGGCCAGCCCGGCTTTTTAGGGGTAGAATCGGCGCGCAGCGAAATTGGGATCACGGTATCGTATTGGGCGGATTTAGAGGCTATTCGCGCGTGGAAAGCCCATGCAGAACACCGGGTGGCACAGGAATACGGGCGGCAAAGATGGTACAGCGCTTACAAAACCCGTATTTGCCGGGTTGAGCGGGATTACGACTGGAGCGAACCAACCGGATAATGCCTCGGCAGGTCAGAATAAATACATACCGTACCGGATGAGCCAGGCGAATGCCAGCACTGCAGTGGCAATCACCACGCCGCGCAAGGAGAGATCCCAACGGCGGCGGCGGAAAATATGGAGGGGAATCAGGTTCAGGGCCAAAGCTACGATGGCCAGTGTCCGTTCTCTGAAATTGGTGGAAAACCCAACGCCACTGGCGGCTCCTTTCATTTCCAGCAATGCAAACAGGTTATACAAAAGCAAATAGCCAGCTGCGGGCAACATCAAACCAAAAAGCAGGCCTGCCCAAATTTCATTCCGGTTGAACATAAATTTCAAATTTTTTAAGAATGAACGGTTACCTCAGCCGTCAATTGCCCCTTATCCAGCATGTTTTTAAGCGCTGAATAATCCGTCAGATCATGCATGGAAGGCACTACCGAAATATAACCGTTTTCAAGGGCCCAAACATCCGTATCCGTCCGCCGGTCCTCATTTACAAATTTGCCGGTGAGCCAATAATACGGCTGGTTATTGGGGTCGCGGCCTTCTAAAAATTCCTCCACCCAACGCGCGTCTGCCTGCCGGCACAGCCGTATTCCGCGGATAGACTCTGCGGGAAGGTTTGGGATATTCACGTTCAGCAGTTGCCCCTTCGGGTAGGAGTCTCCCAGGACGAATTCCATAATGCGCCGAATCCAGGGTTTGCAGGGTTCGAAATTGGCTTCAAAGCTGTAATCAAGAAGGGAGAATCCTATGCTTTTGACGCCTTCAAGCGAGGCTTCCATAGCAGCTGAAAGCGTGCCGGAATAAATAATATTGATGGAAGCGTTGCTTCCGTGGTTGATACCGGATACGCAAAGGTCGATCCGGCGGTCCTTCAGCGCCACGTGTTTGGCCAGTTTAACACAGTCGACCGGCGTGCCAGAACATTCCCAAGCCTCTATACCGGGAAAAACCCGGACATGTTTGAGGCGAAGTGGGTCGTGTATGGTAATGGCATGCCCTTTTCCGCTTTGGGGCGAATCTGGGGCAACAACGACTACTTCTCCCAGCTGACTGGCAACGTCCACCAGGGCGCGGATGCCCGGCGCGACGATCCCGTCATCGTTTGTTACTAAGATCAAAGGTTTGGACATGGCGCAAAGGTAGCAGCCGGTTTTTTATTTCTGAAGGGTGTCGCCTGCGCTCCAACGAAATTCTATTTGATAACCGGTGTTAATACGTCGCCGCGATGACATTTTTCAATACAATTTGCGTTATATATTTTATGTATGTACACTGTTAATTCGTTGATTTGCACCTACCTTAAAATCTTATCTTGTTATAAAAGGGGTTTTTGGATAATTTGCCGTAATTTTGCACGGCAATTCAGCCCTTTTCAAAACAAAAAAAACAAAGCGCTGGGTTCTGCCTTAAAAATTTCTTCATGGTATTCCTTCAAAGCGAGGCGTTCATTTGCCTAAACCGAAATTTTCAATAAACAGCCAGTCATGAAACAAACTTTTTTTACCCTTTTGAGCCTTTGTTCGGCCGGTATGCTTACTGCCCAACAGACTCCCATGTACATCCTCTTCAACGCTTCATGTATGGATCAGCTCGAGTACCGGTATGTTTATGCCGGTTCGACGGTCGTTTCGTACTCCATACGTCCGACGGCGAACGAGCAATACATTCTGACTACCGGCACCGGCGGTATTACCTCGCCGACTTTGCCAAAAACGGCGGTTAACTGCCGGGAATATGCCTTGAACGATCAATTTTTAAACGACGTCAATAACCTTTCGCGTCAGGTGTACATCGTGCACCAGCAATCCAAAGGTTATTTAATGGTACCGGTCATTTCCGCTACCCAGGTCATCCGGAGCGGTCCGTATTACCTGTTCCGTGCGCCAAACTATTCCTTTGCAATTGATACCTCCAACCAGGTTTATGAAAGCAATATCGCTACCGGTTCGTCCAATTGGTATATTTATTTCAATGGACTGAAAATCAGGGGGTGTTATTACGAGTATTCCTTCAAACGCGAGCCTACCAAAGTCGGACAGGAGCGTTCCGAATTTGATTTTGTGCCGGGTATCGGTATTTCTACCGAACGCACGGGCAAAACGGCTGCCGAGGCAGAAAACAACCAATACCGCTTGGTGAAGGTGAATGGAATGGCTCTGGAAGATTTCATTGTCACCCACTGTCAGGGCAAAACCGCCGCTCCAACTACCGCGCCTCTTTCCCAATATACCCCCACCATCGATTATACCACGGGCGTTGTGCGGGAAGGGGATAAAGAAATGGCTTCGCAACCTGCCGCCACTTCGTCGCCTTATGCCACCTCTGCCCTGCCGCGCCTGATCAATTGTCCCGAACCGCCCGGAGAAGGCTATCACATCGTGCAGCCGAAAGAGACCCTCAATGGTATTTCCAGGGCTTACGGAATCCCCGTAAAGTCGCTGATCGCCTGGAACAATATCAAGGACCCCGACCAAATCCAGGTGTGCCAAAAAATTTGGCTGCGCCAGCCGCCAGCCGGCGCCCCGGCATCAAAAGGGGTAAGCCCGGAGCCATCCCGCAGTCCGGACGCGGCCGGCCCAACCGTCCGCCGGCAGGATGTGTACTGGCAGTCCAAATCAGATATTGGCATTAATTCCGCCCAACCAGCGGTGTATGCAACGTATTTGCAGGATAAGCCGGCCACTTCGGCTTGGGACCCCCGGGGCGCCACTACACCGGTCACGTATTCTTACAATACACCGGCGGCGACGCCGGCATACAACCCAGCCGCCAAACCGCTGGTGCACACGGTACAAAAAGGTGAAAACCTCTATGGAATCGGTCAACGCTACGGGCTGACGGAAGCGGAAATGCGGCGTTTGAACAATTATCCGGCAACCGGCGCCATCGTGCTGCAACCCGGCATGCAGGTGTTTGTGTCCGATTGTTGCCCGGGACAGGGCGCCGTCGCCCCGCAGGGGTATTATGCCCCCACCACAACGTACCCCGAACTGGGCAAGCAACCAGCTACTGCGCAGCCTTATTATCCTGGCCAAACCTATACACAACCAACCAGCACGGGTACCTATCCGGAATTGTACAGCGCGCCGGCAACCACCCAGCCCGTAACGCCAGCTACGTACTACCAACCGGGCGCACAGCCAGTCGCCCCGGCGCCTACCGGCAAGCAGCCCTCCTATTTTCAGGAGTATATCGTACGGGAAGGCGATAATATCACCTCGGTGGCCATCAAGTTCAAGGTCAATGCACAAGAACTGGCCCTGGTCAATAACAAGGAGGTCAATGAAACCCTGATCGCCGGACAACGGTTGTTGATCCCCAGAATCTAACCCAGCTGCTTTTTCGCCCGGGCACAACGGAGATAAATAATTTACCGCTCCGTTGTGCCCGGCGAATGTAAACCCAATGTTGTGGAAAGACCTTTGTTTACGACTTATACATGAGCCCCAACATGCTCGTACCCGTTAAAATTGAAAACCATGCGCATACTTCCCCCCCTCGTATGTGGCCTGATCGCCTTCCCGCTTTTTTTGCAAGCGCAGCAACCGGTATACCTGGATATCAGCCAGTCATCGGGCTGTATACGCCGGATGGAATACCAGCATATGCCCGCCGGCCAGGTGTCGGCTGTTTATACGCTGGCCGATCCTTCGGGATACTTCCAGGCCCTCACCACCGGTTTTCCCGATACGGTTCCGTTCCGGCTTTCCGCACCACTGCTTTCCTGTGAGCAGGCCGTCCGGCTGGACCTGGTCAATTTGGTCAACCTGCAATCCCGGCCCGTTTATTTGGTGCAACTACGCTCCCAGGGTATGGTCATCATTCCGGTCACCGGCGCTTCCGCATTGAGCCGGAGCGGACCGGCTTATTTTTTCACCAGCCCGAAATACGCCTTTTCTTTTGACACCACGCAATTGCGCGTTGGTCAATCCGTGTATTCCACCAGTAGCGCCGCCCCATTTGTATATGCCGGCCTTGCCCGCCACAGCTGCCTGCCGGCCTATGCCTTCAAACGGATATCGGGTGGCGATACCCTGTATATCGAACTGAACCCCACACTCGGGCTGATGCTCGAACGGCGCAACATGGCCGACTATTACCGCTCTGGCGCCAGCTACCTGTACCGGATCGATGACCAGCAAGCCGGTTATTTTCTGATGGAAAAATGCCGGGGGCTTACCTCTGCACCACAGACGTATAGTACTCCCCAGCGGCCCGCCTACTATAATGATATTCCAGCGGAATACAGTACCGGTTACCAGCGTACCGCACACACCGTGCAGGCTGGCGAAACGCTTAGCGCCATATCCAGACGGTACGGGGTGAGCGTGGAAACCCTGAAAAAATGGAATAATTTGAGCGATGCGGACCATATCCGCCCGGGGCAACTGATTTATTTGGATGAAACGATCCAAATAAAGTCCTTGCAGCCAATTTTGCTTCCATACGAAACCACAGGTTCTCCATATGGGTCCATCTACCACTGGTCAATGCCCGGAACAGTCCTCCGAAGGCATCCATATCGTACAAACCGGTGAAACCCTGTACGAAATTGCCCGGCGCTATTACTTGCCGGCGCAGTCGCTGATGGAGTGGAACGAAATACAAGATCCGGGACAGATACAACGCTGCCAGCGTATTTATTTGTTTAAACCGCAGCAGCAGTATGCTGCAAGGGAAAATAAAAGCACTTTTATTTCGCTGGATCAACTCAAGACCGCCCCTCCGTTGAGTCAGCCCGGATTTGCCGGGCAACCGCAGCAAGCTGAAGCGCCGGAATACACCGCTGCCAGTTTTGACGTTCACCTGGTGCAGCGCGGCGAAAGCCTGCAAAGCATAGCGGAATCGCGAAGAGTGCACAAAGGTTTTCTCGCCCAGGTCAACAACTTGCAGGAGGATGCTGTGCTTTACCCGGGACAGCGGTTGAAAGTGCCAGTGCGCCGGTACCGGTAAGTGACCCGATGCTTATTAAAATTCCAGGGTCAGCGTTGCCATCACATTCCTGCCGGCTTGTGGAAAAAAGCCGGCCTGGTGGTAAACGCCATTGCCTTCCAGGCGGGCATAGGGATTGTGCGGCCGCTCGTCGTAACCCTGCGAAACGTACCGGTATACCCAGCCGTTGGAGATGTAACGGGCATTCAGGACGTTATTCACGGACAGAATAGCGCGTAGACTTTCGCCAATCACATTATGTAAATCGTAATTCAGGCGGAGATCGGCAAAAACATAAGCTGGCAGGGCGGTTAGCGGATTGGCCGTATTATCCAGATATTGTTTTCCAACATATTTTGCCGAAAGGGTAACGGCGAGCTGTTGTTTTTTTGCCACTGGAAACAAATACCAGACAGCCTCGGCGCGCGCCACAATGCCCGGCGAAAAGGCAAGGTCGGTATTCCGGAACAAATAGGTTTCTTGCGCGCCGGTATCCCAATTATCGCGGTATTCCACGAATTCCGGCACCTTGTTGCGGCTTAAAGCTGCATTACCGGAAAAGATCAGGTTGGGGCTCAGCTGGAAAGCCAGTTCCGTTTCCAGTCCGGCGCGATAACTGCGCGGCACATTGGTCCGGATATACGCGCCGACGTCGTTGATCCGGCCATCGAGCGCGAGCTGGTCGCGGTAGTGCATAAAAAACCAATTTATGGCCGCCGTTACCCTCCCACGTTGTGTCTTCAACCCGCCCTCCCAATCAAAAAGGCGTTCGGCGCGCGGCCGGCTTTGTGGTGTGGATTGCGTGTAGTCGTCCCGGTTTGGTTCACGCTGGCCGACGCCGAAAAAAGCATAGGCCGTCCAATCCGGGTGAAACAGCCAACGGACGCCAGCCTTCGGATTCAGAAATTGCAGGCGAACGGTTTGTTCGACGTTGTTTTGGTCGCGATCGAAACCTAAAAAGGAATATTGCACCAGCCGGTATTGTACATCCAGCATCAGAGACAAGCCATGCCGAAAGGACAGATCAAATTTGCCATAGACATTGGCATCGCGTTTGTCCGCCGTATTGTCATAAAACCGATAGCCTTTTGGGATGGCTTGGCCGGCCCATATTACTTCGCCATAATGCCGGCCTTCATAGCGGTTGAAGGCGCCCCCCAACATCAGTTGGGGCGCCGCGGTCAGGTTGGGCGGATTAATCAGGGGGATCCATTGCAAGGCAAAGGTTCCGCCATAAAAATGGTTGTCAAGCCAGAGCTTGCGGATCAGGTCGGTGGATTGAATGGGCACGCCGCCGATGACCGGATTGGGCAAACCGTATTGACTGTATGCTGCACCGGCTTTGTATTGTTCATAAAATCCGAAGCCCCGGGTATAGTGCCCATTTATCTGGAGATTGAACCCATGGCTGAACAAGCGTTTGAGGTGCAGCAGGTAGTGGCGTTGGGCATAGTCGTCTACTTCGTTGGGGTAGGGTAGTCCGGGTTGTTCCGTTCCCGCAGAATTATACGTCTGTAGGCTGTCGACTTCCAGGTACTGGGCCGGCAGGCCGTTCCAGGCCTGATAGGTGACCTCGTGTCCGGAAAGCAGATGTAATTGTACCGATTGGCGATCGTCAATATAGGTTCCAGACAGGTGATAGGACTGGAGATTGGCGTCGGCACGATCCACATAACCGGCGGAGGCGATTTTCGACAAGCGCCCGCTAAAGGCCAGGCGGTTGCGGATAAGGCCGGTGCCTAGGCTGAGGCAGTGCTTGCGCGTAGCAAAGGAGCCGGCGCTGTTGGTGATGAGGGCATAGGGTTCGGTAGCCACCCTCGAGAGGTCGAGGTTCACCGTAGCGCCGAAGGAGCCGGCGCCGTTGGTGCTGGCGCCTACCCCGCGCTGAACCTGGATTTCAGCTGCCGAAGCGGCAAGGTCCGGCATATCCACCCAAAAAACGCCCTGGCTTTCGGCGTCGTTCAGCGGGATGCCATTCAAGGTCACGTTTATCCGGGTAGGGTCGCTTCCGCGGATGCGCATGCCGGTATAACCGGTTCCGGCGCCGGCATCCGAACTTTCGACCAGGGAGGGAATGCCCGTCAGCAAAAAGGGGATATCCTGGACCTGGTAGCGCATTCCGATTTTTTCGGCGGAAATATTGGAATGCGGCACCGGCGAATTAGCCCCGGTACGGGTAGCCTGGATCACCACAGTTTTCAAAAAAGCGGAATCCGGCAGGTCTGGGCGATTTTGTGCGTTCAGGTTAAAAAAGGGAGTACCGGCGGCAAGAAGAAAGGCGATCCGGCCAAAGCGCCAAACGAAACGAAATGTGACCATTTCCGGAAGAACTATTGCGTGAAACATCCGTTCCCGAAGGGGTTTCGAAAACGCAGGGATGCCACTACCCGTCTCAGTTCCCTTCCCGGCATTACCCGGGCAGGTTCGATGGGTATAATCTCAGCCTCCTTTTAAATAGGAGACACCCCAATGAGTGACTGCTGCAAAGGTCTTAAAAAATACTAACAATTGCGCCGGATCAACGAAATGGCTGTTTTTATCCGCTGTTCAAACGATCCCTGCAGCACGGCATAGGGTGCTGCGGTTTCCTGCAGGAGCCGTTCATACCATTTGAATATGATCTGCCGCTCGGCAGGATGCTCGCGCAAGGGGTCCGGCTGCCAGGGGAAATCAGGCGCGCACAGCAGGTATAGATTTGCCGGTTGGCGCTTCAGGTACCCTTTTTCCCATTCCCAGCCCTCGCCGTCCGGCAAACCAAAGCGATAATGTTCCCACACGTGCAGTACGGTCCAATCCGTATCGCAGATGAGCTGCGGCGGCTTTTGAGCGACAACCCACTGTTCCCAGGCGTACTGGCCGCGGCCAATATATTGCAAGTCGGTTCGTTTATACGGCCTGCCTAAACCGGCCAGGTAACACCGGGCGAACTCCTGTACCCAAACAACCTTCCTGCTGTGGGCCAGGTACTTTGCGAGGGTCGTTTTGCCGGAAGATTCAGGGCCGGTAAGCACAATTTTGAACGGATATTGTTTGCTGTTGTTCATGTACGCAAATTGACTGCAAGCCCGTACTTTTGCCGGGTATTTTAAGCCGTATGCACGATATTGAACCGCATTTCCGGTGGCGTGATCTATACATTGCGTCTGAAGACGAGCGTTCTCCTTTTTTTGGGAGGAAGTACAGTGAATTTTATTTTGCCAACAAACTTTATAACTTCTATTTGCATCCGCAATGGGATGAGTTTGGCTCTTCTACGCTGTACGCCAAATTGCTTTATGTGGAATATGACCAAGGCTATGCATTGATTGAGCTGATTGGCGAATGGAACGATGCCCTGCACAATGACATTATGTTTCTGAAACGTGAAATTGCGGATGCTTTATACCATGAAGGTATTCATAAGTTCGCGTTTTTTTGTGAAAACATCCTGAATTTTCATGCATCAGACGACGATTATTACGCCGAATGGGCTGAAGAGGTGCGCGAAGAGGGCGGTTGGATCGCATTGCTGAACACGCGCCTGCATGTGGAAGAAGAGTTGGAAGAAGCCCGTTTACACCAGTACCTTCATTTTGGAGGCGCCTACAATGGTATCCAGTGGCGTAGCCAAAAACCTCCGGTGATCTTTCAGCTCGTAGAGGCCATGGTCTGTGGCGCTATGGGCCGGTTGGCCGGCTAGCCGCTACTTCCTAATCAATTTTAACCATGCCTGGTTCCGCCGCGCAGATTCTTACGATCAACTTATGCCAATCCAAACGAATACAGAGGCGCTTGCTGGCGAACCGGTTCCCTTCCGGTCAGGGTTTGTCAACATTGTCGGACGCCCCAATGCCGGCAAATCGACGCTCATGAACGCCTTAGTTGGCGAACGGATGAGCATTATCACGCATAAACCCCAGACCACCCGTCACCGGATCATTGGTATTCTCAGCCACGAACATTTTCAGGTGATTTTTTCCGACACACCCGGCTATGTGCGCGACCCGGCCTACAAGATGCACCAGGCCATGAATCGTTTTGTGGAGGGCACCCTGGAAGACGCCGATTTGCTCTTGCTGGTTTTCGACCTGACGGAAGAATTGGAAGAAACCAATCCGGTATTTACTATGCTTGCCGCTGCCGAAGCCCCGGTATTATTGGTTCTGAATAAAATGGACCTGGTGAAAGAACAACGGATACAGGATGTTTACCACTGGTGGGCCAAACGCATAAGAATTGCCGACTTTATTGCTATTTCGGCCTTGTCGGGTGAAAATACGGCGGAATTGCTTCAAAAAATTCTGACTTATATTCCGCAGGGCCCGGTTTACTACCCGCCGGACCAATTGACGGACCGGCCGGAGCGTTTTTTTGTTAGTGAAATTATCCGGGAAAAAATTTTTCTCCTGTATGCCGAAGAAATACCCTATTCCTGCGAGGTCGGTATCGAGTCGTACCAGGAAACGGTGACAAAAACCGGCGAACCGCTTGTGCGTATACAGGCCACTATCTATGTTTTGCGGGAAACGCAGAAGGGTATTATCCTTGGAAAGGGCGGAGCGGCTATCAAAAAATTGGGGATGGTTGCCCGTATGGCCATTGAAACTTTTTTACAGAGCAAGGTATTCCTGGAGACCAGTGTAAAAGTGCGGAACAACTGGCGGGATGATGAGCGCATGTTGCAACAATTCGGGTATAAATAAAAAAAGACGGCAGGATGTTAACACCCTACCGTCAGAAATATAACCCCAAAAAACCTAGGTCAAAGGTAAGGGCATTTTTTCCGCTTGCGCAAGTATTTTTTTAAAAAAATTTTAACCTGATTTAAACAAGGCGTCCTGCCCGTTTTGGAAGGCGGGTAATCAAAAAAAAGTCCCTCCCCATTCATTAATGGAGAAGGACGTCATCAAAACACGCTTCATTTTAAACCTAGTATCTTTCACCTTCGCGCATCGCGATGGAGTATTAAAGTTGGTTGTTTTCCAGGGATTTATTCGCTAAACCAAAACCGCGCCAAGTCCAGTCGCTTAAAGGAGTAAATGGGCGGATTCAGTGCAAAAACTATTTCACCACTTTAGAATACGGAAGCAAAAGTAGAGATCATTTTGAATAGATACAAGGTTTTCGGCAACTAATCCAATATTTTTGAAGTTGGTTCCGATATCGTTGATGGGGTGCCGCCAGAAGCCGCTCACGTATTTTTAACATAAAATGTCGAATTCAACTATTCTAATCCGGAATGCCAGGATTATCAACCGCAATACCATCCGGGAAGGTGATATATATATTAAGGCAGGCAGGATCGAACGCATCGGCGCATCGCTTCCGTTGAGAGCGGCCGTCGAACTGGATGCGCGGGGCAATTTGGTTATTCCGGGGATTATTGACGACCAGGTTCATTTTCGGGAACCGGGCCTGACCCACAAGGCCACCATCGCTTCGGAGAGTCGCGCCGCGGTGGCCGGTGGGGTCACCTCGTTTATGGAAATGCCCAACGTGAAGCCTCCCTCCGTCAGCCGGGTGCTTTTGGAAGAGAAGTACACGATCGGCGCGCGCACTTCGCTGGCGAACTATTCTTTTTATATGGGCGCAACCAACGATAATCTTGAGGAGGTGGCGCGCACCGACCCCAAACGTGTTTGCGGCATTAAGGTGTTTATGGGAAGCAGCACGGGAAATATGCTGGTGGACGCCCCCCGGGCCCTCGAGCGTATATTTTCCGAAGCGCCATTGTTGGTGGCTACGCATTGCGAAGACGAGGAAACGGTGCGCCGAAACACCGAAGCGTATATCCGGCGTTATGGCGACCAACTCCGGGCCGCACAGCATCCGCGTATCCGCAACGCGACGGCGTGCTATTTATCCTCTTCTTTTGCCGTCCAACTGGCGCGCCGCTATAATACACGGCTTCATATCCTGCACGTTTCCACTCAAGGCGAGCTGGCGCTTTTCGACAATACGGTGCCCTTGTCTGAAAAAAGGATAACTGCCGAGGTGTGCGTTCATCACCTCTATTTTCATTCCGGCGCGTACGCCCGCTACGGCAACCTGATCAAGTGCAATCCCGCCATAAAAAGCCGGGCACACCGCGATGCGCTCTTGCCGGCTTTGCTGGACGACCGCCTGGATGTGGTAGCTACGGATCATGCCCCGCACACCGCAGCGGAAAAAGCCCAACCCTACCTGCAGGCGCCTTCCGGCATTCCGCTGGTTCAACACGCCCTGCCACTTATGCTCGGTTTTTATCATGCCGGAAAAATTTCGCTCGAAAAGATAGTGGAAAAAATGTGTCATGCCCCGGCCATCGCTTTTCAGGTAAAAGAGCGAGGGTTTATCGAGGAAGGCTACTGGGCTGATCTTGCCATCGTCGATATAAATCAAGACTGGGCGGTGACACCGGAAAATACTTTTTATAAATGCGGTTGGACGCCATTCACTGGAAAACGTTTTCGTGGAAAAGTACGTGCTACTATCGTTAGCGGGCATTTGGCCTGGCATGAAGGCGCATTTGACTCCTCAAAAATGGGAGAGCGCTTGTTTTTTGACCGCTAATCTGCTAAAACTTCCCGGCGGAAGGAACCGGATTCGCAAAGAAAGGATGAACTTTGCCGGCCTTTATTTTCAAACACCCCGGGCTGGCGGCTTCAGGGGTTTAATACACCGAAATATACTATGAAAGAGGTTAAAAAGTATCTGGATGCCAATCGAAAACGCTATCTGGATGAATTGTTGGAACTGCTGCGCATACCGTCTATCAGCGCAGATCAGCAGTACCAAGCCGAAGTGAGCCGGATGGCCGACGCCACGGCTGCACACCTCCGCCAGGCCGGCCTCGACCGGGTGGAAGTATTTGCTACGGCCGGGCACCCGGTTGTTTACGGCGAAAAAATGGTGGATCCGAGCGCGCCGACAGTGTTGGTATACGGGCATTACGATGTGCAGCCGCCGGACCCGCTGGATCTTTGGCAGAGCCCGCCTTTCGAGCCGGTGGTGAAAAAAACAAAACTGCACCCGCAAGGCGCTATTTTCGCCCGGGGCTCCTGCGATGACAAGGGTCAGTTTTTTATGCACGTTAAAGCCTTTGAGGCCATGCTCCAAAATAATGCCTTGCCCTGCAACGTCAAATTCATGATAGAAGGCGAGGAGGAGGTTGGGTCCAAACACCTGGAAGAATTTTGCCGCGCCAACCAGGAAAAACTGGCCTGCGATGTGGTGCTGATCTCGGACACCAGCATTATCGCCAACGATACGCCAAGCCTCACCGTCGGCCTGCGCGGGCTGGCGTATATGGAGGTTGAGGTGACCGGGCCGAACAAAGACCTGCATTCCGGGGTGTACGGTGGCGCAGTAGCGAATCCGATCAATGTGTTGTGCGCTATGATTGCCTCCCTGCACGACAAGAAAAAGCGGGTGACGGTAAAAGGTTTTTATGACGATGTGCTAAAACGGAGTAGCAAGGAACGCAAACGGATGAATGAAGCGCCGTATGATCCCAAAACCTATATGAAAGACCTGGAAGTGGCTGACCTGATGGGGGAGGAAGGCTACACGACGATCGAACGCACCGGCATCCGTCCGACCCTCGACGTCAACGGCATCTGGGGGGGATACACCGGTGAAGGCGCAAAAACCGTGCTGCCGGCAAAGGCATTCGCAAAAATTTCGATGCGCCTGGTGCCCAACCAGGATCCGAAAAAAATGGAAAAACTTTTCCAAAAGCACTTTGAAAGCCTGGCGCCAAAATCGGTGAAAGTAAAAGTCCGGGCCTTGCATGGCGGCCATCCGGTGGTGGTGCCGACCAATTCGGTGGAGTATAAAGCCTCCGAAATGGCTATGGAAAGGACTTTTGGCAAAAAGCCGCTGCCCCAGCACGGCGGCGGCAGTATCCCGATCGTGGCGATGTTCGACCAGGTCCTGGGCGCGCATTCTGTGCTGATGGGCTTCGGCCTCGATTCCGACGATATCCACTCGCCCAACGAACACTACGGGCTCTTCAACTTTTACAAAGGCATAGAAACGATCCCCCATTTCTATCAGTACTACGCGCAACTGAAGAAAAAGAAAAAATGATCCCGGGAAACCGTTTTGCTCCATACAAATACTTAACGTTCAATACTTAAAATTAAAATGAAGAAGATAGTTTTATCCCTGTGCGCCGGCCTGATTTGCTTCGGACTTTCGGCCCAAATTACACTTAAAACCGCTCAAGACAGCGCCAGTGTTGCTTATGGTATTTTGCTTGGAAACAGCTTGAAGCGTCAATTCCCACCCGAACTGAACATCGACCTCGTCCTGAAATCCTTGGGTGACGTGATGAAAGACGCTCCCGTCTCGTTTGACCAACAAGCCGCTTCCGAGGTGTTCAACAAATTCAAAATGGAGATGCAGGCAAAGGCCGGCGCAGTGAGCCGGATGGAAGGCGAAAAATTCCTGGCCGAAAATAAAAAGCGCAAAGAAGTGATGACAACGGCCAGCGGTTTGCAATACGAGGTGTTGTCTCGCGGGCAAGGTACAGAAATGCCCAAAGCGTCTGACCGCGTCAAGGTCCATTATCACGGCACCAATGTCGACGGTTCCGTGTTTGACAGCAGCGTAGAGCGCGGCGAACCCATCACCTTTGGTTTGAGCCAGGTTATTGCCGGATGGACGGAAGGTTTGCAGCTTATGCACGTAGGCGACAAGTTCAGATTTTACATTCCGGCCGGACTGGCCTACGGCGACAGCAGTCCCAGTCCCAAAATCAAACCGAGCTCTACCCTGATTTTTGAAGTCGAGCTTTTTGAGATCAACCCCAAAGAATAAATACCAATGCGTCAGTTGCAATACCGCGTACTGGCGATTCTGCTGGTGTACGGCATGCTGAAGTTTTTCGGCGGTTCGCTTGGCCACCTGGTTTTATACCCGGTGACCTTGCTGGTGACGTTCCTGCACGAATTCGGGCATGCCGCCGGCGCGTTGCTCACCGGAGGGACCGTCGAAGGCATGCAAATAAACGCCGACGGCAGCGGTTATACCGCGACGCGGGGTGGCAGCAGGGCCGTCGTATTGATGGGCGGGTACCTGGGCAGCGCAGTATTGGGCAATATTTTATTCTGGATTGGCGCCCGGCAGCGCGCTATGACCCATCATGCCTTGCTGGTTCTGGCCGGGCTCATGATCCTGGCCGGGCTGGTGTGGTTCGAATCCTTTAGCAGTACCGGTATTCTATGGGGATTTGGGCTGCTTCTGGGCTTTATTGCTTTGAAAACCAACTGGGACCGGGATGTGTTGATGTTTCTCGGATTGGCCGCGGTGTTGTATATTATTCAGGATTTTAATGTCGGGCCGAAGAGTGACCTGGCGATGTACGAACAGGTGGTCGGGTTTTTTCCCGCTCAGATCTGGATGTATGTTTGGCTGGGCCTCGCCGGCCTGCTCTTTTTCTGGAATATCCGGGACGTATTCAGGAGCTGACCAACCGCCCGGATTGCGCTATAAATTCACTTACATGCTCAAGAGATTGCCCTCCCTGCGTTCGCTCACGTCCTTCGTACTGGTGTACATGGTATTGGCTTTCGGATGGTGGGCAGTACAGCTTTGGCGTGAAAACGACCGGTATTTCGACCTTTCTTATACGCTGCTTGAAATGCAATACGGCGGCCCTAGGCGTGGGCTCAATTTGACGGAATTAAAGGCCAGTGCGGAATACCGCCTTTTGGAGAAGCGAAAACAAAAACACCGGCGCATGATTTTAGCGGAGGGAGTATTTTTTACCCTCTGCCTGGGCTTCGGGTTGTATGTGATTAACCGGTCGGCCAAGCGTGAGATGGTATTGTCCCGGCAACGCCGGAATTTTTTACTAAGCATTACGCACGAGCTGAAATCTCCGATAGCAGCCATCCGACTGACGCTGGAGACCATCAGCAAGCGCGCGCTGCAACGTGAGCAGCTCGAAAGACTATATAATAATGGCTTGCGCGATGCCACACGGTTGCAAAACCTGGTGGAAGACCTGCTTCTGGCAGCCCGGCTGGAAGATAATTGGCGCCCGCTGCCCGAGCCCCTCGACTTGCGCAGTATGGCGCAAGATTGCGCTGCCAGCTTGTTGGCCCGCTTCCCAGGAGCCGATATCCGGGTCGCTATTCCGGATACCATATCGCCCCTGCGCGCCGATAAACTTGGGATGACGGCTGTTATCCAGAACTTGCTCGAAAATGCCGTTAAATATTCGCCGGAAGGCGCTCCCGTTGTATTTTCAGCAGAACAATCTGACGGCAAAACGCTTTTAACGGTGGCGGATCAGGGTGTTGGAATTCCGGATCATGAAAAGACCGCAGTGTTTGAAAAATTTTACCGGATCGGCAATGAAGAAACGCGGCAAACCACCGGAACCGGGCTGGGATTGTATATCGTCAGTCAGGTCGTTCAGGCGCATGGCGGTAGTATCTCGGTAGCGAACAATCAACCCCAAGGAACCGTATTCACCATCCAGGTGTAATTGCTGGATACGCTGGCTATGAACCAAACCTTGCCCGCCAACCCGTTTGAGCAACTCATTCTAGACCTGGCGCCGCGCTACGGCCCCGGCGAAGCGCGCAGTATTGCCCGAATTGTTTTTGAGGATACTTTCCATACGCGCCAACCGGCTTTCCGGGTGTTTTCTCCCGCTGAAGAAGCGCAATTTTTGGAAATCCGCCGCCGCTTGCTCCTGGGCGAACCCGTGCAATACGTATTGGAGAGCGCCGATTTTTTCGGCTACCGGTTTGTCGTCCATCCCGCCGTGCTTATTCCGCGGCAGGAAACGGAAGAACTTGTTGCCTGGGTACTTGCATACCTGAAAGAACAGAAATTACAGGCGCCGGCGGTATTGGACATCGGCCTTGGCTCCGGATGTATAGCCGTTGCGATCAAGGCTATACAACCTGCTGTGCAACTTTACGGAATAGAAAAAAGCCGCAAAGCGCTGGCGCTGGCCAAGGCAAATGCCCGCAGGATACTTGGCGAAGGCCAGGTCACTTTTTGGCAAGCAGATATTCTGGATATGGGCGCCTGGCCCCCCTTTCCGCTATTCGATGTGATCGTCAGCAACCCGCCATACATTCCCCGGCGCGAACGGAACCGGGTGCCCGAGCATGTTCTGGCGCACGAGCCCGGGCTGGCGCTTTTTGTTGAGGACGAAGATCCGCTTTTGTTTTACCGGACTATCGGCGCCTTTTCCAAGCAAAAACTCAAACCGGGCGGCGCCGTGTTTTTTGAATGCAACGAGTTCAACGCAACCGCCGTTGCCGAACTGCTGCGGCTCCAAGGTTTCACCGATGTCGAATTGCGGAAGGACCTGGCCGGCGCCGACAGGCTGCTCCTGGGGCGAATGTTTGATTCGCCCGCTCTAAGAAACCGTCTGAAAACCCCCAACGAGCGATAAGGCGTATCTTTCGCCGTCATGCAGCGGCTATTTTTGCGGCAATAGGACAAGGCTATTCCCTTAAAAATGAGCCTTGCATGACACCAAAATCTACACCTTCTCGCCTCGCTGGGGGGGGTTAGACGGTTTCTAAGCGAATTACAAGATCGCTCCACGTAACTTTATGGTATGTTTGACACGACGAAAAAAATCGGCATCCTTGGCGGTGGCCAACTCGGGAAAATGTTATGCCTGGCAGCTGCAAATTGGGATTTTAAGATTGGGGTGCTCGATGCGTCGCCGGATTTTCCGGCCGGGCCCTATTGTACGGAGTTTACCGCCGGCAACTTTACCCACTACGACGACGTACTGGCCTTCGGCCAGGATAAGGATGTGCTGACGATCGAAATTGAACACGTCAATACAGATGCCCTGCACACCCTGGAGCAACAGGGGAAAACCGTTCACCCGGCGCCCTGCATTTTGGAAATTATCAAGGACAAAGGCCGGCAAAAGGAGTTTTACCGCCAGCATGGCATACCCACGGCTCCTTTTGAAATTTTTCAGGATGAAAAGGCCCTGAAAGAGGCTATTCAGAAAGGCGACTGGAGTTTGCCCCTGGTACAAAAGGCTCGAACAGCTGGATATGACGGGCGTGGAGTGGCCATCCTGCGCAGTGTGGAGGACCTGGACTCGAAAATATTACCGGGCGCCTGCCTGGCAGAAACCCGGGTAGATGTTCAAGCCGAGCTGGCCGTTATGGTAGCCCGTAATGCGAACGATGAGGTGGCGATTTTTCCGCCCGTTGAAATGGATTTTCATCCCGAGGCAAACTTGGTTGAGTTGCTCATCTGTCCGGCGCGCGTTTCACCCCTGATAGCGGCGGAGGCAGAGGCCCTGGCGGAACGCGTGATCCGGGCATTTGACCTTTGTGGGCTCTTGGCGGTAGAACTATTTTTGACCACAGGCGGCGAACTGCTGGTCAATGAAGTGGCCCCCCGGCCGCACAACAGCGGCCACCATACCATCGACAGCGCCTTCACCAGCCAGTATCAGCAGCACTTGCGGGCAATCTGCAACCTGCCCCTGGGTTCGACCGTTCAAGTGACGCCGGCGGTAATGGTAAATTTGCTCGGCGAACCGGGGTTTAACGGCCCGGTACAATACCTGGGCGTGGAGGAATGCCTGGCTATACCAGGCGTGTACGTTCATCTGTATGGGAAAGCCCGCACGTCACCGTTTCGGAAAATGGGCCACGTCACCGTCACTGCGCCAACCATTGAGGCGGCTATTGCCAAGGCCAATGTGGTGCGGGCGACCTTGAAAGTGGTTTCGGCAAACACGTTTTAACTGAAAACTCAAATTACGCCATGGTTGCTATCCTAATGGGTTCCGACTCCGACCTGCCGGTCATGCAAAAGGCCGCCGACATTCTGACCGAATTGCAGGTCAAATACGAAATGACAATCGTTTCGGCACATCGAACGCCAGAGCGCATGTTTGAATTTGCCCGGACGGCACATGAGCGCGGTATCCGGGTGGTCATCGCAGGGGCTGGCGGTGCGGCGCATTTGCCGGGCATGGTAGCGGCTATTTCGCCCCTGCCGGTAGTCGGCGTTCCCGTCAGGTCTTCCAATTCCATCGATGGTTGGGATAGTATTTTGTCCATTCTCCAGATGCCGGAAGGAGTGCCCGTGGCAACGGTAGCCCTGAATGCTGCGCGCAATGCCGGTATTCTGGCTGCGCAGATCCTGGCGACTTCCGATCCGGCCCTGCTCGAACGCGTGATTGCCTATAAAAAAAACCTGGAGCAAACGGTACTCGAGAAGGCACGCAAGATGGAAGGCGGATAAGACGCTATTTTGCAAGCAGTTTTTTTATTTCCGCCACGATATCCAAATATGCGGCATCCGTATTCGGGAAATCCGAGACGGTACGGTTCATGGTAGGCAGGGCCCGGAGTTTTTCCAGTCCGGTGCCCTCGATGTCGAGTTTTTCGATGTGGATCGGGATGATTCGTTTGCCTTGGGCCATGCCCTCCATTACCAGATTAAACCAGGTTTCTGTGTTAAATAAATTTGGGGTGATCAAGACTAGAATGAAATCTGCAGTGGCGGCTTGCTCTCTGGCAATTCTTTCAAAGTCCTTACCAAGATGTCCCTCATGGACATTGTAAATTTCAATTTTTTTCGTCGTCTTTAATATAAACAAGTGCCGGTTCAGCGCCTGGCAATGCGGCGTATCCTGTACATCGTATATTACCACAAACTTTGGCACGACTTTTCCCGGACCGGCTGCCGGCGCCGGGGAAGGAGCGGCGCCTGAGGCTGATTCGGAGCTGCCTGAAGATTTCGGCGCCACCGGTTGTTGTTGGGCAGGGGAAGATTGGCCTGCCGTGCCGAGCATTTGAATAATTTGCTGCGCCAACACACCCCGGTTCGCACCCCGGCGGTCTCCGCGGGCGTTGACAGGCAGACCGCCCTCTGCATCAGTTTTGCCGGCATGGTGAATCGCCACCACTTTCCAATCTTTATTGAATACCGGGGAGCCGCTGCTACCCGGCTCGGTATCGGTCGTGTAGTATACGTGTTGATTCCACACGCTCAAGACTTCGTTGGCGTTGAGCGCAATTTGTTTGTCTTCCCCCTGCGGGTGCTGAATAATCGTTACGGCTTCTCCAATGGTGGGAACAGCGCCAGGGTCAAATTCGACAAATCCCCATTGGCTCAAGGGATTGCCCGGATTGTCGGCTACCCGTACCCGGGTAAAATCCAGTTGGTCGGGCGGGCTTGTTATAAAATCGCCTGAGTCGAGGGTATAGGCAGTGCGGGATTTGGTACGACCGGCACTGTCCAGTTCATAATTGAATTCAACGCGGGCGTCCCGGGCCACTTCAGCCGAGGGGATAACGTGGTTATTGGTAAAAATATAGCCATCCTTGGTCAGAAATCCGGTGCCCAATTCGCCGTCGGCGCATACCACGCGGCAAACTGCCCGCGAGGCCTGCAAGGCTTTTTCCAGCCAGTTGATGCGGAGCAGGTTGTTTTGGGGGCCGATGATCTTTTCCAGGCGGGCTTCATCTGGCACTTGAAACTGGAATGTATTCAGGTTGCGGATTTGGGCGTCGCGCTGCACCCGTTTGGGCAGGTCTTTCATCAATTCCAACAGTCCGAAACGCGTGCGGGCGGAGATACGGGAGAATTCTTCAAAGCTGATCATCCCCCGTTGAAACATCTTGCTGGCTTCCTTGTAATTTCCCGATTGCATGATCACATCCTGGCGCAAACCAGACCTGGTTTGCTTATCGAGGTCCAGCAGCGCTTCGAGGGCTTTGTCCAGCTCGTTTTCTTCGAGCAGCCCCTCGATGGTATTCAAATAGATGACTTGGGCGTTTTGCATACGTAAGAATTTAGAGCAGGCGGCGGTGCCAGCTCCGGGCGAAAGGCATGAGCCAGTTTTCGGCCAGTTCCCGTTTGTTTTGCACCATGGTGTTGATCATCAATGTATCGTCGGCAATCTCTTTGGCGCGTACCTGCCGGTGGAGATCGTCCCGGCTTGCAAATTGCAGCGTATTTTCTTTAACCCAGGCAAAACGCATGCGTTCGAAAAAATCGACGCCCAGGCGCAGCCCCAGTTGTTCCAAAAAATGCACCGATTTATCGATGGAGCAGCCGCTGGCACCTGCTTGCGTATCATCAACCATCAGAAGGATAAACTGGCGTTGAAACACTTCCGCAGCGGCCTTCAGGGCCTGGTTGTGGGCGGTCCATTGCCGGACAAATGTATTGAGCGACTCCTGTGCGCCGGCAGCTTCCTGGTCTGACAATGGACGGTCGGCCAGGTATATCCAGACCCTGGAATCCGGCGCAAAACCATCCACAGCGGCCAGTGCTGGCCTTAATGTCGTTAATTTCGTTTGGGTATCCATACGTCCTGTTGGCTTCAACCTATTATTTATACAAATTGTTCAGGATCAATTCGGAAAGGTCGTATACGGGAATTTTTTCGTTCTGTTCTTTCGCTTTCAAACCATCCTGCAACATGGTGATGCAGAAGGGGCAGTTCGCGGCAATGGCGGCGGCGCCGGTGCTAAGAGCCTCTTCCACCCGTTCGATATTGATCCGTTTTTCGCCCGGCTCATCTTCTTTCCACATTTGGGCGCCACCGGCGCCGCAACAAAGGCCGTTGGCGCGTGCGCGTTTCATCTCCACCAGATCAGCATCCAGGGCTTCAAGCAGTGCGCGCGGCGCGGCGTAGACGCCGTTCGCGCGGCCGAGGTAGCAGGAATCGTGGTAGGTGATCCGCTTGCCCGTAAAATCGCCGCTTTCCTTCATTTTGAGCCGGCCGTCCCGGATCAGTTCGTTGATTAATTGCGTGTGGTGTATAACATCATAGTGGCCGCCGAGTTCCGGATATTCGTTTTTCAACACGTTGAAACAGTGTGGACAGGCTGTCACGATTTTTTGCACGCCATACCTATTCAGCGTTTCGATATTCATCATAGCCGTCATTTGGAACAGGAATTCATTCCCTGCACGCCGGGCCGGATCGCCGGTACACCGCTCCTCCTTTCCTAAAATGGCGAATGTCACGCCGGCATGGTGCAGGATTTCACAGACGGCTTTGGTAACTTTTTGCGCACGCGCGTCGAAGGAGCCCGCACAGCCGACCCAGAACAGGATTTCCGGCGACCGGCCTTCATCCAGATATTCGGCGAATGTTTTTACAAGCATAATACGGTATTTAATTTGGGTTATTCGGCGTTTCTCCAGGCGTCCCGTTCTTCCTGCATGGCCCAGGCTGCGCCGTTGTTTTCGATGGAATTGAACATCGGCAACCAGTCGCTTGGCCCGGCGGATTGCGTCAGGATTTCATGGCGGCGCAATTGCAGGATGATATCGAGGGGATTAATCAGCACGGGGCAAGCTTCCACGCAGGCGTTGCAGGTAGTACACGCGTGCAGTTCCTCCGGAGCGATGTAATCGAACAGGCTTTTGCCGTCGGTATAATTTTCCAGGGCGTATGCGCCGTTTTGAATCTGGCGGCCTACTTCTTCCGCGCGGTCGCGCACGTCCATCATGATTTTCCTGGGGGAGAGTTTTTTTCCGGTCAGGTTGGCCGGGCATGCGGCGGTACAGCGCCCGCATTCGGTGCAGGAATAGGCTTGCAAAAGGTTGTACCAGCTCAGGGAAAACACGTCATTAGCGCCAAATTCGGGCAGATCTGCCGAAGGATTGGCATCCGGTTGTTCGATACCCAACATGATCCGGACTTCCTTTTGTACTTCCGGCATATTGGTCATTTTACCTTTGGGCGAAATGCGGGCGTACCAGGTATTGGGAAAGGCCAGCAAAATATGCAGGTGTTTGGAATAGGGCAGGTAGCAAAAAAATCCGAATACTGTCAGTATATGCAACCACCATCCGAAGCGTTCCAATGCCAGCACCGTGCTGTCGGCAAGGTTCCCGAACAGCGTCGGTCCGAGCCAGGCGCTGATAGCAAAATCGCCGGTAAGGCGGTAGTGTTCGATTCCGCGCGATTGCAGTACCTTGTCTCCGCCGTTCATGCAAAAGATACCGGCGATGAGGATGATTTCGCCCAGCAGGATAAAATTTGCATCGCGAAACGGCCAGCCTTTTAATTCCGGTTTGTGAAAGCGGGGCACTCGCAGCAGGTTGCGGCGGGCTAGAAACACCAGGGTGGCTACCAGGGCCAAAACGGAAAGCAATTCGATGAAGCTGATGACAAACGTGTAAAAGCTGCCGAGGTACGGAGCAAAACGCCGGTGGCTGCCGGTCAGGCCGTCCGCCAGGATCTCGATCAATTCAATTTGGGTGATCAGGAAGGCTGCGTAAATAAAAAAATGGAGCACCGCGGGCAGCATATTATTAAACATCTTCCGCTGCCCGAAGGCTATCCGCAATACATTCCCCCAGCGCCCGGCAGGATTGCCGCCGATCTTTTCGGCTTTTCCCAGCCGGATATTTTTCCAAACCCTGCCGTATCCGCGGTAGGCAAACCAGCCGCTGATGCCGAGGACGACGACAAAAAGTATCGATTGCAGCATAAAAAATTCTTTTACCGGCGAAAAGTACAGCGATAACGATGGATTTTTGCACTTGTCCGGGGCCTCTTTTCGGCGAAGGCCCGGGCGACAACCCCGATACCTTGATTTAATAAATTGAAAACCAATTCTTTGGGACAGGCAAGTGTTCCAGCGAATCCAAACGCGATCGAAAATATCATACCTATGAAGATACTGGACGACCGGCAGATCCATCAAAAGATCAAGCGCCTGGCCATTGAAATATTGGAGCGGCATTTTGGCGAGCCGAAAATCATACTGGCCGGATTGAACAATAATGGTGTGGAGTTTGCCCAGTTATTGCTGAAGGAACTCTTGCCGTTGGCCCCAGGGGATATGAAGATTATTCTCACCCGGATCCGCTTGAATCCGGCAAATCCGCTGGAATACCCACCGAACATTGAGATGCCGCCGGAGCGTTTGCGCAATCGTCCGATTATTATCGTGGATGACGTTGCCAATACCGGCCGCACGATCTTTTATGCCATCCAGCCCTTGCTGGCGATCCTGCCCAAACAGGTGGAAGTAGCGGTATTGGTGGACCGAAAACACAAGTCTTTTCCAATCAAGGCCGATTATGTCGGCTTGTCGCTGTATACGACTATGCGGGATGACATCGACGTAAAAATCCACGCCGGCAGCGAAATGGCTGTTTATCTCCGTTAGGGGCGTTACCGTTCGCCCTCTGCCGCCAACCGGACTTTTCGCGCGCGTTTTTGGTCGGCATTGCTTTCATACAAGCAATATTGGTCGTATTTGACCCGGTCGCGTTCGGCCCATATATCTTTGCCGATATCGCATACCACCACAAGTTCATCGTAAATTTTATTGCCCTGGTCAACGCGACGTTCCACGGCTATATCGCGGTCGTGGAGTTTATCCTGCTGGATATTCAGGGCGTTTTCAAATTCCGTGCAGGCATTTAACACCCGTTGAATGATCGTTTCATTGATTCCTGTTTCGGCCAGGAAATCGATTTGCGCCCGGGCGACCCGGGCGACCCGGCGGCCGCAGAACAGCAACTGGGGGTCGCTCATGTCGCCCAGTTTGGCGGTGCCGAATTTGCGGTAGCGGCCCGTTTTATCGTGATATTTCATGGCTACACGCGTCATGAGGGAGCGAATAGCCGTCCGAACCTTGTCTGCCGCCTGATTTTTCTTTTCCGTGCAAATCATTTGATCGCCCACCATTTCGTCATCGTCCGGCAGGTTGTGAAACTGGTCGCACAGGAGCTTGAAAGATTTCAAACGTTCAACGCCGTAGCCATACTGCGTGAAATAATCGATATCGCGATGGGCTTGCCGGATCGCTTGCATGCAGTTGACGTACAGCTCCGGATCGGAGACGTTGTGTTTGCGATGGCCAGGTTGTTTTTTCATAAAAAATAGCGCGTGTTTATACGGAACCTGCTACTCTTACCGGGGAAAATTATTTGTTTTACAATTTAAAGAACCCCAAAGGAATTTAGTATTATAAATCAAGCCTTTATGAGGCTTTGACCGTAGGGCAAAAATAGGGATTATTCCTGTGCCAGGCAATACTTTGAAACAAAAAATTATTTTCTTTTACTCCGCCAAAATTTTCTTTTCTTTTGAATTATAACAAACAAAAAATCGGTCCTTGCTCTCCTTAGCCCCGTTTGCCATTTGATTCTTTTATAGTACGTTTGCCTCAACCACTATTCCTTCCCACCACAATGCTTGTCGCACGAGCGGCAGGATATTCATTATTTTTAACGGATTCTCCCACATGGCAAACGCGAAACCGAGCTTGAGTTTTTGGCAAATTATCAACATGAATTTTGGTTTTTTTGGAATTCAGTACAGCTTTGGCTTGCAGCAGAGCAACATGAGCCCGATATACAAATATTTGGGCGCCGATGAAGCGAGTTTGCCTTATTTGTGGCTGGCCGGCCCAATGACCGGCTTGATCGTTCAACCGATTATCGGCGCCATGAGCGACCGGACCAGCAGTAAACTCGGGCGCCGGACGCCCTATTTTTTAATCGGCGCCGTCTTTTGCAGTGTGAGCCTGCTGTTTATGCCCTTTAGCCGCGCGTTGTGGATGGCAGCGGGCCTGTTATGGATTTTGGATGCGGCAAACAACATTACCATGGAGCCTTACCGGGCATTTGTCAGCGATAAGCTCGACGAAAAACAGCATTCGATCGGCTTTTTAACGCAAAGTGCGTTTACCGGACTGGGGCAAACGCTTTCCTACCTCACTCCGGCGATATTGGTTTGGTTAGGCATGAACAAAGACGCCGTTAACGCGAAAAATATACCGTATATCACCGTTGCAGCATTTATTATTGGCGCTTTTTTTTCCATATCTTCCATTTTGTGGACCGTGAAAACGACCAAAGAGGACCCCTTGCCGGAAGCGGAGGCGGAGCGCTTGCGCCGCTTGCCGAAGGGCTGGCAAAGCACCCTTGGGGAAATAGCCGACGCCATCCGGGATATGCCTTTGACGATGAAGCAGTTGGCACTGGTCAAGCTCTTTCAGTGGTATGCAATGTTCTGCTACTGGCAATACATCGTATTGTCTATTTCAACTACCTTTTTTCAAACAACCGGACAGTCGAGCGCCGGTTTCCGGGACGCCAGCCTGATCAATGGAAAGGTCGGCGGCTTTTATAATTTTATCGCTTTTGTCGGGGCCTTTGCCCTGGTGCCGTTTACCCGCAAATTGGGGCCCAAGGTGGTGCACAGCATTTGTCTGACGCTGGCCGGCATTGGCATGATGTATATCCCGTCTATCCGCTCCGAAGCGATGTTATTTATCCCGATGGTTGGCATCGGACTGGCTTGGGCAAGTATGATGGGCAACCCGTATATCATGTTGGCCGGGTGCATTCCGCCCGAGCGGACCGGCGTGTATATGGGTATTTTCAACATGTTCATCGTTATTCCGATGATGATCCAGATATTCACCTTGCCCCTGTACTATACTTCCTGGTTGGGTGGTAACCCGGAAAATGTGATCCGGCTGGCCGGAGCCTTGCTCGTCTGCGCAGCCATCGCCGTATTATTTGTCAAAATTTCTAAAAACACCCAATCAAGGGCGTCCTTCGGCGGCGGTGGGCATTGATCTTAGGCGATTTTGAACATTATTTCCGTATCATTTTAACGTATTCTTCTTGTATCACGCTTCACTCCACCGGCAGGTCAATGCGCTCGTGCAACAGGCTAACCTGGATATTGCCGGCGCTGATAATTTGTTTTATACGCGTTTTATTGCCAATGCTCCGGTCATCCACGCCTTGTTTCAGGAGCTCTACAGCCAGCACCCGCAGGCCAAAGCGGCATTCGACCAGTTGCTGCACCTGCTGCTCCGGGCCTACCTCGAGCGCCCGCCCATACTCCGGCAGACCGATGAGGCCAAGGCGAAGTCCGATTTCTGGTTCCTGAGCAACGATATAACGGGCATGAGTTTGTATGTCGATCGTTTCTGCGGCAAGCTGGAAACGCTGTCGGGCAAACTCGACTATTTCCAAAATCTTGGGGTCAACCTGTTGCACCTGATGCCGTTGTTTGAGAGCCCGGCCGGTGAAAGTGACGGCGGATACGCCGTTTCGGACTTCCGGAAGGTGGACGGCCGTTTTGGCAAGCTGGCTGACCTGCGCGCCCTACGGCAAAAAATGGGCGAAACTGGCATGTATTTAATGATCGATATCGTGCTCAACCACACTTCGAACCGGCATGCATGGGCGGAGAAGGCCAGAAAAGGCGACAAGTACTACCAGGACTATTATTATTTTTTCGAAGACCGCGAAGTGCCGGATCAATTCGATCGCGCCATGCCGGATATTTTTCCGGAGAGCGCGCCTGGGAATTTTACCTACGTGCCCGAATGCCAGAGATGGGCAATGACGGTTTTTCACCAGTACCAGTGGGATCTGAACTACACCAACCCGCGCGTATTGGCCGAAATGCTCGATACGATATTTTTTTACGCCAATATTGGCGTCGATATTTTGCGCATCGATGCGCCGGCATTTATCTGGAAACAAGCCGGCACTACTTGCCAAAACCTTCCACAGGCACACCGTATTTTGCGCCTGATCAAACAATGCGTAGCCGTATCCGCACCGGGCATGGCCTTGTTGGGCGAAGCGATCGTGGCTCCGGAAGAAATCATGAAATATTTTGGCACCGGACCCTACGAGGCCCGGGAATGCGATTTTGCGTACAATGCCACTCAAATGGCCCTGCAGTGGGATGCGCTCGCCACCGGTGACACCCGGGTGATGCTCCATGAACAACCCGGTATTGCACGCAAGCCCTTTGGTACCTCCTGGATCACGTACACCCGTTGCCACGACGATATTGGCCTTGGTTACAGCGATTCCGCAATCCGGCAGGCAGGTTTCAACCCCTATGCGCACCGTAAATTCCTGAAAGACTACTACTCCGGTCAGGAACAAAATTCGCCGGCCAGGGGTGCGCTCTTTTCCGTCAACCCTAAAACTCAGGACGCCCGCATCAGCGGGTCGCTCGCCGCTTTATGCGGCCTGGAAAAGGCCTTGGAAGCGAAAGATGACGCAGCGGTTGATCTGGCGATCCGGAAAATCCTGCTGATGCAGGCCCATAGCTTTTTCCTGGGCGGCATTCCTATGCTGTTTTATGGCGATGAGCTGGGGTACACCAATGATTATTCCTACCTGGATGACCCGGGAAAAAGTTATGACAACCGCTGGATGCACCGCCCGGTGTTCGATTGGAGAAAAAACCGGAAATCCGGCACCCCCGGCACGGTCGAAGCGCGTGTATTTTCAGCCACCCGGCGGCTGATCCAAATCCGGCGCCAGCTTCCGGTAGTAGCCGACCAAAACAATACCGCCTGGTTGTATCCGCACAATATTCATGTTGCAGGGTTCCTGCGTTCGGGCGACGGCCGGCAGCTCTTTTGCCTGTTCAACTACAGCGGAACGGCCGCGTATCTGACCTGGTACGCCATCCGAGCGCTTGGCCCCAGCAGCGACCGCTTGTTTGACCATTGGTCGGGGCTTTATCATACGCTGGGCGCAGACCATGAATTTCTGATTTTAGCGCCCTATGCGTTTTGTTTGTTGGAGCCGCAATAAGCAAGTTGGAAATTTGCCCCCAATCCGCCGCGCAGCACGAAGATCCAACCCTGGGCTGTGCTTATTTTTCCTGTTGCAGGGCCTCGATCGTACTGGCCGGCAGATTGCGGAGGTCGAGTACCATTAACCCATCGAGGCAATCGGAAAAATTGGGATCTACATTGAAGGATATGAAGCGCGCATTTTGCTTCAGGTATTGCCGGAACAATACCGGCACTTTGAAGTGTTCGGGTTCAATGGCTTCTACAAAGCTCTCCAGTGCGTCGAATTCGCCGTGCAGCATTTCCGCCAGGAGACGGGTGTTTACGGATTTGATTTTAATCCGGAAAGGTTTGCGTGGCCGGACAAATTTTGCCATTTCCCGGTCGAAACAGAACCGTTTGATAAACTCAACGATAACGCTTTTTGAAATATCGGAGAATTCTTTGCTGATGCTTACCGGCCCGTACAAATAGCGGTATTGGGGGTTGGCGAGCAAAAAATGCAGGATACCCTTCCACAATAAAAATAACGGCAGCCGGTGTTTCTGGTAATCCGGTACGATATACGAGCGGCCCAGTTCGATGGCTTGCTGGAGAATGGGGAAAAATTTCGCCTTCATTTTAAATAAGCTGCTGGTATAAAAACCGTTGACTCCAAAACGCCGGAAAATCCGGTCGCCTTGCCCCAGCCGGTACCCGCCGGCGATGCGTTGCGCTTCCCGGTCCCAGATGATCAACTGCAGGTAATACAAGTCGTATTCATCCATATCCCGGCTTTGACCCGAACCTTCGCCGGCTGTTCGAAAAGTGAGCTCGCGCAGCCTGGCAATTTCGAGCATAGCATGGGGTAATTCGATAAAAGGTGCAATCAATACGTCAAATTGCCCCCTGGAAGTAATGTAATGACCGGGCTTGAGGGCAGCGATATCGGCGCTCACCAGGGCCGGATCGACCGGATGGGCCAGGGGCTGCAATTGGTCGGGTTTTGTGGAGGTGAAGTGTTCAGGGCGAAAATCGAACGGCGACCCCAGCGAGAATATCTTGGCTTGCAGGAATTTTCCCCAGCTGCGGTTGCGGTGGAAAAGTGCCAGGTCGGCGGGCTGAATCGCATTGCCGATGCGCACATTCACCCGCACCGGCTCGGCAAAACGCAAAGCGGATGCGTCAAAAAGCGCTTTTCGAAACGGGCTGTTGGGCAAGCCGTCGGCACTGAGGTGTATGGGCACGATCGCTGCGCCGGTCTTCCGCAATTGCTTCAGGATTTGGGTGCGCATCAGGTTTTTTCCCATGTTTCCCAGGAGATTGTCCGAAAAGTCAAGTGCCAACCCTACAGCCACCCCTTTTTGTACATATTTGGCGGCTTTTTTGGCAAAATTGAGGCGTAAAAAACGGTCCTCCAGTTTGTTCCGTTGGGGTAATAGCACCAAGGAGCGCAAGGAATATGGCGGCGGAATGGGGTAGGGGTGCAACACTTTTACGGCTTCTGCTTGCAGCGCCAGGAGATGGATTAAAATCCACTCGTCGATGCCCGGCAGCAACTGGTTGCAGACAAAAATCGCAGCCGGCGTTTTTGCCAACACCTTTTGATCATAGGGCCCCAGGTCAAGAGTTACGTTGGCATCGGCGAGTTTGGCTTGCGCCAGTGCATGAAGTTTTTCAGCGCGCATAGGGCTCAATTTATCTCGTCAATCAGATGAACAACCCCGTCTACCATGAACTGGACGGCAATCGCTATTACAAGGAAGCCCATGATCCGCGCGATGGCATTTAAACCGCCGGCGCCAAATACCCGGAACAAAAAGGGCGCTATTCGCAAACTGGCCCATACCAATGCTGCCGTGGCTACTATGGCTGTCATTATGAGCATGCGCTGGTCCCATCCGGGGTGCTGGTTGAATTGGGTAATCAGGTATGAAATGGACCCCGGCCCCGACAGCATCGGCATGGCCATGGGCGAAAAGGAAATGTCGGCCTGGTCATGGGCGTGTTTTTCGACGGTTTTATCGTACCCCCGGCGCCGGGCAAAATTTCCGGACATTAACCCAAAACCACTGATCAGCAGCGCCATACCCCCAGCTATACGCAAGGCATGAATCGTGAGACCGAAAAAACTCAAAATATAAGATCCGGCCAGGAAAAAGCTCAGCAGGATAAGTAAAAAGTAAAGACTGGTATGCAGCGCGATGCGGTTGCGCTCCTCCAGGGGCCGCTCTGCCGTGAGCGCCACATAAACCGGAATGGCGCCCGGCGGGTCTACGATGGAGAACAGGGAAAACAGGGTGGCAATAAAAAAATCCATATTCGATTCGTTGCATTTTAATACACTCATCCGTTTGGCACAGCCGTTCTTTGCCCTGCAAAACAACCAATTTACTGGAGGTTCCGCCATTTTAACGCGATAAAAATTGTGCACGATGGCTAGGCCTCTTTCCACGGGAACGATTATGACTCCGGCGCGCTGCCCGGTTGGGTTTGGTCATCCAGGTGGCGAAATGCGCCGGAGCCGCAGAACTTTTACGGCATTTCCATATTTTCGCCACGGCTTTACTCGTTTAGAGCATTATTGGTCAAAAATAAAAAGCCATCGAACCGTATGAAACACCGTTGTTCCGGAGTGTTTCTGCTGACGGCAGGTATGGTTTATCGAAAATCGAAATTCCTCTTAACATGATCCTTCGGAAAAGCATCTCTTTTGTTTTACTGCTTCTTGTCCCCGGTTTACTGCTTGCGCAGCAAACGACGGTATTCACCGAGGCCAACCAGGCATATAAACGCGGACTGGAGTTTTTTAACCAACATCTGTTTGGGTTGGCCCAAAAAGAATTCCGCGCAGCCATGGATATGTTGCGGCCGGTAAATGAACCGGAATGGCGCGCCCTGAAGACCGACGCCGAGCTCTACCATGCCAAGTGCGCCGTCCGCCTCGAACTGCCGGAAGCAGAGAAGTTGGTGTACGACTTCCTCCGCGAGCAAGCCCCCGCTCCCGAAGCCAGCCAGGCTGCGCTCGAAATCGGCGACTATTATTTTAACGCTAAAAAGTACGACGAAGCACTGCAATACTACGATCTGGCGCCCACTGACGCCGCCTCGGGCGCCGTGCGCGATGAAATCCGGTTCAAACAGGGCTATAGTTATTTTGTCACCAAACGTTTCCCGCAGGCTAAAACCGCCTTGTCGGGGCTCAAAGAAGATACCCGTAGCGAATGGTATTATCCAGCCAACTACTATTACGGCTGTTGCGCTTTTTTTGAGGGCAAATACGACGATGCCGCCAAAGCTTTTCAACGCTGTGAAAAATCGGAGGAATACAGCCGGAGCGTGCCGTATTACATCACGCAGATTTATTTTGCCAAAAAACAATACGACCTTGTCATTTCTTACGGGGGGGCCAAGGCTAAAGACGATAAACTGCGCAACCGCGCAGAACTGAACCAACTGGTCGGACAGGCATACTTTGAACGCGGCGATTTCAAACGCGCGCTGCCCTACCTCGAATATGCCGCCACCAACGGCGCCCGGCTGCGCGCCACCGATTATTACCAATTGGGCTATGCGCAATACCAGAACGGCTATTTCAAACAGGCTATCGAAAATTTTGAACAACTCTCCAAACAAGACAGTCTTTTAGGGCAAAATGGCCTCTACCACCTGGGCGACTGTTATTTGCGCACCAACAACCGCTTTGCCGCCCGCAACGCCTTCGGCCAAGCCGCCAATATGAATTTTGATCCCTCCGTACGGGAAGATGCCTTGTTCAACTACGCCAAGCTGAGTTACGAACTCAAATACGACCGCGACGCGCTCGTCGCCTTGCAGAAAATACCCAATACGTCCAAACATTACGAAGATGCGCAGGCCCTTATGAGCGAAGTGTTTTTAAACACGCGCGACTATGACCGGGCCATAGCCACCCTCGAAAGTGTGAAAAACCGAACCCCCAGGCTCAACGAAACCTACCAGCAGGTGTGTTATCTGCGCGGATTACAATTGTATCAAAATAAACAACTGGATGAGGCCCGCCGCTTTTTCAATAAATCGCTGGAATTCCCCGTAAACAAGCGCACGGCAGCCTTGTGTTCGTTTTGGCTCGGTTCGATTTCGAACGTGGCCCAGGAGTACAATTTCAGCAAAAACCACCTGTCGGCATTCCTGACCCAGGCCAAAGCGTACAATGACCTGCCCGAAGAAAGCAGCCTGATGATGGGTCAGTACATTCAGGGCTATAATTTTCTGAAATTGGGAGATTATGTCAGTGCACTGTCTAATTTTAAACTCAGCGTGGATGGTATCAAGCGCAACCTTGCGCGAATACAATCCGAACAGATCAAATCCGGCGTTTTAGGCGATGCCATTTTGCGATCGGGCGACTGCCATTTCAAGCGCAATCAATACCGCGAAGCCTTGACCTATTATGATGAAGCCATTACCAAAAAATATGACGGGTTCGAGTATGCGATTTACCAAAAGGCAATGATCAAAGGCCTTACCGGCAATCCGCTCGACAAGGTTATTGCGCTGGAAGACCTGGTTACCCGGTATTCCGGCAGCCGCTACACCGACGACGCCTTGTTCCAAATCGGCGATACCTATATCGAAATGAGCCGGCTGGATCAGGCCGTGCCGCCGTTGCGGCGGCTGGTGACGGATTTCCGGGGGAAGTCCGACCTGATCAACCAGGCATTGCTCAAATTGGGCCTTATCTCGTACAACCAGGGCAACACGACGGCTGCCGTCAACTATTACAAACAAGTCTTTGCCAATAACCCGGAAAACAATGAAGCCAAAGACGCCCTGTCGGCCATCGAGGAAATCTATGTGCGCGACCTGAACCGGCCGGATGAGTACTTTGCTTTTCTGGAAACGGTTCCCGGTTATAATGTCAATACAGCCGCCAAAGATAGTGTGACCTTCCAGTCGGCTGAAATTCAGTACCAATCTGGCCGGTATACGCAAGCCATCGAGGGTTTTACCAACTACCTTGCCCGGTACCCCAATGGCCGCTATTCGCTTCCGGCCTATTACCTGCGCGCTGAAAGCTACTCGCAGCCGGGTATATCGAAATTCGACCTGGCCATGAAAGATTATGCCATGGTGGCCGGTAAGGGCCAAAGCAGATATTACCCGAAATCCTGCGAGAAAGCGGCTTTGTTGTCCTATAACTATACCAAAGACTACCCTTCAACGCTGGAATACGCCCGTAAATGGGAAGAGTCTGCAACCACGGAATCGTCGCGCTTCGAGGCGCAGGTGCTCATCATGCGTTCGGCTTACGCCACCAACAATTCGGCTGTGCTCACGGAATATGCCCAAAAAGTATCTACCGCCACGCTGGCTTCTCCCGAACAGGTGGCCACGGCCAATTATTACCTGGGGAAAATGGCGTATGACCGCGGCGATTTTGCCCGCGCAATGCCCGCCCTTCAACGGGTAACTCAAAGTTCTACCACGGTAATTATGGCGGAAGCCTATCACCTGCAAGCGCAGATTCTGTATCGCCAAAAGAATTACGCCCAGGCAGAAGACCTGATTACCACCGCCATCCAAGCCAGCGCCGGCTTTGACGACTGGATCGCGCGCAACTTGATTCTTGCTTCGGATGTGTATGCCGATCAAGGCGATAAAAACAGCGCAAGTGCGGCCCTGGAAGCGGTTTTGGAGAATTTCAAAGGCGATCCAAAAATCCTGGCGGAGGCCCGGGAAAAATACAACAAGCTCAATGGCGGGGGACCGGCCAGACCGGCCCAGCCCAGCGGCGCCAAAGGCATTGAGTTGCTGGATTTGGACGAGGGCAATTAAAGGGCGCCGGACAAACCAACACCGGCTCTTTTTTTCGGACAAACCCATTTGTTTCCCTATGCCGCTGACCTGTTTTAAATCGAAATAAAATGAAAAAAATAACACTTTCCCTGCTTTCTTTTTGCGTGTCGCTTTCCTTCACCCTTGCGCAAAAAGAATTGCCTACCGAAAATGTCGATATCATCAAAGCATTTGATGCCAGCTTGCTGGAGTCCAATAAAATTGACGTGCCGCCTGCGCTGCCGCCATTGGATACCACCACGAAACGGCAGGATTACCTCGTGCTTCCGAAACCTTTGACCGTCACCTACGCGGCGCCAACCCTACGCCCGATCGGTATGAAATCGGGTAAGCGGGAGGAAGATTATCACGGTTATGTTAAAGCGGGCGGCGGCGTACCGGCTTCCTTATACGGCGAGCTGGGCTATGCGTTCCAGTCGGGAGAAAAATTTGACGGCAAATTCTGGCTGCGGCACCACAATGCCAACAAGAAATCGTTCGAAAACCAGCGCTTTGCCAATACGGATGGGCTGGTTAACGGCAATCTGTACCTCGACAAGAACCTGGCTTTGGAAGGCCGGGTTGGTTATACGTATGACCGGGTGTATTATTACGGCTACGATCACGATTCACTCGAATATACCGCCGAGCAAGTGCGGCAGGATTTTAAGATACTGGACATCGGAGGCCGCTTGTACAACAGTGAGCGCACGGATATGGATCTGAATTTTTCGGCTGCCCCAACCTTGTATTTCCTGACGGATTATTACTCCAACAAGGAAACCGGCTTTGACCTGAATTTCAGTGCGACCAAATGGTTTGCAGAAAAACACCCGCTGCGGGTGGGCATTCGCACCGATTTTACCACCTACAATGATACTGCCAAGCAGAACCTCAACAATATTTACCTGCATCCCAGCTTCTCCTTTCACGCCGACTTCCTGCGCCTGAAAATTGGCGCCGTTTTCGCCAGCAATCGCGACGAGTTTCAGTTTTTTCCGGATGTCGAGTTGAATTTGCGCCTTTGGGGCGATGGGCTCCAATTATTCGCCGGCGCCGGCGGCGATTTGCGCAAAAACACCTACCGTCGCCTGGCAGAATACAATCCCTTTATTCAGATGCGCGGCGTGGAATTGCGCAATACCGCCTGGCGGCAGTATTTCGGCGGCGTCAAGGGCAGTTTGGGCTGGCTTGATTACCAGGGACAGGCAGGGTACGGCAAAGCCGGCGACCTGGCGCTGTTTCAAACGCAATTCGACTCTGTCGGAAGACCCGGCGTGACCCGGTTCGGCGTTGTGTATGATTCGGCCAATATTTTCAATATACAGGGTACGGTCAAACTGAAGCTGATCAAGAGCCTGGTGATTACCGGTACGATCAGCCAGAACACCTTTGATCTGTACCAGGAAGACGAGCATTGGGGGATACCAAGCCTGGAGGTTAATGCCAGCGCTGTATATTCCGTATTGGGTGGTAAAGCCACCCTGAAAGGCGAGGTTTACCTGGCTGACGGCATCGCTTTCAAAGACAGCGAAGGCTTGAATTATTACACCGGCGGCCTTTTCGACCTGAGTTTCGGAGGCTCCTACCGGCTGACCGATAACATTGGCGTTTTTCTCGATATCAACAACGTGTTGAACAACACTCGCGCACGCTGGCTGGATTACCCGATGTTTGGCCTGAATTTCCTGGGCGGCTTAACGGCCCGGTTTTAGAAACCGTCTGTCGCCCGACAAGGGCCTTCAGACGGTTTCTTAGACCACTCTGATCAGATACTTGTTTTTCTTGCCGTTTTCGACCATGATATACTGGCCGTGCAGCAAGTCCTCCGGGCTAATGAGCGTATCTGGTGACGCAATCTTCCTTTTGTTAATGGCAATAGCGTTGTTTTGGATCGCTTTTTTTACTTCGCTGCGGCTGGGCAGGATATCCGTATGTTCGCAGAGCAACTCCAGGATGTTGCAATGGTTTCGAATGGCGCTGCCGGGCGCCTGTGGCGAGGGGATTTCTT
This sequence comes from Saprospirales bacterium, assembly GCA_016719895.1. Lineage (GTDB taxonomy): Bacteria > Bacteroidota > Bacteroidia > Chitinophagales > Saprospiraceae > M3007. The sequence goes on along the minus strand of JADJYG010000004.1, from coordinate 368,579 downwards.
CTGCGACCTGGCGCAGGGTGCGGGCGTCGAGGCTGCGCAGGGTATCTGCTCCGGCTTTAGGGTTGAAAAGTAATTGGGATACGGCCTGAACGGCGTCGTACTCTACGGAGCCATGCAGGCGTTTGGTGATTTCTTCCGCGAATACCCGTTTGATTTGTTGCATATCACCCGTGGCTTCGAGCGCTTCGATCTCCTCGCGGTTTTTAAATGAAAAATACCGCAGGAACTTGGGTATATCCCGGTCATCGGCATTGATCCAGAACTGGTAAAACCGGTATGGGCTGGTAAGATTGGGGTCGAGCCAAATATTCCCGGCTGCGCTTTTGCCGAATTTGCTACCATCCGCTTTCATGAGCAGGGGAGTTGTTACAGCAAATAATTTGAGGTCGGCGATTTTGCGCCCGAGTTCGATTCCTGCTGTGATATTTCCGAATTGGTCGCTGCCGCCCATTTGCAGCGTGATGCCGTATTTTTGATGCAGCACGACAAAATCATAGCCCTGAAGGAGCTGATAGCTGAATTCGGTGTACGAAATGCCGGTTTCCAGGCGCCGCTGGACGCTTTCTTTCGACATCATGTAATTGATCGTAAGGTATTTGCCGACATCCCGCAAAAAATCCAGCACATTCATTTCCGCATAAAAATCGAAATTGTTGACCAACAAGGCGCGATTGGGCGCTGCGGAGGAGAAATCGAGCAATTGTTCCAGTTGCTTTTGTTGAAAAGCAATATTGCGGCCCAGCTCTTCATAACTTTTCAGTTCGCGTTCCGAATCGCGGCCGCTGGGGTCGCCGATACGTCCGGTTGCACCGCCCATCAGGGCCACAGGCTGATGACCGGCCCGCTGGAGAAATTGCAGCAGCATGATCTGTACGTAGTTGCCGATCGTGAGGGAGGGCGCCGTCGGGTCAAATCCGATGTACCCCCGTACCATACCGCTGTTCAGATGTTCCTCCACTCCCGGAGTGAGATCGTGTATCAGTCCGCGCCAGCGGAGTTCAGAAATAAAGTCCATAACAGGGGCAAAATTAGGCTTTGATTTGAAAGATATGCCTGATGCGGCGGTTTTGATTTTTTATTCTCTCTCCATAAGGTTTTTTCCGGAAGTTGGAAGCGAACTTTGCCCCTCTATGCATTTACCGTTTTTTATTGCCCGCCGGTTGGCTTTGTCCGGGAAACAAAATTTTTCCCGGTTTATCCTGCGCATTGCGATTGTAGCGGTGGCGCTCAGTGTGGCGGTTATGATAGCGACAACGGCGCTTATTTCAGGGTTTAAAAGTGAAATCAGCCGCAAGATTTTTGAGTTTTGGGAGCATATCCATATTTCAGACACGGCCTATTCGCTGTCCTTCGAGCCGCACCCCATCGAGATCGGCCAGGCTTTTTATCCGGCGTTGGACACGGTGCGCCAGGTGGCATATAATGCCCCGGAAACGCTGCTTGGCGTCGGAACCGGCCGGGAAAAAACCGACTATTCCCGGGGAGGAATCCGCCATATTCAGGCCTTTGCCCATAAGCCGGGGATTATTCGCACCAAAACGGCCATGGACGGTATCCTGCTGAAGGGGATTGGTGCCGATTTCGACTGGTCCAACCTCAAGCCCTATTTGTTGGAAGGCCGGCCAATCGGGGTGGCAGACTCTGCTCCCACGCGCGACATGATCATCAGCCGCCAAACCGCCGATCGTTTGCAGGTGGCTGTCGGCGATAAGTTTGTCGTGCACTTTGTAAAAGAAAACGCTCAACTCCGGCGCCTCTTCCAGGTTTGTGGAATTTACAAAACCGGGTTGGAAGAATATGATCGAAAGTTCGCCCTTTGCGATATCCGGGTGGTGCAAGAGCTGCTGGGTTGGGATGAAGGCCAGGTGGCCGGTTTTGAGGTTTGGCTGGAGGATATCCGCGACCTGGATCTCTACAATGCTTATATCTACGATGAGGTATTGCCGCCTGACCTGCTTTGCGTGAGCATCCGGGATAAGTTTCCGGCAATTTTTGAGTGGCTCCAGTTGCAGGATTACAACGAAGTAGTCATTCTGAGTCTGATGCTTGCGGTGGCCATTGTGAATATGATCACGGCGCTGCTGGTGTTGGTGTTGGAACGCACAACGTTGATCGGCGTGTTGAAAGCTTTGGGTGAAACGAATGGCCGGATTCGGCAGATATTTTTGTATTATGCGGCCGTGATTACACTGACGGGTATTTTTTGGGGGAATTTGCTGGGCGTTGGATTTTGTATCCTGCAAGATAAATTTCACATAATCGGGTTGAACGAAGCGGATTATTACCTTTCCTATGCGCCGGTTCAATTGACCTGGTTTCCCTGGCTGTTGATCAACCTGGGTACCCTTGCCGTCACCCTGTTTTTTTTGTTGTTGCCATCTTTTGTCGTATCCAAAATTTCTCCGGTACGGGCGATACGTTTTGAATGAGCAGTTGTTTGAAAATATTTGGCTATTGAGGCAACTGCTATATTAGAACCATAAAAAACGCTTCAGCAGCGCTATACTGCTGAAGCGTTTCGTTATACATTTTGGCAGCAATGCCACTTCGCGTTATTTTCTGTCATATCCGGGCACCGGTATCAGTTTTCGTCCATAGCGGCTTCGAGCACCGAATTGGCCTTAGCTTTGCTCCTGCGCGTCATATTGGTAGCTTCCTTCATCAGGGTATCAAGACGATGGTTGACGTCGTCCAGCATTTCGTTAAATTTCCCTCTGACGCCGTCCACGTAATCTTCTCCTTTTTTAGCGATTTTACGGCGGGTGTTCAACCCTTTATCCGGGGCAAACAGAACACCTAAAAGGGCGCCGGCAGCCATGCCGCCTACAATGCCGAGCAATACGGTCGTGCGTTTCATAATAATTGTAATTTTATGATGAGAAACATTGATTTCGCTCTAAATATAACGGTTTTTTTTGATTTTGAATCTTTTTTTCGGTAAAATTTTCAGCATTTTTTTATTATTTATGCGTTGGCCGGAGGGGCATTGAGTTGAAAAATTTTTACCCAGAAGGTGCTTCCTTTACTTTCTTCGCTTTGGAAGCCGATCTCGCCGTTCATCAGTTCCACATAACGTTTTACGATATACAAACCTAGCCCCGTACCCTGGATATTGGAGGCATTGGTTGCCCGGAAAAAGCGACTGAACAGGTGTTTTTGGTCCGCTTCCGGGATGCCCATTCCCTGGTCGATCACTTCCAGAAATATCTCGCCGGGACGAACGGATGAACGGACCATAATTTCGGTATTTTCCGGCGAGTATTTAATTGCATTGGAAAACAAGTTGAGCAGCACATGTTTGAACAAGGCAGGATCCAGCAAGGCGACATTGGGGCCGTTATGCTGATGCTGCAGGGTTTGTCCGGGCTTGAAAATTCCTTTTATTTCCGAATGCACTTCACTGACAATGTCGGGGAGCGAGGTTTCCCGCAGGTTCGGTTCGGTTTTACCTTCTTCCAGTTTTCCCAGCGATAAAAATTCCGTCAGGATGGTATTCAGGTTGTTCACGGCCGTTTTTATTCTAAGACTGTGTTTTTTCACCTGTTCAAAATCCATGCGTTCGGCATACGAAGCGATCAGGGATGTGGAGGTAAGCACGGTGCTCAGCGGCGTCCGGAATTCGTGCGAAGCCATGGACACGAAGCGGCTTTTTAATTCGCCCAGCTCCCGTTCTGTTTTCAGCGCTGAAGACAAGTCGTTTTTCGCCTGTTCGAGGGCTTGTGTCCGGTCGCGTACCTTTTCCTCCAGCCCCTCGTTGAGGCTTTGTAAGGCGGCGGCCAATTGTTCCAGTTTTTGGTTTTGCCGCACAATGCGTTGCTCATTTTCTTTTCGTACGGTGTTGTCTACGACAAAGGCCATGATGAACTCTCCCTGTTCGGTTCGAAAGGGGCTGAGGCTTACTTCGACCGGAAACTCGGTGCCGTCCCGCCTGATGGCGTACAAATCCAGTCCGGTGCCCATGGAGCGGGGTTGAGGATTTGTCCGGTATTCGCTTCGGCGCTGTTCGTGGAGGCGGGCAAGCCGGGTAGGAATGAGCACCTCTACCCGGCTGCCCAGCAATTCGGCGGCCGGATATCCGAACAGCTTTTCTGCAGCCGGGTTGACCCGTACGATCTCCCCCCGGTTATTGGTTACCAGGATGCCACTGGTAGCGTATCGAAACAAGGCATGAAATTGTTCCTCCTGCAGCGTCTCATCCTGCCGCATGGTCAGGATGGTGATAACCAGGGAAGCGCCTGTCCAGATACCAGTAACGCTTACCACGCGGCTGAACAGCAGCTGATCAAGCGGCGCTAAAATGCCGGCTTGATACCGGATGAAAACAGCCAGAATCGTAAGTGCGGTAGCAATCACACCCAACAGAACGACGTCGTTGCGCTCGCGAAAAAACAGGCCGAGGATGATGACCAGCAAATAGGTGAAGGAAATGTTGTTGTCTTCCACGATCCACGCGTCCAGAATAAATATACCAGCCGTGAATATCCACACCAGAAGCAAAGGGGAAGTGCCTATTCCAAATTTACCATACATGTCAGCGCAGGTTTGCGCCAAAAATAGTGCGTTTATACTTTACATAGGACAAAAACAAGTATCCCACCGGCGTGCCGTATATAAACACCGGAGCCGCAGGGAATCTGCTGCATCGTACTGGCCCATGAAATAATAACGACCGGCAGAGCGGCTGGTACCGCTCAGGCAGAATGCCGTACGGGCAAACCCTCATTTTCCCATTCGGTAATACCGCCTTCCAAAATAGCGACATCCGAATAGCCGTGATCGATTAGAAAATGCGCGGCACTGTTGCTGCGGTTCCCAACCCGTGACACCAATACGATCGGGCGATCGGTAGGTAATTCGGAAAACCGTTGATCCAGCTCACTGTACGGCAAGACCACGAGATGATCGACATCCACCGTTTTGGTCGCAATGGCATCCGCATCCCGGACATCCACCAGCAAGTGACCGCGCATGTAGGCAGCGTATGCCTCCCGGGCAGAAATGCGTTGAAGTTTTTGCATGATGCTGTTGTTTATACTTAAATAAGTTTTATTATCGGGCAATAAAGTTACTAATTGTTCTGAGAACAGCAAAAAGAATAACTTTTTAAAGTTTTATTCTTTTTAGATTCAAAATAAAGACAAATTCGATGCGGGGCGGTGGAAATTTCCGTGAGGGGATGAGCCGGGTTTGCCGAATATGGTTTTGAATTCGAAAAAGTAAAATGGCGTACCTTTGCGGCGCACTTTTCAACCGAACCAAACAAATATTCATGAAAGAAGTCTATATTGTATCTGCCGTGCGCACGCCAATCGGCAGTTTCGGCGGTGTTTTAGCCGCCATAGGCGCCACTCAATTGGGCGCTGCAGCCATAAACGGCGCCTTGCAGCGGGCTTCCGTGCAAACCGACTGGGTTAAGGAAGTATTCATGGGCAACGTAGTAAGCGCTAATCTGGGGCAGGCGCCTGCCCGTCAGGCGGCCGTTTTTGCCGGGTTGCCGGTCGATGTGCCCTGCACGACCATCAACAAAGTGTGCGCTTCCGGAATGAAAGCCATTACCCTTGGCGCGCAAAGTATCATGCTCGGGATAAACGACATTGTCGTGGCAGGCGGCATGGAGAATATGTCGCAGATACCCTACTACCTGCCCAATGCGCGTTGGGGGTATAAATATGGCAATGCCGAACTGGTCGACGGCCTGGCCAAGGATGGCCTGACCGACGTATACAACCAAAAGCCCATGGGCATCTGTGCCGATGCGACGGCCGCCAAATACAATATCAGCCGGGAAACACAGGATGCATACGCCATCGATTCCTACAAGCGGGCTGCTGCTGCTGCTGAAAGCGGTATTTTAAAACACGAAATCGTAGCAGTTGAAATTCCGCAAAAAAAGGGGGACCCGGTTTGCGTTCTGGAAGATGAGGAATACAAAAAAGTCCATTTTGACAAAATTCCGGGCTTGCGCCCGGCTTTCACTCCCGATGGTACCGTGACGGCTGCCAATGCCAGCACGATCAATGATGGCGCTGCCGCCCTGGTGCTGGCCAGCGCCGAAGCCGTCCAGCAATACGGGCTAAAACCGGTTGCCCGGATTCGGGGCTTTGCGGATGCTGAGCAAGCGCCGGAGTGGTTTACGACCACCCCAACCATAGCCGCGCCAAAAGCCATGAAAATGGCCGGGGTATTGGCTTCTGACATCGATTATTTCGAAGTGAACGAGGCCTTTTCCGTTGTTGCGCTTGCCTTCGAGCAGGTGCTTGGAATCGCTCACGATAAAAACAACGTGTTCGGCGGCGCCGTTTCACTCGGACACCCCTTGGGTGCTTCCGGCGCCCGAATCGTGACCACCCTGAACAATGTGCTGCACCAGAAAAACGGTTCCCTTGGGTTAGCCGCTATCTGCAACGGTGGCGGAGGCGCAACGGCTATTGTTATCGAGCGCGTATAAAAAGGAAAAGGCGCCGGTACTCCGATGCCACGACCAGGATTATGATGAAGGACCGGCCAGCCTACGACCTCCGGACAAACGGAGTAAAACAATCGCTCCGACTCGGTATGTTGGTTTACGCCGTATTGGCGGTGTTGGCTGCCGTGTTTTATTTGGAACGGATCGCCATGCTGGACATGGCATTTCAGGTATTTCATATCCTTCGCACGGGTTCCCTGCAGATTCAGAGCGGCCGGTTTGGCGCCGCCGCAACGCAAGGGTTCCCCTGGGTGGCGCAGATGCTTCAGTTGCCCCTGAAGTCCGTTTTATTAAGTTACTCCCTCGGGCACGCGCTTTACTATTGGCTGGTCTTTGGACTGATCACCGCCGTTCTCGGCCAGTGGAAGTGGGGTTTGGTATTCGTATTGCTCTCCACCGGGATGGTCACCCATACCTTTTACTGGCTTTCCGAGATGCCACAAGGACTGGCATTTTTGATGCTGGTTTTTGCCTGGATCGATTGGAAAGGGAGCCTTGGGGCACTGAAACGCTGGGAATATCCCCTGTTGGCCGGAGCGATGGTCACGGCGTTTTATTTCCACCCGATGGTATTATACGCACTGGTATTTTGCAGTTTGTTTTTGTTGTTGGAAAAACCTTTGCCGGCGGGCCGCCGGAATCTGATATTGTTTGCGCTGGCCATTTTTTTCGGCGCCGCCCTCGTCAAATACAAACTACTCCAACTGGATTGGTACGATGCTATAGCCCTGGAACGCGCTCAAGCGTTTGAGTTGCTTTGGCCACAGTGGTTTGACCTGAAGAGCAATCGCGATTTTGTGCGGTGGTGCCGGTCCGATTACTACCTGGTTCCGCTGCTGTTTTTTCTGAATACCGGGTTTTACCTCTGGAAGGGCCTCCAGTGGAAAGCGGCTTTGGCGGCGCTGTTTCCCGTGTGTTACGTATTGTTGGTAAATATCCCGTTCCACGCCGGAGAGCGGCAATTTTATATGGAGAATCTGTATTTGCCGCTTGCCGTTTTTGTGTCTGTACCCTTCATTTTTGATGTTTTACCAGGCTTCTTCGGGGGGCGTTATATGGTCTTGACGGTAGCGCTGCTGGCGGGTATTGGATTAATCCGGATATATCGGGCACATACTGGATGGACGCAACGCCTGCAGTGGGAACAAGGATTTCTGGAAAAGACCGCCGGGTTGGCCAACCGGAAACTCCTGTTGCCGGAACAAAACGCGCCGGCGGATACGCTCCTGTTGTCGTGGGGCAGCGCCTACGAGTTTTTACTATTGTCGTCCCTCGAACACCCGGATAGCGCCCGGTGTATCCTGATCGACGAATCGCCCGGGCGGTTCGATTCTTTGTTGCGCCAACGGCGGCTCTTCCTTGGCGAATTTCGCCATTATTCCTTCGATTCCTTGCCCCGCCGGTATTTCAACGTGGTTGACACCTCAACCTATGCGCGATACTAGCCGTTGAGGCTCATTCTCCCGTCTTTCCCAGCAAACGAAACATATTTCGTTTGTAGGCTTCCACGCCTGGCTGGTCGAAAGGATTGACGCCGAGTACATAACCGCTGATGGCACAAGCTTTTTCAAAAAAGTAAAACAACTGGCCCAGGTAGTAGGGAGTGGCCTCCGGTATGGAAATTTTTAAATTGGGCACGCCCCCTTCAAGATGCGCTTCCAGGGTGCCTGCCGCGGCTTTTTTGTTGACATAATCCAGTGTTTTTCCAGCGAGATAATTGAGCCCGTCGAGGTCTTCGGCTTCCGCTTCAAGGATAAAATCCGCTTCCGGCGATTCAATTTCCAGCAGGGTTTCGAAGAGGTGGCGGCGGCCATCCTGTATATATTGGCCCAGGGAGTGCAGGTCGGTGGTGAAATCGGCGCTGGCTGTAAAAACCCCCTTGCCATCTTTGCCTTCGCTTTCGCCAAACAATTGCTTCCACCATTCGGCCAGGTAGTGCAGGCGCGGTTCGTAATTGATCAGCATTTCGATGTCTTTGCCCTTGCGGTACAGGATATTCCGTGCGGCGGCGTATCGCAACGCATCGTTTTGCGCATACGGCGCCTTCCGGTAATGTGCCCGGGCATCCGCTGCTCCTTTCATCAATTGATCGATCTGGATACCTGCCGCAGCAAGGGGAAGCAACCCAACTGCCGTGAGCACGGAGAACCGCCCGCCAACGTCGTCGGGTATTACAAACGTTTCGTATCCTTCCCGGTCGGCCAGGGTTTTTAACGCGCCTTTGGTTCGATCGGTCGTAGCATATATCCGTTCCCGGGCGCCTGTTTTACCGTATTTTTCCTCGAGTTTTTTCTTAAATATGCGAAAAGCGATCGCCGGCTCCGTTGTCGTACCCGATTTGGAAATTACGTTTACGGAAAAATCCAGGTCGCCCAGCGCTTCCAGCAACTGCGCCAAATATGGCCCACTCAAATTGGTGCCGGCAAAACACACCTGAACCGGTCCCTTTTTGTTTTTTTGTACCGGCAGGAGTGGTGCGGATGCAGGCCTGCAAAACTCCAGTGCAGCTTTTGCACCCAGGTAGGAACCGCCGATGCCGATAACCACCAACACGTCGCTCTGCCGCCGGATGCGTTGGGCAGCAACTTTGATGCGGCGATACTCTTTCCGGTCGTAATGGACGGGCAAATCCAACCAGCCCAGAAAATCGTTTCCAGGACCCTGGCGGCGCTCCAGGGCCTTGGCTGCTGCAGCGACCTGGGGCTCTATGGATGACCATTCGTCGGGCCGGATAAACGCCCCGGTATGGGCCGTTTTGAGCGTAATAAGTGCCATTTTATGGATGTTCAAAAAGAGGTTATACTTTGCCAAGTTCTGCCTTGAGATAGTCAATGACCCGGATTTCCACGGGGTCTATTTCGCGGATTTGTGCCAGGTAAAGCGAAAGCCAATCGCCGAGGTGGACCAGATAAAACAATTTCTCTGCCAACGATTTGCCTTTAGAAAAAACTTCAATGGAAGTATTGGTATAATGTTCCACAATTTCCTTGTTGATATTCATACGCAGCGCGGTGCGTTCGAAATCATCGCGGTTGCGCAACCATACCACCGCTACATCCGGGCGGTTGTTGCGCCAGCCGACCAACTCATTGTGGTTCATCTCCGGAACTACATGGTGCCAGCAGAGCATTTTCGCGTTTTCGTTGATTTGCTGGCGCCAACGGATGGCAACAGCCTCGATTTGGTCGGCGCAGTACAGCACCGGCGTTTTTTCACCTAAAAACCCAGCCAGTTTTTGGGCGCGTTTCCGGATATCTGCCTGATCCTTGACCAGGAGTTTTTTGGCGGCTTTTATTTGGCGGAAAACGGCGCCTTTAATCAGTTTGGCGCTGTGCAAAACTGCCAATTGGGCTACTACAGAGTAGCCCAGGCAAGCGCGCGGGCTGCTCCAGCCTGCTGGCACCTGTACACAGTCCATTCCGTGTTGCCGGCCCAGTTCGAGCAGTTTTCCGCCTGAGGCAACACAAACAATTTTTGCCCCGGTTGGCAGCAATTGCGCAAACGTGCTGAGGGTTTCTTCCGTATTGCCACTGTAGGAGGAGCAAATGGCCAGGGTATGCTTATTGACCCAGCGGGGCGCCTGGTAGCCTTTATTGACCAGAACCGGCACTTTGCATTCGGCGCCGGTGAGGTCTTGCACAAAATTGCCACCGATGCCGCTGCCGCCTAAGCCGGATATCAGCACCGAGCGAATCGGGGCCGTGTGTTTGCGCAGCGTAACTTGTGCTGCAATTTGCAGGGCCTCTTCCAGCTGATCGGGAAACCGGGCGATCATTTTATCCATGACGTGTCGGTGGATTGATGAAAAAATAAACAAACGGACCAACATGGTTGGCCGTTTCCGGTCGTAAAACTACGTGGATTTGTGGAAATGCCCGTCTGGGTGCTAGATGCCGGTGCGCAAATTAATTTTTAAGCCATTGCGTTCGGGCGCTTCGAACATATTCCGCCGGGCAGCCAAGGCCAGGCGATCGCGGGCATCGAGGCATTGAACCGGGGTGTTTTGTATGGCGTCCAGTTCGCGCAGAATTTTATCGCGGGATTGCCAGTAACTGCGGTCCCGGTTCAGAATATCAGAAAGGATAGATTCTTTCATCGCCAGCAGTTCCAGATGAAAAAGGCCGCCGGCCCGCCAGGCTTGGTCGATAGCGAGCAGCGCATTGAGGTGATGGCCTTCCCCAAGGTTGCTGCAACTGGTTTCCAGTTCGGTCGGGAATACCCAAACCGGAAATAACGATTCGATGCTATCTGTTGGGAATGACAGGATTCCGACCTGAACAAACGAATCGTCCAGGGTCCCCCGGGTGTGTTTTGCCATTCTTTGGATTTCGCCGAAGTTTAAAAAAAGCCGGTATCCATGGCCAGCGGCCATCTGCTGACTACCCATACCGGCGACATTTCACCCAGCCAAAAAAAATCACTGGCTGTCGTATCCGATGAGCGGTTAACCTGCCGGGCAATTAAAAGCCGAAGGGTGTCGCGAAGAGAAAGGCCCTCCCGCAAGACTTGCGCAAATGCCGTGTCCGTATCGGGCACTGTTGCTGACGTCCATCGCTGCCAACGTTGGGCCATGGCGGGACCAAACCAGGCGCTCATCCGTTTGTGCAGGAGCCATTGCCGTCCCTGTTCAGTGCCGGCATGAGAAGGCCGGACGGTCGCTGCATACACCCAGCCCCGTTGCCTGCCCGGTGTTTGTACCTGTAGCCAGGGTTCATGGAACAAGGAGTCATTCAGGTATACCGAGCTGACCAGCCGGCTGACCCCACCGAGATCGGAAAGCGCCGTGCCAAGCGGCAATTTTTCCAATTCCGCACTTTTTTCACCGGGCAACTCCCGGAGCTGTGTCGGGCGGATAACCCGCAGGTCGGTGCGATTCGGATCGCTATCTCCTTGTGAGCAGGCTGAAAAAATACAGGCGCCAATCAGAATTAACATTCGCATGGAACAAAAGAGCCTTTTTGCGCAAACGCAAAATCGGGTTCCGCCGTACCTTTCGGGGACCAAAAATTATCCTATGCGAGCATTGAACAGATTTTTATTTCTGCTTTTGCTGACACTCCTCCTTACGATACCGCCATCGGCGTACGCCCAAATCCAGGATGTATTTTCCGATGGAGATATTTCCGCCAACCCGGCCTGGTTGGGCGATCTGAATGAATTTGTGGTGAATGCCGCCGGGGAGTTGCAACTCAACGCCCCCGATGCGGGCGCCTCTATACTGGCCGTGGAGGGCAATATTCCGGACACTGCGGTTTGGCTCCTCGATGTCCGCTTGGAGTTTGCCCCGTCCGCTTCCAATTTTTTGCGGATCTATTTACTGGCGGACCAGCCCGACCTGCTGCTGGCCAATGGCTATTACCTTGAAATTGGTGAAAATGGAACAGATGATGCCTTGCGCTTGTACCGCCAGGAGGGCCCGGCAAGTTCGCTGTTAGGGACCGGACCGGCCGGATTTGTTGCCAATGAACCGGTCAATATACGCTTGCAGGTAAAGCGCGACGCCAGCGGCAACTGGCAGATGGATGCGGCTTCCGGCGCTGGTGCATTTATGCCCCAATTGGCGGTAAACGATGCCACTTATGCCGGCGGGCCTGGCCGCTATTTCGGTATTTATTGCTGGTATACCGCAACCCGGAAAGACAAGTTTTTCTTTGACAATTTATCTATATTACCCAATTTGCCGGATACCACGCCGCCGCTGTTACTGTCTGCCGCTGCGCTGAACGGCACAGAAATCACAGCCCTGTTCAGCGAAGACCTGGACTCTGTTTCTGCACGGAGTTCCAGTCACTATACGATAAGTGGGGCAGGGCAGCCTGCTTCCGTTCAATTTGACGGCGGCAGCCGGAAGCGGGTACGGCTCTCGTACGCCAACCCGATGAATACCGGCACGTATATCCTTCAAACGGATCAGATTGCCGACACGGCGGGCAATATCAGCGGCGTACAGACCACTGGTTTTTCATTTCTAAAAATTGAAGTGGCCGGTCCGTTCGACATTCTGATCAACGAAATTATGGCCGATCCGTCCCCATCTGTGGGGCTGCCGGATGTGGAATGGCTGGAATTGTACAACCGCAGCGGTAAAATAATCGATTTGAGTACGCTTTTGGTTTCCGATGGCGGGGCTCCCCAAACGCTGCCGGCCTATTTGTTGCATCCCGATTCTTTCGTTGTGCTGGCCAGCACCAGCGCTGCCCCTCTCCTGGCGGCTGTAACGCCCCGGGTACTGGCGGCGGCGGCTTTCCCCTCGCTCAATAACGACGGCGATCCGCTGGCGCTGACCGGCTTGGGCGGCTTGGTCATCGACCGGGTGAACTATTCCAGTTCCTGGCACAACAGCCCGGATAAACGGGACGGCGGTTGGACGCTTGAACGTATTAACCCGTATTTGCCCTGTCTGGATGCGATCAACTGGCAATCATGCCCGGCACTGCCCGGCGGTACGCCAGGCCGTGAAAACGCGTCGCTGCAAACTGATCCCGACATGGAGGCGCCCAGGCTGACGGCTGCTTTTCCGGAAACCGATGCCTCGGTTCGCCTTCATTTTTCGGAAGGTCTGGACCAGGCCACGGTTGGCGCACCGGCGTCCTACCGGTTTTTCCCGGCCCGGCAGGTGCTCGCTGCTGTGCCTTTACCGAACGAGTGGCATATCGTTACGTTAGCCCTTGAAGAGCCTTTGGAACCGGGCGTTTTATATGCCCTTTCCTGTACGGATATCTTACAGGATTGCAGTGGGAACATGGTACTGGAGTCGGATACCGTTTATTTGGGTCTGCCGGAAGTGCCTGATCCGCAGGATATTGTTGTGAATGAAGTACTTTTTAACCCGGAAACCGGCGGTTCGGACTTCGTCGAATTATATAACCGGAGTAACAAGATTTTTAACTGGCAACATTTTTTCCTGGCCAATTTTTCCATGAGCCCGGATGTGGAGGCGATTGGCCTGGACCGTCTGTTTTTACCCGGGCATTATGCCGTTTTTTCACCCGACGTGACCGACATACAAGCGCGTTTCCCGGCTGTACAACCCCTTCATCTGTTATCCCAGCCACTGCCATCATTGCCGGACGATGAAGGCAATATTGCCTTGTTTTGGTCCAGAGACGGCCAAACCGTTATGGTGGACTCGTTCGACTATTCCGCCGGTTTGCACAATGCCCTGCTCAGCAGTTCGGACCAGGATGGGGTATCCCTGGAACGTATCCGGGCAGATGAGCCAACCAACCTGCCCGCCAACTGGACGTCTGCTGCCCGTTCGGCATTTGGCTCAGGTACGCCCACCTTGCCCAACTCTTAGCGCCTGCCCAGCGGCGACCTTGCAGACGGGCTGATCGAAATTGACCCGCCCCGGTTTTCCCCGGACATGGATGGGTATGAAGACTATCTGGATATCCGTTACCACCTGCCCGGCGCCGGATATTTTGCCACGCTGACTATTTTCGACTCCGACGGCATCCCGGTCCGGCGCCTGGTCCGGCAGGAGCTGACGGGAACAAACGGAGCGCTGCGCTGGGATGGCGAAATGGACGATGGGGTAGCCGCCCGGCCGGGTATTTACATTGTGTTTATGGAAATCTTTGACCCAAATGGGACCGTGCGCCAGGCCAAGAAGCCAGTTGCGCTGGTGAAACGTTTTTAACCCACCAGCCAATTTTTTGCTGGTGGGTGGCGGGTCCGATCAGGGTGTGTCCGTATGCCGCCGAATGGCGGAAAAAACAAGATGTTCGAGGAACATCAGAATTTTTTCCCTGCTTCGCTCCTGCCCAAAATCGCCTCGGTAGTCCCCATTTCGTCAGCCAGTTATTTAAAAGTAAACTGTTCGAAGCCGAGGCGGTGTATTAAGATTAAGGTGCTGATAAAGGTGTTAGCAAAGTTAAACTAATTCTTTGATCTACAGATAACTGTCGGCGATAGTAAAACTTTTAAAACAGGAAAAAAAATGCTCCGGTCTGTTCAACCGGAGCATTATCATTAACAAGAAACCAAAAACTATCTGTCAACTAAATTGCTTTCAGGGCGGGTTTTCTACCGAATCAGCGTGTTCTACGAACACTTTTTCCAAAACTTTCATCAGATCGTAGGTGGTAATGATGCCGACTAACCGGTTTTGGTCGTCTACGACCGGCAGGGAATGGAACTGGTTGGTTTTAAAAATGCGCAACGCGGTTTCCACGGTGTCTTCGTGCGACAGGCATAACACGCTTTGTGTCATGACGTCTTTGACCAAAGTAGCGTGGAGTATTTTTTCATTCAGGCGCACCTCCTGGTTATTATCGAAAATGGTGCGGATTAGCTGCAAGTAATCGGAATAGCTGACCAACCCGGCTAGTTTACCGTTGTCCACGACGGGTATGTGATGGAAACCGCGCCGCTCAAAAATTTGCCGCACCTCTTCCATGGTATCGGTAGGTTTGACGGTTTCGGGTTTCCGCGTCATAATTTTTAGAATGGGCGTTGCGGCTTGCATGATTATAATTCTTAAGTGAACAGAGGTAGCGAAGCGCGGGAAGATTAAAATGGGGCCACCGCATACGGCGGCCCCACAAACGCACCGCTTTACTTATTGTACTGAAATTGTTTTGATTAACTCTGCTTTTTCGACTTTGCTTTTCGGTATCATGATCATCAAAATCCCGTCGTTGTAGCGTGCCTGGATATCTTCTTCCCGTACGTTTTCCGGCAGGGCAAAACTGCGCGTAAACGAACTGAAGCGAAATTCCCGGCGCGTATATTTTTCTTCTTCTTTCGCTTCTTCCATTTTGGTTTCACCAGAGATAAGCAAATAGCCGTTTTTGACTTCAAGTTTGAAATCTTCTTTTTTAAAGCCGGGGGCCGCCACTTCCAACGTATACTCTTTCTTGTTTTCGGTGACATTAACGGCCGGTACTGTAATACCCTTTACCATTGGTTTGGGGAAGTCTCCGTTGTCGGGAAAGAAATCATCCATCCACGAAGACAAGGATGAAAAAAGGGATGATTCCGGATTCCATTTTACCAGTGCCATATATACCTCCTTTTATTGGTTATGAATGAATCGGTTTGTTCCACAAATTTGAATTCGATATACACAACTGGCGATGATTTACATCAAGTTTTCGGGCGATCTTCATCGCTTTGTTAATTGCCTGCATCATGAAGGGTAAGCATGGGCACGTGGATGCGGTGCGCCAGCCGCCGGGTGATGCTGTCAAAAAACAGCCGGTGGAGCAAGCTATGCTCATGCGCGATGGCAATGAGCGTACCGGCGTCGGTTGATTCGATGAAGTTGGAAACCGCTTGTGCGATGTCGCGGTCGTGCAGGTAATGAAAATCGTGCGGGATGCCGGCAAGTTTCTGGCTTAGGGCCTGCTCTTGAACCGTATCGCGATATTCCCCGGGTTTATCCATGATGTGTACGATATGCAGCTTGCTTTTGCGCAGGGTCATCATTTCGCGCAGGACTGCAAGGGAGCGTTCGTCTGGTTTGAACCGGAAATCGGTGGCGAAAACGGCATTTTTAGCATCTCCCGCAACCGCTCGTTTCGGGATAGACAATAAGGGGCGTTGGGTTTTCGATAATACGCCGGCTGCAATACTACCCAAAAAAGCCCCCCGGAGGCCGGTTGCGCCGGTGGTGCCCATCACGATCAGATCGGCATGTACTCCATCGGCAACGTCGCAAATCGCAGGTACCGGGAAACCAATCTGGCACTCCGTTTTGATTTGAACTTTTTGAAAACTGGCCTGCCGTTGGAATTTTTTCACCCAGTGATCCAATCCTTTAATGCGCTCGGCCATATACTCGTCGGACCAGAAGACATTGTAAACATTATTGTCCACGCCTTCATTTGGAAAAACGACGTGCAATACGGTTACGCGGGCTCCGGTATCGCGGGCCAACGTTAAAGCATGCTGCATGGCATTTGCTGCGCATTTGGAGAAGTCAGTCGGAACCAGAATGGATTTCATACCTACATTCGTTTAAAATGAATCCTCGTAAAACGATCGGCTATCCCCCATGGGTCATTATTCTTGCTCCCGGTAGTCGATCGGGTCAATAAATTCAAAGTGAATATGTTCGCTGGCTTTTCCTTTGGCATTTTGCTGTTCCAGCGACAGGTCATCGGTTACACTCGTTTCCAGCCAGGTATTGCCCGATTTACGGAAAACCTGGACGTGGAGGCCGAATTCTTCTTCGAACAGCCGTTCTACCTGCCAGGTGGGCATTTCCGGTTCGAGGTACAGGGCGCCTTCCTTTAGCGGTTTGATAATATCCCCCAGTTTTTGCTCCCGGTCCTGGACCAAATATTTGGCAGGGCTGCCTTTGAATGCCCGGTGTGGCTTGGTGAAAAAGACCAGTTTAAGATATGGATACGCTTCCTGAAAGGCCTCCTGCACCGCTGCGATAGTTTGCGAACTCGAAATCAGGATTTTCATGGTATCAATAGTTTTGGGTTAATAGTCAACCTAGCAAATACAAATCTCTTCCAGACGCCTTTCGAATGGAATGACCCCCATCAGGCCGGGTTATGATTTAGGGTACGAGCATGTTGGGGATTTTCTGCCGGAGCCAAAAACGAGGGCTTTCTGCGTCAGTTTTTGCGTTTTTGAAGGAGCATAGTGGGGACTCTGTGCCTGAAAAAAGGCGGAAAATGGCGAAAAAAGAACCGTTTTAGGCCCGGCGGGAAGATCGCCAACATGCTCTGAGGATCAGCCACATCCGGGAAAGCGCTGTAAAGGCATCCACCGCCCTCAGGCGAGCCCCATCCGCCAGGCTTTCCACTGCGTCATACCAAAGCCAAACACAACGATCGTGACCGAACTGAGCGGCATAAGGATGGCGGCTACTACCGGGGAAAGGTTGCCAGCCACGGCAAAACTGAGCCCGACGGCATTGTAACAGGCGGCAAGCAAATATGCACGGTTCACGGTATGCATACCCCAACGCCCCAACTCCAGGAAGTGGGGAAGCCGTTCGAACGCGTCGGCGTGTAAAATGGCATCGCAGGCAGGGGTAAAATTGTTGGTATTTTCCGCTACGACTATGCCGATATCGCTTTGCCGCAAGGCGCCGGCGTCGTTCAACCCGTCGCCAAGCATGAGGATTTTTTGCCCCGACTGTTGCAGTTGGCGGACAAAGTCCAGTTTTTCCTGTGGGCTCTGGTTGAATCGCATGGCGGTCTCTTCCGGAAAAAGGGGGCGGAGTGCCGCAGATTCCCGGTCATTGTCGCCGGAAAGCAGCCACGTACGGGCATATTGAAGTTTAAAATAATGCAGGATACCGGCGAGCCCTTCGCGATACCGGGCTTTGGTTTCGAAACAGCCGCGGATAACGCCATTTATTTCGACAAAAACCCCTTTTTCAGGCCTGTTTTCCCCGCAAATAAACACGGATGACCCCAACCGGACTAATTTGCCGAGTACGGTACCCTGGGTTCCACGGCCCGGTATTTCTTCAAAGCCTTCAACGGTGTCCAACGGCGCGGTATCCAGTGCCGCGGCAATTTGGCGGCTGAGCGGATGGCTGCTTTGATGGGCCAACGACCGTATGATCATTTGTTCCGTACCGGAAAGATTGCCCATGCCGGCATACATGCCGCCACCGGGCGGAACAAAGCGGGCGGCCTGTTGGGTGATGTTGGTGATCGTTCCGGTTTTGTCGAAAACAACCGCTCCGACGGTCGAGAAGGCCTCCAGCACGTTGGTGTTTTTTACATAAAAGCGGTTGCGCCCCAAAATGCGCAGGATATTCCCCATGGTGAACGGGATAGAAAGCGCCACTGCGCAGGGACAGGCAATGATGAGCACAGCTGTAAAGGCGTTTACCGCAGTGTGGATATTTTGCGGCGCCCAGTACAGAAAC
Source organism: Saprospirales bacterium (assembly GCA_016719895.1). GTDB lineage: Bacteria > Bacteroidota > Bacteroidia > Chitinophagales > Saprospiraceae > M3007. The sequence goes on along the minus strand of JADJYG010000004.1, from coordinate 350,268 downwards.
GCTGCGCCGGCCACACCGAGAATAACTGCCGTAAAGTAACGTCCGGCCCGGTCGGCCAGGATGCTTGCATGGCCTTTTACCTTGGCTTTGAAGGCTTCATCATTCCACAATTGCGTTAGATAACTCGTATTTACCCGCCGGGTCAGGCTGATCTCCAGGGAGTCTCCGATTTGTTTGCCGCCGGCATAAACCATCTGCCCGCTGCTTACGTCCACGGCATCGGCTTCGCCGCTTACAAAACTATAGTCTAAATGGCCTTTGCCGCGCAACAAGACGCCGTCGGCCGGAATCAACTCGCCATTGCGGACCAGGATAATATCGCCCGGCTCGATCTGGCTGATGGGGGTAGGATGTTCGGTGCCATCGGCTTGCTTTTTGGAGGCGGCTACCGGAAAATAGGATTTATAGTCGCGCTCGAAAGACAGCTGGTGGTAGGTTTTTTGTTGGAACCACCGGCCTGTCAGCAGGAAAAAAAGCAGCCCGGCGAACGAATCCATATACCCGGAGCCGCTTCCACTGAGAATCTCCCAAGCCGAACGGCCGAACAGCATAACCATACCCAATGCCAGGGGAACATCGATATTCAGGTGGCCGTTGCGAAGGCCGTTCCAGGCCGAAGTAAAATAATCGCGGGCGCTGTACGCCAGTACCGGCAAGGCCAGCAGCAGGTTGAGGTAGCCAAAAATGCCAAAAAACCAGGCTTCCCGTTCTTTCTCCAGGCCCAGGTATTCCGGAAAACTCAACAGCATAATATTCCCAAAAGCAAAGCCGGCCACGCCTATTTTGTAATAAAGCGACCGGTCCACCGCACGGGATTTTCCATCTCCGCTCACGTCGCCCAGGTTAATCTCCGGGGCATAACCGATGCTGGCCAGGAGCGCAGCCAGTTGGCGCAGGGAGGTTTTTCCTTCTTCAAAGTAAATAGTGACCTCTTTTTTTAGAAAATTGACCTTGGAATGCACCACACCCTGGTCCAGCTTAAATAAATGCTCCAGTAGCCAGATACACGAAGCGCAGTGCATAGCGGGGAGATAAAAAGTCACCCGCGTCATCACACCGTCTGTAAACTGTATTAACTCCCGGCGTACTTCGGCGTCGTCCAACCAGGCATACGAACGGGCATCGCGCCGTATTTTTTGGGACAACCCCGGCTTATCGTCCAGCGTATAGAATTGGCATAAATCGTGGGCGTTCAGGATCTCATAAACCATTTGACAGCCCTCGCAACAGAAGTATTTGTCTTCAATCCGGAGGCGTTCGTCCGGACAATTTTCGTGACAATGGTAGCATTGAAGCACTGCCCCCGGAGCTGGCCGGGCAGGCAATGCGGCGGTCTCTTTTCGCATTAAAGGGCGGTTTTTGTCTTTTGCGGCTCAAAAATCGAATAAAGGCATGCCTGTGCAGGATGATGTAGGTCATGCCTGCGTATGAGCATGATCAACGCTTGCCGGATGGGCAGGTAACGCCCCTGAAAAGTGCAATAAAGCCTTGTTACTGTCCTAACAAGACGGGAAGGCAGGCTGCCAACTTTGCAGCGGCGTCTGGAGGCTGAATTCACGTGTTAAAAGGTGTTTTTGCGCCGGCCGGATTTCATGGTTTATTAACGTATTGCAACCACTCGATTATGACCTTCTCTGAATTAATTCGCTCCGAAAAACCCGTCCTGGTAGATTTTTCCGCCGAATGGTGTGGTCCCTGTAAAATGCTGGCGCCTGTTTTGGATGATGTAAAAAGGCGGATGGGCGACCGGGCTGCTATTTTCAAACTGGATGTGGACCGCAACCCCCTTATCGCTTCGTCATATAATGTGATGGCGGTGCCGACCCTCATGATATTCCAAAAAGGGAAACCGGTATGGCGCCGTTCGGGCGTGCTTTCCGCGGTCGAACTCACACGGGCGTTGGAATCTTTTGCTGAACAGGCAGAAGCGAAGGTCTAAGCATGTTGAGGATTCTCCCGCAGGAGCCAAAAACGAGGGCTTTTTGCGTCAGTATTGCGTTTTTGAAGGAGCATAGTGGGGACTCTGTGACTGAAAAAAGGCGAAAAATGGCGGAAAAAGAACCGTTTTGGGCCCGGCGGGAGAATCCCCAACATGCTAAACCCTTGCGTAAAATAAAATACCACGCCGGGCGCACACAAACGTCCGGCGCGTATTTTTGCCTTTTCTGCTCCGTTCATCACTGGTCCTGAATTATGTTGAAAAAAGGTACGAAGCTTTACAGCATTTTTGCACTTAAATGCCCGCGTTGCCAGGAGGGCGAAATGTTTGAAACCGGCAGCTGGTCGTTTGCAAGGCCCTTCGATATGCTGCACCGGTGCCCGAAATGCCAGCTCAATTATTATCCGGAGCCCGGGTATTATTACGGCGCCATGTTTATCTCGTATATTTGGACGGCTTGGTTTTGCCTGTTCTTTGTGGCCTTGTTTCACTGGATTTTGGGCTGGAGCCAAACCGTTGCATTTAGTTTACTGATTGTTTTTCTCGTTATTAATTTTGTTTACATCTTCCGCATTTCGCGCCTGATGTGGATAAATATTCATATCAAATTTGATCCAAAAGCAGTCGAAAAATCTATGCGACGACAGTAAAAGGCTTCGTTGATTAATGCAATAAATACAATAAGTCATCCTAACTGCTTGATTCATAGGTGGTGTAGCTTTGATGGTCAATAAATACGACTACCTGATGAAGCAGCATTATCAAATTTTGATCGTTGGCGGCGGAAACGCCGGTATCTCCCTGGCCGCTAAGTTATTCCTGAAAGATGCCAGATTGGATATCGGTATCCTGGATCCTGCCGACAAGCACTACTACCAACCGGCCTGGACGCTAGTGGGCGGCGGCGTTTTTGACATTGCAGCTACCATGCGCAATGAAGCCGATGTAATGCCGAAAAAAGCTACTTGGATCAAAGAAGCAGCTGCCGGATTTGAGCCGGATCAAAATACCGTAATCACAGCAAGTGGTAGCCGGTACACCTACGATTACCTGGTGGTTTGCCCGGGTATCCAGCTAGATTGGCATAAAATCAAAGGGCTGGAAGGCAACCTGGGCAAAAACGGGATCACCACCAATTACCTGTACGGCATGGCGCCGTACACCTACGAGTGCCTGCGGAATACGCGCAAAGGGAAAGCTATTTTTACTAACCCGAACACGCCGATCAAATGCGGCGGCGCTCCGCAAAAAATCATGTACCTGGCGGCTGATTATTGGCGTAAACACGGCCTTTTAGGCGATGTCAGGGTACATTTTTACTCGGGGGGCAGTATCATTTTCGGCGTGAAAAAATATGCCGACACCCTGAACCGGGTGATTGCCCGGTATGGGATTCAAACCCATTTTCTGCACAACCTGGTTGAAATCAAAGCGGACAGCAAGGAAGCGGTTTTCGACGTGTATAAAGACGGGAAGGTGGTGGACCATGTGACCGACCAATTCGAAATGATTCACGTTACGCCGCCGCAAAGCGCCCCCGATTTTATTAAAAACAGCCCGCTGGCAGTGCCCGGCAACCCTTTGGGCTGGGTGGATGTGGATAAATTTACCTTCCAGCACAACCGTTACCCGAATATATACGCACTGGGCGACGCTTCCAGCACGCCGAATGCCAAAACAGGCGCCGCTGTACGCAAACAGGCGCCGGTGCTCGTCGAACAATTGATCAGCCAGATCCGAACGGGGCAATCTGCCGCCGCAAAATATACGGGCTACGGATCCTGCCCATTGATCACCGGCTATGGTAAGCTGGTATTGGCAGAATTCGACTACGACAACAACCCCATGGAAACCTTCCCGTTTGATCAAAGCAAAGAACGTTGGTCGATGTATCAGTTGAAGCGGCATGTGCTGCCCTGGCTGTACTGGAACAAAATCCTGCACGGTACGGCTTAAACACGGCTACCAGTACCGGTACACACCGGCGCGCCGCGATATTTACCGAAGGGAAACCGATGCTAAAAAAAATCTGCCGCGAAGTGACAGTAAGTCTGTTGTTTTGCGGCAGTTCTTTTAAATACCAGTATTCGTTATCTTTCGGACTTCCAACCAGCACCAGTTCGAAATAAACATAGCCACTACCCTTTGAAAAATATCCCTACTTTCAGCATCTGCAACTTACTTGGCGCCGATCAGTGCGTTACCGAGTTTCTGATCATGCGGATCGAGGAATTCCTGAGCGCGCACCGCGATATCCGTTTCCCGCACCGCCACACCTTTTATCAGATCGTTTTGTTTACGGGCGGCGGCGGCACGCATTCCATTGATTTTCAAAAATTTCAGGTCATTCCACACCAGGTTTATGCTATGGGCCCGGGGCAAATCCATACCTGGGAATTCGAGCCTGAAACGGAAGGCTATATCATCAACTTTAATGAAAGCTTTTTTACGGCCTTTTGCCACAATCCCAATTTCGTACAGGAATTTCCTTTGTTTAATGCTGTGGCCGGCGTTCCGGTGAATATTCTGGAAGCGGAGTGCTGCGGTGAGGTACATGCCCTCATGGAGCATATGCTGAAGGAATTCCGGGCGGAAAATGACTTCAAACAGGATATTCTGCGCAGCATGTTGTTGCAATTGTTGGTCATCCTTTCCCGCCAACTCCCGCGACCGGCCCAGTCGGTAATATCCCGGCACCAACTTACGGTCCTGCGCAACTTCGAACGCCTTATTGAGCAACATTTCCGGGAAAAACGATTGCCGCGGGATTACGCCGAAATGCTCTTCATCACGCCCAACCATCTGAATGCGCTCGTCAACTCGGTGGTCGGCAAGCCGGCCGGCGAACTGATCCGCGACCGGGTGGTATTGGAAGCCAAACGCTTGCTCGTCAATTCAGACTTCAATATTTCCCAAATTGCAGACGCCTTGCATTTCGAAGACAATGCGTATTTCACCCGGTTTTTTAAAAAATATACGGGTATGTCGCCGGAAATATTCCGGCAGGAATACGCTAAAAACGCGGCCGTGGAAATTGATTTTATGGCTTAGGCGCCATCTTTCCAAGAACGCTGCCTAGTGCCGCGTCCGGTCAATAACACCGAAGTCTTTGGAGTGGTTTGCCGTCACTCTGCGTTGATAAAAACCTCATTTATTCCCGATAAAATCGGCTTTTGCCGCCTTGATTGACGACAAACCACCCTCAAATATTCCAGTGTTATTGGCCGGACGCTGCCCAGTGGGAAGATCAGCAAAAGCAGGCCGTTGGCGCTGCTATGTATTTCGTGGCATCCAAATAATTTCCGCCACGCCCGCCTCCAGGGCCAAATGGCGGGCCAGAATAAAAAAATAGTCGGAAAGCCGGTTGAGGTATTGTAAAACAAGTAATTCCACCGGGTCCTCCTGATGTAAGGCTACGACCAATCGCTCTGCCCGGCGGCAAACCGTTCGGCAAACATGGCACAACGACACAGTGGGGTGCCCGCCCGGCAAGATGAAGTTCTTTAATTCCGGTAAACGGGCATCCAGGGCATCCATCGTATCTTCCAGCAGTTGCACGTCGCCTGCCTGCAGGTCTGCCGGCAGGGTCAAGCCGCCCGCCGGGTCCGTAGCCAGGTAGGCGCCGACCGAGAACAGCCGGTGCTGGATTTCCTTCAACAACCGGCAGGCCGGTTCCTCTCCAAGAGCGTCAGTCAAAAAGCCGATAAAGGAATTCAGTTCATCCACCGTACCATAGGCATCCACCCGCAAATGGCTTTTCGGTACCCTTTGGCCGCCGAAAAGTGCGGTTTCTCCCAGGTCGCCCGTTTTAGTATAAATCCTGAATCCCATCGTTGAATATGATTTATCGTTCAAGCAGGTTATTGCTCTTTTGGCATCTTTACCAGGGTATCCGGATCCCATTCATTTTGATGGCCGGCACGGCACGTCTGGAGGAGCGCCAAACCGCCGCAGCATACCATAACCGGCAGTTCGGGGCTTTATTCCCGGCCACTCGAACGGGGATTAGGTCGTGGTGCGCCGGCTTTTTCTGAATCCGGGCTCCCAGGCGCTTCCTGGTCGCGCATCTTGCCGGTATGCAGCTGTGCGCCGGGCTTGACGGCCGGGCGGTTATGCAAGACTTCCCAGGTGAGCGGCGCCCATTTTTGGATCGGGAGTTTCAATTCCGTTTTTTGCGTGCGCCCTTGCGCTTGTTCCAAACGGCTAAGCAATACTTTTTTTAGTTTTGGGCTGAGCGAAACAAGGGCATTCGCCACCACATCGTCGGTTGCCAGCGGAATAACCTCCAGACACGTAACGGCGTGTTCGATAGCCTCAGACCCGTCAACGATTCGGCTGAATTCGAATAGTTTTTTTACCGCCGCCGACTCCTTGGCGCTGGCTTTTTTTACCAGTTCCTTATAGTCTACCTTGATTTGTGTGGCTGTTTTGCGCACATCATCAGACATATAAACTTTTTTCTGCGCTAAAACCGGGGCAGCAAAGAACAGAAGAAGCACAATCCATTGAAAACCTGTTACTTTAATCATGGGAATACGAAGTTGTGGTTAAAAAAACACTGCAAAGATGCGGGTTTCGCCGCAAAAGTTTCGAGGTTTGACGGTCCCCTGCCGTTTTTTTCTTGTGGGTAAATTGTCTACTTTTGCGCGCCTTAACAAAGGTCCAAAAAGACGGCGCTTCCGGCGCAAGCCTTTTTTCGTTTGAAAACCTTAATTTGAATTATACTTATTTATGGGACGCGCGTTTGAATTCCGCAAAGAACGAAAGTTTAAGCGTTGGGCCGGGATGGCTAAGACCTTTACCCGCATTGGCCGCGAAATAGCTTTGGCCGTCAAATCTGGTGGCGTCAACCCGGATTACAACCCGCGTTTGCGCATGGCTATACAAAATGCCAAAGCGGCAAACATGCCAAAATCCAATGTCGAAAATGCTATTAAAAAGGCAGCGGGTAAAGACGCTGAAAACTTCCAGGAAGTCGTTTACGAAGGCTACGGCCCACATGGCGTAGCTATTTTGGTGGAAACGGCTACAGACAACCCGACCCGGACGGTTGCAAACCTGCGTATGTATTTCGACCGCAGCGGCGGTGCATTGGGCGTTTCCGGCAGTGTGAGCTATATGTTTAACCGTAAAGGCGTGTTTAAAGTGAAGGCCGAAGGGCATGACTGGGAGGAACTGGAACTCGAACTTATCGATGCCGGCCTCCAGGAAATTAAATTTGAAGATGAGGACGCCGTGCTGTTTACCGATTTTACCGATTTCGGCGCCATGCATAAAGCCCTCGAAGAAAAGGGCATCGAAGCCTCCAGTGCGCAACTGGAATGGATACCCACTTTGGCAAAAAAACTGAACGACTCGGAGGTGGAACAGGTCATTAAACTGATCGACCGCCTGGAAGAAGACGATGACGTGCTGAACGTGTTCCATACCATGGACATGTCCGAATAACACTGTGGCGTACTGATCAACGCGTGTTTTATTCTTCTTCCGGATCGCCAGGGCCTGTGTTAGGGAATTCCCCCGACGGTATATGTTCGGGCAGGTCCAGCACCTGGTCCGGATTCCATTCCCAAAGTCCCAGGTCAAGTTCCCTGCGCAGGAGGGCTACATTATCCTCGTGGTATTTGAGTTGAAGTTTGGGAAACTTATACCGGCTCCAGAGCGAATCGATATCAAACGGCACCCCCGTGGCGATACTTTCCCGCAGGGCATATATATAGGCCAGGCTTTCCGTCCGCCGGTGAAGCCACTCGGCAATAGTCAGCGCCGGGTCGCCATGCCCGGGAATAAGCCGGGTAAACCAGTTTCGATCGTGGATGCGCGGCATTTTTTCGAGTGTTTGTTCATATTCCACGCTGCTATGGTAGATAAACGGAAACTCGATATTGGATAAATAATCGCCCGCAATGCACAAGCCTAACTGCCAAACGACGAGCATCATACTGTCGGCTGTATGCCCGGGCGTAAGGTAAAATGCCATTTTGGTACCACTGTGCCGATATTGCACGCCATCCCGGTACACCATAAAATCGCCTTCAGGGTACTCCAGCGGATAGGCGCGCCGGATATAATATTTCTGGTCAAAATCGACCATTTGTTCCACAATAGATTCTTTCTTCGGATTCTTTGCCATGGCTTCGCTCATAAACACCTTATCCGCCTTAAAGGCCTTGTAACCAATGATATGGTCGTAATCGGAATGGGTGAAAACAATAAATACCTGGCGGTCCTCCCGGATAGCATCTACATACTCCCGAATCATTGTTACTTCCTCTGGCAACCAGGCCGGGTCCACCACTAAAACGACGTCATCCGTCCTCACCACAGTAGAGTTCGTCTGAAACAAGGCACTTTGAAAAATGGTGACGTTCGGATCTCGAAAAAGGATCTTGCTCATTACGGCTCTTTGATTGGTGTGAGGGGAGGGAAACGCTCAACTGGCGGGAAAAGGTTACCTTTGCAGGTCGAAATTAAACACAAAAGTACGCAAACCTTCCCCTTAGCCAAAATACCTGTCAAAAAATGGGAAATATCGTTGCTATAGTCGGCCGGCCCAATGTCGGCAAATCCACCCTGTACAACCGTTTGGTTGGCTCGCGCGATGCCATTACCGACGATTTATCGGGCGTTACGCGCGACCGAAAGTACGGATTTTGTGAGTGGAATGGCAAACGGTTTACGGTGGTGGATACCGGCGGGTTCGTGCACGGTTCGGAAGATATGTTCGAATCGGCCATCCGGGACCAGGCGCGTATTGCCATGGAAGAAGCCGCCGTTATCCTTTTTCTGGTGGATGCGCAAACCGGCGTCACCGATCTGGATGAAGCGCTGGCCAAATTGTTGCGCCGGTCCCCCAAACCCGTTTTTCTGGTCGTAAACAAAGTCGACAACCACAAACAGCTCCTGGAGGCCAATGAATTCTGGAGCCTGGGTTTTGAAGAAACCCATTTCGTGGCATCCATCAGCGGCAGCGGTACCGGCGACCTCCTGGACGCCGTCGTCGAACATTTACACAATGAGCCCGAGCTGGAAACTGAGCTGCCAAAGTTTGCCATCGTGGGCCGGCCCAATGTGGGAAAATCTTCGCTGACCAATGCACTGCTCGGGGAGGAGCGCAACATCGTAACACCGGTAGCCGGCACCACGCGCGACCCCATTCACGCCAACTACAATAAGTTCGGCAAAGAATTTATCCTGATCGATACGGCCGGTATCCGCAAGAAAACCAAAGTGGAGGAAGACCTCGAGTTTTACTCCGTGATGCGCGCCATCCGGGCCGTCGAAGAGGCTGACGTTTGTTTGCTGGTGCTTGATGCCACTACCGGGCTGGAAGCGCAGGACCTCAATATTCTCCGGCTGGCACAAAAACGCCATAAGGGCATAGTTATCCTGGTGAACAAGTGGGATTTGGTGGAAAAAGAGACCAACACGGCCCGCGATTATGAATCCGCGATAAAAAAACGCATCGCGCCCTTTGACGACGTGCCGGTCGTTTTTATTTCCGCGCTCGATAAACAACGCATTTTCCAGGCCGTGGAAGTGGCCCTGGACGTGTATGCCAACCGGACCAGAAGGGTGAAAACCGCGCAACTCAACGAGCTCATGTTGCAAATTATCGAATCGACGCCGCCACCCTCGGTCAAAGGGCGTTACCCCAAGTTTAAATACGTCACGCAAATACCCACGCATTATCCCTCCTTCGCCTTTTTTGTGAACAACCCCAACTGGGTGCGCGATTCCTACGTCCAATTCCTGGAAAACCAACTGCGCAAGCATTATAACTTCACCGGCGTTCCTATTGAGGTGTATATGCGCGCTAAATGATAAAAACCGGCAAAATACAGCGGTTTTCACGGGCGCATATCGTGCCGCCCGGTCGTTTTGCCCAATCCTGAAAAATTTAACCATACGCAAACAAACATGAAACTACACCTATTTTGCTTGCTTCCCCTGTTGCTGCTGCTGGCGGCCTGCCAAGACGAAGAAGAGCCCATACCCGCGTATTTGCGCATCGAACCGTTCAGCGTTAATGCCGTGGGCGGCGCGGGCTGGCAAAAAATAACCGAAGGCTGGCTGTATGCCGACGACGTATTTCTGGGCGGCTATTCGCTGCCGGCCACGGTGCCGGTGCTCGCCGATGGCGACGTGGATGTCCTGGTTTTTCCGGGCGTAAAGGAAAACGGGCAGACGCAAACCCCGGCACTTTATCCTTTTTTGGAGCGCTACAGCGCAAAAGTTACCCTTCGCCCGGCCGAAACCAAGGCCATCCAGCCCGTTACCGCCTATGATGCCGGTGTAATTCTGCCCTGGCCAGTCGAGCGCGGCTCTTTTAACAACGCGCCTATCGTGTTGGAAAATCGCGACACCGATACCGCCAATTTTTTTGTGCTGACTACCAACGGGGCATTTGAAGGGCGCTCGGTACTCCTGGAAGTGGATACTGCACACGCCATCCTGGAGATCGCAACCGAACAAGTGGCCAACCTGCCGGCCAGCGCCGAGCGGCAAGTATGGCTTGAAATGCACTATCGGAATGATTTGCCCTTCCAATTATGGTTGCTCGGCACTACCGGCAGCAGCAGCAACGAACTTTCCCAGCCTGTATACCAGTTTTCCGTTTCCGAAAATTGGAATAAAATTTATCTCAACCTCACCGATTTTCTCATTGCTTTGCAGCAGGAAAAACACCGGTTGTTTTTCCGGGTGGTATTGAGCAAAAATGCCAACGGGAATTACGACCAAACCCAAGGTAAGGTGCTGCTGGATAATATCCGCTTGTTGCACTTTTAGAAAAAGATTCTTTCACCAATTCAACAAAACCAACTTTGCCGCGCGCACAACGTCAACGCGATACCTTCCTGTATGCTGTGGCCGATTTTATAATGGCCCTGCTGGCCTGGATGCTTTTTTTTCTGTATCGAAAAAAAATGGAAGGAGCGCCCCTTACACTGGAAGTGCTGCAAGACCCCAAGCTGTTTTGGGGCGCCCTCATCGTGCCCACCGGTTGGATACTCCTTTATGCCATCTTTGACCATTATGTTGACATTTACCGCCTGTCCAGGCTGACTACCCTGGCCAGAACCCTTTTCCTGTCCTTTCTCGGTATCTTATTTTTGTTTTTTACGCTTATTCTGGATGATGTGGTGCGCGATTACCGGACGTATTACAACTCCTTTCTTACCCTGTTTTTCCTTCATTTTCTCCTGACGGCATGTTCCAGAATGATCTTGCTCACGCGGGCAAGCCGCCGACTGAAGGCTGGAAAAGTCTCATTTAATACGCTGATGGTAGGTGGCAATCAAAATGCCTACGACTTGTATCAGGATATTGTAAACCGGAAAAAAAGCCTCGGGAACCGCTTCGTCGGGTATATCGATACCAATGGCGAAAACGATTTGCTGGGCCGGCACTTGCCCAAACTCGGCTCGGTGGAAGCCCTTTCAGCCGTCATTCGCGAGCACCAGGTCGAGGAGGTCATCATTGCGATCGAAACCTCCGAACACAATCGCTTGCGGGATATTCTGAATACGTTGTTCGATTTTGGAGAGCAGGTATTGGTGAAAATCATCCCCGATATGTATGATATCCTGCTGGGTACCGTGAAAATGAACCATGTTTATGGTGCGGTTTTGATTGAAATCCGGCAGGAGTTGATGCCTAAATGGCAACGCGTAGTGAAGCGGGCCTTGGATGTAGTGGCCAGCTTGGGTGTGTTGCTCGTATTGTCTCCGTTTTTGTTGTATATTGCCATACGGGTGCGGCTGTCCTCGCCAGGCCCCATCCTGTTCGGGCAGGAGCGTTTGGGTCTGCATGGGCGGCCGTTTACCATCTTTAAATTTCGCTCGATGATCACCGATGCCGAAAAGCTGGGTCCGCAGCTGTCGCAGGAAAATGATCCGCGCTGCACCCCCTGGGGCGCCGTGATGCGCAAATGGAGGCTGGATGAAATACCAAACTTTTGGAACGTGCTGCGCGGTGATATGTCGCTGGTAGGCCCCCGTCCGGAGCGACGGCATTTTATTGATCAGATCGTAGTTCAGAACCCACATTACCGGCACTTATTAAAAGTTCGCCCGGGCATCACCTCTTGGGGTCAGGTGAAATACGGCTATGCTTCTACGGTAGAGGAGATGCTTCAGCGCCTCAAATTTGACCTCCTGTATATCGAAAACATGTCCCTGGCGCTTGATTTCAAGATTATGTTCTACACCCTCCTGGTGCTTTTGCAGGGCAGGGGAAAATAATCCCGGCAAAACACCATGCCGGGAAAGTTCACTTTTCCTGCGACCCCCCGCTTGGGCGGCTACATCCCTTAAAAAACATCCTTTATCTAATTTTCAGCACGGTCGCCCGGATGTGTCATTCCTTTGCAGGAACAACCACACCATTTTATTTTTTCCAGAATAGCCGCCCTGTTGCCGGCTTCATTTATTTGTATATGAACCAGTTCGTCAAGTTCATTTTCGCTTCTTGCCTGGGCACTTTCCTGGCCCTGGTCCTGCTGTTTTTTTTCGGAATCTGGACCATCACCGGCTTCGCCCAAAAAGCTATGGAAAAGGAAAAGGTAACCGTTCGCGCCAATTCGGTATTGGATTTAAAATTTGAAATGCCCATACCTGAAAAAACCAATAACCTGCCGCTCGATCCCTTTGCGTTCGACCAGCGAACGGTATTAGGATTGACCGATATGATCAAGGCTATACGCCAGGCCAAAAAAGACCCCGATATCAAGGGGATTTATATCAACGCCATGTACCTGTCGGCCGGGAAGGCCACTTCTTCGGCGTTGCGTGAGGCCCTGGAGGATTTCAAGTCGGAGGGCAAGTTTATCGTTGCTTACGCCAATTTTTATACCCAGAACGCCTACTACATTGCGTCGGTAGCCGACGAGATGCTGCTCAATCCTGTCGGCGCCGTCGATTTCCGGGGGCTGTCCAGTATGCTCCTGTTTTTCAAAGGCATGCTGGATAAGCTGGACATCCAGATGCGGATTTTTTACGCCGGGAAGTTTAAAAGTGCAACCGAACCTTTCCGGCTCGACAAAATGAGCCCGGAGAACCGCTTGCAGGTTCGGGAATACGTGACGGCCTTGTACAAAGAAATGATTGCTGATATCAGCGCCAGCCGGAAAATCCCCGAGGATCAACTCCGGCGCATTGCCGATAATTATGACGGCCGGAGTGCCCAGGGCGCCGTGAGCAGCCGCCTCGTTGACCGCATCGCTTATGAAGACGAGGCCTTGGCAGCACTCAAGTCGCGCATAGGCCTGGGAGAAAAAGAAAAGCTCAATCGCGTAGGAATAGAAGATTATTTCGATGCCCGCGTGAAAAAATTCGACCTCGCGTCGAAAGATAAAATTGCCGTGGTATACGCAGAGGGCACTATTGTGGATGGAGAAAAAGGCGATCCCGGAGAAGTGGTGGACGGCAAATACGTGAAAATGCTGCGTAAAATACGCCAGGATGATATGGTAAAGGCCGTGGTACTGCGGATCAACTCGCCTGGCGGAAGCGTTTTGGCCAGTGAGAACATCTTGCGGGAGGTTCAACTTTGCCAGGCGGCTGGCAAGCCGGTGATCGTCAGCATGGGCGACCTGGCGGCTTCGGGTGGGTATTATATTGCCTGCCAGGCCGATAGTATCTTCGCTCAGCCCAACACCATTACCGGCTCTATCGGCGTATTTGGCGTGATTCCCATCCTGCAAAAAACGATGAAAGAAAACCTCGGTATCACCGTGGATACCGTGCGCACCGGCCGCTATTCTGCCTTTGGAACACCGTTTTACGACTTTTCACCGGAGGAAAGCCAGATTGTCCAAAGCCGGGTGGAGTGGATTTACCAGGACTTCTTGCAAAAAGTAGCCAAAGGGCGCGATATGACCCCCGAAACGGTGGATGCCATCGCGCAGGGCCGGGTTTGGTCGGGCCTGAAAGCGCGGGAAATCGGCCTGGTTGACGACATGGGCGGACTCGACCGTGCCCTGGCCTCCGCCGCTCGTATGGCTAAACTCGAAAAATACCGGATCGTGGAATATCCGCGCACCAAAACCGCGTTGGAACAGCTGATCGAGAAATTTGACCAGGGGAAAAACTCCGATGATGAAATTCGGGCCTGGCTCATCCGCTCCGAACTGGGCGACATGTACCCGGTATATAAAACCCTCCGGGATTACCGGAAAAACCAGGGTATTCAGGCCCGCCTTCCGTATGAATTAATGTTCAACTGAGGGCGCCTGTTACACCCGCTTGAGCCATCCGGCAATACTGAGGCGGGGCCGTTGCGCCGGCATCACCTCATGCTCTACCGCGTCTGCCCGGAAAAAAACCGCCCGGCCCCCTTCCGGTAAAATTTCAATGGGCTCCGGTCCCGGATACAAGACCAATTGGCCTGCATCCTCCGGAGCCCATTGCTCATTCAGGTATACCACCAGGGAGAACCTGCGCCCCTGGTCGCTCCGGAATTGATCGATGTGCCGCTTGTAAAATGTGCCGGGCTCGTATAAGGCAAAGTGGAATTCACAGGCATTTATGCCGGTATAACAGGTTTGGTTCAGGTATTCGACAAACGAGTCCACCTGTTCCAAAAAGGCCTTTTCAGCGGGGTGATGGGCTTTTTCCAGCCAGGAAATCACATCTCCCCGCACCTGCAGGTTCCGTTCATAGGCAAACCGTTGCCCTACGCCCGCAGCTTGCATGCCGCCGGCATGAAACCGCTCCAGCAGGTGGCTGCGCAGTTCGGCGGTCAAAACAGGTGAAATAAACGAATTCACCGTCCCATAGTGGCGATCCAATACGCCGGCAATGAGCGCTTCGAAGGAGGCTTTGTCCATTATTTGTCAAACCGGAACTTTTAGCGGTAAATGTATGGTTTAAGGAACGATTAATTTTTGGAAAGACCAAAAACTATTTTAAACTTACTGCTAAATTTGAGGCATTATTTGGGCAATGACCCGGTAAGTCGCAAGATTAAACGCATCGTTCCATTATGCATTGGAGAAGACTAAACGGACAGCGCATTGAACTGCCGTTGTTGCAGGCAGTGGAAGACACTATTCTGCGGGAATCGGAAGCCGGTTACCGGCTGAAGGTTTGTATCGGCACCGATTCGCAGGTCATCGGCGAAGAAGTCCATTTTGCAACCGTCATCGTATTCGTGCGGGAAAAACGCGGCGGTTTCATGTTTATTTCCAACGACAAAAGCGAACGCAAAATGACGCTCCGGGAGCGAATGATCCTGGAAGTTGGCCGTTCGGTGGAAGTTGCCTATGCCTTGTGCGGGTTGCTGGACCTGTACGACGTGGCTCTGGAAGTGCATGCCGACATCAATACGGACCCCTCGTTTGAGAGCAATACTGCTCTGAAGGAGGCGATGGGCTATATTTTAAGCATGGGTTTTGTATTCAAAGCCAAACCCGATGCCTTTGCCTCGTCTTCCTGTGCAGATAAAGTCATTTGATACCGGTCCTTCCTGCCGGCCCTTCCATTGTTCTTTTTTTCTTTCAAAAGGGGGTGGCGTTGTCTCCTCCTTTTTCAATTTTTTGCCGCCGCATTTTGCCATAATAGCGCGCTACAGTACTATTTGACGAAACTTGCCAAACGTTTATCGAATCCCATCGTTATTGCCGTGAAATCTGCGCAATTTCGCGCCGGTTTTCAACAAATGTTAAAAAATCGAACCGGGCAGGCCTGGATGCGCCAGGCTGAATTCTCGCGTTAACACCCAAATGTTCATTTTCAAACTTCGATTATGAAAGGACTCATTTCATTTTTCTTATTTCTATTTGCCGGCCTGACGGCTTCGCTCGGGCAAAACATCAAGTTCGTAGAGTACGAAATGCCTAACGGGCTGAAAGTACTCCTGCACGAAGACCACTCTACACCGATCGTTGCCGTATCGGTGATGTATCACGTAGGAAGTAAAAACGAAAACCCGGAGCGCACGGGATTCGCCCATTTTTTTGAACACCTGCTCTTCGAAGGTTCGGAAAATATCGCCCGCGGCGAGTTTGACGACTATATCAGCAAGGCCGGTGGCATGAACAACGCCAATACCTGGTACGACCGCACGTATTACTACGAGGTACTACCCAGCAATCAGCTCGCCCTCGGCCTTTGGCTGGAAAGCGAGCGGATGTTGCACGCCAAAGTTGAGCAGGTCGGTATCGAAACGCAGCGCCAGGTGGTGAAGGAGGAACGCCGCCAGCGCGTCGACAACCAGCCCTACGGCCGCCTGCTGGAGGAAGCCATGATGCGGCTGTATACCCGCCACCCTTACCACCATTCCGTCATCGGCTCCATGGAACACCTCGATGCCGCACAAGAACAGGACTACGTTCAGTTCTATAAAGACTTTTACCGCCCGGACAACGCCATCCTCTCCATCGCGGGTGATATCGACATCGAACAAACCAAAAACTGATCGATGCCTATTTCAAAGATATCCCGCGGGGCCGCGGGGAAATCTTCCGCCCGAAAATAGTCGAACCCGGCCTCAGCGCTGAAGTACGCGATACGGTTTACGACAACGTTCAACTGCCGGCCGTGGTGCTTACCTACAAAGTGCCGGCGCAAGGCACCCCCGATTTTTACGCCGTTAAAATGCTGACCATGCTCCTGAGCCAGGGGGAAAGCAGCCGCATTCAAAAACAAATTGTGGACGAGCAACAAAAAGCCGTTGCCGCCGGCTCGTTTGCCTTCGACCTGGAGGACCCGGGCCCCTGCATCATGTACGCCATTGCCAATATGGGCGTCAATCCGGCCGAACTGGAAAAATCCATCGATGCCGTTATCGACGAGGTGAAACAAACCCTGATTACGGAAACGGAGTACCAGAAACTGCAAAACCAGGTTGAAAATGACTTTGTCACGGCCAACAACACCGTGGCCGGTATCGCAGAAAGCCTGGCCAACTACGAAATGTACTACACTGACGCCAATCTGATCAATACTGAACTGGAGCGTTACCAGAAAGTGACACGCGAAGATATTCAGCGTGTTGCCCAGAAATACCTGCCGAAAAGCGGCCGCGTAGTGCTGTACTGGCTCCCGAAAGGTCAGCAACCGTAGTATACTCCAACTGGAATTAACCAACCGCTAAAACATTCATTTGCAATTTTATGAAAAAAATATTCTGCATACTGGCCGCCAGCGCCCTGTTGTCGGCAACCACTCAAACCACCGTTTTTGCCCAAAATACGAAAAGCGGGGCCCCGGTGATTCCCATCCCCAGCGGCGCCGTGCGCAAGGCGGCGCCCAAGGAAGGCTCGGCGCCCAAAATTCAGATCGGCCAGGCCGAGACCACCAAACTGGCCAATGGCCTGACGGTTATCGTGGTCGAAAACCACAAATTGCCCATGGTATCCTTCCGGATTTTTGTGGATTATGACCCGGTGCGCGAGCTGGATGCGGCCGGTTATATCAATATGATGGGCGAATTGCTCAGCAAAGGCACCGCTACCCGGACCAAAGCCAAGATTGACGAAGAAGTCGATTTTATCGGCGCCTCCCTTTCGTCTGATGGCAACGGCGTATCCGGATCTTGCCTGACCAAACACACCGACCGCCTGCTCGAACTTATGGCCGATGTTTTGTTCAACCCGGCGTTCCCGGCCGAAGAACTGGAAAAAGCCAAGCGCCGGGCCGAGAGCAACCTGGCATCCGAAAAAGACGATGCAAATGCCATCGCCGGCAATGTCGGCGCCGTGTTGCGCTACGGCAAAGACCATCCCTACGGGGAGGTAATGACGGAAGCGACACTGGCTAAGATTAACCTGGATCAGATCAAAAGCCACTATCAAACGTACTTCAAGCCCAATATCGCCTACCTGGTTATCGTAGGCGATATCAAAAAGGCTGATGCCCTGGCCAGGGCCGAAAAGTATTTTGGCAAGTGGGCATCCGGAAATGTGCCTGCGCATAAATACGGCACGCCGAAACAACCGGATGCCGCGCAGGTGGATTTTGTGCACAAGCCCGGCGCCGTTCAATCGGTGATCAATATTACTTACCCGGTTGAGCTGATGCAAAACAACCCCGACGTAATTCCGGCAAGGCTGATGAATACCATTTTGGGTGGAAGTGGCTATTTTAATAACCGTGTCAATGCCAACCTGCGCGAAGGCCATGGTTATACCTACGGCGCCCGCACCGGCCTGTCGCCCGATGAAATCATCGGCTTTTTCAATGGTTCCACCAGTGTGCGCAATGCCGTTACCGATAGCTCGATTATCGAGTTTATGCGCGAAATGAACCGCATACGCACGGAAAAAGTGCCAGCAGAAGAGCTACAATTGGCTAAAAACGTGCTCACCGGCCAGTTCTCGCAAAGCCTGGAACGCCCCGGCACTATAGCAAATTTCGCCCTCAGCACAGCCCGGTTCAAACTGCCCGCCGATTACTACGAAATATACCTGGCGAACCTGCAAAACGTAACCGCCGATCAGATCCTGGCAATGGCCCAAAAATACGTGCGGCCCGACCACGCGCACATTCTGGTGGTAGGAAACAAAGACGACGTGGCCGACCGCCTCAAGCAATTCACCGCCAGCGGCAAAATCAACTTCTACGATACTTATGGCAACCCGATCAAGGACTCCAACGTCAGCATTCCCGCCGGCGTGACGGCCCAAACGATTGTCTCCGACTACGTGACGGCTATTGGCGGCGTTAAAAAAATTGGCACGATCACCGACATGAAAATGGCCGTGACGTTGGTAACTCCTGGCCCTACGCTCGAAATGGAAATTGCCCAAAAAGGCGGCAATAAGCTCGCCGTGGTGATGTCTATGCAGGGCAACGTAGTCCAAAGCCGGGTGTACGACGGTGAAAAGGCCCTGGAATCGGGCATGGGCGGCCAACGCATGCTCGAAGGCGAAGAATTGGAAGACGTCCGCGAACAGGCGCAGTTTTGTAAAGAAGCCGCCTACCTCAGCGGTGGCTATAAATTGACGCTGAAAGGCGTGGAGCCCATCGATGGGAAAAACGCCTATGTTTTAGAAGTGGAACGCCAGGATGGTAAAAAATCAACGGAATATTACGACATGGCTTCCAGCCTGAAAATGCGCGAAGTAAGCACTACGCTTGGGCCTGAAGGCGAACCCTCTTCGGTGATCACGGACCTGGGCGATTACAAAGAGGTGAACGGCATATTATTCCCGCACAGCATGACGATCAGCGGCGTGTTTCCGGTACCGATGAAAGGTACGGTTACCGAACTGAAGGTCAATGCCGGCCTGGATGACGCCGTGTTCCAGTTGAAATAAGCGGTATCTTTTACCGGAAGGAAAGGTTATTTTTGCGCATCCCGATGCCGGGGCATCGGGATGCTTTTTCTTATTAAACTTAAACCCATCATGTTGCAATTTATTTTTTTGCAGGCCGGCCAGAGTGGAAGTCCGCTTATGGGCTTGTTGTTCCCCTTGCTCATCGTTGTTGTATTTTATTTTTTCCTGATCCGCCCGCAGGTAAAGCGGCAAAAAGACCAGCAGAAGTTTGTCGACAGCCTTCGGGAAGGCATGGAAGTAGTGACCAGTGCGGGAATTATTGGCAAGGTCACCAAGATCGACGGCAACGTGGTACGGCTGTTGATTGACGAAAAAACGTATGTCCGGGTGTTAAAGCAGACGATTACCGGGGAATACAAGGTCTGATCGCTCAAATTCTCAACGCTGTCCGTCATGCGTCGTTCCATCTTTTTGTCGGCCTGCTGTTTGCTGGCTGCCGCTGTCGCTGCACAAAGCCCCTGGGCCCGCAGCAAAGCCGGCGCTTATACACAACTGGGCTACCATACGATTCCAGCCTATACCGCCCTTTTCGGCAAGGATGGCCCGGATATCGACATGATCCGGGAGGTATCGGAACATACCGTTCAATTTTACGGTGAATACGGGCTAACAAATCGCTCTACCGTTGTCCTTTCCATGCCCTACCGATTTACCCGCCGGGGCGCCCGGAACCCCGACTCGCCCTATATGTTTGCGGTGGAAGATACGGGTTCTGTTTCCGGCCTGGGCAACGTAAGCCTGGCCCTCCGGCATCAGTTTACAACCGGTAGGTTGGCCGTCGGTGGGACGCTCCGGCTCGATTTTCCTTCGGATAAGAGCAATTTTTCGGCAGGCTTGCGCACCGGGTTCAATGCATTCACGGTGCAGCCGTCGATCAGCGCAGGCATGGGTTTTGCCCGGGCCTATTGGTTCGCTTATGGCGGGTATGCCATTCGAACGAACCATTACAGCCATTTTATCAATGCCGGCCTGGAAGGAGGTGTGCACCTCGGACCGGTCTGGCTGATCGGGTTTTCCGAATGGGTGGGCCCCCTGCGGAACGGCTCCCGCTCCCTGCCCGCACTGGACGTACTGACCGGCCTCTACGTCAATGACCAGGGCTGGATTTCCATTGGTCTGAAAGGCATTTGGGAAATCAACCGTTTTGTTGGCGTGGTAGTGTCCGGCGCCGGCGCTGCAGCGGCCCGGTATGTGCCAAAAAGTCCTGGATTGAGCGCTGCCGTTTATTTTAAATGGGATTGACCAGTTTTCTCAGTCAAATCCCCTTGTCGCCTTTTTCCAGGGCAGTTTAATTTTTTATCAATTGTTCACTCAAAATTAAAAATTCGATCATGCGTCGCGACCACGAAATTGACTACCGCATTCATGGAGAAGAGATGCAATGTGTGGAAATAGAACTCGATTCCCAGGAAACGGTGATAGCAGAATCGGGAAGTTTTATGTTCATGGATGACGGTATTGAAATGGCTACCGTTTTTGGCGACGGCAGCGGCCGTGCCCAGGGCTTTTTTGGCAAGGTACTGACGGCGGGCAAACGCCTGCTGACCGGGGAAAGCCTGTTCATGACTACGTTCACCAATACGGTGCCGGGCAAACAACGCGTCACCTTTGCCGCGCCCTATGCCGGAAAAATTGTCGCACTGGACCTGATGCAACTGAACGGAAAGGTAATCTGTCAGAAAGATGCCTTTTTGTGCGCTGCAAAGGGCGTGCAGGTCGGGATCGAGTTTCAGCGCAAACTGGGCACAGGCTTGTTCGGCGGCGAGGGTTTTATCATGCAAAAACTGGAAGGTGATGGAATGGCCTTTGTGCATGCCGGCGGATATATCCTCGAACGCGAACTCGGTATAGGCGAAACCCTGCGTGTCGACACCGGCTGTATAGTCGCCTTCACCCACCGCATCGACTACGATATCCAATTCGTTAAAGGCGTGCGCAACATGGTTTTCGGCGGCGAAGGCCTGTTTTTCGCCGTCCTGCGCGGGCCTGGAAAAGTCTGGCTCCAATCACTGCCGGTCAGCCGCCTGGCTGCGCGTATTTTGCAATACGGAACGGCGCGGGGCAAAGAGGAGGGCAGTATCCTGGGCGGATTGGGTAATATGCTCGATGGAGACCGTTTGTAGGCGACCTTAAAACCAATACCGGCAATTCGTGTTAAGGGTGCAACAGAGTTCTATAGTTATGTCCCAGCAAATTGCCATTTTTTGGTTTCGCCGCGATCTTCGACTCGAGGATAATGCCGGGCTCTGGCACGCTTTAAAAAGCGGTTACCCGGTTTTACCGCTTTTTATTTTCGATACGAACATCCTGGACGACTTGCCCGGCCGCCGGGATGCCCGGGTGGAGTTCATCCTCCATGCCGTTCATGGGCTACGACTATCCTTGCAGGGCTTGGGTAGCAGCCTGGTGGTATCCCACGGCTCACCCCCAGCCGTATGGCGCAAAATTTTAGAAAAATACCCGGTAGCTGCGGTGTTTACGAACCGGGATTACGAACCGTATGCGATACAGCGGGATGCCAGTGTCATGGCGCTCCTGGCGGAAAAAGGTATCCCGCTGTATTCATTTAAGGACCATGTTATTTTTGAAAAAGACGAGGTGCTTAAGGAAGACGGCCATCCATACACGGTGTTTACGCCATACAGCCGGAAATGGAAAACCAAATTGAACAGCCGGATCGAACCTGCCGGCACAACGGCAGGTTCTTTTTACCTCCGGGCATATCCCAACCACCGGTATGTTGACCGGTTCTATAAAATGGCGCCCCAGCCTGTACCCAGCTTGGGTGATTTGGGTTTTGAGCCAGCCGGCATTTCTTTTCCATCTCCCGTCGTCTCGCGCGGATTGATCCGAAACTACGACAAAACGCGCGATTTCCCTGCGACCGGCGGTACTTCCCGGCTGGGCGTGCATTTCCGTTTTGGTACGATCAGTATACGCGAGAAGGCGCGACATGCCAGTATTTTAAATGAAACGTATTTGAATGAGCTCATCTGGCGCGATTTTTACAGCCAGATACTGGCGCATTTTCCGAAGGTGGTGGAGCAGCCCTTTAAACCACAGTATGCCCGGGTGCCCTGGCGCAATGCGCCGGAAGAGTTTCAGCGCTGGTGTGCCGGTCAAACCGGTTACCCGATCATAGATGCCGGAATGCGCGAACTTCAGGCCACCGGTTTTATGCACAACCGTGCGCGCATGATCACCGCCAGCTTTTTGACTAAACATCTGCTCATTGACTGGAGGCATGGCGAAGCATATTTTGCACAAAAATTGCTCGATTACGATCTGGCCAGCAACAATGGCGGCTGGCAATGGGCCGCCGGCTGCGGTACGGACGCGGCGCCCTATTTCCGGATATTCAATCCGGCAGAACAAGCTAAAAAATTCGACCCTGAGCTCCGCTATATCCGGCAGTGGGTGCCGGAAATAGATACGCCGGCGTATCCCAAGCCTTTGGTGGAGCATGCTTTTGCCCGGCAAAGGTGCCTGGACGCCTTTAAAAAAGCGCTGGCAGGGGAAGGGTAGGGGGGCTGAACAGCCACTTGTGCCTTTACGGGGCCATGACTCACGTTATTTAAGAAGTTTTAAATTAGAAATGTTCAATTTTAAATGCCCAATTTTCAATGTTCAAGTACAATAAACAGAACTGACCGGACCTGGGGGGAGGGTGAGTTGGTTGTTTAGGCCCACCAGCCGTGCGGATACTCCCGCAGTGGGGCGAAGTGAAAAGCTTCCAGTTGCTTCAGGGTCCGTTGGCGCAGGTATGCCAGGCGTTGGTTGGGCAGCACCGGATGGCCCTTCGCCAACAGCGGCTGGTACAGGTTTTGAAACCGGGTAAATTTCAGGGTTTTGTGCCGGTGGGTGCGCGCATCCGTTATACCGGCGCTGGTTTTACTGACGCTTGCCTTTTCTTCTTGTTCCGGCGTCAGCCAAATATCGCCAAGGGCATGGTTGCTGCGGTACACGCGGCGTATTTGGGTCAGGGGTTTGGGCGCATCCGGTGGTACAGCGCCATCGCGCCAAACCAATACCAGCCCTTCCGAATCGCCCACAGGCCGGCTGGGCGTTTTGATCGTTTCGATAATTTGATCCGAAAAAGCGCCGCCGATGTATTCCGCCCGGATTTTCCAGCCGTCGAACGTCGACAGGGGGGGGGACGGGGCCGCAGGGGTATCTTCTTCGTTCCAGTTCTGTTTGTCCCAGCGTTGCAGGGCGATCCGCGTTGCCCACTGTGTGGACCGCCAGACGAGCAAGCGCAAGGCGGATTCCATCAGTTGAACCTGGGCGAATGGCCCCCGCAGGATGGCAAGCGGCTCGCCAGGCAAAAGCAGCATTCCTTCGGGGGCAGCCCACACGTTTACCCGCAAACGCATGCGTTGGAGATGGTTTAAAAAACTTTCCGTAAAAAAAGAATAGCCGCTGGCTTGCCTCATTTGACCCATCCGGAGAATGATGTCTGGCGTGAACCGGAAGCGCCGGATATGTTCTGCCAACAATCCGGCGCCGCAAGAAATGGCAAAGGGTCCCTCGGGTTGATATACCAGGTGAAACAAACTTTCCTGATCATAGGCGCCGGCTTGCCAGGATTCCTGTGCATTGACCGCGGGCGTCAGGTCGGAGAGCCAATCAAAAGAAGCGGGTACGGGTGGCATGAAGGTAGCATTACACCTGTTTTACCGGGCTTGCCTGCCGAAAATGGTGTAACCGACGGCAAAGAAAAACATATTGCCTTGTATAGCCGGATTATCCGCACTCAATTTTAACCACCGGCGCCCTATTCGTACCCGCAAGCCATGGTAAGAGCTCGTCACGTTGTTTTGACCGGATCCGAGTTTGACATCGGCTTGAATGGCGGCAACAAGGTGCCATCCATGGAATTTAAAATGATCGTAATAATCCGGATTCGGGTTATCTTCCTCTTCCGGCGGATGCAAACTGCTAACCCCACCGCCCAGACTCGGAAATATGCGCAATTTTGCCCTATTGTAAAGGTCGTAACCGCCTTCGAGTTCAACAGCGATAAATGTGGAACCATCTTTTTCAGGCCAGACATAGCCATTCTCCACTACATCCCGCGACAATTTCTGCCCGCCGATAGCGAACCGAAAAGCAGCATTCATACGTTTCCGCCAATACAAAAAGGCCATATCGACGCCAAAAAACGGCCGGAACGATCGTTCCAGTCCATCCGACCAATTGCCATTCAGGAACAGCAGGTCAATTCCCACAGCATAGTCGGAAGGTGGCAATTTGTTGTACATGCGGGCGCGGATAAATGGCTTAAAAGTGGAATTAGGATACTGTTTTAAGAAACCATTGAGCTGGTCGTCAAACGCTTTTTCCGCTTGCTCTCCTGTACTGAGGCGAAGGAGGTAGTTTAACAACAACGTTGCAAACGCGCGTTCTTCCGGGTTAAGCGCGCTTTTCCGGATTTGGTCGAAGAGGTACGCCTGCTCCTTAAACAGGCGTGTATCCAAACGAATAAAAAGGCTATCTTCCGGTGGCCTGGATTGATAAAATGACTGCATCTCCATCCCACGGGTAAACCCCCGAACCTCCGAAAACATCGGGCTATAGTTTTCCAGCCAAAGGTAAAACAACCAACGCTCATCCCATTCGAGCGTCCTGTTGCGGCCGTCTTCCAATCGGCGCAGGGAATCCAGCCAACGTTGCGCTTGCAGACGGTCATCGTTTTCAAATGCCTGGAGCAGCGACCGGCGGGCATTGCTGATAGCAGCAGGGAGAGAAATCGAGTCCGTTTGGCTGAACAATGCCTGCGGCAGAATTGGCAAAAGAAGTAAAAGGATCAAGCGATACATAGCAAAGTGTTCAGTTCATTTCGATATTACCCGAGAATACGCGTTTGGCTGGGCCGCATAGCCAGATGTCTGAAAATGAGCCGTCCGAATGAGCGGTATACCGGACTCGCAGGGCGCCCCCCAAGGCCTGGATATCGATGCTGGATTGGCCGGGAGTACGACCGGACTGCCGGTGGTAGGCCAGCGCCGCAGCCGTGACGCCGGTGCCGCAGGCCAGCGTTTCATCTTCCACGCCTCGTTCATAGGTACGAATGGCCAAATAATCCGGAAATGCCTGCACCAGGTTTACATTAATGCCGGTTTCGCAGAAGCGTTCGGAATAGCGGACTGCGCGGCCTTCCTGCACGATGTTGTATTGGGATAAATCCGGTACAAACCGCA
The DNA here is from genome assembly GCA_016719895.1 of Saprospirales bacterium. GTDB lineage: Bacteria > Bacteroidota > Bacteroidia > Chitinophagales > Saprospiraceae > M3007. The sequence goes on along the minus strand of JADJYG010000004.1, from coordinate 324,848 downwards.
CATAGTGCGGCGACCCGGTGTTCAAAACAAACGCGGTGGCTGCTTGCTCCGCAGCTGCGGCGTCCATTTGTGGCACGTCGGTCATTTTTAATTCCACCCACCTGGTTTCGGCCCTTATTCCGGCCGCGAAAGTAGCTTCGTGCTCGCCGTCGATGGCCCAAAAGCGATATTTTGCCCGTTGTATACCCAGATCGCGGGCGAATGCAACGATACACCGCCCGCCATTGCCGCACATACTACTTTCACGGCCATCAGCGTTGAAGTAGACCATTTCAAAATCATACCTGGCGTGTGTTTGCAGCAAAATGAGCCCGTCAGCCCCAATACCGAAATGCCGGTCACACAATTGTTTTATTATTTCCGTGTCGGAACGATCCAGCCATTTCCGGCTTCGTTGATCCATCAATACAAAATCATTGCCAGCGCCCTGGTACTTCCAGAAGTCCATAAACCTTAATTTAGGGCGAAAATGCAAAAGAGTTTGCGATTGGATATGTTAAAGCGCGTTAAGAGGCATGATTTTTATGCGAATAATTGCGGTGAATTCAACAAATTGCAGGCTTTATTGTCCTGTTAGCCGGGCGCCCGGGATATTGGGACTTGTTGGTATTCCCGGTTGCAGATGTTCCGGAGGGGAAACTGTTTTATTATGTCCATGAAAAAATTCGTTCAGCTGTTTTCGGTAGCGCTTATGAGCGCCATGTTGTCTGTACTCCTGTACCGTCAGTTTGGAGAACCGCGGCGGGTGCTGTGGAACACCGTCGACTCCGGCGGGGCGCGGTATGCCGGCCTGGTGGATAAATTGTTTAATGCCCGTTCCAGCAGTACATTTTATTCAGCAGCGCCAACGAGTTTTACCATAGCGGCAGAAGTGGCGACACCGGCGGTCGTAAATATCCGGGCCTTACTGGAAACCGGCGGCGGTATTTGGGGAAATGCGTCGCTTACCGGATCGTCCGGCTCCGGCGTTATCATGTCGCCCGATGGCTATATTGTTACCAACCACCATGTGGTAGAAAACAGTCAGGATATCAAAGTAACGCTTTCCGATAAACGGGAATACCTGGCGGAACTGGTAGGTTCGGACCCGTCGACAGACATTGCATTGCTCAAAATCGACGAATTTGACCTGCCCTTTATGTTGTTTGGCAATAGTGATTCGGTACGTGTTGGCGAGTGGGTGCTGGCAGTGGGCAACCCTTTCAACCTGGAAAGCACGGTGACGGCGGGTATCGTGAGCGCGAAAGGTCGCAATATCAATATTTTGGGCGGCGTGACCAGCATTGAATCTTTCATTCAAACCGATGCAGCGGTTAATCCAGGCAATAGCGGCGGCGCGCTCGTGAACACAATCGGCGAGTTGATCGGGATCAACACGGCTATTATTACAGAATCGGGTAGTTACGAGGGATACTCCTTCGCGGTACCGTCCAATTTAGTCCAAAAAGTGATCCGGGATTTGCGGGAATTCGGCGACGTTCAGCGTGCATTTTTGGGCGTCAATATTGAGGACCTGGACAGTGAAATGGCCCGGGAAATGGGATTGCCCAATGCTGACGGTGTTCGGGTGACCCGCGTGAACTTAAATGGTGCGGCGGCCGATGCGGGCTTGCAATCCGGCGATATCATTTTGGCCGTGAACAGCGCTCCCACGCGCCGTACGCCGGAGTTGCAGGAGTTTGTTGGCCGGTTGCGCCCGGGCGACCGTATTTTGGTGGAATATTGGCGCGATGGCAAACGAAACCGGACCAATATTCTGCTTAAAGACAAAAATAATACCACGGGTGGGGCCAATAAGGCCAGTGGAAATGAATTGGAAAAAGACCTGGGTTTTGCCTTGCGCGAGCTCTCTCGGGAAGAAAAACAACGAACGCGGGTACAAGGCGCATTGGTGACCAGCGTACGCCGCGGAAGTATCGTTTTCGAAACCAACATGCAGCCCGGCTTTATTATCACCAGTGTGAACGGAAACCGGATCAGTTCCGTGCCGGAAGCCGTCGATTGCGTACGAAACGCCTATAACCACGTCGTGCTGGATGGTTATTATGAAGGAGAGCCGGACCTTTACTCGTACCGTTTTCGCAAAAGGCGGTGAAGCCGTGGGCGAAATGGTTGTTTGCAGGGCATGTTTTTTAAGCGCATTCATATTTTTGGCGCTCCCGGTTCGGGGGTTACTACGTTAGGCCGTGCCTTGGCGCAACGGCTGGAGTATGCCTGTTTTGATACGGATGATTATTATTGGTACACGACCGACTCCCTGCCTTACCGGCGTAAACGGAATCCGGAGCACCGCTTGCGGCTGTTGCGTCAGGATATCGAGGGAGCTGAGCAGTATATTGTTTGCGGGGCGTTGTTGGGATGGGGGGATTCGTTGCTGGAGCGCTTCGACGCCGTTGTTTACCGTTGGCTGCCTGCAACCATGCGGGAGGCGCGCATCCGGTCAAGGGAAACTGCGCGATATGGCTCCGGGCGCCTGGCCATCGGAGGCGACTTACATGGCGTGCTGGAAAAATTTATAACCTGGGCTAAGGCGTACGATTCAGAAAGCCTCAACCGCAGGAGCAGGGCGGCTGAAACGGCCTGGCTGCAGCAGAGCAAGATACCAACCCTTTTGCTGACCGAGGATATGCCGTTGGAGGAATTGCTTTCTGCGATTGAAGCCTTTGCGCGCCAGGCTTGAGGCAGCCTCAGCCTGGTTTGATTCAATTGTTACTTTTCTGCTTCTGTTGTTTTTTAGCCTCTTCCTGGAGGCGTTGCAACTCCGCCTGCGTTTTTTGAATATCTGCCTGAATGGCGCTGAGCTGTTGTTGCGCCTGTGTGAGTTCCTGTTGTTTTTGCAGCAATTGTTGTTGGGCCTGGACAGTTTTTTGTTGCTCTTCTTTTACTATTTGTGCACTTTCGGATTTGGTTCTGGCGATTTCGGCGGCACTTTCTTTTTTGGCTTCGCCGATCCGCGCGGCTTCGTCGGCTTTTGTTTGCGCGATATTTGCGGCGGCCTCCTGCTTAGCCTTGTAAACGGTTTCGGTTGCTTCTTTTTGAGCGGCAGCCACTTCAGCCGCCGATTTCGTTCGCGCCTGTTCGGTTTCTGCAGCGTATTGTTGGCGCTTTTGTTCCGATTCCTTTCGGGCGGCGGCCACTTCGGCGGCGGCTTGCGTACGCCCTTCTTCCATTTCCTTGCGCGCGCGTTCCTGCGCTTCCGTAACGGTCTTTGCAAATTCCGCCTTTCGGTCGTCGGCTTCTTTTTCGCCAAGGCGATGGCTTCGAGGGCCTGTTGTTTTGCTGCGGCTACTTCGCGCGCAGCGGACTCCCGGGCGCCGGCGACTCCGGCGGCGGCTTCTTCTTTTGCTTTGGCGATGGCCTCGGCGCTTTCCTGGCGCGCCTTTGCGGCACTCTCCTTCGCTGTTTTTATTTCCTCGGCGGCTTGTTGGTTGGAGGTGGCCGTTTCCTGGGCAGCGCGTTCGCGGGCGCTCGCAAGTTCGGAAGCGAGGCGCTGCCGTTCCCGTGCAGCATTTTCCCGGGCTATACGGACCGTGTCGGCCTCGGAGGTTTTTATAGCAGCAATAGCTTGTGCGCTTTGGCGGCGGGCTTCCGACACGGCATTGGCGGACTCCTGTTGTGCGCGCACCTCAGCCTCCCGCGCGGCAGCCACTTCTTTTGCCGCCCGTTCTTTTGCCGCGGCAATTTCAGCGGCGGCTTTTTCCCTGCTGGCCACTACTTCCTGGGCTGATGCCGACGCCGTATCCTGTTGTTTTTTCTTTGCCTCGGCGATGGTTGTGGCGGCTTCCTGTTGGATCTGCACAATACGCGTATCTGCTGTTTGTTTTGCCGTGCTCACCTCTTCGGCGTATTTTTTCTGTGCTTGATCGGCATTAGCGTTGGCGCTGAGCACCTTGGTACGCGCTTCTTCCTGGGCACGGGTGATTTCCTGCTGACTGCGGTCGCGGGCTTTTAGGACTTCGTCGGCGCTCTCCTGCTTGATCTTGGATTCTTTTTCTTTAGCCGCTGCAACGGTGCGCGCTAATTCCTCCTGAATTTTACTGATCTCTTCAGCGGCGCGTTGGCGGGCTGTCAGGACAGTGGTGGCGATAGAGTCGCGTTGTGCCTGTGCACGGTTTTGGGATTCCAGGATGATTTTGCTGGCCTCTTCTTGTATTTGTTGAACACTTTGTGCAGCGCGTTGGCGGCTTTCCACCACCGCTTTAGCAATGTCGATCTTTTCGGTTTCAGCCTTCTCCCGCTGTAATTGCACGTCGCGCCGTGTTTGCTCGATCTCATCGGCGGCGCGTTTTTTGGCTTCGGCAACTTCCAAGGCGCTGGCTTCTTTCTGCCGGGCGACATTTTCGCGTATTTCGGCCATTTCGGAAGCGCTGTTTTGCTCCAGCAATGCACGTTCTTCCGCGGCTTTGCGGCGCGACTCGGCCACTTCGGTGGCCAGCCGTTGTTTTTCCAAAACGGCATTTTCCCTGGTTTGGGCGACTTCATTCGCTGTAGTCTCCCGGATTTTTAAGATTTCTTCCGCTGCCGATTTTTTGGCTGTGACGACGTCTTCGGTGGTCCGGCCTTTCTCCTGCTCGGCGCGTTGGCGGGCTTCGGTTACGACCCGGGCGTTTTCGTCCCGTATACGTTTGAGTTCCTCGTCGGCATTGCCTCTGGCGGTGGCGACTTCATCCGTGTATTGCAGTTTGGCTTGTTCGAGTCGTTCTTTGATCAGAATCAGCTCCCTGGCGGCATTTTCACGGGCTTTTTGCACTTCTTCGGCGGAGGCCAGGCGGGCCTTTTGGATATCCTCAGCTGCCTTTCGCCGCTCTTCTTCCACGCTCAGGTTGATCTTGGAAAGGGCCGAATCGGCTTTGCTCCGGTTTTGGGCGATGATGGCGGCGGTTTCCGTCTTGCTGCGTTCGATTTCAATCAGGCTGGCCTTTCGGGCTTCCAGCACTTCATTGGCGTATTCCAGTTTTTTTTGATTGGCGGCCTCCCGCGCTTCGGCTACCTCTTGCTGGAGCTGCAGGCGCAGTGCTTCCATTTTTTCCCTTTCTGCCTTGATTTCCGCGCGGATGGTTTCTTTGGTGCGTTCTAATTCGGCCCGCAGGTTAGTCACTTCGTCGTCGCTGACGGCAGCCGTTGTTGAACGGGCGGGTTTGGCGGAACCGGATGCGGATGCGGGCTTTCCGGTGGCGGGTCCGGGTTTGGAGGTTCCGGGAGCGGTTTCGGCAGTAGATTCTCCCGGTCTGGTTTTGCGTTCGACTTCAGCGCCGGGGGTATCTTTAATGGCGGTAACTTCCAGGACGCTGCTAAAGCACACACAAAGGTTTCGGAATTCGCTTTGGCGATTCGGGTTGATCGTAAACTTGTACTTCTGCCGGTCAACGAAGTTAATCAAATTCACCCCGGTAATCGTAGTTCCTGCCAGCCATTGGATGGCCTCCAGGTCCATTTGAAGGTTGTTTCGGTGTGTCGGAACATTTCCAGGCACCTTTTCGCCCAGGGAAACAAACTTGTATATGCGTTCCTTGCCTGTAAAATCGACAAAGGCTACTTGGTCATCCTGGTTAAACTCAATGCCCCCTACAGAGGTCATGCGCGCATAGATGCCTTTTTCGTCGGTAAAGAACTCCATTCCATAATTATAACCACCGCGCACTACGATGGTTATCAGGTCAGTCCGCACAATCTGGAGTCCGGATATTTTCTTGTTTTCTTTTATGATCGCGGTGCAATCCTGCGCAGTGGCGCGCCATCCGGACATCAAAACAATCAGGAGCACTGGGAGGTATCGAAGGAAGGAAGCCATGTTAAAGTATGGGCAGTAGGTTGAAAAAACGATTGAACGATGCCGCGGCAATTTAGATTTTTTCCGGGCAGTAAAAAAAAGATACGGCTCTTTCCTTTTGCAATTACAGAACATTTCAAGTTGCTTTTGCTGATTTTTCAAAATAAATAGTTGTATTTAAGGGATTATGGCAGTATTAACTATTTTAAAAACAGGTGATATAAATACCTGAAAGGGCTAAAATGCCTGTTTTCAGAACAATAAAGTTTTGTTAAATGTCAGTTTTTCCGTTGGTAGAGCGCCATCCAAACGCCCGATTGTTCCTGGCGCCGGAGCAGAATCCATTGTCGTTCCAGCAGGGCATACTCCGCCGTGGTAAAATCGTTAAAAATATTGGAAGCCAGTATATACCTGTTTTGTCCGGCGTTTTTTTCTGTCATTTTTCGCTGATCGCCGTTCAGCAGGAGTATTTCTCCGGTATTTATATTGGGGAATGCCGTGCCGATGCTGTCCCAGTCTATTTTTTCCCGGTCGATGAATGCGATCATATCGGCGCGCAGGCGGTGATACGGCCGGTGGGCCAGGGTGGCATCCCAGCCCATAGATATTCCCTGGGGGTAAATCCAGCGATTACCGGTTGCCAATCCCAGTGCTGTTATTACCAGCAGTCCGGTTTTTAAGTTGCGGGCAGTTTGACCGGTCGACAGCCAAAGAAATACCAGGATATGCAAGGCTACGAATCCTGGAAGAAAGTAACGGTGTGCCGACAGGTTGCGATAAAGGAGGGCGGAAGGCGTCAGAAAAATCATTAGGAATACTACCAGCCAAGCGATCTGCCGCCATTGGTGGTTATTATGGTCTGGTAATTTAAACCGGTTTTGCGCCAGCAGCAAAAAAAGCACTCCCCATTCCACTATCCGGCCAAAGTCCAGCCAACGCCAGCCGGTCACCAGGATGTTTTTTATAAAATCCGGGCTACGCGCCGGCTCGAAAGAAGGAGCCCATGGTGAGTTGGCATGAAAGCCTATCCAGCCGGTATGGCGGTAATGCCACGCGAGAAACCAGAAGGCGAAGGCCAGGCCCGGCAGGAAAAGCAGTCCGGTGGCAACAAGGCGCCGTCCGGGGTGGTTGCCGGGCAGCAGGATAAAAAACTGCCAAACCAGCAGGGCGCCGGCGGTCATCATGCCACGCATACTGACGGCACAGAGTCCGAACACGCCAAGGGCAGTCAGGGAGCCGCGGCCTCCGGTTAATCCTTCGAGTGCCAGCAAAAAGAAGCAGGCCAGCGTGATATCCGGGCCGACCAGGGCACTCTGGCCGGCCCATACCGGATCCAGGCAAACCATTGCCACCAGCCACCAGGCCTGAGCCGGGTTGGTCAGCCGCTTGCCGAGTTGAAAGGCCAGCGCGGCAAAGCCGGCTACGAAAGGCAACATCGCCCAGTGGCTGACCGGCAGTGTTTTACCGAAGAGCGCCCAGGCGAGCGCAAGATAATAGCCGAAAACCGGTGGATGCCCGCTGTCGATATCGGCGGGCAGGGGCGTCCACTGCAGGCTATTTTGATAAAAATGATGCGCATGTTTGCTACCCAGTTGGACGGCGTCCCAGAAAAAAGGATCCTTTTGCACGGTAAACACCCATGCAGCGGCACAACAGGTCAGCAACAGAAATGGAACGTACGAGCGCAACGGGCATTTTGCCCCAAAGGTCGGTGGTTTAATGTAATTTGGAACTGATCAGGCGCAAAAACTCACTGCGCGTTTCTGCATTGCTGAATTGGCCGGTAAATGCAGAAGTCGTGGTGATGCTGTTTTGTTTTTGAACGCCGCGCATCATCATGCACATGTGTTGCGCTTCGATGACGACGGCCACACCTTGCGGGTGGAGCGTATCCTGAATAACATCCCGGATATCGAGCGTCAACCGTTCCTGTACCTGTAAGCGGCGGGCAAAAACGTCGACCACCCGGGGGATTTTACTCAAGCCGACGATATAGCCGTTGGGAATATACGCCACATGCGCCTTACCAAAAAAGGGGAGCATGTGGTGTTCGCAAAGGGAAAAGACTTCGATGTCTTTGACCAGGACCATTTCACTGTAGTCTTCCCGGAACATGGCCGAACGCAGAATGGCCGCGGGATCCTGCCGGTAGCCCTGCGTCAGAAATTGCATGGCTTTGGCTGCTCGCTCGGGAGTTTTGACCAAGCCTTCCCGGGCGGCAACCTCGCCGATCTGGGTAAGAATGGACCGGAAGTTATTACTGAGTTGGGAGATCGCTTCGGAAGCGCCTGCCTCTTTTTTATTTTTAGCCATTTGATATACGCGCCGTTATATTCGGTATAAATGGTTTAGGTTTTCCAGTGTTTATGGCCAGCAAACGGCGGGAACGATCGTGTAAGAAGCTTCCAGGCGTTGGCCGATCTGGAAAACAAGGTTTACAGGAGTTGGTTGCGGCCCTTTGGTATAAATTGGGACATTTCCCAAATTTGATCCTTTGGAGTTCCGGTTTTATCTAAAATTTACCGTTGCTGGACGGGCAATACGTTTCTTAGCGCGCGATAATTTGTTTTCATTGTATGAAAGCGCAACGATTCATCGACCGGTTGTACAACCTGCTGACCTTGCGTCCGGTATATCATGCCTTGTTCTGGCTCACGCTGTTCGGGATCATGGTGTTTTTTGGATATACCGAAGGGCAGTCGCTGCCTTTCGTGTTGAGCAACGAAATTATCAGCCTGTTTTTTTTTGCGGTTTTGGTCTATTTCAACCTTTTTTACCTGATCCCGAATTATCTGGCGCGCAATGTATTGCTCTATCTGGGCTTGGTGCTGGCTTCCTGTGCCATGGTGACCCCGATTAAAATTCTGGTTTTGTACCTGAAGTTTTCCGGAAAACCGTGGTTGCAGGAAAATCTGGTCCAGATTCAGGGTTCGATATTTTTAAGCAGTTTTTTGGTGACCATGGCGTCGACCATTCTGCGGGTGGTCACCGATTGGTGGCGGTACCAACGCGAGAAACAAACCTTGCAAACCCAAACGATTCAATCGGAACTGCGCTTTTTAAAAAGTCAGATCAATCCGCACTTTCTGTTCAACACCCTGAATAATTTGTACGCGCTCACGTTAAAAAAAAGCGATAAAGCGCCAGAGATTGTCTTGAAACTGTCGGAAATCATGCGTTATATGCTATACGAGTGCAATGAAAAACGCGTGCTGCTTTCCAAAGAAATTCAGTATATCCACAATTACCTCGATCTGGAGCGTTTGCGTCAGCCCGGCGTTGCCGACATTCGCTTTACCGTGGAGGGGCAGGTCAGCGAGCAACTGATAGCCCCCCTGCTTTTTGTACCTTTTTTAGAGAACAGTTTCAAACACGGTCTTAACCACCATATGCACGGCGGCGGTTTCGTGCGAATGCACCTGAAGGTCCAGGGGGACGATTTGGAGTTTTATATTGAAAACAGCAAGGCGGAAGGACTGCCCCGGCAAGAGCATCCGCGCAGCGGCGGTATCGGGCTGGCCAACGTGCGGCAACGGCTGAAAATCCTGTATCCGGAAAAACACACCCTGGAGGTAGACGACCGGCCGCACCGGTATGCGGTAACGCTGCTGCTCCAGATGAATTAGAAGCGGCATTTAAAAGGGCGCAGGTTTTATGGCGGTATTGCATGCCGAACCGGCAAACAATTCCAGGAAAATTTTGGGATTCATGGCAGAGCGACTACCTTAGGCCAACGATTTGAAAAGACTAGGACCACCTAACAAACTACCTTATGCTTAACGTACTGATCGTTGATGACGAACCCCTCGCGCTGGATGTGTTGGAGACGTATATCAGCCAAATGCCAGACCTTCGTTTGATCCAGCGATGTACCAATGCCCTGGAGGCAAATGATGCCTTGAAAAATCATCAAATCGATTTGATGTTTCTGGACATTCAAATGCCGCAACTGACCGGCATTGACTTTGTCAAAACACTTACCAAGCCACCGATGATCGTATTCACGACGGCTTATCCAAATTATGCCATTCAGGGTTTCGACCTCAATGCCTTGGATTACATGCTGAAGCCGATCTCTCTGGAGCGTTTTATGAAAGCCGTGAACAAGGCGCTCGAACAAGCGGAACTTCTGCAACGGGAAAACAACACCGCCGCCAGCGACGGCATGGACTTCTTTTTTGTCAAGGCAGATAAAAAATTGGTAAAGGTTAATTTCGAAGATATCATATACATCGAAGGCCTCAAAGATTATGTCATTATCCGGCTTCACCAGGGCCGGGTAATCACCTTGCAAACGATGAAGAGCCTGGAAGACAAATTGCCTTTCGGGCGTTTCAAACGTATTCATCGCTCCTATATCGTCGCCATGGACAAGATCACAGCCATTGAAGGCAATATGGTGGAAGTGCTTGAAAAAGACAAACCCAAGCTGCTGCCCATAGGTAAAAACTACCGCGACGAATTGCTCGTACTGATCGAGAAAAACCGGCTTTAGGCCGAATGAACCGGATTTCCAGGATTACTCAGGATGGACAGGATTTTGGGTGTTTGGACCCAATTTTTTCACAAGTGCAACTGAAATCCTGTTCATCCTGAGCAATCCTGTTGATCCTGTCTTTTCGCTTTACGGAATAAAAAAATCCTCGTTCATTTAAACTTTTCCAGCAGGCGCGCAGCATTCGGCAAATGGCGCCAGTGATAATGCGCCAGGACAGTTCCATTTTTCAGAACCGTCACGCCGGGGTTGGAGCGGATAATGGTTTTCAGCAGTTTGTCGTCGGCGTGGTAAAACGGGTATTGGGCGTCAACACTCTTGCGGAACAACGCTGCGACTTCATTATCCTGAAATGTATTCACTGCAAACACCTTCCAACCGGCTTGGGCAGCGGCTTGGGCCAGCGGATTGAGCTGGTTGCGGAACAGGTCGCTGTATGCCGCCTCCGGATGATAAACCGGCTGTTCCACTTTACGGGGGGAAATACCCGCTACCCGCGCCGTAACCTGTATGGAATCTGCGCTCACGCGAAGCGTGTCATTGGCCCATGTAGTATCCTGCACAATCACGGTTTCGGTGCCTGTGGTTCCGTAAAATTTATAGGCGGTGATCATCAGGCTATAGCCTTCTTCGCTGAGTATTTCTTCCGTGACATCGCCGCTTTCGCTTTCTAAGGCAAATTCGCTGATTTTAGTTTCCGGTACGATGATCCGTTTGCCGTCTTTTTCAATAAACGGCTCGGTTTTGATCTGGTCTTTGATCTTCCAGCCCTGATCTTTCGGATATTGCGCTACGAGCACTTTATAGCGCTCCATCGGGATCATGACTTTTTTTACTTCGCCGGTATTGGTATTTTCCATGACCCAGCCGATGATTTCGATATTACCGCGCGCCTCTTCTTCCAGCGCTTTGCGTTCCCGGATATTGGCGCCCACCTTGAACGGCCGGAAGTCCACTACCGGCAGGTCTCGGCAGGTATTTTGATAACAAAACAACAACGCGGCAATGGCTGTGGCGCCAACTGCCCAATTGCGCGTTTTGGGCGTAAACAACTGGTGCATGTTTTTACTTCGAAACAGAAAAATGAAGGCCGGCACAAGTAGCCCCAGGTCTTTGAAAAACGAAACTCTGGGATCGAGTTTGATAAAATCGCCGAAACAACCGCAGTCGGTCACGCGCATCTGGGCTTTAACATAAGGGCCCCATTTAGCAAAATCAAAAAAATTGGCCTCCGTCGGCACGAACCCGGTGAGGTAGGTAAAACCGGTAAGGATCGTAAAAAACACGACGATGATAGTAAACAGCCAGGCCGTTGTGCGCCGGGTATAGCCGAGGATCAGCATGATACCGAGGGCTATTTCCAGGACGATCATTCCGGTCGAAAACCCGGTGCTGTAGGTCGCGAGCGCCGGAAAGACCGGCGCCAGGCTGGAAAATACGTTTTGCAAGCCCGCAAAAGTCGCTTCAAACTGCACAAAATAGTCCTCCATTTTGTATGCCGTGCCGATGGGGTCGATGGCTTTGACGACGCCGGAAAAGAAAAACCAAACACCACAAAAATGTTGTAAAAAACTCAGGAACGTGTTTTTCGTCTTTTGGGCCATGCGGGTCAGTATGGTCAGTATGAGGCCAGCAACAGCAAAGAACAGGAGCAGGGTAGGTAAAGAAGTCATGATTTTAGGTAGTTGTGTGGTGTCCAGGTGACATGCGGATCAGTGCAAAGGCGGCGTAATTGATAATATCGCGGTAATTGGCTTCGAGGCCTTCGGATACCAGGGTTTTTCCGGCATTATCCTCGATTTGTTTAATGCGCAGGAGCTTTTGCAGGATCAGGTCTGTCATGCTGCTAATACGCATAAGGCGCCATGCCTCGTCGTAGTCGTGATTTTTGGCTTGCAGGAGGCGGATGTTTTCTTCAATCTGGTGGTCATATAAGGCGCTGACTTGCGCGGGGCGGAGTTCCAACGGCGCTTCCGGTGGAAGGTTTAATTGGATCAAAGCCAAAACACTGTAATTTAACAAGCCCACATATTCGGATTCAATGCTGTCGGACACCTGTTGTTGTCCCTTTTCTTCAATACTCCGGATACGCAAGGCTTTGATGTATAATTGGTCTGTAATGCTTTCCGGGCGCAGAATTCGCCAGGCTGTGCCGTAGTCTTTTGTTTTTTTCAAAAACAACTGCCGGCATTGCGATACCACTTCTCGGAATTCATCGGTTGTAGTTTTCATATCCAGCCCGGCAAAAATAGTGTTGATTTGTTGATTTGTTGAAACGCGTAACCGGCCTTGGCGGCATTTTTTTCAAATGCCGCGATCGAGACAGCACACTTGCCTGGTATCAGAAGCACTTGGGTATAGCCATGGAGCCCTGGGGCGCCCAGTTTTTCTGGGACGCTGTGGAATCTGCGGGTAGCAGGCCCTATTCGGTATTGGGCATGTTTAAAGAACAGACGGACTATTTTGAGCCTTCCCAGCAACCCTATATGATCAATTTCCGGGTAGACGACCTCGATGCCCTGGTAAAGCAGTTGCGCCTCGAAGGGGTGACGGTAATCGGGGAGCCCCTCGAGGAGGAGTTTGGCAAATTTGCCTGGATCATGGATCCGGAAGGCAATAAAATTGAATTGTGGGAACAGATTTGACGAAAAATATGAGGTACTTCGTACGTCTTAGTTCGACTTTAGCTGTGATCACAAAGGGGTAAAGTCGAAGCTAATGCCCTGTTTTAAACTCATTCACCAGCGCTTGCAAGCTGGCTTTGGCATCGCCAAAAAGCATTCGGGTATTATTTCGGAAAAACAGCGGGTTTTCAACGCCGGCGAAGCCTTTACCCATCGAGCGTTTCATGACGATTACGGTACGGGCCCGGTGCGCCTCGATGATAGGCATACCCCAAAGCGGACTGGCTTTGTCTTCCAGGGCTGCAGGGTTCACCACGTCGTTGGCGCCAATGATCATACAAACATCAACCGTTTCCATTGTCGGGTTCACGGCATCCATCTCCACCATGGCATCATACGAGATATTGGCTTCGGCCAACAGTACGTTCATATGCCCCGGCATCCGGCCGGCCACGGGATGGATGGCAAACCGCACTTCCGTTCCGTTTTTTTCCAGGGCTTCCAGGAGTTCGCGCACAGCATGCTGCGCCTGTGATACTGCCAATCCATATCCGGGAACGATCAGCACGCTGTTAGCGGCTTCCAGCATCAGGTAGGCCTCGTCGGATTTCACCGGTTTGATTTCACCGACGACTTCCATGGTGCTGGCCTGTGCACCCGAACCGAAGCCACCCAGGAATACGTTGGCCACGGAACGGTTCATTGCCTTGCACATGATCAGCGTCAGGATAATACCGCTGGCGCCCACCAAGGCGCCGGCCACGATTAGCAGGTTGTTTTGTACGATAAACCCGGATGCACAAGCGGCCATACCGGAATAGCTGTTCAGCAGACAGATCACCACCGGCATGTCGGCGCCTCCGATCGGAATCACGACTAATATTCCAAGGATCAGCGCCAGTGCTGTGACAATGACGAGAAATCCACCGGCATTTGATGCGCCGGCATCGAGGGCAAACAATACACCCAAACCTACGATGCCGGCGATAACCAGCAGTGTCACGTATTTTTGGCCGGCATACAGGATCGGTTTGCCGGAAATAAAGCGTTCCTCCAATTTGGCCCATGCAATGATAGAGCCGGAGAATGTGACAGCACCGATGAGCGTCGCCAACCACAGAATACCGCCGCCAAAAATCGTTTGTTCCGGGTGGGCAATAAATTCAGCCCAAGCCACCAGCAAACTGGCCAGGCCGCCAAAACCATTGAGTAAGCCGACCATCTGGGGCATACCGGTCATAGGCGTACGGTAGGCAAATAACAGGCCGACCGCGCCGCCGGCAATTATGCCAATTACGATAAATTGATAGCGAACAATTTCCGGGAACATCAGGGTGGCAACGATGGCCGCGATCATACCAATACCGGACACGATATTACCGCGCCGGGCCGACTCCGGATTGCTCATCAGCTTGAACCCCAGGATAAACGTGATGGCGGAAAGGATATATACCAGGTTAAGCAGCGATTCGAGGGTCATTCTTATTTACTTTTTTTCTTAAACATGTGAAGCATACGGTCGGTCACGAAATAACCGCCGACAACATTAATCATGGCAAAACCAACTGCGGCGCCGCCAAGCATTGCTGCCAAGTCTTCGCCTTGTCCAAGGCCGGCCGCTAAAATGGAGCCCACTACGGTAATCCCCGAGATGGCATTCGATCCGGACATCAGCGGCGTGTGCAAGAGCGAAGGAACCTTGGATATGATCTCGAAACCCAGGAAAATGGCTAATACAAGGATGAACAGGAGAAAAATCAATACTTCCATAACACGTTGATTGTAATTAATGCGGTTGATGTGGCGAATGGTTAAACGCGGCATTTAAAGGTCGCGGCAGATGATACCACCATGGGTTACCAGGCATCCCTGAAGGATATCGTCTTCCTGTTTGAGTACCATGGAATTGGCTTCTTTGTCCCAGAATTCTTCCACCAGGTAGTACAAATTAGCCGAATACATTTGGCTGGCATTTACCGGTACGCGGCCGGCCATGTTTTCGAGTCCGAGGATGCGCACGCCGTTGACGTCGATTTCCTGGCCGAGTACGGCGCCTTCTACGTTGCCGCCGGTTTCAATCGCCAGATCCACGATAATACTGCCAGGTTTCATGCCTGTCACCATTTCTTTGGTCACGATGATCGGCGCCTTTCGCCCAAAAACTTGTGCTGTGGTGATGACAATGTCGCTCATGGCGCATTGTCTGGCCATAGCGTCGCGCTGTATTTTCAGCTGCTCTTCGGTGAGCGCTTTGGCATAACCGTCTTTGGTTTGGCCGGTTTCGCCCAAGTCAACTTCGACGAAACGGGCGCCCAGGGAGCGCACCTGCTCAGCTACGGTGGGGCGCGTATCGAAGGCATCGACGCGGGCGCCCAGGCGTTTTGCCGTGGCAATCGCCTGCAATCCTGCAACTCCGGCGCCAATGATAAAGACGCGTGCCGGATTGATGGTTCCTGCCGGTGTGGTCATCATCGGGAGGGCCCGGTCGGTGCGCTCGGCGGCCAGCACCACTGCAGCATAGCCGGCCAGGCTTGCCTGCGAGCTGAGTGCATCCATTTTTTGAGCGCGGGTGGTGCGCGGAATCAATTCCATGGAAATAGCACTCACCCCCCGTTCGGCCAGTTGGGCGAGCAATGCTTTTTCGTTAAATGGATCCAGGTAACTGATATGAATACTGCCGGGACGCAGCAGTGCGATATCGGCCGGGGCGGGCTTGCGCAGGCGAAGTATGATATCGCTTTCCTGAAATATTGATTTCCGGTTGGAACGGATGGTGGCGCCGTTTTTTTCGTAATCGGCGTCGGTAGCGCGTATGCCGGCGCCCAGGCCGGACTCTATTACAACGGCCGCTCCCAATTTTACCAGGCGGGCTACATCGCCAGGTATCACGACGGCACGCTGCTCTCCGGGGTGTGTTTCTTTTGGAATTCCTATTTGCATGAGTTGGCTTGATGAATAGTTTAATCAATTAAAAGAAAAAGCCCGCCGGCGCCGTTCACTTCATTTTAGGCATTTTGCGCTTACCGCCGCCGCCGCGGAAGCCGCCGCGCCCCATCATACCCAGCATACTGGGATTCATCGCCTGGCCCATTTGTTTCATTTGTTTTTCCAACTCGCGGATCTGTTCTTTTAGCATCGTTTCCGTGATGTTGAGTTTTTTGATCTCGTTCAACTGGTTTTGTGCCGCCTGGCGGTTGTTTTTCGACGCGCTGATCATAGCCAGCTGGAGCATGGCGGCGCCGCGTTCATTGTCGGAGGGCAGTCCGGCATCGAGGGCCTTGCGCAGCCATTTCTCCCCTGTGGCGAAATCTTTCTTTTGCATAGCCAGCGCGCCATGCGTCATGTAGTAAACGCCCTTATAACCAACCAGCAGGATGCGCGGGAAAAACGTCAGTTTCAGACGCTGTTCCGCTTCGTGAAACCGCGTTTGGCTGAGCAACATATTGGTAGACATAATGGTGCCCAACATCAGGTAGCCGATCAGCATAAATATACCGACCAGTAGAAACGGAAAGCCATGCCAGAATCCGTATGCCACCCAAAGGCCTATACCGCCGAGGAGGCCAGCTGCAATGAGTGCAAAGCGTAAATAGATATTTATGGTTAACATTTTAGCCTTCGAATTTATAAATGCGCGCAAAAGTACTCAAAGCCCGTTCCGCACTCAATATTAAGTTATATTTTTTCTGTCACTCCCTGCATTCCAAACACGGATTGACGCTCATCCCGTAGGCGCCAGCCGGGGGTAACTCCACGGTGATTTTTGTGCGGGTATTTTCTACTTCCATATCCAGCCGGAAGTCAATGTTTTGCCGGTTGTTGTAGCGTATCGATGCCGTTCCGCCGGCCGGGCTGTAATTCAACGTGTTGGAGAGGCACTCCGGAAAGTTATCGCTTGTAAATACCAATACATTGCCGCCTGGTTGGGTCCGGAATAGCAAAATGGCCGTAGCGCCGCTGGGGCCGACCATTAGTTTATGTATGCCCGGGCCGGGGTAGAAATACCGCCGGTTGGTATTCACGCGCTCGGCATTGATCACCAGGGGGTCGCCGAAACGGGCAATGCACCAATTGGTTGTCCGCTCGGTTTTATCCAGCGGTGGCGTAGCTTTACTGAACACAAAGGCTGGTCCTGCTGGAGTACCCGCCGGCGCCGGTGGAGCCTCGCCTGCCGGCGCTTTAGGCGCTTCAGTACATGCAACAAGCCAGCATAGGGCCAACAGGGTTAAAATGCGCAGGGGAAGGACAATTTTTAAATGCATAGCCGCGTAGTGTGTCAAACAGGATATTTGGAGAAGGGGGACAGCAAGTAACGCTGAAATCCCTTTTTTGAGTTAGTTTCCTATTATTCTGCAAAGATGTTTCATCCTGTAAATCCTGAGAAATCCTGTTTATCCTGTCCCTCCAATCCTGTCCTGTCCCTCTAATCCTGTCTATCCTGTCAAATCCGCCAGTCCAGCCGCAGCGTATAGCTGCGCGGGCCTTCCAGCAGCGCCGGGCGGACAGAATAGACCTCGTTGAGCAGGTTGCCGCAAAGGGCGCTGATTTTCAGGGAATTGCCCAGTTTTTGCGATACGCGCAGGTCAACCACTGTAAAGCCATCGTTGTGCGCCTGCCGGAACCGTTGAACACCCGGGATACCGAGTTCGAAAATCTGGTCCACCGCTTCCATATGGCTGTTGTACAGAACGGAAGCGCCGACGCTGAAGCCTTTTACGCCGTATTCGCTGTCGAATTTGAAGGTGTTCCGGTAGCGGTATTTCAGGATATTTTTATCGGTGGACGAGCCGTATTTGGACTGGTCGAACGTTTCGCCGTCTTTCAGTTTGTATTTTGGATCGACCGAAGTAAAACCGGTCAGCAGGAACAGGATCCCAGGGCCTAATTTACCCTGGCCCATCACCGACACCTCCCAGCCGGTCACCCGTGTATCGCCCACGTTTTTCGACTTGAACACGGCGCTCAGCGAAGGGAAGAGCGTGATGCGGTCGAGTGTAAATTCCATCATGCGTTCGTATTCCGAAACGAAACCGGTGACATCGGCAAAGCCTTGCCATCCGCCCAGGGCAAAGCCCTGTTTGAGTCCCACTTCAGCCGTCCAGCCGGATTCCGACACGAGCTGCGGGTTGGGTTGAACGGTATTGCCGACACTAAAATCGGTGGTAATAAACTTTTCCGCGATCGTGGGGTAGCGGTATCCTTGCCCCCAGGAAGCGCGAAAATAAGTGGCGCGGCCGGCCTGGTAGTTGGCGCCGAGACGGTACACGGGTTTGCCTTCTTTGGCTAAACCGCCGGGGATGGTATCGAAGGTGCCGTCGCCGCGGGGGATCAGTTCGGGGCTGTGCAGGATATTTCGTTCGTATCGGACGCCGGCCGACAAATTCAGGCTGTTGAACGCCTTGTAGTCCAGTTGCAGATAACCGGCGTAGTTCTGGGTGTTGTAGTCGCCGTTGTAGAGTTCGGCTTCGACGGTTGTATAAGTAGCGACCACCCCGGCAGTAGCCACGAGGCCTATTTGGTCCATCGGGCGCTGGTACTGGTATTCGCCGTAGAGCATCCGGCTGTCGTTGCTTTGGTTGTTGGAATTATCGTTGTGCACATAGAAATACCGGCCGAGGAATTTATGGCGGTTGCCCCCCCGGTCGAAATACTGGAGCGAGGGGTCCAGCATAAAGCGCAGGCGGCCGTTCGTTTTGGTGGCGGAGTTGAGGCCGGGGCGGTAGGCGCCTTCGAGGTCGTTGTTCCAGATAAAAAACGAACCGCTGCGGCCGAAATTGAAGTTGGTGTTCAGGCCGATGGTCAGGCGGTCGGTCATGCGGTAGCGAATGTTGGGCGTCAGACGCATGTACCGGCTGTACGTTTGCTTGTTGTAACTGTCGCGGTATAGCCCGTAAGAGCCCAGTACGATGTCCCATTTGCCGGCCTTTCGGCGATGGGCCAGGCTAAAGCCGGTTTCGATGGGCAGGCGGATACCACCCGTATCGGGGTTGCCCCACCATTTCATACTTTCGTCTTTTGGCGTTCCCCAAACCTGGCTGAACAGGGCCACGGCGGTTTCCGGTTTGTCTTTGGCAAAGCCGGTGCGGATATTGATGATGCCGTTCATGGCAGATGAGCCGTAGAGCGCCGAGGCGGCGCCTTTGAGCACTTCGATCTGGCTGATGTTTTCCACCGGATAATCGCCCCAGTTGGGGAAGCCGGCGTCTACTTGCAGCGCGGGAATATCGTCTACCAGCAACAGCACCCGGGTGCCGGCGCCGTAGGAGAACCCGGCGCCGCCGCGAATGCTGGCCTGGCCATCGATAATACTGACGCCGGGTACTTTCACCAGCGATTCGTCGATTTGCGAGGAGTTGACGTTGTCGAGTAGCCGGGGCTTCAGCACGTCGAGCGAAACGGTCACTTCGCCCAGGGGTTTCTCAAATTTCCCGGCTGTGACGGTAGCCTGTTGCAACAAGTTGTTGGCATCGCCAAGTTGCACGTTCATCGTAGTGGTCTGACCGGCAACGAGCCTGACGGCCTGTGTGCGGCCTTCGTACCCCGTGTATTCAAACACCACTTCATAGTTGCCTGCGGGTAGTTGCAGGCGGTACTGGCCGTTGGCGTCCGAGGCAATGCCGCCGCCGCCGGCGCGAACGGTCACCCCCACCAGGACCTCACCGGTGGCGATATCCGTAACAACGCCTTGCAGGGTGGCATTTTGGGAAAAAAGCGAGAGGGAGAAAAGGGACAGGAGCAGGGTAAAGTGTAGGCGCATACGATTCGGTATGTTTTGGTGAACAAGACGCCGAAAGCGGGCAGGGCAGGGAGTAGAAAAAAAGTAGCGGCCGTAAAAGTACTGAATTTTACCGCTGTACCAATATTCATAATATATTCGCCGGGTTCAAAACATGGAAAATAACCGTCAACTCAACAACGACTGGCGCAAAGTGGCGGCAGCCATCTACCGCAAGCCTGTCGATTCCAAAATATTCGGCAGTGTCGAACTGGATGTAACTGAACTGGAAGCCTTCGTAGCGGAAAAACGCCAGCAAGGCCTCCGCATCACGCTCATGCACCCGATGATCCTGTTTGTCGCCCGGGCACTCAAAACGGAAGTGCCGGCGCTGAACTGCTACGTGCGTCGGGGCAATATCCTGCCGCGCGAACGGGTAGATGCCATGGTAAGCGTGCTCATTCGCGGCGGCGACCAACTGGGATCGGTGCGGGTACCGGCGGCCGATACGCTGACGCTGGCCGAACTGGCTGCATTTCTGGCGCGCGAGGTGTCGCGTTCGCGCAAGGGAAATGAGAATAAAACCATGAACCTGAAATCGGTGCTGGCTGCCGTCCCCTGGCCGTTCCGGGGCTGGCTGGTCGGCCTTCTCAAATGGATTTCCATCGACCTGGGCGTTTCCCTGCCGGGCCTGGGGCTCACCCAGGATAGTTTCGGTTCTTTCGTCTTTTCCAATATCGGCAGCATCGGTCTCGACGTCGGCTACGCCGCGCTCATGCCTCCGGCCAACCTGGCTATCGTGCTCACCATGGGCAGTGTGGATACCAAACCGGTAGTGCTGGACGGACAAATTGTGCCCCGGCGGATTATGACGCTCAGCGCTGTGCTCGACCACCGCGTGGTGGATGCCGGCCACGGGGGGCAATTGTTCAAATACCTGAAACGGGTGATCCGGAACCCCGATCTATTGGAAACCGTCTGCCCCCCTCCTGGCGAAGCGGAGAAAGGCGTAGATTTTGGCGCTTAGCAAGGCTCATTTTTGAGGAAATAGCCTTGTCCTATTGCCGAAAAAATACCGTCAGTTTTTAATCCGGTGGCGCTCCGGCCGGCAGCAGCGCGTCAAAACTTCGGTTCAGAAAAACGGCAATCATCTCCCGCCGGTAATTCCGAGTGTACATGTCATTGTCTACTGCACGGGCTTTTTTCAAGGCCTGCTTGATCAACTCTGCCCGGTCGCTTTCCAAAGTTCCTTCCACCACGACAGGCTTCGGGTCAACGCCACCCAAGGCCATTTTGACTTTTCCATATCTGTTAACGGAAACAGCAGTGGTCAGTGACGAAAACTCCAGGCTTTCGCGTTGCCGCAATTTTTTAAACACAGAGCGGAATTGCTGCTCCAGCGGGAGCAGGATAGCCAGGACCAGCGCGGTTTTGTCCAGGTTTCGGGGGCGAAGCCCGTCGCCGGTGTAAATATCTTCCAGCTTGATACGCCGGACGCCTGCCCGGTCAACCACTTCGACCATCGCGTCCATACTGATAAGCGCGGGCGCCGTATCGGATACGAATTCAGAAAAGCAATATTTCTTACTACCTGTCGCAATACAAATATTTCCTTCGCATTTCAAACAAAGCCCTACCGCATCGCGCCACCACGCCGATTGGTTGTAAAAGATGCAGCGGTTTTCGCACAGGATATTTCCGCCCAGGGTGGCCGTCCTGCGAATCAACGGCGAACCGACCGAATTGGCGGCGGTAATTAACGCCGGGAACTCCGCCCGGACGGCCTCATGCGTGTTCATCTCGTGCAAGCGTACCAGCGATCCGATCGATAAGTAATTGCCAATCCGCTTCACGTCTTTCAACGCGCCGACGCCGGTTATATCGATCAGGCAGGAGGCGGTTTCATTGCCCTGGAAACGGTTTGCCCATACGTCGGTTCCGCCCGCCAGGAAGCGGAAGTCATGTTCGTTCGCCTGCGCCATTTCCATGGCCTCGTCCAGGGTGGCCGGTTGTAAATAGAAATGTTCCGTCGTCATGTTATATCCATTTTAAGGCCGTGCTACCCGGGTTCTTCCGTCAGGTGTTTGGAGGCGCTTTTCAGTTGCTGCAAAATATACTCGGAGTTGACGGGCAACCGCGTGACCCGCACCCCAACGGCATCGTAAATCGCATTGGCGATAGCCGGGATGACCGGATGCAGGGCGCCCTCGCCGCATTCTTTTGCACCGAATGGGCCTTCCGGGTCGTTGGTTTCAATGATATTGGTGTGTATATTGGGCGTGTCGAGCGCGGTTGGAATTTTATAATCCAGGAAATTTCCGTTCAGCAACAGCCCGTTAAAGTATTTCATTTGCTCGCTCATAGCCTGCCCGATGCCCATGTGCCAGGAGCCTTCCAGCTGGCCTTCCACAGCCAGCGGGTTAATGGCTTTTCCACAATCGTGTGCGCCCCATACGTTTTCTATTTTGACGCTTCCGGTTTCCGTATCGACCCGTACTTCCGCCACCACGGCGCCGAAGCTGTACGACGGGCTCAAACCCGCTCCGGCTCCTTTGAAGTCGCCGCCCAGTGTTGGCGAAATGTAATTTCCGCTCACGGTAAGAGCGCCGCGATGAGCGGTTGCAAGGGCTACTGCCTCCTGCCAGCTCAGTTCAACCTTGCGGTCGGGAGTAAAGACCATGCCATCGGCAAAAATCAGATCTGCCGCTGCAACTTCCATCCTGCCGGCAACAGCCCCTCCGATTTCTTTTTTCAGGCTTTCCGCAGCTGATTTTGCTGCATTGCCTGCCATGAAGGTTACCCGGCTGGAATAGCTCCCCAGGTCGACGGGGGTCAGCAATGTATCGGCTGCCAGTACAAAAATATGATCCAGGGGAAGGCCCAGCACTTCGGCGACGATCATGGCCAGCATGGTATCGCTGCCTTGCCCGATGTCGCTCGCCCCGGAACTGATCAGCACTCTTCCGTCAAAATCCACCTTCAGGTGTACCACGGATTGCGGCAGTTCATTCCGGATAATCGGCAGCGCGCTGCCGCTGATGAAAAACCCGCAGCCCACGCCAAGCCCGTGGCCATGCGGCAATTTTCCATACCGCGCGTCCCATCGCGATTGCTCCATCACTTTTAACAGCGACTCCCGGCTTCCGTTGGACGTGATCCGGTATTGCCCGACGGTGAGGGTATTGGACGGCAGGAAATTTTTTAACCGCAAGGCGCAGGGGTCCATGTGCAGTTGATGTGCCAGGTCATCGATCAGGCATTCGATGGCAAAGCGCGAATTGACCGCGCCGTGTCCGCGCATGGCGCCGCTTTGAGGTTTGTTGGTATATACCCGGAAGGTGCGGAATCCAAAGTTTTCAATCTTGTACGGCGCCTGCAGCAACACGCCGTTGTAATACGAGGTGACTACGCCGAAACTTCCGTATGCCCCGCCGTCGATGACAATATCGGTGTCCAGCACCTGCAGGTTGCCCTCCGCGTCGGCGCCGATTTCCATGTTTATCCTCGAAGGGTGCCGGCCGTGGTTGGTCAGGAAGACTTCTTCGCGATTCAACCGGACTTTTACCGGCCGGCCGGTGCACTTCGACAGATAGGAAACGATGATCTCATGTGGAAACGGGTCGCTCTTGCCGCCGAACCCGCCGCCTACATAGGGTTTGATGACGCGCACCCTGTTCAACGGGATTTCCAGAACTTTCGACAGCGCCCGGTGCAGGTAGTGCGGCACCTGGGTAGCCGTAATTATGGTCAGGCCGTTGTCGTCCCAGTATGCAGTAGCGGCGTGCGGCTCGGTGAAGGCGTGGGTAACGCCGTCGTATTCAAACTGCATTTTGCTGCGAAAGGCAGACGTGCGCAGCCCTTCCGGCTGGTTTCCAAAACGCAGTTCGGCTTTTTTATGCACGTTGTTATTGAACTTGGTATGTGCGTGAATTTTTTCGGATTCGCCGGCGTCGTTCAGGGATTCGTCTATCTCCAGAAACGGGCGGATAACCTGATATTCCACCTGTATCAGCCGGCAGGCTTCTTCGGCGATCGCTTCCGTTTCAGCTGCAACGGCAGCCACGATCTCGCCGACATAGCGCACTTTTTCAAGTGCCAGCGCCGTCTCATCCTGTGAAATGGGCAAGACGCCAAACTTAACAGGAAGATCGTCGCCGGTAATAATCTTCCGCACGCCGGGCAATTGCCCGGCGGCGCTGGTATCGATCCAAATGATTTTGGCGTGCGGGTATTTGCTGCGCAAAAACCGGCAGTGCAGCGTATTTTTTACGTGCACATCGTCGGCATACTCGGCGGCGCCCTGCACTTTTTTTGCCGCTTCTATATACGGACGCCCCACGCCCACGTTGCCTGCCGGCTGTTGCACGGCTTGTTTATCCGGGTGTTGAGTATGTTCGGCATATGCTGTTACCGCTTCGATTATTTTTTTGTATCCGGTGCAACGGCACAAGTTTCCGGACAAAGCTTCTTTGATTTCATCCACTGTGGCCTCCGGATGTTTGCAGGTAAAATCCAACGCCGTGATGACCATTCCCGGGGTACAAAATCCGCATTGGATGGCCCCTTTTTCTACAAATTTTTGCTGCAGCAAGTGCAGTTCCCCGTTTTGAGCGATGCCTTCGATGGTAGTAATTTCGGCGCCATGGCAACGCATGGCCGGCGTGATGCAGCTCAGCACCGGCTCGTCGTTGAGCAACACGGTGCAGGCGCCGCAACTGCCTTGTTCACATCCGATCTTTGTTCCGGGCAGCCCAATCCGTTCGCGCAAGACCCTGGCAAGGGTTTCGTGCGGATCGATCAACAACTCGATTGGTTTGCGGTTGACGGTTATTTTGATTGCCTTCATATTCTAGAACAGTTACGCGCCAGGTCAAATACCGGCGCCTATACTTTTTCCGCCGTCGACGTAGATCGTTTGTCCGGTTATGAAATTGGTCTTAGCCGAGGCCAGAAACGCTACTGCGTGCGCCACGTCTTCGGGTGCGCCGATGGTTTTTGTCGGTTGAGCCTGGAGCAATTGTTCCAGGATTTCCGGTTTTAACCGTTGGGTCAGCGGCGTATCGATCAGCCCTGGCGCAACGGCGTTGACGCAAACATGGTACTTACCCAACTCCAGGGCCAGCGACCGGGTGAGGCCGATGAGGCCCGCTTTGGATGCAGAATAATTGGTTTGACCGCGGTTGCCCAGCCAGGCGCGCGACGCAATATTGACGATGCGTCCTGATTGTTGGGTTTTCATGATTTTTGCCGCCTCCCGGCACATGAGCCAGGCGCCTTTCAGGTTTACCCGGATAACGGCGTCAAAATCGGCGGTTGTCATATTCCAGATCATATGATCGCGTATAATGCCCGCGTTATTCACCAAAACGTCCAGGGCCCGGTGTTGGGCGAGTACGGCCTGAAATAACGCCAGGACCTGGCTTTCGTCGCTGATATCTGCCTGGTAAAAAGTCGCATTGTCTTTGCCGAGCTGCCCGGCGACTAATTCTCCTTCGATATCCAGATCAACTATATACACGAAAAAGCCGTCGGCAGCTAAGCGTTCCGCAATGGCTTTGCCGATTCCCTTTCCGGCGCCGGATACTATCGCTGTTTGTTTTGTCATCTTGTCTTAGGCTTTTGCCTTTAAAAACCCAAAAACGGACGAAAAAAGGCCTCGTTTTTGGCTCCGACAGTACGTGCCCCGATTACTCGGGGAAATCCCCAACATACGCTCATTTCCCCTGGTATTGTACGCTTTTTCCAATGGAGGTCAGGCCCAGATACGCATCGGCGGTGGAAAAAATAGTCGCTACTTCGCTCAAAACCTCCTTGTCGCCCGAATTCGCATCAATCAGCCGTTCCGAAATCTGCAAGGCGACCGGCGCTTTCTGCCTCAGTTTTATCTGTATTTCGGTAGATATTTCCACTGGAACGGTCGGCGGGTTTACCGTTTCCGTCCGCAGTTTGTCGACCGGAAACTGATCGAAAAGTTGTTCGATGAGCTGGTATTTGCTGTTGGCCGTCTGGCGTTTTTCCGATGTATACGTTTCCGGCGATACGGCGCCGCTTAAAAGGTCGAACATCTCGTCCATACGGATAACTTGGTCGACCAGCCCAATTTTTTCCGCCTCCGGCGCGCCCAGCAAGGCGCCGGTACAGACCAGGTATTTGGTCAGGCCCTTTCCCACGCGCCTGGTTGTGCGGAATGTGCCACCCAAGGCGGGGTAAATGCCAATCCCCGTTTCGGGAAAAGCGATTTTAGCGGACGGCAAGGCGAGGATGACATCGCCGCAAAGGGCCAGTTCCAGTCCGCCGCCAAACGCCAGCCCGTTGAGCAGTACCACCACTTTTTTGGGGGAGGCGTCGATGTGTTGAAATACGCGTTGCGCGTACTGCGTAAACGCGACGATATTTTCCTGTGCACTGTTCTGCATGTTTTTAACGAAGAAGCGGATATCGGCGCCGGCGACAAAGGCTTTTCCGCTCCCGGTGATCACAATGTTCCGGACGGCAGGGTGCTTCTCTGCCAGGCCGAACTGCTCGTCCAACTGCGCAATGACCGTTTCGTTCAGGGCATTGAGGTCTTCAGGCCGGTTGATGGTGATAAGGGCCGTGCCGTGTTTTATTTCCAGGAGCACAAATTCAGTTTTCCAAAAGTCCGGACCGACAGACCGGGGCATTTTCACGCCGTAAACCGCCGTTACCGCCTTTTCTATCAATCTTTTTACCTCCGGCTCCCCCATTTCTTTCATCATGTCTACCGGCCCTTTTCGCCATTTCAATCCAATTCTGGCGCCGCGATTGATCGCTGCGGGCGTGCAGATTTTTTCATCAAGAATTTGGGCCGCGATGAAAAAAATGATCCCGAGCATACGTTCCCGGATCATCTTTTCGGCGCCGGGGTCAACCTGCGCGGCAGATACGGCGCCGAGTTCCCAGAGGCGCTGCGTCTCGGCCTGTTGTTTCAGTTTGGCCGACACGGCGTAGGGTTCTCCAAACACCTCCAGGGTTTTTTGCGCATGATATGCAACGGGTATGCCGGTGGCATTCATCAGGGCAAAGGGGCCCATCCCGATACCGAACAGGTTCATGCAAACGGCGTCAATTTCTTCTTTTCCGGCGTGCCCTTCCTCCAGGATTTTTACGGCTTCGTTGAGCCAGGGAACAAAAAAACGGTTTACGACAAACCCGTAGGCGTCGGCGCAAACGATGGCGTCTTTTCCAGCTTGCATGGCAAAGAATTTTGCCGTTGCGAGCGTTTCTGCGGACGTTTTTTCGCCCGGAATAATTTCCACCAGGCGGTTTTTGGCTGCGTGGTAAAAGAAGTGCAGTCCGACAAATCGCTCCGGGAAAGAAACATGTTCGGAGAGTTCTGTCACGGAAAAGGAGGACGTATTCGTGGCTATGACGGCATCCCGGCTTACAATTCCGGAGAGCGTTTCAAGCAAACCCGTCTTTGCCTGAAAATCTTCGAAAATAGCTTCCACCACGAGGTCGCAAATTGCCAGGTCAGTGCTGTTTGTAGTGCCGCGTATATTGTTGAAAAAGGCGTCGGTTTTTTCTTTGGGCAAAACGTTCTTTTCCACGGCTTCATCGAAGAATTTTCGGATGAGCGCCAGGCCTTTTTCAATGAATTTCATTTCGCGGTCGGCGAGGATGACCGTAAAACCTTCCTGGGCAAATTTCTGGGCGAGTGCCGACCCCATCGTTCCGGCGCCTACCACCCCTACAGTTTTTATTTTTTTCATGGTATGGATAATCAATTGCTCCAAAGCGGTTTTCTTTTTTCGAGAAATGCGTTTATCCCTTCATTTGCGTCGGGGGTTTCCATTAGTTGGGTCACATACAACGATTCCAGTTGCGGCAGGAAATCGCTCAGCGCCTGGTAGAGTTGCGCGCGCGCAGCCCGTACGGCAAAGCGCAGCGAAGAGGCGCTTTTAGGGAGTATATTTTGCTCGATCCAATGGTCCACTCCGGCATCCATAGCCGGCTTGTCGTCGGACACGGCATGGACCAGCCCGATAGCCCTGGCTTCTTCCGCATCGATGGTTCGGCCGGTCAGCAGCAATTCTTCCGCGCGGGCCAAACCGATTTTTTCCGGCAGCAGGATGGATGCCGGCGGCGGGAAAACGCCCAGGATAATTTCCGGCTGACCGAAGCGGGCGGTTTTGTCGGCAAACATGACGTTGCACATCAGCGCCAGCTCCAGGCCGCCGCCCAGGCATTGACCGCTTATTTTAGCCGCTGCGGGGATCGACAAATCCCGCAGGGTGTAGAACAGCCGGTGAAAACTGCGCAACATGGCTGCGGCGAATTCCTTCCGGTGTTCTTCCACACTCGCGCCAAAGGAAAAGTGTTTTCCTGCGCTGTCAAAAAGGATCAGCTTCAGGCGGCTGTTGGCGGAGAACGCCTGGAGCGCGTCCAGCAATTCTTCCATCATAATCCGGTCGAGTACATTGCCTTTGCCGTCGTCAAGCGTGATCCGGGCAACAGATTCGCCATTGGTATACCGAACATTAATTTTCTGCATGGTTCAAGCCGGTACTTGTTGAAATTGAGGTGAAATCGCCTGGTGGAGGGTTTCATCCCAGGGGTGTCCGGCGGCCAGCAGCTGGCGCAATTTGATAAAATCAACCTCGCGGTTTTCTTTTGGCCCCTCATTGAACGCCTTGAACCCGGCTTTTGCTTCGGTCATCATATTGAGCGCCAGCCACTCGCGGCTGCCCTCTTTGTTCTTGTCCCAGTGTTCCAGTTTGAATTTGCGCACCTCGCTGATCGTTTTATTCATGCAGTTGGGGAAGGTGTGCAGGATTTTTGCGATCAGGTTGTTTACTGCGGCATCCAGCATGGACAAATCGATTTCGGCGGCGGCCATGATCTCCTTCGCCTTCAATAAATCTTCACCTGCCTTTAGAGTGCCAAAAACCAAGCGCCCGTAATCGTCTGCCAGGCGGTCGGTCACCACCATCGGGTTGGCTATAAATTGCCCGTTTACCTTCAGCGCCGGGGCGATATCTGCGATCATACCAAAATAGTATGCCTGGTGGGCAGACCATGGTTCGCAAAGCGTGAGCGACATCATGGCGCGTTCCACGCCAACAAAAAGCGGAAGGAAATCTGTGGCGCCGCCAACCGGCGCGCTGCCGTGCTTGGGGCCGGCCTGTCCGAAACGCGCCAGGTCACTTGCAATACTAAAATCGCAGGCCATGCCGATTTCCTGCCCGCCTCCGATGCGCATGCCGTTCACGCGGCAGATCACCGGTTTTTCGCATTTCAGTATCGCGCTCACCATGTCGTTGAACAAGCGCATGTACTGGGAGTATTCCTGCGGGTTTCCGGCGTAGTATTCGGCGTATTCTTTCGTGTTGCCGCCCGTGCAAAAGGCTTTGTCGCCAACGGCGGTGAACACTACGGCTACTACGCTACGGTCGTTGGATGCTTCTCCGAAGGCCAGGATAATTTCCTTGACGGCCTGTGTGGTGTACGAATTGAATTGCCTGGGGTTGTTGAGCATGATCCAGGCGTTGTACAAACTTGCCACGACGCTGCCGTCGCGGTCGATGCACGGACGTTTTTCAAAGAGGATTTCCTGGTATTGTTTTTCAGCCAGGTTGTGATTTTTTATTTCCATAGTTCAACGTGTATTAGGCGTTAGAATCCGGTACCAGCACCGAGCGTCTGGCATACCGGTGGGCAAGGGTATTTTCAAAAACGGTATTGATCTGCGACAGCGGAAAAGTTTGTACGAAAGGCGAAATATTCAGTTTGCCGCCGGCTACCAGGTCCAGTACTTCGGGGTACAATTCGGCCCGGCAGCCCCAGGTGCCGATCAGTTTGGCGTCGAATGCCATGAGGTTGCTCAGGCGGAGTTCCACTTTATCCATGGTAAATCCGACGATCGATAAGGTGGAGGTAAAAGTCAGGAGGTTAAAAGCGAGCTCTTGTCCGGCTTTTGTACCAGAAATTTCGAAAATCTTCCAGCCAAATTTCGGCGCCTGGATGGACTGGGCAATTTCCTTCACTTTTTCTTTCACCGCCTTTGCGTCGAGTCCGCGGATGTTAAGCGCGGCGTCTATCCCGTTGGCTTTGGCGATATCCAGTTTTTCATCGCTGATATCCAGAGCCAGCACTTTTGCCCCGAAAATTTTAGCGATCAGGGCGCCGTAGACGCCGACCCCGCCGACCCCGATGACAATAGCCAGGTCGCCGGGTTCGAGTTCAGATTTTTTGACGACCTGGTACGGCGTGGATATGGCGTCGGCAATCACCGCCAGGTGTTCGAGCGGGTATTTTTGCAGGACCTGGGCGGGCACCGGGCACAAAAACCGGGCAGGCACTGCGATGTGCGAGGCGAAGCCGCCGTGGAAATCGTTGCCGGGCATCAGTTGATTCCGGCAAATGTTGCTTTTTCCTTTTTTGCACAGTGCGCATTCGCCGCAGGGTAGCACGGCGGGAATGATCACAGGTTTGTTCAGCCAGTCCTTTTCTCCCGCGATGACCACGCCGCTGATCTCGTGGCCGAGGGTGAGCGGCAAGGGGTGTTTGGTTTGCACGCCGTGATGCCAGAAGCTCAAATCGGTGTGGCAAACGCCGCAGCCGGCAATTTTCACCAACACCTCGCCTGCTTTCAAAGCGGGAATTGCCGTTTCCACCCGTTCAAATGTTTTGCCGGGTTCGGTCATTTGCCATTGAACTAATTTTTCGCCGCTCATAGGTTGGTGTTTTCAAATAATATGGCCGTTCCTTGCCCGCCGCCGATACACGCCGAGGCAATGCCATAGCGCATGTTGCGCCCGTTCATTTCCCTGGCGAGGGTAAGCGATAAGCGCAGCCCGGTGGCGGCGAGCGGGTGGCCGATGGCGATCGCGCCGCCGTTCACATTCAGGCGGCTTCTGTCCAGGTCCAATTCGCGTTCACAGCCGATGACCTGGGCAGAAAACGCCTCGTTGATCTCGATCAAACCGATGTCGGAAAGGCTAAGCCCGGTCATTTCCAGGATTAGTTTTATGGCGGGCACGGGGCCGAGCCCCATTTCTTTGGGCTCAAGGCCGCAGCTGGCTGCGGCGACGATTTTTACCAGTGGCTTCAGGTTCCGGTGTCCTGTAAAATCCCGGTTAGCCACTACCGTAGCCGCCGCCCCATCCACGATGCCGCTGCAGTTGCCGGCGGTAAGCACGCCCGTTTCTCCAAATACCGTTGGAAGCGTTGCCAGTGCATCCAAGGGTGTTGGGCGCACATGTTCATCCACTGCGAAATCTTTCACGCCCTTTGGCAGGTAAACCTTGCGGGGTTTCAGCCCTTCAGCCTCCAATACGGTGGTGTTTACCGGGGTGATTTCACCGCTGAAAAATCCGCGCGCTGCAGCGGCAATAGCCCGGTCAAAGGAAAGTTTTGCGAATGTGTCGGCCTCTGCCCGGGTAATGCCGTGTTTACGGGCAATATTTTCCGCCGTATAGCCCATTGGGCAACCGGCGGCGGTATCATCGAGCGCTTCCCAAAGCATATCTTTAAAGACGGGTCTGCCAAGCGGATAGCCCATGCGGTTTCCGAAACTTACGGTCGGCGCGAGCGACATATTTTCGGCGCCGGCACATAAAACCAGGGCTGCTTTGCCCAGGGTGATTTGCTCGGCGGCAGTGATGATGGTTTCAAATCCAGAGCCGCAAATCCGCTGCACCATCAGTTCGGGTATTTCTTTGGGAATACCGCTGAACAAGCCGATGTGCCGGGGCAGGAAATACGCGTCGCCGGAGCTTTGTCCGATGTTGGCGACGACAACCTGGTCAATTTCGCCTGGCGTTACCACGGCTTTGTCCAGGGCGGCTTTGCTGGCAAATACGCCCAAATCCGTAGGCGATACCTGTGCGAGAGCGCCGCAGTATTTTCCAAATGCAGTGCGCGCGCCGTTGACCAGGTAAATATCGTCGAAAATGATTCCGATGCCCTTCGTTTTGTGGTGATACCCTTTCATATCTGCGTTTTTTCTATCGCGACGGGATCCGGTTCCTGGCCGGCTGCGGCACCATCGTCGCCGGCTGCTTGCCGGGCATACAAGGCAGCGCCGAACGAAACGGTGAACTGCGGTTTTTCGACGATAGTAATGGCGGTTTTATAATGTTCCTGCAACAAGTTTTTTAAGAAAAAATGGTGGGCTATTACTCCGCCAATCAGATAAACCGGCGATAGCGGGTCGATCCGGAGTTTTACAATACGGTTTAAAATGGATATATAAATGCCTTTGGAGATGTCTTCGACCGTCATGCCTTCAAACAGCCAGCTCATAATTTCCGTTTTGGCAAAAACCGTACAGAAGCTGTTCAGCTCCCGCCGGAAAGCTGATTTCATGGCCAGGTCGCTCATTTCGGCTATTGCGATGTCGGCGCGTTCCGCCACTTCTGTAATGAATGATCCCGTGCCCGCCGCACATTTATCATTCAGATAAAAGTTTTCGATATTAGTCTCTGCATTGCATTTGATCACCTTGATATCCTCGCCGCCGATGTCCAGGATGTTTTTTTCGCCAGGGAAGTAGTGCGACACGCCGAGTACGGCGCAATTCAGTTCCGTTTTGACGATATCGGCGTCGATGATGTGTTTGCGGCCATATCCGGTAGCGCATATGCGGGAAACCGGGTATTCGCCTTTCAGGACTTCAATGACGTGCCGTACCGAAATTTTATCGCGGTTCAGCGTTTTGAGTGCCGTTTGGAATACGATTTTTGCGTATTCGTCGATCACGGTGAATTTGATGTAGGCCGAGCCCAGATCGACCCCCAGGAAATACCGTTGCGCCTTGGACCGGCGGTCGCGGGGGGGGACCATTTCTTTGACAATGGTGCTCTGCGCCACAGCGGCCTTGGCAGATTGAAGGGAGGCGGAAAAATTTTTATCCGTCATCGATTTCACCATATTGGTAAAGGTGAGGTTCAGCGACGTCCGGATATAATGTTTGCGCCCGTACTCCACGATCTTCCCGTTCATGTAATCGATTTCCGTCGGCCGGTGGTTCAGCAGGTCCACGGCGAGCGATGGGAAGTGGTTTCCGGCCTTGTGGAGGTATCGCAGGCATTTGCGGATAAAATCGTCCTCAAATTTGATTTTCTCCGCCTCGGCCACCTCCACGGCTTCCTGGATGGTCTGTTCGACCAACTCCATGGTGTCGGAGTTGCTCATGGCTTCCTTGATGGTCATGCGGCCTACGGCGCACAAGGCGCTGAGCGAGGCGTTGAGTATGGTTTTTTCCCAGATACGTTTGACCAGTTCAAACGAGCTGATGGATTTTGTTTCGAGGTTGACACGGTCCAGCAGGGCGGCTATTTCGTCGGCATCTTCCTTTCGCGAATCGTCTAGCGATGCGATATAATTCGGCGGGTTGAAAAACGTGACCTTGGTAATATTCGGCGCTGAGAGGTTACCTGCGAAATTGATCACCATGCGGAATGTCCGGCTTTCCCCCAGTATTTTTGACGCCATTTGCTCCACGTCGATACCGTTCATCGCGCAAATAACGCCCAGGGAGCTGTTGCTCAGCCGGTTGATCTCCCGGACTGCCGCCGCCAGTTGAGTCGTTTTCAGGCAGATGATCAATATATCGGGCTGAAAGGTTTCAAAATCGTCGATAGCGCCGAAGATATTTTTAAAATAAGCCCGCTTGCTGCGCTCTCCTTCCAGAAATACGCCGTTTGACCGGATCAGGTTTCCTTTCACGGGGTCGAGGTCACAGATACCGACCTCCAGGCCGGCTTCCTGCAAATGGACAGCCAGGATCGTTCCCACGGGGCCCATACCGATGATACCTGCCTTTCTTATTCTAGGTTCATGCATAATGTTCAGTGTACCGATTTGAGGCTTTCCAGTTGTTCCAGGAAAGTTTCAATCTTTGTGGTAGTTTGCCCTTCGGAGTAAAATCTCAAATCGCACAAATCGCCTTCTATCACCAATACCGGGATATCAAATTCCTGCTGAAACCGGAGTGGAAGCCCGAAACGCGTATTTGAATTATTAAAACAGGTTTTGGCATCGTGAAAAATGACTCCGTCGATGCGGAAGGCATCCACCATTTGCCGGAGCATCCTGACCTTGGCATCTTCGCTCCGGTTGATAAATATCTCTGTATATGCCTTGGCAGAGGAGGCGAACGGGTCTTTTTCGTCGAAGGCATCGAACACCCAGCTGTTGCAATAGGTAGAGGCTACTACGGCGGAGTGGTTTTCGATGAACAGGTCGGCCAGGGTACGGAGTTTTCCGCAAATCGGCATACCGTCCCAAAAAATCCGGCTGTGTTCCTGCCGGACAGCTCCTGCGCCGTTTCGTACGTTTTCGCGCAATTCTTCAAGCAGTGCGTTGTAATAGTCTTTTGCCTTTTGGGTGCCCCGTAAGACCACAATCGGGCCCATGTGCACGGTTCCATCGAAGAAGTTCAGGGGCGCCGGTGTGTTTTTTGCTGTGGCGAGCACTTCCTTCCACAAATAGGTTGCTTCTTTACTTAAGCGGAGCACTTCCCGGAACTTGTCAATGTCGAATTTACGACCGCTTGTCGCCTCGCACAACGGAACCATCGCCTGAAACTGGGCGCTGACGTCAGCTACCTCCGAATCGGTGACTTCCTCCACGTGGCGGGGTGGGAAAATGCCAATGATCGGGCAATTGAACGCCTTGGCATAATAATTAAACCAATCCTGCACCTCCCGGCATTGGTTGGTGTTATAGACGATCAGGTCGGGCTGTGGGATGCCCTCCAGGCCATAATGCGTTTGCAGCGGGCTTTTCTGGTGCAGGAACGCGCCGATGTCGCTGGTGAGGTAGGAACAGATATCGCCCGAGTAGCCGAGATTGACCGTGGCGGGGATGTACTCGCCAGCCTGTCGGGTGGCGCCAAGCAGCGCGCCGTGGTTTTCGGGGAAGTACACTTCAAAGCCGAAGGAGCGCAGGAGTTCGGCCGGACCGACACTGGTACACCAGGCGACCTTATCCGCCTGCCTGAAGCCTGCAAAATAGTCTTTCATGACTTTGCGCAGGAGCCGCGTCGTTTGTATTTCGTACATATTAAACCTCCGGTATTGTGCTGGATAAATGGTGTTCTGTATCGAGTTTGATGACATAGACCTCTTCACTGATCGGGTTGGAAGACCCGTACAGGTTTTCGATATGCGCTTTGTATGCTTCCAATACGCGATTGGGCGCCAATTTCAGGGAAGGCGTTAGGGTGTTGTTTTCAATATTGAGCTCGGCGTCGATCACCATGGCGTATTTGATTTTGGAGAACTTTTGCAACAGGCCGCAATTTGCATTGTGCAGACAGCCATGCAGGCATTTTCCCAATTCGCCCACGTTCCGCGGGCAAAAACATCCTTCTTCGGGCGAAACTTCATAATTCGGGTTTTCGAGCATTTTTTTGTTCGGAAACAGGATGGCCACCGGGAATTCACTTCCGCCGCCCACTACCATGGCGTACATGACATAGTGACACTTGGATTGAATCAGGCCTTCCATTTCAGTTGGGATCACCTTTTCGCCGTTGGTGAGCTTAAAAATCCTGTCTTTGCGTGAAATGAGCTTCAGGCCCGCTGCGGTGAATTCACCCACGTCCCCCGTGCAATACCAGCCGTCCGGGGTGAAGATATCCCGGTTGGCTTCATCGTTTTTATAATAACCGACCATCACATTCGGGCCTTTCACCTGTATTTCGCCGTCTTCAGCGATACGGATGGAAACGCCCGGAATGGGTTTTCCCACTACGCCGTTTTCGCGCTTCAGTTTCGGGTCGGTGAGGGTGCAACAAGGCGCTGTTTCGGTGAGTCCCCATCCTTCAATGACCGGGATATTTCGTTTTTCAAAGGCATCCGATATTTTTTGAGGGAGGGAAGCGGCCGCGGTGAATACAAATCTCAGACCCTGGTGAAAAAAATCTTCTTCTGCCGCTTTGTCTGTTCTGATCTGCTGGATCAGTGCCTGGTAAACTTTCGGCACACTGAAAAACAAAGTGGGCTGAACCAGGTTCCAGTTTTCAAGAATACTATTTGGGTCCTTTCCATACCCGGGCTCCAGGTACATGGTTGCCCCGCTGCAGAGCGCGGTAAAACGTTCAAAAATGCCGCCAAAGCTGTGATGCCAGGGCAGGTAAGAGAGAAACCGGTCGTGTTCGTCGAGGTTCCAGATTTGCTCCAGGGCGTTTTGTTGGGAAAGGATGTTTCGGTGGGTTAGTTGAACGCACTTGGGTGTACCCATGGTACCGGAGGTGTACATGTTCAGGCAAATATCATCCGGCTTCGCCGCAAGGTCGAGGGCGGTTTTGCTTTCGGGGTTGGGTAGTAGCAGTTGGCTAAACGGGTGCAAATTTTTAAATGCGGGGTGGGGCACAGGGTCAAAAACAAATATTTCCTGAAGTGGAAGGTCCGGCCGGATCCGTTCGAGTTGAAAAGCGCCGGCCAGAGTGAGGAATTTCGCATCGGAATGGCGGATCAGCAGGCCGGCTGTTTCGGCGTTGAAATAGGCGAAAATCGGCACGCTGACGCCGCCTGACGCCATCACTGCCAATTCGAGTTCGAGCATTTCCAGGCGGTTGGGGGAGAATACCACCATTTTATCGCCCTTACCGAATCCAAATTGTTTCAGGTTGGCTGCGATGCGTTGGATGTCGGCATAAAACGCCGCCCATGTGATGCCTTCGAACCGGCCGTTTTGCTTTTCACAAAACACCTGCTTACCGGACAGTCGCTGGGCATTGCGGTTCAGCATTTGCGCAATATTGGGGATTACTTCCCCCAATTTTAGTTCAGACTCGAGGTATTCCATTACGCTGTCATGGTTAGTTTTTCCTTTAATTTCAAATGCCGGAACCCGCCCCAGAGGGCCGCGCCGATGGCCCCGGCATAAATGGCATCGGGGTTGGTTTTTATTTCAAATTGTTTTCCCGTCTCTTTCAGTTGTTCTCCGATCGCCTGCAACATACCTTTGTTCAGGGCCATTCCGCCCGTGAGTACGATCGGCGATTCGGCCCGGAGCGAGCTGAGCAGTTTGATGATCCGGTTGGCGATGGATATATGGATACCCTTGATGATATCGGGCGTGGAAATGCCGCGCGATACCATGTTGATGACGTCGGTTTCGGCTAAAACGGCGCAAATACCAGAGGAAACCTCCGGTGCAGTAGCGGAGAGTGACACCTCCCCAACCTCCTCGATAGACAGGCCAAGGTAGCGGGAGATATTTTCCACGAACTGACCGGACCCCGAGGCGCACTGACCGGTCATCTTATAATCTTCCACCCGTGCGTCGGGCGAGATTTTTACCGCCCGGACGTACAGGGCGCCCATATCCACCACGGTTTTAGCATCGGGGAAAAAGAAATTGGCTCCTTTCGCATGCGTAGTCATGCCGTAGAAGTGCCCGCGCTTGCGTTTCACCAGGTCGCCTTCTCCTGTGGAGGCCAGGTAAGCCACGTCCTCATATTTCAGGTTGTGCCTGGAAAGCATTGCCTGAATCATTTCGTCTGCTACCTGGGAGGGATCGCGTTTGCGAATTTTTTCCGTTTGCTTGTCAAGTAAAACGGGTTTGCCGGAATAAGCCAACAACACCAATTTGATAAAATTGCTGCCGACATCAATGCCCATCGTATAAAACGAATCGCTCATATTTTTAACTTTTACAATTCAACGCTTTGAAGGGTCAGTTGGGGGATTCTAATTGCGTGTAGCGCTGTTTCTGCGGCATTCAGGGCCTCCGGAAATCCATCGCCAACTATGCGGGTATTTTTTTGCAGATTTCGGTAGTATTCGATGGCATTGGCGAGATTTCGAAAGAAGGAATCATAGTAGGCAACTTTTTTTCTGTCCGCAGTATTATGGTCTTCATTGCCTAATTGTTCCTTCAGGTATTGTATATAAATATTCAATTCGGCGATAAACATATGCGGGCGACTTTCAGTGCTTATAATATTTGCCCTTCCGTAAATATGATCGATCATTGTTGCTAAGGATACCACCTTGGAAAAGTGTGCAATGTTTGGTCCCGGGCAAATATTTACGCTAACCCTGTTTTTTAAAAAAGGCTTCTGGTAAAGCAGTGCTGCGGCATTACAAAGCCCCACGCATAAACACTCTTTTGCTAAAACTCCGGCCCGTTGTTTTTCCAATTCTTTTTCCGGCAAGTGAAGTTTTTCCAGTTGAGCAAGTTTCATTTTTTGATATTGGCGCGATGCTGTGCAAATAGGTTCTTCCGTAAATTCTGTGTTAAAAGCAAGGTGTTTTTCTGTGCAGGGACTGCCGGGCCTGCCACTCGCGATGCGTTGTTTTTTTTCCAGATCGGATGTGGCGCCATTCAGGTAGTAGAATCGGACTCCAAGCGGCGAGTTATTGCTTAAGACAACATCTGACTCTTCTGCCGCGCACAATAAATCAAGCGTATGCGCATCTACGGTTGTAGCCTCCGGGACAAGGAGAAACGGTGTGCCCCAACCGGTGGCGGTCACCTGATAATATTGGCGAAGGAAAGTATCCTCCTCGTGGGTACCTATGCCGCCTTGCACGGAAACATTTATTTCAGGAATATGCGTAAGACGGAAGTCGAGCTTTTGGTAGATTGCTGTTTTATAAATTTCAAATAGGGTATCTCTAAGCTCCTGCCGGTTATTTTTGAATTCTTCCAGGATTGGGCCGAGCAGGTACCCGTCTGTAGCGAAGGCATGGCCGCCACAATTTAGTCCGGATTCAATCCTGAATTCACTTACCCAGACCCCTTTTTTGGCCAGAAATTTTCCTTGTATGAGCGCCGATCGGTAATCGCTGACTTTGATAATCACTTTTTTTCTGAAATTAGAATTTTCATCCGGGTCAAAGGCGTCAATATTTTCGAGATAGCCGTATAATCTGGGATTCAATCCGGCCGACAAAACAATAGAGGAGTTTGTGAGATCACTGTTAATATAGCCACGCAAGGCAGATACGGCATCCGATCCATCCGGTATGATATTTCCGCTTTTATCCCGGTTATCCCGATCGACCTTTGTCATGATATTCACGTCGATACTTCCAGGAGCCAGCTGCGTCCGCAGAAAATCCTGTTTTATCGTGCGCGCTTCGGCAGAGGTGCAATGCAACATTTCCTGGTATAGTTTTTTTATTTTGCTCTCATTCGGCAACATTTCAAAATATCTGACGATTTCTGATCCTTTTTCAAATGCCTCTGCTTTGAGTTTTTGCATTTGTTGTTGAACAATGGTATTGACCAGGTTCAAATAGTCTGTAATTCTTTTTGCCCGGTAATCCGCTTCATTTTTTGTAATGGGGAAATATGATTTGTTTATGCTTGGATAATATTGACGCCGCATCATTTCTATCAACCGGTCTTCGATGATTGATATGACAGATGAAATGCCAAATCTGGCGACTTTTATCGGCGAATCAATAGTGTAGGCTACGCCCATTACAGGAATATGAAAAGTATGTTCGGATTTAGACCTCATTTTTATTACATTATTAAGGAACATAGAAACACAACAGGCAGGCTTTGCTCAGGTCAGAACGGCAGATTTTTTTTCCACAGGTAAGGCGGCATTTATATTTCTGCGGGCGAACATGGCGCCGCCGAGCGCGCCCATGAATATCGAGTCGGTGTGGATATTTATCCGGATATCATCGCCATAGTTTTCGCGTACCAGTTGAGTGAGGTATTTCACTACTGCCGGGTTCCGCGCTACGCCGCCGGTGAACGTAAATTCATTGAACACCCCGCCGGAGCGGGCTATGAGCGACATGGCGCGCATGATGATGGCTTTGTGCAGACCGCCCAGGATATCTTCGCGTTTTTCGCCGAGGTTGGTAAGTTCGCGCAGTTCGGCCCCGGCAAATACAGTACAGGTAGAACAAATATTGACTTCCTTCTCTGCCTGCATGGCCATAGGGCCCAGCTCGTTGAGCGAAATGCTCATCTCGTCGGCGATATACCCAAGGTAGCGCCCACAACCGGCGGCACAGCGATCGTTCATCTGGAAACTGGTGACCAGGCCGTACCGGTCCACCTGAATGGCTTTGGTATCCTGCCCGCCGATGTCCAGCACGGTCCGGGTATCCGGGAATATCGCATGTGCGCCAAAAGCGTGGCACAAAATTTCGGAACGGATGCAATCCTGCGGAAACGGCAGCAGGGCCCGGCCGTAGCCCGTGCCGGTCATGTTGGTGATGTTGAACTCGAGTAGGGCGATTTCTTCGATATGCTCGCGAAGGGTTTCCGACACCTGGTCAAAATTGCCTTTCAGCAAATTCATCTCGGCGTCAAAATTCACGCTGGTGTCTTCGGCAGCGGTATCGGGCAGGTTCCGGTATTTTTCTTTCAGCTCCTCCATGGCTTTATGGACGAGTTCCGGAAAGTTAAACTGGATGCGTTCATTTTCGGCCGGGCTGATACTTTTATCCCACACGGTCATGAGCGGTTCAAAAAGTGCCATATCCAGTTGATTTACCTGCTCATTGTATTTTTCCGAGACGATATCGCGGAAAAACTGGCTTCTGGCGCCGAGGTTGTTGTACAGGTAATCGTGCTTGATCGTTGGCTTGAAAGCCCGGCGGATACTCCGCAGGTAGCCGATAATTTCTTCTTGTTTTTGGGGGTCGTGGAAAAACGTCCGGCAGGTTTTCAGCAACTCATCGCCCAGTTTATCCAGGCGAACTTTAAACTGCTCGTATTGAAACACACTTTCCAGGTCGCTGATGTATTTCCGGTACTCGGGTTTGGCTTGGATCTCTGCTTCCAGTTTTTTCCGCAGTACCGAAAAGCGCGCGTTAAAAATCGCTTCGTCCCGCGCGATATCTGCGGCTACGGCGTAATTGGCGCGGGTATTGGTAATGCCACGGCCAATAATTTCATCCTGTTCATTAATAATGACCGCTTTGGAAGTGGTGGACCCCAGGTCAACGCCGAGATAATATTTACTCATGGTTGATATTCAATTTAAACGGCTACGCCTTGTTGTTCCAGGATAATTTTCCGTTGTTCGAGCATCTGGAAATAAGACTCCAACCGGTTTTTAATGTTTGCGTAAGAGAAATAGCGGGGGTCGACCAGGTCGCTTTCGATAAATCCAACCTGTACGCCGGTGCGTTGTTCGATTTGGCGCATGATCATCAGCTGGCCTGCGGAAAAAGAGTTGCAACTTTTTATTGAATTGATCAGGAAACCGTCGGCCCGGTAGTTTTTTACGTAGGATTCAATCAAGTCTACGCGTTGTGGCAGGTTAAGGTTGGTATAACACCCCATGCAGTATTTGGCCAGGCTCTCCAGGGGTTCGTCGGGATTGTGCCGGAAACCGGTGTCGTACACGCCGCCTACCTTGGTATAAGTGGAGGCGACAATCACGGCGCCAACATCGTAAAATATTTTCCAAAACTCCCTGAAGTTCGTCCAGTTGGGCGGCCCTTCCATCACCAGGCGAAACTTTTCTTCCTTCATTTCGCCCTCGGGCGTGATGGGGCCCAAGCCCAGCCGGATGCGTTCCTGCACTTCATGGTACAATTCGGTGTAATACTGCGCGGCTTCTTCGGTGCCCCGGAACGCGGTGAAGATGGGACCGATGTAGTACACGCCGGCGAAATAAGCATCGATGGGGGAGGGCTTTCGCTTGGCGCTTTCCAGGATTTTCACCAGCAGGTCTTCCGATTGAGCGGAATATTCCATCATTTTGGACAAGCGGTCGGGGTCGAATTTTTTACCGGTCACCTGTTCGAATTTCGGGATTACCTCCTCTTTCAATTGCTTTACCATATAATCCACCTGCTCCGGCGTAATTTTGCCGTCTTCCTGGTAGGGCGTATGCAACATGGCTACCGGCACGCCGGGATACAAGCGCTCCAGGTTTTCGAACCATTTCAGAAAGGTAAAGCAGCCCGTGTAACTCAGCAGCAGCAAATCGGGCGGGGGCAATTTCTCGCCGGTTGGGCCAATATTCCCGTTCAGCATCATGCCGATATCGCATTTTACGTAGGTGCATACGTCTTCGGAATAGCCGATTTTTTCTGCGTCGCGGATAAATTCGGACGATTTTTTCCGCATGCCCGATTGCAGGGCATTGATTTCCGGGTATACTGGCAGCATATCAAACGAGAGAATCAGCTCGGTCAAATTGCCGGGGACAAACGTATACACGACCTTTTTTTTCAATTCTTGTGCGCGGCTCAGGTCGTTAAATTGTTTGGCCAGCATATCCTTCTGAAGGATCATGCTTCTTTCCTTTACTGCATCTTTGATATCTGCCATAGTGTGTAATATTTTATTTGAACCTGCTATACCCAGAGTTTGATAGAATCGGAAAAGGTGCCGGCCTGTTCCTTGATCACCTTAAACTGGCCGGTATTTTCATGATACTGGAAATTGATGTGTGGAATTCCGGCTTCGTCGCAGGCTTTTTGCATCTGCGGGCGATCCAGTAAGGCCGGGTCGCAAAAACTGGCCGCGGAGAAAATAATCCCGTCAGCCGCCCGGTGGCGGGCCAGGTCCGCCAGCCGTTTGCCTTTGGGGTTGCCGACGTCATAATAAGCGGAGGAAAAGGTGCTTTGATGGATATAAGCAGATGTGAGCGCTTGCAGGGGGTTGTCGGTCGCATCTGCCACATTACCTATGATCCACCGGGATCCGAGCATAAAATCATCATCAACGATATAACATCCGGCCATTTCGATTGATTTGATCAGCCCTATAGGGGGTTGTTCGCAGAACGACCCCGTGACGACCACGCGGATATTATCCATCGGTTCGCCCCGTTCCTTTTGGATATGCCCGAGCACTTGTTCCAGGATTTCATTATGCTCCTCCACACGAATCGCCAGCCCGGCGCGCAGGAGGTAGTACGTTTCCACGGCTGACAAGCGCCAGGGGTATTCCGAGCGGATATTGTATATTTCCTCGATAAGCGCCCGGTTAGTGTTGTAGAGCCGTAT
The DNA here is from genome assembly GCA_016719895.1 of Saprospirales bacterium. Classification (GTDB taxonomy): domain Bacteria; phylum Bacteroidota; class Bacteroidia; order Chitinophagales; family Saprospiraceae; genus M3007. The sequence goes on along the minus strand of JADJYG010000004.1, from coordinate 282,334 downwards.
GGCCTTGTTCAGCGATTCGGTGGTTACGTGAATACCGTTGATCCGGTACATGTCGTCCAACACCTTCTCCATTTCCTGGATGTAAAAGGCGCCGCCAATAGAAGGCTTGAAATTTTGGGGATAATCAAAATAGCGCTGAAACTTGCCCTTGCCCGATAGCTGAACATTCCTGAAAGGTTGCGCACGCAATCGCAAATAGCAGGAAACAAGAACCCGTCAAAGTCTTCCAGGTTTTTATCGAGGGCCATTTCGACGATACCCCGGGGCAGGTGGCAGATATAGGATTGGTAGTAGGCATCGCCTTTGATGATTTGTTTTCTATCGCCGGCGCCCATAATACCAACGGGCAATCCATTGGCGGCGTGTATGATCTCGCGGGGGACGTATATGGGCAGATAGCCGACGATGATCCTTTTATCGTTTTTTGCTTTCCATGCTTTCGCCCAGCTAAAATCCAGGTCGAAGGCCAGGGTTTCGCATTCGTGCAGGATAAGATCAAGCGGCTTCATATCACAAAATTTTACGTTTTTCGATCAGCATTTCCAAATGCTGCTTTCGTTCTTCCCCCAGTTCCGAATCCAGGTCCTGGCAGCGGTGAAATTGCAATTCCAACTCGTCTGACGAGAGAAGGGTATCGGCCATGGGAAAGAGTTCATCATTTTCGACGGCTATGTGGTCCTGCAGGGCGTTGATATAGCTAAAAAAGTGGGCTTGCACGGTGGCATAATCCCGCATGCCGAGTGCCGAGCGAATTTGCTGCAGGCGCGAGCGGAAATCGTCGTGGTGGTCGAGCAACTCCCGGACTATGGCGTCGCCGGCCATCTCATTTTTTTTACTTATCACAGGAAAAAGGATGTCTTCTTCTTTCCGGTGGTGGTATCCGTCAGCATAGGTGGAAAAAAAGTCGAGCAATTGCAGGATTATTTTTTCATATGCCACCGGATCATCCGCCCAGGATCGGTTCAACGCAACGATCACCTCACTGGCTTCCAAGATAATGCCGTGCTCCCGGACGAGTAATTTTGAAAGTGAACTTTGCACTAATTACCGATTTTAACAAAGATACCTTGTTTGGCGCCAACGGGAACAATGACATTTCTCAGTTTGCGCTATGACGAGGATCATTCAGGGGTTTAACTACCGGGCAACACGTTGTGCAGTACCAGGCAGCACCGAGCAAGGCTGTCCTGGGGTTCAGGATCAGGTGGACCGGCATGGCTTCCAGCAAGGGGCGCAGGCGTCCGGCATCAAAAAAGTGCTCGAGGAATACCGCTTGCAGGTGCGTATTCCATATTTTGGGAGGAATGCCTCCGCCTATATAGAGTCCGCCGGTGGCTTTCATTTTGAGCGCCAGGCTTGCAGATTCTGTGGCGAGGTACCGGACAAACAGTTCCAGCGTTTCCGAACAGATTTCATCCCCAGCCACAGCGGCCACGCTGATTGCGGCGGCCAGGTCGGCGTGTTGCCGTTGTCCGGACAACCATTCCGGTTCGCGGGCCTGCCGGTAGCGGAGTAAAAATTGGAAAATGGCTGCGATACCGGGCCCAGATACCAGGCGCTCCCAGCTGACATGGCCAAATTGTTTTCGCAGATGCTCCAGCAACGCCCAATCGAAGGGGCGGCGTGGCGCAAAATCGGAGTGTCCGCCCTCGGTAGCGAAAGGATGCAGGGCCTGGCCGTCCCAAAACAATCCTGCTTCGCCCAACCCGGTGCCCGGCGCTATAATCGCCGCATTTCCTGCGGTTGGAGCGCTTCCCGGCCATACGTGGCGCAAGTCGGCGTCCGACAAGGCTGCCAGGCCATACGCCTTGGCTTCCAGGTCGTTGAGCAGGGCGATGCCCGGTATTGCCGATGCTGCCCGAAGTTGATGGACGTCAACACTCCAGCCCAGGTTGGTAGCCGTGGCCTTTCCGTTCAGCACCGGGCCTGCGAAGGCGATTCCAATGCGTGCAGGCGCGGGAGTGTCGCCCAAAAAGTGCCGGATCATGTCGGGCAATCCAGTCCATTCCCGGGAGGCAAACACGTGTTCCCGGACGATATGCGGATGCCCTTCATGCACCCTAAACAGCGCCATGTCTGTTTTGGTGCCCCCTACATCAGCTGCCAGCAGTGCAGCGCCTTCGGGAAGTGAAGTGCCGTTTGGAAAAGCAATTTTCATAGGAGCGATAAAAGATAGCGGCGATCTCTTCAGCACCGCAGCTTCATGGCATCCGGGTTTACGCCTTTTCCAGCAGCGGTTTCAGCTCGGCGGGTAGTGTGGACAAAATATCTGAAATTTCGCCTGCTGATACGTGTTGGCGCAAGACGTGGAATACCGCCCGGATGGCTTGTTCCACTTCATAGTCGGTTACAAAATCGGGCAAGGCGCCGCGTCCGCCTTCTTCCCGGACGGCCTCGATAAAATCGCCGAGGTGCCGCAGGGTACGGGCTTCGGCGCTGATGTGCCAGCCGTCGACATAAACTGCTTTGATCAGCATGGGCAATTGAGCGATCAGTTGCAGGGATTCACTGGCAGTGAGGCGGTTGCGGAGTGTGTGCAAAACTGCGCGCAGGATACGGCCAGCCTTGGGCAGGTCGCTGCCGACCCCCAATTCACGGGCCACTTCGCGCACAAATTGTTCGCCATCCTGTACGTATTTATTGAAATTCAGTGCCATAATGCGTGATTTAAATGGTAAAACCCGGGCGTTTTCGCTACGACTGCCCGTTCACGCAAGTTAGTCCGCTGAAGAACAAATGGAGGATGACTAAAGTCACCGGTGGTTTTGATTTGGGATATGGGCCCGAGTTATACCCGGCAATTTACGTAAACCACTTTCCGCCGGGTATAACTGGGGCAGAACTGTTCAAATTTCAAATTCGACTTTCCAGGAAACGCTCCTGAACAGTCGAATTTGAAATTTGGGATTTGTCAGGCGCCTATCATTCTTTCGGCCGTTCAGCTGCCGGCGCGGCTTTAGCCAGCGACATGGTCTTGATCGAAGAAATTTTGGAACCTTTTTTCATCACTTTTACCTGAACCGCTTTCCCGGCCGTGCATTCGATTTTGGCGCTGCTGCCGGCTTTCTTGCCATCTACCATCCATTCGTAGGCATAATCGGACGCTTTGGCGCGTGCATCAGGGAAGATCACTTCGAGCGTTACGCCAGGGCCCGAACATTTCAACTGCTGGATTTCAAAATAAATTGCCGGCGCTTTCGTACCCTCTGTCGTTTCATAGGTCATGCTTTTGACCAGGGTGCAAGTGGGATCTTCGGGCTGAACTACCAGGGTTGCATAGACGGTTACACCGGTCTTCCGATCGAGGCACGGAATACAGGTTTGAGTTGTTTGGCAGGTTTTGTTGGCTTCCGTTTGCAGGTTCTGCTTGGCTTGTTGGAGTACTTCATCGCAATACGGCAAGGGCGCTGGAACGGCTTCGGTCATTTTGGTTCTGTCGGCGCCTTGGGCAGGTGTGTTCTGTGCCTGCATGTTTGTGGCGCCAGTCGCCAGGAACACCAGGGTAAGGGCTAAGGTGATGCAGGAAAAAAAGATGTTCTGCTTCATTCGTAATCATTTTGGTAAGTGAAAAATAGTGCCAGCCGGAATCCCCGGCCTCGCATATTCATCCGAGTTTGGGCGTGCGGTTATCAGGGGACCGCGATTATGCAGGGCTGTAGTGTGGAGATACAAAAAATTGAGGAGGGCGTAAAGGTAGTGTTTTACGCCATATTCAGCATTATTTTTGGAGATAGCAGCCGCATCCCTTCCTCCACCTCCACGATCCGGTTGATGACGTAGAACAGGTAGGTTGTGGTGAGCCAGTTGCTGAAGTCTTCCGCCGAGCCAAGGTGCTTGCGGAGGTTGATCATAATCCAGGAAAAATGCTCCCAGGTATCGAAGCAAGAAGAGCAATCGCGCTGAATGCCGGTACAACAGCGGCGGGTATGCACAAAATCGGCATTGTAAGCCCGGAAATGCGGGTTGAATGGTTTACCGCTTTCCAGGCGCCGGGCATTTTCGGGCAATCGGTGGAAAGATTGGTGCAGACATCGTATCCCCAGCGCTCGTCAAACAATTGGCCGGTGGAAATCACCCGGTTGAAGTAAGGTGTCATGAAAATACGCCCGGGGTAGCGCTCGATCATCCGGTCGATGGCCTGTCGCACGGGGCCAAAGCCGTTTCGGTAGTCGAGCGCGCCGCCCAGATGTGCCAGGTCGGAGTAGTAATTGAACAATACGGGATTGCCGTTTTCCAGGCAGCGCGCTACAACGCGCTCCACCTCGTGTGCATGGCCGGGCGCGACGGTGTAATACCAGAAGGCCCGGGGGTCGTCGCGGTAGTTGTTTAATCCTTTTTCAAAAATATCCTTGCCGCCGCGCAGCGCCTGGTCGGTGTCGCAGTCTCCCCAGACAGAAATCCCGATGGGCAGGTTTTCCAGCCCTTCGTACGGTATTTTGCGGATGCCGTTGGTGGCGACACTCGCCCGGAAATGATCGTATATTTTTTTGATGCGGGGTATCTCCAGGCTTGGTTCGCCGCCCACAATGGTGACGAAATTGGTGCCCCGCGCCTTTTCCCGTTCTATAAACCCGTCAAAGACCATCTCGCCGGCCGGAGATTTGTAGGCGTCCATGCCTTCCTCAAAGTAATAGCAGCCCGCGCAGCGCAGGTTGCACAGGTGCGTCAGGTCCACCGAAATGGACCGCAACGGACCGGCCTCGCGGATGTCGTTCCACATGCGACGGAGGAGCGGGTCTTTTAAGTAGGCGCTGAGGTTGGGCATAACTACCTGATTACCTTGCTTTTTAATTTAAAATTTAAAAGGTTTACAGCGCTTCCTGCACCAACTCAATAATATCTTTCACCGCGATCTTTCCTTCGTTGCCGGAGGTTTTCACGGCATCCGAGTACATGGCATAGTCCTTGGGGCAGGCCACGATAAACAGGTTCACGCCTTCAATTTCGAGTGCTTCTTCAATGCGTTGTTCGCTGGGGCGTTTTTCTAGTTTGGAGTCATCCATCCAGATGCGCCCGCCGCCGGCGCCGCAGCAGAAGGAGTTGGCGCCGCAGCGTTTCATTTCGTGAAATTCGACGCCGAGGGCCCGCAGCAGTTTGCGCGGCGCCTCGGTTTCGCCGTTGTAGCGCCCCAGGTAGCAGGGATCGTGGTAGGTCACTTTGTAGTGCGACAGTTTTTTGGAAAAGGTCAGTTTGCCTTGGTCCAGCAGTTTGCACAATAAGCCAGTGTAGTGAAACACGGGATACGTACTGCCGAACTCCGGATATTCGTTTTTTAGCGTATTGAAGGAGTGCGGATCAGTCGTTACGATCTGGCGGAATTTGGCTTTCGACATTGCGGCGAGGTTGTCTTCCACCAGCATTTCAAACAGCCCTTCTTCGCCGATGCGGCGCACGTCGTTGCCGGCATTTTTTTCGCCCTCGTACATCAGGCCGAAATCCAGGCCGATATGTTGAAAAATACGGGCCACCTTGCGGGTCATTTCCTGCATACGGGCGTCGAAGGAGGCGAAATCGCCCACAAACCAAAGAAACTCCGCTTGCTCTTTGCGCACATCCTTGATCTGAAAATCCAGTCCTTGCGTCCACTTGGCCCTTGCCCGTTCGGGTTGGCCGAAGGAATTGCCGTAATCGCCGATATTAGCCAGCACGTCCTGCAGGCTATCCTCCATTTTGCCTTTATCCACCAGCGTGCGGCGCAGCTGGACGATACTCGTCAGGTGTTCGATACCAACGGGACAGGCCTCTACGCAGGCCATACAGGTGGTGCACGACCAGAGGGTATCCTGCCGGATCACATCGCCGGCAACCAGGATTTCTTTTCCGGCGCTTTTTGGGCCGTTGGATAAATTCTGGGTGAAGAGCTCCTTCACGCCGATGGTGGAATCGGCATAGCTGCGCAGATCGAGGATCAGGTCGCGGGGCGAAAGCGGGGCGCCGGAGGCACGGGCCGGGCAGGCCACATGGCAGCGGCCGCACTTGGTGCAGGCGTCAAAGTCCAGCAGCTCTTTCCAGGTAAAGTCTTCTATTTTTCGATAGCCCATACCTGTTTTCATCTGTTCTTCGGTTACCCCGGGCAGCCGGCGGGCCGCCATCTCGTCTTTGAACATAAGGTTGGCGTAGTCGGCGAGCATGTGCATGGCCTTGGAGAATGGAATGTACGCCACGAAGCAAACGACCATTATCCCGTGCAACCACCACAGCGACAAATGCAGGGCATTGCCGCTGGCCGTCAGACCAAGAGCGTCGGAAAGCCCAGCCAGGGCCCAGCCGGCCGGCGACCATTTTTCAAAGGACAGATCGGCCGTTTGGCGATCCACCGCGATGCGGAAACCCTCGATGAAAAAACCGCTGATGGCGACAAGCAACAACAGCCACAGAAAAATTTTATCGTCGAGCGCGTAGCCTTTCCGGTCGTAGGCGCCGGCGCTGCGGTCCACCCGTTGATAGTCGAGTTGCGGCAGTTTCATGGCGCCGCGCCGAAAAATCATCATCAGCAAACCGGCGATAAACAGCACCCCGGCTGCGTCAAGAAACACCGAGTACCACCGGTAAAATGTTCCTTTCAGCAAACGGTACTGAAAAACCGGCTCCAGGAAATCATGATCGAGCGCTACGATGCAGGTGCCGATAAACAGGACAACGAAGCCCCAGAAGATCATCCAGTGCGCGGCGCCGGCGTAAGGGTCCCGTTTGAAGACGGTCGAATTTTTCGCCATGATACCCAGGGCTTTGATAAACCGCCTGCCCAGTTGGTTAAAACGCTCCACCGGCCGGCCACGGCGGTATTTTTGATAGCGCCGCCAAAATCCGTAGAGGAAAACACCGATCGAAGCAAACGCGACGAGGTAAAAGATAACTTCCATCCAGAGGGAGAAGTTGCGGAATATTTCTCTGGTTTCGAACATGGTTCTGCTTCGCTTTAACGACTTTTAAATTTAAAAGGCTGATGTACTGAAAGTCAGATGGCGGCCGTAATCGCCGGCACCACGTCGAACAAATCGGCCGTCGTGCCATAGTGGGCGAATCCGAAGATCGGCGCTTTGGGGTCGACATTGATCGCGATGATACACTCGGCGTCTTTCATGCCTTCCCAGTGCTCGGGCGCACCGCTGATGCCCACGGCCAGGTAGACTTTGGGTTTCACCTTAAGGCCTGATTTGCCGACCTGCCGGGTTTTGGGCAGCCATTTGTTATCCACAATCGGGCGTGATGAGGCGAGTGCGCCGCCCAGTTTGTCGGCCAGGGCTTGTACGATGGCAAGGTTTTCTTCGTTTTGAATACCCCTGCCTACACTGACCAGTACATCCTGTTGGGTAATATCCACATCCCCGGATTCGGGTTCCATCCGTTTATTAAACCGGGTTTTCAGGCTGCTAAAATCAGGCGCCGCCACGGCTTCTACGGCGGGCGCACCGCCGCCTTTGCCGGCATCGGCCGCGAAAGATCCCGGGAGCACGGCGATAATGACCGGTCCGGCAGCCAGGGCGCTTTCCACATTTACTTTTCCGCCATACAGCTGGCTTGTTGCGCTGCCGGCCGTAATGGCATTCGCATAGGCTACCAGCGGAATACCCAAATCGACGGATAAACCGGCGGCGAGGTCCATTCCGGCAGACGTGTTGGCTACCAGGATCATGCCGGGCGACAAGCCGGGCACTATAGCGGCCAGGGCTTTGCCGTAGGCTTCGGGGTTAAATTCGGCAAAATGCGGGCTGTCGCAATACACGATCCTAGCGGCTGCACGCAGGTTGTCCGCCAGGGCTTTGGCGTCGTTGCCCAGCAGAACGGCGATGAGTTGCCCGCCCGTCGCGCCGGCCAGTTCTTTTCCCTTGCCCAGCATTTCGAACGTAATGTCTTCTATACTGTTCTTGAAATGTTCGGCTATTACGATAATATTCATTGCTGATGATGTGGTTGAGTGATGAAGTGATGCTGGAAGTTAGACCTTGATGCCTTTTTCCCGGATAATACCGACGATTTTTGCGGCGATATCGGCCGGGGCGCCTTCCAGCATTTGAGCGCCGGCGCCGCTTTCAGGTTTGAACATGCGGCTGATGCTTGTGCCGGCCGATACGCCACCGGTATTGCCGCCGACTTCGTCGATCGTCGCTGCGCGCATGGCCTGCCGCACCCGCGCGACGGGAACGTAGCGCGGCGTTTGCCGGGCCGCCTGAATGCCGAGTACGGCCGGCAGGCTGACCTCAAATTCGGCGATGACGCCACCGCCGTATTCTTTGTGCACCGTGGCGGTATTGCCTGCAACGGAGACGCCAGTCACCACGCTGACGTGCGGCACGCCCAGGTAGTGCGCCAACAACACGCCGAGCTGGCCGTCGCGGTCGTCGGCAGCTTGCACGCCGGTCAGGATAAGGTCGCAGGGCATACCGCTGATGACGCCGGCCAGGGCTTTGGCCGCTTCGTGGCTGGAAGGGTTGTCGCCCACGCCGGTCACTTTCACCAGTTTATCGGCTTCTTTGGCCGCCGCAGTAAAGAGTACTTTGTCAATATCTTCACCGTCGAGTGCAATGACGGTTACGGTAGCGCCCAGCGTTTCCTTCAGGCACAGGGCTTCTTCGAGGGCATGATCGTCGAATTCGTTGATCTTGTATTTAAGCCATTCCCGGTTTAGCTCCTTGCCGGAGGCGGCAATTTCCAGTTCTTCCACCAGATCGGGCACTTGTTTGATGGATACTATAATGTTCATATTGATTTAATTTAAAATTTATGATATGATTTCTTCCAGATGAAGCTCCTGCCGAATGGCCAGCATATCGGCCGTTTCCGGCACAAACGGAAAGTCGCGGTATTGCTCGGCGGGGCGGTAACTGCCGTAGGGCCGGGTGCAGCCCGGCTCGCCGTTTTCGCCCGGGCAGCCGTCGGTCATAAATGGAATACCGCCTTCGGCGCTGCGAAGAAAGCCTTCGATTGTGGCTACCGGTACGTTGAGTTTCACCAGATTGCCTTCGTCGTCGAAGTGAATGGTTTCAGGCTGCAGTTCCGTTTCGCCGATCAGGTATTTGACCAACTGAATTCGTCGCCAGCGACGAATCGGCGATTTCTGATAGTCGGCCATCCGGCTGTCGGGTTCAGGGTTGAAACAGAACAGGTAGGCCAGGATTTGCCGGTCTTTCAGGTGGTAAAACATATCGACCAGGTCGCGGTCGGTTTCGCCGAGGCCGACCACCGTGTGGATGTTGACTTTCCAGGGACCGAAGATGTCGCGGGAGTGGTTGATCACATCCCAATAATTTTTCCATTTCAGCCCGCCGTTGGGCACATCGGTACGGCGATTAAAAAAGACCTGCTCGCTGACGGCATCCAGCCCGACGCCAATCATATCCACGCCGAGGTTTTTAAAAACCTGTAGCCGCTCGCGGTTCAAGGTGGGCGGAGCGACGAGAATAGACAGCGGTGTTTTGACTTTGGCAGTTATACGTTTGGTAATGTCCACCGTATCCTCGTAAGCACTGCCATGCGTAACCATGGAGATGCACAGGCGGGTCATTTTGCTTTCATACCGGGCCATACGATCCACCACGGCGTCGGTATCGAACAGGGGCCAATCGACCCGGATAAAGGATTTGTCCTCGTAATCGCCGGGGCGCGTGCGGGCCAGGCCGCAATAGGCGCAGTCCGACAGACAGCCGTCATCGTAATTGAGCAGCAGGTTGATGCCGCCGAAGTCGAAATCGCGAGAGAAGCGCCCCGATTGCAGGCGCAGGGCCATGGCGCTGGCTGCGCTGAGGCGCACGTAGTCCGGGCTGACTTGTTTTCCTTCGCCGGCCGCTTGAATGACCGGCAGGGAGAACGCAGGTGAAGCGAGGGTATCGGGCATTTTTTTAATTCAAAATTTAAAATGATAAATTTAAAATTTAAAAGGGGTTGAAAAGCATGGGATTATAATGAAATTTTGGGGTAATAGCACGATCCTCGGTACGTATGCTGCACTTCTTTCATGGCGCCGAGGGCGGCCCGCCAGATCGCCTGGCACAGTTCGGCCGGTTCGATACCTGCTTCTGCCGTGTTGTGCTTTTCAAACGCCAGTTCCACCACTTTTTCAATATGTTGCTGATCGAGCGGGCTCCATTTGAGTTGCGCCTCGATGTGTTGAAAGAGAGGTTCCAGTCCCAGAAAATCGCCCGTGATCAGGACGCTTTTGATGGTTTCGCCTTTCAGGGCCACATAGGTCCGCAGCAGGCCTGCCGCGGTTTTTTTCAGGCCCATGCCCGTCATGTCGGGCTGAGGGGAGCGCTGGAAAACCCAGTCGGCATGTTCGTATTTTTCTTCGGCTAATTGCCGGATCGCCTGGTGTTCTGCCGGCGCGAGCGGTTGGCACGCTAGTTGGACGCCGAAGTGCGCAGCATAAGCAGATTTGATCAGTTGCCGCACTTCATCCGTTGCGACCGGGCGGTGCAGCAGTCCCGAGACGGTGGCGATGCGTTGTTCCACTTTTTGGATATTTACCTTATCGCCGATTTTCTGCAGCGGGATGTTCAGTACCCGCAGCATGAGCGGAATATCCAGGTCGACCAACAGGCTGGCGTGGAACTGTGCGGCGCCGTGCGGGTTGACGTGGATGCCCAGGCCGGCAATTTTGCGGCCCCCGACTTCCAGGTCATTTTTGCCCCTGAACCCGGCCTGAATACCGGTTTGTCGGAGCGCGTGCAGGATCGGGGCAGACAACAGGTGGTACAGGTCGCGCGTGGTGGCGGCGCCGAGCGCATCTGGGATGGCCAGGCAAACGCCCAGTTGATTTTCGCCCATAAGGATGGCGCCGCCACCCGTGAGACGCCGGCTGTATGCGATATTTTCGCGCCGGCAGGCGTCCAGGTCGAGCTCCGCATGGATGTTTTGAAAACGCCCGACCAGGGCGCAATGACTCCGGTAGGTGTACAAGTGCAACGTCGCCTTGTCCCCATCCGAACAAGCGTCCATCAAAAATTCGTCGGTAGCCAGCCCGTAGCCGGCTCCTGTGCCGTCCGATTCAATGTAGCGCCAGGTTTTCATATCAGCATCCGCAGGAACAGGCGTTTTCGATAAAGATTGGTTTCAGTCCCAGCGAGGCAGCGTGCTCCACGATACCTTCTGCCGGGAAAGCGATTCCGTTCAGGCCGGCTTCAACAGCCATTTTGTCCACCACTTTTTTATAGTCGCCCAAGGGCCGGGCACAGCCGAGCATGATAGAGGTATCCGGCATTTTCACCCGGGCCTGGCGGAAGAACCGGTCCACCTCCGGGGGCGGGGGCGGTTCCACGCCCCACATTTTGGTGTCGTGCATTGGCGTGAGGATCACGACGATCAGCGCGTGCACCGGATACCGGGCGATCATATCCAACGCGTGGTATTCGCCCAGGAAGCGGCCGTAGTGCAGCCCCAGAATGACGTGCGGGCGCAGACTGAGGCCGTACGAAGAAAGCAGGGCGAGCGAACGTTCGTAGTCTTCGGTGGTGGCGCCGAGGTGATACACGTCGCGGATCGTCTCGTTGGCCCCGATAATATCGATGGCAACGCCATCTACCCCGGCCGCTTTGAGGGCGGCGGCTTCGTTTTCGTCGGTGACGAGTCCGGTATGCATAATGATTTTCAGTCCCAGTTCTTCCCTGATCCGCTTGATCTCGCCGATATGTTTCATAAACGGCACTTCGCCGGTACGGGTAGAACCTCCGCTGATGAGCACCGATTCGGTGCCGCCAGCCGCCATTTTCCGGCACATGCTGAACAGGCCCTCTTTGGGGTCGAGCGGGATCATGGGTTCCAGGATCTTTTTATTGCAATGGTCGCAATCGAGCGCGCAGCCGGCGCCCGTGAGGCTGATCGGCAGGAAAGCATGCGGATTTTTCTGCTCGAATTCCGGGATGCTGTAATGCTTCAGCCCCGGCGCGAAAAACCGCATCTCGTCGGGGAAATGGGCCCGGCGCACAGCGAAGGCGTCCTGCCGGGCGGCAGGTTTTTCCAGCAATTTGGCATCGTTGTCGATGAAGATTTCCTGGAGTTCTCCGCTTCTGTGGAACATGGTTACCATTTTAAAACTGATATGAAAACAAACAATATTATTGCAATAAAAATCCAACGGCTGCCCTTGTTGTTGGCGAGGACGCCAACGACGGCAATTAAGTCTGTCATGTCCTTACAGCGCGTTTTTTTAATATAAAATTATTTCTCTGCCAGCCAGCCCTTGTCCTGATACTTCTTTATTTCTATTTCAAAAAACAATTTTACTTCGGCTTCGCCCTGCACCAGTTGCGGCAGTTCCGCCGCGGCGTTGGTCATGTCAATTTCTACCAGCCAGCCTTCGCCGTATGGGTCAGTATTGATCAGCCGGGGCGTTTCCTGCACCCGTTCGTTGCAGCGCAGCAGTTTTCCCGATACGGGCGCTTTCAGTTGTCCCACGTGTTTTTCGGCTTCCGTGCTCCCGAAACTTTCGCCTTTCGCCACGGTGGCTCCCGCTGCAGCCAACTGTACTGCCACGAACGAGCCGGTGCTTTCCTGTACCAGCGGCGACATGCCGATACGGGCGATATTGCCGCGCACGTCGAGCCAGAACAAAGCGGCGGGATCGTAGAGCAGATCGGTGCGGAGGTGGTGGGTTGTCATATTATTAATTCAAAATTTAAAATGATAAATTTAAAAGGGTTTAGCCCAGCGCTTCCGCTATCAATTCCGCGATATCCCTTACGACGAGTTTTCCTTCGTTGCCGGTAGATTTCACGGCATCTTCAAAGCGCGACACCTCGTAGGGGCAGCAAACGGCGAGCACGTCAGCGCCGGTTTCCACAGCTTCGCGCACGCGGTTTTCAGAGAGGCGCTCGTTGACGTGATCGGCCATGAAGCCGTCAAGCCACATGCCGCCGCCGCCGCCGCCGCAGCAAAAACTTTGCTCCCGGCACCTGCCCATTTCAATCACTTCCACACCCGGAATAGCCTTCAGGCACTGGCGCGGCGCTTCGAACTCGCCATTGTGCCGGCCGAGGTAGCAGGGATCGTGGAAAGTGACCTTGTAATTCAGTTTTTTGCTGAACGGCAGGTTCCCCATCAGGGGCGCCAGGTAGGTCGTGTAGTGCACCACATCGAAGTTACCGCCGTATTCCGGGTATTGCTTGCGGAACGCATTGAGCGCATGCGGGTCGGTGAGGAAGATTTTATTGAACTGGTATTTGTTGAATATTTTGATGTTGTATTCGGCAAATTCCTCAAACAGGCCTTTTTCTCCGGCCAGGCGGAAGGAGTCGCAGTCGTCTTTTTCCTCGGTACCGAGGATGCCGAAGTCGGCGCCGAGTTGGTTGAGCACGCGCGCCAGGGCTTTGCTGGCGTCTTTGCCGCGGGCGTGATAGGAGGGGTAGCTGCCCACGTACCAGAGCAGATCGACCGGGCGTTTGATTTCGGCCATAACAGCTACGTTCTGGCCGCTTTCTTTGGCCCAGTCGGCCCGTTTGCGCTGCGATTCGCCGAGGGGATTGCCGTATTCAAAGGTATTGGTGAAGGCGTCCTGCAGTTCGTCGGGCACCTTGCCGTCGAGCACGGCCACTTCGCGCAGGGCGGGCATGATGTCGATCATGTTCACTGTTTTCGGACACACCCGCAGGCACTGTGCGCAGGTGGTGCACTTCCACAGGTCGGGGTCGTCGAGTAAATCAATACCCTGCTGCACCTTCCGGAAAACCCGCAACGGGCCGTAGCTGCCGCCTGCAGCATCCACGGGGCATACGGGTACGCATTGCCCGCACTGGTAGCACCAGCCGAGCGACTCGGCGCCGGCAATAGAGGTGGTGCGTTCCATCAGGTCGTCTTCGTATGCCGACACTACCCGCGTCAGGAACATGCGGTTCCAGTCGGCGGTCAGCTCGATGCCATCTACGACAACGGATTCTTTTTCGATGATCTGACTTTTATCTACGGGCATGTTTCAGTAAATTCAAAATTTAAAATTTAAAGGTATTCTTCCATCCGGTGCACGCCCAGCAGCCGCCGGGTCAGTTCGGGCAGGCCGGGTACCACTTTATTAAATTCCTGGGTCATGCGCATCCGCAATACAGTGTAGGAATACACGGCATAGACGCTACACAGGAACACCGTTGTGCCAAACAACGACCGCTCAATTCGCTGAAATCCCGCCGCGTCGCCGACCTCGTGCACAAAAGCGATAGCCTTGCCCACCTTGAGGTACATTTCGCCAAAAGCGGGGGCGCTCAGGTCGAAATCTTCGGTGATCACGAGCGGCAACGCGCCGGTTTTCGCCCGGGGATCCCACATCCAGCGGTTCCACAGCCAGTAACGGTCGGGAAAAGTGTAATGCAGCAGTTCACCGGCCAGGTCAAAGCGGCCGGCTTCGTCCAGACCTTCGAGCCGGTCGAAAAACTGCTGGAACCTTTGTTCCAGCGCCTGTTCGCCGTGCAGCAGATCAGCCATCCACTTTTGGAGGCTTTGGGCGGGAAATTGCTCCAGGATCGCTGCGGCCTTGCGCCGGGTGGCGAATACGGTGCGCAGGAGTTGGTGTATTTCCTGTCCGGACAAATTTTTAATCGAACCGGCGCCAAGCCGGCGCTGAAAAAAACGGCTTTTGGTTTCCAGACTTTCACAGATTGCCTTCAACTCATCGGGCGAAACATGCGCGGACACTTCCTTCAGGAATTCTTTCGCGCTATCGGTATCGACGAGCTGGCTCATATATTTGAAATTTAAAATTTAAATAGTTTCGACTAGTTCCCGTTTCCTCAAAAACGCTATCGACTTCATCACCGCCCGGCCTGCTGCCGATACGGTGTCTTCCAGGTCAGCCGGGCCGGTGCAGGCGCCTACGGCAAACACGCCGGGCACTTCGGTGCTCACTGTTTCGAGGGCGCCTCCGGTAGTTTCGATGAATCCGTATTTGTTTTGCTTCAGGCCGAATATTTTCGCCATGTCTCTGGTGCCGCTGCTGGGTTCCATGCCGACGGAGAGGATCACCATGTCCATTTCCACTTCCATGGGGCGGCGCAGGGTAGTGTCTTCGCCCTTAACGAGGAGTTTGTCGCCTTTTTTCACGATCTCCGTAGCGATGCCCTTGATATAGTTGACTTTGTATTTTTCCTGGGCGGGCCAGTAGATCTCGTTCTCCCAGTAGCCGTACATCCGCATATCGATATAGAAGATGTAGACTTTGCAGTCGGGCGCCTGCTGCCGGATTTCGATAGCTTCCTTCGACGCGACGCCGCAGCACACCTTGGAGCAGTACTCATTGCCGATCTGCCGGTCGCGGGAGCCGACGCATTGAATAAAACACACCCGTTTGGGTTTTTCGCCGTTTGAAGGGCGCACGAAATTGTGAGCCTTGAGCAGTTTTTCACAGTCTACGAGCGTGATCACGTCGTCGTGCTCGTAATACCCGTATTTCTGCGTCTCGCGGCCCGGGTCGAAGTGCTGGAAGCCGGTGCATACCACCACGGCGCCGGCGTTTATTTCCACGGGTTTGCCGAGTTGAAGGGCTTTTACGCGGAAGTTACCGGCGCTGCCTTCCGACCCCGTCACCAGGGTGTTGAGCATGATTTCGACGTTGGGATTGTTTTCCACGGGCTCGATCATCTCCCGGATGGCTTCTTCAGCGTTTCGCAGGTCGGGTGTGAGAGCGGCGTATTGCGCCTCGTCGGGGGTGCCGCCGAGCCGGTCTCTTTTTTCCACCAAAATAGCCTGGTATCCCAAATCGGCGATACCGCGGGCAACCTCCAGACCGCTGGGGCCGCCTCCAATGACGAGTATTTTTTTGCTTGGCATTATTTTAAAATAGGATGGTTAGCGTGTGTATCAAATTTAAAATTTATCATTTTAAATTTAGAAGGAAGTAAAAATTTAAAAATCAGAAGGTTAGATGCCGAACTAATCCGTATCTTCCCAAGTCAGGTATTTTTTCGAACCGTCCTTTAGTTTGGCAACGGCTTCTTCGAATTCGCGCCATTTCTGTTCGGGATCCAAACCAAGTTTTTCCAGGAACGGCTTGTTGTCGGTATTGTGCCAGTGCATCTGAAGCACTTTGTAGGGGTGGGCTCCCATAGCGAGGGCTGCTACCTGCGAATCGGCCAGCACCGGCAGTCCGACTTTTTTGCCGTGTGCCTTGCCGGCAAACTGGCTTTGGTCGAGCGTGGTCACACAGCCTGTATCGTGGGTGACGGTCAGGTCGGGGTGCGCTTCCTCCATCATGACCTCGATTTTGCGCTGCACGGCAAATGAGCGGGAAAAATCCCTCGATACCAGGATATGCCGAAACCCGAAGCCGCAGCAGTCGAACCAGGTAGAGTAATCCGCCACATTAATGCCCAGTTTTTGCAGGACGCCGGTGATTACCGCAGTTCGTTGAGCGCCATAGATTTCCGGTGTGTAAATGGCGTCTTCCTCGATCAGTTTGTGGTAGTGGCACGCCGGGTGCACGGTGGCCGTGATGTGGCTCATATCGACCACCTGCCGTTCGGCGATACGGTCGCGCAGCGCATACACCCACTCGCTATAATGGACGATTTCTTCCGGGATGACCAGTTTTTTACCTAGTTTGGCCATGATATCGCGCACCTGTTTGCGCAGTTCGGGGTAGTGGATGAGCGATTGCCGCACTTCTTTATAGTGCCCGAAACTGGTGCCGCAGTGGATGATTGGAAAATATCCCGTTTCGAATGCCGCCGCGAAATTGCGGATCGCTACGGCTGCCTGAGCGGCCGGGTTGGACGTTGCCGAGGCATAGTAATTCCATGCCGTGCAGGAGGTTTGATCCTTCGGATCGAGGTAATCCAGCCCCAGCTGGCGGTTGAGCCAGAAGATTGACGTGGAGTAGCCTGGGATATGGCCGCACTGGCCGCAGCTCTTGTGGTGCCAGGTTTTTTGCACCGGAATTTTTTTCGTGCGCCCGAATTTGGTCTGAACCTCAATATACGGTTCCGGTATTCGCTGTATGATGATTTCACCTTCGCGTTCGAGCTCCTCGAGCGCCTCGTGGTGGTCCTCGGTTGGCGGTTCATCCGGGAGGTGAAACTCGCGGTCTTTGGCGCTTATGACTGGCAGGTGGATCATTTTTTTAATTTAAAATTTAAAATGATAAATTTAAAATTTAAAAGGGTGCGTGCAATTGAGAACTACCGTGTTGCCGCATTTTAACTATTCAGCTAGCGGCTTTTTAGGGTTATTCAGGTTGTCTTTTGTGGACTTTACGATAGCAGTGAAAATTGCTACTAACTCGCCACACTCTTTTGGTAAAGGGCTGTTCACGGCTTCCGGCGATAATCCGGCCTTGGAAATAATCTTCAGGGAAATTTGACTCTCCCGAAGTTCCTTTAAACACACCCTGACCTTATGCAAAAAATCCTGGGTGGATTCGGCACCTTGCGCTTCTCCGTAATTCAGGGCAGGAGAAGTTCCAGACCGAATCAATTGCCCACCTAAATGATTTGCTGTTTTGGTACTGGGCAATTTTTCCACAAATTGGTTAATCATGACGGCAAAATTTATCAGCCGTTCTTCCAGATCGTAACTGTACTTTTTCATAATGTTTTTTGGAAAAAAAACTTAAAACATTTTATTTCACATTATGCGTCTTTCTTTTAAATTTTAAATTAAAAACTTAGGTCGTACCCCGCTTCTTCCAGTTTTTCCTCCATAACATCCACGAGGATCATATGCAGGCCACTGTCTATTTCTTCGATCATGTTCATGACGCCGGTCATATGCCAGATGAGGTAGAGTTCGATGATGGTTTTGTCATCCACGGCCCAACCTGTTTCGGTAGTATGCAAGGTTTCGGGTGGCAGGGCGCGGCGCCAGATATCCAGGTTCTCGGATATTTCGTGCACATGGCCGCCCCAATCCGGAAACGCATTGGGTTGGAGCATGTCGGGCGATACCTGGGTGCCGGTCGACATGATCTTGTAAATAATGCGGCCGTACCCTTCGAGCGCTTTGCGGGCGGTTTGCAGGCCATTATTTACGGCTACTTCCCGCATGATGGTGATGAGCATGCCGGGGGAGTTGTGCCGCGGGCAGCGGTCGCAGGAGAAACATTGCGAGCAGTCCCAGACGCTGTCGTTCATCAGGGTGTATATCAGGTCGGCATCTTCCCGGGCGGCCGCCTGGGCGATGACGCGGGGGCTGAAATCGTAGAACCGGGCGGAGGGGCAGGCTGCCACGCAAATGCCGCACTCATAGCAACCGTACAGGGCATGGTGGTACCGCAGGTCCGCTTTCACCTCGTCGAATAGCCGCTCTTTTTCATCGAGGGTAACGTCAGCGTATTTGTTGTAAGAAAGATCGAGTGCCACGGGCCGGATAAATTTAAAAGGTAAAGTGTAAAATGTAAAAGGCAAAAGGGGGCATCCCGTGGCTATTCATATTCGTCTGTGCCTTCGATATGGGTGCAGGCCTTGAGATTATCTGCCGAGATTTTGGCGCGGTAGGCTTCTACGGCAGCATCGCCGGTGACCATGTCTGCGATGTCGGCACCCAGGTTTGAGGGCTTCATTTTCAGCACCCAGCCGTCGCGATACGGACTGCGGTTGAGCAGCTGGGCGTCGGCCGCCACGCGTTCATTGACTTCAATAATCTCGCCGGTGACGGGCGATTTGATCGGCCCGACCCATTTGCCGCTTTCCACGATGGCAATGGGTTTGCCTTTCTCGCGCACAGCACCCACGTTTTTTGCTTTGGCGTGCAGGATAGGGCCTGCCAGGGTTTGCGCCACATCGGTCATGCCCACGGTGACCGTGCCATCATCGTTCAGGCGTATCCAGGTATGGTCATTGACCGAGTAGTACAGGTCCTTAATGACGACGCAGCCGTTTATTTTTTCGTGTGCCATTTTTTCTTTATTTTAATTTAAAATTTTAAATTAAAAATACATGACATGGTCGGCCTCCAGGGCCAGGTCGATAATACTGGTAGCGCCGAGAATGGATACGCCATCGATCAGGTCGGCGGGGGTCATATTCCAGAGGGTCAGGCTTTGCTGGCAGACGCGGAGTTTGACGTCGTTATCCATGGCCATCTGGAGCATGGTTTTGAGGGTCACGTCGCTGGTGGGGTCGAGTTGGACCTGTTCAGCGGCGCCCTTTTTGAGTTGGTTCGTGCCGTTCATCGTGAACCAGACCATGACCTCCATTTCCATCGCAGCGGCAGCCACAGCGTAAAAAAGCGGCGAATAGGTGCGGGTCGGTGTTTCCACGCCGTGCGTCTGGATGACTAATATTTTTTTGCCTTCGTGGTCTTCCATGTCTATGTTCAGATTTTAAATTTTATATGATTTCGCATTGTTTTCCGGGATCGGAAAAAACAAAAACATAATCTTTACTCAGGTCCCAGTTTTCCTGTTCCATCAGGAAATCGTACAAATCATCTTTATTTTTCGCCTGTTTCAATAGTTTTAGCCGGGTTGCGCGTCCGTTCGGGTTTCTGGCCCGCACTTCCAGCAGCAGCCATACGCCGGGATTTTCCTGGTACAACTGCGCCATCTGTGCGGCCTTGTATATTTTTCTTTTCACGCCTTGCAATTTAAAAGTGCATTCACCCAATCTTCCGCCGTTCGTTCCGGCGAATGTGCGCCGTGCAGTTCAAAAAAGGCTTCCAGGATTTCCAGTAGCGGCGCCGGCGTCAATTCCACATTGGTCAGCACTTTTTCCAGCCCTGTGAGCCTCGATGGGGGTTGAAGGCCCGGGTTTCCGGAAAAGGTGATATCGTCGATTCGGTTTCCTTTGGTACGCAAAGTAATATGCAGAGGCCCGTTTTGCCCTGTGACGGTCGTTTCGCTCACCCAGACATTGGCGTGTATTTTCAGGCGCCTCAGGCTGGAGTGGTTGTATCCGTGTTCGAAGAGCCACTCGTTTGTGGCAAATTTTTCATCGAGTTGCGCCATCAGGCGCTGTTCTTCCGGGGTGAATTCACCTGGTATCAGCGTTGCCTGGAGGGCGTCCCTGCATTTTTCGCGGTAAACGGCTTTCACGGCTTCCGGGTCAGGGGCGGTTTTGAGTTCCCGCCGGAACGAGCTCATATATTGCTGCATGCCTTCCAGTGCCATGCGGCGAAACGGATCGGAGGGCGCGTTGAGCAGGCCCGCCATTATTTCGGGGTTAAAATCGAAGATAAAGTTGCCGGTCACTACTTCGGCATTGCCGATGGCGCCCGCGCCCGTTCCGACGATTTTCCTGTTCCGCACGTGTACGTCGTTGGGCGGGAAGAAAAAAGCGTTGATGCCAAAGAACTGGTACGTTTGGATCAGGGGTTGGCAAAACAGCCGGAACCGGTTTTCCACCATCCGGGGCAGGCGCGCCGGATGGAATATCCACTGCACAAACAGCTGCCGGTCGTCAATGAATACGGTACCTCCGCCGGTTTGGCGGCGAATGACTGGTAATTGGGCGGAGTGGCAGCGTTCCAGGTTTATTTCAGCGCCGGGCGACCGGTGATAACCCATGCACACATAAGGCTCCGTCGGGATAGACAAGACTACTGTATCCGGCGTTTCGCCCGTCCGGGCATAGGCCAAGGCATGGTAAATGGTTTGCGAACGAAAGGCAGAAACGCGGCCGGCATCGATGAATCGGATTTGTTGATTTGTTGATTTGTTGATGTGTTGATTTGTTGATGAGATGGTTAAATAAACAGGCTTACATCGGCATCGGCGGCATAGGCCAGAAAGGTGGCGGCGCCCCCGATTTCAGCGGCATCGATAAAGTCTTCCCTGGAAAAGCCGAATACATCCATCGTCATTTGGCAGCCGATGAGGCGCACGTCCATGTCGACGCAGGCTTCCCGCAATTCGTCGATGGTGGCGACGCCTTTGTTTTTAAACATTTTTTTCATCAGGCCGGTGGCCACCGACTCGAAGCCGGGCATATTTGCCATCAGGATATTCGGCATGGGCCAGTTGATTTGCTGGAATCCTTCCGGTCCGAACGGCATTTTCATCGGCATGGCCGGGTTGCCCAGTGGCGACACTTTGGGGTCCAGGTCTTTTTTAAGCAGCGGGAGCCCGAAAAAAGTAAAAAAAATAGCCACTTCCCAGTCCATTGCAGCGGCAGCCGAGGCCAGGATAAAAGGTGGGTAAGCCCAGTCGAGCGTGCCTTTACTGGATATCAGCGCGAGGCGGCGGGGTTTGTCGTTATCTGGTGCGCTTGCCATGGTTTAGTGTGTTTTCTTGATGAAAAAACGATATTTCCCGCCTTCATCCCTGGACTCGAGCAGTTCGTGCCGGGTTTGTTTCGCCCAGGCTTCCATGTCGGGCATGGCGCCCGGGTCGGTAGCGATCATTTCCAGGATTTCTCCGATTTCCATGGTCTGGATAGTCTTTTTTGTTTTGACTACCGGCATCGGGCAAAGCAGCCCGGAGCAATCGAGGGTGTGTTTAATATTGAATTCTGCCATTATCATTACGGTGCGGTGAACGGATAGTATGCCTGCTTGAACGGCTTTCAAATTTGGCAGGGGCTAATCTACAAATATGTGCAGGACAAAGAAGGTGACATTTGTCACATCATTCGTTATTTAGACAGATTTTAAGAATAATCTTTTTGGCTGGCAGTTATTCTCCCAATTTAAGGAAGACACTATACGACAGAACCTGACCGGGCGCCGGGCGCCCCAATCGCCGGGAGCGATGGATCGATTTCGCACTCCAGAAATACCCGGTATGGACAAGCCCGGCAGCTATCGCGATCCAGTTTTTTATAAATGGCGGTCAGCGCGTCGGTTTTGGATACGAAGAAGTTTTCGTTGCCGATCTCGTCCATAAATCCGCCGCTTTTCATTACATCCTGGGCGATGATTTTCAACCGGATAATATACAAGCCGCCGCCCTTTTTGCGCCAGTAGGCGGCTTCGCGGGCGAGCCATTCGGCGCCGTCGAGGTCCACGTAGTTGACGCCGTTGGCCATGATCAGCAGGTGTTTTTCGGGCCCTTTGCGCATGTCGCGCAGGATGGCTGCGATATGATCGATGGCGCCGAAGTACAGGTGGCCATCGATGCGGATGATCTTCAGTTGCGGACACTCCGGCACCTTTTTGCGAATCACGTTGATAAACTGGTGCCGGTGGTGTTCCGAATCGGGCGCCATCACCGCGATGTTGGGCCGGGAGGTTTTTTTCAGGAAAAAGAACAACGACAACAACACACCGAGGTACACGGCAAACTGGAGTTCGGCGAACAGGGTGGCAAAAAACGTGACGCCAAGGATGAGGTTGTCCTGTTTGCTGGCCCTGCGAATTTCGCGGATGTGTTTGAAGTCGATCAGACCCCATCCGATAAGCAGAATAAGTCCGCCGAACGCCGGGATGGGCAAAAACCGGGCATAAGGTGCAAACAACAGTACGATCACCATCAGCACCAGTGCTGCAAAGATGGCCGACATGGGCGTGCGGGCGCCCGCTTCGTAGTTCAGCGCCGAACGGGTGAACGAACCAGAACCGGCATAACAGGAAAAAAAACTGCCCACCGTGTTGGAAAGCCCCTGCCCGATCAACTCCTGATTACCGTCGATCGACT
This sequence comes from Saprospirales bacterium, assembly GCA_016719895.1. GTDB lineage: Bacteria > Bacteroidota > Bacteroidia > Chitinophagales > Saprospiraceae > M3007. The sequence goes on along the minus strand of JADJYG010000004.1, from coordinate 259,851 downwards.
GGCCGGATTGCACCGCAATGGCGCGCCCCACGGCTACCGTTTGAATAATCCCAAGGATAGCAATGGCAAATGCTTCACCCAGCAGGCTATGAAAGTTACCTGCCGTAAAACCGGGGATCGAGGGCGCCGGCAATTGGCGTAGTATCTCCGCGGCAAACGGAATGTTCGCCGCCGGGCCACCCATCATCCAGGCCAGCAAAGTGCCACAAGCCAGGCCAACCAGGAGATGCGGCATTTTGGGCGCATACCGCCGCACCAGCACGGCCATGATCAGCGTATATGCCGCCACCAGAAATACCGCCCAGTTGATCCCGTTCAGATGTGCCAGGAGCTGTTCCCAGGTTTCCAGAAATGCCGCCCGGGAGGAAATATCGATGCCCAGTACGCCCCGCATCTGATTGGTAATAGTGAGCACCGCGGCGCCCGCTGCAAAACCCACCACCACGGAATTTGAAACGAAACTGATGTAACGTCCCATACGTCCCAAACCCAGGGCCAGTTGAATAGCCCCTGCCATAAAAGTCAGAAACAGCACCTTGTCGATGTAATCCGCCGAACCCTCGGTGGCCAGTTTGCTCACGGCGGCGAAAACAACGATAGAAATGGGCGCAGTAGGCCCTGACACTGCGTGTCGCGTCGAACTGAACAGCCCCGCAACTATGGGCGTGATCATTGCGGTGTACAAACCGTACACCGGCGGCAACCCGGCTATCATGGCGAACGCAATCCCCTGCGGCAATACGATGATGGCGCCGATGACGCCGGCCATAAAATCGGCTTTCAGGGTATCGCGGTTTTTCAGTTCATCCTTCCAGGCTAAGAAAGGGAAAAAGAGCGGCAGGACGTGCTTCCGGAAATCAAAGCTGATGTCGTCCGGGAGGGTAGCTTTCACCTCCTCGGCAATGTGATGCAGCTGCGATTTCAGAAAGTCTCTGATCTTCATAACAATAAAATATACATCGGATCAAATGCAATAATAATTATTTTTTCTGACCATAATCTGAAAAAAAGGTATAAATTTGTCGATTACAATTTGAATATTCGGTCCTTTTTTTGATTAACTTATGATTGCGAGATTATTAAAGCCAATTGTCCTCGAAAAAATAGGGCAAGGAAAAGCCATTATCATTATCGGCCCCCGGCAAGTCGGAAAATCCACGCTGCTGGCTGAAATCGCCCGTGAATCGGGGAAAAAGGTGCTTTTTCTCGATTGCGACGAACATGATGACCGCCAATTGCTGATCGATGCCACTTCAACCGCACTCCGGGCAAGCATCGGCGGCGCAGAACTCGTTTTGATTGATGAAGCGCAACGGGTTAAAAACATCGGCTTGACGCTTAAACTTTTCACTGATAAGATTCGCGAAGTTCAGGTTTTAGTCACCGGCTCTTCTTCCTTCGACCTGGCCAACGAAATCAACGAACCCCTCACCGGGCGAAAATTCGAATACATGATGTTTCCGCTGTCTACCCTGGAGATGATCCGGCATCATGGCGAAAAAGACGAGAGAAGGTTATTACTCCGGCGTTTGTTGTATGGTTTTTACCCGGAAGTGCTGAATGCTCCGGGAAATGCGCCGCAAGCCCTGCGTGATATCAGTAAAAGCTACCTTTTCAAAGACCTTTTCGCATTTCGCGAAATTCGAAAACCCGAATTACTCGAAAAACTGCTTCGGGCGCTTGCCCTTCAAATGGGCAACGAGGTGTCGTTCAACGAACTGGCCAACACTATCGGCAGTGACCAATTGACCGTCCAGCGCTATCTCGATTTGCTCGAAAAATCATTTGTTATTTTTCGGCTTTCGGCTTTCAGTCGCAACCTCCGCACAGAATTAAAAAGGAGCCGAAAAATCTATTTCTATGATAATGGCATCCGCAACGCTCTGCTCAACAATTTTCTCCCCATTGATTCCCGGCAGGATATTGGCGCGCTTTGGGAAAATTTTCTTGTCGCAGAGCGCATGAAATATCTTCACTACGCCGGCAAATTTCCAAACACCTACTTTTGGCGCACCCAATTGGGCGATGAAATTGATTATCTCGAAGAGCAGGACGGCCAGATTCACGCCTTCGAATTCAAATGGAACCCCTCCCGCTCTGCCAAAATGCCCACTGCCTATGCCAAAACATATCCAAATTCGACTTTTACGGTGATTAATCCGGAGAATTATCTCGGTTTCGTTGCTCCGGAATCAGCTTAAAATTATTTAAAATAAAACGCTTCATCCGCCGGCCGCAGCGCCCGTTTCATCCACAATGGCCGGCGCAGGTTGCCGGGCCCCGGCGCCGGGCGGGCCATGTCGAGCCAGCGGCGGTACACTTCCATGCTTTTATTCGTATCGACAAATATATCGCCGTAATGGTCGCTTGCCGGGGCTTTTTCCAACCGCACTTTCTGGTGCCAGCAGTGCATGCCGGAGACCGGGTCGGGGTGAACGGGGAACGTAATATTCTGATGCACCCCGCCGTCGCTCCAGTAGATGCGGGCGCTGTCCTTGTCGGCGCTTTTGAACGGCGTAATGTGCTGCAGCGTTTTCATGCTCCAGCCGCCTTTGCCATCCGTCTTAATCTGGACGGTGGCGGTGGCCCAACGGTTGCCGGGCGCGTCTTGTGGCCGCCGCCAGCGACCCAGGTGGTGCGAGCAGGCCAGCACGCCGGGTTTCATGCCTTCGGTGACCCACACTTTGTCGACGAAATAACCGATTTCCGTCGTTACCCGAACCAGGTCGCCGGTATCCAGTCCGAGCCGGCCGGCGTCGGTTGGGTGCATCCAGATGGGGTTGCGGTTGGCTATTTCGTAGAGCCACTTGGCGTTGCCGGAGCGCGAGTGGATCAGCACCGGCAGGCGGAAGGTGGGCAGCAGGGGAAACTCGCCGTTGGCGTAGTCGATCTCGTCGGTGTGTATATGGCTTTTCAGATAACCGGGGATCGTGTGCTCGGGCCATTTCCAGTCTTTCATCGTCGGGCTGTAAAACTCCTGCTTGCGCGAAGGCGTCGGGAAGCCCACGCAGGGTTTGCCCTGCACCTCCACGCCGATAGTTTTTCCGTTTTTAGTGATCAGCCCCGTTGCTGGGTCGGTGCTGGCGCCGTCCAGCTCTTTCCCGCTCAGCTGGTTTTCATTTTTTTTGTACCCCGATTGTTCCACGACAAAAGCGCCGTACCTGCGCATATATTCCAGCGGGGAAAGCCCTTCACGAGCGGCTGTTTCGGGCAGGCCTTTGGTGTGTTCGAAGATATACTGGTAATATTCGTCGACTGTGACGCATTCGCCCGGCCGGTAGGGTGATTCGAAGTGTTTTTTAATACCCAGGGAACCATCGGGGTCGATTCGCCAGGAGAGTTGAATCCAGAACTCGTCTTCTTCCCACACTTCGCCGGGGTTCACTTCGTAGGTAAAACGCGGGTTTTGGCCGTTGCGCCGCGCCACCTCGCGCAGCACGGGCTGCCGGAAGGCGATCCAGGTTCCGGAGTGGGTTTCGTAGCTGTTCAGGTCGTGGCGCTCGGAGGCGTGGCCCATGGGCAGCACGTAGTCGGCAAAATAAGCGGTTTCGCTCCAGGTGGGCGTGAGGGCGATATGGCAACCTACGGCTTCCTCGTTGCTGAGCGCTTCCATCCACATGAAACCGTCGGGGTAGGTCCAAACGGGGTTGAACACCCGGGTGAAGTAGGTGTCGAGCCGCCCGCGTTTGTCCTTGAGGAAGTGCGGCAACAGGAATGACATCTCAAAAAAGGCCAGCGGGTATTCTTTTGGGAAGTGCAATTCGTTCCAGAATTTTTGTGCCGGCGGCTGGTCGAAAAAAGTGGGTTTGAACTTGTTCCAGTCGTTGGGGCTGGTGCCGCCTTCTGTACCCACGGAGCCGGTGAGCACGTTTAGGAAATGCAGGCAGCGGGCCACTGCCCAGCCGCCGAGGTTGCCCGAGCCGGCCGAACGCCAGTTGTGCGAGGCAAAACGCGAGCCGGCTCTACCAATTTCGAGGGCTACTTCGCGGATAGCGGCTGCCGGCACGCCGCTTTCCTTTTCGGCAAATTCCAGCGTAAATTCCGCGTATGTTTCGCGCATTTTTTCGATAAACTGCTCAAATACAACGGGGGCGCCCGTCCCGGGGCCTCGGGAGGCTTCAAGCCATTGCTGCCAGTTGACCCAGTTTTCAAGATACTCGCGGTCGTACAGGCCTTCGTCGAGGATGACCTTGGCCATGGCCAGCAGCACGGCGGCTTCGGAGCCGGGGTAGGTGGGCATCCAGTGGTCGGCCAGGCTGGCGGTGTTCGACAGGCGCGGGTCCATTACAATGAGCCGGGCGCCATTCATCTTGCCCTCGATGATCCGCTGGGCGTGGGGATTGAAATAATGCCCCGATTCGAGGTGGGCCGAGATCAACAGGATCACGCGCGCATTGGCGTGATCGGGCGATGGGCGGTCGTAGCCGTGCCAGATGGCGTAGCCAAAACGGGCGCCCGAAGAGCAGATATTGGTGTGGGAGTTGTGCCCGTCGATGCCCCAGGACTGGAGCACGCGGTCCATATACCCTTCATGGCCGGGCCGGCCCACGTGATAGGCCACCTCGTTGTGCCGGTTTTCCTGCAGCGCCTTGCGGATGCGCCCGGCAATGTCGTCGAGCACGGTATCCCAACTGACGCGTTCCCATTTGCCTTCGCCGCGTTTGCCCGTTCGCCGGAGCGGATATAAAATACGGTCGGGGTCGGTGATCTGATTGATCGTAGCGGGCCCTTTGGCGCAGTTGCGCCCGCGCGAAGCGGGGTGATAGGGGTTGCCCTCAAACTTGCGCACCTGGCCGTTGGCTTTATCCACGTAGGCCAGCAATCCGCAGGCCGATTCGCAGTTGAAGCAAGTGGTGGGCACGATGTCGTAGGTTTTCTTTTCGCGGCGCGGCCAAGCCTTGGCCTCATACTCCGTCCAGTCGTGCCAGCGCCCGGGCGGTGGATAGTGCGTCAGCGCACTACCGGGCTGCAAGCGCTCCAGGGGCTGTTCCCTATTCGGCTTATGCAGGTCGGGAATGAGCCCGATGGATTCGGCGAGTTTTTCTATAAATGATATCATGCCATTTTTACATTTTGACTTTCCTCAGCTCAAGGCTATCATTTGCGGCGCTTCTATCCATATCTTTTCCACTGCATACATCCCGTGCAGCGCCAGCAGCGCAAGCGCCACGGCCAGCGGCGCCGGGAGAAGGCTGACGCCGGACAAAAGCAGGAGGGGAATTATGTTTCCAGTAATCACCGCCCACCAGAACCGGCTGCGGTACGGGCCTTTCAGGATCATAGCCGCCGTCGCTTTGGCGTCGGACGTAGGGTGGGCGACGGTAAGTTCGGCCAGCAATACCAGCAGGTTGGCGCACAGGGAGAGCAACAGCACCCAGGCGGCGAAATTGCCGGCTTTCGTGAGGCCGACGGCGTCGAGCAGGGTAAATATTGCCCCGCCGGCCACAAATGCGTGGACCAGCATGTGCAGTGGAAGCAGCGGGCTCTGCCAGAAGTCGCGACCGCGCGCCTGGGCGAACAGAAATGCGGTATAAACGGCAGTAACGATGGCTGCGATCGCCGTAGCGACTGCCAGCCACGGCAGTACAGCGCCCCAAACGCTGCTGCCAACGAACCACAGCGCCAGACCGGTCAGGGTGAGCAAGCCGCCGTAAAGGGTGAGGGCATATCCGCCGCGTACGAGCCACGATTTCCACTGCGGGCGCAGCAGCACGTAGTGGAACCGTTTCGGTTGGTCGAGGTCTTTGACCAGCAGCGCCGTGGTGGCTACCAGGAATATCAGGCCGGTGATGATGCCGGCAAACAAATTGCCCAGTCCGATATATCCCCGGCTGTTCCGGATGACCAGCGACAGCATCGGCACCAGGAATGCTCCCGCGGCCACCGCTTTCATTGTCACATAGGCCGGCACTTCCCAGCCCCACAAGAGGCCTTTGGCTGGGGCATTGTAGACGCGTTTAACGTTTTTGCCGGTGAGTACTTCGATGTTTCGTTGCGGGAAAAAGTTTTCGCCGGCTGGAACATGAAGAGCGTTGCCGCTTTTTTCCAGGAGTTCTTTTACCAGGTCTTCGCCCTGCCAGGCCAGGCGCTCGGTATATTTGGCAAAATGGCCCACACCCCGCGTTTGTGCGCTCCAAAGGTTGCCGTCGGGTTGCCCGGCGGCTGTTGGGGTGAGGGAGAAGGCGTCGCCGTCGATGTAGAACAGGTTGGGTACGGTACCTTTTTCCGGTTTACGCACGGTGGTTTGGTGCCGGGCCAGCGTAATGCTGATTTCGGCATGCGGATCGTCCATGTCGCCGGAAATAATGGCGTGTTCGGGGCATACCACCACGCAGGCGGGTTCGAGGCCAATATCCACGCGATGGGCGCAGTAGTTGCACTTTGCCGCCGTGCGGGTGTCGGGGTCGATGTAAAGTGCGTCGTAAGGGCAGGCCTGCATGCAGGATTTGCAGCCGATGCAGCGGTTTTTATCAAAGTCGACGATACCGTCGGGGCGAAAAAAAAGCGCCGAGACAGGACATATTTCCACGCAGGGCGCTTCGGTGCAGTGGTTGCAGCGCAGCACGGAGAACAGCCGGCGGGTGTTTGGGAACGCGCCTTTTTCCACCTGTTTGACCCAGGTCCGGAACACCCCGACGGGTACTTCGTGCTCGCTTTTGCAGGCCGTGGTACAGGCATGGCAGCCGATGCATTTTCGATTGTCAATGACAAAACCGTATTTCATGTATGGACGGATTCGGTTTTCAGCAATTCGATCGTGTTCCGGTGCATGATGATCCGGCCGCGTTGTTCGAGTTTTTTCAGGAGGCGCGATATCACCTCCCTGGAGGTATTGAGGTCGGAGGCTATTTGCTGGTGGCTCAGGTAGAGCATCGGCGTGCCTTGATGCTGTTGGATGCGCTCGAGATAAAACTCCAGCCGCTCGTCGAGGTGGCGGAAAGCGACCTGGTCGAAGGATAATAGGATATCTTCCATGCGTTGGTGCAGGACCCGGATCACGTAGGGGGCCCAGGACTTGTATCGCCCGAGCCAGCGCTCCATGTACTCGATGGGTATTGCCAGTGCGAGCCCGTCTTCGATCGTCACACCGCGCACGGCACTGGTTTCCAGGCGCTTGGGACAAGACAGCGACAGGGCGCAGGCGCTCCCCGAGGTGAGCGAATACAGGTAAAATTCGCTGCCGTCGTCATTCGTCCGGAACACCTTGATCGTGCCGTCCAGGACAAATATCATGTACCGGAATTGCTGACCGGCGTTCATGACAGGTTTGTTTTCCCGCAATTCGATCAGCTCGCCCACCTTCGCCATTTCTTCCAGCAACTCCTGTTCCATTTCCGGGAAATAGCGTTGAAGGGTGTGGGGTAACTCAGATTTCGTAAATCGCTTCAACATTTTTGCTCCAAAATTATAGGCTTCGGCATGAACAATGCGCCGCTCTTTGTCCCCTTTGGGGTTGACGGGCGGTCGTGCGAGCGGTAAATTTAGCCGACTTTGCGACCCCGCACGGTGACATTTGTCACATAAAACAAATTTCCTGAATAAAAGGGCATTCAGGCTTGAATTGCCAAACAATAAATTTATGAAACTTCATTGTTTGTGTTTTTATTCTTTATATGGATAATAAGAAAAAAATCGACATCCGCGTATTCGGCTCAAAAGCGATTTATGCCGATACCGATCTCAAGGACGAGCCCCGGGTGGTGGAAATCATCCGTGCGCACGTATTGCCTCAAACGGCTGCGGAATACCGGTTTGCAGTTGGGTAATATATTCAGGTTTAAAGATATCGCACTTAAAGTGCCCGGTCAGCCCGCCATCAAGCATGGGCTGGGCATGACGCTCAATGTCGAGTTCGGCGATTCGGCTAATTTGACCAGGGAAAGCCTGTGCATCGATATCAGTTCTGCCGGATGTCTGTTTATGGCCAAGGCGCTCGCGCCGGTAGGCGGACTGGCTGAGGCGACTTTCGAACAACCCGAGCCGGAGTTTGCCGCTAAATCCCGGAAACACGTAGCGGCAAAAACAGCTGTGAAATCTTTTGGACTGTCGTGAATGGATGGCATCACGGTATAAAACAATTAGCCATCCGGGTGGAAGACGATACGAGCATGCTGGGGATTTTGCCTTTGAAAACGGCGCTTATTATTTCCCCTTGGAGTCGATCAGCCGGCTGACCGCTTCCTCCAGCCGCTCCACGCGCTCTTCCAAATCTTCCAGCCGCCCTTTGCCCTTAGCCATGTAGGCCCGCGACGCCTCATTGGCCTGTATGGATGTTTCAGTCGCCGCAGCCACAAACATCTCCCCCTCGCCGGTCAGGAGCCAATGTAGGTTTACCCTTTTATGCGTTCCGGTTATACGGTTCAGGGCTTCCACCGATATTTTTCCTTCTCCGCTCACCATCCGGCTGATATTGGGCTGGGTCATCCCCAGGCTTTTGGCAAACAACGTCTGGTTAAGACCCAGTGCTTTAATCAATTTTCGCAGGCGAATGCCCTGTTCGATCTGATTTTGGTCCATAACGATACCCGGAATACCTGTGTGTTATATTTTATTATAAAAAAATTTTTAAAATATACCAAAAAGGTATATTTTTGTTGGAAAGTTACGAATAAAGAAGCATCCTGCGCTAAATTGATCGTTCCTCGCTTTAACCCAATTAAAATTACCTGAGTATGGGAGCCCACAAACCGTTATTGGAACCGCCGTCTTCCACCCCCCGCATTTCTTATCCATTCTTTCGCATTGGCTTGGCCTCCCTGCTGGTTGCCTGCGCCATTTACCTTAAAACAAGGCTTGTTGAAACTGCCGGGGCGACCAAATCCAGGCCCGATGACGCAACAAAACTGCAACGGCGCTTAAAAGAAATTGACGATTCCGAACAGTACGTCCTGATAGCGACGGCCGACGGCTGGTATCCCTGTTTGCACCACGGCCGGGCAGTCTTTTACCTGAAAACCGGCGAGGTGTGGAAATACGGCGTCACCAGCAAAGGCCAGTTCGGGCGGTACGCCGCCGCTTTTCTGGTTCGAAACAAGGTTTCCTACCTCATCCAGTATAAAGGCACCTACTCCGAATGCCTGAAACAGGAGCAGATCAAACTGTTCAACTACCCTTACCTGCCCGAAAACATGATCCGCCCGCCGGCGCTGCGGTTGCCGAGACCGCCGTACAACGCGGTCATGCGATAGGTTTCTCGATCATCACGTTAACTTTGTAAAAAATTCCAACCATATGGTCGTTGTAAAAGTAGCCGACTATGACGTCGCCGACAAGGTCGATACCCAATATGTTGAAACGCACCTTCCCGATCTGCCCGGCATCGGGATCATCTTTATCTGCACCAGCGAAGGCGGCGACGATGACGACTGGACCGACGAGGAGGGCACGCGCCACATTGTTATCCAATTGCCCTACAAGGTGGTTCTGCAACTGCCCGATGTCCGGCCCCTGATGCTGGAAAAGGCGAAAGAACGGCTGGGGGCTGTGGGATGAAATCAACATCCGGCTTTTTTGCGCCGGTTCCTGTATATTTGTCCGTAAAAACAACGCATATGAGTACTGGCGTTAAATTTCCCCTTACCCGCCGGGAGTTGCTTGAAACCGGCGGCCCGGGCCTGGTGCCTTTCCCCGCTACCTTCGATGAATATTGGGAACTCCTGGAAGAGGCCGAATACCGGGCCGATTTTTACCAAAATGAAATTGCCCTAAAAGACATTTACCTGAACATTTATTACTGAAGGCTTTCCCGCTCCTTTTGCCACCGCTCCAAATTCCCCAATCCGTCATATGCCGCATATTTGTACGCATCCGACAGGGTGGGGTAGTTGTACACCGCCTCGATGAACGCATTGATCGTGCCGCCACCGGCCATGACGTGGCTGCCCAGGTGGATCAGTTCCGACGACATCTCCCCGATCAGGTGCACCCCCAATAGTTTTTTATCCGCCGGTGAAAAGATCAGTTTCAGCATCCCGCTGGTATCGCCGATGATCTGTCCGCGCGGACTCTCCTCGTACAACGCCCGGCCCACCAGGTACGGAATGCTCTTTGCCTGGCAATCCTCCTCCGACAGGCCAACCATCGAAATCTCCGGAATGCAGTACACCGCCAGCGGCAGTACGGGCGACACGCGCTCTTTGTACTGCAGGTTGAAGGCGTCGGTCATCGCCACCCGGGCCTGCTCCATCGACGTAGACGCCAGTGCGGGAAAGCCAACCACATCCCCGGCCGCATAGATGTGGGGCACGCTGGTTTGGTATTTATCGCTGACCTTTACCAGGCCCCGTTCGCCCATGGTCACTCCCAGCGTTTCGAGGCCCAGCCCCTGCACATTGCTCTGCCGTCCGGCGGCAAACAAGGCGCATTCTGCCGTCAGCGATGCGCCGGTATTCAGGTGCAGCTGCAGGTGGTCGGGGTGGGCTTCGACCCTGTTGATCCGGCTATTGAAGACAAAACGGAGCCCGAGGCCCCCGAGGTGGCTTTGCAGGCGCGCGGCCACCTCGCCGTCCACGAAAGGCAGCAGGCGCTGCCGCGAATCGATCAGCGTCACCTGCACTCCCAGGGCCGTAAAAATAGACGCATACTCGGCGCCGATGACGCCACCGCCCACCACCGCTATTGTATCCGGAATGCCGTGCATATGGAGGATGGTATCGGAATCGTAGATGCGCGGATGGTCGAAGGGCACGCCGGGTGGGTGAAAGGGCGCCGACCCGGTGGCGATCAGAAAAAAATCGGCCGACAGGTCCGCCTCACCGCCTTCATGCAGTTGCACCCGTACGGTGTGCGTGTCTTTGAAGCTGGCTTCGCCCCAAACGAGGTGGATGTTGTGCCGTTCCAGGTTGCGGCGGATGATGCCCCACTCGCTTTCGACCACTATGCGCTTGCGGTACATAAAATCGCCGATGGTGAGGCCGTCCTGCAGCGTATAATCGATGCCGTAAAGTCCGCGCTGGCGCAGCCCCGAAAAATACAACGCCGTCTCGCGCAATGTCTTGGACGGCACAGTGCCGGTATTGATGCCGGCGCCACCCAGGTGTGCGGCGCGCTCGATAAGCGCTACCTTTTTGCCAAAGTAGGCCGCCTGCGCGGCACCTTTTTCGCCGGCGGGGCCGGAGCCGATGACAATGAGATCGAAGTGTTCGGGCATATGTTGAAGTTCGGTTAGATTCAATTAATGGGCATGGGGCAACCGTTCACTGGTATGCGGGTTCAAAAAAACATAAAATTCGTCTGATAAAGCGGTATAATAACGATATCGCCCTGACGGATGACACTGGTCATTGGAAAGGTGTGTACATACATTTCTTTTTGAGCCGAAAAATTCAGAAAAAATGTCATTGAAAAAGATGTTGCTCATCTGTGGTATCCTCTCCTTGATGTTATAGGGGGCACGTGATCATGGATGTGGCATACCGGCTTTTCCCCGAAACCGATTTTATGGGAATGGTGCATGACGTCAAACACGCTATTGCCTGGATGAAAGCCAACGCGGCGGCGTATGGTGTGGACCCCGCGCGGATAGTGGTCGGTGGCGGCTCTGCCGGCGCCCAATTCGCTTTGATGGCTGCGTATACGGCTGAAAAGGAGCAATTTCTTCCTGCAGCATTGACGCGAGAAGATGTCAGCGTACGCGGAGTGATCTCTTTGTATGGCCCCAGTGATCTGGTGGCCACCTATTACCACACTTGTCAGCATTTGACTACCCGTTCTGCATTTGCACAACAGAATAAAGGCGAAGCCGGCGGCATGCCGCCATGGGTGCAGATAAGCATGGGCGCCGATTTTCATCGCCTCGGTTTTGACAAACAGGCAGAACCGGGCATGTTAACGCCCATGCTTGGCGGAACCCCCCGGTGAAAAGCCGGAAGCCTACGCCTTGTTTTCTCCTGTCACGCATGTCCACGGGGGGGTGTCCGCCAACCTTGCTGCTGCATGGCGAACACGATATCCTTGTCCCGGTAAACACCGTGCGCGAACTGTACGCGCGCCTGACAGCAGCCGGCGTGCCGGTAGCCATGCATCTGTTTTCGCAAACGGATCACGCTTTCGACCTTATCCTGCCCAAAATATCCCCTCGGCCTATGGCGCCTATTATGCGGTGGAGCGCTTTTTAGCCGTGATGGAATGAGGGCAGACGGACCAGTAAACGGCAGGTATTGAAGTCTTCGATGAAAAGCGGCAGTTCAGTGCAAACCGGAACCGCCTAATCCGACCTTTTCGTGACCACCCCGTACCCGGAACATCCGTCACAGCGGTACGATCCACTGCCCGAACACCGGGCACAGGTAAAGTGGGCGGCGCCCCGGCAGGCGGCGCAAGTAGTATACCCGTTGCCGGCGCATTGGGCGCATTCTTCATGGCCATAGCGTTGTTCTCTACAATTGGTTTTGAGGAACAACAAGGCAGGCCTAAACTACATCCCAAAGAAGAAGGAAAGTTGCTAAAGCGATTAAAAGAGATCGATGACTCCGAACAATACGCCCTCATTGCCAAAGCAGTACGCTATATCGTCATTCACTTGCCTTATGAGGAAATACGGCAAATACCGGATGCGCGGCCGCTCATGCTGGCAAAGGCGCGCGAACGCCTCGGATTGGCAGCGTAAGCAACCCCGGCTGACGAGCGTCTGTGACGCGACATCTAACGTCTTCAAGGCTCCGGCTTTTCCTATTTGCTTTCGGTCGGTGGTGCCGGCGGGATCGTCGAAGTTATACCTTATTTCTATTTTGCCTGCCCCCCGCAATACGGACAATACGAAAACATCTTTTCCAACTGGCTGAAACATACCGGGCAAAGCCGCACCTCCTCTACCATCGATTTCATCGGCACACCCGTGCGCACCGTATAGGTCTCGGGTATCTCCTTCAGGAAACCCGACTCCCGGCCTTTTTTCCGTGATCAAAAACAACTTGTCCTTCGCCCGGGTGATCGCCACATAAAACAAGCGGCGCTCTTCTTCCAGCAAAAGATCCAGGTTGGCTTTTTTTACGATTTGGAAAATCCGGTCTTCCAGCCATATATCCGGAAATCCGCCAAAACCGTCGGTCAGGCCGACGATAAACACTACCCGGGCCTCCAACCCCTTGGCGGCGTGTATGGTTTTGTAGGGTACACTCAATCCTTCTTTCTTCAATCCTTCAGAAAAGGGGTGCATCATCTTGCTCCGCCGGTACAGAAACAAAATCTCCCCCGCGGGCACCCCGCTGTCCAAACATTCGCGGACTTTCTCCATACAATACGCCACATTTTCCTCTTCGTCCACGCCGGCGTACACCACGATCTTGTGCTCCGAGTTTTTGGAAGCCCGGATATCTTTTTCAACTTTATACCGGTTGTTTTTGATCACCTCGTTGCTGGCGCCGACGATGTTTTGCGTGCTGCGGTAATTCAGGTTGAGCTTGATGATGGTGGCGGGCGAAAAATGCCGCTCAAATTCGATGATGTAATCCACGTTCGACCCCCGGAATCCGTAGATGCTCTGCCAGTCATCTCCCACGCAAAACAGCTGCGTTTGCCCGGTGAGCATCAATTTGATCAACTCCACCTGGAGGTTATTGACATCCTGAAATTCGTCCACCAGGATATACGGGTAACGGGTCCGGACCTTGTGCGCAATGTCTTCCTGGTTTTTGAGCAGCGAAACCGTTGTGGAAATCAGGTCGTTAAAATCCAGGTAGGATTTATCCACGCAGTATTTTTCATATTCCTGCACGATTGGGATCGCCAATGCATAAAAGTTTCGGACGCGCTCGTGCTGATCCCCTCCGGCATTTTCCAACACCTGTTCCGGACGTAAACTTTCCACTTTAATCAGGTCGGTGATGCGCATAACCGTCCGGACGAATTCTTTCACATGGTCCAGGTGCCCTTTAAATGCCTCCTGAAAACTCAGGGTTTTTGCCGTACTGAAATTCGCCGGCAAGCGCCCGCGGATCAGGTTTTCCAGGGCGTGGTTAAACAGCGCCGAGTTTTCCGCCATGCGCTCATAGGTCTTCGCGTAGAGCATTCCGCCTGTTTGAAACTGCTCCTCCTTGTCGCGCATCGAATAGCTCTTGTTGCTCACGTGCTCGATGTACAGGTTAGCGGCCGGGATATAAAAATCGGGGCGGAACGGAAAGTCTTTTACTTGTATCTGCGGCTCGTATTCATAGGGGATGTTGTGGCGAAACAGGAAATCAGCAATATACTGTTCCGATTTGGAGCGCACCCGGGCGCCGTCGAGCGAAGTGTAAAACTTGCCCTCGTAGCGCAGCTGGCCAATGGCGCCTTCTTTCAAATGGATTTTATCCACCAGGTAATCCAATACATACCGCTTTAGTGCGAGCAGGTACGCAGGGTCTTCACATTGCCGGATGAGCAATTTGTTAAAAACCTCCTCGGCCGTTTCCGGGGCGATATATTTGGAAAACTCATCTGCTTCCGGGCGCTTTTCATCGCTGATGATTCGGAACCGGTTGTCAAATTCGTTCACACCAAAATTGCGCAACAAGTTGTATCCGAAACTGTGAAACGTCCGGACGGTCAGTCCCTGAATCCATTTGTATTTCTGCGCATAAACATGCCTGGCTGCTTCTTTTTCCGCTTTCGATTTCTTTTTGTCGTTCAAAACAGCCTCGTAATCGCCATTTTTATGCGCCGACAGGATCAGCCGGTCGAGCATCTCGTTAGCCGCATTTTTGGTAAACGTAATGGCCAGGATATCCAGCGGGCTGACACCCTTTTCCTCGATCAGGTAGATGATTTTTTGCAACAGCGTTTTCGTCTTGCCCGAGCCTGCGCCGGCAAGGACCAGGAGCCGTTTGTCTTCGCTGACGACGGCTTCGCGCTGTTGAGGGTTGAGGGCGGAGAGGTTGGTCATGGCTTGATTTGCGTATGTGATGATACGTAATTTCCCCAAAAATTCAGAAACTACGAAGGGGAGGGCAAAATGTACTTTGACAGACAGATACAATACGGATATATTCTTCCTTTCACCAAAATCATTCCTCTCATTGACGCAGGCCATTTGACTTCAAATAAGAATTCATTCAAATTTATTCGAGCTCCGTAGAGTCAAGTTATGCCTACTCTCGCACTGAAGGGAAAATACCTTGGTCCTTTCTCTCATAACGCAATTGCACTTATGAAAAAGAGCCTGATTTCCGCGTGCCTGTTGCCGGCGATGATTTTTTTATGCCCGCTTTTTTTGCCGGCACAACAAAGTAACAACCAAAGTCTGGACTTTGATGGTGCCGACGACCATATTGTACTTTCGCCTGTCAATTTTATTCCTCCAACCGCTGACTTTTCGATTGAAGCCTGGTTCAGGTCCACAGCAACGTCAGGTATTTCCAACTACCGCAAATTGTTTGTGCTTTCCGGCCCGTCGACGTTGCTGGAATTAGGCGAGGCTGACGGCTTTCTTAATATTTTTCTCACAACTCCGACATATGTGCTGGACCTAACCCAGGTATATCCGCTCTCCATCCGGGACGGAAACTGCCATCACATTGCGATGGTCCGTGACGGCAACCAGATCAGAATATACCTCGACGGCGCCCTGACTTATACCGCGAATGGCTTTTCAGGCGCCTTGATAAATACATTTTTCGTCGGCGGCGCGCCCCCGGCAGGGTTCTGGCAGGGAACCATTGATGAAGTACGTCTGTGGACTATTGCCCGCAGCGCGGGTGAAATAAACCTGTACAAGGATTGTGTGCTTTCGGGCGTCCTTACGGGTTTGCCTGTTTACTGGACGCTCAACCAGGGGGCAGACCCGGGTGGAAATAACACGCTTATGAACTTTGCTGACAATAGCGGCACATTAGGGAGTTCGTATAACGGAGCGCTCACAAACTTTTCCCTCAATGGCCCCGCCAGCAACTTCGTCAGCTCGCCGTGTTCGCCCAAATACAACCTTGAGATCACCAACAAACCTGCACTGCCGGCCGCCTCGATCAACACGATTTGTGAAGGAGGACCTGTGCATTTCGGCGTTACGGAAAACGGCGGCGAGGTGAACACCATACCTGGGGGAGCCGTCTTATGGGAATACAGCGACGACGGCGGAAGCAGCTGGTCTGATGTAGCCAATGCGTACTTCACGGGGTTTTCATTTTTTGTACCCCAAGGGGTTATTCTGGACGATTGTGCCAATAACCCCGACGGAATGCTCGAACGGCGATACAGAGCCAAAATATCCAAAACGATTGGCGGTCAAATTTGCACTTACTACACTACCGAAAGAAAACTAAAAATCTGTTGCCCCATCACCGGCTCTATTACCCTGACCCCTTCCTCGCCTACAGTCTTGTGTGAAGGAACGGTATCGGTTCTTGTTCAATTGAACGGCCCGCCTTACCTGAATAATTACACGATCCAATGGTATATAGATGGTGTCTACTACAGCAATTATGACAATGTTACGGGAATCCTTTATCAAGGGCAGGCTAATCCGTCACAATTGTGTTTTGAGGCACATATCCAGCATTGCGGTTGTCCGCCCGTCACGTTGTCCGCCTGCCTGATGGTAGATCCTCTTCCGCAGTGCACTTATATCGACCAAATATCGGACCTCATGCCATTGCCGGGCGGTACGGCGTTTGATTACCTGATATGCCCTGGCCGGGAAGCCCAACTCGCCATGTTTGGCCTGCCGCAAAACAGTGTTAGCGTTTGGCAGTTCAGTTTCAACGAAATGGGTCCGTGGACAGATATTGGCACCGGTAACCCTGTATTGAATACCAACACATTGCCGGCTCCAGATCCATCCATATACAACTGGCCCGCCGGCGCAACCTCCATCTATTATCGCCTGGAATGCCGGCCCCAGAGTTATCCTCTTTCACAATGCGGGGTACAACTCAGCAATACCGTTAAAATTTGCCTTAAGGAAAATGAACTGCCCGACCCTGTCATTGGCGCTTACCCCAACCCTGTATGCGAAGGGGAGATCGCTTTCCTGAGTCTGCAACCACCGATCGACCCTAACCTCACCATACAGTGGTATTGCGGAGGATTTCCATGCTACACAAGTCCGATAATTGCTACTACACACGGCGGTGTATATCAGGTAGCGGTCAGCGATGGTTGCTTTACAAAGTTTTCAAATGTCATAAAGATCAAGGTTTGCGATCCGGTGGCCATCATTAAATGCCCGGAAGACAATCCTTGTGCCTGCTATGGCCAGCCGACAACCATCGACGGCACACTGTCTTATTCCAATTGCGGGCCTATCGTCAGCTACTTGTGGGAGATTATTGACGGCACCGGAACACATACACAAACAGGACCTGTCATCACGTACACGTTTACAGAAGCCGGGGGCCCTGCGACTTTTTGGTTAACGGTTACCGATAGTAACCAATGTATCCAAAAAACGGAAAAACCATTCACCCTGACGCCTTGCGAGTGAGGGCTGATGCCGTCCTGTATGTCCGTTTTCTCCTGTTCACTACCCGCTTATAGTTTGATCATATGAAAAAGATACGCTTTTCTCTATATAATGCCAGCCTGTTTTTGCTGATCTTCAGCTATTGCATAACAGCTCAAGCACAATTTCAAACCAAAGTCGGCTTACCTGCCATTGTCAAGCAACATCCGGTAGGCATCGTCCAGTTGGGGGGAGGCTATGCTATCATTGCCGGCAATACGAACCATCCGGCCAGCCCATTC
Organism: Saprospirales bacterium; assembly: GCA_016719895.1. Taxonomy (GTDB): domain Bacteria; phylum Bacteroidota; class Bacteroidia; order Chitinophagales; family Saprospiraceae; genus M3007. The sequence continues at coordinate 242,196 of JADJYG010000004.1, read as the reverse complement.
GGTCCAGGTACTGACTGGGAGTTTGTGCGGCTCAACGCTGCCGGTAGTCTCATCTCCCCATCCCAATGGATTGGCAGGACCGCCAAGGAAAGCGTAGCATGGATCGATACCGCCACATGCGGCGGTCAAAGCCGCCTGATTGTAGCCGGTAATGACGATAGCGATATGTCAATCACCCTGTTGACGCCAGGCGGAGTGCCGGTTTGGTCTCGCAAAACAGGTACGAATGCGTTCACGGAATACAGCGCTTGTGTGAAGGTGGACGGCGCCGGCAACTTTATTCTTGCAGGCACACAATTAAGGCCCGGCGACCAAAAATCAATCGTGGCTTGTAAGGTCGACTGCAACGGAAACAAAATTTGGGATGTGGTATTCGGTATCCCAACATTCTCTGTAGAAGTCAGCTCGGTTAATATATACGCTACTTTTACTGGGATTTGCCCACAACCCAATAACAATCGGTACTACATTACAGGAAAAATCACCCCGATGGGCGGAGGGGATGATAAAATTTTTCTGCTTAGCCTTGATGCGACCACAGGAGCTTATAATTCCATGATCGTTTACGACGCGCTGCCCAATATCGATTATGCAGGCACCTGGCTCGAATTAAAATGCCTCACAACAGCCCAGCCTGAAATATGGATTTCCGGCTACGCTGTGACGGCCACCGGTGCAAAAACGGTGCTGCTGCTTAAAACAGATATAAACGGCCAGCCGGTATGGTCAAGAGAGCTGGATGTCAGCGGTGGAGATGAGTATGCCAGTCATTTTACACTCAGCCCGGGCGGACAAATAATTCTTGCGGGAAAGGCCGGTGAAGCATCCGGAAGCGGCGGCAACTGTATGCTCATGCGCATTGATGGTAACGGGAATTATGTGGACTGGACCAGAATTTTCAACAATTGGAATCCCTCGCAGGGCAATCGCGTGGAACAAGCCAGCAACGGTGGATATTTTATTACGGGGGAGGCGACTCTGACACCGGATATCCTGGCAATTTTAACGGATAACACCGGCCAGACGGTTAATCCCGGGTATTGTTACAGTAGCCTGTCTACCAACGTTATACCGCTCAACGCAAACGCCACTATGCCGTTTCCGGCATCATCTATATCCCTGAGCCAATTGGATTATTTTCAAAATTCACTGCTCGCAACACAAGGCTATTCCGAGCAGCAATCCGTTTGCCAACCCTGCGAATGCACTTTGGAGTACACGACCGAAGATTGTTATAAGGCTAACTTCACTGTCACATGCGATCCGCTCGAGCCCGGACTTTATTCATTTGAATGGGATTATGAGAACGACGGCATAACCGATGAAATATTAAACACCCCCGTGGCTACGCATGTGTACCCCTGCGGAGGCGGAACCTTCACAGCGCACGTGTCGATAATCGCCCCTAGTCAAAATACTTGCGAGATCATACAAAGTGTGGAGATACCCAATACCTGTTGCGGCGATTTCTCAAACGCCATCGTGGCATGCACCCCCTCCAATAATCAATACAGTTTTTCCTTCCAGATTGGATATCCGCAAGGAGTTGACTTCTGTGATCCCCCCGTCGTAAACAGCCTGACTTCCGGAGTAACGCTTTCAGATATTACGTTCTCTTCTCTACCAAACGCGTTGTTGGTAAGCGGTCTTGCTCAAGTTCCCAATGTGGCTCCAACCAGCCTGGCGTTTTCTGTACACATGATTTGTACCTGCCTTGCACTGCCTGGCGAGATTCCCAATATAGTCGAGTGCAATACCAGCCTTTCCATTCCGACTCCGTGTTGTGACAGCATCAAATTGTACGACCAGACCATTTGTCAGGAAACCTTTTCCCTGGATATTCCAATTGATGCGCTTGGCGGCTGGACGCCCCTGGACAATATCCAGGAAGTGCACTGGTATATCATCCCCAAACCGGCAGGAGGAGACTGTCCGCCGCCGCCTTGGGCCAACGTCATTTCCCATCAATTTACAAATACCCCCGGAGCGCTGGAGCCGTTCCATATTTACCCCAGCTCCCTCGCAGCCGGCGATTATTGTGTGTATGCAACCGTGAAGCTGCTAGACGGGCCCTGCCATGAATTGCTATCCAATGTGGCGACCCTGACGATATGCCAGCCCAATACCTGCAGCCTCAACGACCAGGAATATTGTTTTACAGGCTCGCCTGTTACTCCCGATCCGCTTAACTTAACGGTAAATGCGTCGCCGGCGACTTGTCCGATAACCCTCATAGAATGGTTTGATCCCCAGGGCAACCTGGTACAAACGGGCGGAACAACCTATATTCCGACGGAGCAAATCATACCGCAATGGGATCAACTGGATTTATGCTACGTTGATACCTTTTATAAGGTGGAGATAACGGATGCCTGCGGTATCCATACCTGCAAAGCGCGAATCCGGCTGTATAACAATCCGGCGCCTGTTGGCCTGTTGGCTATGGATCCTGAAAAGCCGCCGTTCCTGTGTTACAACAGCGACGCCACACTGGTGTTTACGCCGACATGCATCTCTGAGCCGCAATCTTGGCAATGGTATCGAAGGGATTGTGACAACAATGCACCGGAACAGATTGCCGATACCGGCCCTACACTGGATATTCACAACACAGGCAAACTTACCAAGTCCTATTATTACTTCGTCGAAGGTAAACATGGCGACAACTGTTTACCAGATACGGTTCAATTGCTGGTTAAAGTGAAACCGTTGGTGGATTATATTTTTAATGCGGGGACTAACCCCTGTGTGGAAGATTCTGTCCGGCTTACCCTGTCGCTTAAGCCGTGTGAAATCTGCGGTGAACCCTGTACCTGTTTATATGACATATATTGGCAGAAAGACGGTGAATTGATCGGTACAACGCTTGACATGCCGACCGCTTCCTCGACGTTTTTCACCTATTATTCCGATTTTTTAGCGGGCACCTATTATGCCTCGATCGAAGCAGACTGCTGCCCGGGTGAAATCGTTCAAACGTATGCTATATCGTTCGCCCTTGCAGGCGTTCCGGTGATCATGGGGCCGTGCACCATTTGCGACAATGAGGAAGTTCAACTGATGGTTACCATGGTGTTGCCACCGGATGATCCTTACCCTTCCTCTTATCCGCCTTGTTCCTTTTTCTGGTACCGATATTTTCCCGATGCCATGCTTCCTTATACGGAGCCCATTATAGCAGGAGATGTGTTGAACACCACAACAGCCGGATACTATATCGTCGAGTCCGATTGCAATGGTTGTATTCGTCGGGATACCTTCCAATTAACGCCTTGTAGTTCCAATCCATGCGGTCGCCTGATCAGTGTGGAAGAACTAGAAACCAATGAAAACAGGTTGGTTCGGGTATATCCCAACCCTGCGATGGATAAAATTACCATAGCATGGATTGGCGATGCGCCCCAAAAAGGACAAGTCGTCATGACGGACCTTTCCGGAAAAGTGGTGCATACCATTGCGCTTACCGGAATGAACCAGATGCAGATTGAAATAGACAGATTACCAGTTGGTATGTATTTCCTGAAAATCCAGTCGGATGAACGGTGGTTCAATGCCGCCAAGATAGTTATAGAATGAGCGCCTTCGCTGCATGATCACGTCCTCAAGTCTCCGGCCTTATTTGCGATCAACCATATTCTTCTATCGGTCGGAAAGCCACTTTTTTACAGCAATTCTCGCTTTGCACCAATTCTTCACGTTAACGGGGGCTTGTCATGTTGGAAACAGCCACACGAGCCAAATTTTACGCTGAAATATTGACTTGTGTGGCTGTTTCCAACATGACAAGCCCCCAGAGAATCGGTGGTTAAAGGCAAAGCGAGAATCACTGGGAAGGTGGTTTGCGAAAAAGTGGAGGGTGGTACGCCACAACGCCTTTTTATACCTTTGCGAAGCGGGTGGCTTTGGCCCCGGGACATTTTCAGCATGTTGGGTACCCTTTAACATTTCAATGATGCTTAAATTCGTATATGGTTTTAACTGGTTCTGTATAGGTCTTCTGGTGCTATTTGTGCTGGTGCTGTTACTTGATCCTAATAGAAACGGAGGCGATGCGGCCACTAAAGGTATTGGCAGCGGCCTTATTGCTGCAGCAATCATTGCAATAGTGATTTTGCTGGGCCTCAACTTATCGCCCTGGGCATGGACCAGGTATGTGCCGCCTGGATTGGTACTATTGGCGATTGTCTATTTTTTTGCCGCATCCGGTATAAACATCCTGAGCAGCCAAAAAAGAGAAAAAGCCATTCAAAACCAACCATATTTTAAAGAACCGGAGCTGGAACGTATGGCGCGCGTCATTGAAGCCAACGATGTGCAGGCGCTCCGGCAACTATTGCAGTCCACGCAGCCCGACACGACGCAACTTTTTCCAATACTGTGGTTTGCCATTCACGAAGTACCACCCATAGAGCTTACCGAAAAAAGGCTTCAGTGCATCAAAATGTTGACGGATGCAGGAGCGCCCCTGGAGGAGTGTGCCAAAGATCCCGATATACTTGAAGGCCCCGCTGGCAAAGGCAATCCTGCCATGTTGCGATTCCTGTTCGAGCACGGCGTTGACCCCAACACCCACTATCCGGCAACTAACTGCCCCTATATTTTTGTGGCTATTTTGAGTCGCATGGACCCCATGGGCAGCGTGCTGACCTTCCTTAAATTCGGCGCCGACCCAAATATTACGTCGGATTGCCAAAGCATGGAGCCTGTTACCCCGTTGATATATGCAGCAATTCAAAGCCAATGGGATATTTGTATTGCCCTGATAGAACACGGCGCCAAACCTAAATACCAAACTCCAAGCGGGGAAAGCTGTGCCAAGTACGTGAATGAGCGTTTGAAATATATAGAAAGTTACGAGAGCGAGAAACCCCAGATTGAACGCTTGCAGGCATTGTTGCAATAGACGGGTATACCACGGCCCTGTCCCTTCCGCGGGATTTTCACATTATCGCAACTTCCCGGCCTGCCCTGTATCGGGATCATCTTTATCTGCACCAGCGAGGGCGGCAGCGAAGGCGACTGGACCGGCGCTCAGGACCTCCGCCACATCGCGTTATCCGGTTGCCCTGCAAGGTAGTTGTACACGGCCCCGATGAACGCATCGCTCGTTCCTCATCGAAAATTTTGTAAAAAACTTGGTTGCTGGTTTTGCCAATGTGTTTAGTTTTACGCGCCCGTCTTTCGCCGTTTAGCGGTGTCCGTGCATCCCCTTGGATTTCTAAGCATAAAATTTGTACAATAAAGCAGTTTTAATATCAAAATCGGAACAATGCGTATCCCCGCCTTCATTTGGCTGCCCGCGTTTTTGGTCAGCGTTAATCTTTCAGCCCAAAATTACCCGGAGAACCCCGAACCCGGCGCCTGTTATATTCGTTGCCCCATCGAGGAAATCAAAGAAGTAGAAAAAGTGGTGACCACCCCGGCCTACATGCAGTATAAGGTGGCGCCTCCGGTGTATAAAACCGTGGAAGAGCGCGTACTGGTAAAAGAGGCGTCCAGGCGGTTCGAGTACGTGCCGGCAGTATACCGCGAGGTTTCGGACACCTTGTTGGTCGATGACCCGTTCAGCACGTACACGCTCATACCCGTAAAAACCCTCGATACGTTCGACCTCTTCGAAATCGAGCCGGCCTATTCCCGCTTCGAGTCGCACCCGCTCATCGATGGGTGCAAGTCGCCGGTGCCGGGCGACTGCGATGTGATCTGTTATGTGTCGCACCCGGCCGTCACGAAAAAGATTCCGGTCAAAAAAATCGTCTCTATGCCTGGCTATATCCGGCAGCGGCCGCCAAACGGGCGCTACAAGGTTGTTAAACGGCAGGTCATCGAAACGCCGGCTACCGTTCGTGAAATCGAAATTCCGGCCGAATATGTCACCATCCAAAAACGCGTGCTGGTGCAGGATGCAGCCATCGATTCGGTCGAGGTGGCGCCCGTGGTCCGCGAAGAAGTTTATTTGGTGCGCGACCGCAGCAACAGCGGTTCGACCGACGGGTACGAATGGCGAAAAATCGAATGCAGCCTGCTGGACCTCAACCTGCTGCCCATTTATTACGCGCTCAACAGCGATATCCTGACGGCCAGGGCGAAAGCCGTGATCGATGAAAAACTGCTCCGGTTGATGCTCAACCGCCCCGAGCTCCGGATAGAAATCAATTCGCACACCGATTCGCGCGCATCCGATGCCTTCAACCTGGAATTGTCGAAGCGCCGGGCCAAAGGCGTGGTGGACTACCTGGTGTCCAGGGGCATCAAACGCGCGCGGCTGGAGTACCACGGCTACGGAGAAACCCAACTCGTCAACCATTGCGGCAACGGGGTCAATTGCAGCGAAGCACAACACGCTGAAAACCGGCGGACGGAGTTCAGGGTGTTGCCAAGGTGAGGAGGTGGGGGGAGCCGTTGGGGCAAGAAGTTGACCGCATGCTACCGTATTAATTGACTGCTCTTTCGATCGTCCCCGGATATTTTTTCTTTTAACCTATCCGCCAAATAATATACCATAGGCACAAGGTATACTGTCAATATCAAGGAAGAAAGCAAGCCGCCAATGATAACCCACGCCAACCCGTTTTTCCATTCGCTGGCGGTACCACTTGCCAATGCAATGGGCAACATCCCGATTGCCATAGAAAGCGTCGTCATCAATATCGGTCGCATCCGTTCTTTACCCGCTTGAATCAACGCCTCTCGATAATACAACCCTTCTGCTTTGAGTTGATTGGTGAAATCTACGATTAATATGGCATTTTTAGTTACCAGGCCCATCAGCATGATCAAACCCAGGAGGGCGAACAAGCTCAAATTGCTCATGGAAATATTTAAGGCTAAAAATGCTCCAATAGCAGCAACAGGTATCGAAAACAACGCGACAAAAGGATACACAAAACTATCGTATAAAGCGACCATAATCAGATAAATCAGCAGAAATGAAATGGCCAAAACACTCCCCAATGCCCCAAAACTATCATTTTGCCGCTTGATGTCGCTGCCCCAGGCAAGGCTCATGCCTTCTGGAAGGGGGTTTTCTTTTAAATACGCCACCACATCATCGGCTACGGTGCCCGAAGGCCTGCCCAAAGCGTCGGCTGTGAGGGTGATGGCCGGCTGCCGGTCCTTGCGTTCTAAAAGCGAGGGCGTGCGGTCTTTGACGACCTGTGCAAATTGCGCCACTTGTACGGGTAGCCCGGCGGGATTGAGAATATTCAGACGGCTTACGTCGTCGTGATTACGCCGGTCGAAATCGGCCAACCATATCCGAATGGGATACTCCGTTCCGTTCTCTGTAAGGCTGGCATCGTCATTTCCCGTAAAGGCAATGCGCAGGTTTTGTCCTGTGTAGGCGGTGTTCAACCCAAGCCGTTGCATGCGGTCTTTGTCGGGCAAAATCTGGTATTCAGGGCTACCTTCCTCGACCGATAACTGTACGTTGTCGGCGCCGGGGATGCGTTGCACCACATCTTTGAGCCGCTCGCCTGTTTGCATGACTTGCGCCAAATTGCTGCCGCTCAGCGTCATTTCCACGGGTGCGGAACGGGGCACTAAGCCCAATGCTGCCATCGAAAAACGAATGTTGGGATATTGTTTTTGTAAATTTCGACGAAGGCGCAGCATGAAGTCTTCTGTACGTAAATTGTGAAGTTTCTTTTTGTTTTTCAACTGTACGGTAAATTCTGTTTTGTAGGGTACCCCCACGCCCAGACTGCCGATGCCCGTACTGGGTCCGCCCACGTTGCTGAACAGAGTTTTTACTTCGGCTTGCGCCAAAATATGGTTTTCAATTTCTTTTGCAACGACATTGTTGTGTTGCAGGGAAGTATTTTTATCAAATTCCAAAGCGAAGCGAAACTTACCCTGATCGCCCGTGGAAATCAATTCTTTACCGATGATACCTTGCTTCATGACGCCCAGGGTCATGGTAAAGAGCAGGAGTATGATACCCGTAAAAACCAGTTTATGATTCAACACCCAACTCAACTGCCTGCCGTACCATTCGATAAAACGGTCCAGTAATTTTTCGAAGCCAATCAAAAAACGGTTGAAAAGATGGGTAGGTTGTAAGTCTTCTTTTTTACCGATTCGGGAAGCGAGCCAGGGCGTCAGCGTAAAACCAACCAGCAAACTGGTCAGCGTGGAAGTAATGACCACCACCGAGAACTGCTTCAACATATCCGCTACGAAAACCTGCAAGAACAAAATCGGCAAAAATACCACCACATCCACCAAGGTAATGGCCAAGGCAGAAAAACCGATTTCCATACGGCCGTCAAAGGCTGCTTTGCGCTTTTCCTTGCCCATATCCAGGTGCCGTTGAATGTTTTCCAAGACCACTACCGCATCATCCACGAGAATACCAATAATCAACGACATTGCCATAAGGGTCATTAAATTAAGGGTGTAATGGAGCAACCACATGACTGCGAATGCAGTAATCAACGAAGTCGGAATAGCTACAATCACAATGAGCGAATTTCTGAAACTGCGCAAAAAAAGCAGCATCACCAAAGACACCAAGATGACCGCCAGCATCAAATCCACCACTACGCTGTTCACAGCGGCGATGGTATTGTCGGTGCTGTCGTCGGCAATAGCGAACTGAACTTCATCGCGGGCATTTTGTTTTTCTATTTTCTCGAATGCGCTGCGCACCGCTCTTGACACGTTTACCGCATTGGCATCTCCTTGTTTTTTGATCAAAAGCCCGATGCCGTTTTTACCATTGAAGCGGCTTACCGAATGCACTTCCCGAATGCCGTCTGCCACATCCGCCACGTTTTTCAGATAAACCGGGCTGTTGGGCAAAGGCATTGCAATTTGCACATTGCGCAGGTGGCTGAGGGTGTTGAATTTGCCAATCAAGCGTACCGAATTGGTTTCCGTGTCGGTTTGCACCTGGCCTGCGGGCAAATCCAAACCGGCCCGATTAATGGCTTCCACCACCTGCAGCATCGAAACCCGGTAGTATTTGAGCTTTTCCTGGTCAATTTTCACCTGTATCTCCCGTTCTTCACCGCCCAAAAGTGTGATTTCCGCCACACCCTTCAGTTGCTGTATTTGCGGCAAATACTCGTCTTTCATTTTCTGATAAAAAACGGTAGCCGGCAAATTGCTCGTCGCACTAACGGAGATAATGGGCAAGTCGTTAGGCGATACCTTGCTCATCACAGGGCTTAAAATATCGGCGGGCAAATCCTTGCGGATATTGTCAATATAGCGTTGGGCATCCTGCATGGCCTGGTCGAGATCGGCGCCGTAATTCAGGTTGGCAATGATGACCGAGGCATTCGGCATGGATTTCGTGACCAAATAATCCACGCCTTCCAAATTGGACAAAGCATCCTCGATTTTTCGGGAAACGGATGTTTCTACTTCATCGGGCGTAGCGCCTGGGTAGCCCGTGCGGATAACGACAACGGGTTGGTTGAAGTCGGGCATCAACTCGTAACTGAGGTTTTTATAGCCAATTATTCCGAGTAGTGCAAAAACACTGAACAATACAATAATCAGCGAGGGACGGTTAATGGAAATGTCTGTGATATTCATATCCGATCAGTTTTTTTTGGATAATTCAATCTTCCCAAACATCCCCGCCCGCAGTGCATGGTTTGAAAAATTATTAACAGTGAACTGCACTGGAAAACTGCTACCCATATTGGCTTTGCTGGCAATCAGGGTTACTTTGCCGGTGAGTTTTTTGTCGGGAAACCTATCCGCTACAATATCATGGGGTTGTCCGATTCTGAAATATTTCAAATCGCTTTCGGGCACATTTATCGTGAATCTCAGTTGGCCAATATCGAGGATGTGCAATAGTGGAATGCCGGGTGCGGCAAAGCCGCCCACTTCATTTAATTTGCCATAAACAATGCCCCTAAAAGGCGCTTTAATGGTGGTTTTATGGATTTGCTCCTGAATGCTTGCCCTTTGCACCTGAGCGGATTTTAGACCCAATTGAGCTTTTTCCAACTGAATGCCCTGTATCGCATCGGCTTTTGATAAAATCGAATAGCGATTCACATCGGCAGTCAAGCCCTCAATTTGCACATCCACTGACTGCAGCTGCAATTGCAAAAGCGCATTGTCCAACTGCACCAGGATTTGCCCTTTGGACACTATACTGCCCGCATCCACCGTAATTTGGTTGATTTTGCCTTGTATTTCGGCACTAATTTTTGTTTCCCGGTATGGTTCAAAAGTACCGGTAAAAATGAGTTTGTCGGTTGCAGGTTGAGGTGAGGGCGAAGAAACTTCACTGCTTAAAGCAGACGTTTCGGCCGGGTTAAAATGAAAAACCCGCTCTTCGGCAATCGATTTGTTCTTTTTGAGCTTATAGGCAATGCCGCCGAAAATACCTGTCAAAATGGCGGCAAGCGCCACGTAGGACAATATCTTTTTCATTGTTTAATTTTTGAGTGAACCGGATGCTTTTTTCAATTCCAAATCGGCTTTCAAGTATTCGATGATGGTATTCAGATAATGGGTTTGTGCCTCCCGCATAGCATTATCTGCCAACAGGATATCGGTAATAGTTGCCGTACCTTGCTGTTGCTGCGCCATCGTTTGCTGATAGACCGATTTTGCCAACGCTATTTGTTGTTGCGCCGCTGGGATGTTTGTCTGTGCAGTGCTTCTTTGCAAAATAGCGTTGGCAACCTGCAGCTGGTTTTGCGCCTGTATTAGTTCGGATTGCAGGCGATTACTTCTGATTTCCACTTCTTTTTGAGCGATTTTAAAACGAGTTGGCCTGTTCCAGATCGGGTAGGTAGCCTGTGCGCCGATGAAGCCAACAGGAAATATATTAAAGAAGGGATCAGGCTGTTTGAAATATCCAAACCCTGTCAGTCCATAATTGGCAATAGCCGAAACCGTCGGCAATTTTGTTTTTTTCAGCAAGTCCAATTCATTGACTAAAATACGGTTTTGTACCTGCATCATGCGGGCATCCACGGATAAAGAAACAGGGTATACTATATCGTTTCCCTGTACGATATCTCTTGAAAGGGACAGTGGCACATCCAAATCCAGTCCCATAAAAAACTTTAAACTATTGAGTATCTGAGCCAATGTACCGTCCAATTGCGAGCGCTGCGATTGGAGTTGAGCCTGTTGCAGCACGATTTTTTCGAGATCTGTGCCTTTGGCTAATCCCTGTGTTCGCAACAATTGCATCGTGGCCAGCAGGCGGTTGATGTTAACCAAATTGCTGTCTGCGAACAAGAGTTGATACTGCAAAATCTGGGCATTGTAATACAGGATTGTTACTTCGAAAATAACCTGTTCCTCGATTTTTTCAACCTGTAAAGCGTCCATGTCAGCGGCAATTTCAGCGCCCCTGATGCCTGCTTTGATTTGTGGGTTGTAAAGTGGAATCGCCAACTGAATGTTTGCGCCGAGATTGTGCGGCACACCGAATTGCGCTTCTTTATACTGTCCTTCGGGCCCGTTGAATACGGACAGGGGCAAAAGTTGGTAAGGTAGATTCGTGAAAAATTTATAATCAGCCGATGCCGTGACCTTCGGCAAAAGATTCGATCTCGCCTCCTGCTGTCGGAGCGGGTTAAGGCGAAGGTTGTTTCTGCCCACTTGCAGATTTTTGCTATAGGACAAAGCCGTGTCACGACATTGCTGCAAGGTCATGGTTTGTGCTTGCAGGGCGTTGTCGCCCAGACCTGCAAAAACGAACAACCAGGCAAGCAAAGGTATGTGAATACTCACTAACTTCATGGAACAAAATTTTTTACTTACTCGAAGTAGGTTTGATACGTTTTGAAAGATTGCCCGATTTGGGCAATCAGCGTTTCCGCTTCCATCAAATTGGTTGCAGTTGAAAGTTTATCGATGAGTTCCATGTGCGGGTGCAGCCATTTATGCAGTTCATCATGACTTTGGCCTTTCATGGTACAACTCTTGATCAAATTTTCATTTTCGCTTTTTAACTTTTCCGCCAACTCCCGCCAATTGGCGCTTTGCTGCACCAAATAGTCATCCAGGATTTTATTCCCTCTTTCGATATGCGGCTTCATTTCCGCATTGACCTTCCATTTTTCGCCATTGTTCAATTTCAAATCTCCTGTATTGTGATTAGTGTTGCAGGCAAGCATGAGCAAAACGATCGTCGAAATAAAAATTAACATTCGCATGGTTCCATGATTTTAAAAAGATTGGATAATAATTTTTCTCCCTTTTCGGAAATGTCGAACTGGAAACTGGCGATACGCCATTTGTACATTTGCAGGCGAAAACTGCCCATTATAATGTGCATCAATTCCTCTGTTGGAATGCCATCGGTAAAAAATCCCTGTTCTTGCCCCTGCAAAATAACCGGCAACAGATGCTTCATTTTCACCTGCATGATCCGGAAGATGGCATCATTGATTTTGCTGCTTTCCTCCAGTAACCCGTCTGAAAAAACAGCCACTACAAAATGCGGGTTTTTAGCGAAAAAGGCGAACTGATCGAGGAAAATAGCTTCCAGGTTTTTTCTCGGATCATTTTGAGTGGAAACCACCCGGCCGAGTCTTTCATCCATATTTTCTGCCAGATACCCTAACATCGCGACCACGATTTCCTCCTTACTGTCGAAATGCCGGTAAATGGCGCTTTCCGAAAATTTCATGGCCTGCGCCAGGTTCTTGATGGTCAGGCCGCTCACGCCCGAAGCGGAGAGTATTTTGCCTGCCGCTTCAATGATTTCAAACTGTCGGTCAGAAATAGTTGTAGATACCATCAATTATTGCATTTTTATCCGTTTTTTATGAATCCCGGGCAAAGATCGGCAAGTTTGTGATTACTCACTAACTTAAACGCGGATAAATTTATTTTGTTTTGATTTTTTGGCAGCAATTCTCGGTTTGCACCAATTCTTCGCGTTAACGGGGGCTTGTCATGTTGGGTACCCTTTAAAAATCGTACCTGAAGGGGGGGGTAGCCTTTCCCCCCAATTCCTCCTATATTTGCATACCCCCTGCCCGTCTCCAAACCCACAACCAGCGATCAATCATGCGCCCATCTCCTTCTTTGCTTGTATTCCTGTGCTTCCTGTTGGCTTCCCCCGGCATTTCGCCTCAGCAACCGGTTTCGCCTTCCAGCGGCGCCTGCCTGTTTTGTCCGGCGCCGATGCATCTGCTGCGCGACCGGTTTGTGTTCAGAAGCCCGTGCCCCGAGGTATGGCCGTCGTATATCCGGGGCGGGTTGGGGTATGTGGCGCTGGCAGCCCTGGCCGAAAGCCCCCAGAAGCAGCGTGGATTTCTGCTGGACGCTTATTCCTGCTTCACCTGCGCCCGCTTGCGCTTCCAACGGTCCCGCACGGGGGCGTACCGCTGGTTAGTGCCGGAGCGCCGCGCGGATAGACAACCGCTGGCGCTGAAACCGGATGCCGGCGGCTTTTACCGGCCCTACGACCGGTTCAAGTCGGATATCGAACGGTTAGAGGCGGAAGCGGCAAAGGACTGGGGCGGACTGGGGTTTGTGGCCGTCGACCTGCTCCGCGATTTCTGGCGGCGGTAGTGCCGCCCAAAATCGCACCCATCCTTAGAAATTCGGTTGATCCTGTCTCCGCTTCATCGCGTCGGGCGAAGGTATGGTCAAATACCGGCGTCTTCATCGTTGCCCGGTGTAGTCCCTTAGACCATGTTGGGGATTTTTTATGCTATTTTTTGGGTGGGGGAGGAGGAGGTTCCTTTTCGGGAATCTCCAAGCGGTAGGCTGGCAGCAGTTCACCGCTTTCGGCATAGCAAACCGGGGAGCTGCCGGACTCAGGCAATTCGGTTCCGCACATTTTTTTCGGAGGATGTTTGGCTTGCTTTTTTTTCATTTGGTTTGCATCTCTTCCAGTTCCGCTTGTGTCAGGAGCTGATGCGCCTGGACGAAGACGATGTTGTCTTCCCGGAAAATATGCAGCCGCATCAATTCCACCAGCGATTTTCCCTGCTCCAGTGCGGCGTCCAGCACCATGAGCCGGGACGCCGGATCGGGCAAACGCACCGCTATTCCGAAAAAGTTGAATACCACCGCCGCCAGTTGGAGGGATTTGATGTGATCGTCTTCCATCACGTCAACGGAGGTGGTGGCTACACCGCCCTTGCCATGCTCGCCGGATGCCAGCAAGCGGCGGCGGAGCAGCGGAAAAAGTTGCTTGTCTTCCCGCTGGTGATGCCCGGCAACCTGGTGGTCGAAAAACTCGAAGAAGTCGCGCAGCCTGCCGAGTGTCTCCCGGCTCATGCCTTCCGACGGAATAGACAGCAACGCCTTTTCAAAAACGTCCAGCTGCTCTGAAATGGCTTTGTGTTCGTCCATCAAGTCCTGCAGAAACGGATGCAATTCGTCGTAGGGCACGGCGTCAAGCGAGGGTGGGGCGTAGGCATCGGGCGGATCCATGGGCGAGAACTCCTCGTGCTCATGCTGTTTTTCTGCCGCCCGCTGCAGCGGGTCGTTTTGGTTAATAACTTTTAATTCTATCATGGTATCTGATTCTTTAACGGTAACACCTTTGCAAAATTAGTCCTCCTCCTTTAAAATATCGTCAATCCACGACAGTAGTGCCATCATGGATGGGAAACCGATGGTGGGCAAGGCAAGGAGGGCGACGTGCTGAATCTCCTCCTTCGTGACGCCTGCCTGCACGGCCTTGCGGATGTGCGAGTGAAACGCACCTTCCATCATGGCGCCGCCGGAAATGGCGACTTTGACCAGCGCACGGGTCTTGGCATCCAACGGGCCTGCCTTGTGGACGGCTTCGCCGAGCTCGTAATATGCTTTGCCGATTTCAGGGTACTTTTCCATGAAACGGGTGAAGCGTTTGGGAATTTTATCTTTTGGCGTAGCCATGTTTGCTATGTTTTAAAGTTATTTATTGAAATAAACCTGTTTTCAGGGCAGCCGCCCCCGGGCGGAACAAAACCATGAGGTAAAACCAGTTGCTGACGGCATCGGCATCGCCTCCTTTCAAAGTCTGCAAGGTTTTTGTGCCGAAGATATGGCTGTATCCGGCTTGAATGCCTACACCGTCAAATATCTTGCAAGTCAGCGTAAAATCAAGTTCCTGGCCGAGGGCCGCTTTCATTGATACAAAGTTGCCGGGCGTAGAATTTTCAAGGTCCTGCACGTCTTCTGCCGCCATGAAGTGGTGGAGGTTGAGATGAAGGGCCCAAGTTATTCCTTTGGAAATTGATTTTCAGATAAGCGTCCAGCAGCCCGACATTGTTGACATGGTTGCCCACGAAAAAATAGTCCATGTAACCGTTGAAACGGTGGTTGGTCCCGTAAAACGGATTAAAAGCATACGCCTTGTCCTGTCTGGCAGCGTCCTGGGATGTGCCGGAGAGGTATTCGCCGCCTACGTTGAAATAGAACGCATTCAGGGGCTTGTAATTGACGTCGAGGGCGGCATTAAAAGCAGCGATTTTCTTCGGGTCGCCGGCGGCATTTTTGCTGGAGGCGTTCTTTCCCGTTTGAAAATATGCCCAGGTCAAAAATCGGAGTTTGCCCAGTTGAAAGTTGGAATTAAACCCCAGTGTCTGGTTGAAAACGGTGCTGTTTTCCACGGCGCCGGGAGTGGTTGTTTTTGAAAACTGAAAACCATTGTTCAGGAAGAGAAAACTGAGGTTGGATGACCGCCATTTTCGGAAAAGCCAGAGGAATTGAAGGGTTTTGTAGTGATTTTTTAGTTGGTAAACGGTGGAAGTGGGGTTGGCCTTGTCCTGGTTCCAGGCAGCGCCGAGGTGGAAGGAGAGCACGGTGTCCCGGTCGTGTTGAAAAAGCAGCAGGTCGTGCCTGCGACTTTGCATCCCCCAGTCGAGCGAGCCGAGGATGCGGTGCTCATCGTATTGGATGATTTGCCGTCCGGCTTTCAGGCGGTTGGCAACGTTGAATTTTATGACACCATACCCTTCGGCGAGGCTCAGGCTGCCCGAGGTGTCGGGGCTGAGGTGACTGGAGGCGCCCCACACCCGTACGTCCTGCGGCGCTATTGCCACCTCGAAATGTTCGTGCGAAAGTTTGTACGTAAGCCTTGTGCGCTGGGAAATGAAAAAACCGGGCTTCGCATCTGTCTGTGCCAGGGTTTGATAGCCGTGCAGGTACTCGGCGCGGGTCATGAGTTGGGGCAAGAAACTATGCTCGAAGGCTTTTTTTTCCTGGGCAGCCAAGCGCCAGGGAGCAAGCGTGAGCAGGGCCGAAATTGCTAAAAATGTTATAGTTTTTTTCATGTAAAAGATTGCTGGGCGGTCAATTCTGCGACCAGGTAGATTTTGCCTTGTCCCACCACGTCCCGCCGGAAGTTCCAAAATCACAGCGTTCGCCGTCTTTGCGGGTATAGAAATACCAGTTGATCCAGCAGGCGAGGGCGAAAAAGGCGATTGCCCCCCAGAAAAATGTCGCCGCCCCACCAGTGAGGGAAATAGATTTGCCAATCAGCAAGGAAAAAACGAATGGCCCGTAAGCCGCCACCGCCGCCGTGAAACCGATGACACCCGCCGCTTGCCGGGCGTTGTAGGCGAAAATAATGGGGTACTGGCGGAAGGTCGAGGCGTTGCCGATGCCGGTAAAAAAAAAGATGCCTAGCATCAGCATTACGAAACCGGGAAACTGCTCCATGCTTGCCGGTTGCAGGTACCCGCCCAGCACCAGCGCCAGGCAGCATGCAATCAGCCCCATGCCCGACAGTTGGGTGAAAATACTGCCGCCCCAGCGGTCGGTCGCCTTGCCCATCAATGCCCGCATCGCCGAGCCAATCAGTGGACCATAAAAGGCATATTTCAACGGGTCGGGCGCATCGGGGAAGCTCCCATACAATTCTTTTATCATCAGGGGAAACGACGCCGAGAACCCCGCGAAAGAGCCGAAAGTCATCACATAAGTAATGGTGCAATACCAGGTATGCTTGCTTTTAAAAATATCCAATTGCTCTTTGAACGTCGCCTTGACGGGGATGCTGCGGAGTACGAACCAGCAAAAAACACCAGTCAGGGCAAGGAAGGGAATGTACCAAAACGCGGCGTTTTGCAACCAGATTTCTTTGCTCGTGTCGCCTTTGGCAATCATCTGCGAACCACCTGCCAGCCCCCCGAATGCGGCAAAACCGATAATCCACGGCGTGATGAATTGTGTGAGCGACACACCGAAATTGCCGATGCCTGCCTGTAAACCCAGCGCCATGCCTAGCAATTTTTTAGGAAAAAACAAACTGGTGGAGGGTATGTACGAGGAGAAATCGCCGCCGCCGAAGCCGCACAGGAAGGCAATGGCGATGAAATGCCAATAGGGCGTGGACAAGTCTTGCACGGCGAGAAACAGCCAAATCATGGGCAGCAGCTTGATGAGCATCGAAATGGTGATGACGTGCCGGGAACCGTAAATAGGTATCAAAAAGGAGTGAATCAGCCGAAACGTGCCACCCGCCAAGCCAGGCATCGCCGTCAGCCAGAACAACTGCATCGTGCTGAACTGAAACCCGATGTCGGGCATCCGCACTACCACGGCACTCATCACAAACCAGGTGGCGAAGGAGAAAATCAGTCCAAATGTTGTAACGGCGAGCGTCCGCCAGGCCTGTTTCGCCCCCTTCTGCTGCCAGAAAGCAGGATCTTCGGGTTCCCATTTTTGAAACCAGGTTGCCATGGATTGTCGTTTGTGATGGTTTGAGATGATACGAGGTGCAGTTACGTCAAATGGGTCGTTTTGGAGGATAAATCTCTTCCGGAAAAAGCCTTGCTTCCCGGCGTATTTTTTTAGTGACCACCCGGTGCAACCATACCAGGCAGGCGACCGACAGCAGGCACATGAATATCCAGCAGCTCGTCCATAGTCCGGTGCTATTAAGTAAGTAGCCAAAAATGATGGGGCAGAAAAAGCCGCCCAGACCGCCCAGCACGCCCACCATGCCGCCCACTACGCCCACTTGTTCGGGGAAAAAATCAGGAATATATTTGTACACTGCCGCCTTGCCGATACCCCAGACAATGCCGATAAGCATGACCAGTATGGCGAACCCAGACGTTTGCCTGAAAATAAATCCGGGTGATGCCTTTAGCCAACAATTGTTTTTTCACCACTTCATCGCCAACCTTCACCATCGGCTCCTGCCACACTTCCTTGGTCGGGAACACCAACGCCCGGGCTTCGTAATCAGTAGTTTGCGCCGTCTTTTTCACCAAAGGATAGACTTTTTCCCCCACCACCAGTTGCTCTTCTGAAACACTTGTCACTGTGCCGCTGCGCTGCGCCATGACGCCTCTGCCTGGTGAATAAACCTCCATGCGCGGGATGATGAGCATAAAACTGATGACCACCGACGCCCCTAGCACCCAATACATCACCTTGCGGGCGCCCCACTTGTCAGACATCCAACCGCCGAGCGCCCGGATGACTCCCGACGGAAAGCTAAATAACGAGGCAAAAACGCCGGCCGTAACCAGCGGCAGGTAATAAACGTTGACGAAGTACGGCACCAGCCATTGGGAGAAAGCCACGAAGCACCCGAACACCAGGAAGTAGTAAAGCCCAAAGCGCCATACCCGAACTTCCTTCAAGGGCATGACCAAATCACCGAACTTCCTGGCTTTGTTGGCGGCTTTTTTATTTTCGGTGAAAAGGAAAAACAGCACACCCATGCCTAGCATAGAGCGGCATAGACCTTCGGCAACGTTCGCCACCCTTCAAGGTTTGCGCCGCCGTCGGTGAAAGTTTTTAGTAACGTGGGCGCAAACAAAGTAGTGAACGCAGCCCCGCATTGCCTGCCCCAAAAATGCCGAGGAGTACCTTGCAGTTGTTTCTGGATACAAGACGGAGGAAAGGCGATACCGACGGCGAAGCCTACTCCTGTGAGGCCAAATCCGAAACTGGCGGCGGCGAAACCCCAAAAATCATTGGCATACGAGAGCAGGTACATCGGTAGGGCGCATAGTACAAGCAGAACGCTGAATACTGGTTTGCCGCCAAACTTATCCGTAAGGATGCCGGCGGGTAGCCGGAAAATGGAACCGGTCAGTACGGGGATACCCATCAACCAACCGATTTCGACGGGCCCCCAATCGAAAACTTGATTGTCTGCCAGGAAGGTAACTAACACGCCGTTTATCATCCAGGCTGAAAAACAGACGGTAAAAGCCAGTGTATTGAAAAACAGAGCTTTATGGGACTTAAAAGTAGCTCGTTCCTGCATTTATTCCGCCTTTTTTGTAAAATCAATCCTGCCTTCTGCCGGAAACTGCTCCGAATACCGAACCGAATACCTCCCCCCCGGCACGGTGATGCTGTCGATGGGGAATGGGGTGATAGGTGTTGCAGTTCCTGTATTTTTTGCCCGCCACCTCGTACTCGAACAGGATGCCTTTACCCTTGGCAAACACCTGACAAGTGTCGAGCGTCACGCCCGGCGTGTATGCCGGATGCCGCAGCAGGCTGTCTTCGATCCGAATCCACTGCAAGAGCGGGACGACCAGTAGCAAAAAAAACAAGGCAATACCCCCCCGGAGCGTTTTCTTTTGGGCGCCCTCCGCCTTCACCGCCTTGATCACGTTGAAAATACAGCCGAAAACAAACAAAAGCGTCAGCATCCCTTTGACAGCTTGCCCCGCCAGGAGCTCGAGGTCGGTAACGGAAAGAAGGATTTGTTGCTGCATGACGATGTTTCTGCGTTGTCTGAGGTGGTTTGCCGTTGCTTAGCATCGCTGCTTGGACACAACTTCAAACCATTTCAATCAACCTCAATTATTCTTCGGTCGCTGCAATGACCACGGCGTCCAGGCTTTGCGGACTTCCTTGCGGGACCAATACCAGATGACCTGCTGGTAAGGTCGCCAGATATAATCCAGCGGAACGACGAGAAAGTGCATCAGGCGGGTGAACGGGATGAGCAGCACGATGAGATAAGCCAACACGATGTGGAGCTTGACAACCCAAGGCAGGGCGCTCACCGCCGTCAGGTCGGGTTGGAGGGCAAAAATGCTCCACAAGTAGGGCGTCAGCACCGATGAAAACCACGACGATCCCCAGCGGAAATTGTACGCCACCCACAAGCCCGTCACCACTTGTACCAGCAGCAGCGTCAGGAGGAAATAGTCCATCCTGCTGGTCACCACGGCAATGCGAGGGTTGGTAACCCGGCGGTAAACCAAGTTCGCCAAGCCAATGAGCAGGGCGATACCGAAGATGAAGGCGGTCACTTCCAGCACGATAAGCCGTACGGGGTGGCTGTTCCAGGCGAGTACGCCTCTCGGAATCACGAAAGCGATCAGGTGCCCGAAAAACAGGAATAAGACGCCCATGTGGAACGGCACCGACCCCCAGAACAGCTGTCTGCCCTCCAAAAATTGCGAAGACAGGGAAGATACCTTAAACTTGGTAGATCGGTAGCGCCAAATGGAGCCGACCAGGAACACCGTCAGGGCGATGTATGGTAAACCAATCAGAAAAAAGTTGTTGAGGGTGTTGAAAAGGTTTTGCATGGCAAACAGATTTTTCACGCCTCAGCCTTCCAGTGCAGCTTCGGTGTTGATATTTTTCAAAAAATCGGAGGTTTTTTCTGCCAACTCTTTTTCCTCGATGCCGAAGTCTGCGTTCAGTACGGCGTACAGGGCTTCGAGCAGTTTTTGGAAAATCGTGTAGTGGTCGCTTGGGCGCTCGATGAGGGTTTTGTGCTGTTTTTGGTAAAACTTGTCCTTTAGTTCCACCTGTTCCGGCTCGAAACCCCGAATCATACGGTACAATGCCGGACCTATAATGCGGTTGGCGAGTTCATTGACCAATTCGGCATCGTTCAGTTTTGGCAAAAGGCGCAGCACATTGGGCAGGTGGTCGGACAGCTCTACGCCGCAGTCGTTCTCGGCTTCCCGGTGTTCCCGGTTCAGGTTTACGAGCAGTTCACCCCGCTTGTAGTCGTCGCCGAAAAGCACATAACCAAGGTCAAGCGTGGTCACTGCCTGCACGTCGAAGGAGCGTAAAAACAGCTCCTGCTGCACCGCCAAATTTGCCCCCGACATAAATTCAGTGAAGGGTCGCAACAGCGCCGCCGCTTCAGGAAAACGCTCGTCCAACTGCCGCTGGGCAGCCAGCATCCGGTCGGTGTAGTCTGCCTGCGGGTAGTCGAACAAGGAGGCGAGGAAACGGTAATGCGTTATATCTTTTTTCATAATTTTCTGCTTGTGGTTTTAGTGGAAAAGGCCGTCATGACTGATGGCAATTTTTTTCGGTTTTGCCCAAAGCCAACAACCAATCGTCAAGGTACCCTTTTCAAAGCCCCCGCTCTGCTTTTTCCTTAAACCCAAACCCGATGCTGCCTTTCGTGTCGCCGGTAAACTCCAGCATTTCGATGGCTTGTTCGCGGTGGGCGGGCGGGATGACGAAGCGCTCGTCAAATTTTGCCAGCGAGGTCAGTTTGTAAATGGCATCTGCGGTGGGGGCATCCAAACCAGCCTCCCGCAGGGCGCGTTCTACCTTTTCGGGAGCGATGTCGCCCACGGTGACATTGCGGCGGTGGATGCGCACAGCCCAGAGTTTTTTCAAAACAGTTTTGATTTTTTCCTCGTCGCCTGCAGAGAAAAGGTTCGCCATGTATTTCAGGGGGAAACGCGCCTGCTCAATCGTGCCCCAGAGGTCTTCGGTGCTGGTGTCGTAGAGCCAGTTGTCGTTCCAAAACTTGGCGATAGGATCCATTTTTTCGCCCTGTGCCGTATCCTGATGGCTAAGCGATGCCATGACCGGCAGCAGCGGCGGCACATAAAATAGCATGGGGAGGGTCCGGAACTCCGGGTGTAAGGGCAAGGCCAGCCCCCATTCTTTAATAAACTTGTAGGAGGGCGAGTACTGCGCCGCTTTGATGGTGGAATCGGGAATGCCGTTCTCCTTTGCCGCTTCTATGACACCGGGATCGAAGGGGTCGAGCAGCAAGTCGAGCTGCTTGTCCACGAGATTGCCCGTGTCGGTGTTAGCGGTGCTTTCGATGCGGTCGGCGTCGTAAAGAATGACGCCGAGGTAGCGAATCCTGCCCACGCAGGAGTGCATGCAAGCGGGCGCGTAACCTGCTTCAAGGCGGGGGTAGCACAGGATACACTTTTCCGATTTGCCGGTGTGCCAGTTGTAATACGATTTTTTATACGGGCAGGCAGTCACGCACATCCGCCATGCGCGGCACACTTTCTGGTTTATCAGCACCACGCCGTCTTCGCCCCGTTTATAGATGGCGCCGGAGGGGCAACCTGCCACGCAGGCGGGATTGAGGCAGTGGTTACAGATGCGCGGCAGGTAGAAAAATGCCATGCGCTCCAACTGGAACATGGCTTCCTGCTCAACGGGCGACAGGTCGTGGAGGTTCGGGTCTTTGCGGGCGTAGTCGGGCGTGCCGCTGAGGTCGTCATCCCAGTTGGGGCCCATTTTGATGTCAATGGGCTTGCCTGTGATAAGAGAGACCGGTCGGGCCGTCGGCTGGTCGTCCATGGCTGGCGACTCGATGAGGTCGAGATATTTATACGTGAACGGTTCGTAGTAATCGTCAATTACAGGCAGGTTGGGGTTGTGGAAGATATTGAGCAGCCCTTTTTTCTTGCCTGCGCCCCGCAGGCCAATCGTGCCGTTCTTTTTTTCCCAGCCACCTTGGTATATGTCCTGGTCTTCCCATTTGGTGGGATAGCCTGTGCCAGGTTTGGTTTCCACGTTGTTCCACCACATGTATTCGGCGCCTTTGCGGTCTGTCCAGATGTTCTTGCAGGCGATGGAGCAAGTGTGGCAACCGATGCACTTGTCAAGGTGGAATATCATTGAAATTTGGGCACGTACGTCCATGATGATAATTTTAAGTTTTTAAGATTTTGCTTACCACACCAGCTTTTCCATCTTTTTCACAATCACGTGTGTGTCGCGGTTGGGTGCGATGGGTCCCCAATAGTTGAAGTGGAAAGACATCTGCCCGTAGCCGCCCGCCAGGTAGTTGGGTTTCAGGTGAATGCGGGTAAAGCTGTTGTGGCCGCCTGCGCGCTTGTTGCCCCTGACTTGCGATTTCGGGATGCCGACTGTGCGTTCCGGTACGTGATAGACGATGCACACGCCACGCGGAATTCGCGAGCTGACCACCGCACGGGTGCAGTAAACGCCGTGGTCGTTATAGACCTCCACCCAGTCGTTGTCCTTGATGCCCAGTTCATCGGCGTCCTGCTCGTTAATCCAGCAAGGTTCGCAGCCTCTCGACAGGGTGAGCATCCGCAGGTTTTCCATGTAAGTGGAGTGGATGTGCCACTTGCCGTGCGGCGTAAGGCAGTTGAGTATTTTGGCTTCGCCTTTTTTCAGCGTGTCGCGCAGGTCGCCGTAGGCTTCAGGTTTGGGCGACGGCTTGTAGGTGGGCAGGTTTTCGCCGTAGGCGATGTACAGCTCGTGGTCGAGGTAAAAATGCTGCCTCCCGGTGAGGGTGCGCCAGGGAACGAAGCGCTCCACGTTGTAGGTGTAGGCTGCGTAAGCCCTGCCGTCGTTCATCAAGCCTGACCAGAGCGGCGAAGTGTTGTAGCGGCGGGGCTGCGCCAGCAGGTCGGCATAGCGGATGCGCACGTCCTTGCTGCCGTTGCCGAGGTCGGCGAGCGCCATGCCCGTTTTCTTTTCGGCATTTTCATAAGCCCGCACATTCAGCGTGCCGTTGGTGAGCGCGGAAAGGTGCAGCACCGCATTGGCTGCCCACTCGTCTTCCTTGATGGAGGGTCGCACATCGCCGTTGTTCCGCTCGAGAGGAAAGTGGTTGGAGTTGAGCATTTCATCGAAAGCATCCTCGCACATGAAGTGGTTGCCGTGCGCCTCCAAACCATTCTTGCGGATGTTGTCCCCCAGCGAAATGTACATATCGTAAATCTTCGTGTAGTCGCGCTCCACCACGGTGAGCTTGTGGGTGGTCTTGCCGGGTACCGGCTCACACTCGCCTTTGTACCAGTCCTTGACGGTGGGCTGAGCAATTTCGCCGGGCGAGTCGTGGCCCAGCGCCGAGGCGACGATGTCCTTTTGTAGCTCCGCGAAGTATTTTTTAGCCATCTCGCTGGTGGCTTTCGCAATTTGTTTGAAAATGTCCCAGTCTGTTTTTGATTCCCAGACGGGCGCTATCGCCTGCCCCAGCGGGTGGATGAACGAGTGCAGGTCGGTACTGTTGAGGTCGGCTTTTTCGTACCACGAAGCCGCCGGGAGCACGATGTCCGAATAAAGCGCCGAGGAGTCCATGCGGAAGTTGAGATCAACTACCAGGTCCATTTTGCCCAGTGGAGCGATGTCGTGCCATTTCACTTCCTCGGTATGGTCGGTCGAGTCTTCGGCAATGGCGTTGGAATGGGTACCGAGGTAGTGTTTCAGGGCGTACTCGTGCCCTTTCATGCTGCCCATGATGGCGTTGCCGCGCCAGATGAACCAGACGCGGGGATGGTTTTCCGGCGCATCCGGGTCGCTCACTGCATATTTTAATTCCCTCGATTTCAGTTTTTCCATAACATACTTCTGGATGTCTTCATTGGAAACTGCGCCGTTGGCAGCGGCTTCCTTGCCAATTTCCAGCGTGTTGCGGTTGAACTGCGGGAAAAAAGGCATCCAGCCCATGCGCACCGCCTGAAAGATGGTGTCCGCCGTGTGCTGGCGGGTCCATTTATTATCGGGCACGGTGTTGTATTTTGAAAACTGCCCGTCGTATCGGAACTGGCAGGTGTTGATATAGTGCCAAAGCGGGGCTTGCTGCAAGCGCACAGCGTTCACCCAATCCTTGCCGAAGGCGATGGTGCCCCAACTGTCTTGGGGGGCGAGTTTTTCCTGGCCCACGTAGTGGTTCATGCCGCCGCCGTTTTTGCCGACGCAGCCTGTGAGCATGAGCGCCATGATAGCAGAGCGGTACATGAGGTTACCATGATACCAGTGGTTGATGCCCGCCCCGACGATGACCATGCACTTGCCGCCCGTCACGTCGGCAGTGTTCGCCCATTCGCGGGCAAACTGGAGGACGGTTTTGGAATCTACACCGGTGAAAATCTCCTGCCAGGCGGGGGTGTAAGCGGCGTCTTTATCGGTGTAGTCAGCCGGATAGTCACCTGGCAGCCCCCTGCCAACGCCATACTGCCCCATGACGAGATCGTACACGGTGACGACGGGAATCTTGCCATCAACCGTTTGGATGTATTTTACCGGAACGCCCCGCTTGCGGTGGTTGGTCAAGCCGAATTCGGTGAATTCCACCTGAAACACTTCGTCACTTTTACCCAGGAAAGTGAGCGCCGGGTTGTAGGCAAGGTCGGTTTCGCCGTCTTCCAACTTCAAGTTCCATTTGCCGCCTTTTTTGTCCCAGCGAAAACCGGAACTACCCTTTGGCACGACGAACTTACCCGTGTCTTCATCTATGTTCAGGAATTTCCAGTCTCCGTTTTCGATATCCTTGAATTGCTCCAGCTCGTTTGCCCGCACCAGCCTGCCGGGTTTCCATGTGTCACCGTCTTTTTCCAACTTTACGAGGTAGGGGCTGTCGGTGTACTGCTTGACGTATTTGAGGAAGGAAGGGGTCTGTTTTTCGTGGTGCCATTCTTTTAAAATAATGTGCGTCACCGCCATCCAGAACGCCCCGTCGCTGCCGGCATGGAGGGGAACCCACTGGTCGGCGTACTTGCAGACCTGGCTGAAGTCGGGTGCAAAAACGACCGCCTTGGTGCCATTGTGGCGCGACTCCGCAAAAAAGTGGCAGTCGGGCGTCCGGGTCATGTTGAGGCATGCGCCCATGTCGGCAATCATTTTGGAATTATACCAGTCGGCGCTTTCGCATACGTCGGTTTGTTCGCCCCATATTTCGGGGAAAGCCGTCGGCAGGTCGCAATACCAGTCGTAAAAACTGAGGTTTACTCCGCCGAACAATTGCAGGAACCTGCCCCCGGCAGCATAGCTCATCATGGACATGGCGGGGATAGGCGAGAAGCCGATAACACGGTCGGGGCCATATTTTTTAGCGGTATAAATGTTGGCGGCGGCGATGATCTCGAGCACCGTGTCCCAACTCACCCGGCGAAAACCGCCCTTGCCCCTTGCCTGCTGGTAGCGTTTGCGTGCTTCCGGGTTGTTTTGCAGGTTTTCCCAAGCTTTGAAAGGGTCGCCCCCTGCGTTGAGTTTTTCGTAATGAAAAGCATCGATAAGCGCTCCACGGATGAGCGGGTATTTTATCCGGAGCGGGCTGTACAGGTACCAGGAGTACGAAATACCCCGTTGGCAGCCGCGCGGTTCGTATGGCGGCAACGAGCTTTCCAGCAGCGGGTAGTCCAGCTGTTGGGTTTCCCAAACGACGATGCCGTCTTTGACGTGAATTTGCCAGGAGCAGCCGCCCGTGCAGTTCACGCCGTGTGTGCTGCGCACGATGCGGTCGTGCTGAAAGCGGTTGCGGTAAAACTCTTCCCAATGTCGGGTTTGAGGAGAAATGATATCTTCTATCCAGCTCATAAGTTGGTGGTTTGCCCCCCCGATCCCTGCTCGCCTTGCGGGAATGAGAGCCGGGGGGAGGCGGTATATCAGTTAAGTGATTTTATCTGCCGTTTGTAAATCCCGTGATTGACGCTCCGGCTTTTGCGGCTGTACCAAAGCGCCGAATACAGCAGCACCAAGGCCCCGGCGCCGAGCAGACCGAAGAGCAGAAGCCCGGATGGCATCTTGGCTTGAGCACCGCTGCCGCCAGACTTTTTCAGAAAGACCAGCAGATCGTGTACCTCCGCCTCGGTCAGGTTCTTTCCGGTAAAAGCTTGTTTCATCACGGGGAAAGGCGGGTTTTCGAGAATTGCCCGGACACCCTGTTCTCCGAGGTTGGCAAAAGATGTCGATAAGTCTTTAACGCTGAAGCTATTGTCGTTGAAAAAAGTTTTGGCAAGTCCATTGTGGCAGGTGATGCAGGATGGGCCCGCGTTCGCAAATCGGACTCTGCCCTCGAATAGCTGCCTGCCGTTTTCGAAGTCTTCCGGCGTGGCGCCATCAATAATAGATGTGTAGGCAACCGCGCCCGCGCCCGCTGCTGAGTTCTCCAGGATATACGCCAACACCGACTCGATTTCCGCATCGGAAATCATCGGGTCGGGCATCACCACCTTGTTGTTTTGCTCAAAAAGGGCGAGGGCAGCCGAGTCGCCGCTGGCTATCATCTTTTGACTGGAACGGACGAAGTTCAGCAGCCACTCCTGGGGGTGCCGGTCCTGTACGCCAGCCAGGTCGGGGCCAACCAGTTTTCCTTTGCCGATCGTGTGACAAATGCCGCATTTAGTATTAAACAGGTCTTGCGCCCCGTTCTGCGCTAAAAGAACGCCGTTTACCCAAAAATGAAAAAAAACAAAAAGAAAAACAGTCCTCTTCATAACCGGAATTTTTCTGTGAGAAGCAGGTTGCCATGCTTCGGAAATAACATTCCTCACTATTGCCGGATACCATCTAAAACCAGCGCCGGCAATAGTTTCAAAGACCAAATGTGAAGTAAAATATTTCAATTAAGACAAGGGACTCTTTATTATTTTTACAATTTAGAAAGACTTTAAACAAGTGGCGCCAGGAGGGTTTCTATCCGTTGAAATCCCACGCCATTCTGCAGCCAGTCCCCGCTTTGTTTTTAAAACCGCTGGTCCAGGGGAAGTGCGTGCGCTCAGAAAAGAAAAAAGATGGCAGGCTGTTCTGGGTTTTGCTTCGAGCCAGGCGCCTGGTGGCGATACGTTTTTACGGCAGGCGCCCCGGAAGGCGGTGGAGGCGAACTGCGGTTTACCCTGTCGCCGAATTTCGGCTTTTTATTCTTCGTGGAAGGAGCGACTTGCCACCACTATTTTTTATTGGGTCGGGCAACGCTACCGGCGCCACCAATGTTAGGAGTTGATGCCACCGTTTGGGATATTGGTATGGAAAATAACGGTGGTCAGAAGATAGGAGTGGGTAAAGAGCAGATTAAGATTGGAAATATAGGCGTGTTCAGAGTCTGTCTGGTCCTGAGGCGTCTTCCGTGAGGTAATTCTCAGGATTGGTTATCCGTTTCAATTTTTGGAGCAGCGCATTCCGGGCTTTGGTGGACAATCCGGCGAATGATTTGTCAAACAGGGTGTTGTTCCGACTCATCGCGCCGAGTTGTTGCAGGGCGCCGGACTCGAGTTCTTGTTGCAACAGTGTCCGGTTAGAAAACCCATGGTGCTGGGCGCGCTCCAGGTAATCGATGGACTGGTTAAAGTTTAATCTAGCGGCCTTTTGGCAAGCGGCACTGAAAAATAAATCAGCATAATCGACCTCCCGGAAAAAGCGCGGCGGGATATCTGCTGATAAACGGATGGCATTGTGTTCGTCGCCGGTCAGAAAACTCATGATTCCGTCGAATTGGTTGAATAAGGCATACCGTTCATCCTGATGTCCGTCGATTGGCAACTGCACGATAAAAGCGTCGAGGTCAGCATAGTTGAGATGGTCGTAATCGAGGTTCAATTTTCTGCAATTTTCCGGATTTAGCCGGATGAGCACTTCACGGGAAGTTCGGGGGGCTTGGTTCAGCCGGTACGCCTGGTGCACGCCGGCAATCAACTGTATGCTCTCTCCGCCCTGATCGCCAATGTTAAATAAAGATATGGCTCTTTGTGGCGTGGTTGCCCGCCGGTAAAGGGTAATACAAAACATGGAGCTGTTGATCAATTCGGCGAGGCCGTGATAATAAGCCTTTGGCTTTCGCGTGCTGAGCAAATCAACCCGCCCGTCTTCATAGATTCGCACAGGATTGACAAAAAACGCCGGTTTGTCGTCTGCGCGGTGCGGTTTGATACTGTAATACATCCCGGCTACCCGGTTGATTTCGTCAGGTTTGCTCGGACTGCGGGGAAGGATGCCGGCATCTCTGAAATCCTTGTAGGTCAGGACCATTTTATCGTGATAGCCGAGGAAAAAATCCAGGTGCTGGGGGTGCTCGAAAAAGAAATCGAGGAGTTTTTGACTACCTAGCGGGTAGTTTTCGACCGAAACGGGTTCGTCCACCCGGATGAGTTTTAACCGCCCCGCTATGGGCATATTTGCCTTTGGCGCCCCGCCGGCATAGATTCCGGAATAGGTGGCAGCGTTGTCGGTATTTGTGGGAACGAAAATAAACTCGAAGTACATCTCTTCTTCGCTTTCCGGGGAGAATTTACAAACGATGATGTCGCTGGTATGAGTTATCTGGCCGTTGTATGGTTTTTTATGGCTCCCGGTCAGAATGGCGGTGCCATCGTTTCGGATGGTCATAGCCAACCGCTGAAGGTGGCTTTGGTTGACGACAATTTCATGCGATAACAGTATTATTTCATAGTGGCCTTCGAGCTCTGAAATGATCCCGGTATCGAGATTGTAGAATTCCCGGAGGACCTCATACCGCTGGCTTTCGTTAACGATGTCGACCGGGTCGTCAATATTGGCACACTGGAGGTCGTCCCAGTCCACCTCATTGCCAACTGGCCAAAGGATAATCTTGAAATTAACCGGCGAATCCTCTTCCAGGAGTGTGGCAACGACGCCAGACAGCACGTCCTCGTTGAAAAGGTTGATCCCCAGAAAAAGGCCGCAAACGCCGGAATGCCGCTCGGCATCGAGGTTGATGTAATAGGAGGATGAACTGGTCAGGGGGAGTAATTTGCCCTCTATGCTGCCCGTGTATAACGACGATTTCAGCCGCACCTGGCCGTTGGAACTAATCTGAAGGAGGCACTCCTGCAAGGTGTTGTCCTGCGTATTTTGCATATACCCCTGCCACCTGCCAGTTATAGAATGGATGTCCTTTACCACATGGTGAAATGGGAAATCGGACGCCTTCATGACCACATTTGGGGTATTGGCAATCAGGTATTTGCCATGCAGGTGAAAAGCCGCCCAATCGGGCGCCGGTGTGTGGATCAATTTCCGGGCTTCTTCAAGGCTTGCAACGCGTTGGAGGATGATTTCACCTGCGGCCGGATGGCTGTTGAAGCTGGGCGCGGCGTACACACCGTGGAAAAAATCGGAATTCTTCCAGGATTGTTCCGCTTTTTTTAGGATGATATGCGATTTGGTATATCCTTCTGAAGAATCGGCAATGTTTATCAACAAATAAAGGTCACGGGGATGGACGGTTCCCCATTGTACCTGCGGTTCCGATTCGCCGTGGCGGAAGTATTCCACCCGTACGGTTGTCCACTCTTTGTTGAATTCAAATATACCCTGGTAAACGATTTCCTTGTCCAGCTTGAAGGAGAGGCCTGCGTACCAGGCTGCGCCGGTGTGATGCGTATTTGGAGATGGTATCTGGGCTTCACCACGCCATGCCGGCGGATTTTTGATGCGTTCAATCGGGATGTTTATTCTATTATTCTCTGTTTCAGTTATTTGGAAAACTTGCTCCAGGCGCTCAACCATTTGTTGCATGGTGACATGCCGGATATTCCAATTGGTATATGCCTTTGGGTCCATTTTCGCCCGGGACAGGTCGTTTGGATTTTCGACGCCGATAGCTCTGGCAATTATCTCGATAGTAAGCCCATTTTCTTTATTCATAAGGGCGTCCAGATAGCGTTTTAAAATGGGTTGATACTTAGCTACCAGGTCGCGTTTTTCCTGATTCTTCATGAGTATTTATTAAAACTTCATGAGGCGAAGTTATAGAACTTTATTAGGTAATTGTTTTGTTTCATAAGTTTTTTGAAATAATAAATAGATGATTGAGCCTTTGGGCTTTAGAAAATTTTCACGATATATTTGAACATGAAATAAAAATTGTTCCATTCCAATCATTTGTTATGAACTTACCGATACATATAAACCTCGACCAACTGACTCCGCTTGCCGCCGTTATTCTGATACTTGGGCTGATCGTCATGCTGCTCACGGCGGGTTCTGCACCGGGGCAGTCGCGAACGCGCCAAACGGCTTTGATCCGGTCCACCACCTATTTTTTCATGCTTTGTGCTGCCACTATTTTGTTTGCGGCTTTGCGGCAGGAGTTGGGCAAATCTGAGCCCAAAGCAGAAGCGCGCTCTGAGCCTGCCCCGGTTTCCACGCCGGCGGTAAAAAAGCCTGCGCGTCGGACTGCTCCGGAAATCGTGCGGGGGGGGCGTGACGTAAGCTTCAGCGGGACGGTGGTGGATGCCGCCGGCCAACCCGTTGCGCAGGCTGCGGTGGAAATAGATGGATTCGGCGCCAGGGTAATTACGGATGCCTACGGCAATTTCAGGTTGCAGTTCAAGACGGGGCTCTCCATGGCAACGCCGGTCCTGATCGTGATCCGGGCCCAAAACCGGCAGGCCCAATATTTTCAGCTCGCCATGGATGCCAATAATTTGAGGCTCAGGTTGCCCTGAGGTTGAGTCATATCCGCTGCTGGCCTGGCGTAAGTTCCATTTCGCGTGCCTCTAATCCTTCATGCAAATAAACACTGCTCTGATTATGAAAAGATTTATTTACCTCCTTCTGCTGCTCCATTGCATACCGGGCTCAGCCCAGTATCCGATTTCCGGGTTTATTCGGAGCCGTAACCAAAAACCCATCGTCGGCGCCAAAGTGATTGAAACCACTTACGGGCAGGTTTTTTTCACCGATCAAAATGGCAGGTTTTCCGGAAACCTGCCCGAAAAAACCATCAACGTTAACCTGGAGATCTCGGCAAATGGTTTTCTCACCTTGTCCAAGGGCTGCCAGACCAACGGGGCCGGAGTCGTCACCGAAATTATTGTCCTGGGGCGCGAGCAGGCCCTTTACCTGATTTTTATCGATGAAAGGGGGCGGCCGGTGCAGGTCGACACCTTCCTGATTCGGGGAGTCAGGGTTAATTTCCGTACCGACAATTATGGTAATGGTGAAGTGCCGTTTGACATGACGGACGGGTGCAGCCATGGTATCGTGATATGGTATTATACCCGGGGGTTTATCCCCGGCTCTCAGAACATCATGGTGCCGTGCGATGGAGCGCCTGTCTATATCCGGCTGAAGCGCACGCCACCGGATATGCACCTGCTCGATATGATGGACGATTTTCAGGGCGCATTCAGCCGGTTTATGAAGACGCCGTATTTTAAAAATGTGGTTGACGAAGACGTGTTGTTACAGTCCAGGGAAATTTTGAAAAAATCGGCTGCCATCGAGCAACTGGATAAAAGCGATGTATCCAGCCCGGTCATGGAGACCTGCCTGAAATTATTTGGCAATTCCCAGTCGCCTTATCGCCAGTTGGTGTACTGGTTAAATACCGATCCTGCCATTGCCCTGGGCTGGGCCGCACAGACGCAAAAGGAAGATTTGGACCGGCAAATTGAACACTTCAGGTACGACATCGAACACAGCAAAATAACGCCGCTGGAGTTGCCAGACTGGGCGGACAAGCGGGTGGAAGCGCTGCGTGTTATTTATGCCCGCAGTAAACAACTGTGCAAGAATTATCCGGGCCTGGATTGCAGCACGCTGCATCAGGAGATACTGGACAATTTGAATGAAATCCTGAAACTGCTGAATGATCCCCACCTGAAGGAATGGCCCGAAGAATTACAAATCGAAATCGCTATATCTATTGGGAATGTTCAAGACCGTATTAATACACTCAAAAACGATTGACTATGCGCATCATTACTATTCCATTTATCCTATGTTGCCTTTTACTGGCATCCTGCTCCCAGAGTAAGAAGGCCTTCAAATCCTGGATGGCCATTGAACACGTTGAAATCGCTGAATTTCGCGCGCCCTCTGCCGAAACCGGCGCTTTGATGGCATCGGATTCCGGGCGATATTTCCATCTTACCCTTAAGGAACTGACTTACAGGCTGCCTGCTAACGGCAAATTCAATATCAAAGACCGCACCTTGCTGCTATCCCGGGTGAGTAGCCGGGACCGTTTGAAATTCGGGAATGCTATAAATCCGAAGGTAACGATGCACCCGGCTATTGAAGAGGTGCGAGTTGAAAAGGTTGTACTTTACTCACCGGCATTTGGCCAAAAACTCGTAGATGGGATTATTCACCGTATAATCACCGACACCCTGCTGGTTAGCAGCATCGAATATCCATCGGGTATGGTTCCGCCGCTCCTGACCGATATGGGGCCGGCAATAGGACAGGCTGCCGAACAACTCCGGCAAGAGTTGGAAAACGTCATCGCACAGTTTCCTGCACACGCGGCTTTTATGGCTCAACCGGAATTGCAGCAATTGCTCGACAGTATGGGCCGTTTTCAAGCCAAAACCCTTCATCTCAGTTTCGAATCGCTTCGTGAATGTGTCCCGGAGTATATCAATATCATAGATTGGGCGAACACCTCCCTGGATCAGCTGAAAAATCCGGAAAATCAGCCCCAAAACAGTCATATATACTTTTACACTGGAAAATACACCCGGGAAGAGTCCTTTGGATGGGAACAATTGCAGGCAATTCTGGAAGCGACCAAACGCGAGCTTTTGGCCAATTACCCGGTAAGCATCCCCTATACCTTGAGTATACGGTTGAGCGGATATGCCGATGAACAGGAAATCTTCGGTAATCTGAAAGCCGAACTGGAACAATTTGAACGGGATAGTTGCCCGGCAGGTCCGGAAAAGCAACCTTGCCTCAACCTGCGGCTTTCGGATAAGCGCACCGCTACAGTGGAAACCTTCTGCCAGGCTTATTTTCAAAAAATTGATTGGCCATCGCTTCATGTTTCGCTTCGCCTTGAGGGTGAAGGGTACGGATGGGAATTGCCTGGCAATTACAACGGCCGGTGCCAGGAGAAAGACTGCCAGGACCGGCGGGTCACGATCATATCCAAACTACTCCTTCCCAATCTTGGCGGAAAGGACAGGAAGCCAGATTAAAGCCGGTTTGTGGTGTGAGGATTGCCGCCGGACAGAGAGAAAACCGGCAAGAAGAAGCCGTCGCGACGGGGACGTTGCGGCGGCTTGGTTTGTTTTTGCCATCCTCTTTTCTACGTCGCAAAGGCGACGGCATAATACCATTAAAAACGCCCTTCACCTTTTAGCGTCAGAACGGTTTGCAGCAACTTGGTCGAGTTCTCTATCCCTTTCTGATCGTGTATGATTCTTTTGATCTGCAAGGATTCCTCCAGACAAGCCTGCGCTTTATCCAATTGCATCATGTTCAGGTACATATTACCCAGACTGTGAAGGGAATGTCCCAGGTCGAGTTTGGCGCTGGCACTCCGTTCATAGGATACCGCCGTTTCAAATGCGCGGGCGGCTTCTGCAAAATTTTCGCGCAAGGATAAAATGTAGCCGAGCCCGTGGTAAGCAATGCCCAATCCGGTTTGATTGCCGTTGAGCCGGAGGATTTTAATGGCTTTGTGTGCATATGCTTCGGCCTCGTCCAGGTTGCCCTGCTGGCAGAGAGCGCTGGCTATGGCTGTATAACCCATCGCTGTACCGGTGAGGTGGCCAATGGCTTCGGAAATCCGGTTGGCTGATTCATAATATTTCAAACTTTTTTCGATTTCCCCGGACTCGGCAACAACCCGGCCGAGCTCATGCATCGCATCGGCCATCCTAACCGGATCTTCCGCCTTTTCAAAAATTTTAAAGGCGGCGTGGAGATACATTTCCGCCAGTTTGAATTGGTTCATATTCGTATTCACTCTGGCCAGGTTGTAATAGGCAATGCCTTTTATAGAAATACCATCAATAATCTGCTCCGAATCGGTCAAGGTCGACAGGGTTAAAATGGCCCGTTCATTATCGTTCAGGAAGGGAATGATGTTACAGAGGATGAGTTGCCTGATCCCGTCTTGCCGTTGGGGCAAAGCCGCTTCCCGGATATGCTCCAGAAAGGCAGCGCTTTTCTTCAAACCGTTCGAGCATACTCAATAAATAGCCCAGGAACAGGTGTTGTTGTGCTGTTGTTGCGAGGTGTTTATCGGCCCAATCCGCCAACCGGGCAGACCAATCGAATTGTGGTTGGTCCGGTTGGCTGCCTTTTATGTCAATACCGAAAACGGCTGCCGTATCCCCGGAAATGATCTGCATGGACTGGTTTTTATCTCCTTGCAACAATCTGAACGGCGGGCGATCCCGCCAGTCTTCGGGTAATTGGTTTTCCTGCCGCGGCGAATGCTGGCTGTGGTGTAGCCAGGAGAGTCCATTCGGAGCTGGCTGTTCCAGTAAACAGGGCATGATGTCAAAATCATCGCAACCCGAATACCCCATAACAACCAAATGCCGGGTGCTCAACGCGGCGGCGATGGCGACGGCCAAATGATTGGACGGACCAGACAGATACAATTGGCCGACATGTTCGATCGCGGCTTTAATATGTTGCGCCCCTTGCCGGATAGTCCCGTCTGAATTCATCAGGTCATATCCCCCGTGCAACTTCAGGATAGGGTGTTGAAAGGCATCCGGGTTTTTGCCAAACGCCGTGAGTTCTTCATCGGTTGCCAGGAGCGTATAGTGGATGCCAAGCGCATGACATGCACGTTCAAGCAGATTGTCGAAATTGGTGGTGAGCAGTATGGCGCCCTGTTCCAGTTGCTCTGGCCAGAAAAAATGGTATGCATTAGGCGAAGTGCAACTGCTGTACAAGCGAAGCAGTTCGAGTTCCGGATCAATGGTTAGCCGGATACAACTCAACACGCCTTCAAAACGCAAGAAATCACCCTCAAATCTTTGCCTACCGTTTCTATAAACAGGCGGTCTGTGATTGCTGCTTTCAAAGTAGGATCATCGGTAATTTTTTCTGTCAAAGCAGTAATAAATTGCGCTGCGCCGGGTAGCGCGGCAGGGGGAGCAACCGAAATCCCTGCTCCAGCCAGATATGCCAGTTGGGTTGGATGTTCCTTTATGAATCCGTCCATATTATTCGACATTAGACAGAAACGCCAGGGTATTGTTGACGGTATTGATATCGCCGGATCGCCTGAAAATGTTCACTGCCTCGCGGAGGTTTTGGATGGCTTCCTGTTTGTCTCCGTTCATCAGCATCACCATTCCCCGGCCTTGAAGCAGAAAAAGCAACTTCTTTTTCATTTTTCAAGCGTTGAAAATGTCGAAGGCTTTCTCCGTGTATTCAAGTCCGCGTGTTTTGTCGCCGGTGGCAATCATGGCAAAGCCAACTAATCCTTTGCATTTTGCCGATTCTGTCTCCATCGAAATCTCCTGAATCCATCCATCGCGTCCTTGCCGGGCGACAGGACTTCCGGAAACTGATTCTGGCGGAAAAAAAGCCTCGGCTTTGTTGTAGTTTGCAAGCGTTTCGATAGTATGCAATTACATTCGACCGGGGAAGCCCGGATGCTACCTCATGGGTGGCATCTACCAGTTTAATTACCATCTCATAATTCTGTGGTTCAAATGATGGATCATGAGTTTATTATAAGTAGCGAGGGCAAGCATGGGGTTGCGCGTCAATTGTAACGCCCAGTGTATTACCTCCAGGCTTTTGGGTCATTTCAGCATTATCGCGGCTTATCAGTGAGCATGAGAAAGCCCATGTAAAAAGAACAAGATGCTTTCAGTTCGTCGACCTCCAGATCCATGATATCTTGCATAGTCTCCCTGATTTTATCGAATGCTTTGTCGCCGTCGCCGTCAGCCATATGCCGTTTAATTACTTCCAGGTTGCGCAAAGCAGCTTCAATCCTGTTTCGCGTGGAAGCGTCGCCGCGTACGACCTGATCGCATTGTTGCCGGATGATATCC
Organism: Saprospirales bacterium; assembly: GCA_016719895.1. Taxonomy (GTDB): domain Bacteria; phylum Bacteroidota; class Bacteroidia; order Chitinophagales; family Saprospiraceae; genus M3007. Next base: position 205,594 of record JADJYG010000004.1, on the reverse strand, counting down.
ATCCGGCTCGAAGCTGTATTGGTCCGAATGAAGTGTGGCCATGTCTGGATCGGTTTAGGTAGTTTTTGAATGTTGCACAATTACTTGGGGCTGTACAAAAGTATTCAAAATACCGGTTGATGCCCATACATACAGTCCTCAAGAATTAATCAATTTTTCATTTGAATTTAAATAAAAAATAATCGGCTGCTAATCCGGTCATCCCAATTTTGGAAAATCAAATTAACTACCGTTGCAAGCCTCCTGTTTTTCAGGCTGTAGCGGTGGGGTAATCGTGATTTTCTAAACTCTAAATGTACCAATATGAGCATTCAACTATTTGGTCGCTGGAACCTGAAGGTTACCAAAGCGATCCACAACTGGGAGAACCGCTGTCGATCGAGGGTGCAGCATCGGGCGGCGGGACCTATCCGCCTACCGTCGGTCTCGATGTCACTGCCGATGGCGCCGCTTGGTTGCTGACGGCGGAGTACCGCGAGTCGAACGCCGAGCCGTGGAAGGCGTCTGAAAATGATGATCGACACTGGTCCGGAACGCGTAGCCATAGCGCGCCGCGATCGGCGCTGAAGATCCGCTGCCCACGCGCGATTTTGAGGATATCCAATGGGATGCCGCCTACCTGGACGGCACCATGCTCGATATTCCGTACCGGCCCTATGCGGTGCGTACGGGACGACCTGTTTCAAATGCCCGACGGTATCTTCGAAACGGCCCTGGGTACCTACTACATGGGCGTGCGGGTCATCAACCGCTGGGGACTTCCCTTTACCGACGATAACGTACTCGATATTACTGCCGCCAGCCGGGCCGATCTGGCCATGCGCGGGGTGCGGATAACAGATGCCTGGACGCAGGCCGATTTCGGTTGCCCTGGGCCAATCCCAAAAAGGCGCCGGCATGGTACTTTCGCCTGTTGGCGCTGGGCGCCGGGCGCACGGTGTATTTTAAAGTGGATGTGTTTGACGCTTCACCGCGCAAGCACGAGGTCGAGTTTGTCTGTCGAAACATGGCCGGTATGGCAGATCCTGGCCATTCGGCGCGGCGCGTGCGCAAGCAAATATTTGTGAGCCGCACGGCGCTCGACCCGGCTACCGGCGAGATCGTTTCAGGAGTACAGGAGGGAACGTTGCGCTTTAAATTGCGCGAATTGCTTTCGACCTCAAGAATGCCCGCGCTGGCCGGAAGCGATGCCGCAAACCGGAACGACCCAAACTCCAATGCCGCGGTCCGCGACCGCCTGCGCCATACGCTGCAAGATTTGCTCGACGGCAGCGCCATCGACCCCTGCGTGATCCAACAGATTCTGGCGTGCTATTGTTCGCATGGCCCGTGCGGCGGCAACGGCGGCGGCGGCCGGCCGATCCCCGCCGTCCGTCGGACGGACGGTTCTGTTATGAGCCGTTTTATGAGCTCCCCACGCATTTTCCTATACCGTTATTCCAAGAGAGCCCTTTGATGGACAATATGGGCCAATCCCGTTCGACGACCCCTGGTGGAAGGTGCTCTTGCTGATTATTGCCGTTATACTGTTGATCGCCGCCGCGCTTTCGGAGCTTCGGATGTGGCATATCACGATGAAGACCTGATCATCGGGCAACTCGGCAGGTCTCGGCAGACCGGCGTCGACGCCGCGCTTTGTGTACTCGACACCGATCGGGCGACCAGTTTTCTGCAAGTCTGGACGCCCAGTCGGATGAAGACAACCAAAACTTCGAAAATGCATTGATGGCCAGATCACGGTTGTTAACTCAATTATGACCGTGGCTGAGGCGATGGCTCTGATTGACGACCCGACTACGCCGGCAGCGCAATTGCAGGTGTTCAAATCCGGCTCCACTACAGGTCTTACGCATGGCCTGATGACGGGCTCCTACCTCGGCCCTGTTCACCCGTTCAGATGACGGTACGTTATTCGATATCCCGCAGGCAAGGATCGGCCCGGATCCGGCTTTTGGCGAAAACGTCAGCAGGCCAGGTGACAGCGGCTCGATCTGGGTACACCGGGCGACAAACCGCCCGTTGGCATTGCACCATTCGGGCAGCGACAACCCCGATGCAGCAACGGCCTCATTCCTGGAGGATGTGGCAAACCTACTCAACATCACCCTTTAACCAAATGATATCATGAACGACAAACGTGCAGCACTCCAACAATTATTGAAGCGGCTTGCCGCCGAATATGCCAATGATCCAAACATTCAAACCATTGATATGGCTTGAAATACAGCGGTGGTAAATTAAAATGGACCGCGTTATCATATTTTGTCCGCCACAAGTACGCTTCGCCCCGTGAAATCGAATCTGTTGGCTCAACGTTCATCCCTTCAGAAATTGAAGGTTTTCCCACCGATGTTCAAGTCTTTGATGTCCGCCGGGGCGGCCGCAGGCAGTCGCGACGAGACAAAAATACGACCCCTTGCATGGTGGCATAATGTCGAGCAATGCTGAAGGACATATATACTGGTTCAACAGCGCCGGCACCCTGGGTATACTGGTGCGGGACGCCGACGACGGGACCCCAGGTCCTATCAAACTGGCACGTCTGGGCCGATGGCGGTGAAGTCGGCGACGACATTATTCAACCAGGGCATCCCACCGCCGGCGACCACATTGAAACCATTACCAAGGTGTTGGCGTGGTCCGCTCGTTACCTCGCTGCTCGAGTGGGAAGCGCCTTCACCACTTACTGCAGGGCTTTACGGCGGGGCCGCCGCAGCCGCCATCGCCGCTGCGGCCAGCGATTACCGCGACCCGACGCGGCGGGGCCAGACCAAACCCCCGATCAACGCCGGTGAGCGAACCACCGGTGAAAGTGTTGAAATGCGCATTGAATATCCGCAATTGCCATTGCCGGGGGTGCCCTTCCGGACAAATGTCAAATGGAGTTATGAACGTTTTACCACCGAAGGCGTTTCTACCTTCTCGATAGACGAAACACGTGTAAATGCACAGTTTTTGCTGGGCAGTTTCGTCGTTACTGACAAACCGGCGTATAATCCAGGCGAACGGGTACACCTGACGGCAGCGATCTGGGATTACCAGCCGCGGCCCTGCGACGGTTACCATGTAGTGGCACATCTCATACTACATGCCCGCCCGAAAACAGCATTTCGGGGTCGTACTCCAGCCGACAGTTTGTCCAAGAACTTTTCACAAAGACCTCCGGATACTGGGGGGATCAACTGCTTTGTGTGGTTTTCAATGATTGGAATACCGGCCAGTATCTCAATCAGGGCAATTTTGATTGGCTGAGGTACCGGAATACCGGAACGCAGCCCGTTCGGGCAGTGGACTGGTTCAATCCATATCATGCGCTGCAGATATTCCACCAACCGTTGATTCTCTCGCACGAACCGGCGTCGAAGGTGATCGCCCGGGTCGCGCAGTTCACTGATTCTCCTGTTGTTTTACTGGCTTACAATGCCGCGGGTGTGCTGGTTGATCAGCAAGCGGCGCCCCAGGTGCAGGGAGTGGTGCATGAACTCACGTTGAAAGGCGATGGGATTGTGCAGGTTGTGGTGCGCGGCGGCGGGGGCGAAGGCCTGTTGATCAGTTATTGCATTCAGCCGAACATCGCAGGCGAATTTTCAAACCAAGGTGCCGGATTACATAAGTCGCAGCGGTGCGCCCGGAGGCTCCGGCGGTGAAGGTACAAAGCAGCCGGTTGAAGGCCAGGCGTTGCTGCTTACAGGAAGTATTCAACTCCCGCCGGATGAAGATCCGGGAAAATGGAACGTATACCTGACGGTGCAGAATGTAAATCCGGTACCGGATGGCACGCCTCCAGACCAGGCAGCCACTACGATTGGGGGGCATTTGCTCAGCGTTCATACCTCGTCTGAAGTCATCGGTTGCGCTGTATTTATGTTGCTCGACCATGCTTTTGATGTGATTTAAGGCTGCCGGTGATTTTTTTTGCCCATGGAGACATGGCGGGCTTTTCGTCAGGGTAAAAGGAGGGGGAAAGTCTGCGCCACCGGAAATTCACGTTTTACCACAATGAAAAGCAGCAAGTCGCAAAACCTGGCAACGGTTAAACGCTGTACCAAGCTTTGCGACCACTGTGTTTAAATTCTGGCGGGTTACCACTACTTTCTGGCTATACACCTGGTCGCGGTGCACCAGATTGAACACGTACAAGCCGGCCGGCAGGGTATTCAGTTCGAGCCGGACCGATTGCTCGCCAGCCTGGACAAGGCCGTCCTGGAACCAAACCGTTTTGCCGGTCAGGTCGGTCAGTTGCAGCTGTACAAGGGCGTCTGCATCGATGGTATACCGGATGTTCAGGACATCGCGGGCCGGGTTCGGGCTGATTTGTACCCCGTCGATATTGGCCACCGGTATGGCCGAGTCATCGAGCCGCGATTCAGCCGACTGGCCGTTATTGGGCGCGAGGGCGGCGCTGGAGCAGCCGGTGATGACGACGTCGTCGATGTACACCTGGTCGTCGTCGGCCGAAGCGTCGGCGCGAATGCGCAGGCGGGAGTTGCTGGCAAAGGGGCCCGGTATGACGACCGTGGCCGTTCCGCGTACGTTGTTGGTAAACTGAACGCTGTAATTCCAGTCGCCGACGGTAGTATAGGCTGGAACCGCCATTATTGGACAGTTGCAACCAGAAATCTTCGTTGGAATTGTCGAAGACGGTAATGAACGAAAACTCCACGGTTATTTCTTCATAAGCCGTCCAGTTTTGGCTGGTAGTACTCATCAAAAAAATGCCGGTATTATCGCGCAGACGAATGGAATAGGTGCCGCTGTTGGCATAGGTAGCGCTGTTGATGCGGGCGCAGTCGGTGCCGCCGTCGGTCCAGATCCCCAGCCGCCATCGAAGTTTTGCGAATTGACCGGGCCGTACGAGCAGGGGCCGCCGCCGCCGCAAGCGGCCAGGCAGGCAGCGTTGTACACTTCGTTGCGGATGCGATCGCCGGGTTGCGGGCCAAAGCCGAGGTTTAAGTCGATACCTACGCCGGAAACCAGGTGGCAGTAGCTCATGATCGTGCCGGCGGTGGGCAGGGCGGCGTTGCAGCCTTCGCTGTAGCCGGCTGCGGGGCCGCAGCCGTCGATGGCGGTGTTGTTGCCGTTCCAGGCGCAGGCATGGGTGTGCTGGGAGCCCAGGTTGTGGCCGATTTCGTGGGTGACCACTTCAACGGTCCAGGAATACGTCGGGACGTTGCTGTAGGTCGTATTGATGCCGCTGTACCCGACGCCGTAACAGGCCAAAGCATAGCACATCCACATAGGCAATGCCGCCGCCGCCGGTAAACTTTCGATATAGGTGGTAGCTGCGGCTACGCTGCCTTTGTTTTGGAAAATGGTATAGTCGGCTTCCATGTACATGCGCACACAGTTGTCCGGCCCGGTGGAGCGGTCTTGTGCGACGGCGCCGTCGCTCACATCTTCCAGCATTTCGCTCATACATTCAAAGCCGGGCCGGCTGGCCAGGTCGCGTTCGCGGTAGATGATATGTATTCCGGAGGGGTCTTGTTCGAGGTCGGCAAATACCAGTTTTTCCGTACCAGCGTAAACGATGCCCACCACATCGGACTCGAAAATACTGATCCCGGCCAGGGTATGCGGCTGGTCTTTGACGATTCCCCAGTAGTGCAGGCCCGGGTCGACGACGACTGGTGCATTCCGGTCGGATGCTTGCCGCACCGTGAATTCCTGGGAGAACACTTGTGCGCGAACGAGTTCAAGTTGCAGGGCGCCGCCGTCTGGGTCCGGCAAACTGATCTCCAGGCGGTCGGGGGCATTGCCGCGCAGGTCCCGGATTTTTTCGCGGTCCGGTTGCACCAGCAAGCCCTTGGCCCACTGGCCGGCGAGCTCCGGACGGGTTGTTACGGAAGCAGCTTGGGAGAAGAGGGAGGTTTTGGAAAAATCGGCCGATTGTTGTTTGGCCTGGTACACCTTGGCGGCAATAGGCTTCAGCGATTGAGCCCATCCGAAATGCGCAACGAGCAGCATCCCGAATAAAAGTACGGATTTTTGCATAAAACAGAGCGTTGATTTGATTGAAAAAGGTGAACGATTGAAATATTAGAGTAACAAATATTAAACCGGTTTTTGTATTTTTTAAAAAATTGTTAGATTAAATTCTTTGTAACGACAGAACGATATGCAAAAATCTGATCGTTTTAGGTACTCCTTGAGTGCTGTACAGGAATTTTGGTTCCTGTACAAAAATAGGCAAAACGGGGGAGAACACTTTAATGGTAATCAGCTTGTCAAACAGCCCCAAGAATAAATCAATTTTTCAACCGCCCCACGTCAGCCGGTACAGTTGCCGTTCATACAACAACCAAACGGCGCCGTCAGCCGTGGCGAGGTAGCCGTTGTCGGCGCAGGCGACCTCCAGACTGCGCTTGTCCTTGTTGGCGCACTTGAAGCGGGCAGTCTGTGTGCCGGTGGAAAGCGCCAGTACGTGCTCTTCGATGTTTTTAATATTGGGGTAGTCGATGGTGTAGTCGAGCACCTGTCGGGCCAGGCTGCTGAGGCGGATTTTGCTGTCGGTTGCCAAATCGCTGCTACCGGATGGCGCAGCGTTTACCGGGGCTTCCAGCCGGCCGAAGCGGGCGGCCAGCGGCGCTGCGCTTCCTCGTCGGGGATATACCAAACTTCTGCGGGCTTGCGGTCAAAATCCAGCAGCATTAAATGCAGGCCGGCAACGCTCCGGACGGCAGCAGAGCGGCTTTCCCCGACAGCTTTTTCGAGGGCGTCCCGGTAAGCATTGACCTGTTCGTCGTAGGTCCGCTTGTCCCGTTCTTTTTGCGGCAGAAAGGTCTGGAAATCCACCCTGCGCCAGGCGTTTACTTCCTGCAGGCTGGCCGCCTCGAAGGTTTTAATGCCATCGGTAAGCAACACCGACAGCCGGCCATCCGCTTCCCACCAGCAATGGGGCTGTTCGGTCCAGTGGCAATCCGGTATCTCGTGCCTGGCTTGCACCTGCGCGCCGGCATTGAACCGCAACAGCAGGTAGGGCATGTGGTCCGGAGTGCCGGCCATGCCGAATGCCAGCGCGAATACCTCTTGCTTGTCGGGCGATAGAATGAATGCCTGGGCGAAAAAGCCGGTATCCACGGCCACCGGCTCCACCCGGCAGGCCGGGTTGTCTGTTCGCGGAAAAAGCGGGACATCCGGGTATCGGTCGCGACTGTCGGAGTGTTGGCCGCAGCCGAATAAAAGAGAGAGGAGAGACATGAGCAGAAGGCGGTGCATAGAGCGGTACAAGGTAGGGGAAATTCAATTAACATCTTGCCCGCCAATTTGACATTTCCGTGAGAATCCCCCATTCGGCGGCCGTAGGTTTGCGCCAGTATTCCTTTGCGCGCCATAAGTGTTATTTTCTCACCCGTCACATTCTATTCCCGCAATGCATTTCACAAAATCTTCCAACATTTTCCGGGCTTTTCTACTCATGGCTTTGGCCGTATCCGTTTTCTTCAGTGCCTGCAAGGAAAAGGAGTTCGTCAAAACCAAAGTATACGGCACCATCACCATTCAAAATCCCGAAACCTGGGCGAGCTGGGTGGACAGCGGCGACGTGGAGCTGACTATTTTCCCAAAATTCAGCCTCGATCCCCTTGCCGGCTGGGGCGCCGTGCCTGATAATTTTTTCGGTCCCGGTGTGCCCGGCGGCACCTTTGCCGTGGGGGCCCCTTACAACTCCCAGAACCCGGTCGTATTCGCGTACAAACCCGGCGCCAGCACATTCCCGTATGAAATCGAGGTGGAGCCCGGCGCCTATTCGGCCCTGGCCCTCGGCTTCCGGCATAAATACATCAGCGATCCAACGCTGAAATCCGCCACCCTTGGCGTGCATTGGGGCAATCCGGACCAGGTCAGCCACGGCATCGTCATCAGGATCAAGACCGGCGGCGGCGCCGTTATACCTATTTTCGACTACCCTGCACCCACAAGCATCGACATCGCCGCGGGCGAGCAAAAAGAAATCAACTTTACGGCAGACTTCAACTTCGTGAAGCAGTGGTACCAATAAAAAGGCCCGCCTTTGCGACCTCCAAATACACCCTGTACATCGTATGGGCAGGGCTGGCCTGGCTGCTACCCATGTTGGCGCAGGCCCAAACCCTGCCCTCCGCGGCGCCGCATGCTGCCGGCCAACCACTGGGGGCTCTCGAAGGCGTCGTGCGGGATGCCGCAACCGGCGATTTGCTGCCGTCCGTTACTATCCGCCTGCCAAACAGCGCGTTGGGCGCCGTTTCCGACCTGAACGGCGTCTTCCGTATCGAAGGTGTGCCGGCCGGCCGGCCGGCGCTTTCGGCCACTTACCTGGGTTATCAGGATCTGTGGTTGCCCGGCGTGGAGGTGGTTGCCGGACAATGCGTCCGGGTCGCGCTGGTCATGCAACCGGCCGCCCTGGCCGTCGGGGAAGTGGTGGTGACGGCCTCTCTGCGCTCGCAGGCGATCAAACTGGCGCCCGCGAGCATCGGCGTGGTGACGGGCAAGCAAATCCGGGAAAGGGGCATCAGTACCTTTGACCAGGCCTTCGACGCGATGCCGGGCGTTGTGGTCACGCGGTCGGGGGGCGCCAACGTCCAGGCCTTCTCCATTCGCGGCGCTTCCGAGGTAGCCGGCGGCGGTATCGGCAACCGTGTCCTCCTGCTCATCGACGGGCGCCCGGCGCTCAGCCCCGAATCGGGCGGGGCATTGTGGAACCTGGTTCCGCTCGGCTCCATCGAGCGCATAGAGGTGGTACGCGGCGCGTACTCCTCGCTGTATGGCTCCAGCGCTATGGGCGGCGTGGTCAATGTGATCACCCGGCGCCCGGCGCCGGCGCCGGAAACGCGGGTGCATCTCTGCTACGGCTTTTACGGCCGGACGCCCCGCGCCACCGGATACGACCGGTTCAACGACTTCAAAACCCTGGCACTCAGCCACAGCCGCCGGTCCGGCAAATTTTCTTATCTGCTGGATGGCAGCTGGAAAACCGATGACGGACACAAAGAAAAATCCGGTTTCGACCTCTTTACCCTTTACGCCAAAACGACCTGGGCGTTCAACGCCAAGCACCACCTTCAGGCTTCGGCCAATGCGAACCGGATCTACAACGATACCCCCGCCTCCTGGATCAGCCGCCGGGAGGCCTACCAAGTGGCGCCGTACCGGCTCGACGATTTTCAGGACCGGCGCGAGTTTAATGCCGATTTGTTTTACTACGCCACCCCCAACGACCGACTTAAATACGCCACCCGCCTGTACCACTATTCCAATACTTCGGCGTTCAGCTTCGACGCCGATCCCGGAAACGACAGCACCAATATCAACACCGGCAAACAACGCATCGCCGAATCGGGTGTGCGCACCCGCCGGCTGGGCAATATCACGCAGGTGGACCTTTTCACCCGGTCGGGACACTGTCTCCTTGCCGGACTGGATCTGCGCCTGGATTATGTGCAGGGGTGGCCCGATTCGGTGTTGTACGGCGAACATCGCGCGCTGGGTGCGGGGGTGTACGTGCAGGACGAAGTTGCCCTTGGTGAAAAACTGACCGCTACCGCAGGCCTCCGGTTTGATTACTACCGTATCCTGGGGCAGGTAGAATCGTCGAATTTAAGTCCCAAAATAGCCTTGTTGTATCAGGCCAGGCCGAACGTGTCGGTGCGCCTGCTGCTCGCGCAGGCCTTCCGCGATCCGCCCGTTGCGGAGCGTTTTATCCAGTTCGAGCAGGGTGGGGGCTTGCGTTTTCTGCCCAATCCCGGCCTCCGTTCGGAGCGGCTGACCCTTTCAGCAGAACTGGGCGTCAAGATCAGCCCCATCCCCGGCGGTTCGCTCGATGTAGCCTTGTATTACAACTACTACAATAACTTGATCTCCTTTCGCCAGTTGTCCAACCCGTTTGAACCGCTGGTCTACCAGGTCGTCAACCTGAAATCAGCGCGTATGCAAGGGCTGGAAATTTCGTACCGGCAACAATGGAAAAATGTGCTCTCGGTCGACGCGAGCTACACCTTTCTGGATGCCCGGGATATATCGGCGGGGCGGATCAACGATGCGCTGGCGTATAAGGTCAGGCATACCTTCGGCCTGGCGGCCACCACCTGTTTGGGCAAGTTTACCGTCCACGCCAACTGCCGGTACCGCAGCCGGGTAGAAGAAGTGTTTATTTACCCGGGCAGCGAACCTGCCGCGGTTTTCGTCGCCAATGCCAAAATCGGCTACGCCCTTTCCGCCGGGCGATATACCGCCTGTATTGCCGTGAACAACCTGAATGACGCTCAATACGAAGAATTGGAGCGCTACCGGATGCCGGGCCGGAGTTTTACGCTAGGCCTTGAGATGAAGTTTTAAGGCGTTATTCACTGGCAGGTCTGCCAAATTGAGGTAGACCTGCACCTCTCTGCTGGATGTCTGTAATCCCACATTTACCAGGACACAGGCCGGCTTCCCGTCCGCCTGCACCGGCTTTCCCCGGTGTTTGACGCTGAACCACGAGGTGTATTGCTTCGCGTTGAAGTTGCCCCCGTTGTTGAACCACGCGCCGGAACGGGATTCCGTTACGTCCCATAAAATCTCGAATGGGCCGGAAGTGGCGCTCCCATTTTTTACGGTAGAGGAGCAGCCAAAAAGGGCTGCCAGGCCGAACCATTTCATAAAGGCGACGGTGGGTTGGATAGGAGTAAGACTACCGGTTGGCGCCGGATGGCGGCGTGTTCATAGCCGGAAGCCGGTATTAATAATCTTCGTACTTTTAAGCCGTCAAGCCCAGATGCCGCCATGTTGATTACAGTTAAGACAAAACGACCGTCATGCGTATCGCAAAAACAATCCTCCTGCTCCCCCTCCTGCTGACCCTTTCCTGCCTGGCCCTGCCTGCGCAGGATGCCCCCGACTCCACTATCAACGCCCTTATCCGCAAGCACGGCCTGGAGCAAAGTCGCCTGATGGAGACCGCCAGCTGGCTCACCGACGTGTACGGCCCGCGGCTCACCGGCTCTCTCCTGCTGGACCAAGCCACTGCCTGGACGCTGGAGACCCTCAAAGCCTGGGGGCTGGAGCAGGTGCATACCGAACCCTGGGGACCTTTTGGCCGGGGATGGGAACTGCAACACTTTGAAATGCACGTCACCGAGCCGTCGTATTTTCCAGTGCTGGCCTGGCCCAAAGCCTGGTCGCCGTCTACCAACGGTTCGGTCAGCGGCGAAGTGGTATACCTCGACGCTTCCAGCGAAGAAGACCTGGAAAAATACAAGGGCCGGCTGAAAGGCAAATTTGTACTCCTCGATACGCTGCGCGCCACTTCTCCCTGGTTCGGAGGCACGGCATCGCGCCTCGACGCCGGCGAACTGCTCGACCTGGCCAATGCCGCCATGCCCGGCCAGGGTGGCGGACGGCGAAACACGAACTTTCGCGGACGAAGCAATCCGTTTTTCCGCCAGCTCACCGATTTTCTCTACGCCGAACAGCCACTGGCCCTCATCGACCGCGGCTTCAAAGGCGACCAGGGCACGGTGTTCGTCCAGGGCGCCCGGGCTAAAAATGGCAGCGCATACGCGGACACTGCTGTTGTATTGCCACAGGTCACGTTGTCGGTGGAGCAGTACAACCGCATTTTCCGGATACTTCAAAAAGGTATTCCCGTGCGCATTAGCATGGAGTTGAAGGCGGAATTCTCCAATACTGGCGGTATGGAGCACAATATCATCGCTGAAATCCCCGGTACCGACCTCAAAGACCAGGTCGTCCTGTTCGGAGGCCATTTCGATTCCTGGCAGGCCGGCACCGGCGCCACCGACAATGCCGCCGGCTCGGCTGTCATGATGGAGGCGGCGCGTATCCTGCTGGAAACGATCAAGGAAAGCGGCGTGCGCCCGCGCCGCACCCTGCGCCTGGCGCTCTGGACCGGCGAAGAACAAGGCTTGTTGGGCTCGGCCGGTTATGTAAAAGAACATTTTGCCGAAATGAAGGACCGGCGGGTACAGGCCCTCAAACCGGAACAAGGCAAGGTGTCGGCCTACTACAACCTCGACAACGGAACCGGCAAAATCCGCGGCATCTACCTGCAGGGGAACGACCAGGCAGGACCGGTTTTCCGTCCTTGGCTCGACGCGTTTAAAGACCTTGGCGCCACTACGATCAGCCTCTCCAACACTGGCGGTACCGACCATCAATCATTCGACCGGGCCGGTATCCCGGGGTTTCAGTTTATCCAGGACCCCATTGACTACGATACCCGCACGCATCATTCGAACATGGATGTGTACGACCAGCTGATTGCCGACGATCTGAAGCAGGCAGCCACCATCATAGCCTCTTTTATCTGGCATACGGCCCAGCGCGATGCGCTGTTGCCCCGCAAACCGGTAGTAGTCGGCGACGGAACAGCCGGGGGGAAATAAGCGGCCGGCCGCTGTGGTAATAAAGCAGTTGTTTGTATGACATATCTCTTCCTGTTACTCGGTTTTGTCCTGCTCATTAAAGGAGCGGACTGGTTAGTGAATGGCGCCACGGCTGTGGCTTCCCGACTGGGTGTTTCCGATTTAATTATCGGCCTGACCATCGTTTCGATGGGAACCTCCCTGCCGGAGCTCATTATCAGTGTTATTGCCAGCGCTGCAGGAAGTTCAGGCCTGGCAACGGGTAATGTGTTGGGAAGTAATATCGCCAATATACTACTTATCCTTGGCGTTACGGCGATTATCTGCGACCTTCCGGTGCACCGCAATACCCTCCTCTCCGAACTGCCATTTTCCCTGGCGGCTGCACTGCTGATCGGTTTTTTGGCAAATTCCGCCTTAGCGTACGAAACCGGAGAGGCATTGAGCATCAGCCAGGGAGACGGACTGATCATTCTTTTCTTTTGTTCCCTCTTCATGATGTACATACTGGTTATCGCCCGCGAAGACCAAAAGAAAAATACAGGCCTGGACGACCAGGTCATGCATGCTCCACTGACTAAAAACATAGTGCTTATCGCAGCAGGAATCGCGAGTTTGTTCCTTGGTGGAAAATGGGTGGTAGACGGGGCAGTTTATATTGCAGGATGGTACGGCATGAGCGAGACGTTCATCGGACTGACGGTAGTAGCGCTCGGCACTTCTTTGCCCGAACTGGTGACTTCGGTGATGGCAGCTTTAAAAAAGAATACGGATATCGCCGTTGGTAACGCCATCGGTTCCAACATCTTCAATTTGTTGTGGATACTCGGCATCAGCGCAGTTATCCGGCCCTTGCCGTTCAACGTTGCCTCCAACACGGATATTTTGGTAGTTATAGCCTCCACATGCCTTATTTTTCTGGCCCTGATCATTGGAAAGCGTTTGGTTATAAAGCGCGTGGAAGGCATTGTATTTATACTTGCCTATGCAGCTTACCTGGTTTTTGTGATCATAAGAGGCTGATTTTTTTGTACCTCCTGTCCCATCATTGCGCTACCACGCGGCGCATGACCGGGCCGCGTGCCGTTTCCAGCACCAGTACATAGACTCCCGGCGCCAGGCTGGCCGATTCAAACGCCAGGCCCTCCGGTCCTTTCGCCGCCACCAACGGCGCCGGACACCCATCCATACTCCATAGCCGGGCCGCCCGGATCTCCTGGGCCGTATACGAATCCAACAGCACCCGCACCGGGCCGGAGGCCGGATTCGGGAAAACCTGCACGGCCGGCGACCATTCCGGGTCCCCGGCGTCTGAAAAGCAGTTGGGAACGGGCATCTGGCTGTTCAGACTGAACAGCCACTTGTAAAGGTCGAGGTACAGGCTAACCGGGCAACCCTCGAAGTTGTCAGCCGTACCGAAATAGATATCCGGCTCTACCCGAACGGCGTATTGCCGGACGGCGTACTGCGCAGACAACTGTGCCGCTCCGGATAATAAAAGCGCGAAACAAAAAAGGCCTGAGTTCATAGGCATCCGGCGTTAGACCATACAAAAGTAGGAAGCCGCGCCGACTCGGGACGGTTCCTTATCTTCCGGACGGAATATTACCTTTGCACAAAAACAAATGGTGATGCTTCTACCGCTTCGATTCAGGGCGGCGCTTTTCCTGTGTTGTTTCGGGAGCGCTGCCCTTGCCCAGGACCTGTATATGCCCCTCAACCTGCAAAAGGCCTATACGAACCAAACCCGCTCGTCCGACGGTCTTCCCGGGCCGAAATATTGGCAAAACCGCGCCGAATACCGCATCGATGTGTCGGTGGACCTTCCGACGCGGCAGGTCAGCGGCACTGCCGGTATCCGATATTTCAACCAAAGCCCGGACAGTCTTACGATGATCCGGATCAAACTGGCGCACGACCTCTGGCGCAAAAATGCGGAGCGCGCCTATGAACTGGCTCTGGAAGACATCACCGACGGCGTACGTCTTCAAAATGTGCGTATCGGCAATACCCCAGTGCCGGCAGATAAGATGCGCCAGTCCAATACATTTCTCGACATCCGGCTTGACCGGGCGCTTCCCCCCGGCGCCGCTCTGGAACTGCGTTTGAGCTGGTCGTATATTGCGCCGGCGGCCCCTTCCGCCCCCCGCGAATGCGTCTGTGATTCGACGTCCTGGTTCGCGGCGTACTGGTATCCGCAAGTGGCCGTATACGATGATCTGCACGGCTGGGCTAACGCCCCTTACAATGGCATGCAGGAGATGTACAATGACTTTTCCGACTACGAGGTGCGTATCGATGTGCCCGGCAACATCATGGTGTGGGCAACCGGCGTTTGGCAAAACGCTGCCGACCTGCTGGAACCCGAATTTCTTCGCCGGTACCAGCAGGCGCTGGAGTCCGAATCGATCGTTCAAATCTTTTCCCCGGCGGATTATGCCGCCGGCACGCGGTTTTTTCGCAGCGCCGACCGGCATACTTTGGTGTATAAAGCCGATGCGGTGCCGGACTTTGCTTTCGGCTTCAGCGACCACTACCTCTGGGATGCTACTTCCGTGCTGGTGGACCCCGCAGCCGGCCGGCGGGCCTTGGTGAGCGCCGCGTATAATCCCAAATCACCGGACTACTACGAAGTGTGCGGCGCCGCGGCGAAAGCCCTGCACCTTATGTCCACCTGGCTGCCGGGGTATCCGTATCCATATCCCCGGATGACCGTATTCAACGGCGATGACGGCATGGAATTCCCCATGATGTGCAATAATGCCAGCACCCACCCCCGCAGCCCTGTCGGCCTGACAGTACATGAGTCGTCGCACACCTACTTCCCGTTCATGATGGGCATCAACGAGCAATATTACGCCTGGATGGATGAGGGCTGGGCTTCGTTTTTTGATGTATTGGTGACCGATTCTATCACCGGCAAGTCTGCGGCGCGTTTGCGCAACTATTCCGACTTTGCCGGCACGGATATGGATATGCCGCCGATGACGCCTTCGCGCCAACTGGAAAGCGCCTATCGGGTAGCGGCCTACAACCGCCCGCAAGCGGCCTACATGACCCTTTACCAGCTGCTGGGATACGACCGGTTTCACCATTGTATGAAAACATACATGGACAGCTGGAAAGGCAAACACCCGCAGCCCTTCGATTTTTTCTACAGCTGGAACGCTGCTGCCGGCGAAAACCTGGATTGGTTCTGGAAACCCTGGTTTTTCGATTGGGGTTATCCCGATCTGGCGGTAAAAAGCGCCGGGCCGGCCGGCATCGTTGTGGAAAACACCGGAACCATGCCGGTTTCGGTGGCCGGCGAAATCGAATATACCGACGGCTCCCGGGAGCGTTTTTGGCGGCCGGCCGACGTATGGAAATTCGGGGCTCCTGCGGTGATCATCCCCGTCGCCGCAGGCAAAACGCTGCAAAAGGTGACGCTGGGGAATCCCCTGGTACCGGATACGGTTAAAGAAAATAACACTTGGGTACGCGCCTGAATGCCGGGGGGAATTTCCCCTTTCGGCCGCCCACAGGGAATTCAGGTATAGTTTTTGTTTTTATGTATCTTAGCTGAACAGGAGGGGATATCCGTTCACGCCTGCAGCAACGCGTATTCACGCCGCCAGTGGAAAAATACTGGTCTAATCTTCATTCACTCGCCTTCAACGCTTCAACACCGGCTGGCCTGGCCTGCCGGTACCCCCTAATGTGCATGCATCCATTTATATTGACATTGGCGCGATCCGGCGGAGTTCCGTTCTCCCTTCCCTCCGGGTTTCGGACCATAATCCGATTCGGGTTATGCCTGTTGTGCTGGTGGTTTGAACCGTCGTTTGCCCTTGCGCAGCAATCTATTTCCATTAATGTCGAAGGTAAAATCTACCGGGCGGATATATTCTGGACAATCCGGCACAACAACCTGGACTACAAAGGGGTAACGATTTATTCCTTCGACCGCTCTCTCAGCGCAACATTCGACCTGGCGGTACATTTTAAATTTAAGAATGATTCTATTCCGCAGGATAATAACCTGGTCTGGGGCTTTCAATTCAACCAAACCGGCGATATCCTTTTCCCCCCCGCAAATGAAAAACGGTCGCGCAGCGCCAGGCAATTCCAGCGATTCGATATGCGGAGTACCGGCGAGGCTAGCCTGACCATCATTCCGAAGATATGGAAAAAATTGGCAGGTGGCGGGTTCGAACCGCTAAACATGGGCACGCCGTTCACGCTGGGGTTTAAAATAACCGACAGTGGAGGCGCAGCGCTTGTCAGCAACAATCCGGCGGTCGATAACCTGAACGGGCCCAATGCCGGCAGCACCCCGGAACAACCGCTTGCCGGGAAAGACCAGGAGGAAAGCCGCGCATACGCAGCCGCCACAACCATGTCCGACTCTACCGAAAAAATAAAAGCGTTGATTGATTTCGTGGATAAATATGCCGCCGAACGGCCGGCATCCCCGCTGGTGGCTACAGCCATCAAAAATGTGCCCCTGGGGACCAGCCTTCCGAAAAACAGAGGCGACGGTTCCATAACGTACACCCTGGATTATGCCGTAAATCCGGTCATCGATACGGCTGGTGTACAAGGCTGGAAATGGGAACTTTCGGAATTCGCGTTCGGCCGCTATGAGTTGAAACTTCAGGACCTGGGCGATTCGGTACACTCGATCCGGATAGCGGACCTGGGCAAAAACGCCCCGTTCAACCGACCGCGTGAACTGCGCCCGTTCGACCGCATTTCCGTTCAACTGATCGGCCAGGACAGGGAGTTTTTCCAGTTGAAGGTGGAAGGCGGCGTTCCGCCTTTTATCGTGTTTCTTTCCCAGGATAAAATCCCGCGAGAGCGGTATATCCTGACGCGGACCGATACGGTCTGGTCGCTCCGGAAGAGCGACTGCCGTTTGTGTAAAACCGGCAAACACACCTTGGAAGTGTACAACAGCGACTTCAGCACCCTGTTGTTGCGCGCTCAAAACAGCATCCAGATTTTCCGGGTCAATTACTACTTCGCGGGACTTTTGGGTGTGCTGGTGATCAGCCTGTTCATTTTGTTGTTTAAGCCGCTCCGCCGCGCCTGGCGCATGTATCGGTATGAGCGGCAAATGAGTGAAATTGAAGCCTGGGAAAAAAAGGAGCCGGGTAAATTTTAAGTAAATCGACTAAACCAAAAACTGTGAAGAGCAAACAAATACCTTGGGGCATCGTGTTGCCGCTGTTGTTGTCTGGCTTTGCTGCCGGCATACAGGCGCAAACGGACGATTGTTTCCGCATAAATACGGCCCTCTCCAAAATTACCCTCAACACCGGCGTTGAAATGAAACTCCCCGGCTATGGCGACACGCTCCGCATGCCTTGCAGTAAAACTATTTACAACTGCACCATTGTTATCGATTTCGACCCCAATACGGAGAAGTATTTCGAAGACAGCACCCAGTTTGTCGCCGTGCTGTCGTATAAAAACTCTACGATTATCTTAAATTACGACAAGGCTGCCAATACCTTCAGACTTCCCCCCAACCAGCCCCCTTTGCGCGATGGCACGTATAGCCTTATCGTTTCTTCCATAAACTGCCTGCCCCCACTGGCAACCTGCGACAATTGCACCATATCCTATTGGCACCAGGTAGAATACATCAACGACGCCGGCCTTCAGGTGATTATAAAGCCCGATTCCCTCGCGCCTTTGCTGACTTGTTTCCCCGGCAGCCAGGTGACCTTATATGGTACGCCGCCGCCCCATAACGGGTTTAAATCAAAATGGGAAATTTTTCAGAATAACAATTTCACGGATATTCCCGGCGCCTCGGGAGCTGTTTATGTTGCCAGCCAGGCCGGTATGTACCGGTACTGGCTGTCCGGGCCCGGCGGTTGTACGATCAGCGATACGATCGCCCTGGACACTCCCCAACGGCCCGATGCCTTGGTTATTCCGGATACCCAGACCCTGTCGGCTTGCGCACAAAAAATCACCGGCGTCCAGGTGAGTAATTTCGGCCCTCCGGCCAATCTGCAGTTCGGTTGGACGGCCAGCAGCAACGGCCTGCTGATCGACGGCGCCGACATGAAAAACCCGGTCGTCGGGGCTCCGGGCACGTACACCCTGAAGGTGACCCGGCTCGACAACGGCTGTACGGATGAAGCCGGGGTATTGCTCATTCCTGGGCCCATTCCCGTCGTCATGGTGCAGACCGTCGCTACTCCCGGCGGTGTCCCGCTGGATTGCCGGATCAAGGAGATCAACCTGCGCGCCATAGCCAGTTTATCAGCTGGTTCATCGCCGTTTACTTATGCATGGTCGAATGGAACCACGGGCCCGGAAACGACCGTATCCGCGCCGGGTGCGTATTCCGTGACGGTTACCGCTACGACCAGCGGTTGTAAAGGTGCTGCCGTTGCGAACGTTCAGCAGGACATCTCCAAACCGGCCATTCAGATCAGCAGCCCGAGAGACACCGTTTGTAGCGGCGAAAAATTACGCTGACCGCGATTGCCCAGGAACCGGTTGCGTATGCCTGGGACGACAATACTGCGGCGGCTTTTACTACCGTCACGCCGCCGCTGCCGGGCGCCAATGCGTACCAATTGACGGTCACGGCAGCCGGCAACGGCTGCACCAACAGTGCGGTCAAGTGGATTGAACGGGTGGATGAACCCCTGGTGACCTGCATGGCGGATGCCTTCACGGTTCCCGACGGCGCCCCGCTTAATCTCGATTGCAGCACCGACGGCTATTCTTTTATTTGGGTGGCGCTTCCCACGAATGTGCGCGATATTCCCGTTGCCGGGACGGGGCCGATACAGAGCCAGATCCTGTTGCTCGCCGACAAAGAGGCGCCCGGCAGCGTGCATTACATATTTTATGGGAAGAACGCGGGCTGTACCGGAGACCGCTATGATATGCAGATTATTGTACTTCCGGAAAGCCAAAACGGCATTTATATTCCCGAGCTGATCACCCCAAACGGCGATGGGACGAACGACCAGTGGAATATCGTGGTGCCGGAAACGGTCGTCAATCCAGATGCGTATCGCCTGACTTTATTCAACCGCAATGGCGCACAGGTGTACGAAGCGCCGCTGACGGCAACATTCCATGTCGAAAACTACCCCGACGGCACTTACTTCTACACCGTTTCGAAACCCGACGGCGGCCAGTTGCGCGGGGCTGTTACCATAATCCGCCGCCAATAATCCCGGTTTTTCAATCCTGTCACCGAAAACGAAATCGCTATGCGCGCATGCTCCTCCTTACCCATTTTAATCAGCCTGCTATTACTGGCCAGCCGGCTGCCGGCACAGCAGATACCCTTCTTAAACCATTATACCTGGAATCCGCGCCTGTTTAACCCGGCCAGCCAGGGCGCCGGCGAAAGCGGTGAAATAGTCGCGGTTTTCCGGAGCCAGTTTTCCAGCCTGGAAGCCTCCGACCGGCCGAATACCTACCTGGTCCACGCCGATCTTTCACCGCTGCTCAACGAACGTATTGGCCTGGCAGCGCAGGTATTGGGCGACAAGGCGCACTTGCTGAGCCGTTTTCAGTTTACCGGCTTTTTTGGATACCATCTTATTCAACGCAATAACCTGCGTTTTTCCTTGGGCGCAACCGCAGGAATCAGCAGTTTCAGTTTTAATTTCGACGGCGCCCGGGTGGGCGATGTACTGGATCTGGCTGTTTTTTATGGCCAGATCAACCGGCTGCAATTTGACGGGGGGCCCGGCCTCGCTTTGGAATACCAAACGGACGGCGGCTCTCTATTGTCGTTCGATGCCGCCGCCACGCAGCTGTTCAGCAGTGATATCCGGATTCAAGGCGACCCGCAAATCGCGCAAGAAGGCGCCTTGTACGACCTGGTACCGCATATACTTGTCAATGCCCGCTACCGGTTCCAGGGCGGCGGGTTTGCTCTTGAGCCGAATATCGTTTACCGGGCTCTGGCTGGCGGACGTCCGCTTTCACATGGCGTTTTTGAGCTGAACCTGAACGCGTATTTTCTCAAAGACAACCGCCTGATGGCTGGCGTGGGTATGCGCACCAATGGCGGTGGGCTTCATTTTCAGCTGGGCGTAGCGCCGGCCCCGGCAGTGCGGCTGATTGCGTCGGCTGAAATGCATTCAGCCCTCGGCACTACGTACGAAGTCGGGGCCAGTTATGCCTTTGGAAAATCGATACCTCAGCCTCCTGCGCCGCCGCCCGCTAACTCCTCTGCGAGCGACAACCTGCTGTCGGATGCCTACCAGGAGGTACAATCGATAGCCTCAGCCATGGAGCCCCAAATTTTCGCGGTACGCGGTCTTCAGGACCATGCCAGTGGCGTCATCGGCAGTGGCCTGGCTGAACGGAGCCGGAAAAAACAAACCGCTGCCGCCGATTCATGCACCAACCTGCTGACACAAGCCGCCCGGGACCTTCAACGCCTGCGCCAAATGGCCAACGCCATCGACGTCAAGCGCCTGCAGGCCGAACAAGCGGTGCGCAATGCGCCCAGCCGGGGCACAGTCCCGGCCCCTGCCACCCTGGCCACGTTGCAGGCCATCAAAACGCGTAATGCCGAAGTGAACGGTCAGTTGGAAACGCTGGTGCAGGCACAACAATTCCTGCTGCAGCAATGCGCCGGCCTACGGCCAGAATTTTCAGAAGCGGCCTGTGTTCGCAGCGGCGATGCCGAATGCCTCGGTGAACTCTTGTCCGGCCGCCTGGAAACCGTACCGGGCCGGCCGGCCAACCTGTATCCGTTGCGTATCTTTGCAATGCCCGGTGCGGCAGCCATCACCTACCACTACCCGGATGACGGGGAATCCTATGCCCTGACGCCCGAATTTCAAATCCTGGCCGGGCATGTGGCCAACCAACTGGCGCAGATGCAACAACAAGGCCTGGCACTAAATAAACTGACCTTGGTAGCGGAATTGCAGGAGGATAAAAGCACCCTCGGTTACCGGCCCGGACTCGTCTACGACGGCGCTGCCGGCAACGCGCCGTTGGCCTATATGTTGATCGATAACGCCACCGGGGCCGCCGCCGAACAAACTTTGACGCTGCCGGTAGGCACGCCGGTCGACCTGGAATCGCTGGCAGCCCTGAAGCTGGCAGCCTTGTGGCAATACTTCACCGCCGGCGGTATTCCGGCCGGGCAAATTAATCTGGAAGTCCGGTATAACCACGACCAGAATATTTACCGGGAAGAAACCAAGATCGTCTTGCGGATGCAGGCGAATTAAAAAACTGAAACAGGAGTTAACACAGGATTAATATTCATTTGTGTTGGGGGTGCGGCTTAAATTCCGACCTTAGCTGTTTATACCGGGCAGCCGCTCCTTATGCGGCGGCTGTTCAAAATGATCAATACATGGCCAATACCCTCCCAGTACAGGACGAAACGGTTCTGAAACAACTGCCTCTCATCGTAAAGCCCTACCAACTTCCCAATACCCGCAAGGCCGTCTTCCAGATATTGAATACGCTGACCCCTTTTCTGGGCCTTTGGGCGGCTATTTTTTTCCTGGTTGATTCATCTATTTGGCTGGCGGCGCCCTTGTTTTTAGTCAACGGCTTTTTCCTGGGGCGCTTGTTTATCCTGCAGCATGATTGCGGCCACCAGTCGTTCACCGCATCCCGGCAGGCCAATTATATCATCGGCAATTTCCTGGCGCTGCTCACCTGCATCCCCTTCAAGTACTGGGCCAGCAGCCACAATTTCCACCACGGCCACAACAACCTGTTGTGGAAACACCGCGATATTGGCGACATCCCCACACTGACGGTTGCGGAGTTCCGGAAGATCAACTGGCTGTACCGCATTTTGTACATGACCCTGCGCAATGGCTTTGTATTGTTTATCCTGTTGCCGCCCGTGTATGTTTTTTTCAACAACCGCTTTCCGCTGGTCTGGCTGAAGAGTTTCGCCCATGCACGCCGTTCGCTACTGCGCAGCACAGCGCTGCTGGCCGCCTTTTATGCCCTGATTTATTTACTGCTGGGCTGGAAAGGCCTGATCATCCAGTTTGCCCTGGTTTGGATCTTCGGCAGCTATGCCCTGTGGTTTTTTTATGTGCAGCACCAGCATGAAAGTACGTATAAACAATGGCGCGATCGCTGGGATTACGTACGGGCCGCCATTCAGGGTAGCTCGTTTTATAAACTCCCACGCGTGCTCAACTGGCTCACCGGCAACATCGGCTACCATCACATTCACCACCTGAACCCCCTGGTGCCCAATTACGAACTCGTGCGCTGCCACCGGGAAAACCCCATCCTCGACCAACTGGCCAACAAACTGACCCTCTGGCAAAGTTTCCGTTGCCTGTTCAACAAACTGTGGGACGAGGAACAACAGCGCATGATCTCCTTCCGGGAGTACTTCCGGCGCTACGAGCGGCGCCTGGCTTGAGTTTGGGACAGGGTGTTTGAGATTGGGACAGGATGAACAGGATTTTCGCAAGGGGACAATTAGAGTAATCCAGCAGTCATCAGAAGAATAGGGTAAGGTGTGCTACGGCGTTGAAAGGGGTGTCCGGCGTAAAATGAATTTCCGATACGGGTTCTGACTCATTTTGCAAGCGGCTTCCCGTATTGAACTGCGCTTCTTTCCAGTTGCCGTTAAACAAGGTTTGAATGGA
Source organism: Saprospirales bacterium (assembly GCA_016719895.1). Classification (GTDB taxonomy): domain Bacteria; phylum Bacteroidota; class Bacteroidia; order Chitinophagales; family Saprospiraceae; genus M3007. The sequence goes on along the minus strand of JADJYG010000004.1, from coordinate 182,646 downwards.
AATGCTGATTTCAACATCCGCGAGTTCAATTGGCGCGCTTTCGAGAAAGGTTTTGATAGAGAGGGTTTCGGAAGTACGCACTTTCGCTTTTTCGGTAAATTCCCGGTAACCCAGGCATTTGAATTTGATCTCGTACCTGCCGGTTACGGCATAAGTCCGGTTGCGGTTTTTGGGGAGGTGCTGAATTTATTAGAAAAATGACTTGCTTCAGGCTTTTGTCCCCAGGCGCCATTCCGCATGAAGCCAGCAGCTCCTGCCGTAGCCATTGACTCCGGAGCCGTGGTACCGGTAGTCGCGGTTAAAGATGTTTTGAAAACTCAGGTTCAAGTTCATCTGCCGGTATTGGAATCCGGCATGCAAATTAGCGATCCACCATCCAGGTGTGCCACCGGGCGGGATGCGGTTGTCGTCTTTGTCGCCCTGCGCCAGCCGGTTTTGTGCCTGAGCGCCTAATGACTCGATGGCGAGCGACCAGCGACCAGTCCGGTACGCCAGTTGAATGCGGCCGTTCAGGGGAGGGATCCGGCGCAGCGGTTCGCGCCGCGTCAGATCGCGCCCGAATTGCCAGGAGCCGCCGATATCCAGCAGCCAACGTTGGCCGAAGTGTGCCAGCCAGTTGGTTTCGACGCCCTGGATGTATGCTTCTCCGGTGTTTTCTTTTTGATAAACCGGGTATCCCTGAATAGTCTGTGTGTCCACCCGGATGCGGGCAATCAAACCGCGTAACTTGTTCCGGTAAAGGAACAGCTCTCCCTCGAACATCCGGTCACGCAGTCGGATACCCACCTGGCTATTTATTGCCTGTTCGGGCTCCAGAGAATAATTGGGGATTTCATATCGGAAATCGACGATACCCAATGTACCCATGTCATCAATATTAGGGGCGCGGAAGGCAGTATGGACAGCGGCGAACGCAGCGGTTTTCCGGTTCCATTGCCGGAGCAAGCCGGCATTTCCCACCAGTGCGGCGCCATTAAACCGGATTGATCCGAGGTCTTTGTCATCGGCCAGTGCCGTAAAGCCATTCCAACGCAAGCCGCCCTGAAGCGTCCAGCGGTTTGTTTTCCATTCCTGCAGGGAGAACGCGGAATAATTCCAATAAATTGAGCCGTCCGGGTAAAGCCCGCGCAGCTTCGTTTCGTTTTGATTGGTTTGGTGGATATCTGTTCGGGTGCTGCCAATGCCATCGCGGTATATTTCGATGCCGCTTTGGCTGCTCCAGTTTTTTTGCCAATGGGAATTTGTTTGCCATAGCAGACCTAGGGTTTCCACCTGATCTTTTTCGTGCCGCAAAATCGCTGAACCGTTTTTTCTGCTGTTGCGCCCTTCCTGGCTCGCCTGCCGGTATGCGGTAAGTATGGTATGATGACGGCCGGCCGACGACCATTCTACGCGCAGGTAACTCAGGTGACGCTCCTGCGGTTCGAATTCGTTTGTAGCAAAATTTTCCAGTGCGACTTTATGAAAAACCTGGACATGGCGTTGAACAAGGGATTGCTGTGCCGCCGTGATCACGAGGCGCTGGCCGGCTCTGAACCGGCCTTTCAGATCGAGGGCGTATTCGCGGTAATCATTGGGGGATTGCATGCCCGTGGTGTCGCCGCCGAGCAAGTTGCCAAAATGGCGCCAGGAGAGCCCGCCATGTACGGCTATTTTAGGGCTATGCCAGGCTGTTTCGGCGCGGAGCGTTTGCTCCATCCCGGCGGTTGCCAAGCGGGTGAGCAACCGGCCAGAGCTGTACCGGCGACCGGAAAAACCGGGCGATATGGTCAGCAATTGAATAACACCTCCCATGGCATCGCTCCCATATTGTACCGACCCGCTGCCGTGCAAGGTTTCCAGGGCTTCCAATGCAAAAGGATCCACGGTGTTCAGGTATTGGTTTGGGCCGTAGCGAAAAGTAGAATTGTTGAGCCGGATACCGTCGATCAGGATCAGCGTTTGATTTCCGGTAAGCCCGCGCAAGAACGGGGAACCGCCGCCATGATTGGTTTTTTGCACCCATATGCCAGGGGCCGCCAACAACAATTCTGGTGCAGTTCGGTGAAGCGCCACTCTGGGACCGCTCAATTCGAGGCGTCGGACCGCTTCCGGTTGGGAAAAACGACTCCCGAGGCTGCGGGTAGCGCTGATGACCACTTCGCGCAGGCTATCGAGGCGCAAACTGTCGGCGGCTGGGATGGTTTGCGCGTATGCAGGGGAAAAAAAGAGAAAGGGAAGCGCCGCGGCAAGCAGACATTTCCACATAAGGCAGGTATTAAGGATATTTGCGGCCAAACCCTTTGGTTAATTCTGTATGAACACACTATCCAGCATGTCGCCGTCGAAATTACCAACCGGCTTGCCGGTCACATGATTGTACACGGCAGCTACAAAGACGGTGCGCGCAGCGGACACGACCGTGCTGACCACGAGCACGATGCCCACACTAACGATAATTGCCAGGATGATGTTGATAGAGGCCAGCAAGACGAAAAGCAGGATGGCCGCCAAAAATCCAAGTAAATGCAAAACCCCGAAGCTGACGTTTGCCGCAAGGGACTCCCCCCATTTTTCCTTCATCAGCCGGCCAGATTCTTTCACGGATTCCAGCACGCCGCGGTCTTCATACGCGAGCACCGGCACAACAAAAAAGGTGAGGATAGACCAGGCAATACCGAATAATCCCGCGATGATCTGCCCGATCTTTCCGGTGTTTTGCAGTGCCTGCATCAAGGTGCCCACGGTAGCCGACAAAACCGACCAGGCGAATATTTTTCCGATCCTGGAAAAAGCAAAAGAAAGGCCGTCGCTTAAATCTGTCGGCTCGTCGTTCAGCACTTTTATTGCGCAGTGTATAAGCGCAATATTAAAAAATACGATAATGAAAAAGTTGACCAGGTAATACAAAAATATCAGGCCGTAGGCCAAAATATTGCCGTTCTGGTCGCGATCTAGCAGGGATTCAATTTCGTCGCCGGCGAAGTAGAATGTTCCGCCAAAAAAGGAGGCTAAAATGAGAACAAGGGAGGTGGTTGAAAAAATCGGGAAAAGCAACAGTGTCTTTTCTTTGTTGATGATTTCCAGGCTTTGTTTGAACAGTACCCAGCCATTGCTTAAACGCGTGGTGAAACTCATTTTTATACGTTTTTGGTGTGAAGGTATTGAAGCGCTCAAAAATAGGCAAATTTCGCGATTGTTCCCCTTTCGCCAGATTCACCAGCGCTGAAAGCGGTATCCCCGCGCCTTCAATTCCCGGATCAACTGATCCAGGCGCCGGTAAAACTTGTCCGGACGATCTGGCCCGGCGCCCAGGTGAATCAGCAGGTGAAAGCCATTGAGCCCGTTGGGCCCTTGTTGTTCGCACTCCAGAATACTTTGATAAATAGTTTCTGACGGCCGGTAATTCGGCATGGCGGGCGTGGTATAGTCGGCTTGCGAGAGCGTACCCGGCGTAAAGTTGAAAAGGCGCAACCCGGCTTGCCGGCTCCAGCGGATAATACTATCGTTGTACCATTCATACGGCGGGATAAACATGTATGCGCCCGGTTTGATCACACCGGCTGCTTGCTTCAGGGCCTTGAAGTTTTCCCGGAGATCGGTCCGGAATTCCGCTTTGCTTACCAGCAGGGAATCCCGGCGTTGCCAATCGCAATACAACAAGTGACGGTCGGAATGAACGCCCAGGTAGTGCCCGCCGGCTTTAATTTGACGTACCATGCCGGGCTGACGCCGGCAGGCATCGCCGGTGAGAAAGAAAGACCCCTTAATGCGGTTTTTCCGCAGCGTTTTTAGTATCGACCGCACGCCCTCGGTATGGTCGTGGGCGGTGAAAATGAGCCGGATCACTTTTTGGGTAGAATCGCTTCGGATAAGGGCGCCATAGGCATCGCGTGTGACGCGGGACTGCCCCTCGGCCTGGAGCGCCGCCAGCAGGTAACTCAAACTGGCCGTTCCGTCCATGGTCGGCTCGTTGGAGGAGTAATCGCCATAATCGTCGTGGTAGGCGACGAGGGGCGATTGAAATGCGGCGTATTCATCCGGTTGATACAGGGTAATGCCGATCAGTTTGTTCCAGATGCTGCCGTAAATGGGGCCATCCACGAGGCCGCCGTCGATAGGGTAGTGGTGCAGGTGGGTAAACGCCGAATGCGGATCGCGGGGCCAAACGCCATCGGAAGGAAGGCCGATGACCATACTTACGCCCCAGGGGTTGCAGCCGAAAAGCCAGTCGCGCAGCGCATATTCCATTTCCAACCGGCTGCTGTCGCCCGTAAGCGTCCGGTACAGCCGCGCCTGGGTGCAGGCCGCTGCCACGAGGTTGTTGGAGCACCAGATAAAGGGCACGCCAAACAAGAAGGGATTGTTTTGGCCGCGCTGAAAAATGCTGTCGATCCCGCGTCGCAGGTACCGGCGAAAATCTGCGCTGTCCGAATTGCCGGAATGAGCTAAAAAATAATGCCCGAGGTTGATGAACGGGTACCACTGGTAGTGCCGGGCGGTGTCGCTGCCCATCCAGGGCGTAACCGGTTCGGCATGGCCGTATCGGACGGCTTCTTCGGCAAAACCTTTGCCTGGAAAGCGGCGGTCGAGTTGGGCCGCGGCGTTTTCCATGTCGTCCACCCAGTTTTCTTCTTCATAGAAATATGGCGCCCGGCAAGGGGCTGTTTGCGTAAAGCCGGGTTGGTTTTTTCCCCATACATAGGCTTCCAGGGCGCGGGTGCGTAAATCCCGGGCGTACGCCGGATAGAAGGGTGCGAGTATTTCGCTACCCAGGGCAAAGGCGGCGGCAAATTTGCCTGCAGAGGAAGCCGCCCCTTGCGTGCGGTTTTTATACCTGAATGCGCCCTGTGGTTTGCCGTCAATGAAATATACCGGCCGGGCCAGACTGCCATCAGGAGCGCCATACGAAAAAGTGTCGCGGGTGGGCAGGCGCATACCGCGGTGGTCGCGGTCGTCGGCTACCTGGTTGTAGTATTCTCCCGGCGCGGGGTTGAGGCGCCGCATCCAGTCCAGGCCCCATTTGGCTTCATCAAGCACATCGGGTATGCCGTTGGCGCCCGGCAGCCCGGCGGCGTCAAAGCGATCGCCGAAACTCTCCGGATGCTGCCGGTAGGCAAACAGCAACTGGAAAACGGCATTGGCGGTCGTGGGTAAGTATTGCAGGTAATCGGAAGCATCGTGCCAGCCGCCGAACGCATCTATGGGCATCGAGTCGCGGACCGGGTCGGGGTGGTAAATAATAAAGCCGTCGCGGGTATGACAGGAATCCCGCAGAAAGGGATTATAGCCGCAGCGTTGCTGGCGCATGTATTTCAGGATAAAATCTGCGGTCCCGTCGTAAACATCGTTGGCGATGCGGAACACCGGCGACCGGATGTCGCCAGCCTGCACGTAGTATGCGCCTGGCAGGGAAAATGCCGAAAAATCGAGCCGGTATCCGGATGAAAAAGCCGCATATGGGCCGTACTGGCGGAAACGGGTGCTCCAAAAGACAGTTTGCCCGGTCAGGGCATCGCAGAGTTCAAACGAAGTGGGCTGCAGCGGGGTTTTGCTGACCAGGACGGCTACTTTCAGATCTTTTTCCAGGTAGCCTAGTTGGTTGATGCGAATCCAGGCATTTGGTTGCGCCATCGTCAGGAAAGCGCTGAAAAAACAAGCGCTGAGCGGTAGAAAAACGGTGAATTTTAGCCGCATGATTCAGGAAGATCGTTGTAGGATATGTCAAATGTACGCAGCCGTCTGCCAAATCCCCCGCTTGTCTGCACAGATTCGCGTTAAGCGCCGGGCAACATTTTTTCCAAAATCACAAATTCCAGGGGGACTTGCGGCACGCCAAATTTGAGCGGCGACACAAAAGGTTTTCGTTCGCCGGTAGGGCTGTAACCGTGGCGTTCGTACCATTCCAGCAGCTCCGTTCGCAGGGAAATCACCTGCATGTAGATGGAACTGCAACCAAACGCCCGGGCCTGGGCTTCGGCGCCATCCAGCAGGAGTTTTCCAATCCCCCGGTTTTGCATCTCCGGCCACACCGACAACATGCCCAGGTACAGGCGCGTTGCGTGTTTTTCCAGAAAAACGCAACCGGCGATGGCGCCCGTTTCGTCAACCACTTTCAGAAAAACGGCGGCCGGGCGGTTCATGTGTTCCGCCAGATCATCTGCATCGCTCCGGATATCGCCCGCGAGGTAATCGGCTTCGGTGGTCCACCCCGCGCGGGATGGTTCCCCCCGGTAGGCGCGGTTGATCAGGCGGAGCATTTCCTGAATATCGGCTGGTGCGGCAATAGATAGCAGCATAGCAATATGCGCAGTGCGCGATTCCGGCCGGAATATCGGCCAAAAATTTCGAACAACAGTCTGCGACCCCTTGAAAACACCGGCTCACTCATTCCGAAGCGCCTGCACGGGGTTGGCCAGGGCCGCCCTGACGCTTTGCCAGCTCACCGTGGCCAGCGCCAGAAACAGGGCCGTCATGCCAGCCACGCCAAAGGTCCACCACGGCATGTTGATATGGTAATGAAACGCCTGGAGCCATTGGCTTGTAAAATACCAGGCAAGGGGCGTGGCGATGGCGATGGCGACCAGTACGAGCAGGAGGAAATCTTTCGACAACAGCGAAACAATATTACTCACGCTGGCGCCCAACACCTTGCGCACCCCGATTTCCTTGGTACGGCTTTCGGCGGAAAAGGCCGCCAGGCCGAATAAACCCAGGCAAGAAATAAACAATGCCAGCAGGGTGAATGCCGAGATCAACCGTGCCGCGCGTTGGTCGGTCAGATACGCTTGTTGCAATTTGTCGTCGAGAAAATAAAACTCGAACGGCTCTCCCGGATTAATCTGTTGCCAGCTGTTTTCCAGGGCATTTATCAGGGGTTTTACGGCTTGGGTGGAAACGGATGCGACCAGGTAGGTAAATTGCTCGCCGTGGCTCCAGAAAAAGGTGTGGGCATCAATTTCGCTGCGCAGGGATGCGGCGTGAAAATCGCGCACCACCCCAATAATTTCCTGGGTATGCACCTCGCCCGACCAGTTCCAAAAGAATTTTCGCCCGATGGCATTTTCCGGCGGATAACCCAGCCCCCGGGCCATTGCTTCCGACACTACAACCGCCTGCAGGGAATCGGCAGGCCGGCTCTCCTCAAAAAAGCGGCCGGCAACCAGGCCGAATCTCATTGTCGGCAAAAACGACGGATCAATGATGTGCAGGTGGGAATGAACGGTTTCGTCGGGCGCCTTCCCTTCGCCGTAAAACAGCATGTCTTCGATATTCGGACCGCCCGGAATAGACCTGGAGCCGCCGGCCGATAACACGCCGCTTTGTTTTAAAAACGCCTGCCGAAGCGCCGGGTAGTTTTCCATCGATTTGGTAGTGTTCATCTGGACGACGATACGGGCGTCTTTTTCAAAACCCAGGTCTTTGTTTTGGATATAAATCATTTGCTGCCGGATCACCAGTATACCCTGGATCAGCGCAACCGACACGATAAACTGCAGCACCACCAACGCGCGACGCACCTGTTGGGCAGACAGATGCATCCCCGATTTTCCCCGGAAGATATTTGCCGGGCTAAACCGCGACAAATAGAGCGCCGGATAGCTGCCCGCCAGGAAGGTCGTGAAGATGGTCATGCCGCCGATCCAGGCCAGCAGGGCAGGGTCCTGCGCAAAATCAATCCGAAGTTCCTTGCCCGTCATTTCGTTGAACCAGGGCAAAAATATTTTTGCGCCGGCTATAGCCAGAACTACTGCCAGCGCCGACAAGACGAAGGACTCGCTCATGAATTGCTGAATAAGCATGGCGCGGCTGGCGCCGATCACTTTGCGCACGCCAACTTCGCGCGCCCGGATGGTGGCTTTCGCTGTGGCCAGGTTCACGAAATTGATACAGGCGATCAGTAAAATGAAAACGGCGATGGCGATGAATACGTAAACCAGGGAAATATCGCCTGTTGGGCCGACAGGGTAATTGGCGGCGGAATGCAGGTAAATTTCGGATACCGGCTCCAGAAAATGTTCTTTGTGAAACCCAAGCGTGCGCAGGCGCTCGCCGGCTTTGGCTTCAACCAACGCCGGAAGTTTGGCCGTCAGCGCTGCCGGATCGGCGCCGGGGCGCAAACGGACATAGGTATAAAACAGGTTGTTGCCCGCCCATTCCGTCAGGTTGTGAAATCGCTGCCCCGAGGCTGTGCTGCGAATGTTCATGTAAAAATTGCCGTCAATGTGCGAACGATACGTTTTTTCATCGAACACCCCGGTCACTTTGAATTCATACTCCCCGTTTGGGTCGCCGATCCGGATGGTTTGGTACAGCGGATTTTGTCCGCCGAAATATTTTTCCGCCAGGGCGGAGCTCAGCACCACGGAATACGGTTCGTTCAGCGCCGTTTCGGGGTTGCCGGCGACAAAATCATAGCTGAATAGCCGGAAAAATGTACTGTCAACGAGATATCCCTTTTGTTCAAAGTAGGAGCGGTTTTCGTATTTGACCAGGTACTGGTTGATCGACGGGGCTTTCAGCAGTCGCGCGGCTGTTTCCACCTCGGGGTAATCCTGCGCCAGGGTCCAGGCCAGCGGCGCCGGGCTCGTGGCGGTGGTGTTGGTTTCGTCACCGATGTTGAACGAAGTGCCTACGCGGAAAAGCCGCTCAATTTGAGCATGGTGCCGGTCGAACCGCAGTTCATCGCGCAGGTGTTGTACGATCAGTAGGCAAGCTGCGATTCCGACGGATAGTCCAACGGTGTTGAGCAGGGTAAAACCTTTAAACCGAAACAAGTTTCGGAGGGCGATTTTCAGATAATTCTGCAGCATACGGGTTTTAGTTTTCGACAGCAACAGTCGTCAATAGGCGTTTCCGGGCAAATCGTTTGAAGCAATGGAGGGAAAAAACGCCGTTTCATAGTTCTGTTATTTAGCCGTTTGTTGTGGCAGATATGCGGTTTTTAAAGATGCTTGCTATGGAACAATGATTATGCCAGCGGCATAACAAATTAATTAACAGAATATTGCGGATGAAGTCCGGCGACGAGAGTGTTCGAAAACGAACAATGGGTGTTCGAAATCATACGCTTTCCAACATGCTCGTACGTTTGTTTCCGATGCATTGCCCATTCTTCCCGGTGAACAAACATGCTGGGATGTACACCCCGGTTGGTTCTCCGATAAAATACGCCGCCTGTAGTTGCTGGCCATTGCCGGTGACAGCGATTTCAATCTCCTGTTTTCGGAGCCTGCGGGAATCGGTATAGCGATCTGTGCCATAAGCAGTTGAAATTGGAAAAGGATATGAAAATGAAATGTTCAATATTTTTGCCGTACAATTTTTGCCAGCGACATTTGCTGCCGCCCACATGGAACATTCCGTTTTCGCCGGCTTGAACCGGGAACTAATTACGTTAGCATGCAACAAAACGAAAACACTACGCGCCTGTCCTTCGCATCCAGGTTTTTTCTGATTGCCCTGATCATCTGTTCCGCAGCTGTTTTGATTACGCTTGTGCAAACGATGGGGTGGGCAACCCTGCCTGCCGCCGTTCCCGCTGCTTTTCGCTGGGCCGCCATCCTGGTCTTGTCGTACGGTTGCTGGCGCCGCAACCACCTGACTACCTGGATCTTGTTCAGCATGGTTATCGGAGCAGAATTTGGCTATGATTTCCCCGCTATTGCGCAGGAACTGAAGATCGTCAGCCAGGTTTTTCTGAAGCTCATCAAAACGATCATCGCCCCGCTGATTTTCGGCACCCTGGTCGTTGGCATTGCTGGCCATGCCGATCTGAAGCAAGTTGGCCGCATGGGCTGGAAATCGATTTTGTATTTTGAGGCGGTGACCACCATCGCGCTGTTCATCGGTTTGTTTGCCATCAACATCAGCAAGGCGGGTGTCGGGATTAACCTGCCGCCGGCCACGCAAACCGAAAAACTGGAGGTTCCGCCGCCGATGGGCTGGCAGGAAACCATCCTGCATATTTTCCCGGAAAATATCGCGAAGGCAGTGGCGGAAGGGCAGGTGCTTCAACTGGTGGTATTCAGCATTTTGTTTGCCATCGGCCTGGCCATGATTCACGAGCCGCACAAAGGCACCATGCTTCGCTTTGCCGAAAGCCTGACGGAAGTCATGTTCAAGTTTACGGGTATCGTGATGTATTTTGCTCCTTTTGCCGTTGGCGCCGCCATCGCTTACACCGTTGGTCACATGGGATTCGATATTCTCCTGAACCTGCTCAAACTGTTGGGCACCCTGTATGCCGCTTTGTTTATTTTCATACTGGGCGTGCTGCTCCCCATTGCGCTTTGGATAAAATTGCCCCTGAAAAAATTTCTCAATGCCATCCTGGAGCCGGCCACCATCGCCTTTTCCACCACCAGCTCGGAGGCGGCCCTGCCGAAAGCGCTGCAAGCCATGGAAAAATTCGGGGTACCGCGGAAAATCGCCGCATTCGTACTGCCCGCCGGCTATAGTTTTAACCTCGACGGATCCACGCTGTATCTTTCCCTGGCCACCGTATTCGTCGCGCAGGCTGCCGGCATCGACCTTTCGATCGACCAACAGATTTTGATCCTACTGACGCTCATGCTCACCACGAAAGGCATCGCGGGGGTTCCGCGGGCTTCGCTGGTGATCCTGATGGCTACCGCCACCTCTTTTGGTTTGCCGGTAGAACCGATTTTTATCATTCTCGGCATCGACGAACTGATGGATATGGCTCGAACCACTGTCAATCTGATCGGCAACTGCCTGGCCTCCTGCGTGATTGCAAAATGGGAAGGCGAGGCCGACTTCGACCAGTCCTGAGGCGTTGTTTATTCGTTGCGCAAAGACCGGACGGGGTTAGCCAGTGCAGCCCTGATGCTTTGAAAACTCACGGTGAAAAACGCAATACCCACGGCGATCAATCCAGCCAATGGGAATATCCACCATTGTACCGGTATGCGGTAAGCAAAGTTTTCCAACCATTTATGCATAAAATACCAGGATAATGGCGACGCGAATACCAGCGAAAGCAATACCAGTTTCAGAAAATCTTTTGACAACAGGCCTATAATGCCCGGGGTGGTTGCCCCCAATACTTTGCGGATACCGATCTCCTTCGTGCGGCGTTCTGCCGTATAAGTGGCTAAGCCAAAAAGCCCGAGGCAGGAAACAAAAACGGAAAGCAGGGCAAAAATGCCGGCGATCTTGCCAAGACGTTGCTCGGTGGCATAGATGCGGGCAAACGCATCGTCCATAAACCGGTAACGGAAAGGCTGGCCGGGCGCCATCTGTTTCCATTTTTCCTCCAGTGCGGTAAGGAGCGCCCTGGTGTCGGCGGCCTGGTATCGGATGGACAATAAACCGGTCGACTGTCCCAGGCGCATAGACAAAGCACTGATATTATCCCGCAAGCTGGAGAAATGGAAGTCCTTTACGACCCCTACGACGGTCAGCTCGATAAAATCCTCCGGCTTGGGCGCCCCGGATACCTGTCCGCTCAGGCTATATACTTTTGCGCCGAGGGGCTGCCCGAAGCCAAAAAGACGGGCGGCGGTCTCATTTAATATAATGGCTGAACTGTCGGAAGGGAATTGTGCAGGGTCAAAAAACCGTCCCTGCGCCATTTCAAGCCCGATCGTTTTCAGATAGTCGTCATCTACGCGCCAGAATTGCATGTTGACCGACTGATCTTCCCGGAATTCGCGTACGGTGGAAAACGTCTGGTCGTTCCGGTTGGAAGGCACCGGTAAAAATCCCGAAACCGTTACGGCCGAAACCGCTGGCAGTTTTTCCACTTCTGTTTTATAGGCCGGCACGGCATCGCCCAGGCCGTAGGCGTCGTCGAGGATCAACACCTGGTCTTTTTGGAAACCCAGTTTTTTCTGTTGAATGAAATTTAATTGGTTGTACACCAGGGCCGTCGCAATGATCAGGGCGATGGAGGTGGAAAACTGAAACACCACCAGGGCGCTTCGCAAACGCGCGTTGCCCGATTGGCGGCCGGAGTCGCCCTTCAGGGTCCGGACGGGGTCGAAAGCCGAGAGAACAAAAGCCGGATAGACGCCAGCCAACAGGCCGACAATGCCAATGCCAGCAAACAGGGACACCCAAAGTGCTGGACTTCCCCAAGGCATCCGGAGGGGCCGGTTGGTCAGGTCGGCAAACCAGGGCATGGCCAGGGCGGATACCGCCACAGCCAACACAACCGCAAAGGCGGCGAGCAGGATGGATTCGCTCAGAAACTGCCGGATCAGGGCGCTTTTGGGGCTTCCCAGCACTTTTCGCACGCCGATTTCCTTGGCCCGGTGGGCCGAACGGGCAGTCGTGAGGTTCATGAAGTTGATACAGGCAATGAGCAACACAAACAGCGCGATGGCGCTGAAAATCCACACATGCTGAATACTGCCGTTAGGCTGCAATTCCACTTGCAGGTCGGAATACAGGTGGATGGAAGGCAACGGCTGCAAGTGATACCGGACGTACTGCCCGGAAGCCTCGAGTACCGAAATATCGGCCCCGAGCATACGTTGGGCCGTTTCGTTGATTTTCTTTTTGGAAAAGGCGATAAATTTCGACTCGAAGGTTTTTAGATCGGTTCCCGGCCGCAGAAGGAAATAAGTTTGGAAATTATTACTGGAGGCCCACAGCGGCGAGTCGTTTTTTACCTCTTCATTGCCGGTCATAGCCAACAGAAAATCGGCCAGGAAGTGCGTTTGAGGCGGCAAATCTTCAAAAACCGCCGTTACCTGCCGCCGTTCCCGGTTATCCAGGACAAGCGTTTGGCCCAGGGCCATTTGCGGCGTACCGAAGTATTTTTCAGCCCGGCTGCGCGATATGGCGATCGAATTGGGCGCCGTGAGGCACTGGCGGGCATCGCCTTCCAGCACGCTAACTGGAAATACCTCGAAAAACGTGCTGTCGGTTGTCAAAGCATTGTCTTCCCGGATATTTTGCCGGCCATCTCCGTCGCGTTTGACCAGGTACGATCCGTATTGCCGGAACCGGCAATAGGCTTGCACCTCCGGAAACGCTTGTTGTATATCCGGCCCGACAATGCTGCCCACCACGGCTAATTTAAATTCATTCCCCCCAAATTTAATCTCCGCCACGGGGCGGAGTACGCGACCGGCATTGGGGTTCCACCGGTCAAAACCCCACTCAAATCCGACAAACAGCAGGATCAGCAAGCAGGAGGCCACGCCGATGGCCAGGCCTGCGATGTTGATGAAGGTGAACGCCCGGTGTTTTTGTAAATTCCGGAAGGTGATTTTTATTTGATTCTTCCACATAAGGCAGGTTGTGTTATTCGTTGCGAAGGCTATCCACCGGGTTGGCAGTGGCAGCTTTTATTGTTGCCTGGAGTGGGCGCGCCGGCCGGCCGACTGAGTTGTTTTCATAGCTGGTCCCCCAGTTGTTTGCCCCGATAATCCGCTCCCTGCGCGCTTACAAATATTGTTTCACCAGATTTTCGGTCACTACCTGGCCATCGAGCATGCGGATAATCCGGTTGCCAAATTCGGCGCAGTATTGCGAGTGGGTTACCATCAAGATGGTGGTTCCTTGCGCATTCAGCTGGGACAAGATTTTCATGACCTCGTCGCCATTGGCACTATCGAGGTTTCCGGTGGGTTCGTCAGCCAGGATCAGTTTCGGCCGGTTGACGATCGCCCGGGCCACGGCCACCCGTTGTTGTTGACCGCCCGACAATTGCTGCGGGAAGTGGTTGCGGCGGTGCATAATATTCATGCCTTCCAGCAGTTCTTCCACCTGTTTTTTGCGCTCCGCCGCAGGTACCTGGGTGTACAACATCGGCAATTCCACATTTTCATACACGGTGAGCTCGTCGATCAGGTTGAAACTCTGGAATACGAATCCCAGGTTGTGCTTCCGGACGTTGGAGCGCTTGCGTTCGCTGAGCCGGCCGACCTCCTCGCCCATAAAATAGTAGTCGCCGCTACTGGGGCTGTCGATCATGCCCAATACGTTCAGGAGCGTCGATTTGCCGCAACCCGATGGGCCCATAACCGATACGAATTCTCCTTCCTTGATTTCCACATCCACCGCATTCAGTGCGGTGGTTTCCACCTCTTCAGTGCGATAGACTTTGGAAAGATTTTGTGTTTTTATCATAGCGCTAAGGACAAATTAGATGAGAATCTGTTTATAAGGCATTGAAAATAAACCGGTCTTGTAAGGCCGTATTATTTGATGACGAGCTCGTCTTTCTCCCCGAAATTATCATAACCCGAAACAATGACCGCTTCGCCAACCTGCAAACCTTCCAGCACTTCATAAAAATTGGGGTTTTGGCGGCCAAGCCGGATCTTGCGTTTGCGGGCGTTGCCAGTGGCGGGGTCGATTACATACGCCCAGTGGCCGCCAGTGGATTGGTAAAAACCGCCGCGTTGCAGTAGGGTAGCCTGTTCTTCGGCGCTGAGTTCGAGTTTTACCGATACGGATTGACCGCGTTTTATGCCCTCCGGCGCTTTGTCGACAAACACCATGTCTGCCTCGAAGGCGCCGTTGCTGACTTGCGGGTATATTTTCTTGATTTTTAATCCGTAACTTTTTCCTGCAAACTGAAAACTCCCGGCTTGTTCGTTGAATACCCGGGAGATATAAAATTCATCGATGCGTACCCGCACCTTGAAGGTGCTCAGGTCGTCGATCTGGCCGATATTTTCGCTGCGGGCCACGCTTTCGCCCAGTTCTTTGGTGAGCCCGGACAATTGCCCGGCAATTGGCGCCCGCACGGTGAGTTGTTCCAGGCTTTGGCGGGTGATGGCCAGGTTGCGCTGCATAAGGTCGAGCGACGATTCCATCTGGTGTTGTTGCAAGGCCTGATACGCGCTGTCTTTGCGCAGGGTAAGGCGGAGCAGATCTTTGCGCCGGTTCAGGTTGGTATGCAGGGCTTCCGTTTCTTCAAATTCCACCCTGGCAATGACCTTGTCTTTGTGTAGTTCGCGGTTGCGTTCCAGGCGTTTGCCGGTAATGTCCAGCTGATAATCTACATCCAGCGCCTGCTCACGCAGGTTCAGGCTTTGTTGCTCCATCAGGAGCGAGGTGTTGCGGATTTGATTGATTTGCGAAATGATAGTAGCCTCCTGGTTCAGGTAGTTGACCATCAGGTCCGGGTTGGAAAGGCGTAAAATGGGTTGGTTGGTTTGAAGAAGCGCGCCGTCTTCCACAAATTTTTCCTCCACTTTTCCACCTTCCACGGCATCGATAAACACGGTGCGCAGGGGTTCCACTACGCCGGTTACCGGTATAAATTCCTGAAAATTACCACGCCCGACCGTATCTACCAGGAGGCGTTCGCGTTGGACGTTCAGCCGCGAAGTGCCGGCGTTTCGCCAAACCGAGGCAACCAGCAGGGCCAGCGCGCCCAGGAATGCCGCTGCCAGCAGGATGCGTTGCCAGGTGAACCGTTTCTTTTCAATCTTTCTATCCATGGTTATGTTCGAATGCGCATTTGTCCAGGCTTGCGCTTCAAGGCTTGTGCCAAAATATATAAAATATTGATAGTTAGTATTTTGTATAATTTATATGGCAGGTTAAAAACCGGAGAGTGTTCGTTTTTGAACACCGGCGTGTCCATTATCGGCCAAACACCAGTGAGAAGTTCCCTGGTCTTGCAGCCTTGTTGGGAAAAAAAGTGTCCATTTCCGGACACTTTTTCCAAACTTAGCCGCCGGAACCGGTCTACCTATGAAACAAACAGGCACTATTCTGATCGTCGATGACGAGGAAGACATTTTGATTACGCTAAAAATCTTTCTGAAGCAGCATTTTGAGCGGATATTTACAGAGTCCAATCCGCAGCACCTGCCCCGGCTGCTCCGGCAATACGAACCGGATGTGGTGCTGTTAGACATGAATTTTCGCAAAGGGGATACAAGTGGCGAGGAAGGATTGCAGTGGCTGCAAAAAACCCTGGAGTTAAAGCCTGGTATTCAGGTTATTATGATTACCGCATACGGCGAAGTGGAAAAAGCAGTCCGCGCCTTAAAGACGGGAGCCGTGGATTTTGTAGAGAAACCCTGGCGGAACGAAAAGTTGCTGGCCACAGTACAATCGGCCTGCAAGCTCAGCCAAAGCCGGCAGGAGCTGCAGCACTTGCAGACCCGGCAACGCGCGCTCACCGAACACCTCGACTCCAGCGCCGGCGATATTGTTGGCACCTCTCCGGCGATGCTCGAAGTGTATAAAACGATTGAGAAAGTGGCAGGCACCGATGCCAATGTCTTGGTTTTAGGCGAAAACGGTACTGGCAAGGAACTTGTAGCCCGGGCCATTCACCGGCGGTCCCTGCGCCATGATCAGGCATTTGTCAATGTCGACCTGGGCGCCATCCCCGAAACGCTGTTTGAAAGCGAACTGTTTGGCCACAAAAAAGGGGCCTTTACCGATGCCAAAGAAGACCGTGCCGGCCGCTTCGAAGCGGCGCAGGGCGGCACGCTTTTTCTCGATGAATTGGGAAACCTTTCGCTGCCGATGCAAGCCAAATTATTGGCGGCCCTGCAGAACCGGGAAATTGTACGCGTCGGTTCCAACCACTCCATACCGGTTGATATCCGGCTGGTGTGCGCCACCAATATGCCGGTATACGATATGGTGCGCGAAAAAACATTCCGCCAGGACTTGCTCTACCGCATCAACACCGTGGAAATTCAGTTGCCGCCCTTGCGCGCCCGCGAAGGCGACATTGCCTTGCTGGCCGGGCATTTTTTAAAACAATATGCCAGAAAATACCAGCGCGCCGCCCTGGAATTGCACCCGGCAGCACTACAGAAACTGGAGCAATACGCCTGGCCGGGCAATATCCGCGAGCTCCGCCACGCCGTGGAACGCGCCGTCATTCTCTCGGAAAGAAGCCTGCTCACTCCGGGCGATTTTCTGCTGCACCCGGATTTTCACCAATCGGCCGATTTTTTCCAGACCGACGCCCGGCTGAACCTGGAAGAAATGGAAAAAAAATTGATTCAACGGGCTATGACCAAATACCAGGGCAACATATCCAAAGCGGCCGACGAACTGGGTCTAACCCGGGCTGCGTTGTACCGGCGGCTGGAAAAACATAGCATTTAACGTATGTTCAGGCGTTTCAAAACGAAAATCTTGCTGCATATCCTGCTTATCGTGCTGGCTATCGGCGCAGTGGTGTACGGGATTTATACCCCAGGCTACGGCGGCATGGCCGTAGTGGGCGTCGCAGCCGCCATTGCTGCGGTCGTCAGCCTGTTTTACCTGGTGGAAAAGACAAATGCCGAGATCACTTCGTTTTTGCTCAATATCAAATACGATGACTACACGGCTACCTACAGCACTATGGACCCGGACCAGTCGTTTAAACAACTCTATGGCGCTTTCAATGTGATCACCGATAAATTTCGCAATATCCGTCAGGAAAAAGAAGCGCAGTTTCAGTACCTGCAGGCCATTGTTGAACATGTGGATACCGGTCTGATTTGTTTCGATGAAAAGGGCCGTACCCTGCTCATGAACCGGGCGCTACAGCGGCTTTTACACAAATCGTATTTCCCCGACCTGGCTTCCATCGAACGCTTCAACCCCGGGCTGTTTGCCGCCATGGAAAACCTGTTACCCGGCGAACGGCAACTCGTTAAACTGGTCGTCAACAGTCAGATGCTCCAGCTGGCCGTGCGCACCACGATTTTAAAGCTGAAAAACGGCGAATACCACCTGTATTCCCTGCAAAATATCAGCGCCGAACTGGAGGAACAGGAGGTGCTGTCGTGGCAGAAACTTATCCGGATACTCACCCATGAAATCATGAATTCGGTAACGCCGGTGGCTTCCCTTGCCGCTACGGCGAGCGACATGGTGGGTAAATTCTCGACCTTCGATGTCGAGGCGGCCGACGATATTCGCACAGCCGTCCGGGCCATACAAAAGCGCAGCGAAGGGTTGCTGCATTTTACGGAGACTTACCGTCAACTGACGCGAATCCCGCAACCCAAGTTTCAGGAAGTGCAGCCGGCAGCCCTTCTGGACGGCGTACTGACCCTCTTCAAGCCTGCACTGGCTGAAAAAAATATCCGGGTAGAACGGCATTTTCCATCCTACCCGGTGCTTATCCAGGCCGATCCTGATCTGCTGGAACAGGTACTGATCAACTTGCTAAAAAACGCCGTGGAGGCCGTCGGATTGGCCGGACGTCCCAGAATAAGCGTCAGTTTAATCAAGGACCCGGAAGGGGCGGTGATCCTTCAAATAGCGGATAACGGGCCGGGAATTCCGGCGGATTTACAAGAGCAAATTTTTATACCGTTTTTTACCACAAAAAACCAGGGCACCGGTATCGGGCTCAGCTTGTGCAGGCAAATCGTTCAACTGCACAAAGGAAGTTTGTCGGTAGTGTCCAAACCAGGCGAAGGCGCCGCGTTTTTGATTCGCCTGTGACGGCGTCTACTGCCGTTGCAGACTCGCCTGATACTCTTCCACTTTTTTGGTGCGCTTCCAGCCTTCGGCGGCGCAGACGTCCATCATTTTCCGGATTTGTTTGGCCAATCCGGTTTTCGCGTGCTTTTTTTGGACGTGCTCCCACATCGCCCTGAACTCCGGCGTTACACCCTGGGTTTCAGAATCAAAAGCCGGCGTGTTATCCGCCCCAGTCACCAACATCAGGCGAAGCCAGCGTTCCGATTCACGGGTTTCTTCTCCCAGCGGGAAATAGGGGTCCGTGCGGTTGAACTTTTCCCAAACGACCGCCACATCGGCCACATATTCCAGTGGAATGATAATACCACCGTCATCAAACATCGGATTGTTTTGCTCTGCCGTGCGCTGGTTAATAAACTTTTGCAGGGTATGCGTCACTTTTGGACCGAAAAAATCCTGCAGCTGCCGCCAGTCCGGGGCAGGGAAAACCGCACCTTCGCCCGTCAGCAGCCGGAATTTGTTCGCCTCCAGCATGGCGGTTTCCGGGTATTTTTGAGCATCGAATTTGCCGTCGTCGACCGCCTGAATTTCCGATGCCGTAAAGGGAATATTTTCGGTGATCGTATAAAATTCGCCTTCCGATTCCAGCCGGCCTAAAAAATGTTCCAACAGGAAAAATACCGCGTCGGCCAAAGGGCCGGTAGCGCCGCTGAACTGGGTTTCCACGTATTCCCAGGCTCTGCCGCTGCTTTCAACGGTCTTGGGGTCCAGCGTACAGAGGAAGCTGCTGAACGCGCTGAGTTTGACGGTATCGGGGGCGCCGGCCCGGGTCCCAGCGTATATACACCGTAGGCCGCCTCCAAAGGCCCAACCAATCGGGTTGTTTTTGCCACCGCCTGTAAGCTGGAAATACGGCGCCCGGTAGGGAATACCGCGCAACTCGATTTCTTCCATATGGGTAGAAGTATTGCCGGCGCTTTCCACTAACGCGCCCTCCTTCAGCTCGGTCAGCACGGCTCCGGACTGATCCGGTTTCTCCCGCAGGCGGAGCTTGTCGACAGTTGCAACGTAAAGAAACAATTCCGGCTTGGCCGCGTCGCTTTGCACCACGGGGGAATTTTCAGGTTGGTTGGAACCCGGTTTGCAGGCAGCCCAAACGAGGGTGACAGCCAGGATGTTTGCTAAGTAAATATACTGCCTCATAAGATGATATCCAGTATTGTTATGGGTTGGGTTCTATACTTTTCAGATCAGATGATAAACGCTGCCCGGCGCCAGGGTGAGCAAGACGATTAAAAACAGGCCAATGGCGATCGTCCAGCGAAAACCCCTTGGCAATGCCACCTCGTAGGCGTTTTCTTCCTCGCTGAAGTACATGGCAATAATAACCTTAAAATAATAATAAATCGAAATAGCGGAGTTGATAACGGCCAGCACGATCAAGCCGGGGTATTTTTCGAATGCTGCAGCAAAGAGGAAATATTTGCCAAAAAAACCTGCCGTAGGGGGAATGCCGGCCAGGGAGAGCATGGAGACAGCCATGACCGCAGCAAGGAGCGGCTGTTTTTTACTCAGCCCGTTAAAAGCCCGGAAGGTCTCGTCCTGGTTTTGCTCGGCAACGAGCAAAAAGCAGGCAAATGCGCAAATCGTGGCAATTGAATACGTCAGCGTGTAAAACAGGACGGCGCCGCCGGCCCCGGTCTGCCCGGCCACTAAAATTGCCAGCAGCAGATATCCGGCATGGGAGATGGACGAATACGCCATCATTCGTTTGAAATTGTTCTGAAAAATAGCCGTCGTATTTGCCAGGGTCATCGTCAGCCCGGCCATCATGGCTACGGCTACCGTCCAGAATTCTCCGGCGCCGGCAAATGCTGTGCTGAACAAGCGGTAAAATGCCGCGAAGCCCGCTGCTTTGACCACCGTCGCCATAAAAATAGTGATGATGGTCGGGCTGCCGGAGTACACATCGGGGGACCAGAAATGAAACGGTACGGCCGATACTTTAAAACTCAAGCCAATAAGCATTAACACGATGCCAACACGGAGCATTTGCGGGGAGTGGCCGTTGGCTGAAATCACGGCGTGAATTCCCGCCAGATCAAAACTTGCCGTGGCGCCGTACACCAGCGCCACCCCGAAAAGCAGGATGCCGGTGGCAAATGCGCCCATAAGAAAGTACTTTAATGCTGCCTCGTTGGAGTTGAGATCGTCGCGCCGGCTGCCGGCCAATACGTACAATGGAATGCTCAGGATCTCAATACCTAAAAACAACATGACCATATTGGAAAACGAAAACATACACACCGCCCCGCACAAGCTGAACAGCAGGAGTGCGTAGTTGTCGCCCAAAGTGTCGTGCAGTTCCCGAAATCCCCACCGGCTCAGGCCAAACAATAACAGGGTGGAAACCAACGCCACTGCAGTAAAGGAAAGGGCAAAGGTATCGAACCGGAGCATGCTGGCAAACAGCTCATTGAACCGGTTGGTATGGTTTATTTCCCATACCGTCATACCAAATGCCAACAGTACACCCGCAATGCGCAGCCATTGAATGAGGTCGCGTTTTTTTGCCAGGCCGGCAAAAAGAACGGCTATAGCCGTAAAACAAAGGATCAATAAGGCATTCATGAGCGATCGTTATATCAAAACTGCACGGAGCCGAGCACGCGGTTGACGCTGCTGTCAGTCAGGTTAACAATAATTTGAGGGAAAAAGCCAAGCAGGATGACCAAGCCGGCCACCGTGCCGAGCACCACCCATTCGCGCAGGCTCACGTCGACAAAATCGGCGGTCTGCCGGTTCGGTTCGCCAAACATCGCCAGCCCGTAGGCCCGCAACATGTACACCGCGCCCAAGATCACCGTCAAGCCGGCTGCCGCGCCGAGCCAGTTGTTGTAGTTCCATACGCCGTTGAGCAGTAAAAATTCTCCGACAAAACCGTTGGTCAGCGGAACGGCTATCGAGCCGAGCAGGACGATCATAAACAGGGCGGCAAACCGGGGCGCCGACTTGGCAATGCCGCCCATATCCAGCAGCGAGCGCGAGCCCAGGCGGCGTTCCAGCATATCGACGATGAAAAACAAGCCCACCACGTTGATGCCGTGGTTGAGCATTTGAACCATGCCGCCCTGTACGCCCGTTTTGTTCCAAACAAGGATGCCGGCGGCGATCAACCCAACGTGTGCAATGGACGAATATGCGATCAACCGTTTCAAATCGGTTTGTTTTATGGCAATAATACTCGCGTAAACGATACCCGTTACAGCCAGCCCCAGAAAAACCGGCGCCCAGGCGTGCAGGGCTTCCGGCGCGAGAGGCACCATCCAGCGCACCATTCCGTACACCCCCATTTTCAACATGATCCCCGAAAGTAGCATGGCGCCGCCCGTGGGCGCTCACGTAGGTGTCGGGTTGCCAGGTGTGAAAAGGGAAAACCGGCATCTTCACGGCAAAAGCCAGGAAAAAGCCGAGCATCACCCACCAGGCCGTCGCAGAGTCGAGCGAAACAGCCACCAGGTCCTCCCAGGCAAATGAATGGGCGGCATCAGGCAAACCCTCGGTGGGCACCGTCATACCCGGCGTTTTGAAATACACCGCCAGCAGGGCCACCAGCATAAACAGCGACCCGATGAAGGTGTAGATAAAAAACTTGAGCGTTATGCGGATGCGGTTTTCGCCGCCCCAAATGGCACAGATAAAATAAATGGGGATCAGCGCCAGCTCATAAAAAATATAAAACAGCAAGCCGTCCAGCGCCATAAACACGCCGTTCAGCGCTGCAGTCATGAACAGTACCAGGCCGTAGTACCGGTTTTCAAGCCCGTAATCGCGGCCGAAGCTGGCATACACGATCAGCGGCGCCAGCAGGTTGGTCAGCAGTAGCATCAACATGCTGATCCCGTCCAAGCCCAGTCGGAGGTGGATGCCGGCGCTGGCTACCCAGGGGAGCTCGAGGGCGTAGTTTGTGGAGCCGTCGGGGTTGAAGTTGGTTAGCAGCCATATGGTTATGACCAGGTTGGCGAGGGTGGCCGACAGGGCGATTCGCCTTGCCGGTAGCTGGCGGGTGGCCAGGATGGCCAGGGCTGTCAGAAAAGGTATTGCGAGCAGGAGTATGGACATTGATCTATTGCTGTTCCAGTTTTTTAATGATGGCTTCTATTTCTATTTCGAGCGCTGGCAAATCATCTGAGATAGTTTGCCAAAGTATCACATCATCCAAGCCAAAATATTCATGAATTATGACATTGCGCATACCAATCATGGTGCTCCAGGCAATTTCCGGATAATTATTTCTAAGGCCTTCCGTTAGTCTTGAGGCGGCCTCCCCAATAATCCCAAGGTGTCTGACACAGGCCGAATACATCATGGCGTTTTGCCTGAAATCTTCGAACGAGGCGCCTTTTACAAATTCACGCACCAGGCGAATCGATTCGTGCATATGGCTAAGCCTCGCTTTGTCCCCGGTACTCCTTTTCATAGATCAATGTTTTATCCAATTCTATGTACGGCTTCACATGTGGCGAAATCCCTTCCGTACTCAGCAAATCAACTTTTTTATTGAGCAAGGCTTCCAGATCCATTTGCATCCCAAAAAAGGCAAGCCCAATTTTTTTCGAATAATCCAATTCCACCAATATGTCAATGTCGCTGTTTCGGTCGGCTTCTCCCCTGGCGTAGGAGCCGAAGAGATATGCTCTCAGGACGGGTTTATCCTGAAAGTAGGTAGCTATAGATTTAAGTTTTTCCCTGGATAGGCGCATGGTAAATCAAAAAGTTAGTTGCCTGTTTTTTCTTTTTTCAAACCTGACAGATTACAAATGCAGCGTCAAAAACAACAATACCGCCCCCGCAACCATTGCGAGCAGGTAATATTCGATGTTGCCGTTTTGCAATTTCCGGAAACGGGCGCCGACGGCTTCCACGCCCCGGCCCACGCCGTTCACCAGCCCGTCTATTGCCCAGGTGTCGGCAAAATAGAACAGTATTTGCGACAGTTTTTCCAAAGGTTTGACGAATAGCAAATCGTACAATTCATCGACATAAAACTTGTTTGCCAGCAGGCGGGTCAGGCGGACCTGCGCGGCGTCGGCCAGGGGCACGCTGCGCCGCACGGCGTAAACCCAATAGGCCGCGGCGATAACCAGCAAGGCCAGCGAAGTGGTAAAGGCCATAAGCGTCCATTCCGTACTTTCCGCCAGGTGGTGCGGCGCTCCGCCGTGGCGTAGATTTGTGTTTCGCAGCACCGGTTCCAGAAAATGCGCCATCCATTGCGGCGTGCCGAGGTGCAGGAAATGCGGCGTATTCAAAAAGCCGCCCAGCGCCGACAATACCGCCAGCACGATCAGCGGTAGGGTCATCACGGCCGGACTTTCGTGCAGGTGGTGTTTTTGCTCTTCCGTGCCCCTGAACGTTCCAAAAAAGGTGACAAACAGCAGGCGGCACATGTAAATGGCCGTCAGCAAGCCGCCAAGCCCCGCCAAGCCCCACCACCAGCGGCCGCCGGCGGCATAGGTGTTGGCAAAAATTTCGTCTTTCGAAAAAAATCCGGCCATCAGGGGAAAGCCGCTGATGGCAAAGGCGCCGATCAGAAATACCCAAAACGTGACCGGTAGCGCCTTGCGCAGGCCGCCCATTTGGCGGATATCCTGCTCGCCGCCCAGGGCATGGATCACCGAGCCGGCGCCCAGAAACAGCAGGGCCTTGAAAAAGGCGTGCGTCGTCACATGGAACATCGCCGTCGCGTAGGCGCCCATGCCGAGCGCCACGAACATCAGGCCCAATTGCGAAACGGTGGAGTAGGCGAGTACTTTTTTGATGTCGTTTTGACGAAGGCCGATCAAGACGGCAAAAATTGAGGTGGCCAGCCCGGTGAACGCGACGATTTGCAGGGCATCGGGCGACAGGCTGTAGAGCGGGTGGCAACGCGCTACCAGGTAAATGCCGGCCGTGACCATGGTGGCGGCATGAATGAGCGCCGACACGGGCGTCGGGCCGGCCATGGCGTCGGGCAGCCAGGTGTAGAGGGGGATTTGCGCGCTTTTACCGATGGCTCCGACAAACAGCAGCAGGCAAATCGCCGTCAGGATCTCCGGCGCGGGCTGCACGCTGTCGATCCGCGCAAAAATTTCGGAATAGGTCAGACTGCCGAAGGTTTTGAAAACCAGGAATATGCCCAGCAACAGTCCGAGGTCGCCGATGCGGTTCATGATGAAGGCCTTACGGGCGGCCTTGCTGAAATCTTTGTTGGCGTACCAAAACCCGATCAGCAGGTACGAGCACAGCCCCACGCCTTCCCAACCGAAAAACAGCATGACCAGGTTGTCGCCCATTACGAGCAACAACATGCTGAAAATAAACAGGTTGAGGTAAGCGAAGAATTTCCAGAACCCCTCGTCGCCGTGCATATACCCGATAGAATAGACGTGGATCAGGAATCCGACCCCCGTTACAATCAGCATCATCCAGACGGAAAGCTGGTCTACCAGAAAAGAGAAATCGATCCGCAGGCTGTCCACCGTGAGGAAATTGTACGCCACCGTGTGCATCGGCCCGGTGGCAGCCACCTGGTTGAAACAGGCCGCGCTAAGCAAGAGCGAGCCCAGCAAGGCGCCGCAACCGATGGCGGCCACGGCCGCTTTGGACATTCTCCTGCCAAACAGACCGTTCAATACAAAACCCAGCAGCGGAAGAAACGGGATCAGCGGTATCAGTGCTTTCATGTATGGCAGTCCTAAAATTTGAGATTGTCGAGCGAATAAATATCCGTGGTTTTGGTGTTCCGGAAGATCATGACCAGAATGCCCAGCCCTACGGCCGCTTCCGCCGCAGCCACCACCATGATGAAAAAGACCAGGATTTGTCCCTGCGCATCCGACAGGTAGGTAGAAAAGGCTGCCAGCAACAGGTTGACGGCGTTCAGCATCAGCTCCACGCACATCAGCACCACAATGGCATTCCGGCGGATCAGCACCCCGAATACGCCGATGCAAAACAGCAGCGAACTGAGGTAGACGTAGTAATCAATCGGTATGTTTTTAACGACTTCAAGCATTTTATAAGGATTTAAACCATTCGGTTTTGATGTTTACCCTTTCAACCCTTTCAACTTCAACTCCTAGCCGCAATTCTTTAAGTTTTTCTACAAGTTCATTGCCATCGATTAAATCAATTTCGTGTTTTCAGAGTTTCACATCCCGCTTCGCCAGCAACACCGCCCCCACCATGGCCGCCAGAAACAGGATGCCGGCAATTTCAAACGGCACGACGAAATCGGTGAACAACACCCGGCCAAGGTTTTGCGCCAGGCCGACCTGCGGGTTGGTATTTTCGGGCACGGCAATCTGGATGCCGCCTTTCAAAGCGCCCACCAGCGTGACGAGCAGCATGCCGGCGGCAATCGCTGCGCCGAGCTTCCAGCGCGCCGATTGTTTGGGCTCTGCAGCCGAATTTAGGTTAAGCAGCATCAGTACGAACAAAAACAACACCATGATCGCTCCCGCATACACGATGATGTGTACCACAGCGAGAAATTGCGCGTTCAGCAAAACGTACTGGCCGGCAATGGAAAAAAAGGTCAGGATCAGAAAAATGACGCTGTGCACCGGGTTTTTCGTGAAAACCATCAGCAGTGAAAAAATCACCGATGCCAACCCTAAAATCAGGAATACAGCCAGGCTTAGACTCATACGTTCGTTTCTCGTTTTACGGATGTTCAGCGTTTGGGCGCGCTATTGCTGCACGGCCCATTTCGGTTCCTGGATATGTTTTTGCCGCATGGATACGTCGATGCGTTTTTCCGGTTCGACGCCTTCGACCAGCAGATTTTTTCCAAAAATGAAATTTTGGCGCACATAATCGGAAGGCACGATCCGGTCGGTCAGGAAAATGGCTTCCTTCGGGCAGGCTTCCTCGCAAAGCCCGCAAAAGATACAGCGCAACATGTTGATCTCATACACCGCCGCGTATTTTTCCTCCCGGTACAGGCCTTCTTCGCCTTTTTCGCGTTCGGCGGCCGTCATCGTGATGGCTTCCGCCGGGCAGGCTACGGCGCACAATCCGCAGGCTGTGCAGCGTTCGCGTCCGGCCTCGTCGCGCTTCAGCACGTGCCAGCCGCGCCAAACCGGGGCAAAGGGGCGTTTTTCGTCCGGGTAATTGACCGTGTTCTTCTTTCTAAAAAAATGCTTCAACGTCGTCCACATGCCCTTCAGGATCGCCGGTAAATAGATGCGTTCCCAAAAGTTCATTTTTTTGTTGACAACAAGTTTGGAGCGATTGGTCAGTGGTTGCATATCGGATAATATAAGGTCGGTATGGGTTAATTCGAAAATACCAATACGCCCCCGCCTGTAAGGAGCATATTTAAAATAGCCAGGGGTATGAGCGCTTTCCAACCCAGTCGCATAAGCTGGTCATAGCGAAAACGGGGCAGCGTCCAGCGAATCCACATGAATACGAATATGAAAAAAAACGTTTTTGCAAACATGACAACCGGCCCCATCAGCCCACCCAGCCAGTTGGGGTCGAGGCCCGGAAAATTATAACCTCCGAAATACACCGTGGCAATCACCGCGCAAGCAATAAACATGTTGATGTATTCGGCAAACAGGAAAAACCCTAGTTTCATGGAGCTGTACTCGGTGTGATACCCGCCGATAAGTTCCGTTTCACACTCGGCCAGGTCGAACGGCGCGCGGTTGCATTCGGCCAGGGCGCAGGTGAAGAAAATCAGGAAGCCCAACGGTTGGTACCAGATATTCCAGTTAATGCCGGCCTGTTGTTCGGCCATTTCACGCAAACTGAGTGTGCCGCTCAGCATCACTACGGCGATAATTGCCAGCCCCATGGCCAGTTCATATGAAATCATCTGCGAGGAGGCGCGGATGGCGCCATACAGCGAATATTTGTTGTTGGAGGCCCACCCGCCGATCATGATGCCATACACGCCCAGGGAAGTGAATCCCATGATGTACAAAAGGCCGATATTCAGGTCGGTCACTTGCAGATCGACGGGTTTGCCAAAAAGGGTCAGTTGGGTTCCCCAGGGAATAACGGCGCTGGTCATGCAGGCTACAAACATAAAGGCGCCCGGCGCCAGGATGTACAACCAGCGCTCGGCGGCGTTGGGCATAAAATCTTCCTTGGTAAAAAACTTGACCCCATCGGCCAGCGGCTGTAACAACCCGAACGGACCCGCCCGGTTGGGACCCACCCGGTCCTGGATAAACGCGGCGATTTTGCGCTCGCCAAAGGTGGCGTAGGCCGCCACCGTCAGGGTGATCGCAAACAGGACAACAACCAGGATGGATTTTTCCAGGATCATCGCCGCGTCAAAAAGGAAAAATGTACTCATACGCTTACGTTCTCGAAAATGCCAATAGATAAATTAACGCCCGGCGGCGGCGGGTTTCTGCTACGCCACCGTCAGGGTATCCCCATCATAATGATTTTGTCCAATTACTGAATGGCGGTCGATCTGGCGCGGGCCTTCGATCGTCCAGTTACCCGGGCTTTTCTGTTCAAAACGGCAGGTGTTGCAGATAAAATCGCGCACTTCGCCGTATTGGTCCTTGCGGGCCGTAACGCGGAATATTTCGCCGCCATACATCCAGACCACGGCTTTCCCGCTGCATTTTTCGCAGTCGCGGTGGGCGTCCATCGGGTTGAGAAACCAGACGCGGCTTTTGAAGCGGAACGTGCGGTCGGTGAGAGCGCCCACCGGACAGACGTCGATTACATTTCCGGAGAAATCGTTGTCGATGGCTTTTTCGATAAAGGTGCTGATCTCGGCGTGGTCGCCGCGGCCGATCACGCCGTGCACGCGCTCGGGCGTCAGTTGCTGGGCGGTATAGACGCATCGGTAGCAGAGGATGCAGCGGGTCATGTGCAGTTTGATGTATGGGCCGATGTCGATTTTTTCGAAAGTCCGCCGTTCGAATTCGTAGCGGGTGTTGGCCAGACCGTGCTCAAAGGAGAGGTCCTGGAGGTGGCATTCGCCGGCCTGGTCGCAGATGGGGCAATCCAGCGGGTGGTTGAGCAGCAGGAATTCCACCACACCCCGGCGGGCGTTGAGTACTTCCGCGCTGCTGATGTTGGCCACTTCCATGCCGTCCATCACCGGGGTTTGGCAGGAGGCCACGAGTTTGGGCATGGGGCGCGGGTCGCGCTCCGATCCTTTGGTCACTTTCACCAGGCAGGTGCGGCACTTGCCGCCGGAGCCTTTCAGTGTGGAGTAGTAGCACATGGCCGGTGGCACGATGTCGCCGCCGATTTGCCGGGCGGCGTTCAGGATCGTGGTGCCCTCGGGGACTTCCACTTCGAAACCGTCTATTTTTACTTTGGGCATATGTTGAATGTGGTCAATGTGGTTGAATTTCGGCAGGTTCGCGAACCAGGCCGTAGTTTCGCTCCAGGCAGGCCTGGGGATTCTGCACGTGCCACTCGAATTCCTCGCGGAAATGCCGCACCGCCGAAGCCACCGGCCAGGCTGCTGCATCGCCGAGCGGGCAGATGGTGTTGCCTTCAATCTTTTTGGCCACGTCCACCAGCAGGTCGATGTCGCTTATTTTTCCCTGACCGTTTTCCAGGCGCCAGAGCACTTTTTCCATCCAGCCGGTGCCTTCGCGGCAGGGGGAGCACTGGCCGCAGGATTCGTGGCGGTAGAACCGCGTAAAATTCCAGGTATTCCGGACGATGCACTGCGTTTCGTCATAGACGATAAAACCGCCTGAGCCCAGCATCGAGCCGGAGACAAAGCCGCCGTCGGCCAGGCTTTCGTAGCTCATCAGCCGGTTTTCTCCCGCTGCGGTTTTGGTAACCAGGTAGTGCGGCAGGATGGGTACCGAGGAGCCGCCCGGCACGCAGGCTTTCAGGCGTCTGCCGTTTTTGATGCCGCCGCACCATTCATCGGAATAAATAAACTCCTCCATCGGCAGGCCCAGTTCAATTTCGTACACGCCGGGCCTGTTGATATTTCCGCCGGCGCTGATGAGCTTCGTTCCGGTACTTTTTCCGACGCCAATTTTGGCGTATTCGTCGCCGCCATCATTGACGATCGGCACCACGGCTGCCAGCGTTTCAACATTGTTCACCACCGTGGGGCACTGCCAGAGGCCTTTTACGGCCGGGAACGGCGGCTTGATGCGCGGATTGCCGCGTTTGCCTTCCAGGCTTTCGATCAGGGCGGTTTCTTCGCCGCAGATGTACGCGCCGGCGCCGGGGTTGACGTACAGGTCGAGGTCGACCCCAGAGCCTTTGATGTTTTTCCCCAGCCAGCCCTGCGCATAGGCTTCGGCAATGGCTTTTTCCAGTATAAAAACAATCCAGGAATACTCGCCCCGGATGTAAATGTAGGCGGTGTTGGCGCCCAGGGCGTACGACGACAAAATCATGCCTTCGATCAGGAGGTGCGGAATTTTTCCATCAGGAAGCGGTCCTTGAAGGTGCCGGGTTCCGATTCGTCGGCATTGCACAGCAGGTAGCGCGGCGCGCCTTCCGGCTTGGCCAGGAACGACCATTTCATGCCGGCCGGGAAGCCTGCGCCGCCACGGCCGCGCAGGCCCGATTTTTTCACCTCTTCCGTCAGCTGGTCGGGCGAAAGGCTTTTAAACGCCTTTTCCACGGCCCGGTAACCACCGTGCTTGCGGTACACATCGTAGGTGTTGATGCCTTCAACATGAGCGTGCTCCAGGAGTAATTTTCGACGCATATCGTTTATTCAACCTCTTTATCAAATGCGGTTTGTAAGTCTGTTTTCAGGCGTTTGGGGTCCACCACGGCGCCGTTGAGTTCCGGATTGGGGCACACGGCCACCAGCAGGTTATCGGCCTCCATTTCGTCAAACCAATCCATGAGTTCGTTGACATCCAGTGCTTCTACCTGGTATTCATCAAATTCGACGGCGAGGCGAAACGCTTCCGCCAGCTCGGCAGAGGGGAAAAGCGGAAGGATATCGGCGTCCGAATCGTCACCCAGCAAGGCCCAGCCTTCCACATCGGCCAGGCCGAAGACTTCTTCATTTTCGACCACTTGTTTGATGAAGTAGTCGTAGCGTTTTTCGCCGGGTTTTTTAAATAGTTTTTCTATGTCCGTTGGATTCATACGTATTGTTTTAAATACCCGGATCAATGCATTTTCCAGGTGCCTTTGTTTATTTTTCCAGACCTGCAATCTTCGAGGAAGCGGTCCATTTTTTCCTCGGTCAGGCGCTCGTGGTAAAACTCGCCCACCTGCATCAGCGGCGCATAACCGCAGGCGCCCAGGCATTCGACTTCCTTGATGGTAAACAACCCGTCGGGGGTCGTTTCGCCGGAGCGGATGCCCAGTTTTTTTTGTGTGTAGGCAATCAGGCGTTCGGCGCCTTCGATGGCGCAGGGGCCGGTGTGACAAAATTCGAGTACGTATTTGCCGACCGGCTCAAGGTTGTACATGGAGTAAAACGTGGACACTTCATATACTTCAATCGGCGCGATGCCGAGCACGCCGGCCACATGGTCCATCGCCGCGATGCTCAGCCAGCCGTGGTTTTCCTCCTGGGCAATATGCAAGGCGCGCAGGATGGCGCTTTTCTGGCGGCCTTCCGGGTATTTTTTCATCAGGCCCTGCACCTCGGCGAGGGCTTCGGGAGAATATTGAAAAGGTGTTCCGTTGTGCGATACTGCGGTCATCGTGTGCGCTTATTTCAGGTAGTGTTTTGCGGTGAAAGGGTTGTCCGGATTCACTGTCAGAATTTGTGATCTGGGGTGAATCACCACATCGAGGTCTTCCATTGGGATGGCGCCGAGCAACGGGTCGGTATCGCCCGGCAGAACGACGGCCCGGCAGGTAGCCTGGCGGTTGCCAAACCGGATATCCACCGGCCCGGCAATTTCGAACCGGACTTCCGTGCCGTCGGCCAACTCAAATACGCGTTCTTCCAAAACGGTTAGTTGGAGTTGGTTTTTGATGTGCTCGTTTATGCACAGGTAATCCGCCCCACTGTCGACAACAAAGCGGAAGGTTGATTTTTTTATTTTCGACTCTTCCAGATGGCCTTCTGCAGCCAGTATAAGATCTCTGGTAGGAATAATTTCGATCTCAGCGTAAACGCGTCCCATTTCGATCCAGGATTTAGAAGTGGCGGGTTTATAATTCGGTACTCTTTCTTTTGCCTGAAGCATATCCTCAATTTTGTAGGTTAAGCATCCAGTTCACCCGCAATGACATTCATGCTCGACATGGTCAGGATGGCGTCCGACAGCATGGAGCCCTTCACCATTTCGGGGTATGCCTGGTAGTAAATGAAACAGGGCCGGCGGAAGTGCAGGCGGTAGGGTTGCCGGCCGCCGTCGCTGATGAGGTAAAACCCGAGTTCGCCGTTTCCGCCTTCCACGGCGTGATAGACTTCGCCTTTCGGGATGGGCACTTCGCCCATGACGATTTTGAAATGATAAATCAGGGCTTCCATTTTGGTATACACATCGTCTTTGGGCGGCAGGTAATAATCCGGCACGTCGGCGTGGTAATCGCCTGCCGGAAGGTTATCGTACGCTTGTTGTATTATCCGGAGGCTTTGCCGCATTTCCTCTTGCCGGACCATGAAGCGGTCGTACGTATCGCCTTGCGTGCCTACGGGAATGATAAAATCGAAATCTTCGTAGGAAGAATAAGGTAGCGCGACGCGCACATCGTAGTCGACGCCGCAGGCGCGCAGGTTCGGGCCGGTGAAGCCGTAGGCCATGGCTCGTTCGGCCGAGATGGGGCCGGCGCCGATGGTGCGGTCCATGAAGATACGGTTGCGTTCGAGCAGGTTGTTGAACTCTTCAAACTTGGCCGGGAAAGTGCGCAAAAAATCCTTCAGTTTTTTGTGAAAAGCCGGCGAGAAGTCGCGTTCCATACCGCCGATACGGCCTACATTGGTGGTCAGGCGGGTGCCGCAAACCTCCTCGTACATGTCGTAAATCCGCTCGCGCTCCTGGAACATATAGGTAAAACCCGTGAGGGCGCCGGTATCCACGCCGATAACGGAGTTGCAGATCAGATGATCGGCCAGGCGAGCCAGTTCCATGATGATCACGCGCATGTACTGCGCCCGTTTTGGCACTTCAATGCCGGCCAGTTTCTCCACGGTCATATGCCACCCCATGTTATTGATGGGGGAGGAGCAGTAGTTCAAACGGTCGGTGATGGGCGTGATCTGGTTGTAGGGGCGCCGTTCTGCCAGTTTCTCGAATGCCCGGTGGATATAGCCGATCGTCGGTTCGGCACTGACGATTTTTTCCCCGTTCATTTTCAGTACATTCTGAAAGATGCCGTGTGTGGCCGGGTGGGTCGGGCCGAGGTTGAGTGTGGCCAGTTCGCCGTCGAGGCTATCGAGTTGGGAGAAGTAGGATTGAATTGGCATAAAAAAGTTGAAAATGCTCAGTCAAAACGCTGCCCTTCGTGTCCGTCCCGGCCAAAATACCGGTCGTCTTTGTCTGTTCGGGTACCGTCTTCCAGTTTGTATTCTTTGCGGAGGGGGAAAACCTCCATATCCTCCACATTCAAAATGCGGGTAAGTTTGGGGTGGCCATCAAAACAGATACCGAAAAAGTCAAACGTTTCGCGTTCCATCCAGTTGGCGGCGGGCCAAATTGTTGTGACGCTGGGCAAGTGAGGCTCTTCGATCGGAACGAACACCTTTACCCGTAAGCGGATGTTTTTTCTCCAATTGTGCAACAGATACATCACACCCAGTTCGCGGCCGTTTTGGTCGGGGTAATGAATGCCGCACAGGGTGGTGAGAAAATGAAAGTGTAAGCCCTCGTCGTCCCGCAAAAACTGCAAAAAATCATAAATGTGCTCGCGCGTTGTTTCCAAGGTCAGCATACCGTCGCGCGCCGTTTCGCTTCCGGTTAAAAAACCGGGCGCTTGTTGTTCGATACGGGCGTGTATGAGTTCGTTCGTCATTGTCGCTGTGTGGGACTGGCCCTGGCGTTTTGTAGCGCCCGGTTCAGGCGATTTGATATTTTTCCAGCAGGTGTTGATATTCCGGCGAAAAGCGCCGGCGCAAGGGTTCGTTTTTAACCAGTTCCTGAATTTTCAGAATGCCGTCGATGATCTGTTCCGGCCTGGGCGGGCAGCCCGGCACGTACACATCCACGGGGATGACCTTGTCGATGCCCTGCAAAACGGAGTAGGTATCAAAAATACCGCCGGAACTGGCGCAGGCGCCGACCGCAATCACCCATTTAGGCTCGGCCATTTGGGTGTAAACCTGTTTCAAAATTGGCCCCATTTTTTTTGCAATGGTCCCCATCACCATCAGCAAGTCGGATTGGCGCGGTGAAAAGGACAGTCTTTCCATCCCAAAGCGGGAAAGATCGTAGTTGGTGCCCATGGTCGCCATAAATTCGATGCCACAACAGGATGTGGCAAAAGGCAGCGGCCAGATCGAATTCGCCCGGGCTAATCCCACTGCGCTGGACAAGGACGTAGCAAAAAAACCTTCGCCGCCAAACCCCTCCGGTATATCTGCGATCTTGGTCATAGTTTTCCTGAATAAATATACTGCGTGGGATGCCCGGGCAATTGTTGGACGGAGAAGGTTATTTTTCCCAATCCAGAGCGCCTTTTCGCAGGATGTAATAAAAGCCCAAAAGAAAAATGGATACAAAAAGCAGCACCGCCAGGAAGCCCCGGACGCCCATTTCCCGGAAGTTGACGGCGTACGGATAAAAGAAAATCACCTCGACATCGAACAGCACGAACAGGATGGCTGTCATGAAATATTTAATGGAAACCGGAATCCGCGCATTTCCTTGCGACTCGATGCCGCATTCGAAGTTTTCATCTTTTTTTCCGCCCTTCCGCCGGGGCCCCAAAAACGGCACTACGATCAATACCAGTGCAACAAACCCTAAGGCAACGAGCGACTGGATAATAACGGGCATGTAACCGGATGGATCCATGGACAGAACTTGATTTTAAGCCGTTAAAACGCCTGCACGATTAAACAGTTTAGCCAGCGAACGGAAAATTGAAGTTGGCTTTAAAATTGCCGCAAAGGTACCATATTTCATTTCATTTCCGCCCAACTAAAAATGTGCCGGATGCCCCGTAAGGCCTGTTCCGGCAATCCCGCTTGCTTAAAATTTTTTACAATCCCGGAGCATTTACTCTTTGTATGCTTTTTTTCTCCCAAAAAAATCGAACATTTGCCGCAAACATCCTTCTTTCCATGCCTCGGTACACCGTAAGCCTCTTAGCAATCGCCTTTTTTAGCGCTGTTTCCTGCCAGAATACCCCCTCCGCGCCCGGTTCCGCCCCGCTTGTAGATGCGCAGGGCCGTCCCCTTTTCTTCGCTTCGTTTGGCACGCCAGTGCTGGATGGCAGCGCTGCCGATGATATTTGGGATGCCTGCGATTGGTACCCCGTCCATCAGGTGTGGGCCGGCACAGCTCCCGGTCCAGCGGATTTTTCGGGCCGCTATAAGCTAGCCTGGGATGAAAACAATCTGTATGTACTGGCTGAAATTACCGACGATTCGTTGTTCGATATTCATCCGGAGGGATTGGAACGGTACTGGGACGACGACGGCCTGGAAATACACCTGGATGAAGATGCTTCCGGAGGGGATCATTCGTACAACCACAACGCTTTTACCTATCATATCGCTCTGGACGGCCGGGTCACCGACGTTGCACCCGATAGCGTTTACCGCTTTTATGATGACCACTGTTTTACGCGGCGGATCACGCGGCAGGGGGTGAGTACCTGGGAAATGGCTGTGCGCATTTTTGATGGCGCAAAATTTAAGGACGATGCGGAAAATATACCTAAGCTGCTCAAAGCGGGCAAAAAAATGGGATTTGCCCTCGCATATGGCGACAATGACCACTCCGCGGCACGGGAGAGCCTGATTGGGAACGTGCCAAACCACCACTCTGGCCCGGATAGCGCTTTCTGGAATAACGCCGGATCGCTCGGTATTCTGGAGTTGAAATGACCCAATTGTACCGGACAAAGCACCTTTTCAAATTGAATACAAATCATAAATATGCAACTCCTTGACGGCAAATTGCTCTCCGAAAATATCAAGATGGAACTGGCGGCGGAAGTAGATCAGATCCGGCTTAAAGGCGGTAAAATTCCACATCTGGCTGCCGTATTGGTCGGCGAAAACCCCGCCTCGCAGGTTTATGTCAGCAGCAAAATCAAGTCCTGCGAACAGGTGGGATTTAAAAGCACCCTGGTCCGGCGCCCGGCAGACATCGGTGAAGCGGAACTGCTGGATATTGTATACGGCCTGAACAATGACCCGGATATTGATGGCTTTATTGTGCAATTGCCGCTGCCCAAACATATCAGTGAAGAAAAAATCACCCTGGCAATCGACCACCGGAAAGATGTCGATGGGTTTCATCCGGTCAATTTTGGCCGGATGGCGCAAGGTATGCCTGCTTTTTTGCCGGCCACACCGTTTGGCATAATGGAAATGTTGCGCCGGCACAATATTGAAACCTCCGGTAAACACTGCGTGGTGCTCGGCCGCAGCAACATTGTCGGTACGCCGATGGCGTTGTTGCTTTCCAGAAAGGGCTATCCCGGCGATTGTACGGTCACGCTGACGCACTCCCGCACGCGCGACCTGGCAGCAGAAGTCCGCCGGGCCGATATCGTTGTTGCGGCCATCGGAATTCCGCAATTCGTCAAAGCCGATTGGGTGCGCGATGGCGCGGTAGTGATCGATGTGGGAATCAACCGGATTGCCGATGCGACGCGCAAGTCGGGTTCCCGCCTGGTCGGCGATGTTGATTTTGATGCCGTGGCGCCCAAGTGCAGCCATATCACGCCTGTGCCGGGAGGGGTAGGGCTGATGACGGTGACGGCGCTCCTGATGAACACCCTGAAGGCTTGCCGGAAAGAAATTTACGGGTGAGATCAACCCAGCACGGTTTTTTCAACGGCCATTTTATACATGCGGCCAACCGGGATGGTTTGCTGCCCGATCTCCAATCCATCCACGGAGATCGCCGATATTTTGTCTTTGGAAACGATAAAAGACCGGTGCGCCCGGATGAAGGCATCGGACGGTAAAAATTGTTCGAAGTGGGAGATGGTTTCCTTGGTCAGGATTTTTCCTTGCGTAGTAACGATCCGGACATAATCTTTCAGACTTTCCAGATATAAAATATCCTGCAAGTACACTTTAACGCTCTTTCGATCGGCCCGCACAAAAAAATAGGGTGGGTCGTCGGTAGATCCGGCCGCTATAAGCGTATGATCCGGTCCGGGGAGCGCTGCGCGCAAATGGAATTTGTCGATGGCCTGCAAAAAGCGTTCGAAGGCGATAGGCTTCAGCAAATAATCCGTCACATCGAAATCGAAACCCTCCAGTGCAAATTCCCGGTATGCCGTGGTCAGGATTACCTGCGGCCGTCGGCGGAGCGATCGAAGCAAATCCAGGCCGGTCAGTTCCGGCATCTGAATGTCTAAAAATACCAGATGCGCCGGATTCCGGTGTATTGCCTCAAATGCCTTGATGGGGTTGGTGAACGTGCCAACTATCCGGAAGCCTTCCAGCCGTTCGACGTAAGCGCAAAGAATATCAATGGCAATAGGCTCGTCGTCAACGATATAGCAGTCGTAATTACTCATAGAGCCAGTTTTAATTCAATGGTAAAACGGTCGGACGTCTCCGTAACGCTCAATGCATGCCGGCCGGGATACAAAAGTCTGAGGCGTTTTTCCACATTCCGCAACCCGATTCCCCTGGAGCCGTTGGAGGCGGGGCCGCCGTTTTGCGGCTTGTTGTTTTCAATCTGAAAATGGAGCGTTTGATCTTCCACGCGCAGGTGGATATGGATAAAAACCGCCTCATTGGTGGCGCCGGCGCCATGCTTGAAGGCGTTTTCGACAAAAGGCAAAAGCAGCAGGGGGGCGATCCGCACGGATTCCGGGGGATGGTCGTGTTCGAAAACCAACTGCAGGCGGTCGCCGAAACGCAACCGCTCCAGGTTGGCATAGTCGCCGATCAGGGTGATTTCCTTTTGCAGCGGAATGCGCTCCGCATTGCATTCGTACAGAATAAAATCCAGCAACCCGCTCAGTCTCAAAATGCTGTCCGGCGTGTGCGGCGATTGCCTGAGGGCCAGGCCGTACAAATTATTCAGCGTGTTGAACAAAAAATGCGGATGAATCTGGGCGCGGAGAAACTGCAATTCCGCATCCCGTTTTTCCAGATGAAGCTGATTGGTGAGCCGGTCTTTTCGGTCCCAGTCGCGGATGATTTTCAGGGAAACGGCAAAGCTTATGACGGCATAGTCGCGAAAAAGGTTTTTAGAAATTTTGGACAAGGGGACGCTGAACTCGTGGCCGTATATCCAAAACCAGTACCAGTTCGTCCATTGTATGCGGATAATCAGGACTAGAACAAAAACAATGGCGCAGGATATCCAAAACAGGACTTTCCGCCTTTTCCACAACAGCTGCGGCACCAGCACATAGGCTACCAGGTAAAACGGCACTGCAATCACCGGGATAAAAAACAGCGTTTGCCGAAGTAGTTCATTGCGGTCGGCATAATGCGGCAGGTTGGCTACGTACTCCACCGCAGCATAAGCAGCCCACAGGATAATATGTAAAAACAAGCGCTTCATTGGTATCCAAAGGTAGTGGATTGCCGGTGGTTTGTGTGCCGGCATGGCCGAAATCCAATTTCCGGCGATGAACTCCCGGTTTCCGGCGATTAGTGGTTTTAGACGCCATGACACGGGAATCAGCGGTATGCACAGGCTGTTTGGCCGAAATCCCGCGCCGGGAAACATTGCGGACGGGATATTTGAATTGACCAACGGAGACGTGTCTCCTCAGCCAAAGTTTCCGCAACAATTTTTTCATCTATAAAAACAAAAACCATGCATAAAAAATGGTGGTTGCTGGCGCCTTTTGCCATCTTGCTTGCATTGCAGGCCTTTCCGGTAAACCGGAAGTTGCCCGTTTCAAATGCTTCCGAAGAATTTCATCATGTCGCAAATCCGCCCGGCCCGGTCATGCGCCTGTTCAAACATGCTTGTTATGATTGCCACTCCAACAATACCCGTTATCCGTGGTATTCGGGCATTCAGCCGGTGGGGTGGTGGATCGAAGGGCATATTAAAACCGGTCGCGGAGAGTTGAATTTGTCCGAGTTCGGCCGCTGGTCGGCAGAAGATCAGGCAGATATTTTACGGCATTGCGCCAAGTTGATTTCAAAAGAGGCCATGCCCCTGGGTAGTTACCGCTGGCTGCACCCGGAAGCGCGTTTAACTGCGGAGCAGAAAAAGTTGCTGACCGACTGGTTGCTGGAGCGCGCGGATAATTGGGAGCAGATTCCCGCAACGGCTGCCGGCCGGATCGTGCCAACAGCGCCAAGCGATACCTGCGACGACAATGATGCCAACCCGCGTTGCTGTTTTATCGGTATGCCGGAAAACATCGGCAGTGTTGTAAAAATTGCGCCGGATGACGAGCCGGGGCGTCGAATAGCGATCCGGGGGCAATTTTATAAACCGGATGGCCGCACGCCCTACCCGGATGTGTTGATTTATGCTTACCACACCGATAATACCGGCCGGTATAGCAGGTCGGGCAAGGAGCGCGGCATTTTCCGCTGGCACGGCCGTTTGCACGGCTGGTGCCGTACCGACAAGGAGGGGCGCTACGAACTGCAAACCATCCGCCCTGCAGCATATCCGGGTGGAGGCGCGCCGGAGCATATCCATATCGTGGTTTGGGAACCCGGCTCTGGCAAAGAACCGTATTACCTTCCGGATTTTTTATTTGCCGATGATCTGTTGCTGCCGGCCCGCGACCGGGAAGCGGCGCGCAAACAACCCGGAAAAACAGGGGTAGTAACACTTGTCGCGCGTGCGGAGGGCGTATTGGAAGGGAGCAGAAATATCGTGCTAAAATAAAAAGGGGGCGGCCGCGAAACGCGCGGCCGCCCCCAGTATTGTCTGATCCTCAATTTGTTGTTTTACTTGAGGTTGAAGGAGCCGGTACCCACCAGGTACCCTTTATTAAAGATTTTTACCTCGTACTTGCCTTTGACGAAATTTTGTCCGGGCTGCCAGGCGCCGCACACATTGGTTTCGCCATTTTCATAGTTACAGGTAGCGACCGTCGTGTAGCGGAATTCCTGTTCGGCGCGCTTGTCCTGGGCGATACCGGAGCCAAGGCTTTCGATCGCCAGCGTGGCGCCGGTCGGGTCGATCACCGTGATGTAGAACGTTTCTTCGCCGGCCGGTACCACTTCGTTGGGTTCGGTCACAAAGCAGATATTCAGTTTGTCGACTTTGCTGGCGCGGGATTTGCTCTTCTCTTTGCCGCTGCCGCGCACATCCACGGCTTTTACCGTAATACCTCTTACCCGGATAGCCGAAGCGATGTCAACCTTTTTGCTCAGGGCCGTGCGTTCGGTTTCCAATTGGGTCTTTTCGGAGATCAGGGCAGCTTTGGCCGTGCTTTCTTCCGAAAGGCGCGATTGGGTTTCCGTCAGGGAGCTCGAAAGCGTTTGGTTTTCAGTCGACAGTTCTGTGTTTTTAACGGTCAGGATGCCGATCTCTTCTTTCAATTTGTCAATTTCAGCCAGGTATTGTTTTTTCTGGCTTTCCAGGCGCGTCATGGCCGTACGGTAGTCGCGTTTTTCACGAATAAGGGTTTCAATCTGCGATTTGTTTTGCTCCAACTGCTGGAGCTGCTGGTTGATCTTCTCATCGAGCTGTGCGTTCAGGCCTTTTTGTTGTTCCAATTGGGCGACCGCATCGTTGTATTTGGTATCAAGTTCGGCAAAGGCTTGTTTTTGTTCGTTCAATTCGAGCGACGTCGCTTCCAGCTGCTGACCGGATTTGTATTTGCTGATCATCAGAAAGATGCTCAGGCCCAACAGTACGGCAATAGCGATACCAGCCATGGTGAGCAGTCGCTTCGAATTGTCGTTCGGCGCGTTTTCAAAATTGGGTGTCGGATTGAAATTAGTGGGAGTGCTCATACTTAAATAAGTGAATGAAAGGTTTAACGTTAGTGATAAGATGTCGAGAGATTAGCTCATAGGCGGCCTTTCAATCGCAATTTTAACAGGTGAAATTTTTAAATTCCTGACATTTTCTGCTGCAAAAGTCGCCCAATAAACCACCCCTGTCAAGGCTTTATTGCTTCCCGTGCAGAAATAAACCCCCAAAATTCGAAATTGGTTGGAAATCCCAAGCGCCTTTTCAGGGAATTCCCCGAGAAGATATTTAGCGGGTTTCTACTGCCTGAATATTGTTTGTTCGGCAGAAAGCGGACAGGATATTTTACCTTTGCGGAAGAACCGGAAACCGAAACGCACAACCGTTATGTCGCCTTTTGATACTTTCGACCTGTACAACATCCTGTTCCTGGATATCGAAACGGTACCCGGCGTGCCTGAATTCGAAGAGCTCAATGAAGAAATGCAGGAATTGTGGGCAATAAAGGCCCGCGCTTTCCTGCGCAAACCGGAAGAGGAGCTCGAATTTGATGAACTGGCAGAGACCTTCAATACCCGGGCCGGCATATATGCCGAGTTCGGCAAGATCGTCTGTATCTCCGTTGGATTCCTGACCCGGCAGGCCGGTTCGGCCGAGCCGCTGCTGCGCCTCAAGTCCTTTACCAACCACCTGGAAGCCAATTTGCTGGAAGATTTTCTCGAATTACTCGAGAAACACTTCAACCACCCCGACAAATTTGCCTTGTGCGGGCACAATATCAAAGAGTTTGATATCCCGTACATCTGCCGCCGGATGTTGGTCAATCAGTTGCCCTTTCCACGTATGCTGGATATTGCAGGCCGCAAACCCTGGGAGACCAAACACCTGCTGGATACCATGGAATTGTGGAAATTCGGCGACATCAAAAACTACACTTCCCTGCGCCTGCTCGCTGCGGTATTCGGGTTCCCCTCGCCAAAAGACGATATGGAC
The DNA here is from genome assembly GCA_016719895.1 of Saprospirales bacterium. GTDB lineage: Bacteria > Bacteroidota > Bacteroidia > Chitinophagales > Saprospiraceae > M3007. The sequence goes on along the minus strand of JADJYG010000004.1, from coordinate 141,352 downwards.
GGAAGCGATGTAGCCGGTGTATACTGGCAGGAACGCGACCTGGATCGCATTGCGGCATACTGTGAAAAAGACGTACTGGCCACCGTTCAATTGTTTCTCAAAATGAAACGGCAGAACCTGCTTCGCGAAGATCAGATCGTAATTGTCCGTTGAACGGTTCACCAAAGCGCAGGAAATTGTCGCGCTGCATTTAAAATTATACTAGTCGTGAGAAAACATTTGATCGCTCCTTCCCTGTTGGCAGCCGATTTTACCCGGCTTGCTGAAGAAATGGAAATGGTTAACCAGAGCGAAGCCGATTGGTTTCACCTGGATGTAATGGATGGCCGGTTTGTGCCCAACATTACTTTCGGTATGGTGGTCATCGAGGCCATGCACCGCTTGGCGCGCAAACCACTGGATGTGCATTTGATGATTGTGGAGCCTGAAAAATACATTGAATCGTTCCGGAAGGCCGGCGCCGACGTGCTTACGGTCCATTATGAGGCTTGCCCGCACCTGCACCGCACCCTGCGCCAGATCAAGGAATCCGGCGCCATGGCTGGCGTGGCCCTTAATCCGCATACGCCGGCACACCTGCTGGAAGATATTATCGAAGACATCGACCTGGTGTGCCTAATGTCGGTTAACCCGGGATTTGGCGGGCAGAAATTTATTCATCAAACCTTGCTGAAAATTCGCAAACTGCGCGAAATGGCAGATACCGCCAACGCCAAAACCCTGATTGAAATAGACGGCGGCGTGGGCCTCCAAAACGCCGAAACCTTGTTGCAGGCTGGCGCCGATGTGCTGGTAGCGGGCAGCAGCGTGTTCGGAGCGAAGGACCCGGTCGCAACGATTTCGGCATTGAAAGCGTTTAATGCAGTGTTCGATTGCTAAAACCAAGAAAATCTACTGCTGTTGAGGGTAATCAGCCCATTCCACCGGGCGTTTTCGGCATGAAAAAAATTGACAAGCTTTTACTCGCCAGTTTCGGCGGCCCCTTCGTGGTCTCGTTCGGCATTGCCCTTTTTGTGCTGGTCATGCAGTTTTTGTGGCTGTACATCGATGAAATTGCCGGTAAAGGGGTAAGTATTTTCATCATGCTGGAGTTGATTGGCTATTTGTCTATTTCCACCTTCCCCATGGCTTTGCCTATTGCCGTATTAATTGCCTCCGTTATGGTATTGGGCAATTTGGCTGAGCGCTATGAATTGTCGAGTATGAAATCAGCCGGCGTATCCTTGCTCCGCATTATGCGTGCGCTTATCCTGATCGCCGGCGGCATAGCCATCTTTTCTTACGTCTGTTCGGATTTTTTAATCCCCATTGCCAACCTGAAATTCAAATCCCGGTTGTACGATATCCGGAAACAGAAGCCGGCATTGACCTTGGAAAAGGGCGTGTTTAACGAAGATTTTCGGCTATTTGTCATCCGCATTGGCGATAAAGCCCGCGATGGGGAGACGATCCGGGATGTCTTGATTGAAGACCAGACCAATGCAGGGCGATTAAAATTCAACCAAATTCTGGCCGATAGCGGCAGGATGTTTACGACCAAAGACAAGCGCTTTTTTGTCATGAACCTGTTTAGTGGCGCGCAATACCAGGAACCCACACCGCAGGGTAAAAGCGCTGGGCAGCGGTATCCCTTCGTACGTACGAACTTCCGCTCATGGACAAAAGTATGGGATTTGGGAGAGTTTGAAATGAACCGGACAGATGAAGACCGGTTCAAGGGCCAACGCTCGATGCTCAGCATGGCGCAGTTGCGCAGCAATATGGATTCGCTGAACCAGGAGGTAGCGTTGAATCGGCAGAGTATTGCTACCGAATTGCTGGCAAATATCAACCGGCAGCCCCGCAAACCGGAGCCGCCGCCGGCAGTAGATACTCCCGGCGGGTCTGGCGCGCAAGATTCCGTTGGCTCCAACCGGTTAATCCGGATCAATTCGACGCCCACGCCGGCGGGTCGCTCCCGCCCGGCGTTGCCACGCCAGGAGATCGACAAACCACTTCGGGCCTACAGGGCGCTGGAAGAAACGTTTGCCCCCGCCATCCGGGGCAAATTGCGCGAAGATGCCTGGCGGCTTTCCCGGACGGGCGAAGTCATCGTGGAACGCCGCGAAAACCAAATTAATAACCGCCGGAAGGAAGCGGTCAAAACGGGTTATGAATTGTACACCAAGTACAGTTTTGCCCTGGTTTGTTTTGTGTTCCTATTTATCGGGGCGCCGATGGGGGCTATCATCCGAAAGGGTGGTTTTGGGTACCCTATCCTGGTGTCTATTATATTTTTCGTTACCTTTATCATGCTGACGATTATGTGCCGGAAATTGGCTGAAGCCTATGTGCTTACGCCGTTTTGGGCCGCCATGGCTCCGAGCGTGGTATTGATGCCGGTCGGGGCGTTTCTCACCCGCCGGGCCATGAACGACGCTCAAATGTTTGGCACGGACCGTTTGGATCGGTTGTTGTTGAAACTGCGGCGGTATAAGCAAAAAACGGAGCAACCGACATGAGCAAGGATTTCCTGGCAAGCCCCTGGTTTTTTATTCCGGTTTTACTTTTTTTAAATGCGGGGCTGTTTTTGCTTTTATTTCTGCCCTACGGCCAAGAAATCCTGTACCTGAATTCCTGGCGTGCAGAGCCTCTGAACACTTTTTTTCGCTGGTGTACCCGGCTGGGCGAAGCGCCGGTTTTTGTAGTCGTGGGCTTGCTGGCATTGTTGTGGCGTATTCGTTATGCGCTGCTGATTGCCCTGGCCGGACTGCTCATTTCGCCGGCGTCCTACCTGTTGAAAGACAAAATTGGTACGGATCGCCCGATAACCTATTTTGAAAAATCGGGTATCCGGGAAGCCGTCGTGACGGTGCCCGGGGTTGAATTAAATGGAGGTCAAACCAGTTTTCCATCCGGGCATACTATGGCCGCCTTTGGTATGTTTGGACTGGTGGCGCTGATAACCGGCCGCAGGATACCCTGGTTAGGCCTGGCCTGCGCCTGGTCGGGCATCCTGGTTGCGTTGTCCCGTATTTTCCTGGTCCAACATTTTTTAATCGATGTATTAGGGGGTACCGTCATCGGGTTGGCGATAGCCGGCCTGGTATGGTCTGTAAACCGCCCTTTGAACCGCTTTGGCGCTATTCTTGACCGCGGCCTGTGGGCAAACCGGCGGTAGCTTCCCGGTTAGTGAATACGGAGTAATCTCCCCATTTTAGCCGGGTTCGTTTGTTTTTTCCATACAATAGGCGAGTATACCGGCCACGTCATCAGGGTGAAAACGCTTCCAGACGCCATGTTTGTTAAACCAGGTTGCCTGCCGCTTGGCATAATTGCGGCTATGCTGTTTGATTTTTTCAACGGCAGTTTCCCGGCAGATGAGCCCGTCAAAACAATCGAACCATTCTTCATAACCAACGGTGCGAAGCGCGGGGTAATGCCGGAATGGCAACAATGCCCGCGCTTCCTCTTCCAGGCCATCGGCCAGCATTTTGTCTACACGGGCGTCGATTTGGGCGTACAGCTCCTGACGGGGCCGTTCCAGCAACAAAAATACCGGCTGAAACGGGCGGGCCGGCTGGCGTTTATCCAAGAAGCCGGAGAACGGCCGGCCGCTTTCGCGGCAAACCTCCAGGGCACGCCGCAAACGCGCCGGATTTTGCCGGTCCACGCGTTCAAAATAGACCGGGTCCAGTTCGGCCACACGCTGCTGCAACCAGGATAACCCGCCTTTGGCGGCGCCATTGGCCACCCAGGCTTTTGTCTCCGGCGAAATCAGCGGAAATTCATCCAGGCCGGCATATACCGCCCGCAAAAACAAGCCTGACCCACCAACCAGAATGGCGATGTCTTTTTCTTTGAAGATTTGTTCCAGTATCTGCAGGGCATCGCGTTCAAAATCGCCGACGCTATATGGTTCGGTGACCGATAGAAAATTAATGAAATGGTGCGGCGCAGCCGCCAGGTCTTCCGGAGCCGGCTTAGCCGTGCCGATGGTCATTTCGCGGTAAAATTGCCGGCTGTCTGCAGAGAGGATTTCCGTATTGAATACCTTCGCCAGACGGATAGCCATTGCCGTTTTACCAGTGGCGGTGGCGCCTCCGACGACGAGCAGATATTTGGGCCGGTTATTGCTTGGCGTCATTTTTAACATGGAATAGCGGTGCGAATATCTTTCAAAATCCGGCAGGTCTGACCATTCACTCTAAAAAGACGCAAAGCTGTTATTTTTGCCCCATGAAATTCAGTTTACGCCACAAAAGCACGGGAAAAATTTACCCTTTTATGGTTGCGTCCGGGCACCTGATGTTGCGCGGCTTTATGCGAAAAATTTATGTGCACAACCGGAAGGCCGTTCCCGTTGATAAGCCGGTTTTGCTGGCCGCCAACCACCCCACGGCTTTTGTTGATCCCTGCCTGCTTTGTACATTTATCGACGCGCCACTATACAATATGACCCGGGGCGACGTATTTCAGCGGCCACTTTACCGGAAATTACTTGAAGGCATTAACATGTTTCCGGTATACCGGGTGCGCGACGGATATACCGGGCGCGACCGCAACGATCAGGTTTTTGAATATTGCGAACAAAAATTACTTGACAATCAGGTAGTTACTATATACGTTGAGGGTGAGCATCATTTGGAAAAACGCGTTCGGCCAATTCAAAAAGGGATACTCCGGGTTGCTTTCGGCGCTTATGAAAAACACCGGATGCGCGACCTGCAGGTTATACCGGCCGGATGTAATTACGTTTATGGAGACCGCCCGCGCGACGAAGTGATGGTCAATATTGGCAAGCCCTTGTATATCCGCGATTTCTGGGATGTTTATCAAAAAGACCCGGCTGAAGGCATGGCTTCACTGTCGCAAGCGATCGAAACGGAACTGCGGCGTATTTGTTTTCACCTGAAACATCCGGAAGACGCTAATTTACTGGAACAACTGCTTACCCTGCACCGGAGTATGCACCCCGTGCCACTGGTTCCAATTGTCGTTTTTAGCAACAAGCGGTTTTCCGGGGAAAAGGAGGTTTGCGACCGGCTCAATGGCATGGAACCGGACAAAAAAGCACAACTTTCGGCACAAGCTGCCGCCTACTTTGACGCCCTAAGGCAAGCCGGTCTTGAGGATGCCGCTTTGATGGCTCCGGAATGGGGCGCCTGGTGGCGGCTTTTCTATTTTTTTCTGGGCTTTCCGGCATTTTTACTGGGGTTCGTCACCAGTTTTCCGGTTATATGGCTCTCCAGGTCCGTGGCGGATAAAACCGTAAAAAAACGCGAATTCTATTCAAGCGTCCGCCTCGGGGTCGGTCACCTCGGTGGAATGGCGTATTACGCGCTCTGGTTTTTGATTTGCCTCCTGATCTGGAATCCCTGGTGGATCGGGCTTTCGCTCATGCTGCCCGCGTTGGGATGGTTTTCCATGTTCTACCGCGAAAATTGGGAGCGCTGGCGGGGCGCCCGGCGTGCACTCGGGCATCCGGACCGCGCGCGACTGCTGCTGATCCGCAATTCAGTTGATTTTAAATTTTAACCCTTTCCGGAAGGTCGCGCCAGCCAGCATTTCCAACAATTATTCTCCGATATCTTCCAGTACCAGGAAGCCAGTATCGAAGGGGTCGAGGGTGGCTTTTAAGGCATCGAAAAAGTCTTCGCCGTATTTCAAATAATAGGGGATAAAATTGTCCGTCCGTTCTTGCAGCCCGCCCCCCGGGAAAAGTTTTTCCTTCAGGCTGCGCAACTGATTGAGCACCACCTCGTGTTTTTGTTTTTCTGCCCGTACCAGGCGGCTTTCCCATTGTTGCAGGTGGCCGACCGTTTTTACCTCGTCTGCCCGCACGGCGTTTTCCAGGGTCGGATCGATGGAATGCGCCTTTTGCGCCAGGTGGTCATAAATTTTGCGAAGAGCATCAATCTCCGCCTGCAGGTTTATTTCCGCGTCGGCGTGGCTGTCAATATATGCCCGGATCAACGCTTCGGTATCTTCAAAATAGCGGTGTCGTGGGAATTCAAATTTCAACGAACGCTTGATGGAGTCCTTATCGAACCACAAGACCGAATTGCGCCGGATCAATATGGGGTATGGAATATTAAAATGCCCGAACAACGAACGCCGCTCCAGCCAATAGGCCAGTTCGCCTCCACCACCGACATAGGCCAAGTTGGGAAGGATTAATTCCTGGTATAAAGGCCGGAGCACCACGTTGGGGCTGAACCGCTCCGGATGGAGGTCCAATTCTTCTAATATAGCCGTTTTCGTAAACGTCAGGCCGGTATTTAACACCCGGTATTGGCCATCTGCCTCGACGATTCGTTCCCGTTGGCCCGGCAACAAATAAAACAGGTTGATCGTCCTGGGCGCTGCCTGTCCTTTAAAACCAAGAGTATGGAGTTGGCCGATTGTTTCATTTACCAATTTGTTGGCGGTATGCGCCGTCAAGTCGTCGCGCATGACCGGTATAAACCGGCGCTTCAAATCCGGATGGTTCATGTTTAAAACCAACAGGCCAAACCGCCCAAAGCAGGCGTGCAACAAAGCTTGGGTGGCCTCTGCAAAGGTATCGAAACGGGAATAACTCTCCTGGAGCATGCTCCAAAGCGCCTGTGCCTGCGCACTTTCGCCAAGTATTGGCCTCAACTCCTCCAACACCGGCGCCAGTGTGGTACTGGGCATCAGACCCACCGGCCCGGTCAACCCCGGCTCCCAGCGGAGGGTTTTGTTAAAAATCCGGATGTGGTTCAGTTCTTCCAGATCATGGTCTTCACTTCCCAGCACAAATACCGGAACGATCTGCTTGCCGGTGCTTTTTTGCACCGTCGCCGCCAGGTTGATTGTCGTAATGGCCTTGTATATGAAGTACAGGGGCCCGAGCAGGAGGCTGGGCTGGTGCGCGGTGGTTACGGTAAACGTATCTGGCCGTCCGAGGGCTATCAACTGTTCGTGGACCCCAGCGGTGTTTGGGAGGCCTTCGTATTGATTTTTCAACACCCGGGTCAACAAGTCCCGGTCGACCGGCACGTTGGCGCGGGATGCAATGGCTGTCGAAAAACTGCCGGGCAAAGGCGCCAGGTGGTAAAAAGGCGCCAGTGCGGGATCCTGCGTGGCATACGCAATATCCGTTTTCGATAATTGGGTTACAGAAGGGTAGGGAACCAGTGTTTTGTGCATATGGGCGAATTGACTGCGGGGAATCGAAAATCGAAATGTAGGCAGAACACCGGAATCGTTTCGACCTTAAACCGAAATAACTGGTATTGTGGGCGAGAAAACAATCGGGAGCACACTTTGTTGCTGTTTTGTGCGCCATTCGGTTGAAAAATAACCGGACGGTTTGGAGAATCCTTTGTTTTCACTCCTACTATTCCGACCTTTGCGGCCTTCAACACTTTCCAAACTTTTTATGTCCGAAAAGATCATTTTTTCCATGTCCGGCGTGTCCAAAACGTATCCGCCGAGCAAACAAGTCCTGAAAAACATCTGGCTGTCTTTTTTTTACGGCGCGAAGATCGGCGTACTTGGCCTGAACGGCTCCGGCAAATCGACGTTACTCCGGCTTATCGCCGGATTGGATCAGAATTACGAGGGCAAAATTGAATTTGAAAAACAATACAAAACGGGCTTCCTGGCCCAGGAGCCGGTACTGGACGATTCCAAAACCGTCCGCCAGATCGTGGAAGAAGCCGTGCAGCATATCGTTGATTTGCTGCAGGAAAACGAAATGATCGGTGTGAAACTCGGGGAAGTGACCGATGACGATGCAATGATGAAGCTCATTGATCGCCAGGGCGAAGTGCTGGAACAAATCGAACATCTCGGCGGCTGGGAACTCGACCACCGTATCGGCCTGTTCACCGACGCCTTGCGCTGCCCGCCGGATGAAACGCCCATCAAGGTGTGCTCCGGAGGCGAGCGGCGGCGTGTGGCCCTGGCCCGCCTGCTGCTCAGCCAGCCCGATATCCTGCTGCTCGACGAGCCAACCAACCACCTCGATGCCGAATCGGTGGCCTGGCTGGAACAATACCTGCAGAATTTCCCCGGCACGGTCATCGCCGTCACCCACGACCGGTACTTTCTGGATAATGTGGCCGGCTGGATTCTGGAGCTCGACCGCGGAGAAGGCATTCCCTGGAAGGGCAACTACTCGTCCTGGCTCGAACAAAAGGCCAAACGCCTGGAGCAGGAAGAGCGCACCGAGGAAAAACGGCGCAAAACGCTCGAACGCGAGCTGGAATGGGTGCACATGGCGCCTAAAGCCCGGCAGAGCAAGGGCAAAGCCCGTTTGAATGCCTATGAAAAAATGGCTGGCGAAGAGGTGCGCGAAAAAGAAGCCCGCCTGGAACTCTGGATACCTAACGGCCCACGCCTGGGCGACAAGGTCATTCAGGTGCGCAACCTCACGAAAGGATTTGGAGACCGGGTCCTTTTTGAAAACCTGAACTTTGATATTCCCAAAAACGCCATTGTGGGGATCATCGGCCCCAACGGCGTAGGCAAATCCACGCTTTTTAAGCTATTGGTCGGTAAAGAAAAACCCGACGGCGGCGAGATCATCATCGGCGATACGGTAAAGATCAGTTACGTGGATCAAAGTCACGAAGCGCTGACGCCCGGGAAGTCGATCTTCGAGATTATCTCCGAAGGCAACGATCTGCTCACCGTCGGCAATACTTCAGTAAACGCCCGCGCCTATATTTCCCGCTTCAATTTTACCGGCGCCGACCAGCAGAAGAAACTGGGTGTCTGCTCGGGCGGCGAGCGCAACCGGGTACACCTGGCCATGACGCTCAAGGATGGCGGCAATGTTTTGCTCCTTGACGAGCCCACGAATGATATCGATGTCAACACCCTGCGCGCCCTGGAAGATGCTCTTGATGATTTTGCCGGTTGCGTACTGGTTATTAGCCACGACCGCTGGTTTATCGACCGCCTGGCCACCCATATTTTGTCGTTTGAAGACGATGCAGAAGTGGTATTTTTTGAGGGCAATTTTACGGAATATGAAGAGTCTAAGAAAGCGCGCCTGGGCGACCTGACGCCACACCGGCCACGGGTGAAGCATATTTTAGGTTAGAAAACCAGGGCATTCGGTTTTTTGACCTAGTTTAGCCTTATGAAACGCCCGTTCTTACTTGCCGGATTGCTGGGAATCATTGCGATGATGCTAGCGGTACTCACCTCGATGCAGATTCCCCGGAACCATTCGTTCAACTGCCCGGAGCCGTTTAGGCGGCCGGTTTTGGCCCTGGAGTTCGTCCGGTCGGCAGAAAGCCTGAGCGCGCTGTTCGGAACCGACAAATACGGCCGGGCCGGCAATATCCGCAGGATCCGGAAAGCCCAGAATACCGACAATTTTTTCATCGCCGGCTACACCCTTTTCCTGCTTGCCTTTGCCATGACGATCTGGCGCCAAACGCGAAAGTGGCGGTATGCCCTGCTGGTATTGCTTGCACTGGCGATTGGCCTAAGCGATTTGTTCGAAAACGGAGCAATCCGCCTGCTGGTTGATGGCATGGAAAAAACGCCCCTGCAATTGGAATCAATTGATTTTCAGCGGCTACATTTCTGGGCCTGGGCCAAATGGCTGGGGCTGGCTGTATTTTTCGCAGCCATCGGCCCCTACGTATGGTCGCTTCGCTGGTTGGGGCGGGTACTGGCCGCCGCCGGATTGCTCAGCGCGCTCCTGGGCGTATTTGCCTGGTTTTCTGATGCCTGGATTGAACGGTATGCCAGTGCAGTTTTTGCGACTTTCCCCTTGGCTGTAATCTTCTGTTTTTGGTACCGGGCCGGTAGAAGCGGGTAGCCGGCGGGACGGCTACCCGCCTTCTGTTGGCAACAGCACTGCCAATAAATATAGGGAGAAAACGAGATAAAAGACCACGAGCACGATCAGAAAAACCCCGCTCCAGCGGAAAAGATTGCGAAAATTGAGCCAAGCCTCTTCAAAAGCAACCTGGTCGGTGCGTTGAACGGCGGTTTTAAGCCTGGTAGCAAAACGGTATTGGAACAAGTTGAGCGCCACTTGCACGGCTACAAGTACCAGCATATAAATCGTCATTCCGGTGCCCAGCGAGTTGAGGAGGTTCAGCCCGGGCGTATCTACACCCATTTGGGCTAACATGGCAAATATTGTCGTTAAGCTACTGACCAGCAATAGCGCAATACCGGCCATGATAAAGCCAACGATAGAAATAAATTTTGCCCAGCTGGCGGTTTCATACCAATTTTGGCGCATTTCGCGCGTCGGAGCCAGTTGATTGGAAGCGTCAAATGAAATATCCTGGTCCAAATTTTCCATGGTTGTTCTTGCTTTATAAGGCGGATAAATGGGGTGTCTGGTCACATATTGCGGCCCATCATGAGCAGTAAGAATAAAAAGGCAATAGCGTATATGGACAACAGTATAATCAACAAAACTCCGGCAAACTGGTATAACCGGCGAAGGTTGCGGAAAGCTGCTTCTGCGGCGGTATTGTTCTCCTCACGCAAGCCTAGTTTTAATTTTTGTGAAAATTGAAACATAAACCAGGTTGGAAAAAAGATAAATGCACCGGCGAAGAGGATAACAAAAAGACCGCCGGCCACCCCTGCCGCACCTGAAGAAGCGCCCTGGAGCAAGGTAAATACTAGAAGGGCAAGGTACAAAAACCCCAGAATGGCAAAAAAGAGCGCCCATTGCGTAGATTCGCGCCAGAATTGGCGGATCCTAGCCGTAATTTGTAATCCCGGGCTTGAAGATTGATTGCTATTCAGGCCTTCGTCCAGCGGCTGGTTGTGGTCTTCCATGGTGTATGGCGGTGGTTAAAAAATCTGCAGGTTAATGCGCTCAAATAAAGGGATGCTCCCGCGCTTGTTAAAAACGGCATAAATATAGATGCAAATAATTGAAATTGCTTTTGGCTCGCCCGAATTTGATGATGCCGTGCGGTTGCGGTATGAGGTGTTGCGCCGTCCCCTCGGCCTGGAATACACCGCTGAACAGCTGGCAGCAGAATATGACCAATACCATTTGGCGGCCTACCTGGATTCGGGCGAGCCTGGCGGGCTATCTGAATCTGACGCCGTTAAACGCTGAAACCGTCAAGATGCGGCAGGTCGCGGTGGCGCAGCAATGTCAGGGAACAGGCATAGGCAAAGCCCTGGTGCAGGCTTCAGAAGGCATGGCACGCCGGCTTGGTTTTAAAAAAATCACCTTGCATGCCCGCGAAACGGCAGTACCTTTTTACTTGAAATTAGGCTATTCTATCGCCGGGGAACGATTTGAGGAGGTGACGATTCCGCACTTTCGAATGGAGAAACCTTTGGCGGAAATTGGGTAGTCGGGAAAAACTATGCGTTTTGTTATAACTATCCGGCAAAATCCCATATCTTTATTGCCGTTATTGTGCTTTCCGATAATAAAACATGCAAAACCGATTGGGGGAGGTTCCAGATAGACTTCCCTCTGCCTTTTGGTTCGCTTGTCCCGGAACCGGGCAGAAGTTCGCTTTGGCAAGCTATCGCTTGCTTTTATCCCGCTTTCGGTTTTTAAAAATTATTTGGAGTCGCGATCGTGAATTGGCACGGTTTTGGCTCCAAGTTTTTTCAATATATTGCTTTACTCACCTGAAATTTTAATCCGTTTTTTTAATCCAAAAACCAATTCTCAAGGCCTTTCTAAACAGAGGCGCACCGGAGAGGCCACTCTTCGACACAGTATGCGGGCAGACCAAAGCGGTCTGCCCGCATTGTTGTTTCCAACAATCCGGCAGCGAGGAAAATTCTAATTGGGCATATCGCGCAAGCGGTCCGCTTTGATGACCGAAATAAACCCTTCGCGAATATCGATCAACCCCTCGTTTTTGAAGTCTGTAAGCGTGCGGATCACGGTTTCCTTGGCGGTGCCGGCTAAAGCGGCGAGGTCTTCCCGGAGCAGGTTGATCTCGCGGAAGCCCTGGTCGAAGAGGTGAATGATAGCGGTTGCCACACGCTTGCGGACAGAATTATAGGCCAGGTCAATTAATTGTTGTTCCTGCTCCGCCACATGGCCGGCAAGCAACTTGATAAACCGGGCGTTCACATCGCGATGGCCGTACACCAGGGTGAAAAAATCGTCTTTGGGAATCAGCCGGATCGTGGTATCTTCCAGGGAAGCGGCGCTCTCCGGATAGCGGTCATCCCGCAACAGGGCCAAGTAGCCCAGGAACTCCCCCGGGCCGGCAATGCGCAGGATCAGCTCGCGGCCATCGTCGTTGGTCTTGTATATTTTGATATTGCCCTTTTCCACATAAAACAGCCACCGGGGTACTTCGCCTTCCTGAAAAATGGGGTCTTTTTTGCGGTAATGGCGGATTTCGCGGTTCTCCGACAAACGCTGTATCGCCTCCAGGGCCTTGGCCTCATTGATAAAATGTTCGAGGCCACCGCCGTTTTGTTTGTTGGAGGCCTGGCGCAAGCGATCGTTTTTCCGGAGCCGGGTTTCAATGGTTTGCAGTAGAATGGTGTCATCGAATGGTTTTACGATGTAGTCATCCGCTCCAAGCGACATACCTTTTCTGAAATCGTCTTTTTCCGCCTTGGCCGTTAAAAAAATAAACGGGATATCGGCCGTGGCGGCTTGTTTGCTCAGGATATGCAACACACCAAATCCATCCAGCTCGGGCATCATGACGTCGCAAAGCACTAAATCCGGATGATCTGACAGGGCCTTTTCCACGCCAGCCTTGCCATTTTCTGCGGTGACAGTATGATAACCGCTCAGGGATAAAATTTCGGAAAGATTTTCGCGGACCTCGGTATTGTCCTCAATAATGAGTATTTTCTTCATGACGGTTTTGTTTCCCAAGGCCAAATGTACGAAACTCAACGACTTCTGGCGAACTGACACAAATCATTTTCTCGCCTGCGTCCGGTCATCCGATGCGCCTGTGCGGATCGGCGACTTTTGCATTGAACATCATTTGCACGCGCTATTCGCAAAAACGCTCCTAAACATTTAAAAAGCAAAAACATGAATGCCTACGCACCGATTTCGACTATCATGGTTTCCGACCTGGTGACGGTAAACCCGGAGGACAACCTCCTCGCAGTAAAAAAAATCTTCGAATCCCACGCCTTTCACCACCTGCCAGTGGTGCGGTTCCGCAAGATCGTTGGGATTATTTCCAAGACGGACTTCGAACACTTTACCGGCGGTATGCACCGGCGGGACGAAACCGGAAATACCGCCTTTATGGAGCACACCAAGGCCGAAGACATTATGACGAAAGGTTTGGGCAAACTGGAGCCGGAGGACCGGATCAACGTGGCGCTGGAAATCTTTAGTAAAAACTGGTTCCATGCCTTACCGGTGGTCAAAAACGATGAGCTGGTGGGGATTGTAACGACGCAAGACGTTATCCGGGCTATCCTGAATGAAAAACCGAAAGAGCCTCACATGGTTTACGAAAACCTCGATTAAGGGCAACCAAGGGGCCCAACCCGGTATGCAATGCGTAACCTGAGCAGTTAACTTCCTTCAGCCTCCTTTCTTAATATGACGACGATACAAATTTTTGGAATAGGCGATGCCAAGATGCATGAATTGCGAAACAACCTTTCCCTGGCGTTGGCTCAATTCCCGCTTCAGGGGAAAATCGAGGAGATCTCGGAATATAACCGAATTTATGCCAGTGGCATCAGCCAACCGCCGGCGCTCATGCTTGACGGGGAAATTGTGTGCGAAGGAAACGTCCCGACGGTGGAGGAGATCAAAGGTTTGTTGCGCAACCGGAACCTGTTGCGCAGCAAACTCTACCGGTTACGCCGGATAATGGTCCCGGTTGATCTTAGCCCCGCCTCGGAAAATGCCCTGCTCTTTGCCTGCCGGATGGCCCATCTGTTCGATGCCAACCTGGAAGTGGTTTATGTTATGGACAGCATTTTCGAAGGCGCCACGCCCTCGCCGTCCGGTTTCTTATCGAGTTACCGCAAAACCATGCAGGATGAAGTGGATGCTTTCGTTCGCAAGGCAACCAAGGAAAGCAGCATCCGGTGCCCTGCAGACGCCGCCAACCCGGGAGACGAAAATGCCGAGCCAGGAAAGAGTACACCCTGGCTGCGCACCAATATCGCTTTCGGTTTTCCGGAAGAAGTGTTGAACGAGCTGTCGGGAAAAGCCGATCTTTTAGTAATGGGCACGACCGGGAGAGGCAACCTGACCCGGAAATTGTTCGGGTCGGTAAGTATCGCAGTATCAAAAAATGCGCATTGCCCCGTACTCCTTGTGCCCGCGCAATCCCAGAATACGGGCTTTCATAACATCTTGTATGCCAGCAATTTTGAGTCGCTGGACCCGCTCACTATCAAACAGACGGTGGCCTTTGCCCGGCGCTTTAACGGTCAGTTGCATTTTGTGCATGTGGGGCAGCCCACAGAAAAGGGGGTGGACCTGGAGAAAAAGTTATTTGAAATCAACTACGTGTATGCCGACCCTGAAATGCCGTTTGTTTTTAGCAAAGTGGTCGGCGAAAATGTGGTGGAAAGCCTCCATGAATACGCCTTCGAACACCGGATCGACCTTTTTGTATTCGTCACGCATGCCCGTTCTTTTTGGGATGAACTGCTGCACCACAGCATTTCAAAGGATATGCTGTTGCATACCAACACCCCTGTGCTGGTCATTCACGCGGAAACGGATACGGGTCATTGATTTTGCGCGGTCAACTTTTTTCTGAGAATAGCGTTTTTGCTTTCAAAGGAATAAAATGACCCAACCAGACAACGCTATTTCCCGGGAGCCTTTATTGGTGGAGGGGCGCGACTATTACCTGGAAAACGGCTACATGGTTTTCACGGCGTATTTTTTACAACGGCGCGGCAAATGCTGTGGAAGCGGTTGCCGGCACTGCCCTTACCGGAAGCAAAACGGCAAACGGTAATTCCATTTTTTCCTGGCGCATTATGGCGCCCATTTTTCGATGCGGACTACTGGTTTAGGATACCCGCACATATTCAACGCCTGCTTTTCGCTGGCGCTCAGCAGGTCGGGGCGGTGTATTTTTTCATCGGGCACCTCGCGCAATTCCGGGCACCACAGCCGCACGTACTTGCCTTGAGGGTCGTAGTTGCGGGCCTGCGTAAGGATATTAAAATAGCGATCTTCACGCGGGTCGCTGCCGATGCCGGCCACATAGTTCCAGTTGCCCCAGTTGCTGCAGGGGTCGTAGTCCAGCAACAGCGATTCAAAATACTCGGCGCCCATTTGCCAGTTCACCTTCAGGTCTTTCACGAGAAAGGAGGCGACATTTTGGCGTCCACGATTGCTCATCCACCCGGTGGCATTCAGTTCGCGCATGTTGGCATCGATGAAAGGAATACCCGTGCGGCCTTCGGCCCATATGTTGAATGCCTCCCAATTGTTTTTGAGATGCCGCAAGGGTTTGTACTGCGGGCCTTTTTTAAGAAAAATACGGTTGCCGTGTTTTTTCCCCATGAGCCGGAAAAAGTCGCGCCAAAGCAACTCGAAAAACAACCAATAAGTGCTTTCGTTGCTCACCCGTTCGCGTTCAAAACGTTTGATTTCATGGTAAATAAATTTGGGCGAGAGGCAGCCGGCAGCCAGCCAGGGCGAGAATTTGGAGGAATAATCACTGCCGATGAGGCCGTTTCTGGTATCCTTATAGGTTGCCAGGGCATTCGAGTCCCATAAATAGTGGCGCAACCGCAGTAGTCCTTCCGATTCGCCGCCCTTAAAGGGCAATACGATCCGCGGGTCGGTGTCGAACGGCTCCAGGCCAAAGTCCTGCATGGAAGGCATGACGCCGGCTTCCAGTCCGGCCGGCAGCGGCGGGAGAGCCGTGGGGGAGGGCAGCGGCGGACGTACCGGGGTGATTTGTTCGTTTTCCTTTCGAAATTGCGCAAAGGTGTCTGGCGTATGCTGGACGGGCATTGGCAAGTCCTGAGTATGGTACAGCATTTTGCCACGGGAATACATCAGTTCTGCCCCGATGCTCCATAATTTTTGCTCCAGGGCGTCCTGCACCTGTACCTCTTCCTGCGTGCGTTCGCGGTTGCAGAGTACCCATGCGGCTTTGAGGGTTTGAGCCAGATCCGCCAGGACGAGCTCCGGCTTGCCGGTGCGCACGATCAGGCCCGAGCCGGTTTCGCACAAATTCTGCCGCAGGTTGTCAACACACTCCAGCATAAACCGCAAGCGGTATTTGCCCGTTTTTGGAAACCCCAGGTGGGTTTGGCCACACATCGTCCTGTCGTCAAAAACGTACACCGGGATGACTTCGTCGGCCATTCGAAGGGCGGTCGCCAAGGCCTCATTATCATGTAAACGCAAATCCTGACGAAACCAAACAATTGCGCGGCGCTTCATATAAACAACAATTTGACAGGGAGAAAAACCAGAGTTAAAACCTTTAAGCCGGCGATTTGTTTGGCTGCATTACCGTTTTTTAGAGTGTATTGCCCGGCGCTTGCCCGGCCGGCGTGCCGTATAAGTACGTTCTAAATATAAAACCGGATGTCTCGCTATGATAAAAATGCCCCGCAAAATTTCCAGCCGTCCACTTGACCAGGAATTGGGCTTTGGGAAAAACGTCACTACCGCCGGACGAATGATGAATCCGGATGGCCGCTTCAATGTCGAACGCCAATACCTGAGTTGGTGGGACAACACGTACTTTTACCTGGTGACCATGCCTTGGCGCTATTTTTTCCTGTTGGTATTCTTTTGCTTTCTGATCATTAATTTGCTATTCGCAGCCATTTATATCTCGATCGGTATCGATCAGTTGAGTGGAATTCCCAGCGGAACCCTTTGGGAACAATATGCTGCCACATTTTTTTTCAGCACCCAAACGCTTACTACCGTGGGCTATGGGCAAATCAGCCCGGAGGGCTTTGCAGCTAATATGGTAGCCTCACTGGAGTCGTTTTCCGGGTTGCTTGCCTTTGCGCTCATTTCGGGTTTGTTGTACGGGCGTTTTTCAAGGCCATCCGCGAAGGTGATTTTCAGCGACCATATCCTTGTCGCTCCTTATCGAAATAGCAGGGGCCTGATGTTCCGGATGGGTAATGCCCGAAAAAGCGAACTGATTGAAACAGAAGTGCAGGTTATCTTAGCCCTGAACCAAACCGATGAAGAAGGGGAAGTCGTCCGGAAATTCTACAACCTTGACCTTGAATTTGCAAAAGTTTCCTTTTTTGCCCTGTCCTGGACGGTAGTGCACGATCTGACTGAAAAGAGCCCGTTGTGGGGGTTCTCCGGCGAGGAGTTGCAGGAAGCTAATGCCGAATTTATGGTCCTGCTGAAAGGAACAGATGAAGCGAATCAGCAACTGGTACACGCCAGGCATTCCTATGTGGCGGGCGATATGGTTTGGAATGCCCGATTCCGGCCTGTAATTACACGGAACGCCAGGGGGCTGCCGCATGTGTTGGTGCGGTATATCGATTTGCACGAAGTATTGCCCTAAGGAATCTTTTTCAGGTCCTCTGGCGTGTCGATCCCGATCGTTTCCAACGCTGTTAGCCCGACGGCGATCCGGAGTCCGTTTTCCAGCCAACGCAGCTGTTCGAGCGATTCGGCCTTTTCCAGTGCAGTAGGCGCTAAGCGGGATATTCGCTGGAGTGCGCGGGCCCGGTAAGCATACAACCCGATATGCTTATAAAAGGTCTGGTGGGCAAGCCAGGATTCCGGACTTGCGCCCCGCACGTATGGAATCGGGTGCCGGCTAAAGTACAGCGCGCTATTTTGCCGGGAGAAAACTACTTTAACCACATTTGGGTTGTGCAATTGTTCGGGGTCGCCAATCGCTTTTGCCAGGGTTGCGATGGAGTGGCTGGGGCGCTGCATCAGCGTATTTGCCAGCAGATCAATTTGCCCGGGTTGAACAAACGGTTCGTCTCCCTGAATGTTCAGCACCAGTTCGGCTGCCGGAAAATGAAGCGCTGCTTCAGCGCAACGGTCGGTACCGCTCGGGTGCTCCGGCCGGGTCAGGAGGACCGCTCCGCCAAAAGACAGCACATGGTCGTAGATACGGGCGTCATCGGTGGCCACGACCACATGATGGAGCGTTTTAGCCTGGCAGGCTTGTTCGTACACCCGTTGAACCATACTCATTCCGCCGATCATGATCAGTGGCTTGCCCGGGAAGCGGGAAGAGGCGAAACGGGCGGGAATAATTCCAAGTACCATACAAATGCTATGAATATCTCCGTTTTCAGTTCAGGGTTGTATTTTTGCATCCACATCTTTGAGAAACAACATGCGCACACTCCAGCCCCTGGTACTGGTCTTGGTTTTTTGCAACCACTGTTCCTTGTACGCCCAAACGACCGCCGCGGCTCCCTTGCTTACGCCGAAAGACAGTATACTGCTTACGGTAGACGGCTTGCAAAAATATATTCACCACCTGGTCCGGCCCAGGCAGACCCTTTTCTCCGTTGCCAAATATTATGGTTTGAGCCTGGCCGAACTGTATGAATTGCATCCGGAATACCGGACGAATCCAGTGCTGCAAACCGGCACCCTGATCAGCATACCAATACCCAACCGGGCTATCCGGCGCTACAAAGGTAAAAACTTCCAAGCGTCGAAATTTGCGCCGATCTACTACGTGGTACAGCAAGGCGACAATCTTTTCCAAATCTGCAAGCGGTATTTCGGCATGCCGGTGGATTCGATCGTTCAACGGAACAAACTCAGGAGCGCACAGATACAACCCGGGCAGTTGATCCACATGGGTTGGCTCGGACTGGACGGCATCCGGGCGGAGTGGCGCAGCGTGTCGGCGCCGACTACAGCCCGGGCGCATCAAAACGCTTATGAAGAAGAGAAAAAAGGCCGAAAAGAAGTCATATCCCAGGGCGTTTGCTCCTGGCAGCGGGATAGTAATGAAAAAGGCGACCTCTATGCCCTGCATCGCGAAGCGGCAATCGGTACCGTGATGGCCGTGACGAATCCCATGAGCCGTAAAACGGTGTACGCCAAAGTTATCGGGCGGATTCCTGCCGGGTATGAAAGCAATGTGGAAGTGGTTTTGTCTACTGCGGCCGCCAAACAAATCGGCGCCCGCGATCCCCGTTTTTTTGTAAAGGTGCGGTTCTTGCGTTAAGACGGTTTGGAACTCGCCGGAGGGTAGTACTTTTGCACGCCGGTTTTAACTGGAATGACTTATTTTTAATTCGAAGATGAAACCTATCTTTCTGTTTTGCGCTGTTTTGGCCTTCATCGCCGCCGCTTGTAAACAAGACTCCAAACCTGCCGGCGGCACGGATACTGCCGGGGGGAGCGCGTATGCCAACCCTACGGTTTTAGCCGGCCACTGGATCGCTATTGACTTTTGCAGCCGCGCCAACCAGTACGGCTCTGTTTTGGCTGCTATGAATAATGCGCATCTGCCCTATGCCTATGCTCTTTCATTTGACCCCAACTTGCCTGACAGTGTAATTTGTACGAATGGGTTTGAAAAATGGACCCTACCGGTCCGGTATAACCGCGACACGATGGAATTGGTTGGCGCCAGCCAGGGTAAGTCTGTTTTTTTGCTGTATAGTTCGCAGGACAACAAAGAGATAACCATGTTCGACGCTACCGGAGAATCGGTTAAAATGGACCGGTTTATAAAATCGAAGGCCGAAAGCCCGACCGGCCGGATAGCATTCACCGTGGCGTTGAATCATAACCTGTTCAATGGAACGTTCCGGCAGGCCGGCAAGGGCGGCAGCAAGGGCGCCATCCTTTTTAATACGGCCGGACATATACGAAACTGGGGTCCGTATGACCGGTATGAGGTATGTACCGGCGGCGATTGCTTCGTCAGTGGAAACGCGATCGATGTCATGGCCTTGTCTAAATCCAACACCGAGGGTTCCGAACGTTTATTCGGCTTCCGGTACAGCGCCGGCAATGATACCCTTACCTTGTACAACCTGGTAAATCAGAACCCTGCTGAAAAGGGCTCTTTTGTGGTGAAAGGCGTCGCCTATAAATTTCTTCGTACTCCTGCCGAAAACTGATCTTTTATGGCCAGCGCACTAAAAAATTTGTCCCGGTACGCCGACTCCAATATTCCGGACGCCGCCGAAATGCGGTTCGGGATTGTCGTTTCGGAATGGAATGCCGCGATCACGCATGCCCTTTATGAAGGTTGTTATAACACCTTGTTAAAACACGGCGCTCAGCCAGAAAATATTCATACCGTGCAGGTTCCGGGCGCCTTCGAACTGCCCACCGGAGCGCGTATGCTGAATGGCCAGGCGAACCCCGACGCGCTGATCTGCCTGGGATGCGTTATCAAAGGGGAGACCAGCCATAACGCGTATATCAACCACGCTGTGGCCAACGGATTGGTCAATTTGGGCATTGCGACCGGCAAGCCATTTATTTTTGGCGTGCTCACACCCGATACCGAACAACAAGCCCTGGACCGGGCGGGCGGCCAGTTTGGAAACAAAGGAGTAGAAGCTGCCGTCACAGCGATTCGGATGGCTGCCCTGAAACGCGGTCCTGCCGGCGGCAAAAAGAAAATTGGCTTTTAACGCGGAAGGACCCAGACCGATACCGTTCGATGAAAATCACATCCATTCATACCGGTTATATCAAACTCGACGGCGGGGCGATGTTTGGCGTCGTGCCCAAGCGCATGTGGCAGGCCATGACGCCACCCGACAGCCAAAATATGTGCACCTGGGCGATGCGCGCGCTGCTGGTGGAAACAGGCAGCAGGAAAATATTGATCGATACCGGTATCGGTAACAAGCAGGATGCGCGTTTCCGTGCGCATTTCGAACCGCATGGGGAGGAGTCGCTGTTTGGCTCGCTTCATAAAGCCGGGCTGGACCGTTCGGATATTACGGATGTGTTGCTCACCCATTTACACTTCGACCATTGCGGCGGCGCACTATGGAACAATCCGGACTCCGGGAGCATAGAACCGGCATTTCCGAATGCGGTGTACTGGACCAACGAACGGCATTATCAATGGGCTATCCGGCCCAACCCGCGCGAAAAGGCTTCTTTTTTAGCGGAGAATTTTGTGCCTTTATGGGAGGCGGGGATACTTCAATTTATTGATATACGGCAAAATATTGAATTTGTCCCCGGCTTTAATATCCGCTTCCTGTACGGTCATACGGAGGCGATGATGGCGCCGGTTATCCATGCCGGCCCTCATGCGGTGGTGTATTGCGCCGATCTTATCCCTTCGCGCTGGCATATTGGCCTTCCCTATGTGATGGCGTATGATATACGTCCCTTGCAAACAATGGAGGAGCGGGCGGCCTTGCTGGAAGAGGCCGTCAGGGAAAAATATATTCTGTTTTTTGAGCACGACCCGGCAGAGGAAGCCGGACGTGTGCGGGCCGATCTGCAAACCGAACGGATTGTTTTGGAATCCAGTGGGCCGTTGAGCAGTTTTCTGCCGGTGGTTTAAACACGGGTTTGCCTAGCGGTTTCGTGCCAAAAAGAGCACCTGTTCCTTTTTAAATTTGCTTTGCATCGCAATTTTGAGGGTATCCGGCGAAAGGTGCAGGATTTTAACGACGTGCTCCTGGGGTGGCTTCATGGTCGTGTCGGTAAGAAACAAATAAGCGGCAGAAGTGCGGTAGGCGCCTTTTTCCTCGTAAAATCCCTGACTTTGAAAGCGGTAGGCTCCAGTCGAAGATAAATACAAAGACACGGGTTCAAGCGGGGTTTCCACGCGTTTCCCGTTTTCATAAAAGGCAACGGCGCGCCAGTTTCCGACGAGTTCGGATTTATCCGGCAAGCAAGCCGAAAGGCCGCATAACACCGGGATCGTTAATATTCGTTTTAAGGCGATAATATTCATCTTGTTCCGCAATTTGATCATTCAATTAAAATTCTCCAGTACATGCGCAATTTCAATGGACTGCTGTTCGCACTTTTTATCCTGTTCTTTTTGTCTGCTTGTGTTTCCTCAAAGGTTTACCGCGCTGAACTGTCAGCCCGCGAACAATGCGAAGCCCGTGAACAGATTTTGGTACAAGAAGTGCTCGACCGGCGCAAAGAAACCACGGATTTAATTAAACAGGCAGGCGAATTAAACCGGAATTTGGGCAGCCAGGACGCTGAAATACGGAATTTAAAAATTGAGCTCACCTCAAGGACCCAGCAGATGGGAGAGTCGTCAACGAGGTTGGTTTCGGAAAAAGCCGATTTGGAGCGGGAGGTGGCAGCACTGACGGCGCTGATCGAACGGCGCGATGCCACCGTACAGAGTATCAGCAGCGCACAAAAAAACCGCCAATCGGTATTGACCGATTTGAAAACTGCCCTCTCCAGGGCGTATACAGGCACAGCAGGAATGGCGGTTGACATACAAGACGATGCCGTCGTCCTGACCTTGCCGGATGCTGTGTTGTTCGACAAAAACGGCGTGGCGATCAGCGCGGCCGGCCGCAATTTACTGCAGCCACTGGCCGGTATACTGTCGAACCGGCCGGAGTTGGATGCCGAAATACTGGCCTTCACGGATAATGCCTTGCCGAAAGGGATCAAAAACGCCGGGGATACCTGGGATTGGAGTCTGTTGCGGGCCGCCAATGTCGTCCGCTTGCTGATCCGGGAGTTTAATATCAACGCCAATCAACTGACCCCGGTTGGCAAAGGTGAGTTTTACCCGTTGAGCTCGAACGAAACGGCGGACGGCAGGCTAAAAAACAGGCGTACTGCAGTGGTCATTCACCCCAGCTTGCCCAAAGTGCCGCGTGTCGAATAATATCCCTCATGCATGTTCATCTATTCTGCAAGAGTTCCGGTAGCCCACCACAAGCCCGCCTCCGTTTTGCGGTAGGCACAAAGTAGTTTGAGGTATTTGATTTGCGCCTCCAGCCAGCGCTGTTCCCGGGTGTTGATCAGGAAAACCGAACTTTCGCCGAAGCGAAACTTTTCGTTTTCGGCTTCCAGTAAGATGCGGTAATTGGCTGAAATATCCCGAAAAGTGGCAATCTGGCCGGCTAGCGCGTCGAGTTCGTTCAGGTACTGGCGCACCTTGTTTTCTATTTCCAGGCGCTTTTGCTGCCAGGAAAAATCGGTTTGCGCTATTTTTATCCGGGTGCTCTGCAGGTCGCCCCGGGCTTTTCTGTTGAGCAGGGGATAGCTGAATTGAATCCCCCATTTGATGTCATTACCTAATATACCGACGCCATCGATACCGGCCGTTGGGAAAAACTGCCAGCCGTTGCCCAATAATTGATAGTGAAAATCGAGGATCGGTTTTTTTTCCTCCAGTTTCAAACGGCGTTCCACGTCCAATTCTTTTAACTTGAGGGCATACTGCAGGAGTGCCGGATGGCGGGCTTTCGCAGTTTGGATCAAGGAATCGGCAGCGCCAGGACCGGCAGGGTTGAACAGCCCGGCGCTCAAGTCCTGGGCGGCCGGAAAATCGACCGGGCGCATGGGAAACCCGTCGGCAGACCACAAATAGGTGCCGATTTCGAGCGTTGCATTTTGGCGTTCCATTTCTGCAAACTGCAGGTCCAAACGCCGGTTTTGTACCTGTATGAACGCTTCCAGGGTGTCTATAGCCGGTTTGTCTCCTTGCCGGTAGCTTTCCCGCAGGCCTTCATACCGGATTTGCGCCTGGCGCAGGGCATCCTGGAAAATACGGATTTGATAATCGGCGAGCACCCAGTTCCAATATGCTTTTGCCGCATCGAGCAAGAGGTCGTTTACTACGGCGTTTCGTTCGGCTGCGGCTTTCAGCAGCCCGATCCGGCCTTGTTCCAGGCCGGCCCGGCGATCGTCAAAAAACAGACCCTGACCAAGTGTCCAATTAAAACCTGCGGCTATCTGTCCGTTTTTGGGAATTTTTGACTCCGGGTTCAGGAACTCCCCGGTTGCCAGGTTATAGTTTCCTTTTAGCTCCAGCCCCAGCCAGGTTGGCCACTTGATTCCGGTTTCGGTATAGCGGAAGTAGTTTTTTTTACCGAAGGCTTTTGTGGAAAAATCAGCGTATGCCTTGGGGTCGAATCCCCCTTTCGCGCGCAAAAGGCCGGCTTCCGCCTGATCGCGGTATAAGTCGGCCTGCCTGGACAGGGGATGATGCAACAACACCTGGGAGCGGAATTCTGCCCAACCCATCCAATGGGTTTGTTGGGCGGCGAGCAGGCCAACCGAAAAGAAGAGGATTGGGAACACCAGGTGTTTTAACCTGGGCTGGACTACCTTATTTGGCATTTTTAACAGGCATTTTTGGCATAAAGGAATTGCCTTTTTTTTCTTCCGGCGTATTGTTCTCCTGGTATAGGTCGGGTGGAAAACCGTTCAGGGTTCGCCAAAGTTCATACCACAACGGCACTTCATGAAGCAATGCAATGCCTTTTGCGCCACCTCCGATTTGTAAGGCCGCCGGCCAGGGCGTCTGTGTCGGGTCAGGGGCAACAAGAAGCCTGTATTTGCCATTACTGCTGATATTTCGATCGATGACCGCCACACTGCCGCCGAAGGTGCCCAACGAAATGCCGGGCCACCCGCTGAAAAAGAACGCCGGCCAGCCGTCGAACAGGAAACGGACTTTGCTGCCGGCGCTGATCAGGGGCAGGTCCATAGGGCGGACGTACATTTCGACGGCGAGCTGGTAATCGGCGGGCAAGATACTCACCACCGGTTCGCCATCCTTGATAATTTCGCCGATGCCCGGCTGGATGGCTTTTACAATATATCCGTCCTGAGGCGCCAGGATATAGTAGAATTGGCGGCGGCGGTCGTAATTCGCGCGGTCGATTTGCAACTTACTGACCGTCGCTTCCGTGTCGTACCGGTCAGACAAGGCGCTGAATTTTTCGATTTCCGCTTTGGCAATCTTGTTTTCATACTCATTCCGCGTGAGTTGGAGTTCAGTCTGGTAAATTTCCAGGTCATTCCTGCCCGAGGCGAGCCTGGTTTCGGCGCTCACCAGTTTGGCTTCGCCTTCCTGGAGTTTACCTTTTTTTTCTTCAAATTCAGTGAGCGACTTCAGTCCCCGTTCATACAAGATTTTTGTCCCTTCAAATTGCCGGCGGGCGATCTGGATACCCACCCGCGCTTGTTCTAGGGCGGCTTGGTCGGACTCGATTTTTAATTCTGCCTGCCGGATCTTGTTGCGGATTTGCTGAATTTTGTTTTCCATTTCCCGTTGCAAAGCCGCAATTTGACTTTCCAGGGCGCGGAATTTGCCGCTATAGGACTGAATGGCACGTTCTTTTGCCGAAACCTGGTCTGCTACCCGCTCGACGAGCCTGGGGTCGAAATAATCCGCTTTGACTTCCGAGAGGAACACGATGGTATCCCCCTGGTGGATGCGTTGGCCTTCCGTCACGTACCAACGTTCGATACGTCCGGAAATGGTGGCGTGGATTGTTTGAGGGCGTTGCTCGGGCCGAAGAGTAGTCAATTTGCCGTCGCCGCGTACGTTTTGTGTCCAGGGCAGAAACAAAAAAACAATAAAAACCGCCAAAAGCGTGAGCAATAAGTTGCGCGCCGATATATGCCAGAGGGATAACATATTGTGCTTTGGCGCCTTGAGGTCCGCCAGTTCATTTTCACAGTGGACGATGTTATCGGTAATATTCAACATGGGAGGATTTATCATTTATTGTTCGCTTTGGGGTGTGTTGTGGACCAGGTTTTCCCGGAAAATACGGTCGTAATGCTCCGTTTTTTGTACGCCGGAAAACGTACCGTCAAAAACGATTTCTCCTTCCCGGAGCACGAGAACCCGGTCGCACAGGGACGCCATCAGGGGGTCTTCCGTGGCGGTTACCAGCGTCCAGCTGTGCCTGCGGTCCGTCAGTAGCTGCCCGATTCGGAGCCGGTCGCGCAGCGTCAGGTTGCCGAGCGGTTCTTCCATTACCAGCAGGCTGGGCTCGGAAATTACCGCCCGGGCGACCAAAAGTTTGGCGACGATACTTCTGGAGATATTTTTTCCGCCAGGCAGCAATTCTGTATCGAGGCCGTTTGGGCTTTGCCGGATAAAAGAATCCAGCCCGATGGATTCTGCAACTTTTAAAACTTGTTGAAGCGGAATGGTTGTCCGGCCAAGGGTGATGTTTTCCAATATGGTACCTTTAAACACGTCCTCCTGGGAGGAAAAGTCACCAATATGCTCCCGCAAACTGCGCAGGTCCAGGTTTTGTTTGGGCAGGCCGTTGAACAGGAGCGTACCCGTGAAGTCGCGTTTGAGAACGGATAATATTTGGATCAAGGTGCTTTTCCCAGCTCCGGAATAGCCCGTTACCGCTACCCGGTCGCCTGCCTTTATTATGGTGGTCAGGCTTTTCAAAACGGGAACTGCGGCGTCGGAATACCGATACGAGAGGTTTCGCAGCTCCACTTCAAGCGATTGGTTGCCGCCAAACTCCTCTACCCGGATGCCGCCTTCCCGCTCCAGCGGCAAGTCCACTACCTGGCCGATTTTCTCCGTTGCCGTGAGGACATCGTAGGCTGTTTCATGCATTAAGATCAACTTTTCCACGGCCTCTACAATGAATAATACCAGGATTTCGGCCGCAACGAACTGGCCGATATTCAGCTGGTTTTCCATGACCAGCAGGCTCCCCAGGATCAAGAAACCACTCAGGACCAATGCCCGGAAAACGACGCTGCTGGAAAATTGCATGATCAGGATACGCCAGTGTTTGGCGCGCGCTTCCAGGTAGTTGACCGCCAATTCATCCGCCCGTTGGATCGGGAAGCGGTTTTCGCCGGCCAGTTTAAACGTTGAAGATACCCGGCTGACCTCTTCCAGCCAGTATGCCAGTTTGTATTTATACTTCGACTCCTTCAGGCTGGTTTGCAAGCCGCGGGGGCCGGTCCACCAAAACAAGCCCCCCAGAACACCCAAAAGCAATAAGGAGGAGAGCACAAAAGTGGAATGGTAGAACGAAAGCAATAACAGGCTAAAAAGGATCTGCAACGCTGCGGTACTCCCATCGATCAGGATTTTTGGAAGTCCTTTCTGGATGGTTTGAGTATCAAAAAAGCGGTTCACCAGTTCGGGCAGGTGCTCCCCGCGTAAGAGTTCGAGGTTCAACCGGGGAATGCGCACCGCAAATTCTATAGCCGAATCGGTGAAAATATGCCGTTGCAAATATTCCATGATGGAGAGTTGCATGAGCCTTAACCCCCCGGTAATCAATGCTCCAACCAGCACAAAGAGCACTAAAACGCCCCACGAGGCCGAAATACTGCCGCCGGCAAGCAGTCCGATAATCGCCTGCATGCCCAGGGGCAGTGAAAGGTTGATCAATCCGGCAACTACCGCATACAATAGAATATATCGAATTTCCCTGCGGTATTTTACCAGGAGCCGCACCAAGCGCCGGACGGGGGTCAGGGGAGTTGGGTTTTGCATCATTGCGCTGCTGTCTTTTGTCGTTTTGTTTATCGCAGACCTGTTGCGCCGCTGCCGGGGGGGCTTTTTTTCCGTTCGAAGCCCCCTTGGAGCAACAAGCATGCTATCTTCGAAACTGGAAACGCGCTTTTTGGTTTAATACTAATACTTTTCTTTTAAGTAGATCGCCCCATTATTACGCGCAAATAGTCCTTTGGCGTCAAGTCTTGTTTCCGTATACTGCCGTACTTTTGCCGAAAAGATACGGATTGGAACGCAACGATCGAATAGCCTTATTGGCGGAACTGGGCGACTACATGCTTCAGGCGCCCGACGCAGAGTTGTCCGCTATTTTGGACAAGGCTTACCTCGATAATCGCTGGTTTACCCGGGAGAACACCCTTCAGGCGTTGTCCGCCATTGCCAAGGCTTTTTTGAACCGCGACCGGCTCCTGCATTGGGTTTCCGGATATACCTTGGCCGGCCCCTTGCATCCGGGGAAAACCATCGGGTTGGTCATGGCTGGCAATATTCCCCTGGTTGGGTTTCAGGATTGGCTTTGCGTTTTTGTCGCCGGGCACCGGGCATTGGTAAAATGTTCGGAAAAAGATAAGGTATTGTTGCCATTTTTGGTCGGAAAAATAGGCGAATGGGCGTTTGAATCCTGGGAATACACGGAATTTTTGAGCGAATCGGATAAATTAGTGGGTTTTGATGCCGTAATTGCCACGGGCAGTAACAATACCGCCCGTTATTTCGAGCAATATTTTAGGAAATACACCCATATTATTCGCCGGAACCGCAATAGCGTCGCGGTTCTGGATGGCTGTGAAACCCCCGCAGAATTGTTGGCACTGGGCCGGGATATATTTTCCTATTTCGGGCTCGGATGCCGGAATGTGAGCAAACTTTATGTTCCGCGGCAGTATGATTTTTCATTGCTGCTGGAAATTTTACACGAATACCGCGCGCTGATTCAACACGACAAGTACAAAAATAATTTTGATTACAACCTGACCCTTTTTGTGCTGAACAGGATACGGTATCTGAATACCGGCAGCTTGTTGTTAAAAGAGGATGCCGCACTGCAATCGCGAATCGCTTCGATCCATTATGAATATTACGACGATCAGCGGGGGTTGCTGGCGGAATTGGACCGGCGCAATGCTGAAATTCAGTGCGTGGTTGGCCACATGGTCTTGGAAAATTGGACAGTTCTGCCTTTTGGAAAATCGCAGGAACCCGGTTTGGCGGATTATCCGGACGGTGTGGACATCATGAAATTTTTAAGTCAATTAGAACACTAAACCATGCGTTTTGATATCCTTTCGGTTTTGCCGGAATTGCTGGAAAGCCCCTTCAATCATTCCATTCTCAAAAGAGCCCAGCAAAAAGGCCTGTTGGAAGTGCATGTACACGGGCTTCGGGAGTACGCAACCGGCAAACACCGGCAGGTAGATGATTATGCCTTCGGCGGTGGCGCCGGCATGGTGATGAAAGTGGAGCCGATTGCGGCAGGTATCGAAGATTTGCAAAAACAGCGGAGCTATGACGAGGTTATTTACACCTCGCCAGACGGCGTCCGCCTGGACCAGGCCTTGTGCAACCAATTGTCGCTCCGGCAAAATATCCTACTTCTTTGCGGGCACTACAAGGGTGTGGACGAACGCATCCGTGAAAAATACGTCACGCTGGAAGTCAGTATCGGAGATTATGTTCTTTCGGGCGGCGAATTGGCAGCAGCCGTGCTCGTGGATGCCGTCGGCCGCCTGATCCCGGGCGTATTGAATGATGAAACATCCGCGCTGTTCGACAGCTTTCAGGACGATTTGCTGGCGCCACCGGTATATACGCGCCCCGCGGAATGGCGTGGCCTGAAAGTGCCCGACATATTGCTTTCGGGGAATGACAAATGGATCGATGCATGGCGCCTTGAGCAAAGCCTCGAACGAACCCGTATCCGGAGGCCGGATTTGTACGAAAAGTATTTAAAAGGGCATGTTTGAAAAATAAATTGTTTTAAATATAAAACGATTTGTTGTATATTTGCAGACAGAAGGACGCCAACACTCAAATATGCTTGAAAAAACATGAACCGTTGTCCCAACTGTGCTGCTGAACTTATACCCGGAGCGAAGTTTTGTCATCGTTGCGGGGATATGGTTGCGGAAAAAGCCAAGCAGTGTCCGGCATGCCAGGAGGCCAATCCCTTGGCGTCGGTATTTTGCCACCACTGTGGATACCATTTTGAAGGCCGCCAACGCCAAACCCGGGCATATGTCCCGCATTATTTGTTGGAATTTGCACCCGAAACGATGGCCGAACAAGTCCGGGCCTTATTTTTCCGCAGTATGCGGGGCAGGGTAGAGGAAGAACACAACCCTGCCCTGTACAGTGAATATGTCGAGCGTTTTTACCAATCCAGGTTCAGGGAGATTTACCAGGTGCGGGCAGAGCAAATTGCAGGGGACGTTCTGGAGCGTTGGAACCGTTTTGGTATGGAGGCCTTGCCAGAGATCGACCGCTTTCTGGACCGCGCATTTGATGGCCTTCTGGACTACTTTACCATTCAGTTTTGCCCTGATCTCAACGGCGTTTTACTGCCGTCGGCTATACTTAAATATGAACATGCCGAAGCAGGTAAAACAGATATGTGGCATATGATCCGGGATTTTTTAGATTTTGAGCACGAGGAAGAGCGCTTTTTTTTCGATTTCATCGCCATTCCACCGGAATATGTTGCCAATGCCTGCAAACAGTTTCTCTTCGCCGAACGGCGCGAAAAGGTCTATTTTATTTGCGATCTGTCGTTAAAGGGAAATTGTAAGGAGGGCTTTGCCATGACCGACAGAGGGCTCTATTGGCGTGCGCCTTTTGACAAACCGCGGCAGGTGCGTTACGTTGATTTGAGAAAAGTGGTGAAAGAAAAGGAATGGCTCACGATCAATGAATTTTTTTTCACCGCCAATCCGTCCCTGAATTTGAAGTTGTTTAAACTGCTGAAAAAACTGCGCGGCTGGAGCCCGGTCGAACTGGTTGTTTGATGCGATTCCGCAGCGGTGGAACTTTTTTAGCAATTTCCGCAGTTTTAGTATTGATGTTTTCGCGCGTAAGCATGTATCTTTGCCGCGCTAAATAAATACGGAGGATGTAGCTCAGCCGGTTAGAGCGCAAGTTTGTGGCACTTGAGGTCGGGGGTTCGAAACCCCTCATTCTCCCGGAAAAACGGGCGATTGGCTGGACGCTGGTCGCCCGTCCTTTTTAATGCGACCTTCCGTTATTTATTTTGCCTTTACCCTGCCTTTCAGGATTACCCTGGTTTCATTCGGATAGGTGTTCGCCGTAACATAAATAATCTTCCGCTGGATATTCACTTTGCCTTCGGTATTGAACCTGGCTTTAATTATCCCGGAAGCGCCCGGCGCAATGGCTTCCTTGGGCCAATCCGGGATCGTGCAACCGCAGGACGAACGTGCATGAAGGATGGTTAAGGGTACGTTGCCGGTATTGATGAACTTAAATTCATGCTCCACAATATCGCCCTCGCTTACTTCACCATAGTCGAATTCGGATTCCAGATACGCAATCCGGGCTAGTTGATTGCTGTCCGCCGGAAGGTTAGCGGACACAGGATTGCGCACTATCGAGCTGTTGGGGCCCTCCGCAGACCGGATTTCGCGAACTGATTCGGCGCCATCGTTTTTGCATGCCACGGCGTGGAACAGCACAGCGGCAATCAGAAAAAAGAGAAATCGCATAATTTTAAATTGAATTGCAGGCTGCTGCAAAGTTGCGGTTTCTTTAGCATCAGATACGTTTAAAATAAATGTCGTGCAAAAAACATGCTTTCTCCTGGGATTTATGGGCAGCGGGAAAACCTATTGGGGCCAGCGGCTCGCGGAAGCGGCAGGACTGCCGTTCCGGGACTTGGATGCGATGATCGAGTGTGGTGAAAAGAATCCGGCCGGTCAGATTTTTGCAGAACGGGGCGAAGCGGCGTTCAGGCAATTAGAACGGACTTATTTGCACCTCCTGGCTCAGGGGAAGCCCTCCATCGTGGCAACCGGGGGGGGGACGCCGTGTTTTTTCGACAACCTGGCCTGGATGAACGCGCAGGGTATAACCGTTTACCTCTACACCCCTGTTCCGGTATTGGTGGAACGGCTCCGGCGCGATAATGACAGACCATTATTGAAAAATATTCCGCCATCCGGCCTGGAGGACTATATCCGGGACCTGGTGTCCGTGCGGGAGGTGTTTTATCAGAAGGCGCAATTCACCGTCCCGTTCCACTTGGATTCAGCAGTTTACCTGGATAGGCTCTTGCGCGTGTTCAGCGGGGCAAACTGACGCGGGCTGATCATTGGAGCCGCAGGTTACCGTCGTCCGATTCGATAATTTTGCCCTCGTCCAGGAGATAGCCGATGACTTTGCCCGCCTGATCCTGCCGGCGTTCTGCAAATGCTTTTAACAGATTTTCCAGCGGCGCTGGTTCCTGGCTCAGCAGCGTCATTATTTTTTGTTCCAGTGCGGCAAATAATTCGGCCGGCACCTCGCTTTTATTTCTCCCGGTGCACACATCGCATATCCCGCAAAACCGCCCGTCGGCCTCCCCGAAATAGGCCAGAAGTTGCCGGCTACGGCAGTGGCTGGTTTCTGCATACCGAATGGCTTGTTCCGTCCGCTCTGCGGCGCGGGCTTTCCGGAAATTAAACTTTGCAGCGTCTATGTGCAGGTTCTCCGGGGCAACTCGCGGCCGTGTGAACGTAAGAAAGGGTTGGTCGCGCGGCGGCTGATAATACAAAATGCCTTCGGTGTGCGCTGCTTCCAGCGTTTGCTGGACCAGTTCTTGCGTGGTATTGGCAAACCTGGCAATGGCGCCCAGGCTGATGTCCACGGCTTCGTTTTGGATGCCGGGGTATGCCCGGAGCAGCACTTTGGTAAGGGTATCAGCCTGCCGGTTGCGCAACTGGTAATCGTATAATGCCTCGCGGGAAGCGCTCAGGTGGACGCGCGGCAACGCGCCTGCGGTATCCGACATTGCCAGCCAGCCTTCCTGTTCGAGCAGCCGGAGCGCAGCATGGGCAGGGCCTTGCTCCAGTTTGTACGTCAGGCAAAAATGCTGGAAATCAAAAACAAAACTTTCACCGGCGCCGGCGCCGGTGGCCAGTTGGGTATAGCTGCCCAGGGCCTGATAGGTCCGGCGGATTTGTTTCATCTCCGGGTAGGCAGATTTTAATTGTGCCCGGAGCACATCGGCGTCTCCCGGGGAATACAGCAACACGGCGTAGGATTTTTTTTCATCCCGGCCGGCACGGCCAGCCTCTTGAAAATACGCTTCCAGGCTGTCGGGCAAGTTCAGGTGCACGACCAGGCGCACATCGGGTTTGTCTATGCCCATACCAAAAGCGTTGGTACAAGCCATTATCCGCGTGTGCCCCGACATCCAGGCCGCCTGTTTTTGATTGCGCTCCTCCATCGGCAGGCCGGCATGATAAAAGTCGGCGCGGATACGGTGTTCCTGGAGAAACCGGGCGATTACTTTCGTTTCACCCCTGCTACGCAGGTAGACGAGCCCACTTCCGGGGACATTATTCAGAATGTCGAGCAATTTTTCCCGTTTTTTTTGTTCGTACAAAACGGAATAGGACAAATTAGAACGCTCGAAGCTTTGTTTGAAAACATGGGTTTGTGCAAAACCGAGGCTTTGTTGAATATCCTGGACAACTTCCGGTGTGGCGGTAGCCGTCAGCGCAAGCACAGGCGTTTCCGGCACCCATTTTCTAAATTCGGCAAGTTCTTGGTAAGGCGGCCGGAAATCGAATCCCCACTGGCTGATACAATGCGCCTCATCGACCGCCAGCAAATTGACACGCATGCGTTTTACCCGCTCCACGGCGAGTTCGGTTTTCAGGCGTTCGGGGCTGAGGTAGAGCAGTTTATAAGCGCCGTTGCAAGCGTTTTCAAAAACAATGTCCAATTCGCGCCGGCTCATGCCGGAAAAAATGGCTGCTGCCGGAATGCCGCGTTGTTGCAGCTGCTGAACCTGGTCTTTCATAAGCGCAATCAAGGGCGAGACGACGATACAAATCCCCTCCTTGCAAAGCGCGGGCACCTGATAACACACCGATTTGCCGCCTCCGGTGGGCAAAAGCGCAAGGGTGTCGCGCCCATCCAGTACCGAGCGGATAATATCTTCCTGGAGCGGGCGAAAGACATGATGTCCCCAGTATTGTTGCAATATGGCAAGTGGATCGGACGCCATAGCACGCTTTTTTTGTTAGCGGGTGTTATTTCCCGGCAACAAAAATACGAATCCCCTGCCAGTCAGAGGCGATCCGTGCTCCAAAAAGCCACTTGTAAATTGGCAATTGAACATTGAAAACTGATCATTTCAGGAATTTACAAATTAAAAAATGTTCAATTGTCAACGCCCAATTTTCAATGTTCAAGCGCGAAAAACAGAATTGATCGACTCTGGTTGCGGAGGAGGAGGGATTCGAACCCCCGGTCCCGATTACTCAGGACGCCGGTTTTCAAGACCAGTGCATTCAACCGCTCTGCCACTCCTCCGGATCGCACAAAGGTATAAAAAACCAACATGCGCGTTAGTCGGAAACCGGAACATTCATCCGACCGGGCACGTCGTTATTTTTGTCGATCATCAGAAAAAAGGTATCCAGATAGTAGATCATGTCGTCCGTTGCGGGCCGGCTCAGGTATTTGGACCGGCAAATGGCGTAAAGGTCCTTTTGGGCGCTTTTTAATATCTGAACAGCCCTGCGAAGCGCTTCTTGTGGGATTCCATTGGCCATCAAAAACCGGTCGCGGACCGTATGGAGACCGCTTTCCGACGATGGGCTGGCATAGGGTGCGGCCACCAGACCGGAAAAGTCGAAATCGTAGGGAATCACCAATACCCGCGACGACATTTTGGACCGGATCAGCCGTAGATTTCGGATCATCGGAATATCCCAGTCTGTATTCCCGATCATATATTCGAACAGGGCTACCATGGCAACCTGTTGGGTGACCATACTGTCGACTGGCATGCCGAATTGTTCGATTTCATACCCATTTAACCGCGCTGCCGTTTCTTCATTGTCTTCTACCAGCAGTGCGTACATTTTCCGGCTGAACTTCTCCACGTGGTTGTCCCGAAGGGTGACCCGCACCAGCCGGGCCCGCACGCAGGCGCTGGTCAGGTGTTCGAACATTTTGTAAATCAGGTATTCCTTGACAATCAGCTCGTCGCCGGCCTCCGATTCGTAACAAGGCAAGACCAGCTTAACTTCATTCAGTGTGTCCAGTCCCTCGGCAGCCAGGGCCTTCTTGGGAAATTTAATTTTCAGCGGCGGTATTTCCGCCACTTTCCGGCGGTATTTCCCCTTCGGAACAACCCTCACCTGGAAAGATTTGCCGTTTTCCAACGTTAACACCGCCGGCGTGTATTCCGTGCTCCGGCGGTTTTCCAGGAGGGTAGTCAGGTCGGTTTCCAAGGTGAATTTGCTGCCTTCTTCCGGGGTCAGGTATTCAAAAATGGTTTTGAGCCGGGGTGTTTCCTGACCGATTGCGATATTCAATTGGAAAAGAAAAAGGAGAAAGAAGGTACTATATACTTTGAATAATGTTCTTGCTGGCATGGTTACAGAATTTAATTCTGCGATATTAATTCGGACTTCGGGCCCTTAAATCCTGATTCGGGCGTCTTGGTTTCGCAAATTTATTATAAAATATTATTTTGTAAAACACCAATAATGACGTCCGAATCGGAATTATTGCAAATTTAACATTCTATTTCGAGATTATGTTCCTTTCGTACGCCAATTTATTTCCGCGGCAACGCCACTGTTTCAGTGCAATTCGGCTATCTGTTTTTTGACAATGGTGGCTAAATGTCCGCACAAGGCAGGGCAGATATACGGCGTTTCGTACCTTTGTGGCGAGCAGGCTGTTTTTGCGTCTGAATAAGAATACCAAATTTATTGAACTTCATCATGAAAAAAATTATGTTATTGCTCATTGCCGGCTTTAGCGCGATGGGTTGGTTAGCTGCTCAGGAGCAGCATGGCGTTTGCGGAAACAGTGCCGAAGACCAGTTGCTGTTCCGGGATCGCCTCATATCAAACCTTGAAAATACCCATTCGGGCCAGGTAGTTGCGGACCGCGGGGCTATTCAATACGTACCGGTGCACTTCCATCTGGTGGGCGATGCGCAGGGTGGCGGCAAGGTCAAGGAATTGAAAGTTTTGGAGCAAATGTGCGCCCTGAATGCAGCATACGCGCCGATGGATATCCGGTTCTATTTACGACCCCACCCGGACCCTGCCAAGGGCACGCTGTTCAATTATACGATCAACGCCACCAATGTTTACAGCAATCAGACGGCCTGGCTGACCATGAATACCAACCGGCACCCGAATGCCATAAATATTTATGTAGTTGATCAGGCCGTGTCCGGCAACAACAACCCGGGCGTCACCTTGGCGTATTATTCCGGCAACCGCGACTGGATCGTGAGCCGCCGGGATTACGTAAACGGCAACGCCAACAATTCCACGATCCCGCACGAGGTGGGTCACTTCTTTAGCCTGAACCATACATTCTATGGCTGGGAAAGCAACCCGTTCGAATCGACCGATCCATCCTGGCCGGTTGCGCCGATCCTTTCCCCGGCGGGTAATCCCACGGAGAAGGCAAACGGTACGAACTGCGGCACTGCGGGCGACTTGATTTGCGACACGCCTCCGGATTACAATTTTGGGTTAGGTTATGGTAGCTGCACGTACACTGCCGGCGCTAAGGACCCCACCGGCACTATTGTGGATCCCATGGAAAATAATATGATGGGATATTTCGAAACGTGCACAGAATACGTTTTTACTCCACAGCAACAAACCATTATTCTGGCAGACCTGGCTTCTTCCCAGCGGAATTACCTGGATAACAACTTCACACCGGTGGCTACGGAGATCATTACGCCGGCCGATCTGCTTGTCGCTCCAGCTGCCGGCGTCACCATGCCTTATTACGACGAAGTGCTGCTGGAATGGCAATCGGTAACCGGCGCTGCGTACTACCTGCTGGAAATGGATATCGTGAGTTCCTACACTTCGCAATTTGCACAATCGTTCGTCGTCGCCGCTACGTCGAAATTGGTAACCACCCTGCAACCCAACCGGAACTACTACTGGCGTGTGCGACCTTTTAATGAATATGTGACTTGCACGACGCCCCGGCAACGAACTTTCCGCACACCAACCACTTCGGCTGTACGCAGCATCGAGGGGCTTTCCGCCTGGCAAATTGCACCCAATCCGGTTTCCAATTTGTCGGAAGTAGCCCTGGCCGTTACAGCGGAGAACAACTTTGATGCCACTATCCGGGTATTCGATGCCGCAGGTCGCCAGGTATACGAGCAGGTGGGAGTCATCTTCTCCGCCGGCGAAAACCGCTATGATTTGTCGCTCGGCGACCTTAAAAACGGGCTGTACCAGGTGCTTATGCAAAGCGGTAACGGCCAGTCGGTGCGAAAACTCGCCGTATTGCGGTAGATCATGTTGGAGATTTTCGCAAGGTTTTTTTACAGGAGCGGACCGCTTAGCCGGTCCGCTCCTGTAATTTTTGTGCATTTATAAAAGCGGATAATGCATACAGTGGTTCTCGCTTTGCCTTTAACCACCGATTCTCTGGGGGCTTGTCATGTTGGAAACAGCCACACAAGCCAAATTTTACGCTGAAATGTTGACTTATGTGGCTGTTTCCAACATGACAAGCCCCCGTTAACCTGAAGAATTGGTGCAAACCGAGAATTGCTGTAATGCATAAAACTTCAGCCCGCGTTTATTTTTTTGTACAACCTGCAAACAGGCATCCCCAGGCTCCGATCAGGCACAAGCCGCCGATCGGCGTGATGGGGCCCGCCCAGCCAACCGGGAACGCCAGCAGGTCACGACAGGCCAGAAGGTACAAAGACCCGGAAAAGCAAACGATTCCTGCCAAAAACAGCCGGCTGCTCCACTTTATCCATTTCTCTGCCTGCGGCTGATCCGGTAAGCATCCAACTGCCAGCAATGCCAGGGCATGGAAAAATTGATATTCCACGCCTTTTTCAAAAATGCCCAATTGGTAGGTATCCAAATGAGGTTTGAGGCCATGAGCGCCGAAGGCGCCAAGGATGACGGCGAACATACCGGACAAAGCCGCCCAACGCAGGATATTTTTAGACATAACGGGTAAGGGTTGCACCATTGAAGAGAATTTTACAGAATGCCCGGTCTTTGGAAAAACTGTTGGTAACATTGTGGGCGTAAAGTCCGAAGAATTGCCCATTCACCAAAACCACATGCGATGAACGTTGTGTTCAAACCGGCAAACCGGCGGATTGTCCTCCTGTCCGCCGCCCTGCTTTTCCTTATTATACTTTGCTGGGGGCTGTTTACCCTGCGCCGGGCGCACGTCCTGGAGGCAATTCCGTCTCAAACAGCCCTGGTGGCGCTCCTGTCCAGTCCCGCACATGTGGAGGCGCCTTTCCTGGGTGCGCCAAGCGGATTGACGGCGTTGGACCTCTTTCAAACTGGGCGGGAAGACGCCAAACTTGCCTTGGACTTTTTTGAAAAATCGACCGGTATAGCGCTTTCCGGGCCAGGCCGGCTTCTGGCCGCTGGGTTCAGCCTTCAACCGCCGGACAGCCTGCATCCGGTATTTATTCTGGACGTGGGCAAGGCGGTAAACATCCGTCCTGCGCTGGCTTCGCTAAACCCGGCGGTAAAAGTAATGGAATCGGTATTTAAAGGGCAAGTCCTCTATACAGTGCATCTGAGCAGCCGGGAACGACTGGTTATTGCCTGTTTTAAAAACCTGCTTCTTTTTTCGCGCTATTCCTACCTGGTTGAAGATGCCCTGATTCAGTTGGATGGCCGGAATGCTTGGTGGCTCAGGCGGGCGCAATTGAAGGGCAAATCAATCCCCGTAATTCAAATAATTCTGCGACCGGGGCTGCTCGCGGAACGATGCCAGGGGCGAATGAACGCAGCCTGGCAGCAACTGCCGGTGTGGCTTTCAACTCAATTGGACTATCTGGCTTTTACCTATACTGCAACGGGCTGGAGTTTGTCGGGCAAAACTTTTGCCGGTCTCCCGGCGGCAAGCCCGGGCGCTTCGCCGGGCAGTGCTATTTATTCCATATTACCGGACAATGTAGCGCTGCTTGCCCATACCCGGTTGCCACGCCCTGACCTGCTCCGGCATTTCTTCCGGGATACCGGCCCCGATCAGGACTTCCGGCGTTTTATCCGGCCCTGGCTTGGTAAAGAGGCGGCTTATGTACTTCTAGAGCCTTTTTCACCAAACATGGCGGAAGACCAGTTTCTGTTGTTTGCAACAACAGACGAAACGCTTACCCGGAAGCAGCTTCAGGCCTATGGCGAGCATTCCGGAATGATAAAATCGTATGAATACCAAACATTTGAAATTCGCCAGTTCCTGAGTCCATCCCTTTTGACGCCGGTCCTGCCCGCCCGGGAAAGTGGGTTTCAAAATCCGGTTAGTGCGGTCTTGAATGGTTATGTGATTTTTGCGGCTACCCCTTCCGCCATGGAACTCTGGATTGATAAGTACATCGTAAGCCAGACGCTGGCAAACCGGCCCGACTTTTTATTACTTCAAAAACAACCGGGGCACGCCGGCGCCGCCCGGATTTACCTGAACAGCAATTTTTTGCCTTTGATATCCGCTCAGCTGTTTTCGGCCGGATTCAACCAAAAAAATGCTGCGGACCTCGATAAATCCCGGGAAGCCGGATTAATTCAATTCCAGCTGCAGTTCGGAAAGCAGGGCAAACTAACGGGTGTTTTGGTAAACGAACCCTTGAAAGGCGCCGACCAACATGTCAGCATTTTGTGGAAAACACCCCTGGAAGGCAACCTGATCGCCGCTCCTGATGTAATACCAAACGTATCGCCGGATAAGCAGCAGGGCGCCATATTGGTCCAGGATGATCATTTTAACTTGTACCGGCTGAGTGCCAGCGGTTCGGTCCAGTGGCGAAAACAGTTGGACGAACCGGTCCTGTCTGGTATCAAGGGGATCGATTTCAACAGAAATGGCAACGTATGTTTCCTTTTCAACACCAGAAAAGCCCTATGGATAATCGACGACCAGGGGCAGGAGCTGCCGGGCTACCCCTTACGCCTGCAGTCGCCAGCCACCAATGGTGTAACGGTGGTCGATTTTGACGATAGTGGATCCTACGCCCTGTTCCTGGCCTGCGAAAATGGGAATGTATATGGATTTGATCAGTTTGGGAGGCCACTTTCGGGCTGGAACCCGCAATCTGCAGCCGGCCGCGTTCAACACAGCCTGGTACATTTCCGGACCGGGACGAGCGATTACCTTATCCTGTTAAATACCAGGGGTCGGTTATCGGTTTTTAATCGCCATGGCGCATTGCATTTCCCTCCGCTTCAATTGGCGGGTTCTTTTGCAACGAACCCGCCACAAGTGGATCCGGGGCCCGTATCGCCGCGAATTGTCTGCATGAATGCTTCCGGTCGAGCTTTTATTTGCAGTTTAACCGGGCAAATGTTTGAACTAAACCTGGAAAAACAACCGGCCGGCGACGGCTCTCAGCTCATATTTCACCAGTTGTTTGGCGACGAGCGGAAGGATTACGCCGTATTATCCGGCAACCGTATAAGCGGCTTTGGTTATGAAGGTACAGCCTTCCGGAAGCAGTTCGCATTTGAGTTTCCATTCGCGCAGGACACCGTGTTTGCAGCCGGTTGTTGTTCCATGCTTGGAAGCCTCCGCCGGGACAAGAAGCAGATTTACCTGCTGGACCATGCCGGCAAGCCGGTGCCAGGATTTCCATTAGCCGGTACAACACCATTTTGGATGGGCAAAATGGACGTGCGCCAGCCAGGTTTTCTGTTGATTGCCGGCAATGGAAACAATGTATATGCCTACCGCATTTGGTGAGCGGGAAAACCGCGCGCTATCCGTTCCTTTTTTTCTCAAAGAGCAAAAATTCGCTTATTTGGGAAATTTATGCCGGTCTGACATGCGTGGTGGGGAATTAAGAATTGTCGTTTTCCCGTCTTCCTTTAAAATTGTTTGGCTGTTTAGGCTTTTAGAATTCAATAAACGCTATCTTTCCGCCATTCTTGGCAGTTTTCATATGGTAATTTTTTCCGGGGTGAGCGCTCAGGATTCGCCTGGAGAATAAATGCTGTTTGGCGCTTGACCAAGGTCACTGCAATCAAAATCATTTTCCTGCTTATGAAAAAAATTGTACTCCTCCTGTCATTTCTGATTACAGGGCTTACCGCCGCTTGGGCGCAGATACCGGACGGTAGCACTGCGCCGAATTTTACCGTAGTAGACATCAACGGCAACGCGCACTCGCTTTACACCCTGCTGGACCAAGGGAAAACGGTCTATATGGACGTATTCGCTACCTGGTGCGGCCCCTGCTGGAACTATCACCAAACCCATGCCTTGGGCGACCTGTGGGACCAATATGGCCCGCCGGGCACCGGTGAAGCATACGTTTTGGGGATCGAAGGCGATGCTGCCACCACGGTTCCGTGTATTACCAACTCTGCCGGTTGCTCCGGCGGGACGCTCGGCAACTGGGCAGCTGGTACGCCCTATCCGCTCGCCGATTATTCGCCGATCATGAGCCTGTACCAAGTAGGGTACTACCCGACAATTTTCATGGTTTGCCCGGCAGACAAAAAAGTGTATGAAGTCGGTCAACAGGGCACTTCCGGCCTTTGGGCTGCCCGCAGCAGCATTTGCCCGCCGCTTGCGGTGGTCACAGCGGTGAACACCGTCAATGCTGTCCGTTGTTTTAACAGCAGTACCGGTTCCATCGATATTTCTGCTTCCGGCGGCATCGGGCCCTATACCTACGCGTGGTCGAACGGCGCTGCAACGCAAGACCTGAATAACATTCCGGCCGGCACTTACGAGTGTACCGTGACCAATTCACAAGGATGGACGGGTACCACCGGCCCGATTCAGGTGGAAGGACCGCCAAGCGCGTTGGATTTAACGTTGATCGAAACAACCCCCGTCGGATGCAATGGCTACCTCGGCAGCATTACGGTGGAAGCCAGCGGCGGTTGGAGCAACAATTACGACTACCATTGGAACAACGGGCAAAACGGGACCACGGCTTCCTTGCTGATCAGCGGTACCTACACGTGTACCGTAACGGATGACAATGGCTGCACGAAAACGCTGGTCACTCCGCTGGCGCCGGCATCTTACCCGTCCGGTTCCATTGCCCCGCCCGGCACCCTGACGTGCACGGCCACTTCCATGCAATTGAGTGTAACGGCTACCGGCGGGTACAGTGGTACCTATAACTACCAATGGTATGCCGCCAACGGCGGTAATATCACAGCCGGCAGCACAACCCCCACGCCTACCATTAATGCTGCGGGCACGTACAACGTACAAATATCAGATGCCGTTACGACCTGCACCGGGTTTACCAACGTAGCCGTGTCGGCCAACACGGCCGTGCCGACAGCAAATGCGGGCCCCGCAATGGCAGTTTCCTGTGCAACGCCTGCCGTGAACCTGTCGGGAAGTGGTTCATCCGGTTCGAACTTTACCTACTTGTGGACGCCATCCAATGGTGGGAACATTACTGCCGGAGCCAATACCCTCACGCCTACGGTAAATGCTGCCGGCACCTACACTCTGGTGGTTACCGACGGAACCAACGGCTGTACCCAAGGCTCTTCCACAACGGTAACCGGCAACAATACCCTGCCGACCGCAACCGCAACCGGCGGCGCCCTTACCTGTGTTACAGCCGCTGTGACGCTTGCCGGTACGACCAATGCCACCACACCCGAATATTCCTGGACAGGGCCGAACGGATTTACCTCCAACGTTTCAAACCCAACTACTAATACGGCAGGTTCCTACCAACTCACCGTCCTGGATGTAACCAGCGGTTGTGCCAATACCGCAACCGCCCTTGTTCAGTCGAATACCACCCCGCCCGGCGCTACGGCCACCGGCGGCACACTCACGTGCGCGGTAACTTCCGTAGCGCTGTCAGCTACCTCTGCCACCTCGGGTACGACGTTTGCCTGGACCGGTCCGAACGGGTTTACCAGCGCTGCTGCCAACCCGAGCGTTACCGCCACCGGCGATTATTCACTCGTCGCTACGGACCCGGCAAACGGATGCACCTCTACCTCTATAGCCGCCGTGTCGCAGAATACGGCGCCGCCGGCAGCCAGCGCTGCTACGCCGGGTAATTTGAATTGTACAACCACGCAGTTGACCCTTAATGGCAGCGGATCGTCCCAGGGCGCCAATTTCACCTATGCCTGGAGTACGACAAACGGCAATATCGTTTCCGGCGCGAGTTCCACATCCCCGGTAGTAGACGCTGCGGGCAATTACGCTCTTCTCGTGACCGATACCGGCAACGGCTGTACGGCCACAGCTACGACTAGCGTGGTCCAAAACGCAGCTGTGACGGCATCCGTAAACAATTCCGTCAATGTTTCCTGCAATGGCGGTTCGAACGGTAGCGCTATCGCCGCCGGCGCCGGCGGAAATGCTTCGT
Organism: Saprospirales bacterium; assembly: GCA_016719895.1. Taxonomy (GTDB): domain Bacteria; phylum Bacteroidota; class Bacteroidia; order Chitinophagales; family Saprospiraceae; genus M3007. The sequence continues at coordinate 98,473 of JADJYG010000004.1, read as the reverse complement.
ATACCTATGCCTGGAGCAACGGGACAAACGGTTCCACGGTTTCCAATCTGGCAGCAGGCGCCTATTCCGTGACCGTTACGGACGGAGAAAACTGTACCGGCACGAGTGTTGTGGTAATAACTGAGCCAACGGTATTATCCGTAAATGTCACCAATACGGCCCAAACAGCTGCAGGTGTAAACGATGGAACGGCTACGGCTGCTCCCACCGGCGGAACCAGCGGCTATACCTATATCTGGAGCAATGGCGGCACAACACCAACCATTTCGGGCCTGGCGCCGGACACTTATACCGCAACGGTAACAGATGCGAACGGATGCACCGCCGTACAGTCCACTACAATAAATGCCTACAACTGTGCTATGTCGGCCTCTATCTCGGGCGCGCAAATCACCTGTTTCGGCGCTAACAATGGTTCTGCGTCTGTTGCGCTCGCCGGCGCCAACCCGCCGGTGAACTATACCTGGAACAACGGCGCCACTACGGCAAGCATTACCAACCTCGCTCCCGGCGTTTATACGGTGGATGTGATCGATCAAACCAATTGCGTGGCAACGCTCAATATCACGATCAGTGAGCCCGCCGTTTTGGAAGCAAATGCATCGGCAACCGGCGAGACCTCCTTGGGCGCTAATAACGGTTCAGCAACGGCGAATCCCTCCGGAGGCACCAGCGGCTACACGTATGCCTGGAGTAACAATGCGACCAGCCAAACCATTGTAAATCTCGCGCCGGCGGCATATACCGTTACCGTAACGGATGCGAATGGCTGTACCGATGTACAAACTGTAGTGGTCAATGCCTTTAACTGCGCGCTTTCTGCGCAAGCCACCGTTACCCATGTTCAATGCAATGGACAAAACAACGGCTCCGTGGCAGTATCCATCGGCGGTGGCGCCGAACCGTATGTGTATAATTGGAGCAACGGCCAAACGACCTCCACGATCAGTAACCTTTCGCCTGGCGCCTATACCGCATCGATCACCGATGCCAACGGCTGCGAGACGGTTATCGGTGGGGTAGTTTCCGAGCCCGCGCAACTGTCGGTCGCTTCCAGCCAGAACAACCCTGCTTGCGCTGATGATCCCAGCGGCTCTATCGAGGTAAATGCATCGGGCGGCGTAAGCGCATATAACTTTGCCTGGAGCAATGGCGCTGCTACGAATGCACTGTCGGGCCTGCTGGCCGGCACCTACACCCTGACCCTGACAGACGCCAATGGATGTACGGTAATCCATCCCTATACGTTGGTAGTTGCCGATAACACGGCGCCGCTTATTTCGGCACAAAACACGACGCTGCCGCTAAATGCGAGCGGTTCCGCGACGGCAACCCTGCAATCCCTGGGCGCCACGGTTACGGATAATTGTACGGTATCGAATGTATCGATCTTACCCAACGCATTTGATTGTTCCCAACTGGGGGCGCATATCGTAACGATTTCCGCAACGGACAACGCCGGTAATACAACGGTTTCCTCCATAACAGTAACCGTTGTGGACGATCTGGCCCCTGTAGTGAATTGTCCGGAAAGCATCACGCAATGCTGGTACGCGTCTACCGTATCCTATAATGCACCTGTTGCCCAGGACAATTGCCTGACCAGCGGCGGCGAATGGAAACTGCTGGAAGGTTTGACCAGTGGCTCTGTTTTCCCAGAGGGTGTAACGCGGCAGACCTATTCCTACACCGATGCAAGTGGTAATGCCGGAAACTGTTCATTCAACGTCACCATCACCACACCGGTCACCATGTCGGTAAGCAGCATTACGCCGGATGTCAACAACCAGGGTATCGGGGCTATCGATATCAACGTAGGCGGCGGAAACCAGCCGTACTCCTTTACCTGGTCGACTGAAAACGGTCAAGTGATCGGTACAACGGAAGATATTTCCGGACTGACTGCCGGAACGTATTATGTACAGATCAAAGATGCCACAGGTTGTGTGCTCGGCACGGAAGGTATAGTAGTCAGCAATACCACCGGTACTGCTGAACCGACCTGGCTGCGTGGCGTTTCGATCCGTCCGAATCCGGCGGATGGTGTGGCGCAAGTTGTGTTTGCCCGGACGCCGGCCACCCAACTGGAGATTAGCGTCATCGATGCCACCGGCCGTATACTCCTGACTCAAATTGCCGATCAGCAGGCAACAGTCCGCCTGGACTGCACGGCATTTGCGCAGGGTGTGTACACCGTACGCTTCCGGTCCGGCGCTGAGGCCGGCGCCCGTAAACTTTTAATTGCGCATTAATTATTAGACTTGTTGCGGCGGGCGTCTTTGGCAGTAAAAAAGCCCCGTTGCAACAAGTCTTTAATTCAGTAATTTAAACGCCGGAGGGGTCGCGCACCCTTCCGGCGTTTTTTTACCCCCCGGCATTTTCCGGTTGTAAATCCGGGCCCTGCTCCGGCAATTTACAATAACTTCGCCGCGGAAATTTCAAATGGGCATGACAGACCAGCAGATCAAAGGGTGCATTTTCAATTTGGACGGTGTCATTGTCGACACCGGGAAATACCACTATCAGGCTTGGCGGCGCCTTGCCAATCAAATGGGATTTGATTTTTCAAAAGAACAAAACGAACGGCTAAAAGGCCTTGGCCGGATGGCCAGCCTGGAAAAAATTTTGGAATGGGGAGGCATTTATATGCCGGAAGCTGAAAAAATGCACTGGGCCGATGTGAAAAACAATTGGTATATCAGTTTGATTTCCAATATGAAACCCGGTGAAGTGCTGCCAGGGGTGTTATATTTTTTACGCCAGGTCAGAGAACTTGGAATAAAAATAGCGTTGTCATCCGCTTCGCAGAATGCCCGATCGGTATTGAAGTCGACGAATATCGAATCTTTTTTCGACCTTATTATCGACGGCACGTTGATTAAAAAAGAAAAACCCGACCCACAGTGCTTTTTACAGGCGTCGGTTGCCATGGGATTTGCACCGGCTCAGTGCCTCGTTTTTGAAGACGCTCCTTTAGGCATCGATGCGGCAATTTATGGTGGGTTTACCGCGATCGGCGTCGGGCGGCCCGAACTGTTTCCCAATGCCCATCTGACCATTGAAGGCTTTGAAAACCTGCGGTTCAACAATTTGCTCGGACAATTAACCGAGCGTGTAATTTCCTGATAATTAATTATGAAACTGAACATTTTTCTTGTTGTATTGGTAGCGGTTATGGGTTGGGTAACCTGTAAAAATCTGCAAATAAGCCCGCCGCCATCAATGGAGCCCGCAGGCTCGCCTGCTAAGCCGGGCGGCCCGGAGGGCTGGCGGGCTTCCCGGGTAATTGAAGGCTCCAACCCGGACTCCGCCGGCACCTACCAGGTGAAAGAACCTCCGCGCTTCGTAAAAGTGCCGGTGGATGCACTACCGCCGCCAACGGCTAGCCATCGGGCTTATTTAAGCACCGGGTACTGGCACCTGAATATGGCTTTTCAGCCCAGCGACACGACCGTCCACTATAATTACCAGCATAAATGGCTTAGATTCCGGGAAGACCAGACGTTTGACGTGTTGATCAACCGGAAAATCGTGGACACCGGCCGGTGGAATTGGGATGCGGCCAAAAATGAAATTTACCTTTCCTGCAACGATCCCTATATCAATAATACCTGGTCTGTTACGGACAAAGGGTTTGTGATGATCTGGAAGGGGAATACGGCCCTGAACGTGACCGGTATCCAAATCCGGGTTGTCGGCTCCGGCGCATTGCCGCCGGCAGAGTGATTAGGCCGTCGCCCGGCAAACAAAAAGAAGACTCCGTTTGAACTTGTCAGACTTACCCGAAGCAAATCATGCTACTGCTCTTGAGAAAAGCGTTTATTTTTTGGCTGCTGACCAATATAGGAGCTGGCTGCCAAAACCAACCCGTACCGACTGTGTCCACTTCTTCAGAAAAGCCGCTTCCAGACACGCCAACCGGCATTCCACAACCGGAATGGGTTGCGCCGGGGGTGCTCTACGAATGTAATGTGCGGCAGTTTTCAGTCGAAGGCAATTTCAACGGCGTGCGCGAGCAGGTTCCCCGGCTGAAAAGTTTGGGGGTGGATATTCTTTGGCTTATGCCAATACACCCGATCGGTAAAATGCGGCGTAAAGGCGCGCTGGGGAGCCCATATTCCGTCCGGGATTACTATGCCGTCCATCCGGATTACGGCACCCTCGACGACTTTAAGGCGCTGGTGCGCGCGGCGCACGACCAAAAGATCAAAGTCGTACTCGATTGGGTGCCCAACCATACTTCCTGGGATGCGGTTTGGAAACAACAACATCCTGAATATTACACCCGCATCAACGGCGCGTTTACGGTGCCCCTGAACGAGAGAGGGGAGATTATCGAAGATTGGAGCGATGTGTGCGAGCTGGATTACACCAACCCCAATTTGCGGAAAGCCATGATCAAAGTCATGCAATACTGGCTGAGCGAATGCGACATCGATGGATTCCGGGTCGATATGGCCGGTTTGGTACCGAACGATTTTTGGGCGGAAGCCCGCCCGGCGCTCGATTCCGTCAAAACGGTATTTATGTTGTCGGAATGGCAGGATGAGCCCGGGCACTTCCAATCCTGCTTTAACGCTAATTATGGCTGGAAATGGAAGGATATTACAAAAGACATTTGGTTGGGGAAACAGTCCCCGAAGGCATTGGATACGCTGCTCCGGTATCTGAACGGCTTTTACCCGGAGGGGTATTATCAATTGTATTTTACTCAAAATCATGATGAAAATACCTGGTCCGGAACGGAGTCTGAGCTGTATGGCGCTTCGGCCGACGCCTTCAATGTGCTAGCGTTTACCTGGCAGGGCATACCGATGCTTTACAACGGCCAGGAGGATGATTTGTCGCAACGGCTTGGTTTTTTTGAGCAAACCCCTATTCGCTGGAAAAAATTTGCCAAGCAGGAATTTTTTGCCACGTTGAGCAATTTACATCACTACAACCGGGCATTGTGGGCTGGAAAATCGGGGGGGCGCCTGGAAAAAATCCCCAACAATGCCGAAGACAACGTATATGCATTTACGCGGGAAAAGGATGGAGACCGGGTGGTGGTTATCCTCAACCTGAGTAAGGAGCGGACTACCGTCACACTCCAGCCCGGACGGGAAGTTGTCGGCCCCTATGCCAACGTTTTTGGCCGGAGCACATTGCAGTTGACCAAGGAAATCACCCTCAACCTGAAGCCATGGGAATACATGGTTTTTTCGAATAAATAACCGGAAGGGTGTATGTTTCCTGCCAACTATGTGCACTTTATACTTTTGTTTTTCCATTTGCCCGATGTCCGGCACCGGCGGCGGTTTCGATTCCGCCGGATGGTGCAGACCATTCAACGCTTGCGCCTGGCTATTGGCCTGGCTATTTTTGCCCTGGCCTTCGGCACGGTTGGTTATGTAGTGATCGAAGGGTTTTCCTGGTTCGACGCCTATTATATGGCTGTCATCACCCTGGCCTCGGTAGGTTTTTCGGAAGTACACCCGCTGAGCGATGCCGGCCGGCTGTTTACCACGTTTTATATCCTCTTTAATGTCGGCTTGTTTGCCTATTCCATATCCACGATTACCGGTATTTTTGCCGAAGGCGGATTTAATAAACTTATCAATGAATTCCGTATGAACCGGAAAATCGAAGCACTGAGCGACCACACCATTGTTTGTGGTTATGGGCGGCATGCCACAGAAGTAGCGCAGGAGCTGGGCAAACAAGGCATCCCGTTTGTCGTTATTGAAAACCGGCACGACCGCGTGGAACAACTCCGCCACCAGACCGACCATTTGTTTATCGAAGGCGACGCTACGGATGACGATGTATTGGAAGAAGCCGGGATTCACCGGGCCGGCGCCCTGGTCGTAACCTTGCCCAGCGATGCCGACAACCTTTTTATTACGCTGTCTGCGCGGCAAATAAACCCCAAGCTGCGCATCATTTCCCGGGCAAATAATCTGGCAGATGAAATTAAGATCAGACGGGCGGGCGCCGACCATACGGTAGTCCCGGAACAAATCGGCGGGTTTTATATGGCTACCTTGGTCAACAAGCCGGATTTGGTGGAGTTTTTCACCCTTTTATCGAATATGGGGCCGAGTAATGTTGTTTTTGAAGAGATCGAAGTGCGTCAATTGCATCCGGACCTTCAGGGAAAAACTATTCAGGAAAGTGGCTTGCACGCTCTTGGGCGGGTATCCGTCGTTGCGTTGCGGTACCCCAATGGCCAGTACGAATTGAACCCGCCGGCGTCGGCCGTCCTGCGTTCGGACTGGCACATTGTCGTATTGGGTAATGCCGAGCAGATGCGGCATTTCCGGCAATTCGCGCTCATTTCGCCGAGCGATAAAGGCTAATTACGGAATTACGCTACATTTGCCGCTCCACCCTGTATCGGGGGGGGAACAACGCCCTCATAATTTGGAAATAACATGTCCTCCAACGGCATCTCCAACGATCATCATCGCGTCACGCTTGCCGGCCTTATTATCACCCTGGGAATTATTTATGGTGATATTGGCACCTCTCCGCTCTACGTCATGCGCGCTATCGTTGGAGTGGGGCCTGTTGTCCGCGAGACGATATTGGGCGCCGTGTCCCTGGTTTTTTGGACGCTAACCATTCAAACGACTTTTAAATATGTAACCCTTGTTCTTCGAGCCGATAATAAAGGAGAAGGCGGTATATTTTCAATGTACACGCTGGTGCGGCGCCGGCGCAAATGGCTGCTGTTTCCGGCAATGATCGGCGGTTGCGCCGTATTGTCGGAGGGCATGATCACCCCACCGATCTCTGTGTCGTCGGCAGTGGAGGGTATTCAATCGATCGAGCGGTTTCACGATGCCCATATCCCGATCGTGCAAATCACCATCGGTATTATCACAGCGCTTTTTATATTCCAGCAATTTGGCACTGCCACGGTCGGTCGTTTTTTCGGCCCGGTCATGCTGGTATGGTTTTCCATGCTGGGGATATTAGGCGGTATCCAGGCGATCGGCCATTTGTCGGTGTTGCAGGCGCTGAGCCCGCATTACGCTGTGCAGGTATTGTTGCACCACCCACAAGCGTTGGTTTTGATGGGCGCGGTATTTTTATGCACCACTGGCGCAGAGGCGCTTTATGCCGATCTTGGCCATTGCGGCAAACAAAATATCCGCCTGAGTTGGATATTTGTCAAAACTTGCCTCGTGCTCAATTACCTTGGCCAGGCCGCCTGGTGTTTGCAATTTGAAGGCAGCCCGCTTCCGGAAACGGCACAAAATCCCTTTTATGGCATCATGCCGAACTGGTTTTTACCGGTGGGCATCGGCATAGCCACCCTGGCTGCCATTATTGCCAGCCAGGCGATGATATCAGGCTCCTTCACCCTGGTGAGCGAAGCGATCCGCCTGGGCCTGTTGCCCAAATTGACGGTGGTGTTTCCGTCCCATCTGAAAGGCCAGTTGTACGTACCGGCCGTAAACACCCTGCTTTGGGCTGGTTGTGTATTTGTGACCATTTATTTTGAAGAGAGCGCCAAAATGGAAGCGGCTTATGGGCTCTCAGTCACCATCACGATGTTGATGTCAACGATCCTGATGTCCAACTTTTTCGTGACGCAACGGGTATCTTCTCCGCTAATATGGACCTTTCTCATCTGGTACCTTTGTTTTGAAGGGGCCTTTTTTTCGGCCAACCTGTTGAAATTTATGGATGGCGGTTTTATTACCGTCGTGATCGCATCGCTTCTCTTCATACTCATGTTCGTTTGGGTACGCGCCAAAAAAATTAAAAACCGCTTCATCCAGAATGTAAAAATACGCGACTATATTGACCAGCTGATTATGCTGAGCAACGATGAAAACATACCCAAGTATGCCACCAATCTGGTCTTTTTAAGCAGTGCGAAAAATCCGGACAAGGTGGAAGAAAAAATCTTGTATTCTATTTTACAGACCCAGCCCAAACGGGCAGATGTTTATTGGTTTGTACACATCGAAGTGACCGACGAACCATACACCATGGAATACAAAGTGAAAATATTGGCCCCGGACGATGCCTACAAAGTGACCTTCCGGCTTGGGTTCCGGGTGGAACAGCGCATGAACCTATTCCTGAAAAAGGTGGTGGAGGACTTACTCGAAAACGACGAACTGCACAATGAATCCAGGTACCACGTTAGCCGCGCCGAAATGCCAACGGGCGATTTTAAGTTTGTCATTATGCAGGAATTTTTGTCGCACGAAAACGATCTGCCGGTACCGGAGCAAATGGTAATGAGTACCTACCTGAGTATCAAAAGCGTCACGGCCTCTCCACAAAACTGGTTTGGGCTCGACAGCGACTCGGTGGAAATCGAAAAAGTGCCGCTGGTGCTCCGGCCTGTCAAGGATATTCGCCTGCGCCGGATCAGATAATGAAAAAAATATTGCTGCTTCGCTTCAGTTCCATCGGAGATATCGTGCTGACCACCCCGGTCGTGCGTTGTCTGAAGCAGCAATTGGGCGCAGAAGTCCATTACCTGACGAAACAGGTTTTTGCTCCGCTCCTCACCGGCAATCCGTATGTGAACCGGGTATTTAGCTTTAACATGGAAGTGCAGGAGGTGTTGAACGCCCTGGCACAGGAGCGTTATGATTGGGTGATCGATTTGCACCATAATCTCCGGAGTGCCCGGGTAAAATGGGCCTTGAGGCGCCCGGCACGTTCGTTCGACAAACTCAACCTGCAAAAATGGCTGTTGGTGCATACCGGCATCGACTGCCTGCCTGACAAACATGTCGTCGATCGATATATGGATACCGTGCGCCATCTTGGCGTACAGTACGATGGCGAGGGCCTCGATTATTTTATTCCGGAAGCAGCCGAACTGCATCTGCCGGATTTAAGGGCAGACCTGCAAGCAGGCGCTTATGTTGTATTTGCCATTGGCGCCAACCACGCGACCAAACGCCTGCCGCAGGAAAAAATAGTGGAAGTCTGCCGCCGGACCGGGTCGCCTGTCGTGTTACTCGGCGGAAAGGCGGAAATGGAGTCCGGGCGCCAAATTGCCGATCAGGCCGGAACCCATGTGCTGAATTGTTGCGGCCAACTTTCCGTACACCAGTCGGCCTCTGCCATCCGCCAGGCGGCGAAGGTGATCACCCACGACACCGGTATGATGCACATAGCGGCGGCATTTCAAAAAGAAATCGTTTCGGTTTGGGGCAATACCGTTCCCAAATTTGGAATGTATCCCTTTTACCGCACCGGAATACAGCGCAATACGACGGTGGAAAGCCACGATTTGCCGTGCCGCCCGTGCTCTAAAATCGGGTATGCTCAATGCCCGAAAGGTCATTTCAAGTGCATGCAGGATATACCGGCTGCCGTTATTTTACAGGCACTTAAATGACCTGAAGTTTCCAAAAGGTGGTTTTTAACAAATTCCTTAGGCCCGGGGTGAATGCGTTTACCAATTTTACTCTATTTTTCGCGGCAGTTCGCAACCATAATCCGGTTTTATCTAAATGTAAATGTATGTACAGCAAAAGACTACTAACCCTTTTTTCTGCCTTGTTGCTTGGAAGCGTGTTATGGGCACAGGATATTCACTTCACGCAGTATTATATGTCGCCGATGACCCTCAATCCGGCTATGACCGGCCGGTTTGAAGGTACCGCGCGTATTGGCGGTATTTATCGCGACCAGTGGTCGAGCGTGCTCAATGATCCGTATCGCACACCATCCGCATGGGTCGACGCGCCAATCATCCGGGGGTTCCGCAAACGCGACTGGATCGGGGTCGGTTTTATGCTGTACCAGGATAAGGCGGGCAGCGCTGCCCTTTCGCATGGAGCAGCCAAGTTGGGAGCTACCTACCATTTGGCCCTCGATAAAAACGGCAGCGCGGTGTTGTCGGTTGGCGGGCATTATGGCGGCGAACAACGCAAGATTGACATCAACCGCCTCCAGTTTGGCGACGGGTTCAACCCTTCCGGCGATTATATCCAAACGCAGAGTATGGATAATGGCCGCGTGTTGGGCAATGCAAAATACAAGGATATTGACCTGGGAGTCGTCTTTTCTTCCAGGCTCAATAAGAAAATGGATTTTAATATCGGGTTTTCGATGTTTCATATCACGCGGCCCAACTACAGCCTGTTGAGCGGCGTTGGCGCCGGGCCAAACCCCGCCCCGCAACAGGGTTTTTCCAAGCTTCCCCGCCGGTCTGTTTTTCATGGGCAGTTTAATATGGAATTAACCGATAAGTGGTCGTTTAACCCAACTTTTTTGTTTCAAACGATGAATGGCAACGATGAAATCATCGTACAAGGCATGGCCGGCTACCTGTTTAACCAGGAACGGGGCATCGTCCTGAATATGGGCGTTGGCTACCGTTTGAGCGATGCCGTTAATGTTTTGTTGGGCATGAAAGTCAAAGACCTGACGGTTGGCCTCGCCTATGACATCAATACGTCCGGGTTGCGGACGGCCACCAATTACCGCGGCGGTTTTGAAATCGCCGCCAATTATATCATTAAAATTTACAAACCCGCGGTGATCCGGCCCAAGGTCCTTTGCCCGCGATTTTAACGCTGCTCTTGACCATATCGCAGCGTCAGCAAGGCGCCATCTTTGTTGATTCTTAACAGAAGTAATATGAAAACCTATATCCTTTCCATAATTAGTCTGCTGGTGATGGCCGGCTTTCGATTGAGTGCCCAGCCCCTGAACCGTTCTACCCCAGATGCCATGTTGAAGGCTGCACAGGAGGCGGAGGCTACCGGTAATCCGTATGCCGCCCTGGAGTATTACGAGGACGTTTATCAGGAAACAAAAGATAAAGCCATCAACGTAAAAATCGCACTGCTCAATTTCGATCTACGCGATTATCAACGGGCCGAGCGCTTGCTCAGCCGAATCGTGCTCCGCGACCGGCGCAGCGAATACACCGAACTGAAATTTTGGTACGCCATGACGCTCAAGTACAACGGTAAATACGCCGACGCGGAGGACATCTTTACGCAGTATATCTCTGAAGGGCAGGATGCCGCCTTGATCGCCGCAGCCAAACGGGAAATTGCCGGCTGCAAGCTCGGCAGAAAAGCCCGTCAGCCGGAAAACCTGTTGGTGAACAACCTGGGCAAAAAGGCCAACAGCCCGCAAACGGAGGCCTCTCCGTCTTACAGCAGCGGGGAACTGTACTTCAGCTCGGTGGCGGCAAAAGAAATTATCACCCTGGATGGAAAAGAAGGCGACTGGTTTACCAAAATATATACCGCCGCCCCCGCTGGTCAAACGGCCGAATATGGAGAACCCACCCCCTTAGGCACACAGATCAACCGCGAGGGCTGGCACCAGGGCAACGTCAGCATTACTGCCGACGGTAAAACGATGTATTTCACCCGGGTGGAACTGGAAAATAATTTTGTCAAAACCAGCCGGATTTTCTTCGCCCAAAAAGGCGCCGACGGCTGGGGCGCCGCCAACGAAGTAGCCGGCGTAAATGGCGAGTTTGTTGCCAAACACCCCTGCGAAGGCGAATTGTTTGGCGAGCGGGTCCTGTTTTTTGTAGCCAATATCCCCGGAGGAAAAGGAGGATTTGATATCTATTACGCGCCAAAAAAATCGGCAGGCGTTTTCGGCTTGCCGGTAAACCTGGGCGAAGTGATCAATACCCCCGGCGAAGAGGCAAGCCCGTTTTACCAGGATGGCAAGTTGTATTTCAGCAGCAACGGCCACCCGTCAATCGGCGGAATGGATGTTTTCGAAAGCCAATGGAACGGATCGGTATGGAGTGCGCCGGCGCCCCTCCCTGCAGGTATAAACACCAGCGTGGACGACCTGTTTTATACCCGCAGTTCGGATGGTATGAGCGGTTTTTTGGTGAGCAACCGGCCGGGCCCGAACAACCTCAAAAGCAAAACTTGTTGTGACGACATTTACTTCTGGGAGATCGAGCGTATAAAGGTCCAATTGCTTGCCACCACCTTCCGCGTGCGGCGTAAAACAGAAAAAGTCAACCCGCCGCTGGAAGGCTGCACAGTGCAAGTCGTCGATGTGTCCGATGCTAACCCGCTGAACGTCGATACCAAAACAAATCCCGCAGCGAACGACTTCTCCTTCACGCTTTTGCCCGACCGCTCCTATATGCTTATTGCCGAGCGGGAAGGGTATGTGTCCGACACCCTGGCTTTTAATACGACCGGCATAAAAAAATCTACTACGGTGGATAAAAAGATGACGCTTCGCGCCAAACGGCCGCCTAAACCCAGGGTGGTCCGTCGCGACGAACCTATTCGCCTGAACAGCATTTATTATGACTTTGACAAAGCGGATATTTTGCCCGACGCGGAAAAGGACCTCCAGTTTCTGGTCGACCTGATGAACCAATACCCCGACATGAAGATTGAATTGTCCTCGCACACGGATGCACAGGGGCGCGATGAGTACAATGAAAGTTTGTCGCAACGCCGTGCAGACAGTGCGAAAACCTGGATGGTGGCAAAAGGTATTGTCGCCGAGCGAATCGTTGCCGTTGGGTATGGCGAGAAATTTATCTTGAACCGTTGTAAAAACGGGGTGGAATGTCCTGACGAGGAACACCGCTTCAATCGGCGTACGGAGTTTAAAATCATCGCCGGCCCAACCAGCATAACCATCGAAGAAGAGGTGCCTGCCAGCGAAGGCAAAGAATAGACCTGATTTTGGTCCCTTTTCTTCAGAAACCAACAGCGCCCGCGCTGTTGGTTTTTTTATTAAAGGATGTTGGGGGGGGGGGTTAATGTACCAGCGCGAACGAGCCGCTTATTACCTGCGTCGAGCCGTCAATCCATTCGAGGTTGGCCCAGAAAATATACACCCCGGGCGGCGCGGTTTTTCCCCGCCAGTTGCCGTCCCAGCCTTCCGAAGGCGTATTGGGGGCGGTGCCGGATTTGTCGAACACCACTTCGCCCCAGCGGTTGGCGATCTGCAGGTGTTTTATCCCTGCGATACCTGCGCCAGCGCTCAGGAAGAAGTAATTGTTTGGCCACTCTGCACCAGGTTGGAAAGCGGTTGGGGCGTATACCGGAGGTTCCTTGCGTACGGCAATCCGGATATCGTCGCGCAACACACATCCGCTGATATCTGTGGCATCCAAGGTATACTGTTCATTTGCAAAAAAGGATTTGCAATAAGGCAGGCAGTCGATGCTCGTACAAGGGAGCGGCGGCGACCAATACAAGTCAACCGGCTGCATACCGAAAAGCGGCGTAATACAAGCGCTATCGCCCAGGGCGATATCGAGGTCATCGCCCAGGGAAAGCCAAAGTTCCCGGAAAGTCAGGCGAACGTTTACCAGGGAATCGCATCCATTCGCGGCGGCATTGGGCAAAATTTCAAGCCCATACCGGTTGTTGCGGTCATACCGGCGGCCATTGATCATTAAAAAAGTGTCCGGACAAAGCGTGTCTGTCCGTTCGCTGTAGGGCAACGGCGCCGGCGTGAGACGCACCTGAATAATGCTGTCGCATTGGCCGTTCGGGGCGCCCCCGGTCACCACTTCAGTGCCGGTAGTGTGATAGGCGTCGTACGCCACGCCATTTACGAGCAGGGTATCGCCCTCGCAAATCACCTGCTCGATTTTATAGGTGACCGTTTCCAGAAACCTTAGGTTAACGTCGATGATACTGTCGCAGCCATTGGCCGCGCCGCCTTCAATAATTTCTGTGCCAAGCGTAAAGCCCGCATGGTAGGGGATCTGGTTTACCCACACCGTGTCGCCTTCGCAAAGCGTTTGGTCCAGCCGGAGCATGACCGGTTGAAAAAATACCAGCCGTACCTCAACAATACTATCTGTTCCATTCGAAGCGGCGCCTGGAAGCACTTCTGTTCCGGAGGGGTTACCGGGCCCGTAAAGGTGGTTGTTCACCACAATAAGCTGATTGTTGCAAAAAGTATCGCGGAGAAAAAAAACCTGGGCGTTCAGCGTTGTTGAGGCAAGGCCACAAAACAGCAGTACAGCCAGGATAAATCGAAATGCCCGGTAGTGCATACGTGTTTTCTTTAGATTGTCTTGATGGTACTATTTGCAAAAATGCCACAAGCCCGCAGAAAATGCAGAACCTGTGGCATCTTTGTTCCAAACAAATGGCACTTATTTATTGGCCGACGCCCGGGCCTGCTCCAGGCCCAGCAAGCGCTGTTCCAACGAATTTAGCCGTTCTATCAACAGACTGTTTTGCGCCTGGAGTGCATTGATTTGGCTTTGTTGTTCCTGGATGGCTTTTACCGCCAATACACTGAATCCCGCGTAATTTAGCGCCAGATAACGGTTGCCATCCTGCGCCGTATTTTCACCGACCAATTCCGGAAAATGCTTTAGAATATCCTGCGCAATAAACCCGACCGATGCCTGGGCATCCGCCTTCTCCGGGTTATACCGGTAGGTGACCGGTTCCAGGAGCATCATTTTGTTCAACACTGCTGCAAGAGGGGCGATATCCTTTTTCAAACGGCGATCAGAAGGTGTGTATACGCCGTTCAGGGCAAAGGATCCGGCAGGGATAGCGCCAAGCGTGCTGTTATACAGGGTGAGCGCTCCACTGTTTCCATCTACCTGGAATTCCCAGTTGCCGCCGCCATCCGTGTTTTCGATCATAAGGCCGCCTGCTCCGCCGCCGTGCATGACTTTAAGCCGGGCATTTCCGGTATTAAACCCGCCGGCTCCAATATTTCCGGATATGCCGTCGATGGTAAAGTTTTTCCCGCCGGCAGTGGCCAGCATAATGGAAGAGGAGTCGGAGGTGACCATCGCCAGCAGTTTGGATGTCATTCCGAACGTGCCGGCTGATCCTCCGGCGCCATCCACCAAACGGATAGACGGGTTGGTCCCCTGTACGCGGAGGGCTTCCCCGTCGGCTTTTACGTGGAATTTTGCTGCCGGCGTATTGGTTCCGATGCCTACGTTTCCGGCATTGGAATTGTAAATATTCAGTCCCATACCGGACCAAAGTCCAATACCGGCATTGGTCAGTACCGTATCGAGATCCACGGCGCTGTTTGTGCCGGAAATTTTGAGGATTTTGCCGGTCAGGCTCAGTGTTTGCAATTCGTTGGTTGCGTTATTGTCGCTATCGCCGGTATTGACAATGGTGAAATTCGGAGCACTGCCGGTAATATTGATTCCGGCGCCGGCGTCGTAGGTATTGCTGGGTGGCAGGTTAACGGTGCCACCTCCATTCGACAAGATCAGCTGCGCTCCGGCAAGCGAAAGCGTCTGCAATTCATTGGTATTGCTGAGGTCGCCGGTATTGGCTATAGTCAGGTTCGGCGGCGTACCCGTGATGTTGATGCCGGTACCGGCGTTGTAGGTATTTCCGGTGTTATCATCGGCGGGCTCCCAGAAGGTTCCATCGAATTTAAGCACCTGTCCGGCGGTTGCGCCCTGCGGCGCCAGGCCCAACTCGTTTCCTACGGTACCATTTCCGATGAGAGTCGGGTTTGTTTTCGCTGTTTGGGTACCCCAGTTGTCGCCGGAGGCCTCATTGGCGGGCGCCCAGGTTGTACCGTTGAATTTGAGCACCTGGCCGTTGGTCGCGCCTTGTGGCGCTATACCCAATGGGTTGCCAGCAGTGCCGTTCCCACTCAGGGTAGGGCTGGTGATAGCTACCTGTGTACCCCAGTTGTCAGCGGGCCCGGATCCGGTATTATCGTCTTGCGGCACCCAGGTATTTCCATCGAATTTGAGCACCTGACCGTTGGTCGCGCCTTGTGCAGCGATACCCAGTGGCGTATTGGCGCCATCGCCTGTAAGGGTGGCATTCGTAGTAGCCACCTGGGCGCCCCAGTCATCGCCCGCGCCTACTTCATCATCCTGCGGAATCCAGACGGCCCCGTCAAACTTGAGTACCTGGCCATTGGCGGCGTTTTGAGGCGCCAGGCCCAATTCATTACCGACCGTTCCATTGCCGATCAGGGTGAAGTTTGTTTGGGCCGTTTGCGTGCCCCAGTCATCGCCGCCGGCTTCATTGGCCGGCGCCCAGGTGGAGCCGTTGAATTTGAGCACCTGACCGTTGGTCGCGTTCTGGGCTGCAATTCCCAGGGGCGTATTGGCGCCATCGCCCGTCAGGGTAGCATTCGTAGTAGCAACCTGGGCGCCCCAGTTGTCGGCCGCGCCAACGGCGTCGTCTTGTGGCGTCCAGACTCCGTTTGTAAATTTAAGCACCTGACCAGGCAAAGCGCCCTGTGGCGCCAGGCCCAATTCATTACCGACGGTTCCATTGCCGATCAGGGTGAAGTTTGTTTGGGCCGTTTGCGTGCCCCAGTTGTCGGCCCCGCCCAGTGCGTCATTCTGCGGTACCCAGGTGGTGCCGTTGAATTTCAGCACCTGGCCGATGCTTGCGCTTTGTGGCGACAAATTCAGGGGGCTGCCGGTGGTGCCAGTGCCGGTCAGGGTTGCACCGGTTTGTACAAATTGCGTGCCCCAATTATCGCCGCCGCCATCCACCGCGGGCGCCCAGGCAGTGCCGTTCCATTTGAGCACCTGCCCCGTCGTTGCGCTCATTTGGGCGATTTTTTCTCCCGTGACGGCGCCGGCATTTATTTTAACGCCTGTGACGGCGTTATTGGCCAGCTCAAAGCTGGAAATGATCGATTGTTTTATCTGCAAATTACTAAACGGACCGGAGAGGTCGCCATCTGCCTGACTGGCTGTAGTGAGGTCGTCAAAGGGGTTAACATCGCCGCCGTTTGCAATAGTATAATTATTGGCGCTGCCAATAACGTCGATGCCTACGCCGCCTGTAATGGTAACCGATCCCAGGTTGTCGGCAGCTGGAGCCCAACTGGCGCCGTTCCATTTGAGCACCTGGCCGTTGGCTGCGCTCATTTGGGCGATTTTATCGCCCGTCACGGCGCCAGCATTGATTTTCGGCGTGGTGACGGCATTGCCTGCCAATTCGCTTGCTCCTACTGCGTCCGGTTTGATTTGCAGATTGGAGAACGGCCCGGATACGTCGCCGTTCGCTACGGATACGGTTGTCAGGTCATCATTGCCGTCCGTATCCCCGGTGTTAATGACGGTAAGGTTGGGCGAGGCGCCGGTGATGCTGATACCCGCACCGCCGGTCAGGTTTGTGATACCGGCATTGTCGGCAGCCGGAGCCCAGGCGCTTCCATTCCATTTAAGTACCTGGCCGCTTGTGGCGCCCATGTTATTTAATTTGGCCGCTGTCACGGCTCCGTTACTCAATTCCGCGGTATTCACCGCATTGTCGGCCAGTTCCGCATTCCCAACTGCATTGTCCGTCAGTTCGGTATTTCCGACAGCGTTGTCGGCCAGTTCCGCATTCCCGACCGCATTGGCTTTGATTTGCAGGTTGGAGAACGGGCCGTTAAGGTCGCCATCAGCTTGCGAAGCCGTGGTGATGTCGTCGCCGGCATCAATATCGCCAGTGTTGGTGATCGTAAAATTCACGCCGTTTTGGGTCACATTAATGCCCGCAGCGCCCGTAATACCAATGGTATTGGGCGGTACCGGGACGGTGAACACATCCGTAATCCGGCCATGCTGATCCACCGCGATAACCGGAATCTGGTTGGCGCTGCCATAAACGCCCGGCGACACCGGAGTATTAGCCAGGCTGATGGTGCCGCTTGTTGTAACAGGCCCTCCGGTCAGGCCGGATCCGGTATTGATGGTTGTTACAGTGCCATCCGGGCCGGTTTCGTCGTTTTGCGGCGCCCAGGCAGAGCCGTTCCATTTGAGCGCCTGCCCAGCCTGTGCGCCTTGCTGTGCCAGCGCAAGCGGGCTGCCTGCCGTACCGGCGCCGCTTAGCGGAGGGCTGGTTTGAACTACCTGTGTACCCCAATTATCGCCGCTGTTGGCCGTGTTTTGAGCATACAAAGCGTACGGCACACTCATGAGCTGCGAGCTGCCAAGTTCATCAAAGACGTTGGGGGAAGTTTCTACCGAAACGGTCAGGAACTTTGCGCCATTTCCCCAGCTGATCGAATTGAAGGCGCCCTGTAATGGCGCACCTTGTCCGATGATCAGGTTGATCAGGCCGTATTCATTGGTCGATGTGGTTTGTTTCTCCGAATAGGCAACCGGGCCGTTTGGCGCCCCGCTGCGCACTGTAAAGAGTAAGGTAACAGTTTGGTTATTTAAAGTAGCGCCGCTGTTGTCCCGCACGATACATTGGTAATTAAACCCTTGCGGAGTAAATTGGGCAGTTGCCCGCCATGCGAAAAGCAGGATGAACAGGCTGGTGAGTAGTAAATGACGGTTTGTCATAGACCTTTCAGTTTTGGAATGTTCGCGAATAAACAGGATAAAATGAAACGTATACTTCTCGATAAACTACAACCGGACAATCCGGGAGCTTGCGGCGGCCCGGCTTTCAGGGTCCCTTAAGACAAGGAAATACACGCCTGCCTGCCAGTTGCTGCAGTCGATGGATGAACCGGAGGGCTCGTTTAAAATAACGTTGGCGCGTATTATTCTTCCTGCCAGATCAACGACCATACCGGAGAGGAAAGGGCCCTTTTGTCCGGAGAACCGGACCGTCAGCACATCTGACACCGGATTGGGAAAAACCTCGATGTTCCAATCGGCAAAGACCGGGTCGCCAACCGTTACGATCCGGGTATGTTCCGGTTGGTGGAAACCTTGCGTGAGGACGCGATCGCCGGATGAAATCCTCGAAATGACAACTTCTCCGACGGTATAGGAATAGGTAAGGCCCTGTTGCGTACCAGAAGCGCCGGCAGATCCGACGACCTGATTGAAGAGCGTGGCATCCTGGGCTGCGCCAAATATTAGCGCAGCGTGCCACAATAGTGTGGTAAGTAGTAATCGGCTCATGGATAAAGGATTGAAAAATAACTTAAACTTGTGGATTACAGCAAAAAGTGTTCCACAAAGGAAACGGAAAATTCTGGCAGGCAACGGTCTATTTTTTAACGGATAGGCGACAGTTAGCGAGAATTCGGCAGATTAGGTAGTAGATTTGGCCTTTAAAAGCAGCTGGTCCATGCGCAATATTGCTTGTTTATTGATCCTGATCTTCGGCGGTTCCGGCTGGATGCCGGCACAGTCCGGTGCAGAAAAACAAATCCTCCAAACCGAATTGAACCGGTTTGACGCGATGGTCCGGCGCGATACGGCGAAGCTCCGGGCTATGCTCGACGACGGTTTGTACTACGTGCATTCCAATGGCTTGATCGAATCCAAAAGGCAGCATATATCGGCCATTTCAGCGGGCTCCCTGATCTACATGTCCATAGACCGCGGTCCGCAGGCAACCGTGCGCAGATACCGGAAAATTGCGTTGGTAAACGGGCAAGTCCGTGTGAGCGGGGTGCTGCAGGGCGGGCCATTTTCCGTAACCCTGAACTATACAGCCGTATATCGCAAACGAAAGCAGCAGTGGTTGTTGCTAAACTGGCAATCAACACGCGTGCAATCGGAATAAGACTTCTACCTTTGCGGCGTGTTTCCGCCTGCCTGGTTTCGTCCGATATCGCATCATCAAATCCAATTTCCCGTTGAGCACTGTTGTCTCTTCTTCCCCGCGCCGAAAAGCCTCAAAGACTGCTCCCACAACAGCTGCCGTTCCCAAGCTCGTACTGGAGCGCGCTTTCCGCCTCATGGCTACTTCCAAAGCCATGACGGCGATCTATGAAGCCAATTCAAAATTTGTTTCTAAATACGTCCATGCAACCTCCAGGGGGCACGAAGCCATTCAACTTGCTGTGGCCTTGCAACTGCTTCCCTCCGATTATATTTATCCCTATTACCGCGACGACAGCATCCTGCTCGGCATCGGCATGCAGCCGTATGCATGTATGCTTCAGTTGATGGCCAAGCGCGACGACCCGTTCTCCGGCGGGCGTTCTTATTATTGCCATCCCAGTCTTCGCCGTGCGGATATGCCGAAAATACCTCACCAAAGCAGCGCCACCGGTATGCAGGCTATCCCTGCCACCGGCGCCGCTATGGGCTTTTGGTATAAGGAAAAGATGCAGTTGTGTACGCCGGAGGAATCCCTCCATCCGCCAGTGGTGGTATGCTCCCTCGGCGACGCCTCTGTGACCGAAGGCGAAGTCAGCGAAGCGTTTCAAATGGCGGTTTTGAAAAAGCTGCCGATTCTTTACCTGGTTCAGGACAATGGATGGGATATATCCGCCAACGCCGCTGAAACCCGGGTGGCGAATGCTGCGGAATACGCCCAGGGCTTCCCCGGCCTGGAAGCGATCAGCATTGAAGGCAATGATTTCGCTACGTGTTGGACGACCGTTCAGGATATCCTCCTGAAAATACGGCGCGAACGCCGCCCCTTTTTGCTGCATGCCCGCGTACCCTTGCTCCATCACCATACGTCGGGGGTGCGCAAGGAGTGGTATCGGGATGATCTGGAGGAACACCAGCAACGCGACCCCTTCCCGGTTCTGTATAAATCCATGCTTGAGGCCGGATTTACAGAACAGGAGCTGCAAACGATGGAAAACGGAGCGGCCGCCCTGGTTGCGGCGGATTTTGAAAAAAGCAAAGCAGCCGGAGATCCGCAGCCCGCAGACCTGTACACGCATGATTTTGCGCCAACCCCAGTCACAGCCGAACGCGGTGTGCGCCAACCACCGGGCCGTGAACCTAAAGTTATGGTAGACTGTGCGCTGTTTGCCGTGGAGGAGCTGATGCGGCTACATCCCGAATGTTTGTTGTATGGGCAGGATGTCGGGCGCCGGTTGGGCGGCGTCTTCCGGGAAGCGGCCACCCTGGCGGATAAATTTGGAGACCACCGGGTTTTTAACACCCCCATCCAGGAGGCCTTTATCATCGGGAGCACCGCCGGTATGAGCGCTGTCGGACTCAAACCTATCGTGGAAGTCCAGTTTGCGGATTATATCTGGCCGGCTCTGAACCAATTGTTCACTGAAGTCAGCCGTTCTTGCTACCTGACCAACGGCAAGTGGCCTGTCGGGTGCATTATACGGGTACCGATCGGCGCCTATGGAAGCGGCGGCCCGTACCATAGCACGAGTGTGGAAAGCGTGGTGGCCAATATCCGGGGAATAAAAATTGTGTACCCAAGCACCGGCGCCGATTTGAAGGGCTTGTTCAAAGCTGCCTATTTCGACCCTAATCCGGTTGTTATTTTTGAACACAAAGGCCTGTATTGGAGCAAATTGCGCGGCACAGAAGGCGCCCGCACCATAGAACCCGACGAAGACTATATTATACCGCTTGGCAAGGCCCGCGTGGCGATGGAAGCGGCCCCGGATAAACTCGAAAAAGGCGAAACTATTGGCGTAGTAACTTATGGTATGGGCGTTTATTGGGCTATGGGCGCCGCGCAACACCAGTACCAGGGTAGGGTGGAGGTGCTCGACCTTCGAACGCTTTTCCCCTTGGACGAGGAGGCCTTGTATAGTTTGGCCCGGCGCCATGGAAAAGTATTGGTGGTGACGGAAGAACCTGTCCATAATTCTTTCGCGCAAAGCCTGGCGGCCCGGATATCGGAAAACTGCTTTACCGCGCTCGATGCCCCGGTTCGCACCTTGGGCGCCGCCAACATGCCTGCGGTGCCGCTCAATTCAACCCTCGAACAGGAGATGATTCCATCCATTGAAAAGGTAGAAGCGGCCATTGGCGCCTTGCTTGCCTGGTAATTCAACGTCCTCGTTTTTGACTGCGGCGCCACTTATTTGCGTTTGCGCCATTTTTCGGCCGCTTCGATCTCGTTCATAACATCCTTCCATTTATCCGCTACGTCTTCCGTTAGCCGGAGTGTTTCCGCATACGTATCGGAGGCTATTTCCAATACCGCGATGGATTTGCCCATGTACTGTTCGATCGAATCCAGCGCCTCTTTCTCCTCCGGGCTGCAAAAAGATACCGCATCGCCTTTCTGGACGCCGCGGCCGGTACGGCCTACCCGGTGCACATAATTTTCCGGAACGTCCGGCAGGTCGTAGTTCACCACATAATCCACATTGGGGATGTCGATTCCCCGGGCACTCACGTCCGTAGCGATTAATACTTTTATTTGCCCTTCCCGAAACTGGCGCAGGACGTCCAGGCGATCCCGTTGTTCTTTGCCGCCATGAATAGTGCGCGTGACAATGCCGACGCGTTCCATGGCTTTTGCCACGCGTTCGGCCCGGACTTTGGTGCGTACGAAGATGAGCATTTTGCTTTCCGGGAGTTCCCCGATTAAGCGTTCGAGAAAAAAACGTTTATCGTCCATTTGGATAAAAGCTACCGCATGGCGGATGTTTTTTGAAACCGGGTCTTTGGGCGAAATTTGTATTCGGACCGGCTTGTGCACCAACGAGTAGGCCAGCTTTTTTATGCTTTCATTGATGGTGGCGGAAAAAAACAAGGTTTGGCGCTGTCGGGGCAGAAATTTTATCAGGTCCCGGATGTCTTTGATAAACCCCAAGTCGAGCATGTGATCCGCCTCGTCCAGCACGAGTATTTCGATCTTGTCCAATTTGATAAATCCCTGGCTGACTAAATCGAACATACGCCCCGGGGTGCTTACCAGGATATCGATCCCTTGTTCCAGCCGTGCAATTTGCGGTTCCTGCTCTACGCCACCGAACACACAAAAGGTTTGTACGCGGGTATGCCGGCCGATCGTTTGAAAAACTTCCGTGATCTGAAGCGCCAACTCCCGCGTAGGCGCCATTGCGATGCAGCGAATACCGGCTGCCCGGTTGGATGTTTTTCGGGCGTGCAACAGGTTCAGGATAGGGATAGCAAAAGCTGCCGTTTTGCCGGTACCGGTTTGGGCGATAGCCAACACATCCTCACCTTTTAAAATGGGCGGAATGGACTTGAACTGGATGTCTGTAGGCCGTTTAAAGCCCAGTTCCTGCAGGTTGCGTTTTATTTCCGGAGCAATGCGGTAGTCGTCGAAGCGCATAGAGACGCCAAAGGTACGCATTAGGCGCTAACTTCCGTGTTTCTCCTCCCGGATCAACACGGTCCTCGATCCAAATTCCACGCGATCGCCCGCGCGTAATTTTTTGCGTTTTTGCGTTTCAACGGCGCCATTGACCAGCACTTCTCCGTTGGCAATTCGCGCGTTGGCTTCGCCACCGGTGCCCACCAGGTGCAGCACCTTCAATAAGTCGTTCAACGGGATGTAATCATGCCCTTTTAACCTGAAATCTGCCATAGTTGGTTGTTCAAGTTCAGAATTTGAAATCCATCAGCGCCGTCCAAACGCTCAATGCACCATTTTCATACCGGGTCCATACCGGCCGTACGGTGCCGGCATGCGCGGAAATATGGTTGTAGTCGCCAAAGAATACCTGGGTCTCCGGCCGGAACGGTTTATCGCTGACTTGCAAATTGTCAAAGGTTTTGCCGCCATCCTGGCTCACCGCCACGTACACGTCGGTATTTTCATCGGGGTGGTTTCGGCGGTCATAAAAAACGATATACAGGTAACCGTTTGTCTGATCGATGGCCAGCCAGCTGAAAAATTGCTGGCTGCCCTTCGCGTCGTTATTTACCCGGATGGCGGGGCTCCAGGTTTGGCCGCCGTCTGTGCTTTTTGACAGCCAGATATCGGTATCATCCGGGCCGTTTCGTTGGTCCGCCCAGTTGATATACAGGGCGCCGCGGTGTGGGCTTTGCGAAAGATCGCATACGAGCACCGGCATGCCGTTGCAGCGTTGAATGCCGGGAATATCCAGGTTCCAGCCGCCGGGTTGGCTGGCCACGATGATATCGTTATCCAGCCACGTCTGCCCACCGTCGGCAGAGCGGTCGAACCAGATCGAATTGTTCCACGCCCAGGCTACATAAACCTCGCCGTTCGGCCCGGCTGCCGGAACGGCGCCTTCCGTTGTGCCGTCATCGTCGAGGCAGTCGCCCTCTTGTTGGTTGATCGTTTGCACGCCCAACCAGGAGGCGCCGCCATCAGTGCTTTTTGAAAAGAGGATGCGGCTGTGATCTTCCGGTTTTTTACTGTCGTAGCGGTCGAACTCCGTCCAGGTACAATAAATGGCGTTGCTGACGGGATCGGCCACCAGCCACTGTTTGTCCTGGTCCCTGGGGTGCCGGTTGCCGGTGTATGAGCCGTCATGGTACGACCGACCGCCATCGGTGCTTTTTTGAATGACAATGCGGTCGAGTAAGCGCTCGCTGCTCCAGCCTCTGCCATCGGGATCACTGAGGTGGGCATAATAAAA
Organism: Saprospirales bacterium; assembly: GCA_016719895.1. Taxonomy (GTDB): domain Bacteria; phylum Bacteroidota; class Bacteroidia; order Chitinophagales; family Saprospiraceae; genus M3007. The sequence goes on along the minus strand of JADJYG010000004.1, from coordinate 74,338 downwards.
ATGGCCGGCGTTGTCGGCGATCAGGACCGGATCGCCGTAAACGCCATAGGATGATTTCAGCGTGCCGGCGCTCCAATGACGGCCGCCATCATTGCTCCAGTAATACCGGTTGAGAATGGCGCCTGCCGCGATATTTTTCGGATTTTTCGGATTGACGCAAATCGAGGGCTCGCAAGGGCCGAAATACCCCCCTTTCTGCCCCTGGGCGATCAGAATGTTTGGGAAATGGCGTTGCAAGGGGCTTTGGGGCTTTCGCCACGCCGAACACGACAACAGGAGCGGGAGCGCAAAGAAGAGAAGCGTTTTATGCGTTCGTATCATTACAATTCAGTTTGAAACCTGCGTTTGGTATTTTCCAGCGGAAAATTCAACAAAACCCCGAATTTGCAGCCGTTTTTCGACCAAGTTTTTCTCCCGGAGGAGATACTGCGCATGACGCCCAAGATTTATTTAAAACCCGGTAAAGACGAGTTTGTCCGGCGCTTTCACCCCTGGGTATTTTCCGGCGCCATCCAGCGCACGACGGGGCAGCCGGCCGATGGCGATGTGGTGGAAGTGCTCGACCGGCAGGAGAACTGCCTGGGTTTTGGCCATTTTCACCACGGCAGTATTGCCGTCCGGATGCTCACATTCGAAGCGGCCGACCTGAATGCCCCGGAGTTCTGGGAGCAAAGACTCCGGGCCGCCTGGGCTGTTCGTCGAACGGCCGGCCTGACTGATGCCCCGGCCACGGATTGTTTTCGCCTGGTTCACGGCGAGGGGGACGGATTGTCGGGGCTAGTAATCGATGTGTACGGCTCCGCCGTGGTGCTGCAATGCCACAGCATCGGTATGCACCGGCAGCGCGCATTGATCGCGCAAGCAGTACAACAGGTTTTGGGCGGGCGCTTGAGCGCTATTTTTGATAAAAGTAAAGAGGCATTGCCAGCCCAATACGCCGAAACCGTACAGCCGGAATATCTTTTCCGGCGCCCGGACGGGGATGTTTCGACGGGCATGGTGACAGAAAACGGCGTGCGCTTCCGGGTGGATTGGGAGACCGGCCAAAAGACGGGTTTTTTCCTCGATCAGCGCGATAACCGCCAATTGCTGACCCATTTTGTCCGCGACAAAACCGTATTGAACGCTTTTTGTTATACGGGCGGGTTCTCGTGTTATGCGCTCCATGCCGGCGCACAGATGGTGCATTCGGTGGATATTTCTGCCAAAGCCATGGAACTGACGGCAGAAAACGCCGCATTAAATGCCCCTTTCCTGGGCCGGCACGAAAGCAGTTGTGCGGATGCGCTCCGCTGGCTGAAAGATTCGGAGGCGATGTACGATGTAGTGATCGTCGACCCGCCGGCTTTTGCCAAAAGCCTCGACAAACGGCATAACGCCGTACAGGGCTACAAGCGCCTGAACCAATCGGCCTTACGGCGCGTGGCCCCCGGCGGTATCCTGTTTACCTTTTCCTGCTCGCAGGTTGTGGACCGGGATTTGTTTTATCACACCGTCGCGGCAGCCGCCATGGAAGTGAAACGCGGCGTCCGGGTGTTGCATCACCTCACCCAAGGCGCCGATCACCCGGTCAGCATGTTTCATCCGGAAGGCGCTTACCTGAAAGGCCTGGTGTTGTATGTCGAATAGCACACGTATTACAGACGGACTTATTTTTAGAAAATTCTAAACGACGTATCATGAAAAAATTACTCCTCTTTCTGTTTCTAGTGGGTGGATTGGGTTGTCAGGACCAACCGCCCGGCATTCCAATGTGCCATGACTCCAATGCGGCCTTTGCGGCGTTTTCGAACGACCCTGATTTTCGCGCCGCACACCCGGCTCCCAAACCCGTCGAAGTGGTTCATGGCGGCGTCGATGTGACATTCCCGGTGGCAAGCGGTGAAAATGGCCGGGGTTTTCTGGTAAAATCCCATGCAGCAACCGATATGTATTTGTTCCTTTTCCACGAGTGGTGGGGACTCAACAATTACATTCGGAACGAGGCCGCCATGTGGTCGCATGAGTTAGGCATAAACGTCCTGGCGGTGGACTTGTACGACGGCAAAGTGGCCGCCACTGCCGATGAAGCGGGCCAACTCATGCGCGCCTGCGACCCGGCCCGCGCTGCCGCCATCATCCGGGGCGCTGCGACGTTTGCAGGCGACAAGGCCGACTTCCGCACGATGGGCTGGTGCTTCGGCGGCGGCTGGTCCCTGCAGGCAGCCCTGGCACTCGGCGAAAGGGCTAAAGCTTGCGTCATATACTATGGTATGCCCGAAAAAGACGTGGAACGGTTAAAATCGTTGTCGACCGATGTGCTGATGATCCATGCCAAAAAGGATCAATGGATCAATGACGAAGTGGTCAGGGGGTTCAAAGAAAAAATGGAAGAGGCCGGTAAAACGCTTATTATCCGGGAATATGACGCCGATCACGCATTTGCCAACCCCAGCAGTCCGCGCTACAACGAACCTGCCGCCAAGGCCTCCAGGGAACAGGTGAAAAAATACCTGAGCGGCGAAAGCGGCAAATAAGCGGGTCCTGGAAATTGTGCCGGCATACCGGAAAATTGAGCAATAGGAATATGGAAAAACTGCTTAACTTTCCTTCCTTATTTCTCAATTTTCCAATGTCGGAACTATGTCTACACATCAGCCAGATGCGCCGGGCCGCGGCGAAGGTTCGGGGATCGTCTTCGGAAAACAAATCCTGCTTATAGCCCTGGTCTGTATTGCCGGCGTGATCATATATAAAACATTATTCGGCGGCGGCGCGCTTTCCAGCTTGTTCCAAAGCCCTAAGGAGGTGCAATTGACCTACGTGCCCTCTGATTTTCATCCCAACCTGAATGAAGAGGCTACCCTCCAGATACTCTCCCAACCCGAAAAATACCGCAAGGAGTTCGACGACCTGGTGTACAATTTCAACCTGTCGCTCCTGTACCATGTTGCCAACCGGATGAACCTGCCGGATAGCCTCAAACGGCGCCTGGAACCCGAATACCGCAAACATCACGAGTACCTGAGCAGCTTGTATTTCAGCGATTTTGTCGCGCTGAAAGACACGACGGCCAGCTTGTATGAAAGCTGGTACAGCGATAACTCCAACCAGGCCGTGCGGGTATTTAATGAAGTGGCCGGCAAATACACCTGTTTTTTCGTAACCCAAATCATGGCCACCCTGCTGAAAGCCACTGATGGCCGGCTTCTGGCCAAGGGCAAAAATGTGGCTAACCCCTGCGGGATTGCGCTGAATGAGGGATTGCGACCAATGGTGGAGCGTTTGCAAACCCGCGCGGCTATTATGGATTTCAGCGCCTCCCGCGGATTGCTGAAGGATAAAGTCCGGCAAGGCATTGCCGAGCTGGGCACTTACGAGCTGCGCAGCCGCCTGGGCCTGGACAAGACTTTGTCGTATAAAATTTTCGGCATTTCCATTTCCGAAACGGATATCCGGGTCGAAGCCATCAGCGTCATTAAAGCGGGTTTTAAACTGGACCGGCAATTTGATGTCACGTTTAGCCCCAAAAAAGGCATTGTGTATATTACGCTGCCCCCGCCGACGATCCTCTCGCATGAAGTGTATCCGCGTGTAGATAAACTGGATGTCGGCTTTCTGGCAGGTATCAGCGGCGAGGAAATGAACCGGAATTTTAATGATTTACGGCGGCAGTTCCGGCAGGATGCCCTGGAAAACGAACACGTACTCGAACATGCCAAAGCGCGCGCTGACACGGTTATGCAACTCATGTTGGGGCCTGTGGTAAAGAGCATGGGCCGCAAATACAAATTGCAACTGCGTTTCCGCGAGCAAACGGAAATCCTGACCGAAGATGAACTGCGCCGACGCGGCGAAGCGGATAAGCCTAAAACGCAGGCGCCTGCTGCCCAAAAAGATAAGAACAACTTTATTCCGCAGTAAACGATGCAGGCTAACGGCTGTTTTTTGCTACCGGTTGGCCGCTCCGAAGCACGTGCAGCGCTTTTTTCACGGCAGTGTCACCGTCATGCAGCACGCGATACATGCCAATATCCTGAAAGAGCAGTTTCGCAATCCGGGCTTTTAGTTGGTGCCGGAGTTCGGCGCGGCTCCGGGCGAGCTGCAAGGGGTCGGTTTTGCCGTCTTGTTTTTCGACATAGGCCAAAAAGTCTTCAAACACCTGGTCCGGGATGTTAAATTTACGGACGAAATCATCCAGGGTTGCCGGCAGGGCGCCGCGTTGCTGCGTTTCCAGCCAGCGGGAGGCAAACGGTGGCAAATGCTGCCGCGCCGCTACAAAATAGTCGGTGACAAAGGACGTGTCGAGCGGAATAAAAATATCCGGGGCAATACCGCCGCCGCCAAATACCACACGTCCCATTCCGGTGTAGTATTTTGTAGTGTCCTCCGGGCGGAACCTGGAGGCATCTGCCAGTTCGCCGTTTTTCAACCGGATTTCAGCCTCTTCGTCGTAGGCCTGATTGTTCTTGTATTCCCGTTGGATACTTCTGCCGCTGGGGGTGTAATAGCGGGAGATGGTTAGCCGCAGTGCGCCGCCGTCGCTGAGCGGGTATTGCACTTGTACGAGTCCCTTGCCAAAGGAGCGCCGGCCAATCACCCAACCGCGGTCATGGTCCTGGACTGCGCCGGCAACAATCTCGCTGGCGGAAGCCGATCCTTCATCGATGAGTACGGCAATGTTTTGAATATTAAACCGGGCTCGCCCATTGCTTTTATAATCGTGGCGTTCGTCGGCCCTGCCTTCGGTATACACCAGCAGCTTGCCTTCGGCAAAAAACTGGCTTAACAATTCGGTCGCTTCATTCAGATACCCGCCCGGATTGCCGCGCAAATCGAGCACCAGGTTTGTCATGCCTTTTTCTTCCACCAAAGGCCCGATGGCTTCCATGAATTCCTGGTACGTCGGAGCGCTGAACCGGTTGATCTTGACGTAGCCGGTTTTGTCATCGAGCATATAGGCCACGTCCACACTGTGTACGGGGATCACATCGCGGGCGATATTAAAATACCGGAGATTGCGCTCTCTCGCCCTTCGAATACCAATTTTTACGTTTGATCCTTTTGATCCGCGTAATTTTCGAAAGATTTCGGCAGTAGTGATTTTGACGCCGGCAACCAGGGTGTCGTTGATGGTAACCAGCTTGTCGCCCGCGAGAATACCGGCCGCTTCGGAAGGGCCGCCGGAAAGGGGCGTAATCACCCGGATGGTGTCTTCCACTACTAAAAACTCGATACCGATCCCCTCGAAATTTCCGTTCATTACCTCCTCCTCCTGTTGAAGCTCTTCCGGGCTCATGTATACGGAGTGTGGATCCAGTTGTTCCAGCAAGTGTGCGATGGCGCTCTGTTTAATTTCTTGGAGATCAACGGTATCTACGTATTTTGCTTCAATGTAACGCAGGATTTCATCCAATGCGGTCGCCGTTTGCCTAGCCTGGTAACCAGCGGGAAGGAAACGCGCATGATGATCATACCGCGGCAGTTGCTGCCCGATAAACATACCCGCAGCCAGCACCGCTGCAAAAAGGATCGGTAGGCGCACATGGACCTTTGGACTCGGTTGTTCGGTCATATTGTTTTTTTTAAAATCGACAATCGAATTCGATTTTTATTCACAACTTTATAAATAAATTCGCGTTTCAATGCCTGTTGTAATAAATTATGGACAAAATGATGGAAAACCACCCTGATATCGACCAGCTCGACAAACAAATTCTTGCCAAACTCATCGAAGATGGTAAAATGCCATACACTGATATTGCAAAACAACTTTTTGTCTCCAGTGGCACCATTCACGTGCGAATGAAAAAACTGGAACAATTGGGCATTGTAAAAGGCTCAAGTCTGACGGTCGATTATCAAAAGTTGGGGTATGATATCACGGCGTTTTTAGGGATTTACCTGGATAAAAGTTCGTTATATGACCATGTGGCCGCACAGCTGGAAAAAATTCCGGAGATCGTCGAGGCAAACTACACGACCGGTTTGTACAGTATTTTCACTAAAATCGTCTGCAAAGATACGAATCACTTGCGCCAGGTATTGCATGATAAAATTCAGAAAATTCCGGGCATCCAACGCACCGAAACGTTCATATCCCTGGAGCAAAGTATCAGCCGGCCGGTAAATTTTCTGGAGGCCGAATAAAGCGGCTGTAATTCCCGGCGCCGGTCCAAATAATAAATACGGGCAACCGGGAATCCATGTCCCCGGTTGCCCGATCGATTTGCTATGATGCCTTTGTTTACTTGCGGATCAGGGCGACATCCCCTTTGAATTCCTCCACTTCGCCGTCAATAAATTCCACTTCAATATACCATACGTAAACGGCAGACGCGGCATCGTCGCCGCGGGCCTTGCCATCCCAGGCATAGGTCGGGTCGTTTGGCTGAAAGTCATTTTGGCTGTAGATGGCGTTGCCCCAACGGTCGAATACCTGCCATGTTTTAATGATTCGGACGTCGTTGCCGGCTTGTACCATGAGGAAGGCATTCAACGGATCATTGCTGTCCGGATTAAAGACGTTCGGCACATAAATACGCCGCGTACGGTCCACCTGGATGATCTGCCGGTCGGCGCTGATACAACCGTTGGCATCCCGGACCGTGATCGTCTGTAAATACGAATGGGTCGGCAGCGTATCGTACGTGAGGCAGCCGTTGGCGGCGCAAGGCGGCGTCGGATTCCAGGTGATCGAAGCGACCGGTGTGGTACCGGTAATCGTCGCAATCACCGTGACGGGCGTTCCGAGTTCTACCAATATATCGTCTTCCAAATCGACTTGTAATGCGCCGGGCGCCGTTATGTTCACGGTAGTATCCAATGCACAGCCGTTGGCATCCAGCAACGCGATGGTATAAGCGCCTTCCCCGAGTTTGGAGAACTGCGCGGTACCGGATGCGGGTCCGCCATTTAGCGAGAACTGGAAAGGCTGGGTGCCGCCAACGACGCTGTTGATCGCAATAAACCCGTTCAATTCACCGAAACACCGAATGTTTTGCACCGTAAGGTTGAACCCGGTCGGCACAGCAGGATCATATTCCACCGATACGGATCGCGTATTCGTGCAACCGTTCAGCGTATTGCTGACCAGCAGGGTATACACTCCAGGCGCATCCACAGTAGGGGTAAGGGTATTGGCGCCGGAAACAATGTTGCCGTTGGTAGTAGTCCAGGCATACGTAAAGATCGGGCCAACAGAAGTCCCGTTTCCATTTATTTTCAACGACGTGGTGCTGCAGTCCAGTTTATCATTCACCGTTGCCATAACCATCGGTTGCGCAAAGTCTTCCGTCACCTCGGCGTTATACGGTTTTTTACAGCCGTTGACGGAGGTCAGCGTAAAAATGTAAATACCGGGTACGGTAACCGTTGGATTTAACTGGCTGGAGGTAAATCCGTTCGGGCCAGTCCAGGCAAAAGTAGCCCCGGGTGTGGAAACGGTGCCGGAAATCGTGCTTTGCCCATTGTTGGTGCAGTTCAACTGCGTTCCCTCGGCGCTTCCTAACGGCACATCTGAGTCAATGCCCACTGTCGCCGTAGCCGATGCCGAACAACCATTTGGAGCAGTTACCACAATGGTATAGGTACCGGGCTCGCCTACCTGTGGGTTTTGCAGGATCATATTGCCCAGATTAATGTCGGGGCCGGTCCACAAAAACGTCGAGCCGCTGAGCGAACTGGTGGAGGCCAGCGAAACGACCGGGTTAGTACAGGTTATAATTCCGCCGCTGGCGCTCACTTGCGGCGGATTCGTATCGAGCAGTACGTCGGCATTATCCGAAGCGGTGCAGCCGGTGAGCGAATTCGTGACCACTACCGTATAGACACCGGATTGGTTCACGGCGGGACTGATCTGCGTAGCATTGCCGGCATGGATGCCCGGGCCGCTCCAAAGGTACTGAAGGGGGCCGTTTGCCGTGGAGCCGCCGGCATCCAGGGTTACTTGTCCGATGGCGCAGCTGATCGTTTGATCCAGCCCTGCGTCTGCCAACGGCAGGTTCTGATCCACGCCGACGGTTACGGAAGCCGTGCTCGTACAACCATTGCTGGCGTTGGTGATCAGGACGGTATATACGCCGGCAACGGCCACGACCGGCGCCACCAGGTTTTGGTTGGCAGCATCGATATCCGGACCGTTCCAAAACAGTGAAAAGCCCGGGCCGGTGTCAGAAGCCGCAGCGCTAATCGTAACGCCTCCCGCAGTAGTGCAGGTGAGGGTCTGATCGCTGCCGGCATCGGCTATGGGCGGTATGATATCCTGATTGACCGTGGTTATATCGGTGTTCGTGCAGCCATTCAGCGTATTGGATACCGTCAGGGTGTAGTTTCCAAGCAAAAATACCTGGGGCGTTATACCCGATTGCGTGCCGGGTACTATTCCCGGGCCGCTCCAGGTATAGGCAATGTTGTTGCCTGCCTGCGAACCACTTCCGTCGAGTGCCAGGGTATCGTTTTGGCAGGTCAGGATTTGATCCGGCCCGGAATTTACCGAAGGCAAATCCTGGTCCAGGGCGATGTATACCTGCGCGCTTGCGGTGCAAAAATTTTGCAAATTCGTAACCGTAAGCACATACGTGCCGGAATCGGCCACTATGGGATTTTGCACGCTGAAATTGGAGGTGTTGATGCCAGGGCCCTGCCAAAGGTAAGCATAATTGGCTCCCGAACTGGAACCGCTGCCATCGATCGGCAAAGCCGTTTGCGCGCAAGTCAACGTGAAGGTTTGACCAGCATTGGCAGTTGGCGCAGCAATATCTTGTGTGATCTGCACAGCAGCGGTATTGGTGCAGCCGTTGCCATTGTCGGTTACCAGCAGGGTGTAGGCGCCGGGAAGGTTCACATCCGGGCTCTGGCTGTTTTGATTGCCGGTATTAATGCCTGGTCCTGTCCAAACATATACAATCCCTGCGCCCGACGCCGAACCGGTTCCGTCCAGGGTAACAACAGTTGTTTGGCAATCCAAATCTTGCGGACTTCCGGCGGAAGCGGCTGGAATCACCTGGTTTAGCAACACTTCGACCGTGTCCTGGCTGTTGCAGCTATTCGAAATATCCGTTATGCTCAAAATATAAAGGCCCGGCTGGGAAATACTGGGCGACAGCGTGCCCTGATTGCCTGCATTAATGCCGGGGCCTGTCCAGACCGTTTGAAAATTTGCGCCGGCACTTGACCCTGTGCCATTCAGGCTTTGTGCCGGTTGGGCGCAGGTCAGGGTAAGGTCCTGACCCGCAGTAGCAGATGGGTAAACGGCGTTTAACGTAAGAACCATATCATCCGTCGACGTACAACCATTCGTCGTATTGGTTACCGTCAACGAATAATTGCCCGCCAACCCGACGGTAGCTTGTGCGGCGTTTTGATTGCCGGCATTGATCCCCGGCCCTGTCCAGGTATAAGTGAAATTTGCACCGCTGGAAGAAGCGCCGCCGATGGCAGTCGAGGTGGCGACACAATCGATAATCTGGTCGGCGCCGGCGTCGGCGGTGGGGTTGGCCAAGTCGGCGGCTACTTGCGCGACATCGGTAGCCGTGCAGTTGTTTTGGGTATTGGTCACCACCAGATTGTACAATCCGGGCTGGTTTACCAGCGCTTGTACGCTGTTTTGATTGCCGATGTTGATGCCCGGCCCTGTCCATAATACACTGAAATTAACGCCGCTGCTCGATGCGCTGGCGTCCAGTGTGTTAGCGCCGTTGTTCAGGCAATTGAGGACCAAATCCGCTCCGGCACTGGCCACCGGCGCCAGGGTGTCGATGGTAACGATCAGCACGTCCGTATTTTCACAGTTATTGGATGTGTCGATCACCATCAGGTTGTAGGCGCCGGGAAGGTTGATCGCGGCTGGATTTTGTACATTGGCGTTTAACGGTGTAATCGCCGGCCCCGTCCACTGGTAAATGATGTTGACGCCGGAAGTGGAACCAGAGGCATTGATATCTACGAATGTTGTGGCGCAATTCAGTTCAAGGTCGCTGCCTGCATTAGCGACCGGGACATTGGCGTCTTGCAATACCTGTACGTCATCGGTTTGTGTACAGCCATTCACCGGGTTTGTTATCTGGAGCGTGTACAATCCAGCCTGAGTGACTTGTGGGGTCTGCAGTGACTGGTTGTTCGCGCCGATACCCGGGCCCGCCCACAAATATTCAACTCCGGCCGGCGCAGCGCTCCCATTCAGCGTCACCCCATTGGGGGTCGAACAGGTGAGCGTTTGGTTCTGGCCGGCATTTGCCGTCGGCAGTGTGGTATTGATATCGATGGTTGTGTTATCTGTTGCCGTACAGCCATTGGTTGTGTTCGTAACCAGAAGCGTGTAAGGGCCGGCCTGACTCACGACCGGCGTGCTTTGCGCCTGATTTCCGGCGTTGATGCCAGGACCGGTCCACAGGACCTGAAAATTGGCGCCCTGGCTGGTGCCAGCGCCACCCAGGGTCACGCTGGTAACCGTACAGGTGATCGTCTGATCGGCCCCGGCATCCACCGTGGGAGGCGTCAGCGAGGCCCCTACCTGGGCCGTATCGGCTTTCTGGCAGCCATTTTGCGGATTGGTTACCGTCAGAATATACTGGCCTGCTTGGTTCACCGTGGGGGTTGCCTGGGTTTGCGTGGGTGGGGTGATGCCCGGTCCGGTCCAGTTGAACGTCACATTGGCCGGGCTTCCGCCACCGCCGAGGACTACCGATTGTTGCAGGCAGTTAATAGTCAGGTCGCTGCCAGCGCTCGCCGTCGGTATGGCCGTATCGGCCAGGATGGTCGTGGTGGCGGTGCTGCTGCAATTATTGGCCGTATTTGTGATCGTTACGGTATAGTCGCCCGCGATATTTACCAACGGATCTTCCATCGCCTGATTGCCGGCATTGATGCCTGGTCCTGACCAGAGATAGGCGGGCGTCGGCGCATTGGTACTGCTGTTCAGGATAACGCTCTGCTGCACGCAGGTGATTTGCCCGCCGGTAATGGTGGCCGTTGGAACGGTGTTATTGGCGATTACAATCGCGGTTGCGGTAGCCGTGCAGTTATTGGCCGGGTTGGTTACCGTAAGCAAATACGACCCGGCATCCGTAACGGTTGGATTGGACGCGTTCTGATTTGCCGGCGTGATTCCCGGCCCGGTCCAAAGGAAGTTTACGCCCGCAGTAGTGGAGCCTCCCTGCAGGGTTACGCTATTTCCGCCTGGAAAACAGGTCAGTGTGTCGCCCTGGGCTGAGGCATTAGGCAGCACGATGTTTTGCGGCACATTCACGAAGGTTGTATCGTAACAGGTCGTTTGGCCGATCGAATTGGAAACGATCAGGTTGTAAATGCCGCCAGCGGTTACCGTTTGGGTGGTCTGGTTGCCTATTATGGCTCCGCTGCTGTTCGTCCACGTATAAGTGGCGGTTGCGCTGGTAGTCGACCCCGTGCTGTTGAGCACCAGCGAAGGATTGGTGCAGCTGATCAGGCCGGAAACAGGCGGGATGTTTGCTACGATCGGCACATTCAGTATGGAGAACTGCACGATACTGTCACAGTCCTGGTAGGATTGGAAAATCTCCGAAAAACTGCCTGATTGACAATAGCTGGTACCGTTAATCGTGAAGCAGGCGCCCGGGCAAACGTATTGCGGTCCGATATTTTTGGTTATCCTGTTTTTTACCGTGATGGTTTGTTTAACCGTACTGTCGCAGCCCAGGTACGAAACATAGGGTACAGAGGTGAGAGTGTAGTTACCAGGGGTGCTTATCGTGGTAAAGGGCTCTTCCTCCCAGGTGAAGGGCAAGTCTTCATAACAAATCGTTACCGGGGCCAGTTGGGTTGGAGGAATCGGTTGGTTTATGACTGAAATACACGATTGCTGGGGTGGGAAACAGGCGTTACCGGCCTGCACGCATACCTGTCCGCCGGCATTGCCGAAGGTAATGGTGACGCTTGTGCCGTCGGGCGCTGAAAATGCGACATTATTGCCGCCACCGTTGATTTGGGAACCGGCCGGCGATGTCCAGCGGTAGTATCCCGCGCCATCGATATCCGGAATGGTATAAACAACGGAAGCCCCCGGACAAACCATGGTTGGTCCTTGCGGAGCGGGCGGTGCGCTTGGGGCGGGCGGCGTTACTGAGCCGTCTGTAACATCGATTTCATAGTTGCAGACATCCCCAATATATCCGTCAATCATAAGAAAATACGTTTGGCCGGGCACAAAATTGGAGTACGAAAGCGTCAGGGGGATACCGGCGCCGCCACCAGTACCGCCATTACAGGTAATGGCATCGTCCTGGCAATTTTCAAAGAATGCCGCCTGAAGGCCATCGCCATTTGCGCAGTTGCTCGTCAGAATATCAATAGTTATGCTGGTTGTTCCAGCTACAAACCCGAACCATTGGTCATTATGGATGAAAATCTGACCGCAAACCGTTGCTCCACCGGAAGGCGTGCCATTATTGATTCCCATATAGCCGTCAAAATCACAATAAACGCATGCCGTTGGACAGGATTCTGCCCCGGGAAAGAGCGGAGTAGGGCAAGGTGGAGCAACCTGCCCGATGGCGTGGCATAACAACAAAAGCGAGGCAGGGAGTGACAGAAGTAGTTTTTTTCTCATGAGCTGGACTTTGTTAATTAATGAAAGAGCCTCTACCGGAAGCCGGGAGAGGCTCTGTGCTGTATAACCTTGTTATTCTCTGAACAAGGTAACATCTCCTTTATACAAGATCACTTCATCGTCAATAAATTCAATTTCAGCATAGTAAACAAATACCGCCGGATTCGCCTTGTCGCCCCGAATGCTGCCGTCCCAGCCGGACGCTGGATGATTTGGCATAAAATTAAACCGCTCGTGTACGGCATTACCCCAACGGTCAAACACGCGGAAGGATTTGATGATCCGGATTTGTCGGGTGTCGCCGGAAATGTAGAAGATGGCATCGTTATCCGAGGCTTCCGGGTTGAACGCGTTCGGAATATACACATATCGAGTCTTATCCACGATGATCGTCCGGTTGTCTGTGGCTTTGCAGCCGTTGGAGTCAACCACGGTCACGAAATACCGGAAGGAAGTAAACGGTTTCAGGATACCTGAGCAGGTGTCGCAAAATACGCTGTCCAGACTGCTGGGATCCAGCACGAGGCTTTCCACCCGGTCCGGGAAATTCACCGTATTGTTCAGCGATAATTGGATGGTATGCCCGAGGGGAACGATGACATCCGGCCCGAGATCGACGAGCAGTTCTTCCGGCTCTCCAACCTCCAGGGTGGTTTCCCACTCACAGCCATTGGCATCCTGGATCAGCAGCAGGTGCGACCCCGGCGCCAGTGAGGTGAAGAAGGCCGAAGGAACCAGCGGCAGGTTGTCCAGCGAGTACAGGAAGGGCGGCGTGCCGCCAACGACGCTGTTTACACCGATTACGCCATCTGTTTTGCCAAAGCAGGAAACATTGCGCACGCTTAAAATGGCGCCCGATACGGTGGTGGAATCGTTGATAACCACCACGTCTTCCGTCGTACTACATCCATTTTGCTGGTTGGTGACCACCACATTGTACACGGCGGCAGTGCTGACCACCGGGTTCTGGGAAAAGGCGCCGGAAAGGATGTTGCCGGCTTGCGTCGTCCATTGATACGTGTAATTGCCCGGCTCGACTGCGGTCGCGCTGAGGCTTACCTGCGAAGTGGTGCAATCCAATTGCTCCGGCACCCCGGTGATGACCTCGGGCCCTTCGGTATCGGCTTGTACGCTGGCGCTGGCCGTGGCGGTGCAGCCGTTAGGGGCTGTTACCGTCACATTATACGAGCCGGAAGTGCCGACAGTCGGGTTTTGCGCCGTGGAGGTAAATCCGGCCGGGCCGCTCCAAAGCCAGGTTACGGCTGCATTGTTGGTGGCGCCCGTCAGTTGAATACTCGTCACGGTACAGGTGAGTATACCCCCGGCAGCGGATACAGTGGGCAAACTGTCGTCCGCATTCACCACGGCTACCGACGTCGAGGTGCAACCGTTTGGCGCCGTTACGGTAAGAATATAGTTGCCAGGCACATTTACGGTGGGGCTGGGTTGCGCGGACGTAAATCCGCCCGGCCCCGTCCAGGAGTACGTGACGCCTGCCGTCTGGGAGGCGCCGGTGATTGTTCTGGACGGTTGTGCGCAGCTGAGCGTGGTACCGGTCGTCGATATGTTTGGCGCCGCTTTATCGGCAAATACTATAATGGGGAACACACTGGTACAACCATTCTGGGCGGTAATGGTAACGGTGTAGGTGCCTGCAACGGAAACCTGCGGGTCTTCGACCTTCTGATTGGCTGCAGTAATACCCGGCCCGGCCCAATTGAATTGCACATTGGGTGTATTCGTATTCAGATCCAGCGTGACCGTGGGCAAGCTGCAGGTGATGATTTCGGTAATAATAGAACCGCTGGGTTGCGCAAAATCGCTCGTCACGGAAGTCACGGCGGTTGCCTGGCAGCCGTTGGCCTGGTTGGTCAATAAAACCGTATACGTGCCGGCAGCGTTGATGGTCGGATTTTGCTGGGTCGACGTAAATCCGCCCGGCCCGGTCCAATTGAACGCAACGTTCGGAGTCGAGGTGGACGCAGTCAGCGGCAAGGTTGGCATCGAGCAGTTGATCAACCCGCCGGTAACGATCACGTTTTGTGGCGTGACAATATCCTGAGCGACCGTAAGCGTCGGAGCGGAAATACAACCGTTTGGCGCCGTTACCGTATAGGTGTACACACCCGGGCTGGACACATTCACGGTAGGCGTCGCAGACACTACAGCGCCCCCGGGGCCGGTCCATACGCCAACTGCACCCGGTGTGCTGATCGTACCGGTGAGCGTCAGGTCTGTTACCAGGCAGGTCAGGGTTCCCGCTCCGTTTACCGTAACGACCGGCGATGCGGTGTTTTCCGTAACGGTGGCCGTGGCGGTGGAAGTACAGGCGTTCAAGCCGGTGACCGTTAGCGTATAAACGCCGTCTTGGGATACGACCGGACTTTGCTGGCTGGAAGTAAACCCGCCAGGCCCATTCCATTGCCAGGTAACATTGAGGGTGGAAGACCCGCCGGTAATGGGTGTCTGTCCGGTAATACAATCAATCGTATCGCCTAAGGCAGTCGCTCCCGGAAGCGCGATATCCTGTGTGATGAGCACGTTCGCATTGGTCACGCAACCATTGGGAGCGGTAACAGCCAACTCGTAGGCGCCAGGCGCAGAAACAGTTACATTCGCCGTTATACCGATGATGTTGCCTGCTGGATCCGTCCAGGCATAGGTAACGTTTGCAACGCTGCTGGTTCCGGTCAGTTGGGAGGCCAGCTCATCGCAATCCAGGTTGTTGGAAGAAACGGCGGTGGCGTCCGGAAAGTCGCCGTCCAAAACCACTGACGCGGTAGCCGATGCCGTACAGCCATTCGGCCCGGTAACGGTCAGGGTATAATCGCCTTCAGCGTTGATGGTGGGGTTCTGGAGGGGCGATGTAAAGCCGGGCCCCTGCCAGGAGAAGCTCGCGTTCGGCGTAGTCGAGCCGCCGGCAAGTTGAATTTCCGTAATGACACACGTCAGCGTGCCGCCCAGCGCGCTTACGTTCGGTGGGGTAATATCCTGGTTTACCGTGGCGGTGGCTGTGGTGGCGCATCCATTGGCTGAGGTAACGACCACGGTATACGTACCCGGCACGGTGATAGCCGGATCTTCGTTAGACGAGGCGAAGCTGTTCGGACCGGTCCAGGCATACGATTGAACGGGCGACGATGCGTTTGTTGCCGTAGTTAATAGATCGATTGTCGTCGTCGCACAAGTCAATATGTCTGATGGTTGTGCAAACACGATCGGCACTTCCGTATCCAACGATACATCGACCGACTGTTCTGAAGTGCAGCCGTTTGGGCCCGTCACCCGGAGGGTATACGTTCCATTGGCGTTTACCAGCGGGCTGGGCGCGGTCGAGTTGAAACTATTCGGCCCAAGCCAGAGGAAGGTAGCGCCATTCGTCGTGGAAGCGCCGGTCAGCGATACTTGCGGGTTGGTGCAGGAAATTGTGTTTCCGCTGGCTGAAATATTGGGCGGCGCAATGTCCTGGTCCACGGTTACGGTTATGGAATCCACGCATCCGTTTGTTGCCGTTACTATAAGGGTATAATCGCCGGGTTGTGAAACGCTTGGGTTTTGCGCCGTTGAACTGAAATTGGACGGTCCGTTCCAATTGAACGTTACCGCCACGTTAGCGCTGCCATTCAGCGTGAGGTTGGTCAGTGCACACGTCAGCGTGCCTGTGGTTGCAGACGGCACCGGAAGCGTTTGATCGGCCAGCACCGTCGCCACAGCAGAGGAGGTACAACCGTTCTGGCCGGTTACCACCAGGGTGTATGTTCCGGCTGTAGAAACCGACGGGTTTTGTTCCACGGAGGTAAATCCAGGCCCGCTCCAGGCCCAGGTTACGTTGTTGGCGGACGAGGTGCCGGTCAAATTCAAGTCCGGCTGGGCACAGGTCACCGTACCGCCATTGGCTGTGGCGCCGGGCGCTGCGTCGTCCAGTATAACATTGGCCGTGGCAACCGCCGTGCAGCCGTTGGCAGGATTTGATACCGTCAGGGTATATACGCCAGGGTCAGCGACCACCGGGTCTTCAACAACAGAGGTGAAATTATTGGGGCCGATCCAACTCAGCGTCACGCCGGGTGTAATCGAACCGCCGTCCAGCATAATACTCGTAATCGTACAGTTCAGGGTGCCGCCGGCAGCACTGGCGTTGGGCACATTGGCGTCCGGCGCTACCGTAGCGGAAGCCGTGGCGGTACAGCCATTCGGCGCCGTAACGGTAAGCGTGTAAACGCCGACATTCGATACTGTGGGCGAAGCGCCGTTGAACACATTCCCCCCCGGTCCGATCCATTGGAAAATGGCTCCGGGCGTAGTAGAGGCGCCGTTCACGGTGGTGCTGGTGGAGGAACAGGTAATCACTCCGCCGGTGGCTGAAGCGTCCGGCACGCCAAAGTCGCCATTGACGGTGGCCGTGGCCGTCTGTGTACAGTTGTTGGTTGCCGTTACAGTGAGCGTGTAGATGCCCGGTACCGTGACGGCGGGGTTTTGCAGGTTGGAACTGAATCCACCGGGGCCCGCCCAGGCAAAGGTAACTGCAGGGGTAGTGGAACCGCCGGCCAGGGTCAGGTTGGGCTGGCCGCAGGAAACCGTCCCGCCGGTAGCCGAGGCCGTGGGCGGATTGGTATCGCCATTGACCGTCGTTGTGGCCGTCGAGGTACAGCCGTTCGCCGGGTTGAGCACCGTCACCGTGTAGGCGCCTGCAGCGGTTACATCCGGATTTTGTACATTGAAGGTAGCGCCCGTGGAGCCTATCCAGGAATACGATACTCCGGGAGTTGGCGAATTGCCATTCAAGGTTATCGTCGGCGTCGTACAACTTATGGTTCCGCCGGTGGCGCTGGCCGATGGTGGCGTATTGTTCAACGTGACCGAGGCGGTTGCCGTGGCCGTGCAGTTATTAGACAAATCGGTGATCGTAACGGTATACGTGCCTGCCGCTCCCACCGTCGGGTTTTGGCTGGTGGAAGAGAACCCTGCCGGTCCGGTCCAATTAAAAGTGGGCATACTCACGTTTGTCGCCGCTGAAATCGGAATCGTCGTATTGGTGCAGGTCAGTATCCCGCCGGTAGCCGAAGCGGGTGGCGGGGTGGTGTTGCCGGCAACCGTGACGGAAGCCGTATTGGTACAGCCATTGGAAGGATCGGTTACCGTCACCGTATACACGCCGCCGAGGGTGGCGATCGGGTTGGAAATATTCGTGGCGCTCAGGCCTGTTGCCGGCCCCCAGGCATACGTCGCATTGGCTGCGTTGGTGCTGGAGCTCAGCTGGGCCTGGGCGTTTCCACATCCCAAAACCCCGCCGGTAGCCGTCACATTAGGCGGCGTCGTATTGCCGGTCACGACTAAGGTATCATTTTTTATACAGAAGTTGCCACCGCCGGAGGCGGTTACCGTCAGCACAACCGTTTGCGGTTGCGTAACAGTCAAAGTGGCCCCGGTGCCGAGCACCTGGCCGCTCAGTGTTTTCCAAATTTTTGTACCGGGCGATGCGGCTGAATTGAGGACAACGGAGCTGTTTGAGCACGTGATAACACCATTGGGGATAATCTGTGCGACCGGATCCAACACGATTAAGGAAAAGTTGATCGTGCTGTCGCATCCCTGATACGACTCGCACACGTGCGAATAATTGCCGCCGTCGCAATACTCTTCGCCACATACCGTGATACACTGGCCCGCGCACACGGTTTGCGGCGCCAGAAACTTGATGATTGGCGGTTTCACGGTCACCTGCTGACGCACTACGCTGTCGCAACCCTGGTAAGACGTGAGGGTTACCTCAAAGGTGCCGCTGTTGCTGACCAGGTCGCCCCAGGGAAGCTCATACGGTATATCTTCATTGCAAACCACTGCAGGCGTCAGGATGGTTGGAGGAATGGGCTGGACGACAATGTTTTTGCAGCGCTCGGTACCTTCGTCGCAGGAGTTATTCGGCGTTACACAAATTTGGCCGCCGGTCGGGCCTACGGTCACGCTGACGACATTACCGCCAGGCGCAGGCACGGTCACCGGTGGATCCTGGCCATTGATCAGGGTGCCGGGTGGCGCAGTCCAGGTATAGGCGCCGGCCCCGGCCACGACGGGCAAGCTAAACGTTACGGTGGCGCCCGGGCAGATGGTAGTCGGACCGGAGATTAGGCCGGTGGGCGCAACCGGCGGCGCCTGCACCGCACTGGGCGGCGTTACAGTAATGCTGAAATCGCATTGGTCGCCCGCATAACCGTCGATCAACAGAAAATAGTTGACGCCGGGCGTGAGGCTTGTGGTAATGGACACCGGCGCGCTGGCGCCGCCGGCCGAGCCGCCGTTGCAGGCAACCGGGGAGCTGCTGCAACTGGTGTACAATGCAATCTGAATGCCATTGCCGGTGATACAGTTCGTAGGCGTAGCCGTAAAGGTCGCTGCAGGAGCGCCCGCAATAAACCCGAGCCACTGTTCATTTTCAATGGTCCCGCAAAAACCCGGGGGCGTTTGGCCGGTGTACCCCGAAGTGGTACCCATGTAGCCGTTGAAGTTGCAGTAAATGCAGATGTCGGAACAAAGATCGGCTGCTGGTTCCGTGTTCGAAGGGCAGGGCGGCGGCAATTGCGCTTTCATTCCCCAAGCCGCCAGCAGCAGCATCGTTAATGCTAGTAGTTTTTTTACCATGTGAAGCCGGTAATTAAAAATTTTGTGTTTTATAACATTCAGAGCATAATGCCATAGGGCACAACAACCGGGAGGTGGGAAACGGATTAAAGAATTTGCAAAGGAAGGAAGAATTTTATTCCGGGCCCTTCTTTTTTAGATACTTTAACGGGGCATCTTACCGGCGTTGAAGCCAAATAATTCAGCCTGTTTCGGCAAATTCTCTTCAAGGGTATTTGGAGCCGCTCATTATATTGAAAAAATATTAAATTTTAAAAAACAGTTAATCAGCGCAATAAAGTCACATTTCCTGTGATTACTTCGTTCTCGCCATCCTTGAACAGAACCGACAGGTAAAACGCATATACGCCGGCCGGCGCCTTTTCTCCCCGGAATTTTCCGTCCCATGCTCCGGACACATCTCCCGGCATGAACGAACGGGACTCAAATACTTTTTCCCCCCACCGGTTGAAAATTAAAAATGCATCCACCCGCAGCACATCTGCGCCAAAGCTTAATTCGAATAGGGCGTTCTGCCAGCTCTCCGGATTAAAAATGTTCGGGATGTAAACGCGCCGGAACTTGCTCACCCACACTGCAATGGCATCAGCGGCTTCGCACCCGTTGGTATCGCGCACCGTTGCTGTAATTCTGCCGGAGCGCAGCGGAGCAAAATGCTGAAACATCCGGCCTGCTGCGGCCGTATCGAGCAGAGGTGCCCAAATGACCGTATCCAGGCTGCCGGGATTTATGGAGGCATATAACACAAGATGCGCCGAATCGCCTAACGCTGCCTCAATATCGCCGCCCAGGTCAATTTTTATTTCCGGAGGTTCCGCGATAATGACGGTATCCCGCCACATACAACCCGCCGCATCCTGTGCATCCAGGATATACACTCCCGGCGGCAAGCCTTCAAAATTCCGCGCCTGGCTCAGCAGACCGCCATTCAGGCCGAACAAGACGGGAGGAGATCCTCCGTAGACCGAATCGATCCGGATAATTCCATTGGCTTCGCCGTGACAACGTACCGGGTGCACCTGCAACGACCATCCGGAGAACGCTTTTCCGCTTTGAAAACCTGGGCGGTGTCGACGGCCGTACAACCGAAATCATTTATTACCGCTAAAACATATAAGCCCGGTTCTTCAGCCCAGATCGCCGGCGCTTGTCCGCCCGGAACGGCAACGCCCTCCCTCCGCCATTCGAACAGGTGGCCAGCCGGCTGGAGGATCTGTCCGATCAGGACTTCCGGATGGTCGCAGTCCAGGGTTTTATCCGGCCCGGCATTTGCTACCGGTCTTGGGCGGATAAACACCGCGACGTGCGCACTGTCATCCGGACAAGGCGGTTCACCCTTTACTGTATATTGAAAGATATACTCGCCCGGCAGCTGTTCTGCCATCCGGAAAATGCCGGCTGCGGCGTCAAACCCGCCCGTCGCCGACGGAGCGGGCGACTGCTCCACCCAAAAGCCACCGGTATTTTCACCTGCAAGCATATCAGCCAGCACTACCTGCACCGTATCCTGCGCGCAGGCCTCCAGCGGCACGGTTGGAACACCTGCGCTTGCCGGATTCCGGACGGTGATCCGGATGCTGTCCGGAACAGCCTCGTTTCTGCACGCCGGCGTGCCGCTGTCCTGTACGCTGAGCAGCGTGTAGGTCGTAGTAAGGGTTGGCATAACCGCTATTTCGACAACCGGGGCAGTCAGATAAGCCGTATAAACGGTTCCGGCGTCATCCTGATACCTGGCTTCCAATGGGAAAACGCCGCTTCCGGTCAAACTGATCATGACGGATTGACCGGCACAAATGGATTGATCGCCGTTCATCGCAGCCGCCGGCAAGGCTCTCCATTGCACCGGTGCCCCGGCTGCTACCGAAAGGCAGGGGTCGTTCAGGTTTATACTACCGCTAGCTTTGTTGCCGGCAACAGCAGAAATATAATAGGTTGTACCGGTTTGCATGCCTGGCGCAAGTGGGAAGGCGGGTTTGTCGGCAGTACCGAATATAGTGCCCAATGTGTTGCCGGGCAGGTTGTGCAAAACGAAAAGCAGGGTGTCGTCAGCGTCCAGCACAGGATCGTTGTTCCATACGGCAATGGCCGGCTGACCGGCGCAAAAAGTCGCCGTTGTTTGCAGCATGGATCCTGCATTGGAGGCGCACAGACAATTATGCGTCCCGGTTTGTGGCGGCGATGTACACCCGTTTGCATCTGTTATAAAAAAACTATAGAAACTATTATTTGGGAGGATTTCAGATAGAAAAGTATTTACATTGAACCCTCCGTTTAAGCCGTCTGCCGTATAAGGCGGAAGCCCTCCGGATACGGTGAACGAAACGGTATACGCGTCATTTGTTCCGGCGCAGATATTCTTCAGGTTTTCCACGCTGGGGATCGCATTAAAAACAACCGCCGCGGTATCTGTAGCCGTGCATAAACCGTTTGATGTCGTCCAGCGGAAAACATACATCCCGGGTATAGAAACCTCGACGCTGCTGTTCGGTAATACCGCATCGGAAAAGACGGCAGGACCCGGCCCGGCGTCCAGCGTCCATTTACCCGGATACCCGGCGCCGGCAACGGACAGTGTGGCCTGGAGCCCGCACAGTGCAGCCGGCCCGGCGGCAACGGGTATCAGGGGAGGTAAAAAATGACCGGCTGTCCCGCCGACACCGAAAGGCAGGCATCGGTGGGGTTTGGAAAACCATTTACTGCATTGCCCGCCACCAACGATACATAATAAGTAACGCCGTATTGCATCCCCTGCGTGAAGCCGAATACGCCCGTTTGGTTGTAGGCGAAGGGCTGCCCCAGCGCCGGCCCAGGGCTGGAATGCAACACAAAAGCGGCTACATCATTCCCGTCCAATACATAATCGCCGTTGCTGACAACCCGTACGGAGTCGCCGGCGCAAGCGCTCAATAGCGCTGCCGGCAGGGTGCCGGCCGAAGTGGTAC
Organism: Saprospirales bacterium; assembly: GCA_016719895.1. Lineage (GTDB taxonomy): Bacteria > Bacteroidota > Bacteroidia > Chitinophagales > Saprospiraceae > M3007. Next base: position 52,192 of record JADJYG010000004.1, on the reverse strand, counting down.
AGGCGCAGGCATGATTGCCAGTCAGGGTATCCGCCGCGCATTGATTGTTATCCCAAACAAGGAATACATACGAGGTTCCGGCCGGTAACGGATCCGATGTGAAGGTATCGCCGGCGAGCAACTCCCCGTCGATAAAATAGGGTGGGGCGCCCCCGTCAATTTTAAACCGCACCGTATAGGATTCGTTGGTGGAATCGCACGCGAGTTTCAGGTCTTCCGGAATTGGATTGCTCCAAAACACAATTTTCAGGCTGTCAGCAGCCGTACAGCCGTTCGAAGAGGCCGTCCACGACAAGGCGTAGGCGCCGGGTTGTGCTGCTGTTACCACGGCGCCCGGGTTCTGAATACCAGCAAGGGCCAGGGCTGCAGCCGGCCCCGTTAAAACGCTCCAGTACCCGGCCGGCGGATGCGCTTGCAGCGCTGCGGAGTTGCCGCAAATGGCCGTATCCATACCTGCCAGCACGGCAGGATAGGAATGGAAAACCACCGGCTGCCCCGGCGATACCGCTAAACAGGGATCCGACAAATCCGGCAGGCCGTTGACGGCGTTTCCGGCCACATAGGAAATATAGTAGATCGAATCAGCCTGCATGCCTGGTATCTGTTGAAAAACGCCGTCGATGTTTTGCGCCAATACCTGGCCAAGCAGGGCGCCGGCGCCCGTATGCAGCATATAGGCTGCGGTATCATTGCCATCCAGGAAAATATCCGTTGGTAAGGCAGCTTGTACGCTGTCGCCGGCACACGCTTCCAAAAGTTGCCCATTCATCGGCCCTATGCTGGTCGTGCAGGTGCAGCTGTGCACGCCTTGTACCGGAGGCGACGCGCATCCCTGCGCATCCAGGATTTGAAAATGATAAGCGCTGTCGCTGGGGATAGGCCAGGATAGATAAAGATTGCCATTGACGGATTGGCCGTTTACGTGGTAAGGCGGCATGCCGCCGGTTACGGGGAATTGGACGGTATAGTTCTCGTTTGCCGGGTCGCATACCGGCACTGCCGGCCCAGCCGTGGGCAAGGCAAGAAAGATGATCCGTACGGTGTCTGATCCGGTGCAAAAGGCGCCATTTTCGACCCATCTAAGGGTGTAATCACCCGCTTGCGCAACCGTCGCAAGCGTAATCGTGCTGGCGCTATCCGCAAATACGACCGCGCCCGGGCCGGATAAGGCTTGCCAAAAGCCCTGGCTCGACGGCGCATTGGGTTTAGCGCGCAGGCCGACCGCATTCCCACAAACTGCCGTATCGGGACCAGCGTTTGGTGCGGGGGGCGGTAAAATGGCCACGTCCATGCATTGGCCCGCCCCGGGGCCGCAGGCATGAAGCGCTTGTGCGCACACTTGCCCAACCACCGCGGTCGCATTCCAGGCGACTTTTATATGCGACGTATCGCTTTTTCCCAGTATGGTTCCGCCCGTCACTTTCCAGAGGTATGCCGTTATGCCAGGCATAGGCCCGGCTTCATACGCCGCTATTCCTCCTATGCAAAGGCTGTCCGGGCCCTTGATCGCCGGCGCACCCGGCGGGGCGTCCACCTGCACGTTCAGGCAGGCGTAAGCGCTGGTGTCGCAGGTATTGATCAGGGCTGCGCAGATAGCCGATGCCCCGGGTTGTGTCCAGACGACCTGAAGGCTATCGGTATTCTGGCCTTGTATGATGTTGAGGCCTGGAGGAATTAGCCAGAGGACAGCGGCCGTCCCAGGCGCTGCCGGGAGGGTATAAAACACCGTATCTCCCGGACAAACGAGCGTATCTCCCTGCGGCGTTTGCGGCGCTGCCGGCGCGGTGGCTAAAGCTACATCCAGGCAGGCCGGCGTACTGGCGCCACAAGCATTCATTGCCGTAACGCAGACCATGCCGCCGCTGTTTATATTCCAACTCATGCTGATCGCCGCCGTACCCTGGCCTGTTTGTACAGACACGCCGGGAGGCGCGCTCCAGAGGTATTGCACGCCGTTCAACATGGGCACGTTCCAGCCGGCATTTTGACCGGGGCAAACGGTTGCCGGGCCTGCGATCATGCCTGGCGCCGCCGGCGGGTTCTGACTGGCCTGTACGTTTGCCGTAGCCGTATCGCAGCATACTACCAGCGGTGCAAGACGGCAGACCTGCAGGGCATAGGCGCCCGCATTGCCGGCCATGGCATTAATTTGGTTGACCGGGCCGATCAACTGCCCGCCGTTGGCGGCAGACCAATGATACGTGGTCCCGGCGCCAGGCGGCGTGGAGCCGGCGCCCTCCAGCGCAACCGTGGATTGGCCACACGAAAGCACCGCGGGGGGCAGAATTGCGGCAACGGGGTTCAGCACGGTGAGGTTCAAAACAACAACGCTGTCGCAGCCATTCGGCCCGGTAAATGTCTGGGTGTGCGGGCCAGGGTCGCAGTATGTTTCAAAACCAGGCGTTTGGGCACAGGCTCCGGCGCAGATCGTTTCGGATACCGAGCGAAATACCGGTTGTTGCACCGCCAGGTGCAGGGTGGCCGTATAAGGGCAGCCATCTTGCTCCAGCATGACCACGTGGTCGCCGCTGGTGCAAAAGAACTGGCCATAGTACTCCATACATTCCGGCGCGCAGATCGTTGCAAAGTCTTCGATATCCGGAGGATTATCAAGAATAGTGACATTGACGCAGTTCGAGGTGATCTTGCCGCAAAACGGCGGCGCATTGGAGTTCAGTTGGGCGGCGAGCTGGGTGATGGTCAGGGAGCCGTCTGGCGGCGGCAGATTGCCCAGCGCGGCGGTTAGATACGACAGTCCGCAAACAGTATAGCTTCCCGCCGGATAGGCGCTCAGGTCGGGGCCGTCTTCATACCCGGTCAGCACGCCCGAAGTGGCAATTGCATACGTATACGAATAGGCGCTTGCCGGCGGTGGCGCTTGCGGCGGCGTATAGGTGGGAGGCAGGTTCAACTGTAATTGCGGATCACCGGCACACAGCGCCACGTCCGGTTGCAACAAATTCCCCGCATTGGCTTCACAGGAAAAACACAGGATATTGGCAGGATCGCAAAAAATAATGGAGTAATCGTAAAAATTCCCCATATCGTTGCCCTGCGCATCCACGACCGTCAGCACCCACTGCCCGTTTACCGGGCCGGTGTTGAAATTTTCCAGACAGCCAAGGTATGGATAATACGAGCCGGTGTAGGCGCCGAGCAAGCCCCAGTTTTGGTTGTTGCTCCAGGTGGCGGAAAACCCCGGGTCCGGATTGGCCGGCTCATTGCAGGGCACAAAGGTGATGTTCCAGGAACTGCCGTCCGTTTCACCAAAAAGACCCACCGGGCCTATCAGGGTAATGGTCTGCCCGGCAGGGGACGTCAGGGTGATCAGTAAGTCGCCGATGTATTCATGGTCAAAATTCAGGACAACGCCACAAACGCCCTGCCCGTTTTGTCCCAGGGTAGGGTTGGCGGCGTTTTGTACCTGGATCAAAAAGTTTCCCTGAAAATTATCCGGCATGACCTGCGGACAGTTCGTGCACGAACAGCCAGCTTGCGCTTTTCCACCTGCCGGCGATACCAGCAGGATGATCACTACAGTCAGCGCGTTTCCGAACTGGCAAGCCTGCCAAAACTCTTTTGTCAGCTTATACATTGCTCCCCAAAATTCGGTCCATTTTTATAAAGGCAGGGTAAAATGATTAACGAAAACATATTCGAATGGAGGAACCGGCGTTCAACGGGTCAAAAATACAAATTATTCCCGGATCGATCATCCGGCATCTTTTGCCGTTCCGGATATTCCCGCCATTTTTACGACGCTTAATCAACATTGCCTGGAATGAAGCTCGCTTGTGTAGTACTGGTTCTCTTGATCAGCCTGTTTTTTCAGCCTGCGGCAATCGCGCAACGCAACGCGCATGTGCCTGGACAACTGTTAGTGAGTTTGCCGCCCGGACAGGAACCGGCCTTTCTCTTGGCTAGGTTGCCCGGTACGCCTTCCGGCGCCTCGCTCCGGGTGAAACAGCGCGTTGCTGATCTGCTCAATGTGTGGCTGCTGGAAACAGACGCCAACGACGCCGCCGAACGGCAAATGCTGGAATGGTTGCGCCTCCAACCCGGTGTGGCGATGGCGCAATTCAACCACCTGCTGGAACAACGCGCCCGCCCGCCGGCGCTGCTCCCCAACGACCCGCTTTTCGACCAGCAATGGCAACATATCAACACCGGCGCCACGGGCGGCACGCCAAATGCCGACTTTGATTCGGAGCTGGCCTGGGAAATCAGCACCGGAGGCTTGACGGCCCAGGGCGATACGATCGTGGTCGCCGTGGTGGACAACGGCATTCAGTTTCAACACGAAGACCTGATCGCCAATATGTGGCGCAATTCCCTGGAAATCCCCGGCGACGGCCTCGACAATGACGCCAACGGCTACGTGGACGATTTCCGCGGCTGGAACGTATATGCCGGAAATGACGACGTTTCAGGCCAATCGGTCACGCACGGCACCCCTGTTTCGGCCATTATCGGCGCCAGCGGAAACAATGGAATCGGGGTCACAGGCATCTCCTGGAACGTAAAAATCCTTTTCGTCGCCGGCTCCGACCAGGAATCGAATATCCTGGCGGCCTACGACTACATCCTTAAAGCCCGCAAACGCTACAATGCAACCAACGGACAGCAGGGCGCCTTTGTCGTTGCCGCTAATTCTTCCTTTGGCGTTACCTATGGCCAGCCGTCCAGCTCGCCGCTCTGGTGCGCCGCTTTCGACACCCTGGGCGCAGCGGGTATTCTGAGCGTGGCCGCAACCGCCAACACGCCGCTGGATGTGGACCTGGAAGGCGATTTGCCGACGGCATGCCCCAGCGATTACCTGATCGGGGTGACCAGTTTGAATAAATGGGACAACAAAGCCGATAACGCTGCCTGGGGCGCCAAATCAGTGGATTTAGGCGCCTATGGAAAGGATGTGTTCAGTGCGGGAGCCAACAACAGCTACGGCGCCTTTTCAGGTACATCCTTCGCTGCTCCACAGGTGAGCGGCGCCATTGGCCTGTTATATGCCGCCCCTTGCGACAACCTGATCGCTGTCGCAAAAGCCGATCCGGCCGCCGCAGCGCTGTGGGTAAAAGAACAGATTTTAACCACGGCTGCGCCGAACGCCGCGTTGGCCAATATCACCGTAAGCGGCGGCCGGCTTCACCTGCTGGATTTACTGGAATCCTATGAAGACCAGTGCGTCCAGTGTTTAGCGCCGGTTGCCGTTGCGCCGGCAAGTATCGCCGACAACCAGATCATTTTGCGTTGGTCCGCCGTGTCCGCGGTTCAATCCGTGAATGTTCGCTGGCGAAAAAGAGGCGATCTTTTCTGGACCCTGGCGCCATCCGCCTCTAATCCGTTCTTGTTAAGCAATTTAAGTGCGTGTACGGAGTATGAGTTCACCCTCCGGGGGAGCTGTAGCAGCACATCGTTGAGCACCTGGACGACGCCCATCATCGTTCGAACGCTGGGCTGTTGCAGCGCGCCGCTGTCGATCCAGGCTTCGACGGTAGGCCCAACCCAGGCGACCCTGACCTGGTCGGGACCGCCCACCGCTACCGGCTACCGCGTCCGGGTCCGCCCGGCCGGCGGCGACTGGGCGGAATACCAGCCCGATAGCAGCCTGTTGCAGTTGTCGGACCTTTTGTCTTGTACCGTTTACGACGTCGAGCTCCAATCACTTTGCGACCCTGATAGCCTGTCGGCGCCGACCCTGGCCGGCTTCAAAACACTCGGATGCGGCGCCTGCACTGACCTGTTCTATTGCGCCTCCAAGGCATCGTCGGCCAAAGACGAGTGGATCGCCGGCGTCCAACTCGGGTCCTGGAGCAATGTATCCGCCGGGGGCGCCGGTTACCAGGATTTCAGCGATCTGCCGGGCCCGCCCCCGGAAATATTGCCCAGCGCCGGTTTGGCGGTCGCGCTGCGGCCCGGCTTTTCCGGGTTCCCCTACAAAGAGCATTTCCGGGTATATATCGATTACAATGCGGACGGCGTTTTTGACGACCCCGGCGAGCTGGCCTTCGACCCCGGCTATGCCAGTGATATGGAAGTGTCCGGTACCATCATGCCTCCAGCCGCTTTGGCGTCTGGGCTGACGCGCATGCGGGTCCAAATGAAATACAGAGGCTTGAGCGGGGCGCCTTCCTTGCCTTGTGAAACCTTCGAGTTTGGCCAGGTGGAAGACTACTGCGTTCATCTGGGACCAGCCGTAAATTCCATCCTTCCGCCAGGCGCCGGCAGGGATATTATTCTGTATCCGCAGCCGGCACACCAATGGGTTTGGGTGCAATTGCCATCCGATCCGCAGCGCCTGACTGTTTTCGATGCCGCTGGGCGCAGGGTTTTATCGGCTGATGCCCTGGGCGGGCAATCTTTGGCACAGATCAACTTGAGCAGCCTGGCCGGCGGAATGTATTTGATGGTGATCGAATCCGGCGCGGGGTTGTTCCGGCAAAAAATGGTCGTTGTGCAGGCAGGAAAGTGAGCCGGAATTACTCGCTATCCGCAAAATACTTCCTGATCTCCGTCGCATCCTTAGCTTTGATCCTGCCGGACAAGATCAGCCGCAGCTCGCGCCGTCGCGCCGCACCATCGTAACGGCTTTGTTCTTCGCTGGATAAAGGGATGACCGGCGGCGCCTCGATAGGTGTTTTTTTGGAATCATCTAACGCTACAAAGGTGAAATAGGCGTGATTACAGCGCCGTGGATTTTGCCCTTTAATATCGTTGGCAAATACCTCAACGTATATTTCCACCGAGGAACTGAACGCCCGCGTCACGCTGGCCTCCAGGGTAATGACCTCGCCCACTTTAATCGGTTTCTGGAAGGAAATGTGGTCGACGGCTGCCGTAACCACGTGCGCTTCGCAATGCCGCCCGGCGCAAATGGCTGCGGCGATATCCATCCAGCGCATTAAATACCCGCCCATCAGGTTGCCCATGGGGTTGGCGTCGTTCGGCATAACCATTTCGGTCATGACCGTTCGGCTTTCCGAAATTTTTTTAGGCTCTACTGAGCGTGTGGGCAGACCAGGCATAGTAAAAAGTAATCGTGAAATATGGAGCCGCCTGAACGGCAGCCTTACTATAAAAAAGATTGTCCCGATTTGTTCAGGCGGTTGCCAGTTTGCTGCGCAGCATCCAGGCGTACCCGCCGAACAAAATCCCGGAAAACGCCAGGTCGCCGAGCAGGGTATTGCTGAAAAATGGCAGTCCGGCCGTGTAACAAGCCATCAGCCCGGCTCCGGTCTTCGGATACATACCTCCCCCGAGCCAGACGCTGAAATTGCTGACCAGGAAAAATACGGCGGAGGCCGTCAAGCTGGCGCCGGTCACCCGCAAGGCAGATATCCGGCGGCGGCGCAACAGCCCCCAGCCGACCGCCAGCACCAGGGCGAAGGACAGGTAAATCCAGCCGGATGTAAACCAGACGAACCCCTCATAGTACTGGCTGTACAGGACGTTGTTGAGCAACAGGTCGGAAACAAACAAAGCTGCAAAAGGAACCGCCCAGGCCAGCCAGCGCCGTTCCAGGTGCGCGACGCCAAACAGTCCGATGGCGGCAAGCGGGGTGAAATTGGGCGGGTGGGGAAACAGACGCGATACGGCAGCGATCAGAATCAGGAATATGGCCAGGCGAAATTTCATGGTTTGCGTAGTTCGGTTCAAACAAATGTTTGCGCAAAGATAGGACTTCAAACCCTTCGCTCGGCGCCAATTCGCCGTCGTTTTTCCAAAAAATGACAACCGGTAAATGCCAATTGCAGTATCATTGCCCAAAACAAATTGACACAAACTATGAAATTTAAGCAAGGAACGCACCGGTTTCGCCTGTTTCTGTTTTGCGTTTTTGTCGCGGGCGCCGCACTGCAGGCCCAACCCGAACGCTGGCAACAACGCGTGCGTTATGAAATGGCCATCGATATGGATGTGCAAACACACCGCTACCGGGGCAGCCAACGGATTACTTATTCCAATAACAGCCCCGACACCCTCCACAAAATATTTTACCACCTGTATTTCAACGCCTTCCAACCGGGCAGTATGATGGACGTGCGCGCCCAAACGCTGGAAGACGCCGATCCGCGTCTATCGAGCCGCTTGCCAAAACTGACGACGGAGGAGCAGGGCTGGATCAAGGTGCGATCCCTGCGCCACAACGGCGCCAAAGTCGATTTTGAAACCAACGAAACCATCCTCGAAGTGACGCTGGACAATCCCATCCTGCCGCACAGCAATGCCCAGCTGGATATGGAGTGGGACGCCCAGGTACCCGTACAGGTGCGTCGCTCCGGGCGCGACAACCGCGAAGGCATTGCCTATTCCATGGCCCAATGGTACCCCAAACTCTGCGAATACGATTACCAGGGCTGGCACGCCAATCCCTACATCGCCCGCGAGTTTTACGGCGTATGGGGCGACTTCGACGTTCGGATCACCATCGATAAATCGTATATCGTGGCCGCCGGCGGCTACCTGCAAAATCCGCAGGAGATTGGCTATGGTTACGAAGAACCGGGCACGACGCTTCAACTGCCGCCAGGAGACCAATACACCTACCATTTCTTTGCCCCGGATGTGCACGATTTCGTTTGGGCGGCCGACCCGGATTATGCGCATACGAAATTTGCCGCCGACGACGGCACGGTCATGCACTTCTTCTGGCAGAAAGACAAGGGCTACGACAAAGCCTGGCAGGATTTGCCCGCCATCATGAACCGAGCCCGGACGATCATAAACCAGTATTTCGGCAAATACCCGTATAATGAATACTACTTCATCCAGGGCGGCGACGGCGGCATGGAATACCCGCTGGCTACGCTCATCACCGGCAACCGCGGCCTGAACAGCCTGGTCGGCGTGTCGGTGCACGAGCAGCTGCACTCCTGGTACCAAATGGTGCTGGGCACCAACGAAAGCCTGTATGCCTGGATGGACGAAGGGTTTACCTCCTATGCCGAAACGATCGTCGCAAACGAACTGGCCCGTGAAGGACTCCTGGGCGCCCGGCAAGCGAAAGAAAACCCCTTTTCCGGTACGATGGCTTCTTATACGGCGATGGCCCTTAGCGGGCAGGAGGAGCCGCTGACCACCCATGCCGACCATTTCAAATCCAGCTACGCCTACTCGATGGCTGCGTATACAAAAGGCGCCGTTTTTTTACACCAACTGGAGTACATCATCGGCAAGGCCCACCTGGCCAAGGGCTTGTTGCGCTATTTCGACACCTGGAAATTCAAACACCCCAACGCCAATGACCTCATCCGGGTGTTTGAAAAACAAAGCGGCCTGGAACTGGATTGGTACAAGGAGGACTTTGTACACCGCACCCATACGATCGATTACGCGCTGCAGGCCGTAGAACCCGGCGACAACAAAACCACCCGGGTGGTCATCGAACGCAAAGGCCGTATGGCCATGCCGCTCGACATCCTGGTATCGTATGCCAACGGCGACCAGGAACTTTTTTACGCTCCGCTCGAAAGCATGCGCGGCGTCAAGCCCCCGGAATCGCAACTGGAACGCACCGTACTGCCCGACCACCGCTGGGTGGACCCCGTTTACACTTTTGATATTCCGGAAAAAGCGAGGAAAGTGACTAAAGTGGAAATTGACCCCAGCGGCCGCCTGGCTGACGTGCAACGGGGGGATAATGTGTGGGAGCAAAAATAAATGCTGCCGGATAGCATAGCCCCTACTTCCGTATCCAACTCGCCGGGTTCAGCCGGTTTTTTTCATGCCAGAGTTCGAAGTGCAGCTCCGAGGCCCCGGTGATGGAATTGGCGCTGACGCGGCCGATGATCTGACTGGCGTTCACGCGCTCGCCTTTGGCAAGTTTGGTCTCGCTGAGGTTGGAATAAACGGTGTAGTAGTTGCCGTGTTGAAGGATCACCGTATAGTCGTGTCCGGGGATGAACTGCACGCCGGCCACCTTGCCTTCGAACACCGCATGCACCTGGGCGGATTCATCCGTGCGGATATCTACGCCATTATTCGTGATTTCGATGTTGCGCAAAGTCGGGTGCTTTTGCCGGCCGAATCCGCGGGAGATGAAGCCCTTGTCCACGGGCCAGGGCAGGCGGCCGCGGTGTTGCCGGAAGGCGAGGCTGGCGCCGTCTTCGGCGAGGCTGGGCGTGTCGTTGTCTTCAGTCGTTTTATCAGCGCCGGCAGCGGGAGGGGCGGCAGGCGGCGCCTCCGCGCGGGGGGGCGGGCCGGCCGGTGAAGCGGGTTTGGCCCGCCGCGACTCCTGTACCTTTTTTTGGATTTCTGCCTGGATAACCTGCTCGATGGCCCGGTTGAGCGCTTCGTGCGCGGCCTGTTTTTTTTGCAGGTCTTCCCGTAGCCGGCCCTCGTCTTTTTTCAGGCTGGTCAGCAGTTCTTCCTTGTCTTTCATTTCGGCGCCCAGCGCTGTTTTTTGGCCCTGGAGGGCAATCAGCAGCGCTTCTTTCTTCTGCCGGGTCAGTTCGAGTGCGCGAATCTTTTTTGAAAGCGTTTGTTGGGTGGCCAGGATAGCCTCCGCCTGCGTTTTGCGAAAGCGGTCGTATTTGCGCAAAAAAAGCCAGCGGCGGAAGGCCTGGTTCAGGTTGTCGGCAGCGAGCACATACAGGAGCGGGTTATTCATCATCTTGCGCCGGTAGGCGTTGCGAACGATCTTGCTGTAGTCGGCTTGCATGGCCCGGATGTCGCGGCTGAGCGACCCGACCACCATTGCCGTACGGGCGATGGCCTGTTCGGATTCTTCGATCTCCTCCGTCAGCGTCTGGATGAGGTATTCGCGCCGTTCAATCTGCCGTTGAAGGGCCACGTACCGGTCGAGGGTTGCCGCCTTCGTTTTGGTAGTTTTGCGCAGCAGGTTGTCCGTCACTTCGATATCGCGGATCAGCTTTTTGCGGCGTTCTTCCAACTCCCGTTTGTTTTGCGCGGCGCACAGTGCCGGCAATACGATCAGCCCCAGCAGGGCCAGAACGGGCCAAATGCGCCTATTCGGTCCGTTGGTAATGCGCTGGGATGTCAAAACGGTAGGATTTCGGAACATTGATTTCAATATCTTTCAATTCAATATCGAGCCGCAGACTTCCGGATTCCGGGCTGAACACTTCAACGCGGCGAATGTACGGAAATAAGCCTGCGCCCGCCAGTTTTTTAAATTGAGCAAACTCCAGGTGCAGCATACGGGCGTCGCGGGGTTGCAGGAAAATTTCCTGGCGGAGCGCAAACGACCCCTCTTCCAGGCGGTAATCGGCCGAAAACCGGTGGTTGCTGCCGCTCAGCCGGTGCAGGTTGTCTTTGATATCGGCTTGCAGCGCCACATCGGGCGATAACCACGCCGATGCCAGCACCAGGTGCTGGAGCATGGGAAAGCCCTCCGGCAGGCTGTATTCGCGTTGGAGGGCGTCGATGCTCTGGGCTTGGTAGGTCTGGTCGAGCCGGTTGAGCACGACCACGGAGTCGCGCGTGATCAAGGCCCGCGCCGCCTCGATTCCGAGTTTTTTTACATTCAGCCACAGCACGCTGTCGCGTATCCAGATCAGGTTCAGGTGGGCCTCCACCGCCATACCGTTTCCTTCCACGTACACGTTGCCCTTGGCTGTAAGGGTCTGTATCCTGCCGGTTTTGTTTCGTTCCAGCTGCTTTCGCAGGAAGTCCGTAGAGCGCGCGCCGGTTGCCGGCACGATCGTATCGCCGGGCGCCCGGCGCCGGCAGCCGCTGTTTTGCGCCGAGAGCAGGAGCAGGAGCAGGGCAAAAAGGCCGGCGCTGCGCAGTGGGGTGGCATATTTCATGACGTTTCGAATCCCATAGTGTTTACATATCCCCGCCGGTATCATCCAGCTCCAGGCGGGCGCCGTTCAGTTCGCTGAGGGCGTGCAGGTCGCCGGCTTGGCGGGCCACCAGCATGCCCTCGTGGTAAGCTTTCAGCGCATCGGCGGGGCGGTTCATTTTTTCATACAGCTTGCCCAGGTGGTAATACAGCCCTACATAGGCCGGGTCGGCCTGATACAGGCGCAGGTAATAGCCCAAGGCTTCGGCGCTGTCGCCCGCTTGTTCGTATTCTTTTGCTGCTGCAAAAAGGGCAAAGGCGTCATTGGGCGCCTTTTCGAGCAGCTGTTGCAGAAAATGGAGGCGTTGACTCATGCTGGACAAAAACGAAATAGCCGGAACTTTGTTGAATGGCCTTGGCGGAAGTTCGCTGAAACAAACGCTGAAAAATGGCATTCGATTACTACTTTTGCGGCGCTTTTCCCAACAAAGGTAATGGACTCCCGGATAAAATCCTGATTTTTAACGCAATACCGGTTGTATGACCGTTTTACCCGTTTATGAAAATACTTGTTTGCATCAGTCAGACGCCGGACACCACGGCAAAAATATCGTTCACCCCCGACGGCGCTTCGTTTAATCCGGCGGGCGTGCAGTTTATCATGAACCCCTACGATGAGTGGTATGCCCTGGTGCGGGCCTGCGAGATCCGCGAAGCCGGCGGCGGCACGGTCGTCGCCCTCAACGTAGGGCCGGCAGCCAACGAAGTCACCATCCGGAAAGCCCTGGCCATCGGCGCCGACGAGGCCGTCCGCATCGATGCCGACCCGTCAAGCGCCGCTTTTGTAGCCAAACAGGTGGCGGAGTACGCCAAAGCGGAAAACTTCGATCTGATCTTCCTCGGCAAGGAAACCATCGATTACAACGGCTCGGAGGTTGGCGCCATGGTGGCCGAACACCTGGACCTGCCGTATATTTCCAATGCCAGCCAACTCCACCTGAATGGCAACGCAGCCACCTTGGAACGCGACATCGAGGGTGGGGTAGAGGTGCTGGAAGTAGCCCTGCCGCTGGTGCTGAGCGCCGCCAAAGGCATGGCCGAACAGCGCATCCCGAATATGCGCGGCATCATGATGGCGCGCAGCAAACCCCTCAAGGTTGTGCCGCCGGTAGCCCTGGACGAGCCGGTCAAAACCATTGGCTTTACCTTGCCGCCAGCCAAGGCTGGCGTCCGGCTGGTCGACCCCGAACAAATGGACGAACTGGTGCGCCTGCTGCACGAAGAAGCCAAGGTGATCTGACCCTGCGGAGCGATAATTTCATGCACTCCGGCGCCAACTCTCTTTATTTAAAACTCGAAACGCAAGCAATCATGGTATTGGTATATGCAGAAAGCCCGGGTGGGCAGTTCAAGAAATCCGCCTTTGAAGCGGTAACCTACGGAAAAAAAGTAGCCGGCTTGCTGGGCACGTCCTGTGTGGCGGTGGTGCTGGGCGCCAACGCCAGCGGCGCGGGTGAACTGGGTCGCTACGGCGCCAGCCGCGTCGTTCAGGTGGCGGATGCCGCGCTGGACCACTTCGACAGCCAGGTGTATGCCGCGGTGCTGTCCGCCGCTGCCCGGGAGCTCCAGGCCGGCGTACTCATCCTCAACCACACGTCGGGCGGCAAGTCCATCGCTGGCCGGCTGGCTGTGCGGCTGCAAGCCGGGCTCGTATCCGGCGTGAATGGTTTGCCGGTGGCCAGCGGCACCGAACTGCGCGTAAAAAAATCCGTTTTCTCCGGCAAAGCGGTGGCGGAATACGCCATTGTCAGTCCCGTCAAGATACTGTCGCTGACGGGCAACGCCGTTCGCCCGGAGGCTATGGGCCAGCCGGTAGCGGTCGAGCCGCTCGCCGTGCCGGTCCCCGCCGCGCGCGTCTCCGTCAAATCCGTCAAAACCATCGAAGGCCGGGTACCGCTTCCGGAAGCAGAAGTGGTAGTTTCGGCGGGCCGCGGCATGAAAGACCCCGCCAACTGGGGCATCGTGGAAGACCTGGCGGCAGCGCTGGAGGCCACCACAGCTTGCTCGCGGCCGGTCGCCGACAGCGAATGGCGGCCCCACCACGAGCACGTGGGCCAAACGGGCATCGCCATCCGCCCCAACCTGTATATCGCCATCGGCATCAGTGGCGCCATCCAGCACCTGGCCGGCGTCAACAACTCCAAAGTGATTGTCGTGATCAACAAAGACCCCGAAGCGCCCTTCTTCAAAGCGGCAGACTACGGGGTGGTGGGCGACCTGTTCGACGTGGTGCCGCGGCTCACGGAAGCGGTCCGGAAGTTCAAGGCAGCGCATTAGTTAATTTGTTCAACAACCAGGAAATGCGCTGTACCTTTGTTTCGCAAATTTGATGCGAAAGACACCTTGCGCTTTCCTATTTTTGCATCCCTGCAAGCACAACTTACCGGAAATGAAACGGATCGAATTAGATATAGTCGCCTTATCGCATAGCGTCACCCAATCGCATAACTACGCGGTCGTTTTAGGCGAACGGCGTGGCCAGCGCCGGCTGCCTATCGTGATTGGCAGCTTCGAAGCCCAGGCCATTGCCGTGGCGATGGAACGCATGGTGCCGAATCGTCCGCTCACCCACGACCTGTTCAAAAATACGCTGGAAACATTCAACATCGAACTGCGGGAGGTGGTCATCAACAACCTGCTCGACGGCATTTTTTACGCTCGCCTTGTTTGTGTAAAAAACGGCGAAGTGTTTGAAATCGACTCCCGCACGTCGGATGCCATCGCCATGGCCGTGCGGTTTGACTGCCCTATCTACACCTACGATTTTATCCTGGAAGCCGCCGGCGTGGTCCTGGAAGACCAGGAAGACGAGGAGGCCGCCGCCGGCGCCACGCAGGCCGCCAACCAGCCCGTTATCGATACCGCCGCGCTGGAAACCTACCCGGTAGAAGCCCTGCAACGCCGTTTGCAGGAAGTACTGGATTCGGAGGATTATGAAACCGCCGCCAAAATCCGGGACGAGATCAAGCGCCGCGAACAGAAGAGTTAGGGAGATCATTGCACCAAATCAAAGCTGTACTCCAGCATTTCAATGCGCGGCACGCCGTTGGCGTGGGTATTTTTAAAAATAACATTGATCGTGATGGTCTCGGCGGCCGTTTTCTCCGAACTGTCAAACGTCACCTCGAGCCGGCCTTTTTGCCCAGGTTCCAGTACGCCGCGGGGAAATTCCACTTTCGTGCACGCGCAGGCGTCCACGATATCGATCTGGACGTTTTCACCGGAGGTGTTGGTGAATTCGTAAGTCATCGCGCGTTTTTCCCCTCTTTTAACCGGCCCCAGCTCGATCTTTTTTTTATCCCAGGATACGAAGCCCGGAGGGGTTTGCGCTTTTTGCGGAGCATGGCAGGCCAGGAGCAGCAGCAGCGCAGCGGCGGCAGTGCAAAAGCCAGATGGGCGAATCATAAACGGCAAAGCGAAATTCATGTAATTAAATAGGTTAACTGCTTACTTTTTTCCCACGGATGGCTGTCCGGATCGTTTGTTCCATGGCCCGGTGCGCCAGGGGGGCGGTGAAATCGTTCAGGTTTTCGATAGCCCGGTGGATATGGTCCTTGTCGGCGCTTTGGGCGGCTTCCTGCAGGGCGTTTAACAGCGCCCGCGTCGTCTGGAGTTCTTCCGGACTGAGCAGCGTATCGTTTTGCTGCAAAAATTTTTCGCCGGCCTTCAGCAAATTATTGGCTTCGTTGCGCGCCTCCAGCACGCCGCGTTGCTGCATGTCTTCCTGTGCATGCGCGATGCTGTCGAGCAGCATCTGCGCCATATCTTCCTCGCTGATGCCGTAGGTGGGCCGGATATCGATCTCCTGTTCCAGGCCGGAACGGAGTTCCCGGGCGCGGACGGTCAGGATACCGTCGGCATTGATAATAAATTGAATATCGATTTTCGGCAAGCCGGCGGGCATGGGCGGAATCCCGCGCAGGATGAATTCGCCCAGTTTGCGGTTGTTTTCCACCAGGTCGCGCTCGCCCTGGTAAACGGCGATTTTCAGGTTTTTTTGCCCGTCCACGCTGGTCGTGTACTGCCGCCCGGCTTTGTTGGGCACTTTGGAGTTGCGCGGGATGATCGTGTCCATTAGCCCCCCGATAGTTTCGATGCCCAACGAAAGCGGCGTGATATCGAGCAGGAGCAGGTTTTTTTGGTTCCCGGCCAGGATATCCGCCTGAATAGCCGCTCCCAGGGCAACCACTTCGTCGGGGTTGAGGCTGTCGAACAACGGTTTGCCGAAAAATCCGGCTACTTTTTGCCGGACCAAGGGGATTCGCGTGCTGCCGCCTACCAGTACCACTTTGCCCACCTGCTCCGGGCTGATCCCGGCGTCCTGCAATGCATTCCGGCAACAATCCAGCGTGCGCTGCACCAGGGGATGCATCAGCGCTTCCAGCCCGGCCCGGGTGATCCGCACCGGCTTGCCCATCGCCCGGCCGTCGAAATGTTCGGCGCCGGACAGCGCCTTTTTAGCCGATTCAGCGAGCAGGCGAAGTTCCTGGCCTAAAGATTTATCCTCAGCCAAGATTTCCGTATCAAGATTTAATTGCGAACAAAAGAAATCTACAACAGCGCGGTCGATATCATCGCCGCCCAGGAACGTGTCGCCGTTGGTTGCCAGCACTTCAAAAACACCGTCGTGGATGTGCAGCAGCGAGATATCGAAGGTGCCGCCGCCCAGGTCGTACACGGCAATGATCTCCGGGAGGGTGGGGTCAAGTCCGATGCCGTAGGCCAGTGCGGCGGCGGTGGGTTCGTTTACGATGCGGAGCACATCCAGCCCGGCCAGTTTGCCTGCGTCGCGGGTGGCCTGTCGCTGGTTGTCGTTGAAATAGGCGGGTACCGTAATCACCGCTTTCGATACCGGTGTATGGAGTTCTTCTTCGATTCGGCGTTTCAGTTCGCGCAGGATTTGCGTGCTCAGCTCTACCGGCGTGTAGTAGCGGTTTTTCACGCGGATTTTTACCAGCGCTTCGGTATCGTCGTCCAGTATCCGGTATCCGAAAAACGCCTGAATATTCTCCACGTCTTTATACGATTTGCCCATAAGGCGTTTGACCGAATAGATCGTATTGGCCGGGTCGGTAATCAGGCGGTCTTTGGCGGCGTCGCCCACCAGGACGGTGCCGTCGTCCGGAAAATGTACGACCGAAGGTACGAGCGTGTTTTTCCCGTCCGGTCCTTTCACGCACACCGGCTGCCCGCCCTGCATATACGCCACCAGGCTGTTGGTAGTGCCGAGGTCGATGCCGATAATGACGTCCTGGTCTTTAATGACGGAGCCATCTTGCAGATTGATTGATATAAGTGCCATTTTCCGGTAGGGTCTGGTCGATTTTCAGGGACGGGTTCGGTCGTTTTTTAGCGGCGCAAAAGTACAGGTTAGCGAGTGTTTTTTTCATGCATAAGCTCTGCGGGAAAAAACATCCGTCTGAAAAAAGGATCGGCATTATTTTGCGGGCGCATTAAAAACACAACACGCCCCGATTGGTTCTGTTCCACCGTATTTCCTTATCATTCCCGGTTTTTTCAGCAAAACACATATGCGCACCTTTTTTTCTTCCAAACCCAACCGCCTCTGGATGCTTTTATCCGGATTTTTCGTCGCCAATGCCCTGGTAGCGGAATTTATGGGCGTAAAACTGTTTTCCCTCGAAAAAACCCTGGGCTGGGCAGAGGCCAACTGGTCGGTACTGGGCCAGCACAACCTGTCTTTCACCCTTACGGCCGGGGTGCTCCTGTGGCCGGTGGTTTTTGTGATGACCGACATCATCAACGAATATTACGGCCGGCGGGGTGTGCGGCTGTTGTCGTACCTGACCGCCGCACTGATCGCTTACGGCTTTCTGATGCTGTTTATGGCTATGCACCTCGAGCCGGCGGAATTCTGGCGCGCGGCGCACATCAAGCCCTCCTGGACGCCCGCGCAGCAGGAGGCCATGCGCGCCCAGGTATCCGATTACAACACGGCATACGCGGTGGTCTTCGGTCAAAGCATGTGGATCATCGTGGGATCGTTGGTAGCCTTCCTGGTCGCCCAAATCGTGGACGTGGGCGTCTTCCACCGGATCAAAGCGGCTACGGGCGAAAAAAAGATCTGGCTCCGGGCCACTGGCAGCACGCTGGTTTCGCAGTTCCTCGACAGCTTTGTCGTGGTTTTTATCGCCCTGCATATCGGCCAGCAGCTGCCGCTTGTGCAGGTTCTGGCCATCTCGATCATGAATTATACCTACAAGGGCGCCATGGCGGTCGCGCTCACGCCGGTGATTTATCTGGTGCACGGCGCCATAGAGCGCTATCTGGGGCCGGCATTGGCGGCGGAAATGAAAGCTGCCGCACAGGGGAAATAATTTTCCGGGTTTGCGCGCCCGTTTTACTGCCCGTCAAATAAACACGGGGAACTCTTTTCCCTTCAGATGGCTTTCCAATCCTTTGACAATCAGCGCATACACCTCTTCCGGCTTGCGGTTGGCGGTATCGATGACCAGGTCGAAATTTTCCATAAGGGTACAATCGGCGCCGTATTTTTTCAGGAAGCGCGCGTTTTCACTGTTTTTGCGCGCGCGAATCTTTTCCACGGCCTCTTCCCGGCTGCCGTATTGCTCGCTGTTGCGGTCGGGGTCGCGCAGGATGCGCTCCACAGCGACGTGAATATCCGCCTGCAGGTACACTTTGTACGAGCGGGGCAGGAAAAACCAGGCCATGCGGCTGTCCACGACGTAATTGCCGGGAGCATTGCCCAGCGCGATAAAAATGCTGTCGATTTTTTCGTCGATGCCGGGGTCCGTGTCGGCCAGCCGGTTCATCTCCAGCGTATCCACCCCCATTTCTTCCGCTAGCTGCCGCTGGATGCGGCCGGTGGACACGTATTGAAACCCTGCGCGTTCGCACAATATTCGGGAAACGGCGCTTTTGCCGCTGCCGAGGTCGCCGGTAATGGTGATCGTGGTGCCTTCAGGAAAATGCATGGTTGGCCCTGGTAAATGGAGGCTGTTTGTGGCCGTCTCATAAGTCATTGAACATTGTTGAACATTGAACATTGAACATTGAACATCAGTGATTCTCGCTTTGCCTTTAACCACCGATTCTCTGGGGGCTTGTCATGTTGGAAACAGCCACACAAGTCAATATTTCAGCGTAAAATTTGGCTCGTGTGGCTGTTTCCAACATGACAAGCCCCCGTTAACGTGAAGAATTGGTGCAAACCGAGAATTGCTGATGTTCAATGTTCAATGTTCAATGTTCAATGTTCAATGACCAAGGGCGGCAAAGGTAAGCGCCGGCGCAGAAAAAAAATAGTAATTCCCCGGCGCCGGCGCTGCGCCCTACATATACGCGCAGAGTACGCCGCCCATGAGTGCCAGCGCGATCACCCAGTAGCCTGTGTGAATGGCGATGTATTTAAAACTTTTGCGCTCGAACAAAGCGTTTATGCCGATGATCGGCAAGGCCACGAATACGCCAGTCAACACGCCGTGCAAGGCGCCGTGTTTGAAGGTCCGGAAATTGCTACCGTATTTTTCCATAAAACTGCTGATCATCCGACCTACTTCAGAGTTCGGGTCGTTGAAACCCGGCTCGTTGAGTACCGTCGAGTACAGGTGCGCCTGGTGAATCACCATAAAGGTAAGCGACACGCCCAGCATCAGGCTGAACAAATACGTGAGCCCGAAGATGAGCGCCATATTGCCGCCTTTCAGGGATTCCTCCGTGAGACCGCTGGCGCGCATCCAGGCATTGCCAAGCACTTTGGGGTGGTAGTAAACGGCGCCAACCACCAGGGGGATGAGCGCGGCAGCAAAGACCATGATCCAGTTGAATTCCATACGTTTTGTTTTAGTTTGATTCAAAGGTAGAAAAATTCTCTTCGCGTGCATGCGCCGCCTTCTATCTTTGGGCATTCAAGGGCGTGCTGGCCTTTTCGCTGTGTACCATGAAAAATAAACACCTGGTCTTCCTGTTTCTGGCTGTGGCAGCCCTGGGCCTGTTTGCACGGCTGCTGCCGCTGCGCTACCGCCCGTTTTTCCGGGGGCCTTTGTTCCGGATGGAGATCAGCGCCCTGGACAAGATCGCGATCTCCACTCCCGGCCAGCCCGATCTTGTCCTTCAGCAAACGGACTACCTGTGGATGGCCGAACAAGCCGGGCGGACGCTCCTGGCGCCCACCCCGGAAGTAACCCGCCGGCTACAGGCTCTGGCCAGCATCCGCCATTTTGAGTCGGTAAAAACAACCCGGCCCGACACACTCGGCTTTGGCCGCGCCGCCGCGCTCCAGCTGCGCCTGTACCGCCAAAATACCCTGGTCGAGCACATCGAGATCGGCAGTCAGGCCGGACAAAACGGTCTCGGACACACCTACCTCCGGCTGCCCGGCCACGGCGGTATATACAAAGTGGACGGGGCTATCCGGACACTTTTCCTGCTCCGGCTGCGCGACCTGCGTCCGGCTGCGATGGCGCCCATCGGCGTCGATTCGATCCGGCGCTTCGGCATTCAGTGGCGCCAGGAGCCGCCCGTGTTTTTCGTTCAGCCCCAGCCCGGCGGCCGCTGGCAATCGGCCGGTGCGCCGGAACGGAGTATGTCTGCCGATTCGGTGCGCGCCTGGCTTCACTTGTTTCAACAACTCGACAACAAGCCCTTTGCCGGTAATTTTGACGAAAGCCAGGCCGATCAAACCCTGTACGCCACGATTTACCTGGAAGCCACCGGCGGCGCTTACCTGTCGTTCCGCTTTTACGCCCTGCAACCGCCCGACACTCCCGAGGATATTTCGGACCTGCGCGCCCAGGGCCTGCACAGCTTGCCGCGTTATGTCGTCCACTCTTCCCGCCATACCAACCAGTATTTCGCTATACCCGACACCGCGCTCGTGCACCGGATATGCAGCGGCCTGTTACCGGACCCCGGCGCCCCGCAGCCGGCGCCTCCCGCACAATAAACAATAGACTTGTTGCTACGGAGCCCTTTGGCGGCGAAAAAGCCCTTTTCTCGCCTGTCTTCGTTAAATTTTTCGCCGAACATACCCGATTTCGACTGCAAAATTTGCCTTGACAGCCGAAAAAATGGCAATTTTCGGCGCTCAAAGTCCTTCATAGCAACAAGTCTAAAGCCATGACATGCACCGAAACCTCCGCCCTTGCTAACTGGGGTAACTACCCGAAAACCCGCGCAACGCTCAGCTACCCCGAAACCCCCGGCGAGGCCCGCCAGGCTGTGCTGCAACACGCCCGGATCATCGCCCGCGGCAACGGCAAATGCTACGGCGACGCCGCCCTCGGCGCCACCGTGCTCTCCACCCTGCGACTGAACCGGCTCCTGAACTGGGATGCCGCCAACGGCATCGTCCACGCCGAAGCCGGCGTATTGCTGGCCGACCTGCTCGACCGGATCGTACCCGACGGCTGGTTCTTCGAAGTGACGCCCGGAATCAAAAACATTACCGTCGGCGGTGCTATTGCCAGCGACGTACATGGAAAAAACCACCCGGCCAAAGGCTGCTTTTCCCAGCACCTGCTCGACTTTGATCTGTTGCGCGCCGACGGCGAAACGGTCGCCTGCTCCCGCACTGAAAACCCCGGCCTGTTCTGGCAAACCTGCGGCGGCATGGGCTGGACCGGCGTAATCCTGTCGGCCCGCTTCCGCCTGATGCGCATTTCCAGCGTATACATGCGCCAAACTGCCGTGCGCGCCCCCCGGCTCGACGCCCTGTTCGAAGCTTTTGACGCCCACCGCCACCTGCCCTATGCCGCCGGTTGGGTGGATTGCCTGAGCGCCGGCGACGCTTTCGGGCGCGGTGTCGTGTATTTTGCCGAACACGACACCACCCCCTCCCCATTGCAATACCCCCATAAAGACACCCGCAATGTACCTTTTTACGCCCCGGCCGCACTGCTCAACGCGCTCACGATCCGCGCGCACAACCACATGCTTTTTTCCGCTGCCAAAACCGGCGAACAACGCGTGGACCTCGACCGCTATTTTTATCCCCTCGACCGCATCCGCAACTGGAACCGCCTGTACGGCCGGCGCGGTTTTATTCAGTATCAGTTCTGCCTGCCCGAGGCGGCGAGCCCCGATGGTATCCGGAAAGTCCTGGAAACGATCCGCAAAAGCCGCGACCTGCCCTTCCTGAGCGTGCTCAAGCGCCACGGCGAACGCCCGGTCGAGGCCATCCATTCCTTCCCCGAACGCGGCTACTCGCTGGCGCTGGATTTCCCGCGCACAAAAACCGTTTTTGGCCTGGTGAACCAGCTCGACGAACTGGTGTGGCAACTGGGCGGTAAAATCTACCTGACCAAAGACGCCTGCTCCGCCGCCCGCATGGGCCGCGTGGACCCCGCCGCTTTCGGCGAACCCAAATTTCACTCGCTGTTGAAAGAACGGTTGCTGCAAGATAAATAAGCCGATGCAATGACGCCGTTACAAACCTGGAGACTGCTCTTTTTCCTGCTCCTGGCTGCCTACTGCGGCTATTACGCTCCCTATGGCGTCAATGAAACCGACGGCGGCTTTCTGACCGGCCTGGCCTGGCAGGTGCACCAGGGCAAGACGCTGTACGCCGATGTGGTGTATGTACGGCCGCCCCTGCCCGTGTGGCTCCGCGCGCTGGAGCTCTACAGCCTGCCGGCGGAGTACGCCGTACTGGGCGAGCGCTGGATCTTTTACCTCAAGGTGGGGGCATACGCCTGGTTGGGCGCTGCGGTGCTGGCGCAGGGCGTCCGCCGCTGGCAACTGGCCGCCCTGGCTTTCGTTTTGTCGGCGCATTGTTACCCCGCTGCGGCCTGGCATACCGTCGACGGCATCCTGTTCGGCGCCCTGAGCATTTGGGCCTTCACCAATACCGGCGGCCGCGGCGGCGCGATCGTTTCGGGCCTTTGCCTGGTGGCCGCCCTGCTGTGCAAACAATCGTTTTACCCCCTGGCTGTGGTCTGGCTCGTACTGCTGCTGGCCGAACGGCGGCAATGGGCGGGGGCCGGCGGCCGGTGGTGGGCGCTGTTCGGCGCCCTGGCGGCCACAGCGGCCTTTGCTATAGCCTTGCAGGACCGCCAGGCGCTGGCGGCCTTTCTCCGCCTGACCTCCGCCGCCGCTGAAGGCAACCAGGCGCTCGCGCACGGATTTACGGATTATTTTCGGATACCGCCCCTCCTGCTGGGTGCCAGCGCCGTTTTACTGGCGCCCGCGGTATGGTGGCTGGCGGGCAAGGGCGGGCCAAAACGGGCGTTCCTGGGCTGGGCGCTCTGGCTGCTGGCGCTGGCATCGGCCTACGCCTGGACGGTGCTGCAACGCGCGGAATTCACCGCGCCGTTCGCCCACACGCGGCTGTTGTTTGTTGCGGCAGCGGCCTGGGCCGGGGTGCAGTACTGGAAAAAACACTGGTCTGCCGCGCAAAGCCGGCGTTTCGGCGCGCTGCTGGCGCTGTGCTGGTGTGCTGCGCTCAGCTGGGGCTACAACCTGCCGGTATTGTTCGCTCTGCCCTGGGCGTATGCCGCCTGGGATATATCGACGTCGCTGTTCCAGGCAGCCTGGCCCGGCCGCAGCACGCCCGCACTCCCGGCCCTGGCGCTGATCCTGCTGCTCGGCCTCTTCCGCCTGGGCTATGCCTATGTGTACCGCGACGGCCCGCGCAGCGCCATGACGGAAGCCATGGGCCCCATCTTCCCGGCGCTCATGGGCATCCGCAGCAGCCCGGAAAAAGCGGCCCTGTACCGCGACCTGTGCGACCTGGCGCGGCGCTATGGCCCGGCCTTCAAGACCCTGCCCGCCTTCCCGCAGGCCAATTTCCTTGCCGGCGCCCGCCCACCGCTGCCGCTCGACTGGGTAGTGGCCCGCGAAACCGGCGCCGGAACCGCCCTGGTGGAGGCCGCCATGCGACAGGATAACGTCGTGTATTTTATCGAAAAAGCCCACGCCGGACGGCTGGAGACAGACCCCGAAATGGCACTGACGCGGGCGCTGCTGGCGCGCGGCAGGGTAGTGGAAGAGACGCGGTTTTTCCGGGTTGTGCGGGGCAGTGGGACAGGATTTTAATGGACGCTTTTTTGGAGCTAACAGACGAGGATTTGCAAGATTTTTCAGGATGAACAGGATTGTTTGGTTAAGGGTCTCCAATTTTGGGGCCGTTCAGCGCAAAAAATCGGAAAAGGAGTCTATTACATCTGTCAGGAAGGGCTCGTCGCCGGTCAGCAGGACGATTTCAATGCCGGCTGCCGTACCGATTTTTTCGAGCCACCGGGCTACCGGCGGGTGGTGCACCCCAATCTGCCGGGGTTTGCCACCGACGGCCTTGAACAGGCTGAGCAGCAATTTTTCCAGTTTTGCCGGCACATCGGCATAGGCGGCCAGTTCCTGCGCCAGGATATACCCCGATTTGGGTTCAATGCCGATCAGCAGCATCGGATGCCAGGGGCGTTTGTTTTTGTTTTCCTGTATGGCTTTCGGCACGAAAAAACTGGAGAGCGCCACCGCTCCCCTGATCTCCGGCAGGCGTTCTGTTTTGTCTAAAAATCCTTTGGAGGGCTCCACCGGTTGCGGGCCAGTGGGTTCGGGGCTATCCGGTTCGCCGGAAAACGTATCTTTCCACACCAGGCCGCCGGGCTGCTTGGTTGGCGTGCGGACCAGCCGCAGCGCGTCGCTGGACAAACCGGGGTTCGATTTAGCGCGCCCGGTCACGTCGATAGCCTGCTGCAGACATTGCGTCAGGTAGGGCACGTCTTGCGCGTCGGCCAGCCAGGGCGCCAAACCCAGGTCAAGCGCTTGCACGACAATCCACTGGCCGGCGCCGCGAAACGACAGGCCGAGCGACTTCAGGTGCGCCTTTTGTTCGGGTGGAACCATGGTGGCATCCTCAAAAGACACCATCCAGCAATCCTGGGAAAAAAAGGCATTGAACAGTTCCGGGTTGTTCGTGCTTTCAAAGTCGCCCGTCTTTACCATGTTGTAGTAGTTCAGTCCGGCTGCGCCCCGGTAAATCGCCAGGGCAAAATGTTCGCCGGCGTTGCCCATAATACTGCACCAGCCAATTTCCCCTGTCTCCGGGTGTTGTACGCCAAAAATATTGGACTCATACATCCAGCTCCAGGGGGCCAGATCGCGGAATTGTGCGGCGGCGGCGTAAAAGGCGCGCCATTGTTCGGGTGCATGGATCGTTGGCATGGTTGTTTTTTTATGCAATAATAGGGTAAGTACCGGAAAGCGGCGGCGTTGGGGAGCAATAATAGACTTGTTGCGGTGGAGGTCTTTGGCGGGAAAAAGCCCTTTTCCCGCTTGGCTGCGTTAAATTTTTCGTCGAATATACCCGATTTCGACTGCAAAATTTGCCTTGCCAGCCGAAAAAATGGCATTTTTACCCACTCAAAGCCCTCCACCGCAACAAGTCTAATAAACAACTGGGCATGGCGGCGCCGGGAAATTGATATAAATCATCCTTTTTACTGCTGGAAATCACCTTTGTCCGGTGGGCTTGTTTGCTATGTTTACCAGGCCGAATACATGGAAAACAGTCCTGCCCTTACACATTTAAAGATATTTGTATCTTTTGCCTGCAATTTGAAGTGCCCGCATTGTGTGCACGGGCAGTTCCCGTCGGCCCCGGTCCCGCCGTACGATGCGGCATATTTAGAAAAAATCGAAAGATTTCTTGGGGAAGCTCTTGAAGTAAATCCAGGCGTCCATATTTACCTGAGTGGCGGAGAACCGCTTTTATCCCGGCGATTTTTTCAAATTGCTCAATTGATCCGGCATTCGGGGCTTGGTTATAAGACGATTACCAATGGTCTTTTGCTTGCCGATCGCCTCGACAGTATTTTAGAAGCCCCGCCCCACAGCCTTTGGGTGACCTTCAATGGGCTAGGCGATTGCCATGATGCCATGGTGGGAAGAAAAGGAGCCTTTGCCAGGCTTTCGAACGCGTTAAAACACGCATTGCCGGTTTTGCGAAGCCGCCAAATCAAGATTGGGGCTGTCCTGATGATCAACCGGTCTACTTTCGGGCGTCTTTCTGCCGATCTGGATGCGTTGCAGGAATTTGGATTTGACGAAGTTGTGGTGCAACATCTTTCCTTTTTACCCGAATCCTTTTTATCGCTACATCGCGACGCCTATTTGCGCGTATTCGGCAGGCCATCCGGTTTTTGCTTTGGAGAAGGCGCAGATGGCAGTGCGATTGAACCCGAACTGCTTTTCCGGGAGATTCAGTCCATCCGGCAGAAAAAGTTTCCGTTTCGCGTAGTGATTTTCCCGCGATTAATTGAAAAAGAGGACTTGATGGATTATTACAGCGATGATCCCAGAAAATGGCTGGACAAGCGTTGCAGCCGCGCCTCCGGAGAATTTTGGATTCTGCCCGATGGGAGCGTGACGGTGTGTTTTGCTCACAAGATCGGCGATACCGGCGATTCGCTCCGCCAACTTCTTCGTTCCCGTCAATTTGCCTGTTGGCAGGCCCAATTCAGAAAATTGGCTCAACCGCTCCCCGGCTGCGCGCGCTGCCATCGGTTATATATGAATTAATCTATCGCGCTTTATGCTTCCCTATATCCTTGGTATTCATGGACTTTTACCTGATATGCAAGCCCGGGGCCTCCACGATGCCTCGTATTGTTCTTACGATCCGAATTCCGACAGGTTGCTTGCCTTGGTCGAACTGGAAAAACGCAGCGGAATACGCCATGAGCCCAATATAGATTCCGGCATGCTCCAATCAGGGATGGATTGTTTTCCGCAGAACGAATGGGATATCGTCACTTCGCATTTTTCCCCCCTGCGCCCGGCTGTGCCGATAGAATTTCCGCTTTTTTCCGAAGTGGATACCCTTTGGCGTTCGGATATCCACTATTGTACCAAGCAGGAAATTATCTTTTCCGGCAGAAAATGTTTTCATTTTATTTATTTACACGAGTTGGCCCATGTTTTTTCGGCCTTTATGTTCCGGGAAAAAGACTACGACGAATTCCTTGGGCTGGTCGTAGAGGGTTCGGGGTCGTTTGCACAGAGCGCATTATTTCGCGTTACGGGTTTCCGGATCGAGTTGTTGGAATACAACCTCCCGGTGCTTTCCGGAAATTTTTTCCACCAGTGGTTGTCCAGGCTGGTTTTCGGGGCCGGGCGGCAGGATCATCGCGGAAGGGCTGCAACGCCCGGAAAAATTATGGGGATGGCTGCTTTTGGTGATCCCCGGCGGTTTTACGATACGTTAAAAAATGCCTTAAAAAAATACCGCCCAAGCGAATATGTAAATTACCGGGAAGGCTTCTGTGCGGATATAGAATCCCGGAATCTGAGCTGGAGGGATCGCCTGGATCTTGCGGCTTCCGGACAGCGGTTGTTTGAAGACCTTTTGGAAAAAGAAGCGCGGCGGATCAGGAAACAATACGGGAACCTGCCGCTCTGTTACGCCGGCGGGTGCGCTTTATCCGTAAAGGCCAACTCCCGGTTGCGCGGGGTATTTGCCGATCTTATTATCCCTCCCAACTGTGCAGACGATGGCCAGTCGTTGGGTTTGGCCGCGCTCCATGCTTTTTGCCAGCACCATAAATATTTGACGCCGCTTTCACCCGATTCAGGCGTTTTTGCGCCATCGGAAAGCAGGTTTTTTATTCCCGGAAAATTAACTCCGGATGACCGCGCCCAGGTCGTATCCTGGTTGAAGCACGGAGAAGTGGTAGGATTTGCACAGGGAGCGCCGGAAATTGGGCCGCGCGCGCTTTGCCGGAGAAGTATATTGGCAAGCCCGGAGTGCGCGCACATGCGGCAGGTATTGAATCAAATCAAAGGGCGGGAGTATTTTCGTCCGGTAGCGCCTGTTGTTCTGCACAGCGAAGGCAGCCGGTACTTTGAAAAGTACTTTTATTCCCCGTATATGTTGTATGATTTTCCGGTGCGGCAGGAATGGAAGCCGTACATCCCTGCTGCTGTGCATGAAGACGGCACTGCCAGGGTGCAATCTATCGCGGACGGCCAATCGGATATAGCCTTTATCCTGAAAGAATTTGCACAAAAAACCGGTCGCCCCCCTGTGCTGCTGAATACCTCTCTGAATAGTCAGGGAAAGCCAATTGCCGGAGATATTCAGCAGGTTCTCGAAGAGATGGAACGGCTGCAAATTAATCACTATGTTATCGGAGGCGCGCTGAAGGACCGATCGGATAAGGATAAAAACGATATAGCCGTGCCATTGGCCAGCTGCGGCATCCAGGCAGTGCAAAAGGCCCCAGGCTGGCAATTCGCTTCTTCCGCTGGAAGGTTTTCTTCCTTTATGGCCCATTCCCGGCTAATCCGCCATGAAATGGGAGAAGGTGAAATACAGGCAGGGCCGTACAAAGCCTTTTTCCACCAGACTTTCATGCGTTTGCTTTTTGACGACGGGTCGGTTTTTTTAGTGTATCCCAGCGGCCATATACGCTGGATACCGAAGGAAAGTTTTCAATATTACGCCCTGCTCAGCCAAGGCTTGCCGCCGGCCTATTGGCAGGGCGATCTGGTTGTGTTCGACTTTGGCGAACTCCCCTCACCCCTGGTTTCTGCGCTTGAAGAGCGGCTGCCAGAACAGCAGGGAGGGTGGTGGTGCAGGGCTGCCGCTGCTGCGCTTATGCCGAAAAAGTGGTATCCAGCGGAACAGATCATGCTGGGGGGCAACAACCGCCATCGAGCATTTGGGAGGTTTCGCTACCGGGCGCCTATCCGCCGGGATTGCCGGACCCTGGAGCTGTACACCGTCAGCCCCATCCGCGTCCGGCATACGCCTACCGATCACATCCATCCGGTTATCGACCTGCCTGCGGGCAAAAAATTCCTGTTCACCAAACTGCCCGGATTTTCTGATCCTGAACGAGAAATGATCACACAAAATATTGCTGCGAATGACGTGCATAAAAGGTTGCGGTGAAATGCTGGAAGGCCAATTGTTGTGGGTATGCGGTTGGTGTGGACACGCCGAACCCAGGGCTACCGCTTCGCCGGCGCCCTTCCCGGACTTGGCGCCCATTCCGGAAGGTGAATTCTGGATGGGAAGCGGGGAGGACGACCGCTGGGCCTTACAACATGAAAAACCGCTGCGCAAGGTATTTTTAAGCGGGTACACGATCGGGCGCACGCCGGTGACGAACGGCCAGTTCGCTGACTTCGTCCGCGCGACGGGTCATGTTGCCCCCGGCCATTGGGAACGCACGCCTCCGGTCGGACAAAACGCCATGCACCCGGTCTGTTTTGTGACCTGGCAGGATGCGATTGCTTATTGCAAGTGGCTCTCTTCCCGGACAGGCATGGAATACCAGCTCCCTACGGAGGCGCAGTGGGAAAAAGCGGCCAGAGGCGGCCTGGAGGCCAATCCGCACCCGCGCCGGCTATTTCCGCATGGAAATGCGGGCTTTAACCCCGCGTTTGGAAATTTTGGCGGACTTGAAGGGCGCACCACCCCGGTCGGGCATTTTCCGAAAGGCAGGAGCCCGTATGGTTGCCTGGACATGGCTGGCAACGTATCCGAATGGTGTTTGGATACGTATTTCCCCGACGCATTCGACCATTTGCCCCTGCGCAATCCCTGCGCCTTGGGGCCAGGGAAAAAAGTCCTTAAAGGAGGCTCCTGGCGCAGCGAAGCGGCGCATCTGCGCTGTTCAAACAGGTATTTCTTCGACCCCTCCCTGGCCTCCTATGGCATCGGGTTCCGCGTGGTTTCCACCATTGAACCATAAATAAACTGCAACGCCATGGAAAAAATCCTGCTCATTAATCCTCCTGAACAACGCCCGGAATGGCCAACTATGCCCCGGGCGGTCGAGCCTATGGGGCTTTTGTATGTCGCTGGGGCATTTCGCGACTCGGGTGTCCAGGTGGATCTGCTCGATCTGCAACTTGGCGTGGGCGACCGGGAGAATATCTACGCGCAAGTATCCGGTGGGGAATATCCCGCTGCGGGCATTGCCCTGTCCAGCCAGGCCTGTTTGTGGAATGCCCTGGCTATTGCACAAGACCTGAAAAACCTGTATCCGCGCATCGTGTTGTTTACCGGCGGCGTCTTCGCGTCGCTGAATTGGGAATGGATCCTGGAGACCGCTCCCGCTTTCGATTTTGTCGTTGTTGGCGAGGGCGAACCGTTTGTTTTTGCCTTTGTTCAGGACCCCCGCAACTGGAAAGGTATTTCTGGCGTTCGCCATCGCGGCCAAACCGCGCCGCCGCCCCTGTTGCCGGCCCGTTTACTGACCACGCCCCGTGTTTTACCTGACAGGTCGCTCACCGCGGAAGTTATCCGGCAGGGCGAAGCGCCTTCTGTAGTGGCGACACGCGGCTGCGGCGGCGCCTGCACGTTCTGCTGCGTATCCCACTACTACGGATCAAGCTGGCAATCGAGAGCGGTGGAGGATATCTTCCGGGAGGTAGAAAGTCTTGTAGCGCTTTTTGGCGCTCGCCAGATACACCTGGTGGATGATAACCTGTTCGGCCATGAACGGGGCGCTAAAGCATGGATTCGTTCATTCGTACAGGCAATGGGAAGGTTTAACCCAACGCTGCGTTTTAAAACCACCTGCAGATTGGATGATCTGGATGAAGACCTGATTCCGGATATAAAAAAAGCAGGTTTTTCACTGCTCAAAATCGGCGTCGAGACCTTCTCCAAAGCGGCTCAAAAGAAATATAAAAAGGGAATTCTCCGGGAAAAAGCTGCCCGGAAGTTGGATGCCCTCCGGGAAGCCGGCATTGGCATTTCCCTTGGGTTTATCATGTTCGACCCGTATTGCTCGCTTGCCGATTTGCGGGAAAACCTGGATTTTCTTCTGGACCATCCCGAATGCTGGAGCCGGCATTTGCTGCGAAGCCGCCTGGTGGCATACCGCAATACGCCTATTGAAACGAGTCTGGAAAAGGATGGGTTGCTCGTTTCGCGCGGGATCATGGGCTCCCAATGGCGTTTTGGCGACAGCGAAGTTGCTGCCGTTTACGATCGTTTTGAAGATTTTCTCCGCCTGCATATGCTTCCCCTGGAATGGGATATATACCGTTTTCAACAGTCCCGGAGAAAAGAAGGCCTGTCGCCCGCCGTTCCCCGTACAGTGGAATCGCAACTAAAAGAGGCCTGGCTCGAACTCTTCCAGGCCGCCCTGGAAAATCGAGCACCCGATCTCAAACCCAACAATTTTGCACAGATCCCTTCCGGGATCATTTTATCATCTTGAAATTTCTGACTATGAACCGGCAGTATCCTGATCCTGCAAAAGAGGTGGAGAGGCTCTCCGCGCATCATGGAGGCTCTGATCGTATGGCTACGCTTTTCCTGACCAGCGCCTGCAACCTGAAATGCCCATACTGTTACGCCACGGAAAATACCTTTTCTGCCGATGAACAATGGACGATGCCGCGGATTGAACGCGTTCTGGACCTTTTGAAAACAAAAGGTTTCCGGCTGGCCCTGGGCGGCGGCGAACCGCTGACGGATATTCCCCTGGTTTTGGAAACCGGCAGGCAGGCAACTATCCGAAATATCCCCATTTCGCTGCTGACAAACGGGTATATGCTGACGCCGGCCCTGCTCCGGGACCTGCGCCACGCCGGATTCAACTGGATACAAGTATCTGCGGATTCGCAAAAAGAAGTTGCCCATTTCGAGCCCTTATTTTTGGAGGGCTCCCGGATTGGGCTGCGCATGGCCGTCGGCACCGTTCTCCTGCCGCAACGTATGAAAGATATACGGGGTATGCTGGAGATCATGGCCCGGGCAAACATAACCGGTTGGCGGATATTGCGGTATACGCCGCTCGACCATAATTCGCGCATACAACAAGCGCCTTCCAATGAAGAATGGATCAATATGTTGCTGACGGTGGAGGCGATCGTCCGTTCAAGCGGATACTGCCCCGTTCAGATCCGGTATGAACCAAGCGTGGCGCCCCTGAGCTGGCTGGAAGGGCTTTCTCAGGCGGAAAAACTGGATGTGTGCGGGGGACGCCGGGCCCGGCGCGTTTTCCTGTACCCCGACGGCGGCACGTACGCTTGCGGCCTCCCCCGGAGAAAAGGAATATCGCTGGCCAGTTTTGAATCAGACCTGGAGGAATGGCTTCAACACATCGACCATGTGCCGCCTGACCGGTGCCTTTTTCCCGAACCGGACGCCCAGATGCAATCATATTGCCGCGACGTTTGCCGCGGCGGATGTGTGCAAATGCGGGGCGACTCGCCTTGCGACCCCCGTTGCGCCCTTGACCATGGCCTGGTGCCGGTATGTTGTTTTGAAAAGCTGCTGATCGCAACAGGAATAAGCGGCGAAGGCAGATTATTTTACCCATCTGAAGTGTTTGAATCATGGAGGTCAAATTACGGCGGCTAGTGATCAAGCCCACATTGGCTTGCACGGCAGGATGCCCCTCCTGTACGCTCCGGCTGGAGCTGTATCGGCAAATACAAAATGAAAACGAACTTTCTGTTGCGCAATGGACGGATGTCCTGGGCGATGCCAGCCAACTGGGTTGCCGGGACCTCCATGTCAGCGGCGGAGAACCTGCGCTTTACCATGGCTTGGGCCACTTGGTACGTGAAGCAACCCGCCTGGGCATGTACACCAACATGAATACCAACGGCAGCAAAGTGACCCCGGAATTGGTAAGAGAGCTGGCGGCGGCCGGGCTCAAATCCGTTACCATTTCCCTGTATAGCCGCATTGCCGGCCTGAACGACCGGATGCGTATGGAAGACGGCTTGTTTGACCGCGCCCTCCGCGCCATCCGGTATTTCAGGAAATATTCCCAAATTCAGGTGGACCTGCAAACTATTCTTGGCGGGGCCAACCTGACCGACCTGGACAATTACCTGCATTTTGCCATCCGCTTAGGCGTGTCCAATGTGTACCTTTCTTTTGTCGAGGGCCAACGGGGAAATCCATGGTTGCCCTCGGTTGAGCAGATCGACCGGTTCCGGCAGGCTGTTTTGCCCCGTGTGCGGCAAGTTGTGCTGGACCATACGCCCCCTCCTTTGCTTGCCAGAACCTTAAAAAAGGTAGAGCGCATGTTTCCGATGGATCCGCAGCGCAAAGCCGGTTACGCCGGCGGCGTTTATTTTCCAGTGGAAAAACCCCGGTGCCCCAAGCCTTATAATTTTGCCCTGATCCTTGCCACAGGCGAAGTCCACCCCTGCAATGGCGTAGAATATTCCCACGAACCTGTTATGGGCAATGTATTAAAAACAGATTTGAAGGCTATCTGGCAAAATGACGCCTGGCGCCAATTCA
Source organism: Saprospirales bacterium (assembly GCA_016719895.1). GTDB lineage: Bacteria > Bacteroidota > Bacteroidia > Chitinophagales > Saprospiraceae > M3007. The sequence goes on along the minus strand of JADJYG010000004.1, from coordinate 19,190 downwards.
GAAAAATACGCCATGACTGGTGCCATCAATGCCCCGTGGTCCTGCACTTTCACATCCCATTGAACTGAGCGTCAGATGAAGGTATATTTTATCACCGACTATTTTTGGCCGAGCATCGGCGGACTGGAGAACAGTACCGCTTATTTGGCCGGCGCGCTTCGAAAAAGATTGCCGGTCGAAATCCTTACCACTACGCCAGGCCAGAATTTTAAAAAAAGACCTCCGGCGCCCTTAAAACGTTTTACCGGTCCGCCCGGAGGCGCCTACGAGCAAATGACCCGGCACATCCAGCAGGGTGAAAAGCCTTTTTCAGTCTGTTGTATGGGTTTTTCAGACCGTATGACCGATGCGCATCTCGAATTTATGGCAAATATCCGCCAGCAGCATGCCCGTAAACTGCTTTTTAAAGTCCCCTCCCTCCATGAATTTTCTTGTTATGCCCAAGGTGGCAACCGCCTGCAAAACCTCGGGCTGGTAGATTTTTTTATCTGCCCCAATCAGGCTATCCGCGACGAATTGGTGGGGTGGGGTATTCCGCTTCGAAAACTTATTGTCCAACCCAACGGTATTCCGTCCAACTATTTTTCGCCTTGCCCGCCGGAACAAAAAAAAGTCCTTTTACAAAAGATGGGACTTCCGGACCAGCTCAGCTTCATTTTTACCGGGCGCTTTGCCGCCCGCAAGCGGGTAGATATGCTGGTCGACGCTTTTTCCGCCGCCGGGCAGGTCAATCTTTTGTTGGTGGGATATTTTGATAACCGTTTTGATACGGGGTCATCCTTTCAAATTCCGGACGGCGCTCACATCAAGGTGTTCGGGCCAACTTTTGACATTCTTCCCTATTTGGGCGCCGCCGATGTATTCGTTTCCGCTTCTGAAGCCGAGGGTATGTCGAACGCCTTGCTGGAAGCGCTCGCCTGTGGCCTTCCCGGATTGGTCACCGATATTCCGGGGCACCGCGAACTCATCGCACCGGGATACAACGGCCAGGTTTTTGCCCCCGGCGATACCAACGGCCTGATAAAAGGGATTCAGTGGTTCGTTCAACGCCAACAGGACTTGCAAACTTTTTCCCGCAATGCCCGCGAAACTATCGTCTCCAGGTTTCCAATAGAAAACGTGGCGGATACCTATTTCAATCTATTAACAGAATGATATGAAAGAGCCCTTTCCTGTTTTTGCAGCCGTCTCTATACAAACAAACAGTTTGTGCAACCTGAAATGCCCGTTTTGTTTTTACGGTCAATACCCGGGCTATAATTCCCGCGAAAAGATCGCTTCCAGGCTCGTTTTCCGTATTATTGACGAACTAGCTGCGCTGCATTTCAGCGGCCGTGTTTCAATGTATAACTTGAACGAGCCGCTTACCGATAAACGGATCATCCGCTTTTTGAAATACGCCAAAAAACGTTTGCCGGATTGTTTCCACTTTTTTTCCACCAATGGCGTATTGTTAACCCCCGCCTTGCTCGATACACTGCTGCCGCTGGTGGACCACCTCCGGATAAACGATTATGGAAACCTGCCGCCTTTACATACGGCCGACCCCAAGGTAGAAATTTCGGTCAAACGGGACTTCTTTTCCACGGCAGCCAACAACAGGGGAGGCAGCCTGCGCGGACTGGAAGCGGCCTCTGTCAAGGGCACGGGCCCTTGCGCCAACCCTTTTGGGCAATTGGTGATCATGCCGCCGGGTGTGGCGGTGTTGTGCTGTTCCGACGGCTTTAAACAACTCGTCATGGGCGACTTGCGGAGCAGCGACATACGCGGGATATGGTGGGGAAAGGACTTTTTTACTGTCCGCCAACTGTTGGCGGATGGTCGCCGCGGCCATATTCCCCTCTGCGATAAATGCAGCGTAGCCGGAGGCGGGTTTTACGATTATTTCAACCGCCCTGCGGTATTTCAGGAAATCATCCGAAAGGTGAAAGACCAGGTATATATACAAATCCGATCCGTATGAAAGCCAAACCCGGCGCCCTTCTTTTTCAAGCCGCCCCCTTTTGTTTTGGACCCATTTCCACCACGCTGAACATGGTAAGGCAGCTGGCGGGCAAGGGCCTGGAGATCGTTATGATAGGGGAGGGGCCAACCAACAACTTGCTCAAAAGGGAAAACCTGGAATTTGAATTGCTCGATGCTTCGACAACAGCGCCGTTTTCGGATGAATTATCCAAGATAATTGAACGGGCCAACCTGGTTATTAGTAATACCGACCCGGCGTTTGCTTCGGCTTGTATGCGGCGCGGCGCCAGGGTTGCCGTCGTGGATACGCTGTATTGGATGTGGGACCGCCTGGACCCAATTTTACTGGAGAGCGATGCATATCTGATTCAAAATTTTATGGGGACTGCCGAACAACTGGAGCGCCTGGGGCGCCCCCGGAATACCGTGCTTGTAGGGCCCTTGATCACAGCCCCGGAGTTGCCCTTGCGGCGGCAGGAAAGGGAAAACTTCATCCTGATCAGCCTGGGCGGTTGCGATTGCAATTTGGTGGACCATTGCCAGGACCCTTACCCCGGAATGATTTTTGAAATGGTCGAAAAAGTGATCCGGGAAAATGACATGGACCTGGAAATTATCTGGACTACCGGCGAAAGACCGGCAAGTAATCTGAACGGCCGTTTCAACACCCACCGGGTCGGCACTTTTTCCAACCAGGACCACGTGGCGCTCATGCGCCGGGCCAAGGGCGTTATCTTGTCGCCGGGAATCACCGGCTCGATGGAAGCCTTTGAGGCGGGTACGCCCGTTTTTTTCCTGCCGCCGCAAAATTACAGTCAGGCGCTTCAACTCCGCGCTTTTCGGGAAAAAGGCGTCGCGCCTTTTGGATTTAGCTGGTATGATGTATACCCGGATTTAAGCCCGCCGCCCTACCTTCCGGAAGAGCAGGCCGTGAGCCAAATCCGGCAAACGATTGAACGATGCGCATCCGACCAGCGGGTCTGGGATGCGCTTTACCAGGCCCTGCAGTTGTTTTTGCGCTCCGGAATAGCCCGGTACGACCCAAAGCCGGCAAGGGAACTTCGAACGGCGCTTGGCACGGACGGCCCCCTGAAAGCTGCGCAGGCCATACTCCAACTATTGGATTAAGATGAAAATAAAAGCAGGTATCGGCATCCTTTCGTACAACCGCCCCGGTTCCTTGTCGGCATGCCTGGATTCGTTGTTCAGCAACCTCCCCGCTCCGGCCACCGTTGCCGTATCGTTCGACCAGTGGAATGCCGCTTTTCAGGCGATTGCCGCTAAATATCCCATTTGGGCGCTGGTGGGCGATACTCCGGGAATACCCCATGCCAACAACCGTTTACTCGCCTTTTTTGCAGATTACGACGCGATTTTCCTGGTCCAGGACGACATGCGTTTCCTGCGGCCGGAATGGCTGGAAAGATACCTGCGCGCCCTCCAGGCGGTGCATTACCTCGCATTTTTTGACCCCTATTACCCACAATCCCTGGATAAACCACGCCACTTTAAAGTCAATTTTTTCAACCGCCGGACACTCGAGCTGCGGAATGGCGAACAACTTTGGCGCTGCCACAAATCCCCCCAGGGCGCCATGCAGGCTTTTAGCCGCAAATGCATTCAAACCGTGGGTTTTTTTGATGAAAAGTTTGGCCAATACGGCATGGAGCACCACGATTACTGGCTGAGGACCTGCAACGCCGGCTTTGCGCCGTCCGACCATTTTTACGATTTGGTAAACAGCGCGGAATTGCTGAAGATCGACTGGGGGCAGCCTCCGTCGTTCACGCCGGAAGAAAAGCAGGTGATTTATGCGCAATCCGCTCCCTGGCGAAAAGAACTGTATGAGGAGAGCAGCGCCGGGCTTCAACGGGTAAAAGTGGAGCAGGGCAATATTTTTTGGGAAATAAAAAAAAGGGGGCCCAGGCAAAAAAGAAACATAGCCTTGCCTGCCCGGGATTTGACTGCCGAAAAACAGTGGATTTTCAGGTCCCGGCTACCGGTGCTCGCCTACCACGCCATCGATGAATCTCCCGGCGACCGGTACGCCATCTCGCCCCGGATGTTTGAAGCGCATATTGAAGGACTCCTCTCCGAAAAGTTCAGGTTTATTACTGCCTCCGGGGCATTGGAGATATGGAGAAAAGAAGGCGCTTTTTCCGGTAAAGAGCTTGTATTGACTTTTGATGACGGATATAGCGATTTTATGGATATTGAACCTTTTTTAAGTAGCCTGGGGATACGGGCCACTATTTTTCTTCCAGTCAACTGGGTTGGCCGCAACAACGATTGGGACCGGGGGGCGTTTCGCGCACGCCGCCATCTTTGTTGGGAGGAAGTCGCTCATCTTTCTTCGATGGGGCATGAATTTGGAAGCCATGGATTAGAGCATTTCGGGCTTACCCGGCTTACCCTGGAAGCGGTAAAAAGCGAATTGGAAGAAAGTCAAAGAAAATTAAATCAGGCGCTGGCTTTGCCGGTCAGGTCGGTCGCTTATCCGTTTGGCAGATGCAATCCAGCCATTGAGCAAATTGCCGGCGGTTATTTTGACCTCGGTTTTGTATCCGGGAGCGGCGGCAAAACGGATTGGGATCATGCGCCTTTTGCGATCAGGAGAATCCCGGTTTTTGCGGGCGACTCCATCGACCACCTTCGTTTAAAAATGGCGGATTATATGACGCTGGCGCCGGAAAAAGAACCGGTCTGGTTCGATCATAACCGCAGATAGTTTTAGATTATTATCCAATGGCTTGGAACAGCGGCAGCGCTGCAAGAAGGTTGAAAACGGAGCTTATGGCCCGTGCAACGGTTCATGCGGCCGGGGGAAAACTTCCGGCGGGAAAATTTATTGCGGCGGAGCATGCAGACACCCCCACGGCACGAAAGGTCCGGGCGTTTTATGAAAAAATAACATACCATCCCAACCCGCCGTCCCAACCGTTGGCCGACCGGATTGCCGCGCTCGAACGGGATTGGAATAACTGGGTAGTGCCCGTCGGCCTCCGGGGGAAACGAACCCTGGATGTTGGCTGTGGCTGTGGGTACAACCTGGCCTTGCACGCAGGGCTGGCTTCCGTTGCCGTCGGGTTGGATGTATCCTTGCCCTCGCTTGAGCGGGCGGTGGATTATTGCAGCAGCGAAGGCGTGCTGGAGCATGCCTTTTTTGTTCACGGCGATATCTCCTGTCTTGACCTCCCTGCCGGCTCTTTTGACCTGATCACTTGTGTCGGCGTGCTGCATCATATCCCCGGCCATCAGGCGGCATTAAAAAATATGGTCCGGCTTTTAGACCGCGGGGGTTATTTGTTGCTGGGTGTTTATCACCCTTCCGGCCGGTTTTGGCACAGGGTAAAACGAAAACTGGTTTGGCTGTTTTCGGGCCGGAGCGAGCGGCGTATGACCCGGCTGGCCCGTTTCGTTTTCCAAACCCGGAAAGAAGCAGAAAAATATAATATTCCCGAAGACATCTATGTAAAAGACTCCTATACCGCGCCGGTGGAAAAGGCTTTCTCCGTTGCATACATCCAGCGCCTCCTGGGCGCCTGCGGCCTGACGCTGCTTCAGGTCAGACCTTCTCCTGCAATACCATTCAGGAAACCCGTCGATTTGCTGGCAAGCTTGAGAATCGACGGGCAATCCGGCGCGCACTTGCTCCCGGATGCGGCCATTGCCGACGCAGAACTTGGCCGGATGCGCCGCCATCATTATTGGTGCCTCCTCCGCAAAGGGCTTCCGCGACCAGAAACCGTCTGAAAACCGCCTCCGTTTCACGCCCCTCTTGCGGCGGGCAAAGCCCGCTGGATAGCAGGTTGAAGTCCAAGACTACGCCCAGCAGCGATTCACGCCCTTTGAACTGGATACCAATGTCTTCCTTGTGTCCATTTTACCACATCACAAATACTCGTGGGTCTTTGAGGGTGTGTAACTGATTAGCATGTCTTTATTCCCGAAGGGAATTTATGTTTATAGCATGTCAGAGAATTGTTTGGCAAAAATCCCGATACCGCCGAGCCTTGGCTACGCATAACCCGCCACCCCAAGCTGCACTCCCTTTTCTCCCCCCGCGCTTGTCATTCCGCAGGAACCTGTCCACTCTACGCGTGCATCTCGTGTTTATCCCTCGTAGAGTGAACAGGTTCTTTCAGAATGACAAGCGCGGGGGGAGAAAAGGGGGGTAGGGAAGATTCCGGATTTATGCACAGCACACACTCGGCAGTATCGGGATTTCGACAGTTTTGGTCATTCAATATCTATAAACATGAATTCCCTTCGGGAATAAAATGAAGTAGTCACGACTTAATCTGACAGTTTTGGTAGATTTGAATTAGCAAACATTTCACTATCAAAATTAGATCAAGCCATGACTACTCAGGACAAAATTATCAAAAACAAGGTAGGCTCACTACGCTTAGCCAAAGAACTTGGCAATGTTTCGCAGGCATGTAAGGTAATGCAGTGATTCGCGCTTTGCCTTTAACCACCGATTTTCTGGGGCTTGTCATGTTGGAAACAGCCACACAAGCCAACATTTCAGCATAAAATTTGGCTTGTGTGGCTGTTTCCAACATGACAAGCCCCCGTTAACGTGAAGAATTGGTGCAAACCGAGAATTGCTGAAGGTAATGGGATTTTCGCGCGATTCATTTTATCGCTTCAAAGAGATCTACGATACGGGTGGCGAAGTTGCCTTTTTATTCAGGTCAAACTTGACCACCTATTCCGGTTCAAACTTGACCACCCCCGCGAGCGTGTCAAAGATCGTGTAAAAATAGGTTTATGAATTGGATAATTGGCGCATTGAATTTCCTTTCAATTCGAGTCGATGTGCATTGGCAGATAAGCGGTCTAAAATCGCGTCGGCCAGGGTTGGTCCGCCGAGGTATACCCGGCGGAAAGTGCTTTGCGAAAGTGCTGATCCCGCGCACATTGTCGGCGTGACTCGCAGTCACGCCGACAATAGACCAATTGCTTCCACTTTTTCGCAAACCACTTTCCGCTGGGTATAATTATACCATTCGGAGACGGGTAGTTGGGAGGCGACAACGATGGGTTTTTTGGCGTATCGATCTTCGAGGATTTGGAGCAGGGCGAGGCGGAGGTTTTGGTCGAGTGGTTGGAGGCCGAAGTCGTCAAGTTCGGTCTTGGTTGAGGATTTTGACAAAGGAGCCGTCGAGTTTGGCGGCTCGAGTTTTTCGATCCGTTATGTTGGATGCGGTCTTGTAGCCCATTGGAAAGCGCATGGTTTCAACCCCTTACGGTCTGGAACTTGTCGGAACGACCGAAGTGGAAATTCCGGGGTTTCAATCCTCTTACGTCTGGATGCGGTCTGGGGCATCGTACCTGCTCTGAATCTACGACGAAGTTTCAATCCTCTTACGTCTGGATGCGGTCTGGAGGGCTGCTGATCAAACAGCAAAAGTGCAACGGACGTTTCAATCCTCTTACGTCTGGATGCGGTCTGGAAGCGGCACGAAGGTTTCCGACACAAGCCTTGGTTTCAATCCTCTTATGTCTGGATGCGGTCTGGAAGCAACGTTAAGTTCTTCGAATACAAAACGCGTTTCAATCCTCTTATGTCTGGATGCGCTCTGGAAGGCAGCGGATTCATGGCTAACGACAGGTTTCAATCCTCTTATGTCTGGATGCGGTCTGGAAGGGCCAACTTCTGGTCCATTGGTTTCAATCCTCTTATGTCTGGATGCGGTCTGGAGGTTTCTCAGCCAAAACTATGCGTTTTATAAAGTTTCAATCCTCTTATGTCTGGATGCGGTCTGGAGGGGTAACGGGTACTCGGTTGCGACCGACGAAGAACGTTTCAATCCTCTTATGTCTGGATGCGGTCTGGAAGATAAGTAATTAATGGCAAACCTAAAGAACTATAAAGTTTCAATCCTCTTACGTCTGGATGCGGTCTGGAAGAACTCCCTGCTGAGAGAATTTGGACCGAGTTTCAATCCTCTTACGTCTGGATGCGGTCTGGAAGGCATACAAAAACTTAACGTTGGTTCAGAAGTTTCAATCCTCTTACGTCTGGATGCGGTCTGGAAGGACGAAATACAAAAAGCCACTGGCAAATAGTTTCAATCCTCTTACGTCTGGATGCGGTCTGGAAGACAGGCGAAAGCCAACCGCCTGGAAAAACGACAAGTTTCAATCCTCTTACGTCTGGATGCGGTCTGGAAGGCTCCAACCCTATCCTCGCGGAATCCGAAGTTTCAATCCTCTTACGTCTGGATGCGGTCTGGAAGTATCCATTTGCCGACGGCACAAGGAAGTTTCAATCCTCTTACGTCTGGATGCGGTCTGGAAGTCGAGGGGCAAATCTGCCGGATCTCCATTTTGCGTTTCAATCCTCTTACGTCTGGATGCGGTCTGGAAGTCAACTAAGAAAACATATTATCAACCAATTAGAGTGTTTCAATCCTCTTACGTCTGGATGCGGTCTGGAAGCCCTCATGTGGCTCTCAAGGATTAGTGCTAATCTGGTTTCAATCCTCTTACGTCTGGATGCGGTCTGGAAGTTGGCACGATAAATCGTAATCGCAAGATTCTGAGGTTTCAATCCTCTTACGTCTGGATGCGGTCTGGAAGCCAACCTGGTCCTTTCGCAGCCTCGGCGGTTTCAATCCTCTTACGTCTGGATGCGGTCTGGAAGACGAGTCGGAGGTTCCGATGAAGTCAAATAAAAAAGTTTCAATCCTCTTACGTCTGGATGCGGTCTGGAAGCCGGATATGTGGCGATGTGCGCAACTTGTGCGAGTTTCAATCCTCTTACGTCTGGATGCGGTCTGGAAGAAGGTACGCACCGATGTTTCCGAGGAATTGTAGTTTCAATCCTCTTACGTCTGGATGCGGTCTGGAAGCGGCGAAACCGTCACGGTAACCTGCGGTGGTCAAGTTTCAATCCTCTTACGTCTGGATGCGGTCTGGAAGTTAAATTCACTTTCATGTACGTACCTTTTTTCTGTTTCAATCCTCTTACGTCTGGATGCGGTCTGGAAGTCAAGCCTGGTAGTATCGGCTAATAGATCTACTCTGTTTCAATCCTCTTACGTCTGGATGCGGTCTGGAAGACATACGGAATTTGGATTCGCCCGGAATTTTAGTTTCAATCCTCTTACGTCTGGATGCGGTCTGGAAGCAGAACAGGCTATGTACGAGTTAATCCCTTCAGTTTCAATCCTCTTACGTCTGGATGCGGTCTGGAAGCACTAAAATTTATTATGATGTTTAGTGTTTTTAGTTTCAATCCTCTTACGTCTGGATGCGGTCTGGAAGCACAGGCAATCAAACAAATCAAGCCGGTAACTAAGTTTCAATCCTCTTACGTCTGGATGCGGTCTGGAAGTTCTGGATTACACTGCTTTAAGTACCAGTTCAACCTTTACGTCTGATCGCTGGAAGTTTTTGAGAAGCAGCGCCTTATGGTTTCAATCCTCTTACGTCTGGATGCGGTCTGGAAGACTCGCCCTGCCGGGCAACGTTTGGGCCAAATAGTTTCAATCCTCTTACGTCTGGATGCGGTCTGGAAGCCGGGAATACCGTGAGCTGATTGAGAAGAAAGAGTTTCAATCCTCTTACGTCTGGATGCGGTCTGGAAGCCCTATAAAAGGGTGTAAAGGATTAAAAAAGGTTTCAATTCTCTTACGTCTGGATGCGTCTGAAGGAAAGCCGCAACGGTTTCAATCCTCTTACGTCTGGATGCGGTCTGGAGAGCAAATAACCCATATGCCCGTTTGGAGCGGCGGCGTGGGAGGTGGAGGAGTTTCAATCCTCTTACGTCTGGATGCGGTCTGGAAGAGCCAAAACGCACTTAAGCGATTCAATATCAGTGAATAAAACCCGAAAATCGCCCGCGTCGCTGGCTGAAAAGTGGGGCAAGTTTAACCGATTTTTCAACAAAAACAATAAAAACCCGGAAATATTTTTAAAAAGCGCCATGCATTTCCCGCGTTATATCCATTTGACAATCATATCGTTGTACACTTTTTTCAGGTACGATGTTCAAAAGGGGTTGCACAACGGTCTTTTTGGCTACTTACGTATCAAAATTTAACTAAACTGCCCTTTTTCCCCGCGTCCGCTTGTTAATAAATTGTAAATTTTTGCCCAGATCAAGAAGGCAGCGCGTACGGAAAAGCAACGGCCCGGCAGCGTGCGTCTCCATTAACTATTTCGAAATGAATCGCTTATACAACAGGTTATCCCAGTGCCTGCCTGCCACTGCACCGGCGGGCCGGTACGGGCTCGTTTCCCGCGTCCGCGAGATTCGTTCACCGCTGCTCTTTCCCCGGATGCCGGACAACCATATCTTTGTATTATCAAATCGAGCGAAATAACTTTTCTTTCCAATTTTTCTTCAAATTGTAATCTGACCGGTATCGTTTCGGTGTTCTGAATCAGGGTCTCCCGCGCCTCGAGCACACCGCTTGGTCCGAAAACGTTGCGCAGTTCGCGCAAAATCCGGTTATATAAATACTGTTTCCGTCTGATCCCTCTCTATGGCTGTGCCGGCGTTCCGGTCCGGCCCTGTAATCTGCGTCTAATCCGTAGCCCGTCGCAATTTTCTAACCGATTAAATAAGCAGTTGCCGCTATGGAATTACACATTACCCGGTTTGGCGTCAAGATTTCCGTGAAAGAAAGCCTGTTCGAGCTGAGCTGGTTCGATGATAACCAGGTCTTGCAACGGGAATCGCATTCGCCGCTCAAAGTCAAAAACCTGTGGATACAGGATGGCGCCATCGTGACGGTGGCGGCCTTCCTGTTGGCGCTCGAACACAACATCGACCTGGTCCTTATGGATATGCACGGGATGCCGCAGGCACGCCTGAGTGGATTTGAACTCTACACAACCCCTTCCGTTCAAAAAGCCCAGGTAATCGTCAGTGTCGGCCCGCATGCCGTACCCATTGTCCAACAATGGACAGGGCAGAAACTCCTCAACCAGGCCGAATTCCTGGAAAAACTAAAATCCCGCCGCGACCGGGACAAACAGCGCCTGCTGGAGGAGCGCGCTGCCGAAATCCGCAAACTGCGCAAACGCTTGATGGCCTTGCACGGCGCTCAGGTACGGGATATCGCCGAGGAACTCCGCGGTCTGGAAGGCGCCGCCGGCCAATTGTATTTTCAAACGTTCAGCGATGTACTCCCGGAGGAATACCGCTTCAATGGCCGCTCCCGCCAACCCGCCCGCGATCCGTTCAACGCATTTCTCAACTACGGCTACGCTATTCTCTACGGAAAAACGGAACAGGCGCTGCTGCTGGCCGGTATCAACCCGTGCATCGGATTTCTGCACCGCGATGGGTACCGGATGAAAAGCATGGTATTTGATTTTATCGAGCCATTCCGCATATGGGTCGACCGCGTGGTATTCCGGCTCTTCTCCCGCAAACTTGTAACAGCCAACCATACCACCGCCCATGACGGCGGCTTGCACCTGAACAACGCCGGTAAAAAACTGCTTACAGAAAGCCTGAAAGAATATTTCGGCGAAAAAGGAGGAGGACTCGACGGCGCCCTGGTCAGTCGCGATCATTACCTGCGGCAGTCTGCCTTTCGCCTGGCCCGCCGTCTGATTCAAGCCGCCCAGATGGAAACGGATGACACAACCTTGAACCCATAACTGCCTTATCCAGCCATGTTCGCCTGGGTGATATACGATATTCGAAAAAACAAGGTCCGCTCGCGCGTAGCCAAACGCTGTAAATTTTATGGACTGGTACGGGTGCAAAAATCCGTATTCCTGGGCGAGATAAAAGGCAAATGGCTGCGCGCTATGCACCTCGAATTAGCCAATACCATCAACCAACGCACCGACCGGCTCTTCATCGTGCCGCTCAGCCCGGCGCATTTCAGCCGGGTGCTGCAGGCCGGTGCGCCGCCGACCATCCAACAATGCATTGACGCGCCTCCGTTGCGGTTTATTAACTAATTGTAATTCTAACTTTTATGCAATATTTTCGCCAACCATTCAAACAACTCACGGCCCAACAGGTGCTCACCAAAGGCCAGTTTCTGCTCAAAGCCCAGACGGTGAAGGCCATCGGCTCCCTGCTCCTGTGTGAGGAAGCCTGGATGCGGGAACAAGCGGCCAACCCCCAGTACTATGCATTCCAGGCGCCAAAAGCCAACGGCGCCTTCCGGCTGATCGAAAACCCACACCCCAAACTCAAAGACTGTCAGCGCCTGTTGGCCGACTTGCTCCAGGGCGTGTATTACGGTATCAAGCCCCGCGCATCCTACGCATTTATCCCTTCCACCGCCGACGAAACCTCGCCCAGCAATATCTATACCAACGCCCTGCGGCATTGCCAGAGCAAATGGGTGCTGCAACTGGACCTGAAAGACTTTTTCCACAGCATATCAGCCCAACGGATTAAGGAAATGTTCCTGGCGATCCCGTTCAACTACCCGGAAGATACCGCACTGGTGATGGCCCGGTTGGTCACCTCCAAAAACCGCCTGCCTATGGGCGCGCCGTCCTCCCCCGTGCTCAGCAACCTCGTCTGCATCGATATGGATCATCAACTCGACAAACTGGCCCGCGATCAAGGCTGGACCTATACCCGCTATGCCGACGACATCACATTTTCCGGCGAACGGCGCTTCACCAACGAAACCGTCGAACTCATCCGCCAGCAAATCGAAGGGAATGATTTCGTCCTCAACTACGAAAAAACAGCCCTGAACCGCACGGAAGATGAACCCGAAATCTGCGGCCTGGCGGTTAAGCCTGGCGGCAAACCCGACCTCAGCGAGCGTTTTGTCAAAGACCTGAAAACCGATATCAAGATTTATAAAGTGCTGACCTCCGACAAGATGATCGCCCAGGAGGTGTTTTCCGCCGAAGCCATCAACCGCTTCCGCCAACATATCGAAGGCGAACTCTCCTTCGTCCGTTTTATCAAAGGCCCCCACCACGGCCTGTACCTCAAATTGCGTTTTATGCTGGCCGACGGCATGATGGGCGTGGAGTAGGCGTGGCTGCTCAGCCCCTCCGATCCTCTGTGAGCCTGCAATGCAGGAATTTACAAAGTTATACCCGGCAGAAAATTAAAAACTACCGCGTTCCTTCAGTACTTTTAACGTGAAATACGATCTCCCGGTAGTATGTAGCCGAACAAAGTAAACGCCGGAAGGCGCTTTGGCAAGGTCAACCGCCGGTGTGGCCGGGAACTGTGGTACAACATTTACCAGGGTTTGTCCCCGGGCGTTTATTATTTCTATTGACGCAATATTAGCATCATTTCCATGCAGGTCTATAAGAAATTTGCCCGTTGTGGGATTGGGGTAAATCGTGGCAAAACCGGCGCCGGAATTATTATTTGCAACATCCGTATTCTGTTGATTCATTTTAAGTATGAAAATATCCCAGCTTCCCGAAGAAGTCAGATTGAACATGCCCGATGACGGATCGAAGTCTGAAGTGCTCCGAAACCGGCCTGATGTATAAATAGCACCGGCATCATCCACCAGGATTGCATAACCGGAATCCGATGAAGAACCACCCATTTGTTTTGCCCAAACGAAATTCCCGGCAGCGTCCAGCTTGCAAATAAAAACGTCATTTCCGCCCGAAGAGGTGAGGTTGAATGTACCCGGTCCCGGATCAAAATCGACTGTACCCTGAAACTCCCCGATAGTATAAACATTTTTTCCGGCATCGATGGTTATTGCCTGGCCCGCTCCGGAATTATCCATTTGTTTTAACCACAATAAGTTACCCGTTGCGTCCAGTTTACTGATAAAAATAGCTGACGAAAAAGCAAGCAAGTCAAAATTAAAAAACCCCGTGGTGTATATATTGCCAACATCATCCACATCAATGGACAGGCCCACATCAAGGGCATTTGAGTTTCCGCTCAGTTGTCGGGCCCAGGCAAAATCGCCATCGGGATCTAATTTGCAGATAAAGGCGTCGCTTATTCCGGCGGAGGTCAAATTGTATTCGTTTTGTCCCGGGTCAAAATCCGCCGTGCCCAGAAAATCCCCGGTGATATACACATTTCCCCCGGGATCGGTCGAAACCGCATTGCATTCGTCGCCCGAGACGCCTCCCATTCGTTTGGCCCAAAGAAAACCGCCATTGGAATCCATTTTGCTGATGAAGATGTCGGTGCTTCCTGCCGAAGAAAGCAGGAACATATTTTGGCCCGGATCAAAATCCACGTTTCCGCCAAAGGCCCCGGCAATGTAAATATGGTTTGTGGCGTCAATGCTTATGGATCTTCCCGAATCTCCCGAGTCCGCTCCAATAGAGGCGGCCCAAACAAAAGTGCCGGCTTCATCCAACTTAAGCACGAAGGCATCGGATTCCGTGCCTGCGAATAAAAAGGCGAATCCCGGTCCCGGGTCAAAATCGACGGCGGAACGAAATTCACCCGTAACATAAACATTACCGGTGGCATCGACGGCTATTGAACGGCCCTTGTCATCCAACACGGCGCCCAGGTGTTTCGCCCAAATGAAGTTTCCGGCAGCATCTAACTTGCTTATGAACATATCATACGCTCCCGCAGAAGTGAGGTTGAATATGCCGGGGCCAGGGTCAAAGTCTGCTACCCCCTGAAATGCACCCGTCGTATAAACATTACCGGAAGCATCGACGGCGATCGACTCGCCGGAGTCATCCGAATCGCCCCCTATTCCTTTCGCCCATTCAAACGATTGTGAGAACCCCTTAATACCTATGCCAAATAAGGCAAACAGAATGCAATATTTCATCGTTTTTGTTGTTTTACGTCAATCTATTTTTCGATGTCCGGGCAGCCCATATTTTATTTTGAACAAAAGTATGTATTTTAAAGGTAACCGGTTAGCATGTCTTTATTCCAGAAGGGAATTTATGTTTATAGCATGCCGGGAATTAAATCCCTTTACCGACGAGTGTTGCCTGCACATAAATAAAAACCGCGAAGCGGTTGAACGTGAATAGCCCCGGATGCAATCCGGGAATGAAGGGGAATGCGTTTTGCAACCGCGAAGCGGTTGAATATGAGCTACAAGATGTTCATATTCAACCGCTTCGCGGTTATAAAACAATCTTTTTCTCATTCCCCGGATTGCATCCGGGGCTATTCACGTTCAACCGCTTCGCGGTTAAAAATATGCGCAGAAGACGCTCGGCAGTATCGGGATTTCGACAGTTTTGGTCATTCAATATCTATAAACAGGAATTCCCTTCGGGAATAAAGACATGCTGACCAGTTATACCCAGCGGAAAGTGGTTTGCGAAAAAGTGGAAGCAATTGGTCTATTGTCGGCGTGACTCGCAGTCACGCCGACAATGTGCGCGGGATCAGCACTTTCGCAAAGCACTTTCCGCCGGGTATACTTTTAAAGCGCTTTGGCAAGGCGTTTCCGGGTCCGGCGGCGCAGTTTAAGGGCGTGTTTTATGATTTGATGAACGCAAATCTGTATGCGTTGCGTAAAAAATATAAAAAAACGTGTCATAAACCGGCAAAAACCCTATGGAAAATCACGGCAACTCCAACCTGAACGATAGCGAACATCATCTATGCCAGGGAATGATTAGCGGACCCTGTACAGATTGAGAAAGTCGATCAATTCGCGGATGCGGGCAAAGAGGGCGAATTTGGAGTTGGCAGAGGGGCATATGCTTTAGTTTACATATGAGCCGACGGTATTCGCGATGATTCCGTTGCGTCCATCGGAATAGGTTGCCCGCTCATGCCGACAAGGATGACTTCCAGCAAATCCTTTTCCAGTGAAAATCCCTCGTACCAGACGTTTTGCAGGCCTTCCATAGCGACTAAGTTGCCCTCCTCGAGGGAATATTTTATTTCGCCGGCAAACAGTTGCCGTTCCCCCGGCGTGAGCGCCTCCTCCTGGCTGAATTGCTCCGCCCATTGCCCGAAAGCTTGCACCGGGCCGGCGGCGTCTAATTGCTTAACGTACGTACCGCCCTTGTATTCGCAGATGACGGTGAAGCGGTGTGCCATGTCAGTTGCCTTTGTGTTTTTGACTGTGCTGCTCGCCTTTCCAGGTCTTTTTCTTTTCTAAATGCTTGACCCTCTTTTCCAATTCCTGTTGCAATTTCTTGTCTTTGGCGCTTTTGTTGGTTTTGGCTTTCAGTTTTTGCCAAGCCTCCTTTGCTTTTTGGTATTCTTTTTCCGCGCTTTGGCGTGCTTTGGGGTTTGAATGTTTGCCGTTTTTGCCGGAGGATTTTTCCATCTTCACCCGGTTTGGCTGAGATTGCCTCAGGTAATCATAAGAAAACAGGCACAACAAACTCAATGCAACTGCGGCGAATAGCGGCCATATTGGAGTTATGTGGCGCTTTGCAGGTTCTGAGATTATGAAATCTGCCATGCCTCCGGTTTAAATATTCTGGACGAAGATAAGGGGTGGAGTTGATGTTTACAATTTTCGTCATTCGAATCAAACCGGTACAATCTCGGTTTTTACCCTCTTCTTGGTGATTGCATTCGAGGCGACAAGATTGTCCAACACCTTTTGAAACGCAGTGATTTCACGGCGCTCCAGCATGGTTTCATAAAAATCTTTGCCCAGGTGCGGCTTGGCAAGATATTGCTGTATTGACTGGTGCAAGCTATTAAGTGTCAGTGGTATATCGTAAAGTTCGATAACGCCTTCCGACTGGGTGGACAAATCGTCATGGAACTCGAAGGGCCGCATGCCGCCGGCGTCAACTTTAATCGGCTTCCAATCGCGTTCCTTGCGGATGGCTTTTACCTTATCGTACATATCATCAGAGAGATCGTCGGGGATCAACACGCAAAAACGGAAATCTTTAAAAGGTATTTTATTGCCATCCACCACAATGTTTTCATCTTCCAGTAAACGTTCGCAAGTCCGTTTAATAAAATTGCTGAAATAACCATACGCCAAGGATACCGAAGGAAGCAATCCCAGTTCGAATACGTCGCTACTGCGCTCCATTTGCTGCTTCAACTGTACACAAATTTGGATGATGGCATGGTTCCTGCCTGCGCCCGCTTTCTTGGGAAAGGTAGGCAATGAAATCCCCAAGAGATCGGAAGGTAGTTTGGAACCCTCTTCCAACAATATAAACACACGATTGCGCCCCAACCGTCCGAGAAATAATCCGAATTCAAAAATGACATTGTCACGCGGCGCATCGAATGCCTTATCCCTGCTGGTAGTGAAATCGTCTCCTGTGGCAACCAGAATACCGTAATCGTAAAAATTGATAATGTTCAGCAACGTTTCAAAATAGCTCTTGTTAAAGCTAAATACATTGTCGTTCCAAATGACGCACTCGGCCACATCCGAAAGTTGCTCTTTGATGAATTCGGACACTTTTAGGCCTTCCGATGAAGAGCCGATAAAAATTCGCGGTTTCATATCATGCTTTTATGTGTTTTTCCACAGTTTGATATAGCCCAATGGGGTTCCGTCTGCAAGCAAGCGCATGGATTTGGGAAACAATAGGTTGTTGGGGTGAGTTTTTCTCAATTGCCCTACCAGATCGTAGTAGTCATTGTCTGTCATGTGGATGTGCCAGTCGCCAGTCATGTTCCGGAAGCCGGTACCCCATCCCAAACGCAGAATGCACTCCTGCGGTTTGCAATTTTTTATTTGCTCCCGGATTTCGGCCAGTTTCTCCAAATAAGCGTCCACTTGTTCCGGACGCTCACCCTCATCCTCTTCCCAGAATGCTATTTCCCGTTTCGCCAGGTCGTCAGTATGATGGTTCATAATCTTGAAGAAGTCGCGGTCATCCAGCACGCTGACATCATTGATAAAATAGCGCCGCGCGGATGCGTTTTTCTCCAGAGTTTTATCAATATGAACTTGCAAGCCGTTTTCCTGCCCTTCGGCAATTATTTCAACGAATTGCACAAGATCGGGGTCCAGGACCCAATTTTTCCCTTTCAAATTAAGGGCTTCGGTTCGGCTGCACGCCGTTTGGAGGAAAGTGGCGTCACCCGGCCGAAGCAACCGCAGGATATCGTGGTTAGGATCGTCGCCGAAATACTGCCGCATCAGAGCGCTATCGCTATAGATTCGTCTGTTATTGGTTAAATTTCGGCTAATTTTAACGTCGTCCCCATTCCTGGCATTGATGAAATGTGCAAACAGGGCTGTACGGATACTGCCTTTCAACGAAGAGCCCGGAAGCAAAGCTTTACCGAAGCCATCGTGCAGTTGCTCCTTTACATCCTTTTTTTTATCAAGACCTCCATGGCGTACTGGCAGGATGCGAAGCGCCACATCGTCGACTTGGAAGGCGGGTTGATATTGCCTCAATAGTTGCTCCAGTCCTTCTTTCTTCTCGACATTGTCACCATTGATCGATGTTGATTCGCTGATTACCGAGAGTACTTTTTTCTGGTCCAGCACTGCGGCCTTACCTTCCGTACTGAAATATAAAAAGTCGACATTTTTCATGGCCGATTCACCGGAACCTATGTGGACAGGGGTTAGGATTTTGATGGTAAAGTTGTTATTCATATTATGAATCGAGTTGCCCAATCTTGAGTTTTATTTCTTCTTCATTATCAGAATTTTCTATCTTGTATTCTGTATTATCATCGTTTTCTTGAAACAAATTCGGCATTTCTTCTCGCGCTATATCTGCTTCCTTAGTTTGTATAAATTCTAAGAACAATATATCTTTAACCTTGTTGATCATAATTTGTAATGTGTTAATTTTGATGTCGTTTTCACCCTTTTCTAAATATCGACCTGCCGCTTCAGTTATTTTTGCCAAATCAATTACGTCTTGCTTTTTTAGGGCAGTAAATCTAATTTTTTTCAACCTTGTAGATAAACTAATACTGGCGTCAGGTTTGCCAAAATGTTGGCATAGTGTCTCAATAGTATGATAAATATACAACAAACAACCTTTCTTCAACTTGACATTATAGGATTTAGCACACAGAATGTAAATTTGATAAATTTGATCTGGTATAGCATCTAACTTGTTTTCAATGGGTATTATTGAGTTTACAGAAGGTTCAGGATAATATTGGGGTGTTTGGCATACAATATTCTCAATTTCATCAGTTTTATAACACTTAACTTCTTCTAAAACAACGGTCTTACAGGATTTACACTGCAGAAGCGTATATTGAATAGTTTCTGGCCCATATTCCTCTTTAATCGAGTTTGGCGTTACTTTATGAAGTCGCGGAGATTTACAATTTCTGCATACAACTGTTTTTACTAATATTTCTTGGCTTTCATCCATAGATTATCTCTTTACCAGCGGTA